>JBAXNG010000074.1:0-1780 GCA_037133875.1 Verrucomicrobiota bacterium | reverse complement strand
CGCACTCGCCTCAAGCGTCCACCAAACAGCCAAAGACAAAGGCTGGTGGGACGCGCCCCGGAACGATGGTGAGTTGCTCGCCCTCGTCCACAGCGAAGTCTCCGAAGCCCTAGAGGCGCTCCGTCATGGCAATCCACCGGACGACAAGGTGCCGGAGTTCAGCGGAGCCGAAGCCGAGCTGGCAGACGTGATTATCCGAATCGCCGACATGGCCGCCGCACGCGGCTGGAGAGTCGGAGCCGCAGTTGTAGCAAAAACGCAATTCAACACCACACGGGAGCACAAACATGGAAAGCAATTCTAATTCACTTAACCCGGAACCTGAAATCCACATCCGGGCCACCAAAACATTACGGCAGAAACTGGATGCAGTTTTGCAAGACCTTCGCCGGGATTCCGAACCCGACTTCACGGGCGAACGCGAGCCGAATTGGCCCGTGCATCGGTCCCGCGAGCGTTCAATCGCAGTGACGAAGATCCAAGAAGCAATCATGTGGCTTGGCATGGATCTCAAGGGCCTCGGAACCCCAACGCCCTACCCTCAGAGCTACAACCCCGAATCCCCCGTCGTAGAACCAACCGCTGACGGCCTCACCCTATGAGCGAACATCCATACGATCCAAAATTTGATCGGTCCTTGCATGTAGCAGTGGGTATCGCAATCGGCATCATTCTCCCGCTTATGATGTGCCTTTCTCATTCCCTTGGCGTGAGCAGCGGCAAGGAAGATGTGCAACTGCAAGCGTTTTACCTCAAGCTGGCCACGTACGAGAAGGGCATCTTTACTTGGAAGGTGGGGGAGAAATGAAAGGTATATTTTGGACGGCACTATACCTTTGCAATGTGGTAAACGCCGGATTGCTGGGCTCTAAATCGGATGGCTGGGCACAAACATGGTGGTTTTTGTGTCAGTTGATTTCCTGCATGGCTTTTCTCTCATCGCTTAAAGAGATGCTTAAGGAGGCGCTTGTTAATGAAAGAACCAACTAGGCCATCAATTGCCGCATCCATCCTCGGCACGATCGTCGGAATTTACATGGTCTCCGCATTCGCTATCGCGCTCTGGGCAGACCGGAAAATGAAAGGAGGGTCGAAGTGAGTGAAACCCCACGAACGGATGCTGTGTTAGTGTATCGAGACCGTAACACTATTATCGAACTAGCGCGACAGCTAGAGCGCGAATTAAGAAATCAATTTGTTGTGTCGTGTGACATCATCAAAGAACGAGATGACGCAAGGTCGGAATCGGAGCGGCTGAGTCTGCTTCTGGATACACGAATTAGAGAACGGAATCTCTACTATTCCAGCATGGTTGAAGTGACCGCTGAACGTGACACACTCCGCAAAGAACGGGATCGCTTGCGGGACACTAAATGGGAGGGCATTGTTGAGTTGGAGACTCAAATCGCGGCACTCCGCGCACAACGAGATATGGCGATGGAGTTGATTAAGAACGGGAAGCCAAGCTTCTTCGCGTCTGACGCCAAGAAGGATGAATTTGATTTTCAGCTTTTAATGCTGAGAGAAGAAATCGCAAAAGAGAAGGAGGGGAGATGAAAGATCCATACTGTCCGAGATGCGGCGTCGTGGAACAGCTCCACTCTGGCCTGTATTGCTCACGCCTTGCCTCCGCCGAGGCTCAACTAGCGCAGGTGAGGCATGACTACAAAACGCTTTGTGTGCTGGCTGCAAAAGCAACAATAACCGTTTCGGAACATAAGCCTGCACTGCTCCAGTTTTCGGAGTGGCAAGACATAGGGGCCATCTTGCGGCGAGAGTT
>JBAXNG010000073.1:0-2379 GCA_037133875.1 Verrucomicrobiota bacterium | reverse complement strand
TCGGGACATACTAGGATTTTACCCCTTCTGTCCCCAATCTTTGATCAAGAGCCCTTCCCGTGGTTTTTTGAATTTGTCATGGGCTGCTGAGACGGGGCCTTTGTTTTCACCCTACTCTCCGGAAAGTACGTATTTAACGAAGTTAGCAGAGAAAGAGGAGCGGTCATTGTACTCCGTCAGGCGTTCTTCTGCTTTCGATATTCTCTACGAAGTACGTATTTAACGAAGTTAAAGGTCTAAGGGCTTGAGGGCATTTGGGCCCCTGGGTTCAGGAATCTGGAGCCAGCGCACTACCATTCATACGCGTCGCGTGTTATGGTCTGCCCATGACTACGGTTGATAACCCTTCCGCTCTGCTGCCTGATGTGATGTCCAAAGTTGCTTCGCTTGGTCCAGCAAGACTCAAGGCCGTACATCATTTCCTCCAGCAATTGGAACTTTCAGCCCTAATGGGTGAAATTCAAGACGACGCCGAATTACTACGCCTGGAAGGGAAGTTGGATGCCGAGGTGCTGCAAGCTGCCATTAGTGAACACCGGACACGCCGGCCATATCGGTAATGGTAGTCTGCATTGATACCAATGTGATCTTGAAGGCTTTCGCCCGTGGGTCGTCTTTTGCACCTTTATTTTTGGCAGTTGGTTCCGGAAAACTCCGAATCGCGCTAAGCACCTCTATCCTATTAGAGTACGAAGAAATCAGCCAACGAACAGGCGGTGCTGACTTTGCTTCCAAAGTCATGAATTTTCTTAGTTTGGTTTCCCAAGTTCATGGAACGGTTTTATTTGCAGAACCGTCCTTTCAATTCCGGATCATTCATGAAGATCCGGATGATAACAAATTTACGGACTGCGCTATCACAGCTGACGCAGAGTACGTCATTACCGAAGATGCCGATTTTCTGCCGCTCAGAACCGCTGGATACAAACCCCAGCCTATCACACCTACTGAGTTTATAGCGCGCCACTTGAGTTAGGAGCCGAATCCCTGGCTTCTCAATCCAGAGGAGTGGATTTTTATTTCATCAATTCCTTCAGAGACGGAGCGATTGCGTCGGCTGGATCGCTGCCTGCCCTATGGGTCCCGATCATTAACCCCTAGGCATTGGGAGTGAAGTTATCGAGTACACCGTTGGTGATTCGCCATAACACATGTTGGGGTCGGTCTCCTGCGATTGCAAAATTTGCGGGTTTGTAATCACAGAACGATTTGTTCCAGACCTCCCGTTGTCCCACCTAGGCTGCAGTGATGGAGTCGCCAAAAAGGGACCTCTGCTTTTCCACTTTCATTTGTTCCCCGTTGGCGGATTTGCCTGCTCGCGGAGCTTCAGTGTTTCCCACACTGGACAGGAAGTACGTATTTAACGAAGTTAACAGGCTGACTTTGAAGCGTTCCAGTTAGTAATTTTGGCTGCGCCTGCTGAGGAACAGGCGGTTTAGGAACTGGAGAAGCGGATTTGTAAGGGGGGGGAAAGTTCTTTTAACAATCTCCGGGGCTCGTTGAGGTCTTTTGTTTTTAACCTCTGACGTCACGTTCGTCTATTTACTGTCCAGATTGGGTAGTGCTGGACCGCTTACAAATAATTGAACCGTTACCCATAAATGGGTTCTCGCGTTCAGGTGTCATGATTGCCTCTTTGACCTTGGATCGTTGCTGTCAATCAATGGCAAAATCGACCCTATTCTGACGTGTTTTTAGACCCAAGCCTGACGTCCGGTTAGAGCACACTCCATTCGGACCTTCAAAACAGGGGGTAATCGAACTCGCTCGACTGAACCGCCGATCCGGGTAGCCTCACGTGGACATAGCAAAATCAGTCGCACCTCTAACTCGTTTCGTAAGCGGATTCGCACCCGCCCAGGTTGACGGGGACTAACACAGGATGTGGGTGGCCCGGGTGTTGGGGTGTTCTCGTGAAAATTGAAAGGCGACTAGCGCATGACGCTTGCCCTTAGTAAAAAGAAGCTGATTTTGGGTTCAAATTAAACAGGCGTACCACACGGCCTGTTGGTCGCCATGATACGAAGCGATCAAACTCGGGATCAGCACAGCAGTGGCGGCAAAAGCCACTTCGGATGCGTGAGCAAGAGCGGGAATCCGCGAGTGCGAGCGATGCTTGTGGAAATGGTATGGCGAATGATCCGGTGGCAACCCGGGTACACGGCACTCCAGAAATGGGCCCCCGTGTTGAACAGTCCTACGCCCAACCCAGCGGCGAGGAAGAAAGCCGTTGCAATAGCACGGCAATTAGCCGTGGATTTATGGAGAGTGTTTACGGGGCAAGTGGAGGCGGAAAAGTTCGGGTTGGTATATCTACCCGAAGCAACTGATAGATGACATGAGGTTGTTGAGCCACGCGAGATCCCGCGATCTTAAAAG
>JBAXNG010000072.1:0-2874 GCA_037133875.1 Verrucomicrobiota bacterium | reverse complement strand
GTTTACGAGTCCGCATCGCTTTGAGCAAATCCTCGGCATACTCCTCCGCCGGTATCGCGCTCAGCGGTTTATCCAGGAATCGAAACTGGCTGGACGCCACGATTCGATTCGGGCTCCCTGCGGCGACCAGAATTTCCAGAACACCAGGATCCGCGCCCGCCGAAGCAACAACACGCTGCAAATTGCCCGGAACAGAAATAATCTCTGCGGCGACACCCAGCGTGTTAGCCAGTAACTGCGCTCGTTCCTCCAACTTCTGAACGGCAATTTGCTCACTGCGCTCGGGGATCATCAAAAAAGCACAGGCTCCCCCCAGAACACCCGCCAATAGAAGAGGTAATGCGAACTCTCGATTAATCGACCCCGAGAACAGCCCCTTAGAACGGTTCATTTCGCCTCTCCCTTTTGGGGTTCCGAAAACAAATCAGCTACGAAATCTTCACTCCGACTCGGCCCCACCAATTGCCCCACCTGACGAAGCGCCCGTTCTCGCTCCGGAATCAAGCCCTGCAATTTCCCGCCCGGGCCAAAATATCGCTTCTGGTCGGCTTCTGAAACAAAATCGCCCCCTCGTTTGAACGCCTCCTCAAACGCTTCCACCGACAGCCCTTCCCGATCCGCCATGATGGAATACGCCTCCGCCGGATGTTACCTCATGAAAGCGACCGCCCTCTCATAGCCCTTTAACAACTTCATAACATCCGCCTTCTGATCTCGTACCAACGACGATTCGACCCCCAGCACCCCTACAACTTCTCCAATAATGTCATTGGCTGAGAAAATAGACCTACCCAGGTTATCCTGAAGCAACCGAGTCGAAAAAGGCGGGTATGTCACCACCGCATCCAGCCAACCATTCCGAAAGGCGTCCTCCATCGCATTCGGGCTCATTGAAACCGCTTTGACATCACTCAACGAAAGCCCCTCTTTCTCCAACGCCCGTACCAGCACATAGACCCCGAGTGATCCCATCTCCACGCCAATTCTTTGATTCCGCAAACTCTGCCCCACATAGCCGGGCTTCACGAGAACAGCATCCGACTCTTTGACCTCATCTATCACCCGCACAATTTGAGGCGAGCAATGGGAACGATCCCGCAAATACAACAGATCGACGACCGAGGCCGCCATGGCGTTGATCTGTCCCCGAGCGTAGGCGCGCTGACAATCCGACGTCGAAAGAAACTCCACAATCCGGACGTCCACCCCCACCTCGCGAAAGAAACCCTTCTGCTGCGCCAAATACAGAAGCTCGTTCTCCGGATCCAGACTGATCCCTACCCGTAGCACTTCTCGTTTTCCCCCGGAACATCCCGATACGAGAAGTCCCACCACCAGACTGAGAAACACAGCCCGGGCCAACTTGAGACAGCGCTGGAAGCGTAAATTCACAGGAGTAGCGAAGACTTATAGAACGCTATATCAGCGTAAAAATAACAACAACTAAAACTTATGCACTACACTCGCGCCGTCCTGTTGCCGTGCAACCGTGCTTTCGAAGCGAGCGGCTGTATGCCAGCCTCCCGCCAGTAATCCAGATATCGAGCAAACGAGGTCTCTTGAGGATCCCCAAACGTCCACTTGCTCGCACAGCATTCCCGTAGTTTTGTAAAAACATTCACCTTGAAAGAACGCCCTCCATCTTCGCGCTCTCACCCAAAGCGTAAACTCACTCGCAACAAGCCGGCGTCTCTCGAATCCGACCAGGGATCTGCAATCATCCTTCTGGATCAGGAGCCGCTCCGGAAAGAAGCCGCTGACGCTTGTGCCCACGAGATGGCCCGACTGGAAAATCTTCGTGCTCAATGGTCCCGTTTCGAAACAGAGGATCAGCCCCTGTTTGGTCAGTGGCTCATGCAAACTTTCGGAGCGCGACTCACCGAGTTGCGTGAATCGGACCAGATCCTGCGCGAACAAGAGTCTCTCGTTCGTGAGATCGAAAACGAAGTGTACTTCGGGGGCGCCAGAAATTACCGGGCCGCCTACAAGATTGTGATGGAACGCCGGGCCAATCCTCCCGACACGTTCGAAACTCACGCTGATACGGATTGGGACTCTGATCCCGATGAGGATGACGACGATTCGGACGCTCCCTCCGACGAACCGCTCAGTCCCGAAGAGGCCGAAGCTTTATTCCAGGAATATCTTCGAGACGTTTTAGACATTCACCCCAGACAGCTCCGTAAATCCGAATACGCAAAACTGTTCGGGGCCTTTCAACGCGACATCCTCGGACAGGAGCCAGCACCCAAAAACGTCCCACCAAAACAGGACACCCACACAAGCGCCGAGCCTCTTTCAGCCAAAGGCCGCAAAGCGCGAATCAAAGAGATCTACCGACTCCTTGTCCGTAAACTTCACCCGGACACTCAGTCCGGCCCTAAAGGCAAAGCCTCAGGGTTATGGCACGAAGTCCAAGCCGCCTACGAAAAGGAAGATCTGGGACGTCTGGAGATGCTTTTGGCACTGAGCGAAACAAGCACCCAAGCGGTAACCTCAGCCACTAGTCTTTCTCAACTCCGTAGCGTCTTGAAAGAACTGGAGCGTTCATCCCAAGCCGTGCTGCGCAGTCTGAGTCAGGCCAAAAAAGACATGGCCTGGAATTTCACCCAGCTCAAAGATCGCGCTCCTTTGGAAAAACGGCTCCGGCGTCAATTCGAGACAGATCGAATGATGCAGCTCGAATCACTGGACGCGATCGGAGATTTACTCGCCGAATGGAGCGACGAGCCCAAACCGCGCAAACCCAAGAAGCCCAAAGAGAAAACCTCGTAGCCCTGTCCGCGCAAAGTATGGCCCCGTAGACCCGTGCAAAGTAAGGCTCTTGATCAAAGATTGGGGACAGAAGGGGTAAAATCCTAGTATGTCCCGAAC
>JBAXNG010000071.1:0-4393 GCA_037133875.1 Verrucomicrobiota bacterium | reverse complement strand
CGGTATTTCTCGCATTCCTCTTGTGGCATTTGCAGCCACTCCATGGTTTCGGCGAGGTGTTGGTCGGTGAAGTGGATTTGGCGTTTGCCTGTTTTGTTCATCAGCCAGACATGGGATTCACCATCCCAGAGGAGAGTGGTGGATTTGTAACGATAGAGCCTGCCGCCATCGCTACAGAGTTCGGAGCGGGTCATAAATCAGGGCACAAAAAAGCCCTCCGAAGAGGGCTGGTTGAATTTGGGTTGTGGGTGTTGGGGGCTGGTTAGCGTTTATGGCCAAGTATTATGTCCCAGAACTCCAGCGTATATTTTATAGCAAAGAAAAGGAGGATGGCTGCGATTGAATACAAGAAAAGGGAGATCACGGTTTTCCCTCGTTTGAAATCTGCGGCGTCTGTAGTGATCGAGGACGGTGGAGGGAAGTACCCTATACCTGCCTCTCCGGGTTTGGTCAGCCATGGCCGCCAAGCCTTACTCCCGTCCTCGCACACGAGAATGTCAGTTTTAATTTCACCGGCCTGCCACAGATTAAATAGCTGCCACTCTTGAACCGGACCTTTTACGTCCTCTCCGGTTAGGGAGTAGTAGTAGAGGATGTGCGTGCCCGATTCCTCCTCGGCAAGCATCCTCTGTTCTAATTCTTGAAACATCCCGCAGGAATAACCAGCAGCACTTATTCCTGCAAGCCAGCTTTAGCCATCCACCATGAAGTCAAACACATGGGACGATCCTTTCCCTCGATACGAAATCCAAAAGGGATCAGAGACTCCATAGTATGCCTCAAGCTCCTCTTCAATTTCGTTGGCTTCCTCCGTGGTTAGGGAGCGGTCCCGTATTTTATCAAAAACGATGGGTGGAATAATCACCTGCATGTATTCGCAGTTCCGCCATTGAGGGATCGGGACAGCGGCAAGGTCTACCGGGCGATGCGGCGCATCGCCTGAGAAGACAGAAAAAAACGCAGCAACCCCCTTAGACCGAAGGAGGTCAGCGGTTAATTCATAAACCCGCGCAGTAAGACAGCCTTCGGATATGTTCCACAAATCGTTAAGCTCGACGAATTTCCGAAGGTCGATTCCGAGGGTTTTAGTGGTAATGTCACCCAATCCGCTCGCTTCCAGCCAGCGGTCGCCTAGTTCTCTAATCGTGGGTTCTTGGGGCATGTTTCTTCGTGGTGAACAGATCGTTGATCTCGTCTGTGGTGATTTGAGGCAACAATCCGCCATTTTTCCGCATGGTGTCGACGGCAAATTGCGTGGGACTGTCTTCGCGTAATGCTGCGACGGCAGCGGCCACATCGGCGGGGGTGAGGTCAGGGTGTAGTTCGGAGTCCGGCATTAGTATTCCTCGGGCAAGAGCAGGGTAGTGAGGCTGCGGTCAGCTTCGGTGATGATCCAGAGTTTGTCGTCGCCGATCATGTAGGCGCTGATGACTCGGGTGCCGTTTAAGAGAGATGCGTCGTTCAGCTCTTTGTCTTCGTCACAGACGCAACCCCAATCGCCCCGCACATGGCGACGGAGAGCATCAAAGAGATCACTGAGGCCAAACGAGGATTTGGCTCCCTGAGTGATCCGAATCTGCCCAGTGCTGAATTTTGCCGGAGTCGGATTTGAGTCTTCCTCGTCGACAATCTTCATGATCTTTGCGAGTTCCTGAATCACCTGATCCACGTCGATCTCTTCGGGTTCGTCGTCCTCGCCGGAATGCTCGGCGAGAATCTCGTCGTCCGGACTCAGGAGCGTGACATCTTGCCCGCTGGCGCGCCCGATGTTCGCTTGGCTGTGGTGCAGGTATTCATTAAAGACGGCCTGCGCTTCTTCGAGTGTGTCGTATGGCAGCGCGCCGACATTTCCAACAATAACGGTGTAAGGCATAATTATCGGTTCACTTGGTCAAAAACGTGATTGAGGTGTTCCTCTAGGTAATCCTGTGCCTCCTTGAGGTTCTTGCAGATGTGTGTTCTTGCCGCCACAGCCTCTGTCCAAGCGGAATCGCCGTTCACGTAGTAGTTCCGGGCGTTGAAGTCGATTTGGTTAAACGCTTTCACGAAGAGCTGAAATGCGAGGTGCGCTGTTTCGTATGCGGCCAGCATTTCTGGGCCGCTATTGCCATTCGTATGGATGGTGGGAAGTGCTTGTTTGTTCATGTGGGTTGACGTGTGGGATTTGGGTGGCTTTGGAAAATAAACGCCCAGCTTCGGGAATCGACGGGTCTTGAAAAATCAGCCCGCTTGAAGAAATCGAAGAGAGCCCAAGGCACAAAAAAGCCGCCCCTTGTTCGAGTTACTCGTGGGCGGCTTTCGCGTGTCTACTGGAAGCCTCTAGTTGTTGTAATGGGTGCCGCTTGGGAGCGTATGATTCTCTGGACCAAACGTGGCTTGAACCCGCTGGGTGCGCAGCCGGAATCGGTCCTTGAAATGCGGGTACAGGGTCACAAGCAGGCGGGCGTAGTAGGCCCGCTGATTGTTGTTTAGTTTAATCTGACCCGCTGGGGTTGGAATGCTGGGATCGTGACGGATTTGCTCAAAAAGACGGCTGATACTCAGTGTCTTCTCTCCGCTGTTGAGCATCTCGTTGGCCTTGTCCACAAGAAGGCTGAAGACTTGCGGTTGCCTTTCATGGAATCGCCAGAAGTTTTCTTCAAGCTTAGACGGAAGCATGTTTTAGTTTTCGGTAAGACTTTGTTTTAACCCTCGGGCCACCGGGGTTGTTGATGTAACCGACTCGGAAGATTCCTTTGCGGCCTTCCGCCACTTTTGCCTCGCGTTCGATCCGCCGGGCTTCGACTGCGGCGACTTTCGCCTCCTTTTTCGAGAGGGAAATCTCAAGGCAATCCAAACAGAGTCTCCGTCCGGGTTCCGCAAAATTAACCTTACAGGTGCAGTGGGCTCTGGCGGGCTTTTCCATCTTCATCTTCACGACGTGAGTTGGTCCCGGTGCGTGTTTGATCGCGCCCGATTTTATACCAGCGGCGACGATGCGCCTGCATTCATCCGGATCAATCTGGCCTTTCCCTCCCAGCACAGAGAGAGGACACGGATCACCGCCACCCCAAAACGGATCACGGTCCCACGGACGTTCTGTGTATGTCCGCCTAGAAACGTATTCCGCTCCGTTCATGGTGCCGTTCGTTGATTCCATGTGAAAACGCCTCCAGTCAACTCTTTGAGCTGAACGAGATGGTGCTTGATGGCGTGCTCTCTGGCCCGCTGCCGCACATGCCGATGGAACTCCGCGAAGGTTCCAAGTCCATCCATTTCAAATTCGATGGACTCCTCAACCATCTGCTCAAGCTGGTTTTGGCAGATGCTGTGTTCATCCGCAACGAGGCCGCAAAGAAGCTGGCAGGCTGCGAGGTGTGCTGGGTTTTCGTCGTCGATTATGGTGTGGATGTGCATAGCGATTCGGTGTGGCGTTGTACGATTCGTTCGAGCCATTCGGCATGTATGCGTGTGGACTCGATCACGGATGTGAGGCTCCTGAGTTGTCCGGCGGTTGGCTTTTCGCTGATGGAAAAGTCCTCCATGTAGTCGGCGCAGTTGTAGAGTTGATTTGCGCCGTGGTAAGCGAGTGAAAGGCAATCCTGAAGGTTCTCGGGTTGAGCGAGTCCAAATTCGTCGATAATCATAAGAGGTAGAGTTTTCCGTCGTCGCCTTGTTCCACGCACTCGGGCGCACGGTACGTATTGGCGGCCTCGGTGAGGCACTCACCAAGGGTGTCTTCGTAGTCGCCGTCCCAGTAGCCGCAGCCGTGTCCGGCTGCGGTGTAGTAAAGGTCGGAGCCAAGACTGAAGCGTGAATGGAGATTATCTTCGGCTGCAATTAACAGCTTCCGGTGTTGGTGTTGCCACGCTTCGAGTGCAAGGATTTCAATGGCCTTGCAGTTCTCGTCGAGTGCGTCGAAAGCGGTGTCGGCGCGGCCAGTTTGGAGGTAGTCTCCGCTGGGTGCGTCTTCATCATTGCAGAAAAAAAGCGCGGCGAAATAGCCGCGCTGGAACTCCGGGAGATCAGCGAGTTTCATAGGTTGAGCGCCTTGTCGATTTCGTCGTCTAGTTCCGACAGGAAGCATTCAGGCAGGATGATCTGGTCCGCGCCTTCGTTGATGACGAAGCGGCAGCGGATGTCGGTGCTGGTGCAGCCCCTGTCCAATTTCTCGGCGATCTGTCTGACATTACAGATCGAATCGAGGCTGCTCGTGTATCCGCAGGTTTGCTCCCAGTACCACGGGGAGGTTTGAGTCTCCCCGGCCACCCCGTCTATGCTCCCTTGGGAGGAGCGATAGAGGGTTCCATTCAGAGTCTCCAAATCCATGATGCACCCCTTTGGCCTTGGGGTCGGCGGCGGAATAGCGACATTCATCATATTAGGCGGCGATGCGCCGTTGGGTGTTGGCTTT
>JBAXNG010000070.1:0-5165 GCA_037133875.1 Verrucomicrobiota bacterium | reverse complement strand
AGACTCCGCATCGAATGCGTGGACGAAAACTGGCGTAAGGACATCCAGTTGAATTACGAGCCAAGCTGCGTGCTGGACGGCCCGACGCAGGCCCGCATTGAGCTTGAACGCCACGGGCTGACACAAGTGGGCGCTGGCGGCCTAGAGCTTGCACCGTTCCCGAATCGCCTTTGGACAAAAAACCGCACGCTCGCGATTGCATTCCTCGAACCATGGGTTGAGGAGGGCGAGGAGTGAGTCTTGCCGGTTTGCAGATTACAAGGCGGGAGCCAAATCGTTGTTTTCTTCAATGCGCAACATCCGAATGTCGGTGACGCATTGCTTGAACCAAGGGAACTGCGCACTTAGGGCATTAACTGCCATAACACACCTCACTGCGTCTACCAAATTGGGATCGCCGAAGTAAACGCTCCCCTGCTGGCGGTCAAAGTTCTTTGTCTTTAGGAACTTCGCTATGTCTCCGTAAGCGTTCTGATACGAGTTGCCGGAGTAATGGATTTCCAAGTCGGAAACCTTAAGATCGAAGGCAATGGCGTACATTCCGATACAGTCGCACTTTGGGGGGAGGGCTGTCAATGCAGGCCGCTACCTGAGCCGTAAATCCTCTCGGATCTGATATTCTTTCACCGCTGGCCGCCCTTCATCGTGAGGGGCGGCTTCTTCGTTTTCCGGGGCTTCTTCCTCTACCTTTGCCCCCATGAAACCGAACGCCTTTTGAGAGTTCGCATCCTTCATGGAATCGTCCTCCAAAATACCCCCAGCAAGGGCCATAACCACCTGAAGCCGTTCACAATCACCCAGATGATTATCCCTCCGAAGTTGCTTCCAGTAATAGGTCGGCTTGCCGGTCATCGGATTGATCCGGGTCATCTTCACCTCGGCGTTAATCTGCCGGATGTAGTCGTTGTCCACGCGGGAATGCACATGCCACTTCGTGGGGACTGAATACCGCAGGATTGCCAGCCGGTCTGCAATGGCATCCACCGCCCAATACGCGAACAATGCGCGCTTGTTCCCTTCGGATTGGTGAACCGTTCCCAAATGTGGATCGCGGCTTTGCGTCGGGCTGAAGTCACGGATTATCCGATGGCCATTGCCCAGCGTGTGGACGAACCCCTTTTTGTTGGGCGACCCCCAGAGGCCCCGCCAGCCATTTTTTACGCAAAGCCGCGCCACGACGTTGGGTCGATGTGCCATGTCGAGCGCGACTCGAAACGGCTCAACGTTAAACTGCCGGGCAAGGTTCTCTAACTCCTCCTCCACTTCGACGCGCCCAGCGTGCAGCAGCCAGCTTTCGCTTCCCCTGCCCCACGCTCGCACGACTACCCAGAAATGGTTCTCCTGACAGTCCACGGTCATCACGGGAATCCGCTCTTGAGGCAGGTCAATGTCCGTGTACTCAGTGGTGTTGAGCGGATCGTCATCTAGCCCCTTCTCGTCGTCCCATGTCTCCGCGAGGGTCGAGTTAATGAAAGCGTGACGGCGGGAGATGCTCCCTTTCGTCTGGAGCCATTTCACAGCGAGTATTCCCCACTGGGTCTCCTTGAGGGCTGCGTAGAGTGAGTTCAGGTGATAGCTACGCCGCCCCGGTTGAGCTGTCGGGTTCATTGGTCGCCACTCACCATCTCGGAGCATCGCTGTCTTCTGGCCGTCTAATATCTTACCGTCGCACTCTTGGCACCTGTAGAAAGTATTCTTCCTGACTAGGCGCAAATCCCACTCGCCGTCTTCCCCTTTCGACTCCTCCTCCTTTTCGTCCCACCAACGGATCTGCTTCCATTCGAGCCGGATTTTGATTTTGCAGTGCGGACAGGGCACAAAGAAGTACCGCTGGTCGCCTGAAAGGAACTCATGCCAGATTTCCCCAGCCGCAGTGGTCGGGGTGCTCGTCTTGACCCGGATCGGGTACGGGAAGGTCTTGGTGCGTTCCTCGGCGTTCTGAAGCGCGCCAGCCTCCTTGTCGCCCTTTAGCTCGAACTTGTCCACCTCATCCATGAGAAGCATCCCGGCGGGGCGGGAAGCGAGGTTTGCGGGCGAGTTAGAGCCGACAAAGGTGAGCGTCGTTTTAGAAAAGAACTGCTCCAGCGTCTTCCATTTGTGCCGGTCAGTCGGTTTTTGAAGCGCCAGTAGACGGCAATTGTCCACAAATGGCTGCCATCGGTTGCGCGAGAAACTTTTGCACAAATCGGAGTTCGGCATGACCCAGAGGGCATTCATGGCGTCGTTCACGATCTTGTACGCCGCTCCGCACATGATGGTCATGGTCTTGCTGGTCTGCGTTCCCCAGCAAAGAATGAGGTCGGTCACGGACTTGTCGCGGAAACACTCCAGCGGTTCCCTGACGTACGGACGCTTTATGGTTGAGAACTTGCCGGGCTCGGCAGTCTCACGCTCAGTCAGCGTCACGTTCTCCTCGATCCAACGCCAAACAGGCATGTCCGGTGCGCGACCAAGCACGCCAAACATGCCCGACTGAAGCTTCGCGAGGGCCGATTTACTCGGGGATGGCTTCGGCATACGATGCTTGCCCCTCGGCGATGGCGGCTTCTATTTCCTCCGCAAACACCAACTCCGCCAAAACGTCATCTGACGGGTTTGCCTTCGCAGCAGCCCGCTTCGGCGCACTCCGGAGGCGGGCCAAGAGTGGCAGCCACGCACGCGCCATCATGTCCTTGGCGTCGTCGATCGAAATCAAGTCGCGGCGTTCCTGTTGGATCTTCAGGAGAACTTTCTCGGTCTCCATTCGATTTGCCTGCGCCTTGTTGTAGGCGTTAATCAACACGAGTAGTTGAGCGGGAAAGCCTCGGGCGGCGTCTACTGCTTGGGCGCAAAGCTCTTCGTTCGCGATTGCGCGCTTGAGAGAGGCTTCGATTGTGCGGAGCCGCACCCGTTTCCCTCCACTTTTGCCGGTGGAGGGTTCGTCATCGTGCCCTGATGTCTCGTCGGAGTCGGAATCCTCGTCGTGGCCACTCCCAGAAATGGATGCTGCCGGTTGCTTGCCTTTGGAGCCGACAGCGTGAACGGCAGTGGCAGAGCGCCATTCGGTGGCGGCTTCGATTGAGTGGTCAGGGCACCCACGCTTGAGGCATTTGTAGACGTAAGCGCGGGAGGTGCCCCAAGCTTTGGCGATCACGGTGGCCGGAATCGAAGCAGGTGCGGCAAAATCTGCCGGAGTGGTCGAATCGGGTGGAAAGAGAGAGCCCATAAGCGTCTCTCTGAATGCAACCTGTCAACAAAAAGGCCCCTCATAAGATCTCCCAGTACCCGTCTTCGACGGAACCTAGTTGAAACCACGCAAATAGATTCCTTTTCCACGGTGGTGGTTGATTTTTTAGATCAAAGGGAAGGGGTCTGTCGCTATGGGCAGGGGTTCAGCAAGCCCCAAGCAAAAAACACGCGATACATGCGGTTATGCAGTAAAAACACTCACCTATCATCTCTGTATACAGAGATGATAGGTATATCTCTGATTCATCTAACCCTTACCTACCTATACCCTCCTCTGCACAAGGAAACGCAACGCTCAGAAAAGCAGTGAGATGCAAAAGGCAGGGGTGACCCCAAAAAAGGACTAGGTAGGAAGGGCGTGAAAATGCACGAGCGCGCACAGGTCGCCTAAAAAGGGACTAGGTAGGGTAAAGGTCTGCCCCTTTTATTTTAACTGAGGGTGCAGGGAGTGCAGGGGGCCTCACGCCCTCAGTGAAAGAGGCGTAACCTCAGGGGGCATTTTCGAGGAATGCCCCCCCTGTTTTTTCTAAACTACTAAAGGCCGGGCTCAAGCGCCCAGAACGCAGCAGCGATCTTAGGGGAAATGATCTTACCCGAAACTGTCACGCAGGCCCGATAGTGCCTGAACAGCGTATCCTCTGAATCAACGTGCCCTAACAATGCCTTGAGTTGTGCCGTGTTTTGGTGATGCGAGTAGTGCATCGACGCAAATGTGTGCCGAAGGATGTCCGGAACCCACCCCTTCAGCAGCTTCGCCTCATCCCGGAGAGCAGCCCATCGCTTCTGGAAATTAGCAGACTGGAACCTAGTTTGGTCTGGGTGTGTGCTTGCCCAAACTCGCAGGTGCGCGAGGGCCGCAGGCGACAAAGGGACAACTCGCGATTTGGCTGTTTTCGTATGCTTTGCGAGAACCCGGAGAACCCCTTCGTCAAGGTCGAGGCAGGAAGTGGGCGTACGCTCAATCTCAGCGGGCCTTAGACCGCAGAATAAGGCCAGTGTAAGGTAGCCCAAGAGGTCAGCATTCTCCTCGTGCTGTGCCACAGCTAAGAGCTGCCTACATTCTTCAAGTCCGAGGCTTAGGATCTCCTTCTCCTCTTGGTCTGCGATCGGAATGCGATTTCTTGTTCCGAGGCAGGGATTCTCATGCACATACCGCTTCATGATGAGCCACTCGTAAAACGCTCGTATTGCCCCCAGACGGTTGCGCTTCGATGAAACAGACTTAGCCGATAGTACGAATGGCGCAATATTCTCCCGTGTGATCTGGTTAAGGGGAATACCGGAGTTCAGGTGGAAGAACCTATCGAGAAACGTCTGCGATGTTGTGATGTACTTCCTTGTGAGGTTTAGAGACTCCTGATGATCTGAGTATTCCCGAAGCAGTTCTTGGAGCGGTTTTTGAGGCGTGGGAGACGAGTGGTGGAGCAGATAGAACTTAAAAACGTCGTCGATGTCGACGGAGGGAGGGAGCTTTGCGAGCCACCCAACAATCTTAGCGCGCAATGCGGGCGAAAGCTCCTGTGATACCCTGCCGTGCTTGATAGTTTCTCGCTTGGCGAGCGCCATGGCACCTTCCGCCTCCGCCTTCGTGGCGAAGGTGACTCGGACGTGCTTCCCATTGATAATACCGTAATCGAGTCTCCAAGTGACGGTTCCTTTTTTAGTTACACGACGCTCAATGAACATAGGATTTCAGAAGGGATTGAGACGCTTTTGGGGGTGGCGTGGGGCTGTGGGGTTTTGAGGGGGTTGTGGGGTGCTCGCGGGGTGACATGGGGGCACCAGCTCGCCATATACGGCCATTTCAAGGTACTTATGCGACGTAAAAAGCGCAAGCAAGCCGTGCTTTCGATCTGCAATCACTAAAGGAAAACACTTGGAATCAAGGAGTTTAAGAAAGTGTCTCCGACGAGAATCGAACTCGTATTAGCAGTTTA
>JBAXNG010000069.1:0-7551 GCA_037133875.1 Verrucomicrobiota bacterium | reverse complement strand
ACACACAAACCCTAGCGGAAATTTCCAGCTCAAGCTTGACCAACCTCATAGCAAGCAACTCCATCATCGGCCCGCTTTTGTCACCAAGTAGCCATATCCGAACGAGCTTCCGAATGGCCTTTCCGTCCAAAGCCTCGGGGTCGCTTGAGAGCACTTCAAATTTGGGTATCGTATCGATCTCTGGTGTACGGCCATACATTTCGCTTTCAAACATGCCCAGCACTTCGGGCCGACGCTTGTTACGCCAGGTCGCGGCATTTTCGACCTTAGATCCATCCATACATATCAGCGGATCAGGCAAGGTGTAAGCAGGCACCTTGGACTCATCATAGTTCCCCGGGAGAGCGCCAGAAATCGAGGCCAGAGGAACGATGGTAATGGCAGTAAGGCAAGTAAATTGGAGGTAATTCATGAGGGGAGAGAGTTCCTAATATGATTCACCTCGGTCAATAATGCGCACCTCAGTCCTAATCGAATTTGCGATGAAACACTCCTCGTGCGCGCGTTGATGTAGCTGGGTCACTTCGTCTGCGGTCGGTTGTCGCTTGCCGCTCCACACAATTTTCGGGTGCAGCGTGATCCGGCTGATCCAGAGTTTTCCCCGCTCATTTTTTGTCATCTCCCCCAAGGCATTGTCTTCATAGCTCAACGCCTCAAAACCGGAATCAATCGCCACATGTAAAAACCACAGCATATGACAGCTGGCCACGGAGGCCACAAAAGCCTCCTCGGGGTCGACCGCAGCCGCATTCGACCATGGAGCCGGCACCACATGAGGGGACGGTGACCCGTTCACGACGGTGCCGCCATCAAATTGAATAGTGTGTTCTCGTGAGTACCGGCGCTTCAGAAAATCCGGCCCGGTATTCGTCCAACGGATGGTAGCGGAGTGTTGGGACATATTCAAAGAAGGCCTTTAGTCGATCACGCAAACAATTCAACGCGGCTCATCATCACAGCCTGCCCTCGCAAAATTACACGCTCACCCCCGACGGCAAGCTTCACGATGCCGCCGCGTTGGCTGGCCTGATAAGCCGTAAATTCGTTCTTCCCAAGTTTGGCCTGCCAATACGGTCCCAACGCACAATGCGCCGAACCGGTCACAGGATCCTCATTCACACCCGCAGCCGGCGCAAAAAAACGGGACACAAAATCACACTGAGGCGACTCGCTACGGCACGTGGCAATAATCCCGCGCACGGGCAATTTGGAAAGTGCCGTCATATTGGGGCACAGCCCGCGAAGGATCTTCTCGTTTGCGACTTCAACCAGATAATCCATTCCATTCAACCCACAGCTGAGAATTTCACATCCCAGTGCCTCAGCGAGACCCTCCGGAGGCGGGGTCGGGACACAAACTTTTGCCGGGAAATCCATCACAACCCAATCGCCCTCCCGCCGGCAGGTCAGCCACCCGCTGAGTGTTTCAAAGCGAGCGACTGCATCGGGTTGCAATACACCCGTTTCCCAAAGCACAAAGGCACTCGCTAGAGTCGCGTGTCCGCAGAGTTTCACCTCCACCGAAGGAGTGAACCATCGCAGTGAAAACCCGCCATCCAAGGGATGAAGGAATGCCGTTTCGGAAAGGTTCATCTCCCGGGCGACGAGTTTCATCCACGATTCGTCCGCCGGATACTCACGGAGACAAACCGCGGCGGGATTACCACCGAATGGTGTATCCGTGAACGCATCAACGATGTGCAATATCTGGCTCATACCGGGTATCCCTTTCGAAAATTGAAGTGGAAGCTTTGATACGACGAACATCGGGCTCCAATGCATTCCGACATCCCCTGTGTCGCCTCATCTTCCAAATCGATCAGCACCCCGGACAAGCCGAAAGAAGCCAGGGTGGACATCAATCTGATGTACGAGGATTCTTACGGTCCCGTTATTCAGAGAAATCCGATCCGTCGGTTTTGGCTCAACCGCGATCTTGTATCTTGAGAAGGGAAAGCAACTCGACGACACATGCCTCGGCAAATGCTGGTTCGTTGATTTCGCGGTCCAGCTCCCGAAACGGGATGTCCTTTCTCAGATTCGATTGAAGTGATACCCGAAGTGCTTCATCCGCTTCCCGATCATCAAACGGTTTGCCAGTTGCACTGATGATGCTGATTGCTTTCCGGGGCCACAAAACGCTCACGGGCCCCGTCGATAGATTCACCTTTTCGGCAATGATCCGCCCGAGCTCGGCACATTCCTTCGGGGTAGTTCGCATGAGGGTAATCTGCGGATTATGTTGGTAGAACTTTCTGTCAGCAAAACGTGCTGGAACAGTTTCACGTGGTCCAAAGTTTACCATGTCAAGGCAGCCCGGAGTGACTACTGCCGGTATCCCAAAACGTGCTGCTGCTTCGAGTCGGGTCGGTCCAGCCGATAAAACGCCGCCTACCAACTCATCCGCCCATTCGGTCGTCGTAATATCTAGAACTCCTGAGACCGCCCTGCTTTCGATAAGTGATTCCATGGTCCGTCCCCCCGTTCCTGTGGCGTGAAAAACAAGCACTTCAAACCCCTGGTTCTCCAGCAACATCCTTGCGTGTTCGACGCATTGGGTTGTGTTGCCAAACATTGAAGCCACAATCAGTGGCCGTCCCTCTGCAGTTACGTCCAACCGCGAATTGGCCTCGACCAATGCACACACCGTTGCTGCCGCCCGGGCGAAGACCGCTCGCGAAATTCGGTTCAGCCCAGCCACGTCCACGATACTCGGGAACAGGATGATATCTTTGCTCCCCAAATAGGGTGCGACATTCCCAGCCGCTACCGTGGACACCATCACTTTTGGAAACCCCAAAGGTAATCCACGCATCGCGGCGGTTCCAATGGAGGTTCCGCCGGAACCACCCAAGGATATGACTCCATGAATCCGCCCTTCGGACGCTAGTCGTGCCAACAAGACAGGCGCGGCCTTAGTCATCGCTTCCACGGTCGTTCCTCGATCTGCCTGGCTCCGTAGCGCGATAAGGTCCAGCGAAATTGCTGCGGCCACTTGCTCGCGAGTGATGTCTGTTGAAATTTGAGGAACTCCGTGTGCTCCGACATCGATTAACAGCGGCTGGAATCCGAGTCGCGCGATCTCGTCCGCGACGAAGCGATGTTCCACTCCCTTTGTGTCGAATGTACCGAGAACTGCGATGGTTTTCATACTGGAGGTAGTGGTGAAATTACACTTTGCGCGACAGTCTCAATTGTCCGAACTTTTGAACTTCGGCGGTCAGCGCCTTTTCCGTGGGGAGACGTTCCATGGAACTTGCACCATAAAAGCCGTCCACTCCCACACAGCGATCCAGAACGTACTGGGCATCGACCGGCGCGGCGATTGGTCCTCCGTGACACAAGACGAAGACGTCGGGATTGATCGACTTTGCGGCATCGGCAATGAGCTGAACCTCACGAACACAATCTTCGAGTGTTTTGGAAGTCTCGGCCCCAATGCTCCCACCCGTAGTCAGCCCCATGTGAGCAACGACAATATCCGCTCCCGCGTGAGTCATATTTTTTGCGTCAGCGACATTAAATACGTAGGGCGTGGTTAATAGGTCCAACTCACGGGCGGCAGCTATAGTCTCAACCTCAAGTTGATAACTCATGCCGGTTTCCTCAAGATTTGCACGGAAGGTGCCATCTATTAGCCCCACTGTCGGGAAATTCTGAATTCCGGCGAACCCAAGATCCTTCAGCTCCCGCAAAAATGGACCGCGGAGCAGGAATGGATCGGTACCATTTACGCCGGCCAGAACTGGTGTGTGTTTGACCGCGGTGAGAACCTCGCGCGCCATGTCTTTGACAATCTCGTTGGCGTTTCCGTAGGCGAGTAAGCCGGCAAGTGAGCCCCGGCCAGCCATGCGGAAGCGTCCGGAATTATAGATCACGATTAGATCGATCCCTCCGGCCTCTTCACATTTTGCGGAAAGCCCGGTGCCGGCGCCTCCACCTATAATGGGCTGACCGGCGCCAACTTTTTGACGCAGACGCGATAAAATTGCGGTACGGCTCAGATCAGGTGTGATGACAGGGGTGGAAAACTTTTGCGTGGGCATCCCTTTCTTTAACCACCAAACTCATGTGGCCTGATATTTTTCGCCCCATGAAAACGGACATCCGTTTATCCGAAACGACCGAACAGATTGTCCGAGCAGATCCGAACGATGTTCGTCCATGGATGCAGGATGCACCAGTCTGCTCGGCTCTTGGAAGGCACAGGATCGTACATGTAGGAGTAGCCGACGTGGTTCATCCTTACGGTGAGGAAAGACCGAGCTTGAGTGGTACTTTTGTCATGGCTTGTACTGCCGGCGAAGGGGAGGTTTTGTTGGATGGCGTCTGGAGTCCGATTCGTCCGGGAAGCGCTTGTCTGGCTCCCCCGCACGCCTTTCACTCCTACCGTTCGATCCAAGGAAAACCCTGGAAGATCGTATGGGTTCGCTATCAGGAGCCTGAACAGTCCAGTCCGATTGTCAGTACACGAGCGCCTTTGGTTGCAGACTTCGATGGCGAACCATTGCGGCTGGCAATTTTGGGGCTGCATCGCGAGGCAAGTACCAAGGCCAAGCCCGTGGCGCTTCAGTATTGGGTCGATTTGCTACAATATTACGTCGATAGTTTTATCGAAATTTGGAAAACGGACGACCGACTTGGAGCGGTCTGGAGCAAAGTTCATTCTGCCCTGGAGGAAGATTGGCCACTCGAAAGGCTCGCTGGCATAGCAGGTCTCGGGGGTAAACAATTCAGCCGATTATGTGTGGAGAGCGTCGCTCGGACGCCTGCCCAACATGTGGCATGGATACGGATACAACGAGCGGCACACCTACTCAGTCATACAAAGGACAAGGTGGAGACCATAGCCCATGCTGTTGGTTACCGCAGCCTTACCACTTTCTCTCATAAATTCCAGCAACTGACGGGACAACGCCCCTCAGCATACCGAGGGACTTGATTGATTCGCCGCAAGCAGTACCTGAGCCCGAAACTGTCGAGGATAGGCTGCGGGGAATCCCTTCTATTATATGGTTTGCGATAAGGTTTCGGAATAGCGCTGGCTCTGTGCTCGGGAAAACAAATTCGCAAACAATAGCGCGGCTTCAGAGAAAGAACGTTCCGGTAGCGGAACACTCGGGCCGCAGGGATGAAATCCCAGCCACTGTGTCGCTTACATTGAACCGTTTTATAAACGTAAACAGCGACACAAATCCCTCAATCAACGAGCACCTTTGGACGTTCCAGCTAACGCACGTCGAAGATCTCAACGCCAACTGACAAATATACGTCGGCTCCAATCTGATTATATTTTCGAAAGGAGCCGAAGTCCGCGCTCTCGTGTAACAGGGTCCATTCAATGGCATTTCCCACATACACCACAGACCTCCAACAACTTGCGTATTTAGACCACAGTAGAATGCACCAGTATTTCGAGTCTTTTTTCTGAAACACGAACACTTCTCGGCCTGTTGGCGGCCCACGACCCACCAAGAAATCCCAAATTCCTCATTTTTCCTGTTAACATTTCCGGCCCCAACGCGGCATACGGATATGAACCAGGAACACGAAACCGATTCGCGCGAGCGGCTGACCCGGCTTTGGCTGGAAACGGAGCCGTCGGTGCAGGCGTTTGTATTCGCGGCGGTGACCTGCGTGCATGATGCGGAAGATGTGGTGCAGCAGGTAGCACTCACGGTAGCGCGACGCTTCGATGAATACGACGGCTCGCGGCCTTTCGTCGCGTGGGCCTTGTGGCTCGCGAAATCGCGGATCGCAGACCATTATCGGAAGCAGGGCCGGGAGCGGCTAGTGTTCTCTGCAGCGCTCATGGATCGGCTCGCTGAGGTGCTCGTGCATCAGCAGCCGCTACGCACAGCGCGCCAAGAGGCGCTTGAGATTTGCATGGACAAACTGCCAGAGAAATCACGGCAACTTCTGGCTCTGCGGTACGAGGATGACGCGCCCATCGAACGCCTGGCAGAGGTCATTGAATCCTCAGCTGGTGCCGTTCGGGTGATGCTGTTTCGGATTCGGAACATTCTCGCCGATTGCGTGAAAAATGATCTCGCGAGGACAAATCTATGACTGACTCCGAACGCCAACTCATCGACCTTTACTTGGACGGGGCCTTGCCTGAATCCGAGCAGGCGCTGTTGTTTCAGAGATTGGAAAGCGACCCCGAAGCGCTGGCCTATCTGGCCGCTCGAACGCAACTCAACGTGGACCTGCGCCGGTCCTTAAAGCGGCGCAAGCTCCAGCAACAGGCGGTGGTCGACGCAGTCACAAACGTGTCGCAATATTCGCTCAAACCAGCCCGTTCAACCTGGCTGTCCTCACCTCTTATCGCTGCGGCAGCTCTAGTGACAGTTTGTTTTGCAGTGCTTCGAGTTTGGACGTCAGAGATGTCCGTATACGCCGAGATGATCGAGTCTCAGGGTGCCCGATGGGAAAACAGTACCCTGGCTACAGAGCCCGGAAGTAAGTTAGGCCACGGCCAATTACGCCTGTCTGAAGGAATAGCAAGGCTGCGCTTCGCACGCGGTGCGGAGGTAACGCTGGAGGGGCCAGCCGAACTCGAATTGATCGGGCCACAGCTTTGCCGTCTGAGTCGCGGTTCACTCGTCGCCCACGTCCCAGAGCCCGCTCATGGATTTTCAGTGCTAACACCGAATGCGACCCTGATTGATCACGGTACGGACTTTGGCATTAGCACGGATGAAAAAGGCCACGCGAATGTGCAGGTCATGCAGGGCGAGGTAGAATTGCGTCACGCTAATGGTGCGCCACCAGTGCGGCTGACGACCCGCGAAATGGCGTCTATCACGCCAGAGAAACTGCTACCGACAAAACCCTTGGAGGCGGAACCTCGCCGATCAGAAGCGGAACTCGTAACCGCGACATTCACCACCGAAATCACCACGCGCACGGGCCGCGGAGCTGCGGTGTATATCGCGGAGCCCCGCACGGAGCGGAATCAATCTAGCACCCTCTTGTTGCTCAAACACTGCGCCGAACCCGGTTATGGACGGAAAGCGCTACTGCGTTTCGATCTCGCAGCACTGCCGGATGCGGCCTTGATCTCAGAAGCAAAGCTCACGTTCAGTCTTGCGCCATCAGGCTTTGGTTATGCCTCGCATAGTGATGATGCACACATCGTAGTTTATGCGCTCACTGAGGATCGTGCCGATTTCTGGAACGCCGCGGAAGTGAGCTGGGATGCCCAGCCTGCTTTTGATTCAAGTGCCGGTCGCGTGGATGAGTCAAAGGCGGTGCGCGTGGGAGAGTTCATTGTGCCGCGAGGTGTGCAGAACGGCGCGTTTTCTATCGAAGGTTCGACACTGGTCGAGCGGATCAAAGCCGATCCCAATCGCCTGCTAACACTCATCTTGGTGCGCGAGAATCGCATAGAACAGGGTGGCGGACTCGTGCTCGGCATCGTCGGCAACAATCACCCAACACTCCAGCCCCCAACTCTGCGCGTCCGCTGATTTTAGTCCCCCAACCTCCCCCACCCTCCCCCAACCTCCCCCAACCTCCCCCAACCTCCCCCAACCTCCCCCAACCTCC
>JBAXNG010000068.1:0-8691 GCA_037133875.1 Verrucomicrobiota bacterium | reverse complement strand
CGGAATAGCGACATTCATCATATTAGGCGGCGATGCGCCGTTGGGTGTTGGCTTTCGCTGAGACCACAGGAGAACTCGCGGGAGTGGCGCGCCCTGAGAGCCGCTTTCTGCGGGCCTCGATAACTTCCGCCATCGTCTTGCTGGTTGGGATGACGCTTCCTGCGGCTTGCAGAGCGTCGATATTCTCGGGCTCGCGGCCCTCGTTGAAGGCGTACGTCATAGCCTTGAGCCATACCTGCTCGATTTGACGACCGGAGAAGCCGTCCGTTGCGGCTGCGAGTGCAGGGAGATCGAAGTCCGCTGGTTTGCGCTTCCGTTTGGCGATATGGATGCTCCAAATCGCCTCCCGTTCTTCTGCGTTTGGCAGATCGACGCTCCAGACATCTAGTCGGTCGATAAGTGGGTCTGGGCAGTTCTCAATATCATTCGCGGTGAACACGAAGAAGATGCCTTCGCTGTTAAACTGCATATCCTGAAGGATCGTCTTGATGACGCGGTTGGTTGTGCCGCCATCGGTGCTTCCGCTGCTTGCGGAGCCTGCGAACAGCCCGTCCGCCTCGTCGATCCAGAGGATACAAGGCGCAACTGCCTTTGCTGTGGCGAAAGCCGAGCGCCAGTTCGCCTCGGACTGCCCAACAAGGGAGCCAAAGAGCTGGCCGCCGTCCACATTGAGGAGCGGGACATCGAAGATGCTCCCCGTGGCCTGAGCCAAGAGACTTTTACCGCTGCCGGGCTGACCCACGGCGAAAATTCCCCTTGGCGATGGTAATCCGTAGTCGCGGGCGGCCTTGGTGAAGAGGTTTCGCTTGCTGTGTAGATCCGCTTTCAAGAGATCGAGGCCCCCGATGTCCTCCGGCTTGATTTTGGCGTCCACGAGCTTCACGAGACCGCTCTTTTTGATGGTGTTTGACTTCTCGCGGTGGATGACGTGGTGGCAAAGCATCCCTTCCTCGACGAGGGAGAGCGCAAACGCATCCTCGGCCTCGGTCGTCGTCATTCCGGCGGCAGCGTCGAGCACGTTTTCCATGGCGGCAGCCATCGGAACGGGCTTTTTAGCGCCTTCGCAGAGTCCCTTGATGATTTTTGTGAGCGTCGGCCTGTCTGGTAGCTCAAAATCCATGCGAACGAAGAGCTTCGAGACCTCCTGCGGCACCACAAAGTCGCAGCCGCTCACAATCACAGTGATTGCGGAGGTTTTTGCGAAAGCGAGAGCGTCCCGAAGGAGCCGGACGAGCAGTGGATTCGCGTCGGAATACCATCCATGCAAATCGCGGAGGAGGATCATGGATTTCTCCACGATCTTGCCGCTCTTGATGGAGGAGAGAAGGTCGCCCAGCTCTTCGTCGCCGAGGTTTTCGCCAGTGATGGCGTTTACGAGTCCGCTGGTGCATGACCAAGCGTAGAGGTTGTATCCCGCCGCGCTGGCGACGGAGTTCAACAGGGATTCCACTCGTTCCTCTTCGTGAGTGACGAGGTAAAGGCCGGGATAGCCAGCCTTGAGGTAATTTACGATGCGTTGATTGAGGTCCATAGGTAAGGGATTAGTTGTTGTGGAAGGTTGGTTGCGGGGTAGGTATCAGCTCGCTGGATTCGGGGCGGATGAAACAGCCGATAGGGCTCGCGTCGACGCACTCTTGGAGTTCATTGTCGTCTTCAGACCGAGCGAAGAAGCCGCACCAAAACTCGGTATTGTCGGGCATGATTTGGCGGCATACGTAGCCAATCAAGTTTTCCCACTCGAATCTCATCACGCTGACGTACATTCCGGGGATTTTCCGGAAGGAGTTAATAAGACCTGCTTCTAGTAGCACTCGCTTCAGGTCGGCGGTCTTTGTGGAAAACAGGATGCCACCACCGTCGGCAGTCCTTGCAGGTATCCGAGCCTCGAATACCGCATAAAAGTCGGGGAGCATAATGCGGGCTTTAGCTTTGGAAGCTGGCTTTTTTTGCGTTGTGATGTTCATGCGCTTGTTGTTCTTAATTGGATGGTTACTCGAAGTGCTCGTCCTCCCAAGCGAGACACGCATTGCGGGAGGTGTTGCTGTAAAGGAGGGTCTTTTTGTCTGGGGTTCGCACCTGCCAGACCTGCTCGACTTCGTTGAAGTCAATGGTGGTTGCGCGGCTCATTTGGAGCCGTCCGAGCTGGGCGAGATCAATGTGTTCTCGCCACAGCGCGGTTGCTGAACCATCGGCGTGAAAGCTGATGGTCATACGATTTATGCGGTCTGGTAGGCCGCTGTTGCCGTGTTGAGGGCGGAGTATTCCGCCTTCTTTTTGCGGGCCGTTACGATGCCGAGGGCGGCTTCAATTGCTTCGGTTGCCGTTTGGCAGCCTTTGCCTTTGAATCCGTTCGCTTCGACAACGATTTCACCTTCTTCGGTGGCGGTAACAGTGATTGTTCTAGCTGTTGTAGATGATGACATAGTGTTGAGGAGATAACGTCAGAGATGATGTCAGCCGCCATGGAGGCGGTTTTGAGGATGATCCGGTGTTTATCGAGTGGGTTCATACCGTGATGGCGAGTTTGATGGTCCCGCCGACCTGTTTGCGTTGGACGCTGTATCCTTTGGCCTTTGCGGCCCGCGTGGCGGCATGGATGCCGTACATTTGTTTCAGGCGCTCCATTCCATGGGTGTATTTCCGCATTTCCCCAATCTTCTCCCCATCGCTCATGACGGGGTGGATCTTTGACCCGCAGAAAACCTTCTGGAGTCCGCGCCCCTCGGTTTTCCCTCCCCAGAAGTCAAAGAGGATAGAGAACCCACCGCCGGGCATGGCAACGACTCCCACCTCGTAGGTCACGCCGGGGACTCGGATAACGTGGGTGCATTTCCCCAAATCTTCCTCTTTGATCCCCTCCGGAAGGGGATAATCGCCGCCGTGTTTCCCGTACCAATTATAGGTCGGGACATCTCGCACGAGAGTGGCTCCAAGCTCCTTGCAGGCGCTTTCCAGCGCCTCAAGGTCACGGAAGGTGATGTCGATTTTTGTGACGTGGCTCATACGTTAAGCGGCGATTTTCCGGTTGCCCATTTGTCCAAACTTCATGGCGATGTTGAGGGCCGTAGCGGCTTGCAACTGCCGCAACTGCTCGTCCTCGCGGAGTTGTTGAGTAGTTGCGTCCAGCCGGTTCTTCGCCTCGTGGTAGATCGCGGTAAGGGTTGGGTCATTGGTGATGTTCAGCAATGGCACTCGTTCGAGGTAGACCTGAAGCTTGGCTACCGCACCCTTGCGGTGCTCGCTATCGACCAACGCCTTGTCCTTGTTCCCGAGGACTTCGGCGACTTCGGAGATGAGACCCAGTAATTCCGTGGAGGTATTACGAACCACCTGTTTCTTGGTGTTCTCGATGCGTTTGTCGAAGTCGGCGGCGAGCTGTGCCTGCATCTCGCTCCCGAGTGCTCCGTTCTTGAACAGCTCGGCGACGGGGAGGGGTAGCAATGTGAATTGGAACTCGAATTTCTCAGCCAGTTCACTCTGCATTGGGTAGTCTGTGACACGGAAGGCTTTGCCCTTCTCGATCTTCTCTTGCTCAAGGATCTCAGGCCACCGCTCGATGAATCGGTTGCGGTGTTCCATAAACAACGCTTTGGATTTATTCATCAGGGCCATGAGGTGTTCGGCTTCCCCGGCGACCACAGCGGAGATTCCGCCGAGGACATTATGGGTGAAGTTCCCGAACGCCTTTCTGGCGATGGACTGCTCGGTTTTAATTTCCTTCAGGGCTTTGGCGTAAAGCACCTTGTTTACCCTCGCGGAATCCGCCGCCATATCATTGAAGGCGATGGTTTGATACGTGAGGGTATCGTCTTTCTTGGACTGTCCCAAGATTTTGATGTGCAGGTTGGCTTGTAGGAGAGGTTGTGGCTGAGACATAGGATTTGTGTTTTAAGGATTAACTGATTCGCTAAAGTGACTCTTACTGTAAGAGTTAAGGGTTGAGCCGCATGGGCATGATGATGCTGTATTCGCCCTGTTTGGTTCGGCTCCGGAAGATGGCCGGACTGACATCATCTTTGATGTCGGCCATCCCGTGACCGAGGGCTAGTGCGTCCAAGATGAGTTCCGGGTTAAACTTGATGAACCACTCGGCGTGGGTTCCTGCCCAAGTACCGCCGACCTCCATACTGGTGGTGCTGGCTGATAGCTGGATTGCATCTCCGGATGCGGAGAGCTTAACGGCACGAGTTCCGCCGGTCGGGCGGGGAAGCCTGCGGAGGATGTCTGCCATATTCAGTGGCAGATTTACGGCAGTGGATGGGGACTTCGCGGTGTCCTCAAGGATCGCGTTGGCGCATGATCTCCAGTCGGGGAAATGTTGCGCTTTTGCCTTATTCACGCGGGTGAAAACGCCACCGTCCCAGCACTGGACCCAGTGGATATGCGTGGGCTTATGAACCCATTTCTCCCGTTCTTCGGGGGTGGCGTGGCGTGGGGGGTAATCAAACGAGACACCAACCGACCAATCTCCCTTGAGTGTGTTTGGTGGGAGCCAGTGGAAAGTCGTGGCGGCTTCCACGAGTTCCTGCCCAAGGTTTTCGGCTACGGTCATCGCTCGTCCGGAAGTAGCGACAGCTACTCCACCGGGTTCAATACGGATGCCGCAAATCGGCTCGCGGTCATCATCTGCGGATTGGCAGTTTGCCATGGTCCGGAGGTGCGCCACCAAATGGTCCGGCCAGAGGATCACCTCCTTTAGAACGATGGTTGCGAATGCCGATTCATTGAAGTCTTCCGGTGGTCGGGGACTTACTGTAATGCGAGCGGAAACCCCACCTGTGTAGTATTGAACCCAGCCGGGGCCGAAGCTGATGGTGCGCTGCTTGTCGGCCTTCTTGAGTGGCTCCAGATCGTCCACGAGGAACACTCCGGAAAAATTTCCGGCGTAGTCGTCTGTGCGGAGGCGGGTTGTGTCGTCGCCGTCCGTGGATAGAATATGAACTCCGTTTGGCTCCGTGCGGATCGCTATCAGACGAGAGTGTTCAAGGGTACGCTGGTGGCTGATGGCGGCGTGTTTTAGGAACTTCTGGAACAAGTCCGCGCTCATGGTGAGAACGGAGAGGGCGACTGTGGGGGATTCGAGTGTGGCATTCATGGGATTAGAGGCGACAGATGAGTGAGATGAGGTTTGCGATTGCGAGTGCGGCGGAGAGTGCGAGGAGCCCGATAAGCGGCTTACTCAGCCGGGGTTCTTCGACTCGGGGTTGTGAGATGACGGCTCGGGCGTGTTTAAGGACTTCGAGCGTTTCCTCGTCTTGTGTGCGGCAAAGCTCACGGGTGGTGAGCAGTTGATTGATGGCCGAGTGCATGGCTCGGTTGTGGTCTTTGTGGGTGATTGCGTTCATAGGTTTCGCTTATTGAGTTGCTTGTGACTCTTACCGTAAGAGTCAGCGGGGTGATCTATTCGGGCATAGCTCCGCCCGAACGGTGTTTTTGTGGGGTTAAGGGATTGCCGCCGCTCGCCACCCCTGACGGGCGGCGGCGTCCCTATGCAACCAAGTGATTACCGGACGAAGCCCGGCACTGAGAAAACTTGTCCGTCTTTACGGACGGTGGCGGGGTGGCCTGTTGCTGGGGCGACCCATGTGAGTTCCTTTGGCATTCCGGCGGCCCTCTTCTTCATGGTCTCAAGGACCAGTGGACTGACTATAAACCGGCGTGGGCGGCCATCGCCTTCCGGCAGGGGGCCGTCCAGATCACAGAGCTGGTGCTTCACGTCGTAGATGGTGGGCTCTCCGGATTCGGCTTCCGTGATCTCGACAGGGAACATTCCAGTCAGAACGCGGGCAACGACTCCGGATGGTGGGAACTCGGTCCCGTCGTTCAGGCGGATAACATGAGGGGTGAGGTTGATGTATTCGGGCATAGGGAATCTTTCGATTGGGGTGATGACATAAGCCCACCGTGACAACGGGCAGCGATTAACTCCCCCAGGTTGATGGGAAGCGCGTTTGTGAAGTGACTCTTACCGTAAGAGTCAGTGGAGTGAGTGATTCGGGCACAGCTCCGCCCGATGGGGCATGTGTGCGTTTCAGGAGGATTGCCGTTCGCCACTTCTGACGAACGGCGGTAGCTTACAGCGACTTAATAAGACGATCGTAGTCTGCGTGCGAGCCGATGAAGTACCAAATGGCGGTGTCTCCGGAGCGGACACAGACTGCGCGCCAACCAAGACCGACACGAACCGAGAAAATGGGCTTAGTTGCGTGGATTTGCTTAAACTGAAGCCCCGCGTGCCAAGGATCTCTCAGCCATGTGCGGTATGTGCTGAAGGCCAGCTTCAGAACATCTGGCGGAAGGCCAGAAAGGAGCTTTCGGAACTGTTTAGTGGTTCGGGAAATCACGAGCCAAGTCCAGTGGTAGAGTCTGCCCAGCCTCGAACTCCCGCAGGGCTTCATCAGCTAAAGCGGCAAGCGGACCCTGCGTGGAGGAGAACGCCTCTGCCCAACGGTGTTCCGAATCGAGTTCGGCGAGGAAAAGCGAAGCAAGAGCATCCTGTTCCGCGTCTGGGAGCATGGACGCCACAGAAAAAGCACGTTCAAGGAGTTGTGTCATGGTTTACAGCTTATCGCTTGTATCGTTAAGGATCAAGCAGGGGGATTGACTGGGCAAGTGGGTCACGCGGCGACAACGGAGTGTTCGAGCGATGAAACCAGAAGGTTCATCGTGGCGGTGAGGCGTTCCCAAACTGCCATTTGACCGTCCTCTGGAAGGGTGGCGATGGCGGCTTCCAGTCGGTCGATCGCGGCGAGGACTTCCGCCGTATTGTCGACGGTCGGAAACGGGGTGGGTTCTGGCAGTGATTCCGGCGATTCTGTCACGGGAGACGGGGCCGATTGGGCGGCGATTAAGGCGGCGTTCTCCGCTTGGATCGCTGCCAGTTTCTCGGCGATCGAGCCGCTTGGGGCGGGTGGAGCCACTACAGGAGCGGCTTCAGTCTCCGCTTCTACGGGCGGCTGGGCAGCGACCGGAGCCGTGTTCGCCTTGATCTTGGCGGCGTCTTGCGCGGCCTTAGCCTGCTGCTTTGCGTACGCTTCTTCGGCGGCGCTCCGGCCTGACTCAAACATGGAACGGAAATCCGCTTCCGGATCGTCCGAGGTGCGGATGAGATCGGCGGCCTCTGCTGGGGAGAGGATCAGCTTGGACTTGGCGGACATCGCCTTTTGTGCGGCTAGGCAGGTCCGATACGCGAGGGTATCGTAATCGGCCTCGTCCAAGTGGCCCGGAGCCACTAGATCCCGCCACATTTTCGCGGCTGGAGCGGAGTTCGATATTGTGGACTCGCTTATACCAGCGGCCTTCAGGGTAGCGGTGACGGTACGCTTCGCTTGGCGGGGCTTGTCCTTATCTTCCAATTGGAACAGGGTGTCCAATTGGAAGTATATTTTGCCACAAGTGGAAAATGCCCGATTGCTTAGGCGGGACATATCGGCGAATAACGCGGACTTATCTTGGACGGTGAGGGTTTCAATTTCACCAAAGGAGGGAATCAAGTTAGTAGACATAGGACTTGGCTTTCTTGTTTTGTTGTTTCGTTCACTCTTACCGTAAGAGTGAAGCGCACCGTGCCGCATAGATTATGCGGACGGCGTTTTGCTTAACGAGGTGTTAAAAGCAAAGGGCGCAACCCGATATTATCGGATAGCGCCCTTTGGTCTTTGGCAGGATGAAGCGGACGGATGAAATGGCCCCTTAAAAAAGGCACCTCGAAAGGTGCCTTTTTTGAAAGGCTAAAAAACTAAGGCTTTCGAGAGGTTATATTCTTCCCTTCGGATGTCCGAAGCTGTCTTTTCAGCTTCAAGAAGCTCCTTGGCTTCCTCCATCTGAGCAAAGAAACGGTGCATTACAACCGCTACAGCTTCGGGTGTTCTTAAGATTGGGTGCCTTTGCCCTCTTGAGTCTGGTTCTGTCAGTTCGCCTGTATTGAAAAGCGGAACATCTGCAAAGCCTGCCCCCCGTAAAAGGCGAGCGATTGAAACCAACACTTCTCTTTGTTTTTGGCGTGTTGCCTTTGCTTTCCTGCTTCCTGAGAGTCTCGCGTAGCCTTCTGAGAGTCTGCGCAAGGTTGCGAGCGTGTTGCGCGCTTGTTTCGTTGAAACAAGGGGCGCAAAGACGGCCCAAGGCGTCTTTGCCTCCGCTTCTTCCCTTGCGATACGTTCGGAGGTTTCTTTGCTCTCGCTCTCGTCTTGCGTTGTTCTTCCAATGCGCAAAGCAGAGCGAACAACGGAAAAGAGTGAGGGGAAGTCAATGGGCTCCAATGTATCGCTAGAATAAAAGCCACTTTTCGCAAGGTGTAAACAGATTGCACCTTGCGCGTCTTCCTTATCGTGGAATGGATCATGGCATTTTGCGCCCTCTCCATTCACTATACGGACAAACTTTTCACCTTCCGTTGTTTGGTGGATGGATACCCCGTGCGGGTTCTGTAGTCTGTTTAGTATTACAGAAGCAAGCTTGCTGGCTTCTTTGATTGGGTTCTGCTTTGGTGTGTGTTGCATAGAATAGAATATAAAGCAAAGCGTGTGCCACGCTCGCCTTCACTTGTAGCCAAGCGAGCCATTACAGATTCAAACACACTTGCTTTCCCTTGTAGCCAAGCGAGCCATTACAGATTCAAGCACGCTTGCCTTCACTCATAGCCAAGCGAGCCATTACAGATTCAAGCACGCTTGCCTTCACTCATAGCCAAGC
>JBAXNG010000067.1:0-8786 GCA_037133875.1 Verrucomicrobiota bacterium | reverse complement strand
ATACCGGCGGAGGAGTATGCCGAGGATTTGCTCAAAGCGATGCGGACTCGTAAACCGCATCACCATTACAATAAGACCGCGCACATTTTTGATTACACCGCGCCTTTGTTTTTTAATCAGGGGCCGTTGTCTCAGAACTCGTTTGCGGAGGGGGCGGTGATGATTCACTTGGATGCCGAGCCCCTAGAGGATGCGATCCGGTGGGCGAGTTTGAGGTTTTGGGGGACGGTTCTTGGCGGGGCTCTGGTTTTTGTCGTGGTAGCTTATGGTTTATTGAATCGGCTGGTACTCCGTCCGATTGAGGCGATTGGCAAGATTGTCGGTGAAGGGCGGGATTCGGCGGACGACGCCTGGAAGAGTGTTCTGACCGATAACGAGATTGGAGCGTTTGCGCACTTACTGCGGAATGCGCAGCAGGACGCCAAGATCGCTTTTCAAAAATTGGAGAATCAGCGGTATGCGATGGATCAGCATGCGATTGTCGCAGTAACCGATAAGGCGGGGCGGATTATTTACGTTAATGACCGATTTTGTGACATTAGCGAATATAGTCGTGAGGAAGTGATTGGGCAAACGCACCGGCTGGTGAACTCGGGACTTCATCCGAAGGAGTTTTTTACTGAGATGTGGCAGAAGCTGCTCCAGGGGAACGTTTGGAGAGGGGAGATATGTAACCGCTCGAAAAGTGGTCGGTTGTATTGGGTGGATTCTACTTTGGTGCCCTTAGTGGACATGGACCGTAAGCCGCGGGCGTATATTGCGATTCGCACAGATATCACGGCGCAAAAAGAAGCGACCGCGCGTTTGCAGGAAAGTGAGGCGTTGTTTCGTGATTTGGCGGACAACACACCGGTTCTGATCTGGATGGCGGGGTTGGATATGAAGCACTTTTATTTTAACAAGCGTTGGTTGGAGTATACCGGGCGCACTCTGGAGCAGGAGTATGGAGTGGGTTGGATGCAGGGAATTTACGCGGAAGACGTGAGTGCCACTGTGCAGCGTTATCAGGAGGCATTTGAGCGCAGAGTGCCGTTTACGGTGGAATACCGATTGCGGAAGGCGGACGGGGAGTATCGGTGGTTTGAATGCACTGGAGTGCCACGATTCAACCGAATTGGGAACTTTATTGGGTATATTGGAGGCTGTACGGATATCGACGACAGGAAACACGCCGAGCGGGTTTCGGCTGAGGCGCGTAAGGTGGCGGAGGCGGCTGCCAAAACAGCGAGTGAGGCGGCGCGAGTGAAGTCGGATTTCTTGGCGACGATGAGTCATGAAATTCGGACTCCGATGAACGGGGTGATTGGTGTGGCTGAACTGCTGGCCGACACGCCGCTAAATGAGTCTCAGCGTGGGTATGTTGAAACGATCCGTACTTCGGGGGAGACGCTGCTCACTATTATCAACGACATCCTGGATTTTTCAAAAATTGAGGCTGGGAAGTTCACGCTGGAGAACGTGCCGTTTCATCTCGTGCAAGCCATTGAGAGTGTGCTGTCGCTTCTTTCGGTGCGGGCTAAAGAAAAAGGGCTGGAGTTGCTGATGAGCCTGGGGGAGTCGGTGCCGTGGATGGTGACTGGTGATCCGACGCGGTTCCGGCAGGTCTTGCTGAACCTTGCAGGGAACGCGATTAAGTTTACCTCGAAAGGGAGTGTGACCATTAGGGTTTGCCAGCAGGAGGTGAAGGGGCAGCGGGGGATTCGAGTGGATGTGATGGATACGGGTGTCGGAATTTCGGCGGCGGCGCAGGCGCAATTGTTTCAGACGTTTACTCAGGCGGATGCGAGTACGACCCGGAGGTTTGGGGGGACGGGTTTGGGGTTGGCCATTAGCAGGCGCTTGGTGGAGCTGATGGGGGGGGAAATCGGGTTGGATAGTTCGGTGGGCGAAGGTTCGACGTTTTGGTTTACGCTTCCGCTGCATGATCCTGATTCGGAGCAATCGAAGATTGGAGTTGGAACGCAGACGGATATCGCAGCGACAGATGCACCTGCTGACGGGTTAAACGGGGTCCGGGTGCTTGTGGCTGAGGATAACGTGGTGAATCAGAAGATCGTGACTGCCATGCTGGGCAAGTTCGGGTGCCAGTTTGACGTGGCTCAGAACGGAGTGGAGGCGGTTCGTTTCTTTCAGGAACGTTCTTATGACGTTGTTCTCATGGACTGTCACATGCCCGAGATGGACGGATATGCTGCGACATCGGAGATACGGAAAGTGGAAGCGAATCGTTCTGGAGGAAAGGGCCGCGTACCAATTATCGCGCTGACGGCGAATGCCTTGAAAGAAGATCTGGATCGGTGCATGGAGTATGGGATGGACGCTTGGCTGACTAAGCCGGTACGCCCTGCGGAGTTGAGGGATAAAATTTGGCTCTGGCTCGGAGATAGACGTTCTGGTGAGTAGGGGACGAACCTTTTCCGGTGACGGGATTCTCGGCTTGGCGGGACGCAAGAAGTCGCCTTTAGCGGAGCGGACTGGTAAGAAGCGACACCGGGCGGATTTGCCGGGGTGTTTTCCTTATGGCTGATATCATTCTTGCAACAGTTAATGCACGCTACATACATGCGGCCTTTGGGTTGCGGTATTTGTTTGCGAATCTGGGTGAGTTGCAGGAAAAGGCCCGGATTTTGGAGTTTGAGATCAAACAAAGAGCGCTGGAGATCGCTTCGGAGATTTTGGCGGAGTCCCCAAAAATTGTCGGGCTTGGTGTGTATATTTGGAATGTGGGGATATCTGGGGAAGTCGTAGCGATTTTGAAGCGGGTGCGACCGGAGCTTGTGGTGATTCTGGGCGGGCCTGAAGTGAGCCATGAAACGCACAAGCAGGAGATTGTTGAGGCGGCCGATTACGTGATTACGGGCGAGGCGGACTTAAAGTTTGCAGAGGTCTGCCGCGGGATTTTGGCGGGGAAGTGGGAGTCACAGAAGGTGATCGCGGCGGAGTTGCCGAAGATGGAGCAGGTGGTTTTGCCGTACGCGATGTACAGCGACGAGGATTTGGCGAACCGGGTGTTGTATGTGGAGGCCTCGCGAGGGTGTCCGTTTACGTGTGAGTTTTGCTTGTCGTCGTTGGACGTGCCGGTGCGAGCGTTCGAGGTGCAGCGATTTTTGCACGGGCTGGAGGGGTTGCTGGTCCGCGGGGCGCGTGTTTTCAAATTTGTGGATCGTACGTTTAACCTGAATATTCAGACGAGCCGGGCGATTCTCCAATTCTTCATCGACCGCTGGCAGGACGGGATGTTTCTCCATTTTGAGATGGTACCGGACCGCATGCCGGAGGCGCTTCTGGAATTGCTGGCGTGGTTTCCGAAAGGGGCGGTGCAGTTGGAGGTGGGGATTCAGACGTTTGACGAGCTGACTTCCAAGAACATCAGCCGTCGTCAGAATTACGCGAAACTAGAGTATAATGTGCGGTATCTCCGGGCGCATACTGGGGTTCATATTCATGCGGACCTGATTGTGGGGTTGCCGGGGGAAAGTCTGGAGAGTTTCGGGAGCGGGTTTGATCGATTGGTTGCGATGGGGCCTCAGGAAATTCAGGTGGGGATTCTGAAACGGCTACGTGGGACACCGATTGTGCGGCACGATGTGGAGTGGGGGATGGTTTACAGTCCGTATCCACCGTATGAGATTTTGCAGAACAAACTGCTGAGTTTCGAGACGCTGCAGCGGCTTCGGCGTTTTGCGCGATTTTGGGATTTGGTTGCGAACAGTGGGCGGTTTGTGGAGACGCTGCCGTGGATCTGGAAAGGCCAGGCGTCGCCGTTTTCCTGCTTTTTAGAGTTTAGCGATTGGATGGGGCGGGCATTGGGGCGGAGCCATTCCATTGCGTTGACTGGATTGGCGGAGAAGCTTTTTGTCTATTTAACGGAGGTTCGGGGGCTTGAAGGGATAGTGGAGGTGTTACGGGTGGATTGGGGGCGGGGTGGGGTGAAGCGTGAACACCTGCCGTTTCTGGATGAAGAAGGGGCGGAGCCTTCGAGTAGGCGTCGGAAGAAAACGACGCGTCAGAGCAGACATTTGGCTCCCCAGGAAGGGGTCTGACGGGTTTGGAACCAAGAACCAAGAACCAAGAACAGTGAAGTTCTATTACATTATTCCGGTAAATCAGGAGGTCGTTTATAAACGATGCTTAGAGCCGTCGTTTGGAATAGTGAAACCGACTGCGTATGGCCGTGAGGTCGTTTGTGTAAAAGGGGATGCTTCTGCGGTTCAGATGTCTATTTTTAAGAAGTATAATGCTATTATAAATATACTTCGCTCGAGAATCGCTCCGGATGATGTGGTGGTGTTTTTACATGAAGATATCACGATCCGGGATCCCTGGTTGGAGCATAAGGTGTTGGCTTATTTTAAGGAGTACCCGCAAGTAGCGGTGGCAGGGGTGATCGGTACAACGGTGTTGCCTGAAGAAGGAGGATGGTGGTTGGTGGATCGCAAGACTCAGACTCGGGGGCATATATTACAGGGACATCCGGATGCGACTCCGCACCACATGGTTGAGAGAGTCGGACAGTTTGACGATTTGGTAAGTGTGGATGGCTGTGTGATGTTTGTTCGTGGAGCTTATGTGTTAAGTTATCCATTTGATCAGGATAGCTATTCTGGGTATCACTTCTACGATTTGGATTATTGTATCGGGGCCCTGATGAATGGCTTTAAGGTCGGGGTGGTCGATGTGTTGGTTGAACACGCCAGCGAAGGTCCACTTAACGAAAGTTGGAAAACCCAGAGGGATGTTTTTGTTAAGAAGTGGAAAGCCAAGGGGCTTGTTTTTCCTATTACAAAAGAGGCCTTTGTGAAATAACAAAGGCCTCGAAACGCCCGGGGAATCCAAAGGGATTTGGGCTTATCCCAACCCGAGTGGGTTGGGATATAAAGGACGCGCAGGTTCCGGTCGGTTAGCCCAGACGGACCGCGCGTGTTTTATCCAAACGCAGAACGTCTCCGGCGGCAAAGGCGGGAGTGGCTTTGGGGTCTGTGACTTTTTCCGAGCGCAACTGAACACTTCCTTGTTCCACGAGGCGTCGAGCGTCTCCGCGGGATTTGGTCATCTGAAATCCAGCGTTATAGGCCGCAACGACGGCTGAGATGATATCGGTGCCTAACTCACTGACGGACACGACGGGCAGTTCGGCCTGATCGAGGTCGCGTTTGGAGAATCGCGTGTTAAAATCTTCGAGCGCAGCGGTTCCTGCGTCTTCGCCGTGATAGCGGGAAACGAGTTGGCGCGCCAAATTCTTTTTGGCGTCCATGGGGTGGCCGTCGGGCATTTCCTGACTGAGGAGCAGGAGATAATAACGGGCCATGAGTTCATCGGAGATGCTCATGAGTTTACCGAACATTTCAGTCGGGGCCTCTGTGACACCAACGTAATTGCCGAGGCTCTTCGACATTTTCTGAATGCCATCGAGTCCTTCCAGCAGAGGCATGAGGAAAACGACTTGTTCGGGTTGGCCTTCTTCCTTTTGAAGATCGCGCCCTACGAGAATGTTGAAAAGCTGATCGGTGCCACCGATTTCGACGTCGGCTTTGGTCATGACGGAATCCCATCCCTGAATGATCGGGTACTGGATTTCGTGGAGTCGGATGGAGTCGCCGCGTTCGATCCGGGTCCGGAAATCTTCGCGATGCAGCATTTGCTGAAGGGTGACGCGGCTATTGAGTCGGATGATTTGTTCGAAGTTCATCATCTCGAACCATTCGCCGTTAAAGACGATTTTGGTGCGACTCGCGTCTAGAATCTTGAAGGCCTGTTGCTGAAAGCTTTGGGCATTTTGCATGATGGTGTCATGCGAAAGCTGGGGGCGGCTTTTGGAACGTCCGGAGGGGTCGCCGATCATGGCGGTGAAATCGCCGATGATGAGAATGGCTTGATGGCCGAGGTCCTGGAATTGCCGGAGTTTTTGGAGGCAGACGGTGAATCCGAGGTGGATGTCTGGTGCTGTGGGGTCGATCCCAAGTTTGATGTTGAGGGGACGACCTAGGCGCAATTTTGTGAGGAGTTCTGCCTCGGACAAAATTTGGGCTGCACCGCGTTTTAGGATTTCGAGTTGCTCTTCCGGTGACTGCATGGGGGGCGGTGTTTAGCGGCGGAAAAGGGCTGGCTCAAGGAGAGATTTCTTTGGGGGCGGGTAAGTTTGAGGGGCGAATGGGCTAGACGCCCGCTATTTGGGAGCAGGCAGGTTTTTACCGAAAGCGTTTAGGAGCGCTTGTAATCGGGATAGCGGGATGTCGATGGCGGTGGGGGTGGGCGTCCAGATTTCGGGTTGGAGAGAAGGCGCAAAATGGATTTGCTCGATTCGGATGACCGCGGAGCCGCCGGGGCGTTGGATACCGAGGCGGACGGGTTTGCCTTGGGGGGAGATCCACATCCGCATCGCCCAGCCGTCCAAATTGGATGGGAGGAATTGGGAGAGCTGCGGGAGTAGACGGACGTCGACGATGGTGCAGGAGACGCCTTCGAAGGGGGCGATGCCTTTGGGGAGGATCTGGAGGAGGGTTGGGAAGAGTTCGAGTTGTTTGCCGGAAAAAGGGAGCTGGAGGAGCGGGAGAACGTCGAGTTTTGGGATATTTGGAGCGTTGGTCTTGGGGGGAGGGGGGAGAAGTGAAAGGGCGGTCTCGATTTGAGAGCCTGGAGCAGCCCAAATTTTTTGCCCGTTACGGCAGGCGGTGACGGTGGTGTCGGCGAGGGGGAACTGGATACGGAGGCGGTTTGGGGGTTCGACGGCGAGTTCGAACTGGGGCATCAAGCCGAGAAGAGGGAAGCCGGAGATGGATTCGACGCGGCCTTTAATGAGGAAAGCGCGATTGGGGCCCGAAGGTGGGTTGGCAAGTGCATCAAGAAAGGGCATGATACAGGCTTCTGCGTCCTGTTCCGGAGTTGATGCAGGCGCGGAGTTTGCAGAGTTTGCTGCAATAGACTGCGTGCTTGAGCCAATGAGTGAAAATATGAATGTCAGAAGAAGGGGGAGGGCTTTCATAAGCTTTCCATTTGATGAATTGGACGGTCTGCAATAACGAACCTACACCTCATGGCGGCAACGCTTATATCTCCTATTTTCCTAGCCAATACTGAAAGCGGGTTTTTATTCGCGTTTCAGCATGCGACGCCTCCCGAAATGATCGTGCTGTCCACGCTCTTTGTGGGCTCGGTTTTTTCGTGGTCGGTGATGTTAACCAAGTTTTTGACGTTGCGGGTGGCGAAGCGGCAGCGAGAGCGTTTCTTGGAGCTGTTCCGTCAGGATCGGCAGCCATTACGGATTTTTGCGGACGATTTACATTTTGAAGGAGCGCCTGTGTTTGCTGTTTACCAGGCAGGGTGTACGGAGCTGGCTTATCAGTTACTGGGGGCCTCGGAGGTGGATGAAAGTTTTGCACAACGGTTAGAGACTGCGGAACCAATCACGCCGGCCCAAATGCGAGTGGTGGCGGTGGCGATGGAGCGGGCGGTTGGGGAAACGGCGCTGAAGCTGGAGTCCCAGATGATTGTGTTGGCGACTGCTGTGAGCGGGGCGCCGTTTGTAGGACTTCTGGGGACGGTTTGGGGGGTAATGGAAACGTTTGCGGGTGTGGCACAAGCGGGCTCGGCGAGTTTGGCGGCGATGGCGCCGGGGGTTGCGGGCGCTTTGATCACGACAGTGACCGGACTTCTGGTCGCAATTCCGGCGATGTTCGGTTATAATTACCTCGTTACGACGGTACGTGGAATGATTGTGGAGCTCGACAATTTCGGGTCGGAGCTGACGAGCGCTTTTGAGCACCGCTACGTTTCACATCGCTCGGACAAACAGGGCTAACGGGGGCTGAACGAGAGTTTACTGATAGGCTGAATGAAGCAGGGGATTTAACAGGGGGAAGACAAGATGCGCCGCTTTTCTGACAAACACAGCATGCATACGCTTAACGAGCTGAACGTTACGCCGTTGCTGGATCTAGTGTTTGTGTTGCTCCTGATTTTTATGATCACCACTCCACTCATGGAGAATAGCACCGATTTGGTGTTACCCAGCGGCAGCCCAGACGGGCGTGAAGTGGATTCTAGCGCGGTCATTAACGTGTCTTTGTATAAGGATGGCCGCCTGCTGCTGGATACGGAGGTAATTGCGCTGGATCAGCTCACAGGGCGTTTGGAGGCGATGAAATCCGCTAAGCCCGAAATGGCGGTGCTTGTGCGTCCACACAAGGAGTTGCCGATTCAGCGTTTGATCGAAGTGATGGATGCGGTGAAGGCAGCGAAGGTGACCAAGGTCGGGTTGGCGAAATCAACGGAGGGCCAGTAGCGCTGGTCGCTGTTTATGGCTGAAGAATCCACTTTCCGGCGTAACCTGATTTTGGTCGGGATTTTCCACGTGATTGGGATCGGCGTGGTTTGGGTGGTGAACGCTTCTCATAAATCACCGAAACCATTGGAAGTGGTTTGGCTGGATGGGGGAAGTATGGGTGGTAGCGAAGGGGGAGATGGAGCTGCAGGGAAACCTCATGCAGAGGTTCCTCCGGTGCGTCCGCCTGAACCCAAAGTGGATCCGGAGCCCATTGTGGAACCGCCGCCGAAGGTCGAGCCAAAGGTACGGCCCAAGATTGAGCCTCAACCTGATCCCGAACCTGCGCCGAGACCGCCGGAGCCCAAACCGGAACTCAAGCAGCCGCCGGAAAACCTCAAAACCGATTCTGAAACGGAGCAACAGCTGCCGAGTGAGATTCTTCTAGCGCAGCGTCGAAAGGCTGAGGAAGAAGCGAAGGCGCTTGCGAAGAAGAAAGCCGATGACGAAGCGAAGGCCGCTGCGA
>JBAXNG010000066.1:0-9485 GCA_037133875.1 Verrucomicrobiota bacterium | reverse complement strand
TCGGGACATACTAGGATTTTACCCCTTCTGTCCCCAATCTTTGATCAAGAGCCACGATTAGCCGCAAGCTGCGATGGCACGATACGGCAGGTTGCCGGCACTCCCGGCACGGTCGGAACCCCGGCACTGACTTTTTTACGCCGCCACCGTCTCTTCCGTAATCACATTAGGGACGAGCGTCACATTCTTCCAACCGTGGGTCTGGCGACCGTCGTCCGTTGGTATGTCATGGCGAAGCCTCGACTGGAACCTGTCATACAACGGTCCGTTCAATAACGACTTAAACTCAGTGAGCGTCACCTTTAGTTGCCCAGAACGCTCACAATATCGACTATACGCCAGATACGCCTCACTAGCGGTAATAGTCGACCCTTCCTGCCTGGTCACAGCGCTTACGATAAACGAAAGCGGCGACGCTACCGGTTGCGGCAGAACACGTTTGCCTTCCACATAGCGTGGTTGCCCCAACGCGCCTTGGAAGAAACTCTCATCAGCTTCTAGGATCGCCATTGCCTTGGCGACCACTCTCTTCAGCACCGCTGGCTTCCGGTGTTTGTCGTATAAAAACATGACATCCAGACCGGTGCCGAACGCTTCCCCGTACTTCACGAGATAGTTCGACATCAATATCTCCATCTTGGCGTCCGTGGTCGGGCAGAACGCCTCAACCGCAGGATCCCAGAACCAGAAGCCGTCGCCGGGGCAGTATACGATCTGGTGGCCGAGTCCCTTCTCGCCCCCAAGCATAGCGGCGAAGAAATCTTCATTCAGTAGCTGGGGCCTGAGCGCATGGTGGCTTAGTCCGTTGACGACAGATTGAAACAGGAATGGTGCTCCGTACCTGCGGGCTTCAACTGGGAATCTGAGGGTAAACCAGTTCTCCGGTGTGGCTGCCTGATCATCCTGAAGATCGAAAGACCTTGGGGCTTTGGGTACCAACTGTGTCCGCTGATACCACCGCTCTTTTGCCTCGTCGCTCACTCCGCTCACGGTGGGTGTGGTTCGCCGGAGAATGGACAATATGTCCTCCGAACGGTCCCATAACGGTTGGATCAATGCGTCCCTATCTTCCTTCGCCTTCTGAGCCTCCCAGATTTGTTTTCCTGTTAGCTTGGGCTCTTTTTTTAGGGTTGAGGTACTCATAACGGAAACTACTGGGAGGGGTGCGATTGGGCCTCCTGTAGTGTTCCATTATTGTACCAAAATCGTCTTGGCGACGCACGGTAAAGGTTATGCGTTGTTTGATTTAATGCTGGATTTGAGGTGTGAATAATCGATTGAACCTTTGCCGGTAGCTCTTGTTGTAGTCCGGTTGGTCTTATCAAGGGTATCCCCACATTTGTCCCACCCCTTTTGATATGATCCGCGCGCTTGAACACTCCGATCTTTTGTCGAACCAGCTCTCCCTGTAATCATTCCCAAATCTTTGCCCTTCGCTAACACCCCATGGACCACTCCACGCACAATAAAATCGTCTCCTTCATCTGGTCTATCGCTGACGATTGTCTGAGAGACGTTTTTGTCCGGGGTAAATATCGAGATGTCATCCTCCCCATGTTCGTCCTTCGACGCATTGACTGTCTGCTCGAAGATACGAAACAGGCTGTGCTTGAGGAGGTTCGCTTCCAGAAAGAGGAAGCTAAAATGGCGGTTCTTGACCCAGAAGGATTAAAGGACGCCGCAAAACAGGTCTTTTACAACACCTCTCAGTTTACGCTGAAGACGCTTCTGGGAAATCCATCCCAGCTCGTTGCTAACTTGTCCCACTACCTCGACGGTTTCAGCGATAACGTCCGTGAGATCATTGAGAAATTTGATCTTAAGAATCAGGTTCGCAAGATGGCTGACGCTGATGTTCTTTTCGGCGTTATTGAGAAATTTGTTTCTCCCGAGATCAATCTCAGTCCCTACGACACCGCTACCCTGGACGGACGGAAACTTAGCGGACTCACGAACCTTGGCATGGGCTACGTGTTCGAAGAGCTGATTCGCAAATTCAACGAAGAGAACAATGAAGAGGCGGGAGAGCACTTCACTCCACGTGAGGTCATTCAGCTGATGGTTCACTTGCTCATCGAGCCTGTGAAAAGTCATCTCCCCCCGGTGATCACGATTTACGATCCCGCTTGTGGTTCAGGCGGGATGCTGACTGAAGCGCAGGATTACATTCTCGATCAGGCCGGTCTGATCCGGTCGACTGCCGCTGTTTACCTTTACGGCAAAGAAAGTCAGCCGGAGACCTACGCAATCTGTAAGTCGGACATGATGATTAAGGGGAATAACCCCGAGAACATTCGTTATGGCTCCACCTTGGCGACCGATGAGTTCAGCAATCTCCGCTTCGACTTCATGCTTTCCAATCCACCGTATGGAAAGAGTTGGAAGACGGATCAGGGGCAGATTTTAGAAAAAAAAGGCAGCGAAACGGTCATTATTGATTCCCGTTTTGAGGTGTCGTTGCCAAACGTCGAAGGAGAAATCGAGACTGTGCCTGCTGCTCCTGCAGTGGACGACGGTCAGCTGCTTTTTCTGATGGAGATGGTGAGCAAGTTGAAGCGTCTCACGGACAGTCCTATCGGTAGCCGGATTGCCACGGTTCATAACGGGTCGGCCCTGTTCACTGGAAATGCTGGGGGAGGTGCCAGTAATATTCGTCGGTATCTTATCGAAAACGATTATCTCGAAGCCATTATCCAGCTTCCCAACAACATTTTTTATAATACAGGGATCACGACCTACATCTGGGTGCTTTCGAATCACAAAGCCGCAAACCGTAAAGGTAAAGTGCAGCTCATTGATGCCTCCCAGCTTTTTGAAAAGCTCAGAAAAAATCTGGGTGAGAAGAACTGCGCTTTTACAGCAGCACATATCAAACAGATTACCCGCGCTTATCTCGACCTGCTGGAAACGGGCAAGGAATCCGTGGACGGGCTGAAGGCGCAGTTTTTTTCAAACCACGAGTTCGGGTATTGGAAAGTCACCGTAGAAAGGCCGTTGCGTAAATCGAGTCAATACACGGCCGAGCGTATTGCGGGGCTGCGTTTTGTACCTGCTTTTGCCACGGAGATGGAGTGGATCTGGAAACAATGGGGTGAGCGCGTTTACGATAAAGGATTTCTTACCGCTCAGAAGGAGTCTATCGAGCATTGGTTGGAGAAGGAGAAAATAGAGATCACCCCGGCTAACAAAAAGAAGCTCCTCGATACGGCGACTTGGACAAACCGTCGTGACCTTCTCTTGGCTGGCGAAAAGTTGCATCAACACTTGGGCGAAGCCATCTCGGATGATTTTAACAGCTTTGCTGAAACCACCAAATCAGCCGCCAAAAAACTCAAACTGGATCTCAAACCAGCCGATTTGAAGGTCATCTTGGATGCAGTTTCGTGGCGTAACCCAGAAGCCAACCCTATCCTCGTCGATAGAACTCCGTTAGCCTCTCAGGCGGGACAGGACGAAAATGCGATCCGGACCTTTGTTTCCCATATCGAGGGGAACAGCGTGTATCATTACGAGTCGGATAGTGAGTTGAGGGACACTGAGAATGTCCCAATGAACTACCTGTCGACCGAAGACGGGAACTTGTCGCCCGATAATGCCATCGTCGCCTACTTCCAGAAGGAGGTTCTTCCGCACGTCCCCGATGCTTGGGTGGATCGGGAGAAAACGACGATCGGTTGTGAGATTAGTTTTAATAAATACTTCTACCAGCATCAGCCGCTGCGAGCGCTTGAGGATGTGGTAGCGGAAATTCGTCAGCTCGAAGCCGAAACCGAAGGGCTTTTGGAGCAGATTCTTAGTTTTGCTCGGTGACCCTATGAAGCCTGTCGTTCATTCCAGCTTCTTTGAGGATATCCGTGGCATTCTCGCTACATCCAGAGCGCAGGCTTACGCCGCCGTTAATGCGGCAATGGTGGAAGCTTATTGGCAAATTGGCCGGCGTATTGTCGAGGAAGAGCAAGGTGGTGAGGTCAGGGCCACTTACGGCGAGCGGTTGTTGCCGGAGCTATCCCGTGTTTTAGTGGCAGAGTTCGGGAGGGGATTCTCTCTTGCGAACCTCAAAAACTTTCGACAGTTCTACCTGACCTATCCTGAGGGCCGAAAAAGCTACGCACTGCGTAGCGAATTGAGCTGGACCCATCACCGGCTCATCATGCGCGAGGAGGATCCGGCAGCCAGAAGCTATTATCTGAATGAGGCCGCGACACACCATTGGAGCACTCGCACTTTGGAACGCCAGCTCGAGACTCGCACTTATCAGCGTTTGTTATCCAGTCAGACACCTGCTTCGGAAACCCCGGTGCCAACAGAGAAGCCGGATCTGCGGGACTATCTAAAAGATCCCTATATTCTCGAGTTTCTCGACTTGCCGGAGGATCAGAGTGCTACCGAGGTGGAAGTAGAGTCCGCCATCATTTCCCAGCTCCAACGCTTTCTTCTGGAGATGGGGCACGGCTTTTCCTTTGTGGCTCGGCAACTGCGAATCAGTACGGAGACAAACCATTTCTATCTGGATCTTGTCTTCTACCACTACGTGTTGAAGTGTTTTGTCATTATCGATCTAAAAACCGGAAAGCTTACCCATCAGGACATTGGACAAATGGATATGTATGTGCGGATGTTTGATGATCTCAAACGCGGACAGGACGATAATCCGACACTTGGGCTTATTCTTTGTACGGATAAAGATGAGACGATTGTTCAATATTCTGTCCTGAAAGGTAGCGAACAGATCTTTGCCTCTAAATATCGGACAGTCCTCCCGACCGAAGCTGAACTTGTTGCTGAACTACAACGTGAACGTCGCCTTATTGAACATCGTTTAGAACACGGAGGTGAACAATGAAGGCCTTCCCAAAATACGACCGATACAAGGATTCCGGTGTCGAATGGCTCGGGCAGGTTCCTGAGCATTGGGAGGTCCGGCGTAATCTTGGTATATTTGACGAACGCAAGGAGGCTAACCAACCTGATGCTGAACTTCTATCCGTTACACAGGATCGGGGCATTATTCGCCAGGCTGAGATAACAGCAAAGAAGGACTCTTCCAACGACGACAAATCCAAGTACAAAGTCGTTAAGGTTGGCGACATAGCCTACAATAAAATGCGCGCCTGGCAGGGAGCCATTGGTGTCTCTCCATATAATGGGATCGTAAGTCCGGCATACATTGTCCTCACCCCTCGGAACGGGAAACTTTCAAAATTTTTCCATTACCTCTTCAGGACGCCAACCTTCATCACCGAGGCAAATCGACTGTCGTACGGATTGTGTGATGACATGAACAGCCTCCGCTACGAGCACTTCAAAACAAGCTATTCTCCATTACCTCCAGATGATGACATCGACAGGATTGTCGCATTTTTGGATGAGAAGACAGGGGAGATCGACGCGTTGATCGCGAAGAAACAGCGGCAGATCGAGTTGTTGGACGAGCAGAAGGCCATTCTGATTAACCGTGCCGTGACGCGAGGCCTGAACCCAGACGTGCCGCTCAAGGATTCGGGTGTGCCGTGGATCGGCCAGATCCCGGAACACTGGGAGGTGAAGAAGCTGAAGTATTTGATCAACATTCAAGCGGGATATGCTTTTGCCAGCGGCTCGTATTCGAGCAAATGCACCGACACTCGCTTGCTCCGTGGTATAAACGTAAATCCCGGCCAGATCACGTGGGATGAAGTTGTTTACTGGCCTAATCAGCAAATGCGAGGGTTCGAGGAATTTACCCTTCAAGAGGACGATATGGTCATGGGCATGGATCGACCGTGGGTTTCGGCAGGGGTCCGCGTCGCACGTGTAAAAAGAGCTGACTTACCGTGTTTGCTATTGCAGCGGGTGGCTCGGATCCGAGGCATTAAAATAGAGTCGGACTTTCTCGAGAGAGTGTTAACCGGGCACGGCTATAAAGCTTATTTTGAGCCTATTCTCACGGGCGTTAGTGTGCCTCATATCAGTCCGGATCAAATCGCCGGATATACCGCAGCTATCCCCCCTCGGGAAGAACAGCGTGTGATCTGCGCGTATATAAATCAGCTCGAAGGCCTATGCATAAAAGCCAGGGCCTCTGAGCAGGCCCAAATCCAAGCTCTTCAAACGCTACGAAGCACCCTCATCGCCCACGCGGTGACGGGAAAGATCAATGTTTAGTCGGACTATGGGACTCCACAATGACATTGAACCCGCGCTCTTTTTGGATGTGGACGATAAATACGTCTGTGAAGAGTGCGTTTTTGACGATGGCTTGAAGGCTTACTTTTCCGAACGGTGTTCCCCGTCTGGGGTGCTTTGTTCGTATTGTGGAGGAAGTGCAAAATCTATTCCCGTTGCAGACTTGCAGGCATACGTGCGGCAGTTCTTCCGTTACGTCGCCATCGAAACTGTTTCTCCTCGGGTTGATGGCGAATGGGTAGTGCCGGGTAAAGACGCCGAGGACTGTCTGGAAGAACTGCTCCGTGGACATGTCAGCGATGCCGTTTTTGACGATCTGTCCAACAACCTGCTCGATTATGTCTATTGTGAGCCTGACTGGTCCACCTCACCTCTAACCGATCAATGGAAAGGGCAGTGGGAGGATTTTAGTAAACACGTTCAGTATGACGGCACTGATTTTTATTTCGCAAAAGAAGTAATCCACCGGGAAAGAAATCACGACGAGCGACACCCGCTGGAATTTTACAATGCGATAGCAGCCGCGCTTCTGCGCGCAGACGCGTTGAGCCTGTTGCCGTCTGGCACACCAATCACACGGGTGCGAGAGACGCACGTCCCAAAGGAGTTTTTGGAACTCACGAGCCCACCAGCGCAATTTGCCGGGGCCAATAGATTCTCACCCCAGGGGGTCGCTATGTTTTACGGCGCTACTGATTTCCAAACCGCTTGCAAAGAAATCAAGGTGCCTGAAGGAACGCCGATCACAAAAGGTGAGTTTGCAACTATTCGCGACCTTGCCCTGATAGACTTTACCGCCACGAAGATTCCACGTGGGAAATTTGATCCAGACTGGATCGGTAATTATCATATAGCCGAATTTCTAGAGGGATTTCTGGCTGACATCCGTAAAGACGTTAAAGGTCAACCGGCTAGTCCCGAATATCTGCCAACTCAGGCCTTATGTGATTTTTTCGTTAAGAGAGGTGCTGACGAACTCTTAGGCGTGGATCTCAACAATCCCGAACCATTACCAGTGATGCAGTTAATCGAGCGAAACCGGAAAGTTGACGGTATCAGATTTCATTCGGCAAAGGTGACCAAGGGTAACGCCGATTGCGTCGTCTTATTTTGTGACCAAATTCAATCGGCTTCACTTCTTAAATTGGTTCAGGCAGAACACACAACGACGTGTTAACGAGGTCAGATGGATCTGACCTCCCCTACAGAAAGGAGCTTCCGTGAAAACTCAACATTACCAACTCCGCCTTGAAGGGCTTACGGATGCACAGGGGCAGATCAAAGCCCAGGCTTTGCAGCGGGTGCTGGCGGCACTCATTAAGACCGCTGAGCGCGCCACTAGGTTGTTGGCAACCGGCGAGGGTAGCGCGAAAGGAGCACGTCCAGAATGGTTAGAGCAAGCCGTTGATTTTACCGTCACAGGACTCACCCCTGGCTCAACAATTATCGAAATTGACGCGCCTCAGATTAACGGGATCGCAACGGATATTTTTGATCAAAAAGATTTCTGGAAGGATACACCTGAAGCTGGCGATACCGCATTGGATCTTGCTGCACTGGCAATTCAAGAAGTGGAGTCCGATGATCGCTTGGGAGAGCGCTACGACGCATCAGTTCTAGAGGCCGTCATGGACTTTCGCAGAGCTACTCGCGAAGAAGGAGTTTCTTACCAACTGATTCCCAGTGAAACTGCACGTGGGAGGTTTCGTCTAACCACGGATACCTACTCGCGCATCGAGGAACGTCGCGCCCAGCTTCCAGCTCCAAGGGCATTCATTGTTCGTGGGAAACTCGATGAAATTCGACATAGTGGCGGTCGCTTTCGACTTTTGCTCGATAACGGAGTTCAGCTTTTAGGGCGATTGCATGCCGAATTCTTGAGTGGAGAGTCTTTACGTCCCCTTTGGGGCCATCCGGCTACGGTCGAAGGAGTGGTTCATTTCAAACTGAACGGTCAACCTCGTTTTATCGAGGCACGTAAAATCAGTACACCGACAGCCGGAGATGACGTTTTTGCGAGTCTCCCTATGGTCCCTGCTCGTATGACTCAGGACGCGCTGTTCCCAGAGCTTCTCGTTCGAAACAAGGACGCGGATCCTATGGCACTCTGGGGCGCTTGGCCTGGAGACGAGCCTCTTGATGAATTGATGGCTTTGCTAGACTGATTCCCTGTGTCTCATGAGCCGCTTTCTCCTCGATACGAATATGCTTCTGGGTTTCACCCGAAAGGCGGAATGGGCGCAGAGGACCTATGAACAGTTCGATCTAGGAGCAGAAAGCACAATGGTTTTTACGTCGATCATTTGCCGAGGCGAGATTCTAGCCTTGGCGGAGAAAAACGGCTGGAGCGGTCCTCGACGACAGCAGTTGGTGGAGGTGCTGAATCGCTTTCCTACCGTGGATATCAACAAGGATGTTATTTTGGAGTGCTACGCCTCCCTCGATACGTGGACACACGGCAGAGTTCCGAGTGACCTATCAAAACCCACCCCACCTAAGCCTGCAATCAGCATGAAACAGAATGATCTCTGGATTGCGGCGACCGCAAGTGCCACAGGTGCGACGCTTATCACTACCGACAAGGATTTTGATCACCTTCACGATGTGTGGCTAACCCGCGTTTTAGTAAACCAAACGGCAAAGCTTTCATGAGCGTTTCCCAAACCAACGAAGCTGCGCTTGAGGCATATATCGAGCGTTACTTGACTGGCGAAATCACTGCAGCCGCCACTCGGGGTGTCGCGGAGAATGCGAATCAGGGTTACGATGGCAACCGTTGGAGACGCGGCAATCCCTCTGATTTTAATGCGGAGTTTGCCCTGGATGAGGCGATGTTCTGGAACTTCTTGGAGAATACCCAGGGCAAAGAACTCGAGAAACTGCACTACAAGCCGGACTGGAAACGACAGGTCGTAGAGCGGTTACACCGGAAACTGAAAAAGGACGGGATTTTAACCGTATTAAAGAAGGGGCTAGATGTGGATAACGCCCACTTCGATCTTCTTTATCGGCTGCCTTACAACACGCTTAATCCCGAGGTTCAACAGAAGTTTGAAAGCAACATCTTCTCCGTAACCCGGCAGGTGCATTATTCCGTGGCGGATCGTTTGCTGTCGATTGACATGGTGCTCTTTGTAAACGGACTCGCCTTGGCGACGTTGGAGCTAAAGAACCCGTGGACTGGTCAAAACGTCAACCATGCCAAGAAGCAGTATCGTGAGGACCGTGATCCCAACGAAACGTTGTTCCAATTTCGCCGCTGTCTCGTTCATTCGCATTGGGTCTGATACCTCGAAGCTTGCTTCGACTTTTGCACGTTT
>JBAXNG010000065.1:0-10902 GCA_037133875.1 Verrucomicrobiota bacterium | reverse complement strand
CAGGAGCTGCTTTCTTTGCAGGAGCTGCTTTCTTTGCAGGAGCTGCTTTCTTTGCTGGTGTGGTTGCTTTTTTCATTTGGCTGAGTCGATATTTTTGACTGCTGATTAACGAAGCGTGAGATGGAAATTTCCGGGAGAAACTCGCAATGTCTTCGTGTGTTATTTGGCGGGATCCGCCTTAGCTCATTTCTTTCTGTCAGAAGCGCCGAGCTGGTCAAGCTTTAGCGATAGGTTTTAGTGGGAATGACTGTTTGTGATTTGTTGCGGAGAGGATGATTTCAAAGAGTCGGAGTGCTTGTGGTGTGCAAATGCGGCGTCTGTTTCTTCCGAAGTTTGATTCGGACACACGACAGGAAGTGGTGCTTTAATTTAGATTCTGGTGCGGAGTGGTGTGTGTGTAAGGAATTGTGGTGTAGTTAAATAAGACTGTTGGTTTGTTCGGTTGGTGCGTCTGTGTCGTGGTGGGCTTCGTCTGAGAAAATCCGATTTGTTACCAATGCAGTCGTTGCGTTCGTGGTCGAGGTTGGTCTTGGGATGCGTAAATTGAGGTGTGTGAAATTACGTTGAGTTATGTGATTCTTATTTAAGTCGACGATCTGGTTGGTCGGCTCGAATTCGTGCGGATGGGATTCTCGCTCACTTGACCCGATGGCGTTGCGGAATAGAGGTAAGTGATGTCCATGTTACACAGAATTGTAGGCGCTACCGTGATGCTGATGGTTCCCATTTCCGCAATGGCTCAGTCAGCAATGATCAAGGGTGAAATGTACTTGAAGCAGAACGCAAAAGCGGAAGGTGTGAAGACACTGCCCAGTGGTTTGCAAATCAAGGTTCTCAAAGAAGGAACGGGGAGACAGCCCAAGGCGACTGATACGGTTGTGGTGCATTACCGGGGACGGACGATTGCTGGAAAAGAGTTTGATAGTTCTTACAAACGAAATGCGCCTGCGACGTTTCCACTGAAGGGTGTGATCAAGGGCTGGACGGAAGGCTTGCAGCATCTCAAAGAGGGCGGAAAAGCTGAACTCACGATCCCGTCAGAGTTGGCTTACGGCTCGCAAGGAGCGGGAGCGGACATCGGGCCGGACGAGACACTCATTTTCGAAGTGGAGTTGATTTCGATTAAGTAGCGTGACTTTTCACCCAGGGTTGGGGGAGTAAGCCGGTCGAAGTCGCGACCGGCTTTTTTCTTTTCGGCACTTCTGGTGATTTGAAGTATTCGTTCGGAGTGATGCTAAAAGTTTACGTTTACCACGGATGTTCAACGTGCCGGAACGCGATCAAATGGTTGAAACTTCACGCGATTCCATTTGAGGAAATTGCGATCCGCGAGACTCCGCCTTCTCTGCAGGAGCTGCAGTCGGCTGCGAAGGGCAGGGAGCTACGCGCACTTTTTAATGTGTCCGGACAGGACTACCGCGCTCTCGGTCTAAAGGACCGCCTGCCAGAGATGTCGTCTAGTGACGCACTGATGTTGCTGCGTCAGAATGGAAATTTGGTCAAACGACCGTTTGTCGTAAACGCCGAGGCCGACGTTTATCTGGTGGGTTTCAAAGAGGAAGAGTGGGGGCGAGTCCTGCTGTAACTCGGCGCGCGGACTAATCCTGAATGAGCCGGAGGGAGGAGTTGGCCACGTATTGACCAGGGAACTCGACGGCGCTTTTGAGTCCTTTTGGCATAGGTTTCGGGCAAACCCGGACCTGGACAAGGACGAGATCTGCGTCCGGCGGGGTGACTATTTGTGCGGAGATCTTCTGCCAGGAGGCTGGATCGTTATCGTTGAGCTCTTCCTTTTCAGTTCCTGAGAGACAGAGTTCGCGGCGGTGAGACCAGAGGTATTCTGCGTCTTTGGCTTCACCGTTAAACGAATAGAAAGATATCCCGAAGGAATAGTGCGGGCCTTCGGTCATAGGGATGGAGTTGAATTCGGCCGAAAATTCGATTTTGGCTGGGTGTCCTCCAAAGGCATTACGTAAAGGACGCAGGTCAATGACTTGCCACTGCTCTGCGGAAACGGAGCCTACGTTTGGGGGCGTGGTCCGGTTGTCAGCGCGCAAGAAGCGCAGCATGCCGTGCCCGTCAGGTGGATGAATGTCGTTCTCGGCACCGGTGACGACGCAGAAGTCACCTCCCCATACGCCGAAGGTATTCGGGCATCCGTCTAGTGAGGGGCTTTCGGGCCCGTCGAAATTTGGATTTTTGAGGGGCAGCTCGATGCTTTTGGTTTCTCTGGCGGTGAGAGAACGACCCGAAACCATGGAGCCCGAGATAAAGCCCGTCAGAATTCCGGCGGAAACGAGAGCAGCCGCAGCGGACCATGTTTGCCAGCGGGAGGTGCGTCGGGATTGTGGCGACAAAGGGGCAGCATCTGCCCAGGCCGCCTGAGCTGCACAAATTGGAGCCCAATCGTGAAGAGCGGAGTCGAGGTTTGCGATTTGGCGGAAGGCTTTTCGGGCTTCGGGGTCTTGTAGTAAGAGGTCCTCGAGTTCGGTGAGTTTTTCGGGGGATATCGAGCCGTCGAGGAAGGCTGAGGTAAGGGATTCGAAAGAAGGGTGTGGCTTCATGCTTGGGCCTCCGTGGCGATTTGGCGTTGGATACAGTCGAGGAGCAGGGAGCGAAGGCGTTGGATGATTTTGTAAAATGCTTCTGAACTTCGGCCGCTATTTTGTGCGACTTCGTGCATTTTAGCTCCCGGTTGATACGCAGCGACTAACCATTCCCGTTGTTCCGGGGTGAGTTTTTGCAGGCAACAGTCGAGCGCCTGACGTTGGTCTTGCAAGGATTGGCTTTCGGCAGTGCCTTCTTCGAGCATCATGTCCCAGAGTTCTTCTCTGAAGACGAGGCGATCTTTAAAAAGAGTGCGCCGCAATTTGAGCGCTTCGAATCGGCCGATGGTGAGAAGCCAGGCGCTGAAATCAGAGCCCTTTTCAAATTGGGCAAACTTCTTCCAAGCAACTAACGAGGTTTCCTGGGCTGCTTCTTCGACATCTTCCCATCGAGGTAAAAGGGTGCGCAGAAAGGCTTTCAATCTTCCTTCATTGGAAGAGAGCAGGCGTACGAATTGTTCGTAAGCGTTTTGCTGGGGATCAACCATCCCTTTGTAACCGCAGGAATCGGGCGAATTGGACAGGAAAACCGCGAAAATTTCGCTTTGGCAGGCAGGTTGATTGAGCTGGCTAATATCCGCTGCGGCGGAACCCCGAAGCAGCGCGTTAAAAACGCCCTGATGATGTTGTGGAGATGGGGCGGTTGCGCTAAAAGTCAATCTGGTAGGATGTTGCCAGCCAGGCATTTGATTCTTCGCCGCTGGTGGTCGCGTTTACCCAAAGAGTGAATGTGCCAGGCCCCAGTCGGGCACTGATACCCAGACCGGTCCTGAGCCAGTTTTGGCGGTAATTTTCACCCGAAAAGCTAAATGGAGCAACGCCGGGGACATTGCCGTCGATGGATGCGCCTTTTTTCTCAAAGCGGTGTACGCCTTCGATAGTAGCGAGAAGAGTGACAGTCTTATTGAGGTCGTAGTTCAGGTTGATGCCAGCGGCCTGTTCTCGAACAGTGTCATGTCGCTTTGAAAAAAATGCAGGAAAGGTCCCTCCAGTTTCCGAAAACGAATCAAGGGTCGTCTCAATGGCTGTGAACTTTGTGTAGGGGGTGAAATGAACTCCTTTCCACAAAAACGCGTCGCTCCAGTCGATTCGAGCTGCGCCTCCAAAGCTTCCCGATGTGGTTGACCCTTCGGAATGTCTCAGAGCCCCGCCATCGCGGTAGCCTCGCCTCGAGTCTAGATTACCCCACTGATAAATGCCGCTGAGCGTTGCGGTGAGGGGCGTTCCGGGGATGCCGCCGATGAAGTCCGTAATGCAGTACGAACCTTCGAAGTCGCTGCGGCCTGAGAGAGTCGTGATTTGATGTCCGAGGGTTCGACCGAGTGATAGGTTTGATTGAACAAAGCCGGTGTTGTAGCCGACTCCAAACTCGCTAGCGCCGAGATAACCGTCCTTGTTCTTGTGTTCATCCAGTCCGAGGTCGCCTGCAACCCACGCTGTAAAATGGTGCGGTGCGGTCAGGCGTTCCAGTGGGTGGCCATGAATTCCGTTCAAAACTAGATTCCCAGCGTTGCGAGGCATGTTGAGGGCCTGGGCCTGATCCAGAAGGCTGCCTCGGAGGGACCCGATGGAGGGAGCGCTGGTTAAAATAGTGAGATGTAGTGTCGCTTCCTTTTGGATGTTGTAGTCCGCCAATGTCCGGCCATCTGCGAGTGTGTGGCCTGCAAAAACGAGGTTTTGTTGGTCCGGAGGGAGTCCTTCCTTATCCTGGATTTTCGCTTTTACATTCTCAATGCTGTCACTTGCTTCTACGTCCAATGTGATCGTTTTGCCTGTCAGTGTTTTGACGAAGACTTGCATCCCGAATACGGGCGAAGTGCAGAGCGTTGCGAGCGCAATGACGAGCGCGGACTTTTTCATTATCCTACGGAAGATAAAAAAGATGAGGGGGATTTCAATGTGCGTTTGCGCAATGCATATCACGCATAGATAGAGTTAGTCGCAGTCGTCTAAGAACCCACCGAATTTGCCATGAATATTTTCAAGTCCCCCCTAAAAGCTGCATCTGCACTGCTGTTGCTTGCTGTAACCTTTCCCGCTCAGGCCGAGGTTGATCCTGCGTTTCATCTCTACTTGCTCATTGGCCAGTCGAATATGGCAGGTCGGGGGCTTGTGGATGCCGAGAGTGCCCAGACGCATCCAAAGGTTCTCATGTTTACCAAAGCGCTTGAATGGAAACCCGCGACGGACCCGCTTCATTTTGATAAGCCGGTTGCAGGTGTTGGTCCGGGGTTCACATTTGGAAAAGTGATGGCGGAACAAAATCCGAAGGTTCGGATAGGGCTCGTACCCTGCGCGGTCGGGGGAACTTCCATCAAGGTTTGGCTTCCGGGAGCCGAAGATCCCGCTACGAAAACACATCCTTACGACGATATGCTGGTTCGTATTACCGAGGCCCAGAAGTCAGGGGTGCTGAAAGGTATTCTTTGGAATCAAGGTGAGGCGGACCGGAACTCGGGAGCGGTCTACGGGCAGCAACTGACTGAACTCATCGGGCGACTGCGGAAAGAGCTTCATGCGGATGTGGGGTTTGCGGGTAATGAATTGCCCGTGTTCGCCGAAAAAGACGCAGCTTCCGCCGCCGCTTTCAATGACACCGTGCACAAGCTGGAAGGAGTGGTTCCGAAGTTTGCGTGTGTTTCAGCGCAAGGCTTAACCGACAAGGGGGATAAGGTGCATTATGATGCCGCTTCGGCCCGGATTTTAGGAAAGCGATACGCTGAAAAGATGACGCAACTACAGAAGTAGAATCGTAGAACGCTTCACGAGGCTCATCGATCTCCAGAGCCGTCCTCACTACCCATTTCATTTATGAATCCCGTCCGCACACACGTCCTGTACGTATCGGCACTTGCAGCAATGGGAGCCTTCCCGCTCTCGGCCAACGCCAATGGTCTGTTGCCATCTCAGATTGGCCTCACTTCCCAGAAGGACATCTATAAGGAAGGGTGGATTGATTTTAATAAGAACGGGCAAAAGGACATCTTCGAGGATCCGAGCCAACCGATTGAAGCTCGGGTGGAGGATTTACTTTCGCAGATGAATGCGGATGAAAAGACGTGTCAGCTCGCCACGCTTTACGGGTATCGCCGCGTGCTGAAGGACCCGCTTCCGACTCCAGATTGGAAAAATCAGATTTGGAAAGACGGTATCGCCAACATTGACGAAATGCACAACGGCGTGGGCAAGTCTGGGGACGCTGACAATCCACATATTGCCAGTCCGGAGGCTACGGTTCGGGCGTTGAATGAGGTCCAACGCTGGTTTGTTGAGGAAACGCGTCTTGGAATTCCGGTCGAATACACAAACGAAGGCATCCGGGGTGCGAACTACCGTAAAACGGCTAATTTCCCTGCCAATATCGGTCTGGGAGCTACTTGGAACCCGGAGTTACTCACGTTGATCGGGCAGGTTGTCGCTCGGGACTCGAAGGCGATTGGGTATCGCAACGTGTACGCGCCGCTTTTGGATCTGGCACGCGATCCTCGCTGGGGGCGTGTGGTGGAATGTTATGGAGAAGATCCGTTTCATGTGGGGGTTCTCGGCCTCAGCATGAGTAAAGCGATTCGCTCCCAAGGTCTTGTTTCGACCTGTAAACATTTTGCGGTTTACAGTGAACCCAAAGGCGGCCGAGACGGCAATGCACGCACCGACCCGCATGTGTCGCCACGTGAAATGGAGATGCTCCACCTGCGTCCGTGGGAGCGGGTGGTCAAACAAGCCGGATTACTCGGCGTCATGAGCTCGTATAACGACTATGATGGGGTTCCCATTTCGGGCAGCTCGGAGTTTCTGATCGACCGGTTGCGCAAACAGTGGGGGTTTAAGGGGTACGTTGTTTCTGACAGCGAAGCCGTCGAGTTTTTGTACACAAAACATCATGTAGCCTCTTCACCAGCCGATGCTGCGGCAATGTTCCTGCGTGAAGGCGGCAATGTGCGTACCCACTTCAAGCCACCGGAGACGTTCCTGCTCCCTGTACGTGCGGAAATTGCAGCCGGACGTCTTTCGATGGACGTAGTGAATGATCGCGTTCGTGATGTTTTGCGGGTGAAGTTTATCGAAGGTCTTTTCGATTCGCCCTACATCAACCCTGAGGGAGCCTCGAAACAAATCAACGATCCGGCCTCCAAATCCCTTACCCTGCGTGCGGCGCGTGAATCGCTGGTTTTATTAAAAAACGAAAAGCAGACGCTCCCTTTAAAGAAAGGGCTGAAACGTGTGTTGGTTTGTGGGCCTACGGCGAAGATGACGGAAACCTCGTATGATCGCTATGGATCCAATGGCGGTCAGGTGATTTCACCGATGGAAGGGATTCAACAACTGCTCAATGGCTCGGGTACGGAAGTGCTTTTTGCACAGGGCTGTGAAATTACCGATAAGCGCTGGCCGCAATCGGAGCTGTTTCCGGAATCGCCTGCCGGAGCTGAAGCCGAGCAAATTGAAGATGCGGTGGCTCAAGCGACGACGGCGGATGCGGTGATTGTGTGTCTGGGAGATTCCAATGCGACCATTGGCGAGTCTAAAAGCCGCACCAGTTTGGATTTGCCGGGGCATCAGGACTATTTGGTTCGGGCACTTCTGAAAACCGGTAAACCTGTGGTGGCTGTCTTGCTCAATGGCAAACCTGCGTCGGTGAATTTGATTCAGCGATATGTACCGGCGATTTTGGAAGCCTGGAACCCCGGGGAATCGGGAGGCACCGCGATCGCGGAAGCTTTGTTTGGGGATTACAATCCAGGAGGACGTCTGCCTGTGACGTTTCCCAAAACGGTGGGGCAACTGCCCTTCAACTTTCCCTTCAAACCTGGCAGCCATGCGTCGCAGTCCAAGAAATTTGATCCGAATGGATTTGGAGACAGTATGGCGGAGGGGGCGCTTTATCCGTTCGCGTTCGGATTGAGCTACACGACGTTTGAATACAGCGGCCTGAAAGTCAGTCCTGAAAAAATTCCCGCAAACGGTGAAGTCACTGTCAGCTTTGAGCTTAAAAATACCGGATCCCGTGCTGGAGACGAAGTGCCGCAACTCTATTTCCATCAGGAAGTCAGCAGCGTTACCACGTATGAGCTAAATCTGTGCGGGTTTGATCGCGTCCATCTGGAGCCAGGGGAGAGCAAAACGGTGACCTTTAAAGTGCCTGCTACGGAGTTGGAGTTGATTAACCGCCAGGGCAAACGGGTGGTAGAACCCGGAGCATTTAAAGTCATGGTGAGTAGCAGTTCGGAAGATCACCGGCTGAAAGGGATGTTTGAAGTCACACCCTAAGTTTTGGAGAACTCCAGAGCCCGGTCGGGCATGACGCAGAGTGATTTGTGGGCGCTCCAGCGGTGGAGTTTTACTGCGGGCTCGAAGCGGCTATCTCGGGAGGCTGTTTCGAAGTCGTCTTTCCTCGGCGTGTCTTGCGATTTTTCGCGGGGCCTGCTTTGCTTTGCGGGTCATGGAAGGCCCGCACATAGAGCAAGCCACGTTAGAGGATCTCCCGCAGTTAACGGATCTCCTGAGAGATCTGTTTACTCACGAGGGAGATTTTGTGCCAGATCCAGTCCGTCAGATGCGCGGATTAAGGCTTTTGCTGGAACAACCTAACCGGGGGCGGATTTTTGTAATCAAGCAGAACGGTATGATCCTTGGCATGATCAATCTGCTGTTTACGATCTCCACGGCGGAAGGCGGATTTGTGATCCTGTTGGAGGATTTAATTGTCCAGAATGATTACCGGGGGCACGGATTAGGCGGGCTGTTGCTTGAGCACGCGATTGAATATGCTCATAAGAAAGACTTTAAGCGGATTACCCTGCTGACGGATCGATTAAACGCCGATGCACATCGGTTTTATAAAAAGCACGGGTTCTTTGAATCGAAGATGATGCCGATGCGGCTCGTGTTATCAACTGACGCGGGTACCCACGCGCCTTAAATGGTTATGAGTTTTGTCGACCTAGGATTTGCGCGTGTCGACACGGATCGGGAACGTCGTTGCGGCTTTCCGGAGGTGATTTTTGGTGCGGGTAAGACTCCGGAAGAAGTCCTTCAAATTGCGGAGGTTATTCTGGAACACCATGCGCTTTTGCTTGCCACTCGTGTGACGGAGGAGCATTTCCGGCTAATTGCCGCTCGGTTTCCAGAGGCGAAATGGCATGCTCGGGCCCGATGCCTGAGTGTTGAACGTGAACCGCTTCCGAAGCGCGGGGGAGTCGTCGGGGTGATTTGTGCGGGGACATCCGATTTGCCGGTGGCCGATGAAGCGGCAGTGACACTGGAGTTGTTTGGGAATCGGGTTTTACGGATTACGGATGTTGGTGTTGCGGGGATTCATCGCCTTCTGGCTGTGAAGGATCAACTGGAATCCTGTGTCGTTTTGATTGTCGTAGCGGGGATGGAGGGAGCGCTTCCGAGTGCGGTTGCTGGCTTGGTGAGTAAACCAGTGATAGCCGTCCCTACCAGTGTAGGGTATGGTGCCAGTCTTGGAGGACTTGCGGCTCTGCTTGGCATGCTTAATAGCTGCGGAAGTGGTGTCACAGTCGTCAATATCGACAATGGCTTTGGCGCCGCTTTTGCCGCTACTCAAATCAATAAGCAGGTTACAGCGCCGGGTGAATCTAATCACCCTTAGGTCATTATATTAATCACATGGATTTTCAGCAATTTGGACTACACGAAGCAGTTGTGCACGGTGTACAGTCAATGGGGTACTCCGAGGCTACGCCCATTCAGGAACAAACGATCCCTATTATCTTAACGGGACGGGACCTCATGGGTTCAGCTCAGACAGGTACGGGAAAAACAGCGGCTTTCGCGCTTCCGCTCCTTTCGATGCTTCAGGCACGAGGCAAGATGCGTTGTCTTATTTTAGAGCCTACTCGCGAACTCGCGGCACAGGTTGAAACGGCGCTCCGTTATTATTCCCGTTTTTTTGACGTTGAAGTTGGAATGGTGCATGGCGGTGTAGCGCATGGTCCTCAACGGGAAATGATTAGCCGGGGTGTGGATGTGTTGGTGGCTACACCGGGCCGGTTGCTGGATTTCATGGAGGATGGGACCATTAAGTTGGGCGATATCCAGTATTTGGTTCTGGATGAGGTGGATCGGATGCTCGATATGGGCTTTCTTCCACAGGTTCGCCGTATTGTGGAGCGGTGTCCAAAATCTCGGCAAACCTTGTTCTTTTCAGCAACGTTGCCGCCCGAGATTGAGGGTTTGACCAAATGGGTATTGAAGGATCCCGAGGTTATTTCCATTGGTGCGCGTCGTTCTGCTGCTGAGACGGTGACTCACGCGCTTTACCCGGTTGCGAAAGACCAGAAGTTCGAGCTTCTCTTAGCTTTGCTGGAGAAAACGGAGTTCCATAGCTGCATCGTCTTCACGAGCACGAAAGTGATGGCGGATCGTGTTGCTGCAAGGCTTCTGGACCTCAAACAACCCGTTGCGGTAATGCATGCGGATCGGAGTCAAAAGGAACGAGCCGAGGCGTTGGAAGGGTTTAAATCGGGCAAATATCAGGTCTTGGTCGCAACGGACGTTGCGGCGAGGGGATTGGATATCGCAAGTGTTTCCCATGTGATTAACTACGATGTTCCTGGCCATCCGGAAGACTATGTCCACCGGATTGGACGGACGGGACGTGCGCAGCAGGAAGGGGATGCCTTTACCCTGTTTACAGCGGAGGAGCTGGATACGGTTCGGGCGATCGAGGCTTATATTCAGACGAAAATTCCCCGCCAAAAACTCGAAGGCTTCGAATACCTTTATACGACTCTGTTTACAAATGAGGGTGCTATTCCCAAAGGCGGGAATGCAAGGGGCGGACGCACCTTAAAGGGGTACTCGTTCGGGTCACGCAGTGGTGGCGCCAAACGGAGATAGTTGCCTCTTACAATCTGGAATTGTTTCGCTTCGGAGAAGTGTCCTGACGAGTCAGGACCTTACCCGAAGCGTTTCTGTTTTGGTGTGTTATCGAAGGGTGGAGTTTCTCCGGTGTCTTGAAAATCAGGCACACCTGACGCATTTTTAGTTGTATTGAGCGGATGGGCATATAATAGTTCTCACCCGCAATTGCCTTATGGTGTAATGGTAGCACAACAGACTCTGACTCTGTTTGTCTAGGTTCGAGTCCTGGTAAGGCAACCATATTGCAATTCAACGAATTGCAATCCAGAGAGTACCAACTCTCTACAGAACTCTCTACACCGGTGGGTCTACGCCAAAGTTTGGGGAGGGGCGTGTTTAATTGTGGATGGTTGGGTTGGTAGGTTTGAGGGGAACGTTTAACCGCAAGCTGCGATCACACGCAGTC
>JBAXNG010000064.1:0-13499 GCA_037133875.1 Verrucomicrobiota bacterium | reverse complement strand
GGTTTTAGGAAGCATCGATGGCACTGGTTCCGCCGCAAGATTCAGTGGCCCAACAAGCGTAGCAGTAGACGCGTCAGGCAATGTTTATGTCGCTGATTCAGATAACTGCACCATCCGTAAAATCACCAGCGCGGGTATTGTCTCCACATTTGCCGGCAGCGCTGGGGTTTTAGGAAGCATCGATGGCACTGGTTCCGCCGCAAGATTCAGTGGCCCAACAGGCGTAGCGGTGGACTCTTCAGGCAGTGTTTACGTTGCTGATACTGGGAATCACACGATCCGTAAGATCAGCAGCGGTGGAGTGGTGACGACTCTTGCGGGCAGCGCTGGACTGAACGCCAGCATCGATGGCACTGGTTCCTCTGCTCGTTTCTCTTACCCAAGAGGCGTGGCGGTAGACTCCGCAGGCAATGTTTATGTCGCTGATTCTGACAACCGCACCATCCGTAAGATCACCAGCGATGGAGTGGTAACGACTCTTGCGGGCAGTGCTGGATTTTTTATTTCAGGCAACACTGATGGCACTGGCACTGGTTCCTCTGCTTGGTTTAGGTCCCCAAACGGCGTAGCAGTAGACGCGTCTGGAAATGTTTATGTCGCGGATCCAGACAGCCACACCATCCGTAAGATCAGCAGCGGTGGAGTGGTAACGACTCTTGCGGGCAGTGTTTTTATCTCAGGCAGCACCGATGGCACTGGTTCCGCTGCGAGTTTCTTTTACCCAAGTGGTGTAGTGGTGGACGCGTCTGGAAATGTTTATGTTGCGGACTCAGGCAACTGCACCATCCGTAAGATCAGCAGTGCTGGCGTCGTAACGACTCTTGCAGGAATTCCCGGAATTCCAGGCTTTGCGGACGGCTCCACTGAATACAGCGGGAGCACCTTCCCCATTGGAACAACACCCGTCACCTATGCCGTTGCGGATGCCGCTGGAAACACGAGCACAGCTAGCTTCACTGTGACTGTACGCGATACAACACCACCTACGCTAACGCTCCCTTCAAATGTCACGGCCTCAGCCACAAGTGCGAGCGGAGCGACGGTGACTTACCCAGCGGCAACCGCCACGGACAACGTCACGGCGAATCCGACGATCACGTACTCGAAGGCCAGCGGGACGGTGTTTCCGATTGGGGCAAGCACAGTCACGGTTACAGCCACGGACGCGGCGAACAACATTGCAACTGGTACGTTTACCGTGACGGTGTCAGACACTACACCTCCTGAGCTGGTTGGTGGTTTCCCTCCCATCACTGTTGAAGCTACAAGTGCGAGCGGGGCAATTGTTAATTATACCGCTCCGACGGCAACCGATAATGTAGGTGTCACTAGTTTTTTGTTTAACGGAGTACAGTTTTTCAGTCCTAATAGCGTGTGTGTGGATGGCAGTGGAACCGTGTATGTGGCTGATAGCGGCAATCACACGATACGTAAGATCACGAGTGGTGGAGTGGTAACGACACTAGCGGGTAGGGTGGGAGTGTCCGGGCGTGAGGATGGCACTGGAGTGTCCGCTCGTTTCTTCCATCCCGTCGGGTTGGCATTGGACGGGAACGGGAATATCTATGTGGCTGATAGTGACAATCACACGATACGTAAGATCACGAGCAGTGGAGTAGTAACGACACTTGCGGGCAGTCCACGAGTGTCCGGGAGTGCGGATGACACTGGAGGAGCCGCTCGTTTCTATCGTCCCAATGGAGTGGCCGTGGACGGGAACGGGAATATCTATGTGGCTGATAGTGGCAATCGCACGATACGTAAGATCACGAGCGGGGGAGTGGTAACCACGCTTGCGGGGAGTGCAGGAGTGCTCGGTAGCGTGGATGGGACAGGTAGCGCAGCATTATTTAACTATCCTGCGAGCTTGTGTGTGGACGGGAGTGGGAGCGTATACGTGGTTGATAATGGCAATCACACGATACGTAAGATCACGAGTGGAGTGGTAACCACACTTGCGGGGAGTGCAGGCGTGCCCGGTAGCGTGGATGGGACAGGTAGCGCAGCGTTATTTAACTATCCTGTTGGAGTGTGCTTGGACGGGAGCGGGAGCGTATACGTGGCTGATAGTGGAAATAACACGATACGTAAGATCACGAGCGGTGGAGTGGTAACGACACTTGCGGGTAGCGTGGGAGTGAGCGGAAGCGTGGATGGAACAGGTAGCACAGCATTATTTAACTATCCTGTTGGGGTGGCCGTCGACGGAGGTGGGAGCGTATACGTGGCTGATAGTGGCAATTGCACGATACGTAAGATCACGAGCATTGGGGTGGTAACAACACTTGCAGGCACCGCAGGAGTGAGCGGGAGTAGCAGTGTGGCAAATCCTGTTAGCGGGGGGATGTTTCCAGTTGGAAAAACGGTAGTGTGGTTCACCGCGAGTGATGCCGCTGGGAATATTAGTCGGGGTAATTTTCGTGTAAACGTTACAGACGAGACAGCGCCAACGGTATTCGTGCCATCGAATGTCACGGTTGAAGCTACAAGCCCCAGCGGGGCCGTTGTGAATTATACGACACCCACGGCTACGGATAATGTCGGGGTAACTTCTTTATCAACTATCAACCCACAGTTTTCCGGTCCCAATGGAGTGGCCGTGGACGGGAGCGGAGCCCTCTATGTGGCGGACCAATTCAATCACACGATACGTAAGATCACGAGCGGAGGAGTGGTAACGACACTTGCGGGCAGCGCGGGAGTAAGTGGGAGCGTGGATGGGACAGGTAGCGCAGCATTATTTGACAATCCTGTTGGAGTGGCAGTGGACGGGAACGGGGGCGTGTACGTTGCTGACGGTCTAAATCACACGATACGGAAGATCACGAACGGAGGAGTGGTAACGACTCTTGCTGGCAGCGCGGGAGTAAGTGGGAGCGTGGATGGGATAGGTAGCGCAGCATTATTTAACTATCCTGCAGGAGTGGCAGTGGACGGGAACGGGGGCGTGTACGTTGCTGATAGTGGAAATAACACGATACGTAAGATCACGAGCAGTGGAGTGGTAACGACCCTTGCCGGTAGTTCCGGAGTAAGTGGGAGCGAGGACGGCATAGGTGGCGTAGCCAGATTCAGCGGTCCCAGCGGTCTGGCTGTGGACGGAAATGGGAGCGTGTACGTGGCTGATTTTCGAAATAACACGATACGTAAGATCACGAGCGATGGAGAGGTAACGACACTCGCGGGCAGTGCGGGAGTTAGAGGGAGTGCGGATGGCACAGGTAGCGCTGCCAGATTCAGTGGTCCCAACGGTCTGGCTTTGGACAGAATGGGGAATGTCTATGTGGCCTTGAGCGGGAGCGGGGGTAATCCCTATAGCCCGGACTCATTTAGTCAAACGATACGAAAGATCACGAGCGGCGGAGTGGTAACGACCCTTGCGGGTAGCGCGGGAGTGAGCGGGAGTTCGGATGGCACAGGTAATGAAGCCAAATTCACTCGCCCTTCTGGATTGGCAGTGGACGGAAACGGAACTGTCTATGTCGGTGACCTTTTTAATTACACGATACGTAAGATCACGAGCGGTGGAGTGGTAACGACATTTGCAGGCAGCGCGAGAGAGAGCGGGAGCGCGGATGGCTTACTCAACGGGGCTAGTGGAAGCCTTTTCCCACTCGGGACGACGATTGTCACGGTTGCTGCTACTGACGCGGCGACCAATGTTTCGACGGGGACGTTTACGGTTACGGTGTCTGATACAACGGCGCCAGTGATTGCCCTACCAAGCAATGTGACGGTAGCTGCGACGAGTGCGAGCGGAGCAACTGTGACGTACCCAGCGGCCACCGCAACGGATAACGTGATGGCTAGCCCGACGATCACGTATTCCAATGCAAGCGGGACGTTGTTTCCGATTGGAGTGACAACGGTGACTGTGACAGCGACGGATGGAACGAACCCGAGTAACGGGACGTTTACCGTGACGGTGACAGATCCTTCGGCCCCGGTGTTTGCTGGTGTACCGGCTAATTTTAGAGTGGAAGCAACCAGTTCCACTGGAGCTGTAGTTGCTTTTGTGAACCCCACTGCGAGTGATAATAGGGGCGCTGTCTCTGTTGTGAGTAGCGTGGCAAGTGGCAGCGTATTTCCAGTAGGAGCAACGACAGTCACGTTTAGCGCGCACAATCCTGTTACAAATAAAACCGGTACGGCGTCATGTGTTGTAACGGTGAGTGATAGGACAGCACCTGTATTAAGCTTACCTTCAAGTGTAACGGTACAGGCCACCAATGCGAGCGGAGCAATTGTGACTTACCCAGCGGCAACTGCGACGGATGCGGTGACTGTGAGCCCAACAATTACGTATTCACAGGCGAGCGGAACGACATTCCCGATTGGGACCTCTACGGTTACGGTCACGGTGACCGATGGGGCTGGAAATTCCCGCACGGGCTCCTTTGCGGTGACAGTGATCGATACTATCGCACCTGTCATTAGCGGGGTACCCGCGAATATTACCGCTAAGGCTGCAGCTACGAATGGAGCGGTTGTGACCTACACCATGCCGACCGCAACGGACGCTGTGGGGGTGACTTCCCTGGTGGCGAGCAAAGCTAGTGGCAGCACGTTCCCGATGGGAACCACCACGGTGACGTTTACCGCACGTGATGCGGCGAATAACACGAGTACGGCGTCTTTTGATGTAACGGTGGTGGATGCTACTTCGCCCGTATTGGAAGGGGTTCCAGCAAACAGGACTGTGGAAGCAACGAGCGCGTCCGGGGCTGTAGTGGATTACGTTATGCCGACCGCAAGTGATGTTACCGGGGCGCTGACTGTGGTGGCGGACAAAACAAGCGGAAGTTTGTTCCCGTTCGGAAAAACAACAGTCACGTTTACGGCTACCAGTGCTGCGACAGCCAAAACCACAACGGCGTCGTTTACGGTGACTGTGAGTGATACCACTGCACCAGTCTTGATTGGTTTGCCCACGGATATGACGGTTTCGGCTACGAGTGCCAGCGGAGCGACCGTGAATTACACGATGCCGACGGCAACGGACGCTGTGGGTGTGACGTCGCTAACGGCTAGTAAGGAGAGCGGCAGTGTGTTCGCAATCGGGGCAACCGTGGTGACTGTTGAAGCGAAGGATGCCGCTGGGCACGTTACGACGGGGAGTTTTACGGTCACGGTGAAGGATGATGCCGCCCCGGTGATTGTGGGTGTGCCGAAAAATATCATCGCAAAAGCAACGAGCAAACTTGGAGCCGTTGTGGAGTACGTGAAGCCTACGGCGTCCGATGTGGTGGATGGAAGTGCTGTGGAAGTGATAGCGAGTAAAGAAAGCGGCAATGTGTTCCCAGTGGGGGTGACGACTGTGACGTTTACGGCAACCGATGCTGCACACAACAAGAGTCGCGTTGGGTTTACCGTGACTGTGAAAGATACGGTGGGGCCGGCGCTTGATGGGATATTGACGCCATTGGTGCTGAATACGGATGCTTCGGGTAAAGTGGCGTTGCCGGATTACACGGCGCAGGTAGTCACGAGTAGTGATGTCGTGGGAGGGGTCAAACAAACGCCGGCGGCCGGTACGTTGGTTGGGGCCGGGAAGACGAAAGTGGTATTATCGGTTGTGGATGCGGCAGGACGGTCTGCGATGTTGAATGCGGTAGTAGAGGTAAGAGCGTTCCCGCACATTACGCTTCAACCTGAAAATGCGCAGGCATGGAAGCGATCGAAGGCGAGCTTTAGCGTGGTTGCCGAGGGCTATGGACAGTTGCATTACCAGTGGAAGAAGGATGGGGAGGCGCTTCCGAATGGGAACAAGGCGTTCTATGAAGTGAAGAAGGCGTTTGCTTCGGATGCCGGGATTTACACGGTGGAAGTGAGTAACGAGGTGGGCAGTGTCGAGAGCCGAGGAGCGGAGTTGAGTTTTGTGAGCCTAAGCGAGCTGGAAGGGACGTATCAGGGGTTGTTGAGTCATGCGGCAGTGGGGGCGCTCAACCAGCCAACGAAGCCCGGGCGAGTAACGGTGACTTTAAACAAGACAGGAGCGTTGAGTGGGCAGTTGGAGTATCTCGGGAATATCGTTCGGTTTAACGACGAGCTGGATTCGGATTTGCGCATGGAAAGCCGGATTGAACGGAACGGATTAAGCGCGCTGGACTTCTCGGTGGAGCTGGATCCGGAGTCGAAGAGGCTGCTGGTGAAAGTGACTGAGGTGGGACGTGAGTTCGTGAGTGAAGCGACGCTTGCGGTTGCTCCTGAATACCGGAAGGGTGGAGCTGCGCAAGTGGGGCGATACACGATGTTGTTCCATGAAGGAGCCATTCAAGGGGCGGGTTACCTTGCGACTGAGGTGAGTTCCAAGGGGCGGGTGATGTTTGTCGGGAAGACGGCAACGGGTGATGAGCTCACGGGAAGCGCTGTGTTACAGGCGGACGGAAGCGTGGCGTGTTATTTCCCGTTGTATTCGATGTTGAAGTCGACCGGAGGATACTTGGGAGGGGATCTCGATTTCGCTGGGACCGAAGCGGTCGTGAGAGGTTCCGTGGAATGGTTCAAGCCAGAGCAAACGAGCAAACAGGGGACTACGGTTGGTTTCTTGAAGACGTTGAGTTTGGAAAGCTCACGTTATGTGGTGCCGGAAAAGAAGGCGCCCGTGTTGGCGGCGACGACGGGGCAGCTGTCCCTGAAGCTGAGTGGTTATAGTGATGCTGCTGTGGTGGTGTTTGGCGCGGGAACGAAGGTGGAGGTGGTGCATCAACCTGCGGGAGCGACTGTGGAACTGACGGTGTCGAGGGCGACAGGGGTAGTGAGTGGAACGGTCACTGACGCGAAGACAAAGGCGAAACGAGTTCTGGGCGGGGTAGTGTTGCAGGAACAAGGTACGGCAGGGGGGCTGTATCTGACGGAAGCGGGAGCGGGCCAGTGGGTGGTGAAACAGACGGAGTAACTGGAGCTAGGGAGGGGGCATTTTGGTGTCCGGCAGAAGAGAGGTGGCACGCGTAGCGGAGCCAGAAGACGGCTCAATTAAGTTAGTTTGAGAGGGGCTTCTGGGACTTGGTTTGGGTTTCTACTTTGAGGGGAACTCACTGACAAGGGTTTGCTTTGGAGGGACGGCTGAAGTCCGGAGCGTAGCGGAGGACGCAAGACGGCCCTCCAAAGCTCCGCCGCACGGGGTCATGCGGCGCGGCTCCAAGGTGGGATCTGATCCGGACGATAACATTCCCAAGGTGTTTTTTCTTCATGGGCGCGGTGCGGTTTCCACCGGTTGTAGTCCTCGAACCAGCGACTCAAGGCACGGTCCATTTCGTGCAGGGTTGCGTAAGACCAAAGGTAGACCCCCTCGTGTTTTACCGAACGCCAAAGCCGTTCAATAAACACGTTATCTATCCAGCGACCTTTTCCGTCCATACTCACTTGCACACCCCGGGCCTCAAGGGCACTAATCCACTCCTTGCTCGTAAACTGGCTGCCCTGGTCGGTGTTGAAGATTTCAGGAACGGTGCCTGTACTTCTAAACGCCTCCTCAAGCGCCTCTACGCAAAACCGGGTGTCCATCGTGTTGGAGAGTTTCCAACTAATCACCGCCCGGCTCTTCCAATCCATTACCGCCACAAGGTAGGCAAAACCACGATCCATCGGAATGTATGTCACATCCGCACACCAGACTTCGTCCGCAGCAACTACTTCCCGATCCCGAAGCAGGTACGGATAGACCTTGTGCTCGAAGTTGCGCTGGCTGGTCCGCGGCTTGCGATAGATCGCCTCCAATCCCATCAACCTCATGATCCGGCCTACCCTGCGCCGTGTAACCGGCCAGTTCTCTCGCACAAGCCACGCCTTCATTCGACGCGCTCCGAATTCAGGGAATCTGAGATGAAGTTCGTCCATCCGGCGGGCCAACTTGAGGTCTTCCCCTTCAAGCCCCCCTTGACGAATCTCTTCAAGACGGTTGCGATTCACTCCAAGGAGTTGGCACTGCCGCCGCAAACTCAGCCGCGGATGGTTCTTCTCGACCAGTTGTTTCCTCATGGATCGATCCCCAGCTCCTTGCATTTTTTTTTGAGCCAATCCACCTCCACGACCAATTGGCCGACTTTCCGTTCCAGTCGCGCCTTCTCTACCTCGCTCACGCCGTCTTCCTCGACCCTTTCCCGGCCTCGGGTAAAAATGCCCGACGCCGACTCGATCATCTGGTTTTTCCACTGGGTCACCTGCACCGGGTGAAGGTGGTTATCGGCTGCAATCTGCTGCACCGTTTTAAGCCCTTTGACCGCTTCAAGTGCGATCCGGGCCTTAAACTCCGCGCTATGCGTTCTACGCTGCTTCTTCATTTCTCTGTGGTGTTGTTGCACCCCAGACTCCCTCTCTCAAGCTAACGATCCGCCTGGCTCCGTTTCCCCGCGCCACCTCTGAAGTGTACTCTGACCGGACGGCAGGCATGACCCCAAAAACACGTCAGATTAGGGTGGGATTTGCCAATGTTTGACAGGTCTCGGCGATGGTCTGGAGACTATCCATGACACATGGACACAGAAACCCACGCGAAAGGCCAAAAAATGGAAATCGTTTTCAGCATTACGCAGGAAGCTGACGGAGGGTTTGTAGCGGAATGTGTTCGGAAGATATTAACGCGCCGCGGCAATACAGCCCCTTCCTCCATACGTACGTAAAAAGGAAATTCAGTATCAGTTACAAGGGGCAGGGTTCTCCATAAAAGCGCTCGTAGAACGCCCGTTTTCTATCCATTGCCGAAAGCCCTGACGGAATCGTAGCCCAAACCAATGCTTGTGCCGTCGCTCGCATATCCAACCCCATTTTCAACCGCTCTGCCGGACTCCGCCGCATCATCCCTCGAAACATCATCGCGTTCACGTCCGGCGCGGTATCCCTCACGGCAAAACCCGTGTCAGCATATCTGTCAGGTTCAATCTTGCTGACCATTCCCGAAGATACTCCGTATCACAACCAGTCGCAATCAGGTTCTCTACATCAGCCAATTGCCGCGCAGAATGAGAGTCTTTGGCCCAGTCGAGTTTAGACAAAACAAGGTCCTCTTTGCTCACCACCCAAACCGCAAAGTCGCCCAAGTCTAACCGCACCCTCCGTGAAAGCTCGTGGCGCCGGTACGGGTCGAGGTTCCGCACCATAAAATCTACCTTAATCAATGTGTCCTGATGGATTGCATTGAAGCTGCCCTGTTGAAGCACTGCGTCCCTGGCTGCATCAGAGGAAACGTAGTAGTCTTCTCCAAGGAGCGCTTCTATTCGCGCGGCATCTTGGAGGTGAAATGAAACCACAAAATCAATGTCACGGGTCATTCGCGGGAGAGCGTAGCAGTTTAACGCCATTGACCCGGTGAGCATGTAAAGGATCCCTCCTTTTTCCAATCGGGTAACGACATCCTGCAACGTTTTTAGTTCCTGACTCATGCCCCTCATTTCACACGATTTCAATAATCTAGCCCACCTGCAACTGCGTGTCTTGTTCCGGCCTGTAACCTGTCTTTTTCCAAGCCACGATCCCTGTCGTTGGGCCACCGATCTGGTTCAGTCGTCTCGTCCGATAACGGTTCGCTTTCAGCGCTTTCATCCGTTAGCAAATCGTCTCCAAGTCTCATCCGGAGTCCCCGGAATGCATCGGCGATTTCGTCGGGGTTAACCTCGGGCCGCTGATACCACGCAGCCATCCGTTCCACCCGGGTCGCACCGTCCTTGTCCAACAACTTCCGAGCCTTCACAACCGTCGACGACAGGTTGAAAAACACGATCTTTCCGGAACTCGCAGCTTGGTCCACGGCAAACCCATGAGTCACATAAAGCGCTGAAGCATAACAGGAAAGGATTCGCTCCACCTTGTGTCCGTTGGTTAATGCAGTGAGCAAAAAGTTGAAAGCACAACCGCTGGTGAAGGTTACCTTGCAATTGTCCCAATGCTGCGCCTCTAGGGGCACCAACATCGCGAACGCTTTTCTGCGTAAACCGCCTGATTTCGGTCGACCTTCCGCTCGGCCAGATTCGCGCCACTGCGCTACACCGCGCCCTGCGCCGTATAATTCTGACTGCTGTATTACGAAGTAATCCTCTCTATCTGGGATGTCACAGACGGCATGTTTCTTTGCTTGAAGAACAGAATTAACAATCGTTTCCACAGACGTTTGCACATGTCCGAGGACGTCTTGTGCAACTCCGACGTGGGGTTCCACCACGATCTTCCGTGGCCGACCCCGTGGCCTTCTTGGTTTTGGGATAAAATCCGTGGGGGTCAGCTTCTCTCCGCCATCGCCCAAAGTGGTGTAATTGTGAAGCGCCTTTCCGTCTCGGCCAAAGAAGAGTGAATGGCCGTCAAACCGCAATTTTTTCGGATGGGCGACCATCACTCCCCAACGTTTTCGGCCCTTTCCTTTGGGCGTCCGAATTTTTGTTTCAAACACCAATCGGCCCTCTTTTCGCAGAACGGATAGCTGTCGAGTGGCATGTTCGCGACTGTATCCAGTCTGCTTACAGAATGCCTTGAGATCAACATCTCCCCAACTGGTTGAACGTGCCGCGACGTTTTCCAACCAACCTTTAAGTCTCGCTCGGCAGTTTGGAGAAGTGCCACCTCGCCGTACACTTGGTCGGGATTTATTCGAAACCGCTGGATTCGATTCGGGGCTAACGTGGACTGAAATCACCCCGATCTAACTATACTGGAGAAAACGAAGACTGCGCCTCTAGAGGCTCAACTCAGTATTATTTCAGCATGGTCAGATCTCCTCCGAGAATACCGCTCTGCTTAAGTACCACAGCCAAATGGTAATGCAGCTGATTTCGGTCAAAAGAAGGGGCGGCAAATTATTTTCAACAAAATGCAATAGTGAGCCTCTGGAGGCGCAGCTTTATAAAAAACGAGTCTACTGTTTGGAGCCATGACAAGAAAACCTCTGTTCACGACTACCGGCAAACATAGACACAACACATTTCCAACGAGGCTGTTAACCTCGCCATTAGGAAAGCTTTCAACGCAAGGACCGGCTGACAATGAACCCGGGGGGGAATGCGTCGTGGCTTTTGGCTGCTTGAAGATCCACTCAGCCCCACAACAGATTGAATGCCTCTTGGCAGCATTTGAAGAACCGGCGAACGACTTAGAAAGGGCCAATCCGGAGCACGAGGACTTCAGCGATATTGTCCGGACCCGGCTGAGCAAACTTGGGGTTCTCTAACACCCGAATCCCATGAAAAAGGCGTCAACATTTATCAAGCCGGAATGGCTTCGTGTTCCGGAGGCCATATTGGTTTCAGGACTCTGCCGGAGTGCTATTTATGAACTGATAGCGGATGGAAGACTTGAGAGTTTCTCCCACAGCCAGAAAGGAGCTAAACGTGGCGTCCGACTCATCTCATACGACAGTTTGATTCAATTTCTGGACAGATCAGCCAGACGCGAGCGCGCATCACGAAAAGACCTCTCCAGCATCGTTGTTTGCCCGCCGAATGTGATCGAAACACAAGCTCCGCCACAAGAAGCGGCCGAACAACATCCTAAACTGGAGTTCATTCCTCTGGATCAAACCGTTTCCGAAAAGACTCTCGCTTATGCCAAAGACCTTTAGCCAATCGGCAACACTGGCACAGACAATGCAAACATTCTCAACAATGTTATGTATCGTCGAATCGCTCTCCCAAAAGATGGAGTTCCTATCCGAACGAATCGAAAAACTTCATTCGCGACAACCTTCAGGTCCTCCGTTTGCATTTCGCAACAAACTGGAAAGGGAGTTTTATACGATAAAGGAAATCGCGGAGATTATTGGGACCAGCGATAGAACCGTTCGAAGGCTCCAAAAGCGCGGCTTTTTTAAAAGCAACTCAGCACTGAGAACAAAACAGATTCCGAGCTCAGAAATCGAGCGATACAAAGTGGAGACCGCTTAGCATCAGTCCCGTTCACAAAAGAACTCGATCCCTCCGAGTTCTTTTGTGGGATTTAGGACCACTGTTTTGCTCGTTTCAATTGGTCTTACGTGGAGGAGAAGGAACTTCGAACGACATTTTTTCAGCCATTGCAGCACTGTATTCGGCCCGCAAGTGGCCGTAAGTTTTTGCCACCAGAATGCCGCCGTCGGAATGGCCGAGCCAATCTGCGATAACCTTGAAGTTGATGCCGTTCTCAATGGCATTTGAGGCAAAGAAATGCCGCAGCGAGTGTACAGAGAATTGCTCTAAACCAGCACGTTTACATGCAAGGAGCATCGCTCCACGGGGAGAAACAATGTCGAAAATCCGCGCTCCTGGGTCGCATTCTCTTCGATGGTTCCGGATACGTTCGATGAGGTTCCGAAGGTTCGGAAAGAGTGGAATACTGCGTTCCTGATGATTTTTGGTTCCGAGTGCACCGCCGGTCACCAAAACACTTCCCAGATCCATGTTCACATCACGAAACCTGACTTCTCTGGCTTCCCCGACCCGCATTCCGCTATAAGCCAGAAATTCGACCATGACATCCGCCCCCGAAGCGACGGCAAAGGGAGCAGCACGCAGAGCATTGACCAAGGTTTGAAATTCCAAGTGGCTCAAAAGTTCGATGACGCACTTTGGTTGTTTTCGACGTTTAAAACCGTCAGCCGTGTTATCGAGTAAAATTCCCCGGTCGCAGGCGTAACTCAGGAGGAGTTTGAGACTCTCTAACTCAATATTGTGGCTTCTAGCGGAAATGGATGCGCCTCGCTTGCGTTTCCACTCATCGATTTCGGAAAACCCAATCGACTTTACCGGCATGCCCTTGAAATAGGGATTCAGACCGATCAGGGCCACGCGGCGGCGATCGTAGGACTTTGGCTTAAGCGCGGATTGAATCGATGCCAGCCAGTCAACGGCAAGTTCGTCAAAACGGATATTCCGATTTTCCTGTCCCTCCAAGCGTTCCGCTTTGGCACGAAAATCGATCAGCCGGCGTTTTGCGATCGCGAGATCTGAAGTTTTGAGAGAACGCCTAATCTGCTTGCCGTTGACCTTTACCAGACCGTAATAATCCTTGTTAGCGTTCCGATAGAGGCACTCTGCGACCTTTTTGAACTCCTGTGAGCTTTTTGGCATTTTCCTCATGCCAAATACCATAGGGTTACTTAAACGGGTTACAAACGGTCAAAATTGGATTTCAAAAATAGGCCGCAAGGTCTTGCGCTTCAGACAGTTGGAGGGGTGGTAGAGTGGTTGATTGCACCGGTCTTGAAAACCGGAGGACCGAAAGGTCTCGCGGGTTCGAATCCCGCCCCCTCCGCCACTGCTGATTTGCTGAGACTTACGGGTCAAGGGGGGGGTGAAAATGGATTGGAGTCATCATCAAAGTCATCATGGAGCCGCCAAAGTTTGAGGCTGTTTTAGTCGTTCAAAGACACTCGGGACTACTCAAAGCATAGCATGTCTCAGTGAACCGGAGGCTTCCCCACGCGCGCGCGCGTTGATGTGTTGAAGTATTCAGCCGCCTCCAGCTTCTGTCTCGCGCGCGCGTGCGGGGTCTACGTCAAAGTTTGGGGAGGGGTGTGTTTAGTTGTGGATGGATGGGTT
>JBAXNG010000063.1:0-13715 GCA_037133875.1 Verrucomicrobiota bacterium | reverse complement strand
TTCCAGCTCAAGCTTGACCAACCTCATAGCAAGAAATTCCTTTTTGCGTACGCATTTGGGTGGAGGGGCCGAATCAGCATTGCGGGTTAAATGTATTCAAAACGGCAACTGCTGCGGAGTTAACGCAGGCCGTACTTTCAGCTCACGAGGGAAAACGAGTGACGACTCCCGAGGTGGATACCCGTATTGCGGAAAGGGCATCCAGCATGCCTCTTACACCACGTGAATTGGAGGTGCTCCAGCTTTTGAGGAAAGGGCTCTCGAACGCGGATATTGCGAATGTGCTTGGAATCACCCACCGGACGGCCCGGGCGCATGTGGGAGTTCTTTTGGTAAAGCTGGAGGCTTGTGATCGAACCGGTGCCGTGACCAGGGCGTTCGAGCGGGGATTGCTAAAACTCTAGCGACAACACCGGCGAAGCAGAGGCTATGCGGATCGTGCACCGGCAATACGACCTTCCCATAGATGAACTCCCGGAAGCTCCTTCCGGACGTGGGGGGAGATTTGAAAATTTCTTAAAAATATTTTGGCACTCTTGGAGGATCCAACGGGAATAATTATGAAAACCAATCATGGACCCCGAATCCGCCCAACGTACCGAACAGATTGTCTTGCTGCTGACCAAACATCAGGAGCCATTGTTTCGTTACATTTTCAACCTCGTGACATGCGAGGCGGATGCCCGGGATATTCTGCAGGAGACTAGTCTGGCCCTGTACCGCAAGTTCGACGAGTACGATTCAACGCGGCCATTTTTACCATGGGCCTATCGGTTCGCGTACTTGCAGGTGCAAAAGCATCGCGAGAAATCGGCGCGAGTACCCTTAATGTTTAGCGAGGATGTCATCGATATCCTGGCTCTGGATATGGAGCGCATGGCTCCGGAACTCGACCAGCGTCTTCACTATTTGGATACCTGTCTGGGAAAACTAAACCCGCAGGATAAGGACCTCGTCACCAAACGGTATGCAATGCGCGAAAGTGCGGAAGAAATGGTGAAGGGACTTTCGATGAGCCGTCGCACGCTCTTTCGAAACCTTGAACTGCTACGTATGCGTCTTCATGACTGTGTCTCACGCCAGCTTCAATCGGAGGGGCTCGTATGAATCTGGAGTCGCTCATCCACGCGAAACTCGAGGGCGAAATTACCCCGGAGCAGCACAATCAACTCGAGGTAATCCTTCGGGATGACTGCAACGCACGGCGTCTTTATCTCGAACTGGCCGATCAACATGCGTATCTGCTTTTGCAGCCTGCAGTAAACACGAGCAGACTCAAACCCTCCTCGATCGTCAACCGTACTGGCTGGTGGAGAACCTCCACTCTTATTGCCAGCGCCGCGGCGATTGTTCTCATGGCATTCGTGATCTGGCCTGCCAAACCCGTAAATCACGAGGCAACTTCCGTCGGCGCGGCGATGCTCAGTAAAACGTTGGACGCGGAGTTTTCGCAAGCGACGCTCCGCAGTGGCGAGACCCTCGCGCCAGGGACGATCACCCTAAACAAAGGGATAGCGCAGATTGAGTTCTTTAGCGGCGCGACAGCTTTAATTGAGGGGGCTGCTCAAATTCAGATTATCTCAGCATGGGAGGCGCGCTGTCTCAGTGGCCGGGTGCGCGTCCATGTCCCGCCGGCGGCAAAAGGTTTTCTGATGCATGCCCCGGATGTGAAGTTGGAGGATCTCGGTACTGAGTTCGCTCTGAATGTAAACGGGACAAATAGTCAGGTTCACGTCTTTGACGGTGAGGTCATCGCGCACAGGGCGGATAGTGCGCCCGCCAGCCTGAAGGCCGGCATGTCGCTGACTTCCACCAAAACGGAAGTATCACCACAAGACTTCCTTCCGATTAGCGAGATCCAGGAGCTGATTCACCAGCGCGGCCAGAAGCATTTTGAAGCGTGGCAGACGTGGTCCTTAGCGGCACGTAAAGATCCGCGTCTCGTCGCCTACTATCCGTTCAAGCAGTCGGATGACGATAAATGGGATCGTATGGTCAATAGTTTGGCAGAACCCGTTAGGAATTCGCGTAACGGTGGGGCCGTCGGTGCCAGGTGGACGCAGGGTCGCTGGCCCGAAAAAAAGGCGCTCGAGTTCAAGAGGCCCGGAGATCGCGTCCGGCTGAACCTCGATGGAGCCTATAATGCTCTGACTCTCGCTTGCTGGGTGAAAGTCGATTCCGTTGACAAAAAATACAACGGTTTGCTGCTCACGGACGGTTACGACAATGGTGAGCCGCACTGGCAGATCCATGAAGACGGCAGCCTGATGTTTTCCATCATCTATCGTCCTCCTGGAATCACACGTAGCGCAGACTGGAACCAGATCTATTACTCCAAACCTGTTTTCAGTCCTGACAGTCTGGGGCGCTGGCATCATATCGCCGTGATCTACGACACCCAAAGTGGACAGGTCATCCAATACTTTGACGGGGTCGAGGTGAGTCGTGAAGTGTCGAAGCTGCATCAGGCCGGACGGCTCGTCTCATTTGGTCCCTGCGAACTGGGTAACTGGGGACTGCCAACCCCCGGACATCCGTTCCCCATCCGCAATCTCAACGGGGCCATAGACGAGTTTGCCATCTACGAAGCCGTCCTCAGTGGGGCGGAAATTCAGACAATGTTCCAACAAGGAAAACCGTAGGTCAGCGGATCAAAAACTCGCAAAAACACGCCCCATTATCCCCGTGTAGGTAAAGAAACCAGCCTCAGGACTGGATTTAACGATTCGAAAGACATTTCCCCCAAAGTGTAATAATGGATATCAGAACGCTCCTCTCTCTAGGAATCGCGGCGCTTGTCATCACCTCGCCCGTGGCCACAAAAGCGGATTTGCCCGACCCGCACGTGATTTGCGATCTGCCCGGCCTTTTCGCCACGGACGCCCAGTGGCATACGATCAGCTCCGGTCATTCTGCATGTGAGGGTGCGCAATGGATTGGTGAAACGTTGCATTATGCCGCGCATCACGACGGCCTTGCACTCAAATGGTCGGCCACCACCGGTCTGGTCATTTGGCGTATGGACTCGCCGGAGGCTACCTCCTTCCGACCGGATGGAATGAACGGCTTTTACGTGGTGGAACAAAAGACACGACAACTCACACGCTGGAACGCGAAAGGCGAGCGGGTCGAGGTCCTCGCAGACAACTTTGAGGGCAAAAAGCTAAACCGGCCCAACGACGTTATCGTCAAAAGTGATGGTAGCCTCTGGTTCACCGATCCTGACTGGCTTTTTGATAAACGTCCTGAGGACAAAAAGGAGCTGCCGGGCCAGTTCGTCTTTCGTTTTGAGCCGCGAACCAAAACGCTCACCCGGGTTACCAAAGGATTCGATAAGCCCAACGGCATCGCCTTTTCTCCTGACGAGAAATACCTCTTCATCACCGACACTGGGACCCCGAACGTGTTTCGTTTCGAGGTGAAGATGGACGGCACCCTCGGCGAGCCGGAAATCTTCGCCAGCTTCCCGGAGAAAGGGCTTGATGGCATGGAGTTCGACCCCGCAGGCCGTCTCTGGTGTTGCACTCGCAGCGGCATCCGCATTCTCGCACAGGACGGGAAGGTTCTGGGCCTTCTGCAGACCCCGGGGAAACCCAGTAGCATCGCATTTGGGCCCAATGGCCTTTTCGCCGTGACCGCCGGCAACGCCTGTTTCGTCAGCCAAATTTCCATTCCAAAACCATGAGTATCGAAGCATTCACCTCCCGTCGGGCCTTCCTGAAAACTGCCTTTGTCGCTGCCCCCGCTTTGGTCGGGCTGAATCCCTTTGTTCGTGCGCAGGAAGCCAACGAGGGCAAGCTTGGAGTCGCGCTCTGCGGTCTTGGCGGCTTCTCGAGGCAATCCATCGCACCGGAGCTTCCTGAGGCAAAGAACGTGTACTTCGCCGGCGCCATCACGGGCGACCCAGCCAAAGGGCGCGAGTGGGCCGCAAAATACGGTTTCTCAGAAAAAAACATCTTCAGTTATGCCGATATGGCAAAGCTCGGCGACGCCAAGGACATCTCCATTGTTCACGTGGTGACGCCCAACGCTCTTCATGCAGAGCACACAATAGCTGCAGCCAAGGCCGGCAAACACGTGATGTGTGAGAAACCGATGGCGACAAGCAGCTCCCAGTGCGAGGCGATGATCGAAGCGGCCAAACTCGCAAACGTCTCACTTGGTGTGAACTACCGACTGCACTGGGAACCCCATCATATGAAGGCCATCGAAGTGCTTCGCAAGGGTACGGTGGGCGATCTCTGCAACGGTAACTATGAGTTCTCGTGGAGTTACGCGGGAGCGCTCTCGAATCCCAAGGTTGCGGCAAACATCAAGAAGTGGTTGCTCGACCCGAAAATGGCAGGAGGAGGCGCGATGTTCGATACTGGGGTGTATCCCGTGCAGGCCGCTTGTTACCTCACGGGAAAAACACCCGTCTCGGTACGTGCTTTCCCAACGACTCGGCATCACGACCTCTTCCCCGAGGGAGTGGAGGAGACCATGAGTTTCGAATTGCTGTTCGATGACGGCTTCCAGGCCCTCTGTCGTGCGAGCTACAGTAACAACTTCAGCCAATGCACCACACTCGGCCCAAAGGGGACTGTTGAGGTGTTGGCAGGCCTCGAATCTGGCAGCGTCTTTGGCCAGAGCGCCGACAATAAACCGAACCCGAAGCGTCTCATCGTAAATAGAAAAGAGGTCGCTGCCGAAGACACTCTGCAGCTCGGAGTGGTCCTCGACGAATTCGCCAAGGCGATCACAAGCGGGGCTCCGTTCAAGGCCGATGGCGAGATGGGCCGTCGTGACATCCGTATCATCGAGGCCGTTTATGCCTCTGCCAAACAGGGCGGTGCTAGAGTGCCTGTGAACCTTTAAATTTCGAACCCCGAGAACCGTATGAGGAAATCCGTTGCCACTCCTTTCCTTCTTTTGCTCACCGCTGCTGCAGCACTTCAGGCTGCGGATGAGCAGTCGGAACAACTTTTTGTTCGCCGCATTGTGCCTTTGTTTCACCAAAAGTGTCTCGCCTGTCACGGCGAAGACGAGGCCAAGATCAAAGGTGAGTTCGACATGAGAACATTGGCATCCACTCTAAAAGGCGGCGAAAGTAAGATGCCCGCTTTTGTCCCCGGAAAACCGGAAGAGAGCCCCATTTACCTCTCCATTACACGCTCCCACAAAGACTGGGAAGCCATGCCCCCAAAGGAAGCGGACAAGTTGAAGTCTGAACAGGTAGCCTGGATCAAACAGTGGATCGAGGCGGGCGCGCCGTGGCCGACGGACGCACGGATTCAGGAAGTGAGTAAGGCCAATGCACAAAAATGGTCGGCTGAAGACGGCGTCCCGATGAAAACGGTCGGCGGACTTTCCCCGGAGTGGACCACTCGGAAATACAAACCCGATGCCATCTGGGCCTATCAACCCGTCACCACACCTCAACCTCCAAAGGCTGGTGGAAATCCAATCGACAGTTTCCTTTCAGCAAAATGGCCTGAAGGCCTGACTCCAGCTCCTTTTGCGGATGCTCGTACTTTTGTTCGCCGCGCCACGTTTGACCTCACCGGATTACCCCCGACACCCGAGGAAGTCAGGAGTTTTGAAAACGCGTATGCTGCGGACCCCGAGGCTGCTATTAGAAGCCTCGTAGACAAACTTTTGGCCAGCCCGCATTACGGCGAACGGATGGCCCAACATTGGCTCGACGTCGTTCGTTACGCTGATTCTTCGGGCTTTTCGAATGACTACGAGCGGGGCAATGCGTGGCGTTACCGCGACTACGTCGTGCGTGCGTTCAACGCCGACAAGCCGTACGATCAGTTTGTTCGCGAGCAGATCGCTGGAGATGAGCTCGATTCAGCGGACCCCGAAAAGCTCATCGCCACAGGGTTTCTTCGAATGGGGCCGTGGGAACTCACGGGCATGGAAGTCGCCAAAGTCGCTCGGCAACGGTTCTTGGACGACGTCACCAATAGCGTGGGTGAAACCTTCCTCGCTCAATCTCTCCAATGCGCACGGTGTCACGACCACAAATTCGATCCCATCCCGACTCGCGACTATTATTCGATTCAATCGGTGTTCGCGACCACCCAACTTTCGGAACGTGAGGCGCCTTTTTTGGCGGTTGAAAACACCGAGGGCTTCGACGAGCAACGCTACCTGAAAATGAGGGAGGCTGAATACATCGCCACACTTCAACATTTTGACCAGCAACTGCTGGAGGCCTCAAAAGCCTGGTTTGCGGAACATCAGATCGATCCATCGAAATGGAATGAGGCAGTGGAGCGGGCCAGCAAGGAAGCGCACAAAACCACGAAAAAAACCTACGAAGGGTTGTTTGGCGCCGCACGACGGATTCTCACCAAAGATAAAGTTCCGGAAAATCAATTTCCACCGCAGCAATACGGATTCTCAACGGAAGATTTCGGAAATGATCGTGTGGCACGGAAGGGTCTTGAAAGGCTCATGTGGGAGCTGGACCGTTACGAACCGTTTGCCCTGGCTGTGTACAACGGACGTACCCCGAATGTCAGTTCAATCACCGCTCCTGTTCGGATGCCTGCCGATCGGATGACTGCGGGGGACCTCGAGGAGACCTGTATTCTCACGGGGGGCGATCCATTTGCCTCGGGAAAAAAGGTGAAACCCGGCGTGCTCAGCGTTTTGGATCACGTGCCCGGACAGGAGATTTCGGATTCGATTGAGGGCCGCCGCAAGGCTTTTGCGCAATGGGTGACTCATCCCAAAAATTCACTAACGACCCGCGCGATCGTGAACCGGATTTGGCTCTGGCATTTTGGGCAACCCATCGCAGGAAACCCGAATAATTTTGGAGGCACCGGTAAAAAGCCGACACACCAGGAACTGCTCGACTGGATGGCATCGAACTTCTTGGAAAATGGGTGGAGTTTCAAAGCGATGCACCGCCTGGTCATGACAAGCGATGCGTACCGGAGAAGTTCCTCGTATCCTGATCAAAAGTTACTCGCGGAGAAAGATCCCGCCGGGACGAGTTACGTCTCCTTCCGCCCTCGCCGACTCAGTGCGGAGGAAATGCGGGACGCGATGCTATCCGCTACAGCCGAACTGAATCCAGTTCTCGGAGGCATCCCCAATCGGCCTGAAATGAACCTCGAGGCCGCCGTACAACCCCGGCAAGTCATGGGCACTTTTGCGTCCGCTTGGGTTGCAAATCCGCTCCCTTCCCAGCGCCATCGGCGTTCGCTGTACGCACTGAAAATTCGCGGCCTCCCGGATCCCCAGCTCGAGGTGTTCAACCAACCGACGCCTGATTTTTCGTGTGAACGTCGGGAGGCATCGACCGTCACGCCACAGGTGTTCAGCTTGTTTAACAGTCAGGCGAGTTATTCTCGGGCACTCGCTCTTGCGAACCGCGTCGCCCAGGAATCTCACTCCGATAGCGAAGCCCTGAAGCGGTGTTTCCAACTCACGTTTTCCAGAACTCCTTCCGAGGAGGAACTCCAAACCTGCCTCGCTCACTGGAAAAAGATCGAGGGGTTGATCGCCCATGATTCGCCAGCAGACACCCGTCCACCACTGGTCCTCAAACGCGAGGCGGTGGAGGAAAACACCGGGGATAAGTTTAGCTTCGAAGAGCACCTCCACGCTTACTCGGATTTCGTTCCGGATCTGCAACCCAGCGCTCTTCCGCTCCACACACGCGCCCTCACGGACGTTTGTCTCGCCCTCTTTAATTCCAACGAATTTGTGTATGTCTACTAACCCGTTCTTCCCCTGTGCAGGTGCCCGCGCATTACACGCCCCGACGCGTCGCGATTTTATTTATGGTCTCGGCGCAAGCCTTGGCAGCGTGGCACTCTCGGCTTTGCTTGGAGAAAAGTCTTTCGCTGCCGAGCCAAAAACCAGCCCGCTAGCGCCTAAAACCGGGCATTTCCCGGCTAAAGCCAAGAACATCATTTTCCTGATGATGGAAGGTGGTCCCTCCCACATTGACACATTCGACCCCAAGCCGGATCTCGAAAAATTCCACCTCAAGGAATTCGTGCGCGATGGAAAACAAAAGTCTGCAATGGAATCCGGAAAACGGTATTTTGTTCAGAGCCCTTTTAAATTCCGGAAAAGAGGCCAGAGCGGCGCGGACATGGCGGAGAACTGGGAACATCTGGCTCACGTGGCCGACGACATCTGCTTTTACCGAGGCTGTCAGGTAGACAGCGTGAATCATCCCACCGCGATGTATCAGATGAATTGCGGAAATCGGTTTGGAGGCGATCCGGGTCTGGGGGCATGGATCACTTACGGGCTCGGTTCGATGAACCAGGATCTTCCCGGGTTCATCGTTTTACCCGAAGTGAGTTATCCTCAAGGCGGCGCCGCGAACTGGAGCAACGGATACCTGCCTGCCAGTTTTCAAGGAACGCCATTACGCGCTAAAGGGTCGCCGATTCTCGATCTTACCCCGCCTATCGGAATCACTGAGGCCAGACAACGCGAGAACTTGAACCTGATCGCAAAGCTGAATGCAGATCATGCACTCCAACATCCCGGCCATGATGAACTCACTGCGCGAATGGACAACTACGAGCTCGCCTTTCGGATGCAGATGCAAGTCCCCGAAGTGCTCGACCTGTCCAAGGAAGACGCCAAAACCAAGGAGATGTACGGTATCGGACAAGATGCGACTGACTCCTTTGGCCGGAAATGTTTACTCGCCCGGAAACTGGTGGAGAAAGGCGTCCGCTTTGTGCAGCTCTACAATGGCTCCTGGGACAGCCACGACTATATTGAACGAGCGCATGGCAAACTTGTAAAAGGCGTCGATCAACCCATCGCGGCGCTCATTACCGATCTCAAACAACGCGGTCTTTTGGAGAGCACGCTTATTGTTTGGTGCGGAGAATTCGGGCGCACTCCAGACAATGGCGTTCGCTCCAACTCCACGGCCTACGGACGAGACCACAATCCCAACGCCATGACGATCTGGATGGCGGGCGGAGGCTGCAAAGCCGGACATACAATCGGGGCCACCGATGACACCGGCATGGTGGCCGTAGAGGGAAAAGCGCATGTTCGCGATTTCCATGTCACGCTCCTGCGCCTTCTCGGCCTCGATGACAATAAACTGACGTTCTACCACGCCGGCCGCTTCAAACAGCTCAGTCAGTTTGGCGGTACGGTGATTAAGGATCTGATCGCTTAGCGGACCTGCTGCATCTCGAGTCGAAAAGCGAGATGCCGAACTTCAAAAGCAGATTAAGGAAGATCGCAATGCCGACGGGGAGAAGCTTACGGCAGAAGAACCTAAAAAGGGATTTCCTACAAGATCGGTGCAGGGCTGCTGTCAATGCAGTAACCCGTTCTCGTAGTTTAACTTCACTCGAAATTATTCCATTTAATCCATGTTTTTCAGAGGCGATTTCCGCTTGGATTACACGGGAGATGATCCGGTGTTCAGCTCCACAATGGTCTGAATTTATACTGACAGGTTTAATGCCTGTAATGGCAGGAATGTGAAATCACTAATATGAACTTATGGGTCGTTCAAATGGGGATCCGTAATCATTCCGTCCGATCCCCCAGCGTGGTTTTTCAAGAAACAGGAATCTACCGACTCAACCCATAATTGCGAAGCGCAATTTTTTTATGAAAAAAGAGATACTACTGACCTGCCTGATATTTGCTGGCCCTTCGCTACAGTGTGCCCAAGCAGGGGCGACGAACAAACCTAACGTCATCATCATCCTCACCGATGACCAAGGCTACGGCGATATCGGTGCCCACGGACATCCGTTCCTCAAGACACCGAATCTAGACAAACTACACTCCGAGAGTGTTCGCTTCACTGATTTCCATGTCGCGCCGATGTGCTCGCCATCCCGGGGCCAGTTGATGACCGGTGTGGATGCCATGAAAACCGGCTGTACAGCAGTCTGCCAGGGACGCTCGATGGTGCGGGAGGATATCCCGATGCTCTCCAATTACTTTACCGATGCCGGCTACGCCACTGGGATTTTCGGTAAATGGCACATGGGCGACAGCTATCCTTATCGTCCACAGGATCGCGGGTTCCAAGAGGTTCTCTCTTTCCGTGCCTGGGGATTACCCTCATTGGCCTCGAACTGGAAAAACAACGTTCACCCGAATGGCGGGGATGCCTATACGGATCCGGTCCTGGAACACAATGGCGTTGACACTGAATACCACGGCTATTCCGGCGACATCTGGTTTACCGAAGCCATGAAATACATGGCCGAGTGCAAACAGAACAGTAAGCCGTTTTTCGTGTATCTGCCCAACAATCTGGCGCATCATCCTGACTTTGTTCCTGAAAAATACTCGAGCCCTTATGCCAAGATCGGGACATGGAAGGGAAGCGACGGGAAGGCGGTCAACGTGCCAGCTCCCTACTACGGGATGATTGCGAATATTGATGAAAACATGGGGCGACTGGATGATTTTCTGGCGAATAACGGGCTCAAAGAAAACACCATTGTGCTGTATTCGAGCGACAATGGTTCGAGATCGCCAGCGGCCACCAAGATCTGGAATGGCGGCATGCGCGGGCACAAGACCGAGCTTTTGGATGGAGGCCACCGCGTCCCTCTCTTTTTCCGCTGGCCGAAATCGGGGATCAAGCATGGACGAGACGTCAATGAATTGACCGAGATGCAGGACATTGCGCCCACGCTGCTAGAACTCTGCGGCATCAAACCGGCCAACCTCTATCCCATGAGTGGAGTCAGCCTGGGCGCCCTCCTGCGGGGCGAAAGCTGGTCCCATGCCGACCGGAAGATCGCCATCCAATATAGGATGTCCTGCGAAAGATGGGTCGAGGCTGCCGCGCTTTCCGAAAAATGGCGGCTGATTGACGATGGGAAGAGTTTATACGATGTGGCCAATGATCCGCATCAGGACAACAACGTGGCAGCACAGTTTCCAGATGTGCTCAGCGGATTGAACCATTACTACGACACCTGGCATAAAGACGCGTACGCCGAGTTTCAAAAAATCCGCTATATTCATCTGGGCCATTCCAGCGTGCCGGAAGTCATACTCTATGCCAGCGACTGGCAGGGGACTTATTTGGATACCTTTGAGATGATGGTGCAGGGAAAGGGCATGAAAGGGTATTGGGATGTCGAAATTGAAAACAGCGGCGATTACCTGGTGGAACTGAGTCGCTGGCCGTTTGAGTCAGGTAAGAGGCTGACCGAAAACCTGAATGGGGAGCTGGAAGATAGCGCCACCATTGCAACGCAAGCCGAGCTCGATAAGGCGGTTCAAGAACGCAAACCTTCAAACGCTAAGCGCGATCAGGGGAGCGGGTTGCCGATTGCCAAAGCACAACTCCAAATCGCCAGCTATAACAACACGATCGAGACGAAACCGGAAGATAAGGTCGCCGCGTTCAGGCTCCATCTTGACGCTGGAAAAACCAAGCTGTCTGCCAACTTTTTGGACAAAGACGGCCGGCTGTTATGCAGCGCGTATTATGTCAAAGTGACGCGGATCAAGTAACCGCCCATGCCCCGAAGGACACGGTCAAAAACGCATGAAGGAAAATTATGAAACGGACAACACTTAACGCATTGGGCCGATGAGCAACCCCAATGTAAAAGTTCGGCAGGCTACCCGCTGCGCTTCGTTAGCCAGGGCGGTGCCGTGTTCCACAATGTCGTATTTAACAAGAATTGATGAGTTTGCTACGGATGTCCACAGAACCAACAAACTTGAATTTATTAAGATTCCCCCGGTCATGCTCCTTGCCACCTTCTTGTTTTCTTCGTTCGTCGCGCTCCAAGCTGCCGGACCGAATACACAAGACGCCTCCGCCGCGGCGCCCGCTCGAGTGGCTCTTGAAAAGACGCTCACCGTGGATGGCACCCACCTGATCGTGCCGATTGCCAATTACCATAAAGGCCCCAACACCAAAACCGATCCTCGGTTCATCGATCTCGGTGTTTACGACGGTGACAAGCTGCTGCAGAGCTTTAATGTCTCCCTTCCTCAGGGCAGCGACGCTTACTGGCTTGCGGCTTATCCGTTGGAACATTTCGGATTGAACGGAAAGAAGATCAGGATCGCGCCGCTGGATGGAGTTCCTACTCCCGAATCGTGCCGGTCCGCGTTTGATCTCATCAAAATCGGCGCCGAGTCCGACGCTCTTTCCGCATCGGATTACACGAAGCCCTACCACAATCAATTCCATGCCTCCACGCGCCGTGGGTGGAACAATGATCCTAACGGGATGGTGTTCCAAAACGGGAAATACCACCTCTACTACCAATACAATCCGTTCAGCATTTTCTGGGGCAACCTGCACTGGGGACACTTGGAAAGCACGGATCTGATTCACTGGGAAGAGAAGCCGATCGCCCTTTATCAAAACACCCTCAAGGAACAGTGCGCTTCCGGCAGCGGTTTTATTGACTTCAACAATTCCGCTAGCCTGGGAAAGGACACGCTTTTTGTCGCAGCAACCATTACCGGGCGCAGCGAGTGCCTCTTCTACAGCAAAGACGGAGGCATGACATTTAACGAATTGCCTGAAAATCCCGTCCTAAAACACAAGGGCAGGGATCCGAAAGTCTTCTGGTATCAGCCCGAACAGAAATGGGTGATGGCTGTATTTGACTTGGAGGCTTGTGCCGAGACCGAGGCGTGTGCACCCGCTCAAGGTGTCGATGTCAAAGAGAGTCAGAATGGCGTTCACAATCATATCGCTTTTTACGAGTCAAAAAATCTCAGGCAATGGAACCGCGCCGGCGCATTCACCGATCCGGATCGGGGTGCATTATACGAATGCCCCGAGATATACGAACTGGCAGTCGTTGGAAAACCTGGCGAGTCCCGTTGGATCCTGATGGGTGCGCAGAACCGGTACTTCATCGGTCGGTTTGACGGGAAAAAGTTCCATAAAGAAGCTGGGCCGCTGGGCACCAAGCATGGGGCATTTTATGCGGCGCAAACTTTCAGCAATGTACCGGATGGACGCCGAATCCAAATGGGCTGGGTGCAGACGAATTCCTACCTGAAGCAATACCCCGATCAGATCACCAACCAGGCGTTTTCTCTTCCGCACGAGCTGACGCTTCGTGAAACAAGCGAGGGGCTGCGTCTGTTCTTCTCGCCAGTCAAAGAGGCGGAAATTCTGCGAGGGGCAGTGCTCGCCGAAGCGAAAGACCTGACGCTAGAGCAGACAAACGAACTTCTCCAGACGTGCAACGATGAACTCAGCGAGGTGTTGATCGAGTTCGCCGACTCCGGGCCGCGGCAACTCGTTATCAATGGTATCAACGCGGGCTTTAATGGCAGTTTCGCCCGCATTTTCACCGACCGGACCTTTAATGAGGTCTACGCGGAAGACGGGTTGTCCTACGAAATCCGCAATCTTCCGGCCAATGCTTTAAGCCATTCCCAAACTCGGCTCGAGGCGGCTGATGGCACTGTGATTCGCTCGCTAAAAATTTACCGGCTCCAATCTACCTGGCAGAACTAGCGGGAGAGGTGCGTGTTCCTCTGTAGGACGCCAATAGCTAAAAAGAAAAGGAGGCGCCGCCCCTTTTCTTCCGCCTGTGCGAACGCATCCGCACAGACTTGCAGTTCAGACGTCTCCGAACCGCTTTCGAGAAACACACCTTAATCGAGTCAACCGACCTTACCCGAGCAAATGAGGTACTACTGAACTGATAAGAACTGATACTGATAGATGACATGAGGTTGTTGAGCCACGCGAGATCCCGCGATCTTAAAAG
>JBAXNG010000062.1:0-15598 GCA_037133875.1 Verrucomicrobiota bacterium | reverse complement strand
GGGATTGTTCTGATGAATGCCTCGGGGCTTGCCCCGAGGATCTCTTTACTCCGAAGGACTTGCAGCTTAAATGGGTCTTTGTAAGACCCAAGCTAAGACCTAATGGGTCTACGTCAGGGTCACCGAGTCTACGACTCCAGCCGATCATCCCTTTCGGGATCAAGGGTGTAATCTGGTATCAGGGGGAGAACAATGCGGGACGACCATGGGATTATGACAAGCTTATGGCTGCATTAATCGGCGACTGGAGAGCTCGGTGGGGGATTTCCCTTCCTTTACGTTCAACTGGCGAGTTTCCAGTCACCCGCCAAAGAGCCGGTGCAGAAGGATGGATGGGCGGCAATTCGCGACATGCAGCTCCGCACTTAAAAAGTCCCTAACACGGGCATGGCCCTCGCGATCGACATCGACGAAGCCAACGATATTCACCCCCACGATAAACTCGACGTGGGGCACCGCCTTGCTCTTGCCGCACGCCGGATCGCCTTTGCTGAGGATGTCGAATACTCCGGCCCTATTTATGAGGGCATGCAGGCAGAGGGATACAGGATGCGTATTCACTTCAAGCACGCCAAAGGGTTGAAAAACGGCGCGCACCCCCAGCTCTTTATGATGTTCCTCCAGTCGCCGCGCCAGTTGAACTGAAAGCCTCTGCGATTGCGGGTGCCGATCGGAAATGGGTGCCGGCTTTAGCGATGATTGACGGTGAGACCGTTGTGGTATCGAGCGCCCTAGTAAAGGAGCCCGTGGCCGTGCGCTACGGTTGGCCACGGAACCCCGCTTGCCATCTCTATAACGGCGCAAATCTACCCGCCGGTCCGTTCCACACCGACGAGTGGTAGTTGGATTCGTATGGTTGTTTATGGCAGTCCAATTGCTGGAGAAAATGATGCTCGGCCTTGCGTCTTGCTGGACTAAGCGAAGGTCCGTTGGACATCTCGTTGGGCTACAGCGCGGAGACGCATAAAAGGTGTTGCTCCATTTTGGGGCGGCTCCTCAGCCCCGTGCGAGTTCCTCTTCTCAGTGTGCGTTTAGAGACCAGCTTCCGGTATCGTGATCACCTAGGGAAAACCCCTCAATCTTCCCCTCGTTCTGGAGAACCACACCGTAAAGCTTCCGCGATTTGTGCGCAGCTCCATCCCAAAACAAGCCAATCACTATTCCGCTGCTCCGACTCAGGGAGATTGCGATTTTCTCAGGGTTAGGCAAATCCACGGTAAAACGGTTGGATAAGCTCAGGTGAACATGGCTGATCGAGAGAGTTCCTGCACCCGGGGTCATTCGATTAAAATTGAGTAAATCCGAGGAGTTGAGCGTGGGAATGACCGTGTTCTTGGTACCGGGGACGTTATAAATGGAACCCGAAACATCGTTGGTTAGCTCGAACCCATCCGGCCAGAACGGCGTGCCGGGGCGAGCGGGTTTGGTCCACGAAAGAGAACCTGTGATGGGTCCTTTGTTCTCTCCTTGAGGATCAACCCTGATTGGACCAAGCAATGCGCCAATCGAGGCCGGTTGAAGGGATGGATAAAGAATCTGATAGAATGGGATGAACGCATCTGTCCCGATATAAGCGCTCCCATTGATCACCGCCCCGTCGGAGAGTTTTCCGTTCCAAAGAGTCGCGCCGTTGTCACTCACAGAGAGTGTGGCGTAACCGGGGACGTTTGGTGCGGAGGTGCCGTTTTGAACCGGGGTGAATCGTAGTGTGTAGTTACCTGCCTGAGGGGCGGGATTCCGTTTAGCCTGAAACTTTGAGCCTCCAATGCTCGCGCGGTTTGTCACCCCGTTGAAATCGAATTCCGCGAAGACCAAAAGATTAACGGGATCCAACTTTACTCGCAATTGAGCGGGTTGGTTTTGGCGTGTCTTAAAATCTTTTCGGTAGACGAGGTCGGCGAGAAAACCTCCAACAAACGTAAATATCGCCCCCGATGCTTCTTTTGTTTCCACTTTCCCGCTAAAACTGCCGGAAGCATTAAGCTGGAGGGTGAGCCGGCCGGTGGCCTCGGCTGCGGGATTCTCCAACAAGGCCTGATAGACACCCTGAATGGCTGCCTGGCCGTTAATATCTACGTGAATAAGAAGGGTGTCGCCGGTGACATTTTTGAGGGTCACTAGGAAACGATCGCTTTGTTGCCCCTTGAAGTCGATAGCTGGGGTATAGAGGACCTCTCCGTTGGTCTGAGAACTGACGGTCCCGTGAAGCGGATTACTGGTTCCCACCACCTCCCATCCGACATTGGGTAGGCCCTCGAGGACATTGAATTTCAACGGCGCTTTGCGAAAAGGTGCAAGCCTCCGGCTCAGGGAAGCGGTTTTGTAGATCTTGAGGATTTCCAGGTCGTTGACAGCCCGGCTGTAGATGGATGCTTCACGGATGGTGCCGTGGAACGCGCTGCCGCTGGCGTTGCTCCTCCCGATTTTGTAGTTCTGTAGAGTCACGCCGCCCTGCGAGTAGGCGAGGGTCGCCTTGCGTTCTCCGTTGACGTAGAGGCGGGCCTCGGTGGAATCGAAGCTTAACGCTATATGCTGCCACTGGTTCAGTTCCGCTGGCACATTGGTATCCCAGAACTGGTCATCCAGAATCACCCGGATCTTCCCGTTATTGAGGCCCCAGCCGCTCCCATATTGCCCCGGCACGTCACAATCAAAAACGCTTTCAATCGCCCCGCCCACGTCATGGGAGGACCGTGGAAAAATCCACGCCGAAAGAGTCCGGGCCGAGCCGTTGGGGATCGCTGTCTCAATCACATTATCCACTCCATTTAATTCCAGTCCGCCATTACCCCAACCTGCCGAACCGCTCAGCACCACCGTCGCTCCCCCCGACGAGGTATCATGTACCACCGTTCCCGCACCCTCGTTAAACGGGTAGCGGGCCATCAATGCTTCTGCTGTCGGATCGCTGCCGGATTGATAGAGTCTGGTGATTTCTCCCGGAGAAAGAGCGGTACTATAAAAGCGCACTCCGTCCATCGCTCCGGAAAAAAAAGCACTGGTTTCCCCCCGGCCAAGATACGCGTGGGTCACACCAAAATCCGTGTTGGGACCAAGGAGTTGATCCGGGGTGATTGAACTAGGGGCGCTGGCAGCCAACTGGCCGTTGAGATAGAGATTACAGCGGGAACCAGTCAGCGTGACTGTCAAATGAGCCCATTGGTTGTTTGCGATAGTGCCGGTGGAGGTCAGCGTCTGATCTGCCCCGTCCTTGGAAACGAAAAACTTCACGTGGTTCCCGTCGGCATTAGCGACTAGAGAACAGCGGTTGTTGGCAGATGTACCGTAGTAGAACACCGGCTGATTCGCGGTGCCGCCGTCCGGCTTAATCCAAACCGAGAAGGTGAATTCTTTAAAATCCCCGACCGCTCGCTCCAGGCTGATGTATTGACTGCTCCCATTCAACCGAAGGAACCCCATGCGGGTATCGTCGCCAGCCACCCATGCAGGTGCCCCTTGCAGGAAAGCGTCGGTAACTCCATAGGTATCCCTCGCTAGGGAATCATGCGGATGGTCGAACTCATAGGAGGCGAAAAGTCGTGAGGGAACGGGATAAACGCACTCATCCGGAACCCCAACATAAGGGAGATGGCCGAAACCGATTCCTGCGCTCACGTTGCGCCCGCTCATGTAGTCGCCGTCAATCATGCCATGGCCACCAACCGTGTCGGCCCCCGGGTTGCCCCAGGCAATCGCGCAGCCCTTGGCGGTGGCGTAATCAGTGACTGTGCCTCCGCTAATATCGGCATGTTCCAAAACCCTTCCGTTTCCTGAGATCGTTGCTCCCCCTTCCACAATGGCCCAGTCGCGGACTTTCGCATTTTCGCGCACCTGAGCGTTACCGCGGATCAGCGCGTGTCCGCTGACCACGGCGTTAGCTTGCACCTGCGCGGCATCTCGGACCACGGCGAAATCCTCAACTCTCGCAAGACCCTGAACCTTTGCCGAATCCAGCACGCGAGCATCCGGGCCAATGTATGCGGTAGCATCCACGGTGGCATTCGGAGATTTGTAACCGCCGCCGTTAGGATGTTTGATCAACCCGCTGAGGTCCTCGTTTTCCAATGCGGCGGGTTCTTTCGGAGCGGCTCCAGTGATCTGTAATTCATAATGGAAGCGGGTTTTGGACGGATGGGAGCGGTAAGGCGCTTCCGAATCCTTCTGGCTGCCGTACACGAAAGAATCAGGGGTGCCTGCCACCACGAGGTAGAGCTTGTTCTCACTAGCACTCAGCGTGATGGAATTGGGGCCACTATTCCAAAGTGAGCTGTAGCGTTCGGAGCCGTTGTCATTGAGCACGACAAATCCAGCACGCAAATCTGCCCCGCGGGAGGCGTCTGGCAAACCGTGTAGGTTCACGGTGACCACGCGACCATTGCCGGTGCCTTCGGGAAGGAGTTCATGAGTGGTGTAGGCACCTTGCATTGGGGCCATGGTCATGGGCACGCGCCACCAGTCCGGTGCATCGGAGCGCCGCAACAATCCGGTAAACTGAAACCGAGCCGTAGTCGCCGGGTCTTGCCGGTTGAGGGTGTTCCGGAGCAGTGCTTGATGACTGTAGTTGTACGTCACCCCCCGTCGCGCAAAGAAACCGACGATGTCCTTAAGGGGTGTTTGCGGGGCTAATCTCGCAATCGTCTGGTAGGCGTATTCATACTGGGCCACGTTCTGCCAGATTTTGACCATCGTGCCCTCGCCTAGATCGGGCAAATCGTCCGGGTTCTCATCGAGGTAGAGAAAAAATGGCCAAGAGAGGTAATAATCACGACCGTGGGCGACATTTAAATGCGCGTTGCGTGGGTAACCGGCTTCCAGGTTGGAGGTGTTTGGGTAAAGCGCCTGAAAATGATAAAGCCAACGTTCCCGGCCGTAATTGGCGTGTCCCTCCCACCATTCCCCCTGCATGTGGCCGCTGGTATTATGCATCTGGAAAACATGCATTCCTTCATGGGGGGTGACCCAAGTCGGGGGATCGACCTCCAACCCGCCCGGTTCAATATTCAAATAACCAAACCCCGTCGGGCTGCCCCCCATCCAAAAACCGTCGTAAATGCATAGGAAGTTTACCTTGTACTTCTTCCCGTCCCGGTTCCCCGGAGTCACGCTCTCTGCCGGTTCCCGGTAGCCCAGCAGCTTGACATAAACCTGCCAGACTTCCTCCGCATTGCGCAGGCAGCCGCGTGCTTTCGTGGCGTCTATCCCGTTTGCACTCGCCCGTTTTGCGTCCCAAATAAAGCGAAAATGTTTAGATGAAAGTTCATAAGCGGTGACGGGCTGGTCAGTCGTGTTTGGAAAATACGGGTCATTTGGCAAATCGCCAACCCGCACGAAATCAATTGCAAATGCCGTGTCTCCAACCGTGACGGGTTGGAGGATCAGATCCTGCAGATTTCCGCGCCACCAGACTTCCAGTCCCAGATCGAGGCGGTAGGTATGTAGTTTGCCATCCTTAAGAAGGATTGTATTTGGAATGGTCACCGTTTGGAACTCGGTGAGGCCCGGGGCGTTGGAGCATCGATAGGACATGCGGACATCGCCTGTGTAATTCGAGGGCAGCTGCAATCCAATTTCCAGATAATCGTTGAACCCGAGATCCAAATCCGGCCGGTTACTTGCAATCGACAGCTTCAATTCGGGCGTGGTACTGGAACTGATTCCCCGGAATTGGCCGCTGGAGACTGCGAGCTGAGTGACGCCAGAACTAATCCAGCCTTCCAAATTTCCGTCTGTGGCGAATTCGGTGGCCAGAGCGGGTAAGGTCAATGCGCCGTCTGCGGGATCGACAAAAATTTTTGGAGCGGGTGTGTCGGGATTGAGAGTGGCCCGGGCCCTGATTGGCACGATACAGAGCAGAAGAAGTCCGAGAGCAAAGGCGATTTGCTCAATTGGAAAGCAGACGGATTTGATTTTAGAGTTCACCGAGACGGAAAGTTTTTTTGAGGAGGCTGCGCTGGGACATTTCCCTCCACGCCTATTCTATCCACATTTCCCTCTCTCCATCTATCCCCTGAAAAGGGGGGGCTCTGGATTTCTCCAGTCTGACGCGCTGCTGCAAGGCAGCCCTACCGTCAGATGTCGCATGGGTGTGATGTTTGAATCACTCGAAAGTTGGATAGCGGTTAGTCTGGTTTTTAATTGTCTGTCGTATCGACGCTTGAGTCACTTCGCATTGGCTATTTCGGTTTGATAGCGTTGTGGTCGAGCGAGGGGATGGCGGTACGGAGCGGATTGTGTGTTGAGTGATTCCTGGGGTGAAGACCCCATAGTGAGTTGGAATGGCGGATGTTATATTTCCGGCATGAATCTTTTATTATTATTGGTGATCCTACTTTTGCTTTTTGGTGGCGGCGGCTTTTACTTGGGGGGGCCTATGATTGGCGGTGGTGGATTTGGACTGATTTTGGTGTTGTGCGTCATCGTCTATTTTATGGGAGGTTTTCGAGGTTCCCGAGGTTAATCGACTGCTCAGAGACGGGTTTGACTGGAAGATTAAAAGCAAGACGGCCGGTGGTTTGGCGCTGGCATGTGACTCCTTTGGTCGGGAGGGAGGGGGCTTAAAATGATGCTGAAATGAGAGGCAGGTGGATTGCCTGTTGCGGAATCAACGTTCGGGCCGTGCGCGAGGGGAGCCTCGAGGAGTTCTCGATCACTTCTGGCAATGGACCGAAGCATTAAGAGAAAGGACAGGGGAGCTGATTCGAGGGGCGCTTATTGTGCCATTGACGCACTTTAAAAGACGGTCTTAATCGGGCGCTTATCCAAAGGGGATCCCTTTATTTGGGTCTCTGGAAAAGCGGCTCTTTGAGCAAAAAGCACAGAAGTCGTTAAGTTCCGAAACTTCATACTGTGGGATCATTTGTGGATGCGACTAGAGTCGATTCTTAAGCGAAATCCAATATGAGTGACCCTGTACCCTTCGCCTCTGAAACGACGGACGTTATGACTCGGCAGCAATCTGCGGAGACTCGAGTGGCCGAAATTGAAGTAGGGCCCGATGTGGACGGCTATTTTGCCCAGGACGAGGCGATTCCTGACTTTGTGAGTGATGCGTACCATGCAGTTGGTCTGCGAGCCCTTCCTTTGGCGGATTCCCCGTATCTGAATCTCGAAAATCTCGTTCAGCACATTCATGATGAGCCTCTGGATTTCGAGCGAATCAATACCCACTTCATTGAGGCTCAGGGGTTCTATCCGATCTCGGTTGATTTATCCTACAATCCAAGTGCACCGAGCGTCGAAAGGCGTGAGTTTGTGGTGTTGGCGACATCGGTCTATAGTGAGAAGCGAGGTAAGTTTAAGGATCCGGCGCGTGTCTACATGCGGTTGTCGGACGGATTTTTGGGAGCATTACAGGAGAATTTCGGCTACACGGAACCTTTGACTCCAAGGGATGTGGGGTTAGTCCTGCTCAGCCCCGCGCATTATCGGACGTTGGTTCATCTTTCCCAAAACGAGTCCGAGCGTAAGCGGTTTTTGAACGAGCTGGATGATGAGATTGCGGGAAACGTTTTCTATCGTTCGGTAATGGCGCGTGCAATCAAGCTGAGGGCTAGTGACGTCCATTTTGAGCCGCTTTCGCATAATGAGTTCCGGATTCGCTACCGGATTGATGGGAAGTTACATGTGGCTGCGATTCCTATTAACCGAAGTAAATTTTTGTCGGTTATTTCGGCGATGAAAATCGATGCGAACTTAAACATCGCTGAAAAACAAACCCCTCAAGATGGCGGGACCCGGTACGTTTCTGATGTCTCTACGTATGGTCAAAATGTTCGCGTGCCCAATGTGCCGGAAAGCCATCTCAACGGTAAAACGGCAGCGGAAGCTGGAGGGAAAGCGGATGCGCACATAGCGCTGAAATATCTGCCAACAAAGAATCCTTATTTGGTAAATCGAGGGTTTCGAATTTCAACGGTTCCTCTCATTTACGATGAGAAAGGGGTGGTGCGTATTTTGCCTGAAACCAAGACGGTCCATGTTGATAAGATCGGGTTGGAACCAGAGCATAAGGCGGAGTTGATAGAGAATATGCAGTCTCCGAGTGGAATTGTTTTAATCACTGGGCCGACTGGCTCTGGGAAAACAACAACCCTGAGTGCGTGTTTGGATTACCTCAATACTCCCGAGATCAATATCATGACCATTGAGGATCCCGCCGAGATCGTTCAACCCGGCTTGAATCAAAGTCAAGTGAACCGCAAGAAGGGGTGGGATTTTGACACGGCGATGGAGAATTTCTTACGCCAGGATCCGGATGTGATTTATCTTGGGGAAATGCGCAATTCCGTGACGGCGAGAATGGCGGTGTCCGCAGCAAAAACAGGGCATTTGGTGGTGTCTACACTGCATACGAATGACGCGGTTGATACCCCTTTTCGGCTGATTGATTTGGGTGTTTCGCCTGCGGATATGTATTCCGCTTTGTTGGCAATACAGGCGCAACGCTTAGTTCGGAAATTTATCCCTTACGACGAACGTTTATTTGAGTTTTATGATCCCGCTGACGAATTGAATGCTTTGCTTCGGGATGCAGTTTTTAAGAAGGGCGAGTTATCGTTTTGTCGTCCTAATGCCGCTTTAATGACAGATGAACGTCAGGGTTTTGGATATCGGGGCCGCGTGCCTATTATGGAGATATGGACTCTAGACGGTGCGGCTAAAGAAATGTTGTATCAAAATCGTTCGAACAAGGATCAGTATATCCAACGCGCTTTAGCGTCCGGAATGCGCCCAATGATAGTTCACGGTTTCGAACGGGTTGCTCGCGGTGAAACGTCCGTCGCTGAAATCCGCGATGCGATCCCTCTAGCGGATTTCAGGTATTACAAAGACTTGATCGTTTCTGTCCTTCGAAAATAACGGATCCTTTTAGCGGCACCGGTCCGAATTGTTTGCGGCTGTGGTGGCGAGACTTGGGAGCTTGAATGCAGTCCTAACGAATGGGCTAGCAGGCTGAAAACAGCCCGTGAGACGTTGGCTATGGAAGGGGCTCTTTTCTCGCTGCTGTCAGGAGATGATACCATTCTTCCCGGGTGAGTTCGACGTCCGTCGCTGTTGCCATCCGGCGAATGCGTTCTGGGCTCGTGCTTCCTACGATTGGGATGATCTTGGCAGGGTGTTTTAGTAGCCACGAAAGCGAGATGACCTCACGAGACACGGCCCGATTTTTGGCAATCCAATCGATAATGGCTACGACAAAGGACGGCTCGTAGTCCATCTGTCCGGGTAGCAAATCTTTGCCGCCGTCTGCCAGAAGGCCGCCGCCCAACGGGCTCCATGCCAGGGGAGTGATCTTTTTTTCCTGACAATGATCCAAAACACCGTTTTCGAAAGGACTGAGCTGAAGAAGGCTGATTTCGATTTGATTGACGACCAGCGGAAAATCTAGAGCTGACTGGAGCAGCGATACCTGTGAACGACGGAAGTTACTGACTCCAAACTCGCGTACTTTGCCGGATTGGCGGAGCTCGGTAAAAGCTTCGGCGACTTCCTCTGCATTCATCAAATAATCAGGCCGGTGCAGATGAAGGAGATCGATGGTGTCGATGCGGAGGCGTTTTAGAGAAAGCTCACACTGGTGGATGATGTGCGCTTTGGAAAAATCGTACCGAGCCGGCGCTCCGTGGGGGTGATTCTTGAGCCGGATACCACACTTCGTGGCGATGACCATTTTTTCCCGAAGGCCCGGGTTGTCTCCCAGAATTCGGCCAAACACTTCCTCAGCCACACCATTGCAGTAAATATCTGCGTGGTCAAAAAGCGTGAAACCAGTGTCTAACGCCGTAAAAACTGCCGTTTTGGCAATGTTGTAGTTTTGGGTTTCGTCTGCAGTAGTGGCAATTCTCCAGCATCCGTAAGCGAGCCGACTGGTACTGATTCCGCTGTTTCCGAGGGTGGTTGTTTGCATGGAGGTGAAAGGTGAAGCCCGATTCACGTACCTGATTCTGCGAGTCAGCGGAAGATCTCTTTGGAGACGACTGAGGATCCTGTTTCCAACTCTCACTCAGATAGCTGCTTCGCTTCTGTGAAGCCGATGCATATTCGCTCACTTCCGGAGGCTGAATAACACAAAGCCGATTGTCGCCACGGAGGAAAGAGGCATCAGAATGGCCGCCAGGAGCGGATGCATGTGGCCCGACAGCGCGATAATGACAGCAACAATGTTATAAGTCGTTGTGAAGAATAGGACGGATTTGGTTGTTCGTTCCTTTTGGGCGGCTGCTTCCAAAAGTAGTCGGACTCCCTTGAGTCCACGGCCAAGGTAGAAGAAGTCAGCTTTATGTTCGAGTAAGCCGCGGTCCACTGCCGGGGTGCCGCAGGCCAGGCTGCTTTCAAATGCCAAAGAATCGTTTGCTCCGTCGCCAACCATGAGTGTGTCTTTGGCGGCACCGTGATTCCGCAGCCAGTCGGCTTTGCCCTGTGGGGGAAGGCTTCCAATCGCTGCCTGGTCGTCGAGTCCAAGCGCGGTGGCAATGGTTTTTACTCGTGTAGAATTGTCTCCACTCAGGATTTGGACCGATAACCCAATCGATTTTAGAAGCTTCAATTCATCTGAAGCATCCGGGCGCAGCGCCTCTTCAAACTGAAAGCTTGTGACTAGAATTCCGTTGCAGGAGAGCACCGTGTGCGCTCCCTGCGATTGGTGGGCATCGGGTGTTTTGAGTGCCCATTCAGAACGCCCTAGGCGCCAGGTTTCGTTGGAAGTCGGGTCGTTTATTTCCAAGCCCATCCCTACGACTTCGGAGACCGGATGCAGGTCGGCGTGGGTGGATGCTGCGACGGCGAGGTGTTCGCGTAAGCTGGTGGCGACGGGATGCAGGGAGTGGCTGACGAGCCTCGCCAGCATTTGTCCGGAACGTGGATCGAGTCGTGTGATCGTGCTCGGATCGATGAGCTTTGGAGTTTCGCAAGTGAGTGTGCCGGTTTTGTCGAAGACGATTCGGCGCACATTACGGAGGCGCGCCCAAAGACCCGCCTCACGAACAAATACGCCGAGGTTTCGGAGTTTTGCCGTGGCAACCTCTGTGGCAAGCGGCAGCGCAACTCCACTGGCACAAGGACAGGAGACCACCAGAACCGAGATGAGAACCCGGAGAGCAGCTTCAAAGGAATGATGTGTCGCCATCCAGAACGCGAATCCACCTAGGGCGATAGCGATGACAGTGCTCAGGTAAAGGAGGATAAAACGTTCCGCTTTAGGGTCCCGATCCGTTTCGTGGGCGCGAAGCTCCACAAGGCCGGATAACAGTGAGGATTCCCAGGATTCGTCAGCCTCGAGTTCGATGGTGTTGGCGGAAAGGTTGATCGCGCCTGAAGGAACGATATTCCCTGCAAAAGCGGCCCGAGCATCCGGTTCACCGTTGATCCATTCCATTCCGAGGTTCGCACTTGGAGAGCGGAGGATGGAGCGAACTGCGATGACCTGTCCCATTTCTACCGAATAAACTGTGCCTTTTTGTGGGCGAATCACTGCCAATGGGGTGTGCAGCAGGCGGCGCCGGTTTTTATCAATGGCCATTTGGCGCATCCAGCGTCCGGCAAGCATCAGGAACGTGAACATCGACACGAAGTCGAAATACATGCCCTGGCGATCAGTGTGAAAGTAAGCGGCTAGGGATCCTGCGTATGCGGCGATTAAGCCGAGTGAGATGGGGAGATCTACGTGTAGAATTCCCATTCTGAGAGCGTTCCATGCGCGACGTATGAAATAGGTGGCGCCGGCAAGCATGGAAAGGGAACCGCAGATGAGGGCAATTTTTGCAAAAAGCGGGGCGTAACGGTCTCCAGGAGCAATACCGCAGTAGGCCGGTACTGAGAACAACATGGCGTTCATGGCCAGTGCGGCACAAATACCCATCCGGACAGAAAGCCCTTTGTCGGTTTTCTTTTGGGCATCGGGTGAATACGGACCCACCAGATACCCTAAGCGGTGTAATGCTTCGGCGAATTGGACGCCGGGGAATGTCGCTGCGAGGACTCGGAGTTGGACAGTGGCGGAAAGGGGATCGACACGAATATTGAGGGCGCCATCGAAGTCACGGAATACCTTTTCGATGAGCCAGACACAGCCGATACAGGAGAGGCCCTGGACTTCGAGTTCCAGATTGCCCTTGGACTGCTCGATAAGGGGCTGGATCCAGTCGAAGTTTCGGCGTTGAAAAACGAGAGATTGGACTGGGGGTAACGGACAATCGCGGAGTTCGTAGAAGCGTTCCAGGCCTTGTTTGTGGATGAGCTGGTAGACGAAAAGGCAGCCGTTGCAGCAGAAGGCAGGCTGGTTCGGGTCTTCCGGCAACACAACGGAAGATGGCACCGGTGAGCTGCAATGTGCGCATTGAAGCTGGTTCCGGTCGCGTTGTTTCGCGGGCGTTGCAGGAACGGGTTCAGAGAGAACAGCAGCCATTGGGAGACGGGGTTAAAAGACGCCAAGCCATGATGGCGGCGGCGCACCAGATAATGGAGCGTTGCAATTGTACCATCCGAACGGGACCGAAGACCTGCTGGAGCTGCGTCCACCCAACCTGTAATGCGAGATAGAGCGGGATGGTTCCGAGAGCAAAAACGAGAAGGAAAAGAGCTCCGGTTTGCGCGGAACCCGTGGTGGCGGCAACACCAAGCATTAGCCAGAGTGGGCCGCAGGGGATAAGAGGGGATAACCAACCCAGGGTCCGGTTGAACCGGAGATGCGCACTGAGTTTTATGAAAAACGAGGGCATCGGGATGCGTCGTTCGAGCCCGGATGCCATTAAAATTAGGGCGATCAGAAAGAACCAGGGAGCCACACTGAGCGGACCGGTTTTGAGACTACTACGCACAAACTGTCCCAAGCCTCCGCAGATTGCGCCGGCTAACGTGTAGGAAATCAGTCGGCTCGAATGGTATTCGAGTGGGCGCACGCGGAATGCACAGGCCATCGGCCCGCACATGGCGGAGCAATGCAGGCTTGTGCCGAGTCCGGTTAAAAATGCCGTAAAAAGCGAGCTAACGTCCATGAGCCGAAACGGGTGGATCGAGGGGGACAGATTCAGGCGGGTGTTTGATGGCAACAAAGACTGCGGCACTCATCGCTCCCAAAACGATAACCCATCCTAAAAGAATCAAAAGCCAAGGAAGCGCGGAAGAAGCCGATGGCGGCACGTTCCCATTTCGTTGGGCTAATGTAGACTCGTTTGGTTTCACAAAGCTTCCGGACCTAAGAGGGCTAGTGGTTTTTGTGCAACCACCGCTCCGGTTGCATTACGTACGCTTAAAAACAGACGGGCTCCTGCTTTCCATGTATTTAATGGAACCGTGACCACAACCGGGGTCAGCGTCTCGCCCCAGCGGGGAACTTCCTCAGTGTGTTCACCCTGCAAAACGAGGCCGGAAGGAACCTCTCCTTCGATTCCTACGGTGAATTTTTCGGTTTCGGAATGTTTGTTTAAGACCCGAAGCATGAACTGGTTCCGGATTTTGCCGTCTTGAACGAAGTAGGGAGCGCCTGTCATCCGGGTAAGACTGACTGTGGCGGATCGAAGGGTGGAGAATCCCAAAGAGGCGGCACTGGTACCAAGCGCCATGAGAACAATATACAGAGCGATGCGCGGCCGCCAGATGCGCTTTTTTGCGCCGCGAAGACCTGCCAGGGAGTCGTAACGTATCAGTCCTGCCGGGCGATGCAGCTTCTGCATCACTGTGTTGCAAGCGTCCACACAGGCTGCGCAGCCGATACATTCGAGTTGGAGCCCCTGACGAATATCGATCCCTGTAGGACAGACTTGAACGCATTTCAGGCAATCCACGCAGTCGCCAGTGGATTCTTTGCTTTTTGCCCCGCGTGGTTCGCCCCGGTTGGTATCGTACCCGATGACCAACGAGTGTTCATCCGTGAGAACACTTTGGAGACGGCCGTAGGGACAGAGGACGATGCAAAATTGTTCACGAAACCAAGCGAAATTGAACCAAAGAACCGCCGTCAGGCCGAACACCATCAGGAAGGAACTCCAGTGCGCGCTGGGGGATTCCTTCATCATCCGGGAAAGGCCGGGGAGGGAGACAAAATAGGCGAGAAAGCCATGCGCCAGAACGGCTGCGAGAGCGAACATGGCGAGGTGTTTTAAGCCACGGCGTAGAGATTTACCGAGAGTTGCGGGTTCGAGATCCCAGCGTTTACGGGTGGGGGCGTCTCCTTCGAGCCAGCGTTCTACGCGGCGGACCATATCGAGAAAGACGGTCAGGGGACAGGCCCAGCCACACCAGACACGTCCGAGGAGGGCAGTCATGGCGAAGAGACCGAAGCCGACGCCTGAGATGAGGAAAAAGCCCAACCACAGATCTTGAGGCATAAAGGTCAGCCCGAAGAGGTGGAATCGGAGTTGGGTCAGATCTAAAAAGATAGCCGGGGCGCCACCGATCTGGATCCAAGGGAGAGCCAGAAAGATGGAGATCAGAATTAATCCCACGACAGAACGGGCGATATAAAATGGCCCGTTTGCGTGTGCAGGATGCAGAATCTGGCGTTTGCCGTTAACGCCGAAGGTTGTGACGAGATCGAGGGATGGAGTCGGCCTACGCCTGTCAGGCTCCGGTTTTTCCTCACCTTCGACGGGTGTTGCGGCTGGGGAGTCGCTGATTGTGGCGGCTAACCCCTGAGCGTTGGTTGCCGGCGGGGTGATCGGCGAATGGTCGTGGTGCGCCGTGTGGGTGTGCGCCTTGGAGCTCTGGCAGTTGCCGGAGCCGGTGCATTTTCCGGAACAAGGCCGACGCGGTGCGTCAGTATGGGATGCAGGTTCACACATAGGTTGGTTCTGGGGGGCTTATGGTTGGTTACTTGGCTGTTGGTTCTTTGTGGTAAGAGAGAACAAATGCGGCGACTTCCGAGATTTTCTGCCGTCCCAAGACTGGGCCCCAAGTGGGCATGCCTTTAACAGCAACCCCTTCGGTGATGACCCGCAGGATGGTCATGGGCTCTTTCCCGTGGATCCAGATGTCGTCTTTTAGGTTTGGCCCAATGGCGCCCGCGAGATCAGGCAAGTGGCAGGGGGCGCACGAAGCCATGTAGACGGCTTTTCCCGAATTCACGACGGCCTGATCGCGGCTCATATTCCAGAGCAGGGCGTCGGTGAGTTGGCCGGACTGTTTGGCGGCTTCCTGAGAGGCGAGTTCGAGTTGTTCGGTTAACGCTTTACCGGGATCCACGTTGGGGCCGTAGGCATGTACCGCTGCCCAATAGCCGAGCGCAAAGGTGAGGCTGGCAAAGAAGATGGTCAGCCACCAGTTCGGCATGGGATTATCGAACTCCTGAATGCCGTCAAATTTGTGAGGTCTCAGGACGGCTGTTTCGTGCGAGCCAACGGACGAGTGCGATGCTTTATCAGTCATGGGATTCATTCTCCAGGGGGAGGTTTTCCATTTTGCGGACGGCGTCTTTGGGCATACGGACAGCCCGGATCGCTGCCGAGACGAAGACTAAGGCGAAGAGCAACCACCCCACTAAGGAGAGGGTGCGTTCCCAGTCCTCCACGATGATTCTACGGAACATGGGTCGGATAAGGGTTAGTTGTTTGCTGGAGCTGGAGCTGGAGCTGGAGCTGGAGCTGGAGCTGGAGCTGGAGCTGGA
>JBAXNG010000061.1:0-16639 GCA_037133875.1 Verrucomicrobiota bacterium | reverse complement strand
GCGGACGTTTACCGCTGGCGTCGAAGGTGCGAAGTTTGCAGGGGATAGCGCCAGTATCGTCGGGGATGGATTGTGGTATCATTTCTCCAGCACGACTCCGGATGCAGTGTTTCTTAATGGGCCGTTCCTGAATCTCGGTGGGGTGTCCGGATGGCAGATCCTAACGGATGGGGCGGCAGCAGTGGCGGATGGTGTCTATTATTATTCCAATTCTCTTGGAGCGGGTGACGGCAAATATCATCAGTACAATGCTGGCGTGGATGCTGGCCTATTCACGGGCACGATACCCCATCCTTGGATTTGGTGGAAGCGGACCTATATTGCTTCTGGGGTCGACATTGGTGAGCCTGATGGCTGGGTGCTGGATGTTGGGGCGTGGGAGCACTATAGTTCGGGAGAGCATGACGGCACAGCGGATGGCGTGCTGTTGAATGTTACGGGAGACGGGAAATGGCACTCGTTCACGGCCAGCGGAGTCGATGAGGGGCTCTATAATGGCTACTCGAATACGGTTATTGGCGATTCGTTGTGGCATGGATTCACGGCTGGCGTTGCCGTATTACTGAACGGTACGTTCGATGTCGGGAGTGGCTCACAGTTCTTTGTGAATGGGGTTGTGGGGGCTTCCGGAATTGTATTGCCGGTTGTTCCGAAGAATGGAGTTGGTGTCCCTGCAAGTGGCAGTTTGGTTAGTGGAGAGATTGCCGCAGACTGGGTGAACGGGCGGCTTTTCCTGAAGCTACAAGGCGGGGCGGTGGTTGAAGTATCCGTTTCCCCGGCGTCGATAGCTGCTGCGATTGCGACAGCAACGGCGAGCGTACAGAGCGTGTTGGCAGCCACGGACGCCGCGAGCGCAAAGCGAGCGGCTGGGTTGTCAATGATCCTGTAGGCATGAAGCAAGTCTCCAAGGTTTCGGCCACGTTTAACCCCGCAGCTCGCACCGTCGATTTGTCTGCGATTAGTGGGTTTACTCCCTCGTCGCTCGTTTCGATAATCAACATTTCCAAAAAGAAGATCATCTACTGCCCGGCGATGGAGGATGGCTTCTGTGGCACCTTCTCGGGGTCTGTGGTGACATTGCAGTACGACACGACCTCTCATTCTGCCGGGGATTTATTGCAGATCCAAACGGACGATCAGGTTTATATTACGAATGGCGCGCTGCATGTGCGTCCCGTTACGGACGCAACGGGAATAAAGCGAGGCAATTTCACGAGCGCGACTGGCTGGGATATGTCTGGCGTTGCTGCGTCGGATCTCGCGACTTTAATGGGTGGAGCAGCCGGGTGTAGCTGGTTGAGCGTAGCTAAGTCTGCATTAGTGGCTGGTACGGAAACTGTTTTAATTTCGTCGGATAGCTGGACGCCAGCTATAGCAGCGGCAGTTGCGATGTCGCTCTCGCAGAGACTTTGGGGGCAGGAGTTTGCCATTGAGCTGGTCGGTCAGGCGGATGGAACGTCCGTGCCTCTGCTGGAGGCAGACCCGACGCCTGTTGCGTTGAGTAACGCTGGGGCCGTCGCGTCCGGAACCACTCTCATTTACACAACACAAACGGACCATGGGTTAAAGGCGGGGATGCTTGTGTCGCATTACGGATGCACGGATGCGCGGGTGAATTACGGCCCTGTGGCTGTAACGGGCACACCATCGCCGACAACATACACAATCACCACGGCTCTGGGCGCGGCTACTTATGTAACTGGAAACAGTGGTTTCGTGCTGCGCTCTTGCCCGGATGGTAGGGCGATGCAGGTTTTGGGACACCGCTTTATTGGAACCACGTCCGGCAACAATGATACCGTGGCTCGCAACGGGACTGCGACTGCGTTGGTTTCCAACTGGAACGTCGGGAATACGAATGATGCTCCGGTCTCTCCGGTCGAGAATGGGATCACCTATAGCAACTTGTCCTACGCTCAGGCGCTTCGCGCTCGCTCTGAATACTCAATTCGCTTTGACCACCGCCGGGCAGTATTCACTGTCCGTGATTTAGAATCGAATATCAGCCCGCGCAGCTCCAAGATTAGCCACCAGTCTGCACCGGACCCGACGCTACTGTATCGGTTACGGGTGAGGGTGAAGAGCTTCCTGAATTCATCTGTGCCGCTCTACCCTGTGACGAACGCGAACAAGGCTTCAGCGTCGACTACGGCGGTATTAACGATTGGCGCGGGACACATGCTAACTACAGCGAATCGTGTGTGTTATGTTGGAGCTAGGGATCAGACAAACTTTCCGAACCAAACCACATCGCTGGCGATTTCGGCGGTGGACTCTGTTGCTGGGACTATCACTGTAGCGTTTGGGACTTCAGTTATATCTAGTTCCTATGGCGGCTTCGTTTACGCGCCGACCGGGGGGGATGTTGCTGGGGCGATGACAATCGCATCTAGCTCGATTCAAAGCTATCAACGAGTGACTGACTCTCTGGGCAGCCGACTCAAGCTGACGTTCCTTGCGTCCCCCGGAGCCGGTATCCAAGTAGGTGAAATTGTGACCGTGTATGGGTTGGTAGATTCAGGCGGCGTACACCAATCTGGGTTGAATGGGCGTTATCGAGTGGATCTTTGGAATACAACGACGTTCACCGTCGAGCTGACCCCGCTAGATGGACAGGGAACGTCGCTTGGTTCTGTCTCGGCGACCCTCGCAAACGCGGGTGGAACCCTGATTAAGAATACTGAGCTGCGGCTTCATGGATGGCGCATTGAACACAATGAGCCTGTCCGTACGGAGGTGGTCGGTGGGCCGGGTGACTCTGGGCAGGCAGATGCGATCCCAGTGCAGGTTCCGGCGGGCATCACAGTAAACAGCGTTGCTGGAATTGTTTCCGTAGTTGGTACCGCTGCACACTCCGCTGCGGCGTCTGGGAACTCGGTTCGCACCGGGGGAAAGACGATCACGGCGGTGGATACAACGCTTGCCAACGGAGACCACTGCGACATGGCGATGACAACCTCCGGTCAGGCCGTGTTTAAGCTGAACGCGACTCCAGAGCTTGAGTTCACAATCGTCTCGCCATCAGGGGGTACAATTGTAAACAGCGCCTCTGCCGTAACAGTGCAGTCAGCGCCAGCGGCCTCTACGAGGAATTACTACAACGGCATTGTGCTTGCGGCTGATACGTTAAGCGCGGCGGTGGAGCTGACATTGAGAGATGCGACCCTCCCATTGACCACAGCGGCGCTGTCCGGGAATACGCTTGTGGCGTCGTCGGCTCATGGGATGTCTGTTGGTGATGCTGTGGTGTTTCAGTCGGTGACTGGGATCACGGGATTAACTGCCGGGGTCACGTATTACGTATTAACAACCCCAGCAACGACCTCGTTCACGTTGGCTGCAACGCTTGGAGGAAGCACATTAACTGTAACCGGCACCCCTGCGGCGGCTCAGACATTCAACCATGTCCTCTGGCGGACAAAATTGCAGACGAGCGGCATAGCCGTTCCGACCATGGTGCCACTTCCGGCTCCATTAAGGGGTGGAGTGGGGGTGGCGCAGGAGCTTGTCACGAGTGCCGCTGTGACCGGGGGCATTTACTTCACCGGACAAGGATACCGGGGGGTATAGTAATATGGACCAGATAATCTCACTAATACTGGCGAAGTTCGCGGATCAGGCTCTGCCAACGCTCATGCTGGTGATTGCGTTGGTATGGCTCCACAAGTCGAACAACACGCTCATTAACGCTCTGAACGAGGAGCGGCGGCAGCGGATCGACCATCTTGAGAAGAGTTCTCTGGACTGCATTAAGGACAGGACCGAACTGCATAATGAGAACAAGGAGCTATGGGATCGGTTCCTCGATCACGTCTCAAAAGAGAATAGCCGTCACGCCAGTTAGTTGACGCTGCATCTATTGGCATGAACGATTTCCATCTTGAACGTCTCGCGGAGCCTTCTTCTTGGTCTGGAATTGGGGGGCTACTCTTAACCGCTGCGCACGCCACTTCTGGCACCGTTTCTACAGTGTTCACAACCATGGCGGCCAGTGCGTTTGGTGTCGCATATTTCCTGAAGGAAAAAGCGGCTGGAGTGGCAGCACTTGGGAAGGTGCTGGCGGATTTCTTCCAGAAACCTCCAACGCCTCCTACGGGTGTCGCTCCTGCAACTACTCTGTGACTTGGCTGCGGCTCTCCGCTATTGGCTGTCCATTAAGGCAGTTCGTGCGCGATGGGAGCTGCAACGAGACATCGCATCCAATGCTGATGAATATGAGGACGCTATTTTTGCGGCTAGGTCTAGCGGCGAGCATGACAGGGCTGATGTCCTGTTGCGCCGCCTTACACGCAACGCGGGGTTCTCTACCCCAGTCAACGAGTTACCTCCGGCTGGAGCCGGGGGAAGTACACCGGGCAACAAATCCGGAAACGTGGGTTTCCCTGAATCAGTATGAATCTCTGGAAAAGGATCTTATCAATGCTGTCACCGCAAACCAACAACTCCGTGCAGCCAAATAACGGTTGGGCGTTCTCAATCCGCAAGGATGGAGAGGATCTCGTTTGTGATTCGGGGATGTGTACTTTTTTTGGAGGTACAGCAGAGCAAGACCCCGAGGATAATGGAGAGACTGCAAGCGGCGTCTCCACCCGGAAGAATCCTGACGTGATGGGTTGCGCGCTTCCCGTGGTGCCTATGCACTCGACGCCTGATTCTCCGCTTCCACGGATACCGTGGCACACCAAGGTCATGGTGACGGCGGGTGATAAAAGCATCATTGTTCCGCTTCTCGATAATGGGCCGAGTAAGAGTTGTGGCCACGCCATCGACCTGACTCGTGCGGCGTGGCGTGCGCTTGGGTTCCCCTTTGAGAAGGGGGTTGCTCGGGTCTCTTACCGGGTGCTCGGAGCATCAAAGTATTTAACAGCATGAAGGATCACACATTCGGAATGGCGCTTCAGGCGCTTAAGAGCGGGTTAAAGGTTCGCCGGGCAGGGTGGAATGGCGTTGGCATGTGGCTTGCGCTGCAAATACCAGACGAGCACAGCAAGATGACATTGCCGTACATCTACATGGAATACCCAGTGGGACACCCTGCGTATCCGGCTGGGTGTCGTGTTCCGTGGCTCGCATCGCAGACGGATATGCTGCGTGAAGACTGGGAGATATTTTACCCTTAGTTTATGACAGAGAAGATATTGGAGCTGCTTGCAAATCGGATTAACCGAGCAAATGTGAATGGGCAGGAGGATGTGCGGATGGCGCTTTTGGAGCTTCGCGAGGAGTTCCTTCGCGAGTCTTTCAAGGAGAGACCTAGTGGGAGACATCCCTGTTTTGCAGGCGTATAATTTCGCGTAAGACCCGGCCCAAATAGGGTCGGTGCAGCGGCGAGAGCCCCGGTGGGACGAACCTACAGCCGGGGCTCTTTTGCGTTCATGCGCATAGACTTGCGCGGCAATAGGTTTTTTTAGGAAAAAGCTCGACGGATTGAGTTGCATCGGCAGTGTGCCGCGCCGTGACCGAACAATACGAACAGCATGTGCGCCGCCAGTCACTGGCGTATACACTTGCGTATGCAGACTTTGAGGCGAATTTAACGCCTGAGGAAAGGAAGATTGCCGGTTCTGCGGCAGTTCCTGAATTAGAGGGACATATCTCCTACGGAGTATCTCCGATTGGTGATGCGTCAGACGCGGAAGTGGCATCTTACTGTCCGGACATGGCGCTTGAGTGTGACACGTTAGTGGAACGCCTAGCGGAGATGTTGGAAGACATGGGTGAGCGGCCCTTGGAGGTGGCAGAGAAGCTTGTGAAGTTCATAGGCGCGCTGGTGGACCGAGAGGCAGCGAAGCGTTCAGCGAACGGGCTCCAGCGTGTTGCGGCGACGTTCCTGTACACGAGTAATGCGAAATTGTCTGCGGCTGGGCTGGCCTTCGCGGTTGGGTTGGATGCCATGAACGGATTCGGGACGATGGCCGAGTACGCGGCGTCGATAGGCGTATCCCGTCAGGCTGTTTCCAAGGTCGCGAAACAGTTTCAGGAGGAACTCGATTTACCTCCAAGCCCACACATGCGGAGTGATGCCGTTTGTGAGACATACTCTGAAGTTCAAAAAACAAACCACTGGAGATCAAAGACATGCAAGAAGAGAATGCGGTTGTTCAAATAGGTTCCACGCCTTGGGCGTTGGAAAATTTCGTGACTCCAGATGGAGAGAAAGTGCCTGTACGGTTGACTAGCCTCGGGATGCAGTTCACTGGCGAGCCGACATGGGAGCAGACGTGTGCAATGTTGGTTGCGTTCAAGCAGCTCGATACAGCGGCGGCGCTAAACCTGAGCGACCTGCTGACGTATGGTCGCCGGGTATTCGGAGGGAGCCAGTTGGAGCTGGCTCTAGAGGAGATGGAGTTCGACATCCAAACGGCGCGCAAGGCGGTGTCCTTGATGGATGTGCCTGAGGCTCTGCGGAACCCGAACCTCACAAAGGAGCATTACCTCGCGGTTTGCAATTTGACCTACCCGGAGCAGGCGGAATGGTTGTCTGCTGCGGTGAAGCACAAGTTAAGCGCGCTTTCGCTGAAGCGTTCCATTGATGCCGGACGTGTACTGTCCAAGGAGGAGATTGCTGAAATGAGCGGATCTCGCTCCGGGATCTGCACGTATCAGGGGGTTCTGTCTGGCTGGGACCGTTGGGAGCGCAAGGTCGGCGGCAAAGTTGCGATTTTGAGTTGGGAGCCAGACCAGCGGAGGCAGTGGCTCGCGGATATGAAACAGGTGGCGGCGCTGATTGAGGAGGTTGAGAAGTCGCTGGCGATTGAGGAGTAAGCGGCAGCAATAAAAAAGGCGCTACAGTCACCCTGTAGCGCCTTTTTGGTTTATTCGTCGGGGGGCAGAGCCTCGACGATGTAGCGGCGGTGCCGGTTGCTCCCTCGGCAGGCAAAGCGGACCTTCATTCCTTCGAGTGAGAACACTCGCCCGCCGCGTTCTATCTCCGGAGCGTAGCGTTTCATGAGTTTCCCAAGGCGGCTCTTGCTTTCGCTGTTGAGTTCTATGGTTCCTTCGCGCTCTCTGCCTTCCATCATCCAAGTGAATAGTTCCTCGGTGAAACAAATCTGTACGATCTCGTCAAATTTGTACTCCTCTCGTAAACGCGTTGGCGTGAACACCTTCGCCAATTCCGTAACGAGTGAGTTGATGTCCATTTTCTCGCGGTCGCCTGCGGCCTTAACGGGAGCACGTTCGAGGCAATTCCCAAACCCCGCAAACGCAACGAGGCCACCCATGAGTTCGCCCCATGTCTCAAACCCGAGCGGCAGCTTTATACCAAAGGTCGTCGCGGTTGGTGCTCCAGCGGCGCTCCATAAACGAACGATCGTCCATAGGCATGACAAGATTTTGTGGCGGTTGCTCCATTCGGCCAGCCAAACCTCGTCAAGGAGGACGCTGGTTTGGCGATTTTGGACCTCGGCTTCCTGAACAAACAAATCAACCGTTAGGCAGCGGTAGGACATATCCGTGGACACGGTGCAGTCATTTCCCGTGATGAATACGGTCATAAAGTTCCGAACGCTAAACGTCTTACTTTTTCCGAGCACCCGGCCTGTCCATTGAGGGGAGGTCATCAGCGCCTCTACGGTGGGGCTACCAAGGAATCCTCGGCAGTTGTCGAATAGGATGTAAGATTTGCCCTCAATCGCTTGAGCGTCGACGACCTTGCGAATTTCGTCGTCGGTACTGTTCCATGTCTGTGCTGCGACGGTGCCGTGGACTGGCATGAGCGCCATTTTGGCCAACAGCGTTTTCCCGGATCTTTGGGAGTTGGCGCTGTAAATAAACCCCATGCGACTGGCCATCTTGGGGAGCATTCCGACTGCAAATTGCGACATCATCGCCGCTATTTGCACAGCTAACGAGCGGCTCTGTTTCACCCCGGCGTCGTCCACGTACCAGTCCGCAAACGGAAACTCGCAATACAACTGACGCAGGTAGGCCGAGGCTTCCTCTAGTGTCAGTGTTTCGTCGTATTCGTATGTCTTGGACATTAGTTCAGGGCTGGGGTTGTTTTCTCTGCCTCGCGTTTCGCCTGAAACATCAGCTCCAAGTGTTGGTTGCGCGCTTTTAGTGCAGCCAACTCTTTCGCTATATCATCGGCTTCATCTTGCCCGGTGATCCGCTTTAGTTCGCGGGATAAATACCAGCGAGCCTTCTTCAGGTCTTCAGCTAGGCTGTTTTTTAGTGCGCTTCTCCAAATGTACTTAATCGCATTCCCGAGATTGAAGTTAAAATATTCAGTAACTTGGATACATTCTATCCCACTAGGATGGGCGGTGTAGTGGGGTGGGTTATTCACTTGGTCGTTGTTCGCGTGCATTTCTTTCGTGTTTTCTTTTGTTGTTTATCTAAAATTGCCTGCAAGCCGCATGTGCATGGCATTTCCCCTGAACCTTTCCATCTGTTCCCGCAGTCGCCCTTATGTTGGACGTATTGGAACAGCCGCTTGTTTAAGCGTTCTAATATTACAAGCTTATGGGGCGATCCAGTTTGGAGTAGGTCGATATGGCTTGATTCCATAATTGTAGTGGAGGTGATCCTCGAACTCTTTGTTGGCGCTCTCTAGGTCCGAGGAGCTAAATAACTCACAGTCATTTAGCTCGCGTAACAGAACCCATTTGCGATGCTGTTGCGACCATTGGTGCCATTGAGTTATCCGTCTTTGTTGGCAATAGGTCCGCCTGATGTTGGGGATTTTCTTATTCAATCAGGGGTTCTCCTGTAGTCGGGCTGCTACGCGATCGGGGAACGATTGTTTCCACGCCTGCCATTCCGCTATAACGCGGTTGAGCCTATTTATCTCGGCATTCAGGCGGACGCACTCTCGTGTTGCCTCTTCAACACGGGTGGCAAATTCGGCGAGCTGCTTGTGTTGGTCCTCAATAAGTGTGGCTCCTCGTTCCCCGAAGTAGCCGTAGTCTTTACGAAGTGCCTCCACGATCTGGGTTTTAGTCATGTGGCTCATATCGCCCGAGCAGCCTCCCAGTTTTTTAGTGTCAGCACGTTAAGTTGATCCCTCTGGCAATCAATGCAGCACCACATGCCACAGCCGCACTGAGGGATGGCACGGAGCCGCTCCGCCAAGGCGTCCCCAGCGTTGCGCTGGTTTGAGGCGTGGGCGCAAGTGGACATAATGCCGGGGTGTTCGCCCCACTCCTTTCCGCAGGAGTTACAGTGCGTGCTCATACTGCCGCCTCCTGATTTTTGGCTAGATCATACTGAGCAATTGCCCAAACAATAGCGTAACACTGCCAGATGTAGTGGAATTTATACTCGCAAAAGTCCCATTCCCAAGTGTCACTGAATAGCGGTTCGCCTTGCCATTCAAAGTCCGCGAGTGCGCGCCGGAGGTCGTGCTCACCATCATGGCTAAAGATGTCGTCCTCTATAGATTCAATTAGATCAGCGAAGTTTTCAACGTCTTCTTTAATGTCTTCCAGATTGGACATTACCTGCCTTCGGAATGCCTCTTCCGTGAATGTATAAACATCATCGCGGCCAGACTTAATTTTCTCACGCCAGTAGCCCGGATTGATTCGTATTTCCGTAGGGGTTATATCTTCCCTGAAGAACCTGAACATGTCGTTAATTCGAGCAAACACGGTTGCGCCCATGTCGCCGGATATAACCAAGTGTCCGGGATATGTGATAATGTCGAATCCGTACACCCAGCTTCCCTCGCGCTGTAGGCGTAGGTGCCGATAAACGCCATCATCCTTCAAGATTGTTAGTTTGTGATTACGTATATCACTCAAAAACCGTTCTACAGTGCATTCGCTCATACTGCCGCCTCCTTTGTCGCTTGCGTGAGCGCATCTACCCGACGAAGCATTTCGTTGTAATTCTCCTCGTGGGCCTTAGCGCGGCTCTTCCATTGTTCAATTTCCGCTGCTGACTCCTTTTCGCTTTGCAGGAAGGGTTTAAGCCATTCGCGGCGGTCGTAACACATGAGGCGCAAGCCCTGCTCGGTTACATCGGGACGGTTCTGTTCGAGCACGGCAGTGAGTGTGTCGTACACTTGTTTTATGGAAACGCTCACAGCGCAGACCTCCTGTTGCATTGAGGGCAAATCATCGTTCCGCTTCTGGTTTCGTTTACGAAACTAAGGCAAGATGGACACAGTAATAGCACTCGCATAATAAAGCGGCGCAGGTGGTATTTTATATTCATTGGAAAGATAGGTTGTTAGATGTTGTCTTTGTGTTTTGTGGTGTGGGTTTATTACGGTAGCTTGTTAATTGGCCGCGAGTTGTAAGGTAGGCGCGTAGGGCGGCTGTTACGTCGAGAAAGCCACCACGACTGCCTTTGCCGCGTCCTTTGTTATTTGCGGTGCTCATTAGTTTACGCCAAATGTATAAGCTTTGTATTCGGATGAGTAACCTACCGGCAGGAGAGATATGGCTTCCCAGTTCCCATTACATACGGGCAGCCGCACTTTATCTTGGCGCTCTATAGCTGGCAGTTTTGGCCAAAACTCGCGACTAGCCAAAATACCACGGCTAACGTCAATTGGCATTGACCGGCATACCTCGTATTTAATCTTATTTTGATCTTCGCGAGACTTAACAAACGCGACGTGCTCTTCTGCCCATGTCCGAAATGTATCGGGGTCCATGGTGTCAAAGCGTGATTCCTCGTCATAATTAACAACTATGACGTTATCCATGCGGTATAAGCCTTTGTCTTTGACTGCTTGCAAGACGAGCTGGGAAACTTCGCGTAAACGCACCCCGTCGTCGGGCAGCTCTATTTTTGGTAGTGGCCCATATTTCTCTTTGTCCTTGCCTGTAAGTACGGGGATCGGACCACTCAAAATATCTCCTTCCAACCATTATAGAGGGCGATTAGTTGCTCTAGCTCGTTGCCTGTGACACCTGCTTGCTCCCATAGGCTCTCCCACACTCTCAGGGAGACTGCCTGACGTGGGCGTTTTGGCATGGCGAGGACGAACCCCGCAGCGTTGCGTTGCGGGAGGGCGCTAACGGCAATGCGTTTGCAGTAGGCAATAAATGTCTCAGGTTTGCCTTTGGGCTTTGGTCGGCGCGGCAAAATGCGGGACAGGTACTGAGCGGTCTCGGACTCTTTGGTGACGAGGCCCAAGCGTGTGGCGTCGTTATAGTCTTTGCAGCCGTCCGCTTCTGGTGCGCGGTAGGCAAACACCCGGACCTCTTTGGCTTCGAGTTGGTCTAGGAACCCGCCACTTGCCCACCACTCGCGGCCTGCTGTGTCGTTGTCCGCGACAACAAAGCAGGTCAAGCCGGGCCGAAACGGGTATGCCCGAAGGAGTAGGGGCCATGAAGCGGAGCCACGAATGCCAATAACGGCAACGCGGGGCGGCCAACTCACGTCCCATTGCATAAGGTTCGCGAATGCGCAGGCGTCCCATTGGCCCTCAAACATGAACCAAATGTCGGCTTTCGCTGGGTCGCCGAGAACAAATGGCCATGCGCCAACCCCGTTGGGCAGCGATTCGGAGCGGGCTGGGGTGTAGCGCCAAGACTGTTTGGGGTGTGGGTTGCCCGCGCTGTCTGGTTCGAGGCGTAAATGCACGCCAACCGGGGTGAAAGCGCCTTCGAGGGGGCACTTTACCACGAATGAGACACGGGGCTGGTTGTAGTATAGCGTGAGTCCCATGAGGTTATTGGCTATGAGCCAGTCAACGAACTCAGGCCGGAACCCGCGCCATTCTGAAATTTGCTGCTTCCGGGCGGCGCTGAATGAGAGGCGTTCAATGTCTGTCTCCCAGCGGGCGGACTCTACTGCGCTCATTGGGGGAGGGAACCAGTCTAACTCTGGTTTGCGTTCGGCGCGTTTTATAGCGAAGGTCGGCGAGATCGCTCCGGGGCTGACTCCAGCCAGCACGGCCAGCTCGCCAACGGCTGTTTTGAAGTCGATGCCTCGGACGAGCGACCAGAACTCGAAGGCATCGCCTTTTGCGCCGCAGCCAAAACAATAGAAACGGTATTGCGCCTCATGCACGTAACAACTGCCCGTTTTCTCCTCGTGGAATGGGCATCGGCATACATAGCTCTTGCCAGCTTTGCGCATGTCTGTGACCCCTGCGCGCTCAAAGAGGTCACGCATGGAGGTGCGCACGCGGATTTCTTCAGTATCGAACATGGCTAGTTGCGCCCGGCTAACACGTCCATCCCTGCGTTAATGGTATCCGGGTGCCAACGGCGACACCGCCGCTGGTCTCGGACTGGCGGGAATAGCTTTGGGTAACGGGCAACTTGCTCGCGGGCGCTTCGCTCGCTGCACCGCATTATTTGTGCAACGCCCTTAATGTCCACCAAGGGGCGGTCGCGCTGAAGGAGTTCGTCCACCTTGACGCATAGCTGCGTTACTAGCGAATACAGGGCCTCGATGTTCATGCGCATTGCTCTGGTAGGAGCCAAAGGGGGGCAGGGATACCGGCGGCGGCGCAGGCGGACAGGGCGGCTTCGCGGTCGCGCAGTAGGGCGGCTTGCAGGAGTCCCTCAACGAGGCGAGAGAGGCTCGCGCACCCCGTTTTCGGTAGAAGCACAGCCGAGAGTGTGACTATGCGCGAATCCAGTGTAAGATTTGTTGGTTTTCGTCGGTCCAATTTCATTTTTTAGGGCGTCTACCATGCGTACGTGGATGCGCAAGCGGCAATGTTTTTTTTAGAAATCTCCTGTCAGCTTGTCGCTAGGAAATAATGCGCATAAAAGCGCGTTCCCGCTGTCACTTGGGCCAACGGTCATGTATTTTCCTGCCAGTTTGCTGCCCGCTTAACCCTTAGTTTTCCTATGAAAAAGCCAGTGAATGTATCTCTAGATGAACATCTGAAGAGCGTTGCAACAGTATACGCCGCCGCGATTGGGCGACCATTATCGCTCTTGATTGAAGAGCTTCTGCGAAAGGAGCTGGAGGCGGCTGGCGTGGATACGCGCCCGCCAAGAGAGGAGATCCTGAAGCGGATGGCTGAGATCCAAGAGGAGACAGGGGAGTATGGAGTAACCTCGGCTCGTGCTAGAAAGAAGGCACCATCAGAGTAGTGCCTTGCCCTCCCTTATTGAGGCAGTGCCTTGCGTGTGAGGGGGTGTAAGGCGAGCCAATAACGGGCGGGGTGCCCCCACAAGTCACCCCCGAGACTCATAAGTGCCTCATCCTTAGGGTGGGGTTCGGTTTCCTAAACCGCTAATACGAGTTCGATTCTCGTCGGAGACACGCTTCTTAAACCACTTGAATTCAATGGATTTGCTCTTGAGTTTCATAGGGTCTACGGGGTCTACGTCAAAGTTTGGGGAGGGGTGTGTTTAATTGTGGACTCCGGCCATCGTCACCAAGATGCCTAACAAGTCACTGGAGCAGAACGCCCTAAATGCGTCATGCTGACTGCTCGCTTCGCAGCAGCCCGCCCGCCGCATTCCGGGCGTCGCTCAGTTCTGGCGTTAGCCCATTGTTCGCAGATCGTGAAAGCACCCGCATTTTGCACAGATGCTGACTTGCTCCCGGTCAAAAATGCCACTAGAGTATCACTTGATGCGAACTGAACTCGTGACAACTCTCAAACGCAAAGCCACAGAGATAATCGCTGATCTCGAGCAAGATCACGAACCCGTCCTCATCACCCAGCACGGCCGACCTGCTGCCTACTTGATAGACGTAGATTCCTTTGAAGCACTTAACCAACGGATCGCCGTACTTGAAGGCATCGCAAGAGCAGAACAAGCGATCGATCAGGGAAGAGTAATCACCCATGAGGAAGCCAAAAACAGAATGGGACGATGGCTCAACTAATCTGGACAGAACCCGCGTTAAGCGATCTGGATGCTATCGCTGACTACATTGCCCTCGACAAATCCGAGGCGGCAAAAGCGTTGGTGCAGCGAGTCTTCTCCCATATTGAGCAGCTTCAAGAACACCCAGAAAGTGGTTCCATTGTGCGAGAGCTTCCCAACTCTCCCTACCGGCAGATCGTGGAACCACCTTGCCGCGTTTTTTACAGATTCGATGGAACCAAAGTCTTTGTACTTCACGTCATGCGTGGAGAAATGCGTCTCAGAAAGCAGCGGTTGCGACACTCTCCAGAGAACCCCACGCGGGGCTAACAAGTCACTGCACCCAACGCGCTACATGCGTCATGCTGACTGCTCGCTTCGCAGCAGCCCGCCCGCCGCATTCCGGGCGTCGCTCAGTTCTGGCGTTAGCCCAGAGTGCGCAGACTTGTGAAGATCCGTCTTTCGACGACTAGACACTATACGGAACCCTCACGCCTGGTTCATCCGTTGAGAAATCCTTGGTGTTCCGAGTTACTAAAAGGCAATCGTTGACTCGAGCGGTGGCCCAGACAATCGCGTCAGGCAACCGAACCCGAAATTTCTTCCGCAACCTCACCGCTTCGCCTGCTATTTCAACAGATAATTGATGAATCGTAAAAGTTGATAAAAATGCACGACACTCATTCTCTTCCTGTGGACTATCAGCACGTGCCATTATTTCCATCCAAGAAATAATACTGATTTCACGACGCGCATATCGGTCAATTTCAACTTTCGCATTCTCTATACCCTGAAGATAATCAATCAAAACATCGCTATCGATTACGGCCCTCATTACGCACTCCATTCATTCCGAAGATTGTCAACGTAGCCTCTCGCAGTGATGCCCTTATTCCGCCACATCCCAAAGCCAATATTTTTCTCCTCAACCAGCGATTCTTTGAGGAGACGATCAACGGCGCGACGGATTGCCTCCGCACGGGAGATTTTCTGCGCCTCACAGAGACGAGCAAGTGCTCCCAGTTGTTCTTGTGGCAAATCGATGATGGTTCGCATGAGTGATATCGTGATCCGTCATCAATCAACTCAATTTCGAAAAATGCCTCTACGAAGCAACATAAGCTTACATCGTGGAAATGGCGCGAGTTGGTGAAAATCTGAGAGAAGCACGCTTGGACTTGATCCCAAAGCTGCAATATGGCATATTGCTGAGCGGGAAATGAAAAAGCTGAAGTTCGAATGGGATCCAAAGAAGGCGGCTTCAAACCTCGCCAAGCATCACGTCTCATTCGAAGAAGCTAAATCTGTCTTCCTTGATCCAGAGGCTCTCTTCATTCCAGACCCAGAACACTCCTCTACCTAAGAACGTTTTGTAAACCCCGGAATGAGCGGAGAAAATAGGGCCTTGGTGGTGATTTACTGCTTCAGAAAGGAAGATATAATTATTCGCATTATTTCGGCAAGAAGAGCGGGAACAAAGGAACAAGCGCCGTACTGGACTAAAATAATATGAAGACTGAATATGACTTCTCCAAGGGGGTTCGAAACCCTTATGTAAAAAAGGAAAAAAAGGCAGTTACGATTCGTCTGGAAAACGAGGTTGTGGGTTATTTTAAATCCATGTCGTCAGAAACGGGTATTCCCTACCAGAATCTGATTAATCTTTATTTACGAGATTGTGCAGAACACAGCAGAAAGCTCAGCCTGATTTGGAACGGCAAGAAGGAATAAAGTAAGGCATAAATACAGAGGTGAATGTTAGTCTCATTTTGCTGCAATGCACCCCACGTCCAGCTTGCTAACAAGTCACTGGAGGTAACGCTCTACATGCGGCACTTCGGCTGCTGAGTAGCTTCCCGCGCCGCATTTCGGCCGCGGCTCAGTTCTGGCGTTAGGCATATCCAGAGCCCCTCTTATTAATAACGTTTTCCACACATATCATGAAAGCATTTAAATATTCCCTAGCTAGTGTACTTTTTCACATCACAGCACTCATTTCAGTTAATGGCGCTGTATCGTCTGAAAGCGGCCTCCAGTTTCGCACTTTTATTGAAGATATCATTTATATACAACACGTCGGTACTATAGTGCCGGTTTGTAAACGCTGGACGGTCGTTCCCGACCTGATCATCGAAGCATCAAGTTCAGGAATTAAATCGTTTATTCAAGAAAGCTTCTCCTCCATTTGCTTCGCCGCAAATCTATCAACCGAAAGCAAACTTCCGTTTACCGTATACGTAGGCACTTATGCACAACTATCAAAAATTGCTGCCGATAAGGTTCCAGAATTAAAACTCATAGATCAAGCTTCATGGTTCTCGTGGAATGACGATTTTACAATACGAGAAAATGTTGTTTTCATCTGCACGGATAAAATACCAAGTGACAAGCTCAAAAGCACAATCTTAAGGACGCTACTTGCAGGGTTTGGATTTACTCATTCAAGCAGCTTGAATTACCCATCCAATTTTTCAAGCACTCAAAAGGCGTCTGCTACGCTTACTCCGTTGGACAAGAAGATTCTATCGTTTATATACACCCAAGTTCCGCCGGGAACTGATAAAAAGAATTTCAGTGAAATAGTAAAATCGAATTGGAAATAGATTCGGCGTCGACTATCCGAACAGCCTCCTCAGTAACTGGACTCGGAACACAAAGAGAGACTGAAACTTACGAAAATGCGCACAAACCAGAAAAACGGACCGGAAAAAGACCAGTTTCTTCTCCCATTACACCTAACCCGCGTGAGGTTCGTTGCCTAACAAGTCACTGCAGCGAACACCTTACATGCGTCATGCCAGCTGCTTATGCACCTGTCCTGCCGCATTCCAGGTGTCGCTGAGTTCTAGCGTTGCTATGGCTGTCTTCGTCAAGTCCTGGGCGTAGTTTTCCTGTCTTTGTTT
>JBAXNG010000060.1:0-16866 GCA_037133875.1 Verrucomicrobiota bacterium | reverse complement strand
CTTTTAAGATCGCGGGATCTCGCGTGGCTCAACAACCTCATGTCATCTATCAGTACCAAATCAGAATATTTATTTAGTGGTCGTCGTCACGGTCCCTGTCTGCACTACTGGCACAGTGATCACCGGAGGCGCAGTGACATTCACTTTCACTGCCTTGGATTTTTTCGATCCGAATCCATTGTAGACGGTCACGGAATACGAACCTGCCGACGCAGTTGTAATATTATCCTTCTGGAACGTAGGCGACGAAGTCGAAGATTGCACCACCCCGTCCTTGGCCCATTGGTAGGTCAACGGATCGGTTCCCCCAGCTGCCACAGTGAGCACTAGCGTGTCACCAACCTTCAAACCATCGGGCGCCACAGGCTGCTGGGTGATCACAGGAACCGATCCGATAATCACCTTTGAGCGACTGCAGGAAACCGTTCCATAGCTGTTTTTGGCCTCCATCCAATAGGAACCCGTGTCAGCGCCGGACGCTTTCAACACTGTGAGAACGCCGGTGGTCGCTCCGGAAATCTGACTCCCAGAGGACGATGTTCCATCTTTCAGGGTGACGCCGTCCTTGAACCAAGCCACAGAATCAGCTCCGTCCACCTTCGCTTGCAACACAAAGGCCGACCCAGTCGTGGAAAGCGTCGCGGTGTTGCTCACCACCACTGCGGGAGGCTGGTTCACGATCACCGGTGGCAAACCAAAAGAGTCCACGTACATCCACACACGATCACGTCCGGCACTCAGACTTCCATCTTTTGAATACGTGAATTCAAACGCAGGGAACGTACCGGTTGCCACACGCACCGTCTGCTTCACCCAATCGGTCTCGCCACTCAGTTGCACGGGACGGCCCGTCACAAAATCGTTCACTAGGGCGCCGCCTACTCGTAATTTTACGGTGTCGTGATCGGCTTCCGTGGACGCCTTCCACCAGAACGAAAACAAGTAATACGCAGAGGCTCGATTGGGATCGCCGTTGTAGAACGAAGTAAACCGCAAGGCGGAAGAGCCTCCATTAACGATAGATCCGCTCTTAGCCACCGCGCGCACCACGCCGTCGGCTCCGATTCTCATCTCCCCAGTCCAAGGAGAGGAAGTGCTGTTGATCACATTATAAACCCGATCGTTTCCTCCGAGCGCATTGACAACAGGTGCCGACACATCGGAAACCGTCACGTTGAAGGTTGCATCGACGGAACCAAATTCATTGGCCGCGTTAAGCACGAAACTGACTGGACCGTCGGTATCGTCTGTGGGCGTGCCGGTGATTACCTTTTTGGCCAAATCAAGATTCAGTCCGTCTGGCAGTCTGCCATCCTTGAGACTCAGGGTGCTTGAAGCCGTCACGCCGATTGGGAAATTCAACCGCTTGCCCATGACTCCCGCAAAGTCGCGCGTTGAGCCAAACATGGGCTCATTCGTTATGCCGCTCACATTCCCTGAAAGCACATAGCCGCCCAGGGAACCGTATTCAGAGTAACCGGTAGAATATCCGTCAGCGGGTTTGGGCCCAGTTCCAGCAGATCGTACCGCTAGAACATAGGTTCCTTCGGTCAGAGTCACATTCACCGCGGCACTTAAGGCATCGGGCAGGCTGGAAGTCGCTACCGTCGCTCCACTGCCGTCCGTCAAAGTGAGCTGCACATCGACATTCGAGCTCACATTAGCTGGACGCGCGGATGCGGTGAAGGTGCCGCCTTTCGTCTGGAAGGCAAAAGTGTCAGGCACCGTCGCGCGCTGCAACAGACCATTGACCATGAAGCTCCCAGACTGAGTGGAGGCCGGCAAAATGGCATTTGGCGAACCGTTGCTGATGTAACCAAACCCGTTTGCGTCAGACGCAATCACTGCGACATCGTCCTGCTCGTTGTTCGCCCTCGCGTACTCACCTCTACTCCACTGCGAAAGGTTGACACTATAAGCCACACCCATGATCGGCCCCCAACTCGTGGGGACATGCATCCCGCCGCCGTGTCCATGAAAATAAGCTTGCCCAGCCACAGTCGCTCCGGCCGCATTCGTCGTCGCGACCAAGCCATCGTGGCCTAGTCCTAGGGTATGACCTACTTCGTGGGAGATCGATTCCGCGCAAACTTTCCTCCCCCCGTTAAATACCCAGCAAACCGTGTCCGACTTAAAGGCCTTTCCAGCCGAAGCCCAAGCTCCGATGAACGCCACTCCACCGGTGCCTGGCGCAGCGGTGTTCGTCGGCGTCACCACCACACGCATGCGCAAACCGGCAGGAGTGGCTGCGTACAAATCACGATCCGTGGTGATGGTAATATCAAATGGTGCAAAGTCTTCCGCTACGGCTTTCACAATGGAAGTGATGGAGGCCGGCTTCGCAGTGGAGGGAGCTGCTACAATAGTCTTGCCCCCATTCCAGCTGGGATCCGTAACGCTTGCGCCCGCAAAATCCACAAAAACGACCCCCTTGGATCCGGGCCGAGTATTCAGCAGAGGAACATCGGTGCGCACCACCGCCGCGACTGCAGTGACAGTTCCAGTGGTCAAAGATCCGGCATCAATTTCGGCATCAATTTCGGCACTTCCAAATTCAGGAGCCTCAGCAGACTCTTTTCCCGAGCAAACCAGTGAAGCTAAGCGGCGCTCTACTAAAATGAGCTCGTTACCGTCCTGCGCAATTTGATAACCCACGCCCAAAGTGGGGCGCAAAATTACTCCAGCAACTTCGTCTATACTGGAGGCTAACTGGAAAGTCCCAGTCTGATCCGTGAGTTCACCCGCGATTCGCACCCAACCGTTATCTGGGATCACAAGGTTCACAAAACCTTCCACCAAGTCTCCCGAAGCTGTGGGCAAAGCAATCCTTTCTCCCATCTTCACGGCGGACCATTGGCGGGCCGCAGCAGCCTCCAGTTTAACGATACGACCCTTGTCCGAGTCGGAATTCACTCCCGCCTTGGCTCGCAACGGCGCACCAATTGGCGCTGCCTGTACTGATAAAAGCCGAGGAAGTGAGGCCAGTGGGCCCACATTTGCAGGGCTACTCGAGGCCGGAGGCTTCCCAACGCCCCCTGATTGCGCGCCAAAGTTTCCCGAGGAAGACGTCCCAACCAAAGTTGACGCCGTTGACGCCTCGACTTTTGTCGCGGGCAAACTCGCTCCTCCGCCCTGCAGCGCGAGATAACCCGCGCTACCGACTAAAACCACCGTTGCACAGGCAACCGCAGTTATCTTCCAACTCACATGATGTTCGTGGTGTTTCATTTTCTGGGGGTTCTAATGAGATGTACCGCAATCAACAATTCACTCATCTAGCATCAGGCAAGCCAAGGTGAGTTATCCTCAAAAAAATTCTAATAAAAGACGACATCCCTGAGTGATCTTCTATTTTTTTGAACCTAAGAGCGCAAAATTCTGCGCTTCCATTCTTAATGCGCCTCAGAAATGCGAATCCCACTAGGCACAACTGCTTCATTTTTTAAAAAGCACTCAAAAGTGAGGCATCGCAACTTTCTACACGAACTTATACACAGCATTCACCACCAGAACGCCCGTACGCTCCGCTGAGAGTTGGCTTTTTTCAAAGGAGTGTGCGACAAACGTTTGTCATACTCCCCGAACTCTTTGCCAGATTCGGATCCAGCACGCGCCAGACGCAGTCTTATTTCCTCCAATTTCCCCTAAATACGCCTGTTACGCCTGTTTAATTTGAACCCAAAATCAGCTTCTTTTTACTCAGGGCAAGCGTCGTGCGCTAGTCGCCTTTCAATTTTCACGAGGACACCTCAACACACAGGCCCACCCCGTCTAGTGTTCGTCCTCGTCAACCTTGGCGGGTGCGAATCCGCTTACAAAACGAGTTAGAGATGCGACTGATTTCGCTATGTCCGAGGGAGGCTACCCCGAGCGTTGGTTGAGTCCAGTGAGTTTCATGATTCCCCAGCCCGATTTGTGGCGTCCGGTTTAAGTGTACTCTAACCTGACGTCCTGCATGACCCCCAAAACACGTCAGAATAGGGTCGGTTTTGCCATTGGTTGACAGGTCGAGCCGATGATCTAGAGCCTATCCTGACACATAGACACAGAAACCCACGCGAAAGGCCAAAAAGTCGGTTACGTTAGCGTCAGCACTTTCGATCAGAATCCCGTACGCCAATTGGACGGTGTTCTCCTAGCCCAGATCTTTACCGACAAAGCTTCGGGCAAAGACGTCCACCGTCCCGAATTGGAAAACCTGCTGGCCTTCGTTCGTGAGGGCGAGACGGTTGTTGTTCATAGCATGGATCGCCTTGCTTGAAATCTCGATGGTCTCTGGCAGATCGTCCAGGGACTAACCAGGCGCAGAATCTGGATCGAGTTCGTCAAAGAAAGCATCACGTTCACCGGCGAAGATTCACCGATGTCGACGCTGATGCTTTCTGTCATGGGGGCCTTTGCAGAGTTTGAGCGTTCCTTGATTCGGGAACGCCAGCGCGGAGGGATCTCACTGGCGAAGCAGCGAGGCGTTTACCGAGGCCGGAAAAAGACGCTGAGTGACGAACAGTGTTCCGAACTCAAACGACGGATCGCCGCAGGCGAACAAAAGGCACTTGTACCCCACCTTCTGATACCAGTGAAATATTGAGGCTAACAGACAAGACCACCTCAAGGCCTTATCAAAACCACGCACACACCGTCCCTTCGGGTTCAATCGGCGGGATGACACGCCGGTTGAAGCCTCGTTCCGCATGAACCACAACACAGGTGTGTTTGGGCAATTCACGCAACTCGTGGGGCTTGATCTTGTACTCCTCCGTCTCGCTGTAATTGCTCGTGGTACGCCCGTTGGAATACCCCCATGTCCGGCGGATCACCTTCTTCTTCCCCAGAAAATCCGCGCTCTCCAACGCACCATCTTCGTCGGCTGCGCGGAAGATCATCCGGTTTCGTAGGTTCAAAGTGAGCACCTTCGCTTTGTCCCGGCCCAGCGGGGGGATAAACGAGGTCGACGATTGGGCCGCAGCGACAACGGTTCCCTGAGCTTCACGGATCACATCCACCGAATTGTAGTCACTCATCCCGTCTTCGCTCGCGGTCATAAATCGCTGCGCTTCATCCGCCCAAAGGATAAGCAGATTATCGTCCCGACGCTCTTCCTTCGATTTGTCGAAGCGACGGAGCACATGAGTGTAGAACAACATCTTGAGGAAAGTGTTCACGTACCGGCGTTCTGTCTGAAACTTCTGCGGCATCGCCACACAGATAATTTTGCCCCGGTCGATTTCGCTGAAATCAAATGTGCTTTCGTGAGGACAAAAGACCTGTGCGATGTCCGGCGACAGGAAGTGCTGGAGATAATTGGCGATAGTCTCCTTCACACCGCCAATCTGTTCGGCTGGCTGATTGAGGAAACGGTTTTTGAAATGCTCGATCAGCGCCGTGCGCGGTTCCGTTGGATACCCACAGGCCAAATCGTCCAACGCAGCCGTCAGGTCCGCTCCGTTCAGGAGCAGGCTGTACGCGTTCTCCAGAGTCACGTCGGCCCGGATTTCGTAAAGAACGTCCAACGCCTTCGCGATATGCGTCTGAGCCTGGTTCTTGAAGAACCCTTTGTCCCCCTGTTGGCCAAGGCTCGACGCCGTATCGACTACAAACTTTGCAAACGTACTGGGAGGAATTTGACGATCTGCGGTCAGGTTGTACCTGTGTTTGGGCGACCAGTCGGAAGGCGCACCGTCCGGCTTCACTTGGAGCAGGATCAGGTCATCCAGCCGGTTAAAGTGCGTCGCCATTTTCACCAATGTCTCCCAGTACAGGCCCTTGTCATCAATACAGACGCCGCCCCAACTAGGCTCGTTCTTGAACACTTGATAGAGCAGCGGTGTGATTCCCGAACGCGTTTTGCCAGATCCGGTATCGCCAGTAATCAACCAGCCTCGGCAGAAATCCTCCCGTGTCCACGAAAGTCCACCGAAACGGACAATCACCTTACGTGCACGTCCACCACAACAGACCAGCAACGTTCCGAGTCCCAACATACCCAGGGCTATTGCCCAGACGATCCACTGAGTTGATGCCCACAAGCACCATTGCGATGTTAACCAAAGCAAATCGATCACCCACATTACCGGGCTCATAGAACAAATCGCCCAATTATGGTTCCGACTGCGAGTAGCAGTACGGCACCAACCCAAAGGCCGGCACTCGATTCGCCTGCGTCTTGTCCTCCGAAATAAGCAACGGCCCTGAGCTGTTGACTCAACTCAGTTGCTTGTTTGGTGAAAGCCCGTGTTCGCTGATCGATCGCTTCAACCGACTCCCGGAACTCATCGAACACCAAAGAACGAGAACCAGCTGGAGTAGATCCTTCACAGGCAAAAGTAATCTGGAATAACTCCACGGCGGCCAGCAACGGATCGCCGTCGGTAATCCCGTACTTTTTCTGCCATTCGCTCACTGCATTTTGCAGTGCCGCACTGCGCTCGGTCGGTTTCATTTGGCCGCCTCCACTTGGAGCCCCGGAGGTAGGAGCAAGTCCGAGGCAGCTTCGATTTGCCGATAAAATGCGTTCTGCCAGTTCTTCAGGCGTTGACGATCCACCAGACTAAAGTCACTCCCCGCAATCGCGGCGGTAATAGAATGGTTCCCCGAACTAAGGCCCGTCACCAGCCATTCATAAAGACGCGGCATCAGGATTTCCCGGGCTCCCAGTCGATTCAAAAGGGCGTTCCGAGTCTGGCTCCCGTCGTAAAGTCGGAAGTGCTCGCTGTGTACTTGATTGCGAACAATCACGTACCGACACCGTGCATCGAATGCCGCAATCACGACTTTCAACTGCTCAACGCTGTCGGCCTCGTGGTTTACTGGCGAAACAACCGTCAGCGCCGTGTCCAATTTGTCCAATAAATCGAACGCCTGAATCTCTGCGAAGTAATCGATAAATATATCAGACGAAGCCGCCCGACAATCGACGATCACGAGTCGCCCTTTCTCTAACGCCAAAAACACGGCATCCAGCTCCTGGGGCTGGGTGAGACTTACAAACTGCGCCTCGGGATGGAATCGAGTCAGCGTGGAGTTCTCGTTATCGGTATCAATGGCGTGATGCTCGATCCCGTGATCCTTGAGGTATTGGACGAAGTTCGTGGCGAAGAAACTTTTCCCGACACCTCCCTTTCCGTTGAGCACAATCGTGAGCTGTTTATTCATAGGTAAATTGGATCTCTAAATATTCCGGGGATCGGCAATCCGTGGGCCTTTGCGAGACGGCGGGAAAGAAGTGGGCGCAACGTCAGGGAGGTTTGATGGCAGCACATCGGCGTTGATCGCTGGGGTCGCTGCCTGTTTAGACTTCAAATACTGACGGCAAAATCGCGCCACGGTATCGGATGAAACGCTCATGCCAGACGCCGCCAAGTGCACCGCGATTGTCTCGAAGGAAGCCCGTTTCGAGCGAAGTGCCGCAATGCCTTCTTTGTACGGAAGCAGAGCATGGACCTTGGAGCCTTCTCCTTGCTGATACTCCCGCGCAGTGAGTTCAAAATGACCGGCGGGTTTCTCCTTCATTTGACCGGTACGAGACTCGAGTGAAGAGAAATTCCAGCGCCGCTTTTGCTGTGATTTTCCGGCAGGTACTGCGGTGGCTTTCCGCCGTTTCTGCGACGCACTGCGGGAGTTTTACGCGGGTTTTGCGGCGTTTCTGCGGGGAGCTGCGGCAAAACCGCGTGAAATCTGCGGCATTCTTGCGGCAAAGCCTCGAACGGGGTAGGTCGTCTCCTCTTAAATGCCATCCCCGAATCGTATCTCAAAAAAAAGGGGGTCTGCGCCTCTAGAGGCGCAGCTCTACGAATAGTTGAGATAATTTGATTGGGGCCATGCTCTCCCCCAAAACTCAGTACAATTTACAAAACGCAGAACGGTACTTTGAAGAGCATCTGAGTGCCGGCGATTATTACAGCAACAGAGCGGCAATTTGTGGTCAGTGGTTTGGCAAAGGGGCAGTCAGGCTTGGACTGGACTCCACGGTCGGACAGTCGGACTTCCTCGCAATGTGCCGGAATTTTCATCCGAACAACGGAAGCACGCTCACCCAACATCTCATGCATCGCCGCATCGAGACTGACAAAAATGCTCAGGATTCATCGGTCGCAAACCGACGCATTTTCTACGATTTCATGATTTCCGCGCCCAAGTCCGTTTCGATCGCGGCCCTGATTGGTAGCGATGTGCGTATTGTGGAAGCGCACCATCACGCCATAACGATTGCGATGGCTGAGTTGGAGCCCTTCGCAACAACCAGGGTTCGGATGGACGGAGCCTGCACGGATCGGGAAACCGGCAATGTAGTGGGCGCAAGTTTTCAGCACGATACCTCGCGGGCCTTGGATCCCCATCTTCACAGTCATTGTATCGTGTTCAACGCGACCTTTGATCCGGTAGAGCAAAAGTGGAAGGCCCTTCAAAACTACGAAATCCTCAGGGCACAGAAGTTCATAGAGAACGTCTACTACCACGAACTAGCCCGTTCATTGATTGGGCTTGGCTACACCATAGAAAATCATCGGCGCGGAGATTTTGATTTGAAGGGCATCCCGCAAGAGCTGTGCGATCGCTTCTCAAAGCGGCACACTGACATCGACGCTCAAACCGAGGAGTTTCTTGCCGAACATCCAGAAAAGGCGACGGGTAACAGAAACGACATTCGCGACTATCTCGCCCAAAACAACCGCTCGAGGAAAGTGAAAGGCATGGCTGCAGGCGAACTCCAGACGCTTTGGGATGGCCAAATCACGCCTTCGGAACGGGGCCTCCTGAAATCGCTGCAAGTCCCAACAGGAAAACCGCCAGAGACTCACGATGCAGAGGCGGCGTTGATTTGGGCGGAGGAACACGTTTTTGAACGCCGATCCGTTGTAAACGAACAGGAGCTATGGCGGCACGCGCTGGAGTTTGCTCGAGGCAGCCCGATTGAGGTGAAGGATCTGAAGTCACTCTCGGCCAAACGTGGTTATCTGAGGGACGATACCAAAATTCACAAACTCACAACTCGGGAAGTGCTCGCCCGCGAATGGGAGATCCTGCAACTCGCCAAAGATGGTGTAGCCAAATATCCGCCGCTCAGCCCGGCATACGTCCCATCGGAAGCGCTCATGCCAGACCAACTCCGGGCTGTGGCGCAGATTCTAGGATCCAAAGACTTCCTGACGCTATTTCGCGGAGCCGCAGGTACAGGAAAGAGTTTTGCGCTCAAAGAAGTCCTCATTGGACTCGAAAGGAACGGTCACAAAATCGAGATATTGGCCCCCCAGCGGCAGCAAGCCATCGACTTGGAAAACTCGGGGTTAACTGGTGCGAAAACGGTCAGTGAGTTTTTGGCCCGTGCCACGATGTCCCGAGACAGCATCGTGCTTCTAGACGAAGCCGGACAAGTTGGGGCGACACAGATGCTGGCTCTTCTGCAGTTTGTCCAAAAACAAGGAGGCCGGATTGTGTGTTCCGGCGACACACACCAACACGGTGCCGTCGAGTCCTCCGATGCACTCCGAGCCATCGAGAAATACTCCGGCCTGAAAGCCGCCGAACTCACTTCCATTCGGCGTCAAAACCCGGATTCGGCGAGCACACCAGCCGAACGAGCCTTTATTGAGCAATACAAACAAGCCGTTCAGGAGGCATCTGCCGGAATGGCTACCGAATCGCTCAACCGACTCGAAAAGCTGGGCGCCATCATGGAATGCAAACCGGACACTCAACAGGAATCCTTAGCGACTCACTTTGTGGCACTGGCCGCGCAAAAGGAATCAGTCCTCGTCGTGGCACAGACTTGGTCCGAGATACACAAACTGAACGAACAGATCCGGGACTCGCTTAAACAAGCCGGTTTGATTGGCAGCGCCGAAACCAAGGTCCAGTCGTTGCAAGCCATCGATCTGACGGAAGCTCAGAAGCGTGATCTCAAGTTTTTCGAGCCCAACAGTGTCCTGATATTCAACCGGGCCACCAGTTGCTTCCGCAAATCAGAGCGGGGCCGAGTCCTTTCGATTACAGAGAAAGGCCTGGTCATTGAGACGCCAAACCGAGTTCGCATCGTCTCATTCGCCCAACTGGACCGGCTAACCGTTTGCCGTGAACGGGAACTCTCATTGAGCACAGGCGATCGGCTGCAACTGAAGGCCAACGCCAAAACCAAAGATGGTCGTCTCTTGGTAAACGGCGAATTGGTCACCATTGCCCGCGTCCGAAGCGACGGCTGCGTGGAACTCACCGATGGCCGGGTATTGGATCAAACTTACCGTCAATTCGTTCCCGGATACGCCGTCACCTCGTATGCGTCTCAGGGTAAAACGGTGGACTACGTGTTGTTCTCCGACTCTGCGGTGCGAGCGGCGACGAGCAAAGAACAGTGGTACGTCACTATCTCGCGCGGACGTAAAGGTGTCCGAATTTTCACGTCGGACACAGAGTCGTTACGCGAAGCCATCGAACGCTCCGGCAACCGTGAACTCGCATTGGATCTGGTCGGGACACCTCCAAAGACGATACGCCCGACCTCAAAACGTCTCCTCCGAGTACGACGACTAATTGACAAAATCTGCCAGCACGCAGCACGCCTCGCATCTCAAGTCCGAGCCAAAAGCATTCACCGAACCCAACAGAATCATGATTAGAAATCACCAGTCCGAAACGCACTCCATCAAGTCCTCAACCGCGAAAAATAGCACCGCCTGCTGGATGGAGGCCACGCGCCCTAACGGAGTCCGGTTCGAATTGGATGAACACCGGTTCTTCATCTTTCCGTTCACCTATTTCATCACTGCAGAGTTCAGCACGTCAGACGGAACGGATGAGCTCAAACTGACATTCAGTTCCTACGAAATCCGGATCAGCGGCCGAGATCTGCGCGAGTTGGCGATCGGGTTCCAGAAGCAAACCGTCGAATGGGTCAAAGTCGTTCCAGCACACTACGCCGCCTTGGTTCCGACAGGTGCACCTCTGGTTCTATCCATCACGGTGGAGTCTGTTGTAGAAGGCGAGAAGCCACAGGAATGATTTTAACCGTCTCGAAATACTGAAGTCTGAGCCATCTCGACTATGGATGGAGTATGCCTGAGACCGGACCATCAAGACTGTGTTCCGTCTTTATCCGCAGGTGATACCGGGTGCTTTTCAGTGACCCGGTTCGGGTAAGCGCCTGCTTATCCACTAAATCCTGCAAATCACGGGTCGCAGTTGCGCGAGATGTCTCAGTAATCCGGATGTAATTCTCGGCGCTCAACCCGCCTTCAAATCCCTTCGGCCCTTCGCGAAATAAACGGGCCACCACCTTCTCCTGCCTCTCATTCAGACGCCCTCGGAACCGATCAAAGAAGTGCGTCTTCTGAATTAGAAAATCAATCGTGGCCTGCGTATGCCGCTGAGAGGCAATCACCGCCTCAGCAAAATAGATCAACCATTCGGTGATTTCTAATCCCCGATTACTGCGCTCCAATATCCCATAATACGCCTTCCGGTGGATGTTAATCACTGTTGATAAAGCTAATAAAGTTGCCAAAGCCAGTCCTTGAGAGATCGCCTTTTCCGCAACGGCGCGACCGATTCGTCCGTTCCCATCCTCAAAAGGGTGTATCAAAACGAACCGCAGATGGGCCAATCCCGCTCGGGTAAGGATAGGAAGCGGCGTAGATCCGCTCGGAGATGTGTCGTTGAACCAACGCACAAATGCCGCCATTTCACGAGGCACAGCTCCGGAAGGCGGCGCTTCAAAATGCACTTTTGGGTTATGGATTGCTCCCGACACAACCTGCATCGGAGTTTCACCGCACCGGTAACATCCCACATCCGCCAGATCACCGCGCCCCAGCATGAGCATTCCGTGCCAGTCCCAGAGCTGTTCGTCAGACAATGGCGCATCAAAATTTCGGTACAGATCGACCATCATACGTGAAATCCCCAGCTCTCCCGGAGGAACTTTCCGGTGATCGGTGGACAAACCGAAGTTCCGACGAATGGACGACTGGAGACTGTCCCTGTTGAGGATTTCACCTTCAATCTCGGACGTTTTGAGAGCTTCCTCGCTGATTAACTCAACGATCAGTTGTTCCTTGTCACTTTCCGAGACGTGTTTGAGGGCACCGATACACACTCCGGCTTCCCGGAGAAATTCGGCCTCCAGTTTTAAGAGTCTTTCCGGTTGATAACTGAAGGTTGGCCAGTTCGGATGCTGCCAATTCCATTGAATCTGTGTGGCCATGAGGAATTACATTAATAGGTATAACTCAAAAACCACAATTTACTGAGCAATAAATGTGCGTTTTATAACTCAATACAGGCGAGACACGCGAATGGGCGCCCATTTTGGAGGTCAACCACACCGCTAAACAATGTGCCGCCTGAAATTGCCCCACATTCCAACGGAGATTTTCTGAGCCAGTTGCGGCTTATTCTCAAACGTCCGGCAGGACGAAGTTGAGGCAGTCCGAGCCCCCCAAAGAGCTCGGACGCTGGCGCCAAGCCAGAGCAACTGGTTTGTGAGTAAGGCGCATTTTAGGGGGGGGAATGGAACGTAAAACGCGGTTACAAATTGATACGGAATACGAGCCACTCGAATAGGAGTTTCCAGGAATGAGCCCCGTCGGATACCGCCATGGTTCCGACGGGCCTTTCGCTCAATGAGGGCGCACGGGAGGGATTAAAAAAGTGTCAGTGAGCTGTATTGAGCGAGGGCTCAAGGTGTCGCGTCAGTCAGTCCTAATACTTGCGACACCGCTAAACGAAGTGAGTAAACGACATCAACCCTCAGTGCGGAGGGGTTCTCTTGGCAGCAGGCGTCTTTAGAAGCGCGGCCTGAAGCTGAAAATTTAACAAAATTCCAAAGCGGCTATGGTTTTACAGCGAGAACCCCCTTCGGAATTTCGCAAACCGCACTCTTTCAAGGTGCTCGTGTGTCGCACTTATGATTCATCGAGCCTGATTATTAAAAGTGAGACTTTTTGTTTTGTGCTGGCATCGATTCGGCGTACTGTCTGCGCCGTTTTATGGCGGCTTATTTACTCACTCCTGCTCGGCTCGGCTCGGCTCGGCTCGGCTCGGCTCGGGGTGCGCGAGAGTAGGTCCGCCGTAACGTCTTTTTGCCGCTGAAATCAGCGGCACACCTTGGGGAGCGATTCCTCGAGACCTTCAGATGAACGCGCTTCTCCCCAGAGCCGCATTCCATCCACTTTTATGAAACGACTGCCTAAATTCTGCCTTTCCCTGCTAGTTGCCGGGCTGTGTGCCGGGAGCGCCTGGGCTGTGCCGACGGTGAGTAACGTCACCTTTTCTGTCCAGAGCGGGACGAAGCTTGTGGACGTCTATTACGATCTGGCAGGAGGCACTTCCGCTGTGTCGCTGGCCGTTTCGAGTGATGGCGGGACTACGTATGCCGTGCCTGTGACTTCTGTGACCGGGAACGTGGGGGACGGCGTTACTGTTGGTACGGGAAAACACATTGTCTGGGATGCCGGAACAGATTGGGCTGGCCAGAACTCCACCCAGCTAAAAGTGAAAGTCCGTGCCTGGGATCTCAAACATGAGACGAGTTACGAGTTCGTGAAAATCCCTGCTGGGAATTACACAATAGGAGACCAGAGCGGAGATGGGGTGGGGCAGACGGCAGTGAGTGTAAGTTTGAGTGGGTATTATATGTCCGTGAATGACACTACGAAGGCGCAGTGGGATTTGGTACGGACGTGGGGCTTGAGTAATGGATACACGGATTTAGCTACAGGTGCAGGCAAGGCGAGTACGCATCCGGTGCAGACAGTAAGCTGGTATGATGTGGTAAAGTGGGCGAATGCGGCGAGCGAGAAGGAAGGGTTAACGCCGTGTTACAAGGTGAGTGGGGCCGTGTATCGGACAGGAAACAGCGACAGTGTGACGTGTGACTGGGCTGCAAATGGATATCGATTGCCGACGGATGCGGAGTGGGAAGTCGCAGCGAGGGGTGGATTAACTGGGAAGAGGTTTCCGTTGGGGGATACGATCTCGCAGAGCCAGGCGAATTATTATTCGTATGGTGGCCTTTCGTATGATTTGAGTGCCAGTTCGAACTCCGTCCACCCGACGTACGCGACTGGAGGGAGTCCGTATACCAGTCCTGTGGGGAGTTTTGCGGCAAATGGTTACGGATTGTATGACATGGCGGGGAATGTGTTTCAGTGGTGTTGGGACTGGTGGGGGTGGAATGGTGGCGGGAGTAATCCTCGAGGTCCTAGTACCGGCTCGACCCGTGTACTGCGGGGTGGGTGCTGGTACTTTAACGCATTAAGCGCTGCGAGCGCGGCGCGCTACAACCAGACGCCGGGTAACGATTACATCGTCTATAGCTTCAATGGTGCTGGCTTCCGTTTGGCCCGAGGGCGTCCTTAGTCACCCAGGCGGAACGAGCGGAGCGAGAGTTCCCGGAGGCGGGAGTCACCGTTGGCGGCGGAGCCGGCAGCGCCCGGAGGGCGCAGGGTAGAATAACAATTTTTGATTTTTGGGAGTAATTATAGATGAAAACCATCCAGATCTTTTTTTTAAGCCTGACGCTTGTGCTTTGTGGGCAACGAGCGGCGTGGGCTGAGAGTGCAGAGGCGTCTTCGAGTAACGGCACTTTGGATACCCGGGGCGAAAGCAACGTGACCTTCGCGCAGCGCACCGACGGCTCGAAGATCGTGGACATTTATTACGATCTGTACGGCAGCACGTCTACGGTGGCCCTCGCTGTGTCGTATGATGGCGGGACGACGTTTAACTCGGTGTCGTCTCTCACGGGGGACGTGGGTGCGGGGATCACGGTTGGCACTGGGAAACACATCGTCTGGAATGCAGGCACGGATTACCCGAGTGCCGGAGCGTCAAATGTAAAGATGCGGGTCACGGCGCTGTTGGATGGCGCGGGTGGCAAGTTTGCGCCGATTCCAGCAGGGAGTTACCAGAGGGGAGATAATCTGGACGGCCTGTCGGATGCGCCGGTGCAGACGGTGACATTGAGCGCATATTATATGTCGGTAAACGACACCACGAAGGCGCAGTGGGATGCTGTGCGGACGTGGGGCTTGTCGAATGGGTACACGGATTTGGGAGCAGGAGCCGGGAAAGCGAGTACGCATCCTGTGCAGACGGTTACGTGGTATGACGTAGTGAAATGGGCGAATGCGGCGAGTGAGAAGGAAGGGTTAACGCCATGTTACAAGGTTAGTGGAGTCGTGTATCGGACTGGAACGAGTACGAGTGTGGTGTGTGACTGGAGTGCCAACGGGTATCGGTTGCCGACGGAAGGGGAGTGGGAAGTGGCTGCGCGTGGCGGATTAACGGGGAAACGTTTTCCGTTGGGAGACACGCTCTCGCAGAGCCAGGCGAACTATTATGCGTATAGCGGGTATTCGTATGACTTGAGTGGATCAGTGAATAACTATCACCCTACGTATGCAACGGGAGGGACACCGTATACGAGTCCTGTTGGGAGTTTTGCAGCGAACGGGTACGGCCTCACCGACATGGCTGGGAACGTGTTTCAGTGGTGCTGGGACTGGTATGGAACGACTGTTGCGGAGAGTGATCCGAGAGGAGCCAGTACCGGCTCGGACCGTGTCTTGCGGGGTGGCTACTGGCGCAACAACGCGGACGTCGCGCGGTGCGCGCAGCGCAACGGCTTCACGCCAGACTACGCGGGCCTCAACGACAACTTCGGCTTTCGCTTGGCCCGAGGGCGGTCCTCGAGTTCGAGCAGCGGGACGCAGTCGAGCGGCGGCGTGGTGGATACCACGGCGCCGGCGGTGAGTGCACCTGGGGCCGTGAGCGTAAGCGCAACGTCTGCGAGCGGAGCGAGTGTGACGTTTAGCGGAGCGAGCGGGACGGACAACGTGGGGAGCCCGACGATTACGTATTCGCCTGCGAGCGGGAGCACATTTGCGGTGGGCAATACGACGGTGACGGTGACTGCGACGGATAGCGTAGGGAACACGGCAACCGGTACGTTTACAGTGACGGTTACGGACACGACGGCGCCGACGATTACGCCCCCCTCCAACATTACCGTTGAGGCCACAAGTGCCAGCGGGACCGTAGTGAATTATACGGCTACCGTAACGGATGACGTGGGGGTGGCGTCTCTAGTTACTTCAGCGGCCAGCTTCAATTACCCCGTTGGAGTCACAGTGGACGCGTCTGGTAATGTTTACGTTGCCGATTCAAGCAACAATACGATTCGACAGGTTACTAGCGCTGGGGTTGTGACGACACTCGCTGGTAGCGCTGGATTGTCTGGTAGCACGGATGGCACGGCTTCTAGCGCCAGATTCTATCAAGCGGGTTGGGTTACAGTGGACGTGTCTGGTAATGTTTTCGTCGCTGATCGATTCAATAATACGATTCGAAAGATTACCAGCGATGGCGTTGTGACGACACTCGCTGGTAGTGCTGGATTGTCTGGTAGCACGGATGGCACGGCTTCCGCCGCACGGTTCAATAACCCACTTGGTGTAGCCGTAGACTCGTCAGGCAATATTTTCGTCGCTGATAATGGTAACCACACCATCCGGAAGATCACCAGCGCTGGGGTTGTATCGACACTCGCTGGTAGTGCTGGATTGTCTGGTAGCAGGGATGACACGGGTTCTGCTGCCAGATTCAATAGGCCCTTTGGTGTAGCGGTGGACGTGTCTGGTAATGTTTTCGTCACTGATACAGGTAACAATACTATCCGGAAGATCACCGGTGCGGGCGTTGTGACGACTCTCGCTGGTAGTGCTAGTCTTGGATGGGGTAGCACTGATGGAACGGGTTCTGCCGCTACATTCAATGGCCCCTATGGGGTAGCGGTGGACGTGTCTGGTAATGTTTACGTTGCTGATTCTGGAAATAACACCATAAGAAAAATCACCGGTGCGGGCGTTGTGACGA
>JBAXNG010000059.1:0-18409 GCA_037133875.1 Verrucomicrobiota bacterium | reverse complement strand
GCAAACCCCGCAAACCCCGCAAACCCCGCAAACCCCGCAAACCCCGCAAACCCCGAAGTACACCGCAGAACCACTGCGGAGGAAATTTGGGCCGACACAAACGGTCAAGCGGATGTTCTCGTCTCTGCCGTTGGAACAGGAGGAACAATCACTGGTGTGAGTGAAGTGATCAAAAGCCGTAAAGCCAGCTTTCACACCGTGGCTGTGGAACCGGCAGCTTCGCCAGTAATCACCCAAACACTGAGAGGGGAACCGATCCAGCCAGGCCCACATAAGATTCAGGGAACCGGTGCAGGCTTTGTGCCCAAGAATCTCAACCTCGATATCGTTAACGAGGTCATCACCGTGACCAATGAAGACGCCATTGAGACCGCGCAGCGTTTGGCGAAGGAAGAGGGGATACTCGCGGGAATATCCACCGGCGCTAACGTTTGGGCGGCATTACAAGTCGCTAAACAACCGCAATTTGCAGGAAAACTAATCGTCACGATAGGATGCAGCACGGGAGAGCGTTATCTCAGTACCGCTTTGGCAGATGCAGCACGAAAGGAGGTTGGTGCATGAACTATCAGGAAACACCCACCCTTTCTCCGCGCTTGAACGCAAAGGTTCGGGACGCTGGCGAGCTGGTTTTGGAACGGGTCGAAAACAACCGGTTCACACCACTCAAAAATCTGCTTCTCCCACTCCTGATTCAATCCGTTTACTCCGAGACCATCACCTCGCACACCCTAGGGACCTGGGAAATAAACGGTGAAAAGGTCTGGCTACCCCGGTTTCATTTCCGACGCACCAACGTCATCAAACAGCGCATCCAGGTAGGCATATTTGCAGGAATTCACGGAAACGAGCCGGGAGGAATTCTAGGACTAATGAATTTCATTCGGACTCTAGACGAGACCCCGGAAATCGGGCGCAGCTTCGAGCTCTGGATTTATCCCGTCTGCAATCCAAGCGGTTATCTGGCCCAGACTCGCGAATCCGCTTCCGGAAAAGATCTGAATCGGGAGTTCTGGAAGGGGTCAGCAGAAAAAGAGATTCAACTGCTCGAACAGGAAATCCAAACTCGCCAATTCGACGGCATCATCTCGCTGCACTCGGATGATACCTCTTCCGGGTTTTACGGATTTGCCCGCGGCGACGTGATGGCCAGACAACTTCTGGCCCCCGCATTAAAGGCTGCCGAATCCGCGCTTCCACGGGATTCACGGAGCGTCATTGATGGATTTTCCGCCATCAACGGCATCATCGAAGACTGTTACGATGGCGTCTTGAGCGCGCCGGCCGAACAATCCCCCCAACCGTTTGAGCTGATTCTCGAAAGTCCTGCGCACGCGCCATTGGAAGCGCAACGCCAGGCCTTCACTCTGGCACTCCAGTCCATTCTTTCCGAATACCGCAAGTTCATCGCCTACGGAGCCGATCTGTAAGCACCCCATTTCGACCGTCTCAGACAAGACGGAGAAAACCAAAAATCAGCCGCCTCGGCCTCAGCAAGGCTCACGGCTGCAATTAAACCATACCACAAAAGAATAGATTCACGATTACACGCCGCTATTCACACCAGCCCAGTGGTCGAAATCGTTCACAGCACATCATGACCAAACCATCCATTCTATCCATCGCGGCACTCAGCGTAGCAGGTGCCACCGCAACTCAAGCCTTGGCCCAAGACAGCGGAGCCCTCATCGAGGCTCTCGTACAAGAAGGCATTCTAAAAGAATCCAAAGCTGAGGAAATTCGGGCAAAACTGTCTCGCGATTACGAGAAGACATCCGCTGGGAAAATCAAACTCGATACCTCCGTTAAGGAATTAAAACTCTCCGGAGATGCTCGGTTGCGTTTTCAACACGATATTAACGATGCACAGGCACCTTCTACCATCGATACCAACAACGTCTCGCAGGCAGATCGATTCAGACTTCGTCTCCGCATCAATGCAGATTATAAGGTATCGGATAATTTCTTCGCCGGCTTCGGTTTACAAACCAATCAAGCCAATGACAGTGGAATGCAAACGTTTGCCTCAGGCAACAACAACGGAGACTATTTTCAAAACTACAACATCTATCTCAACAAGGCATTCATCGGATGGAACCCAATTGCAGGGGTAACATTAATCGGCGGAAAACAGCGGAATCCGTTTTACACCACAGACCTCGTTTGGGATGCCGACATTAATCCCACTGGTTTCACAGAACGCATCGACCTCAACAAGGTTTTCAACTTCAACGGATTTGAACTCGCCTTGGTCGCTGGACAGTTGGCTGTCTCGGACAACCCAGAATCCAATCCCAGCGCACGAACCAACCGCGATGGATACATTCATGAAGTGCAGTTGATTGCATCCGCGCAAGTAAACGCTGCGATCAAAGCCACCGTTGCACCTGCATTTTACTTCACAAACGGTGCTTCTGTAAACGGCAACGGTGGAGGGGCAAACAATGGTACCGTTGGAACAACGAACTGGGCGACCACAGACGCACTTCAGGGTTTAAAGGTCGTACTTCTTCCCGGGGATATCGGTTTCAAGCTCGTTGGCAAAAAGACAAAGTTCTTGTGGGATGTCGCCTATAATCTCGACGCCCGTAGACGAGATGGCGTCTACGCTGTCGGCGCGAATAACGTCGATTACGCCGGTCGAGATAAACTCGCCTGGTTAGTCGGATTCGAAATCGGTGAAAATAAGAACAAGGGTGACTGGTCATTCCTCGCAAATTACCGGCAAATTGGGCTAGCCGCCATTGATCCCCTCATCAATGACTCGGACTGGGCTGCCAGCAACACTAACGTTGCGGGGTACAAAGCCAGCCTACGGTACAACCTAGGAAAGGCGACAACGTTAGCGCTCACATATCAATACGCAGATAACCTGCGGAAATCCCTCGGCGCAGGCCTCAATGGCATAGCCGGTCCTGGAGGAGCTAATTCTAACTCTTCGCAAATCATACAAGCTGACCTAGATATCAAGTTCTAGAAAAGCTCAAGCAACCTCGCAGTGTAAGTCATAGGTATGCCGAGGTCTCCAGCGTGGTGTCTGGGGGCCTCGGTTTTTTTTGCGCATTTCGCGCAATCACCTTCCAGCGCAACAACGCCGCTTCCGAACCTATCCGTAACCTCAAACCGCCTTGATAAATTCAAGCAGCCCTAGCAACCGGGCTTCTTAGCAACATGCACAACAGGGGCCCCTCGGTTCGAGGCGCTCGTCATACACACTCTCGGAATCAACGCGGCCGCAAACTTACACCTCGTCTGGTTCCGAAACAGCGGACCGGCCCTTCCGTCCCGTCCAGGTACTGATGCCGCGCTTTGTCGAATTCTCTACAAAATTCCAAAATAGCCGCACCGCTTCGCTCCACTCCATCGTCTTTGATTCGGCCACAGCTTGCGCCATGTTTAGGCCCTGTCGGTAAAGCAACTTGAACGCTTTTTTGACCTCACTCCGCGTCGTAGAATCCATACCTGCACGACGCATCCCGACAACATTCAGTCCGACTACCTGATCCAAAAGAACCACCATTGTATAAGGTAGAACGTTCTTACTGATACTGGTGTTCCCTTGCGTCATCACCAATCGTCCGATTCTCACATGCTGGTGAACCAAGGTACCTCCCCCCAAAAAGACCGCGTCGTCTACTTTCACAAAGCCCCCAAGCATCACCCCATTGCCTAGAATCACGCGATTCCCAACCTGTGAATCATGCCCGAGGTGAGCTCCAACCATAAAGAAGCAGTCATCACCGACTACCGTAGTCCCTCCGGCCACGGCGGCTCTGTGAATAGTGCAGTGTTCCCGAATACGATTCCTTGAACCCAGTGTCACATAACTCACCACACTCGGGTCAAACTTCACGTCTTGAGGATCCCCTCCGATAACGGCCCCAGTTCCAATCACATTCGAGTCCCCCATTCGCACGCTGGATTTCACCACCGCGTGCGCCTCAATGACGCAGTGATCGCCAATCTCAGCCCCCGGCTCGACCACTGCATACGGTCCGATTTGGACATTGGCACCAAGACGCGCATCTTTCGAAACAACTGCAGAGGAATGAACCATACCAACGGCTATCGCTTTGGGTTCATCGCTTCAACCCTGAGCACTCACTATTAGGAATGAGTGTAGCCAAGGCGGATCAGCGACACGCGTTGCAGGAAATTTTGAACGTGCCGCGCGTTAATATGTCAGAGGAACAGAGCGAATATGAGCCACGCCATTCCCAATTCGTTACTTGCCCCCTTGTTTCTGTGTCCATCACAGATCCGCCAAAAGCGCACGGTCGCCAAACGATCCTGCGGCGAAGCGGAACCTCTTGCCAGGCCCCTGGAAAAAGATCCCCGGTACTCGGCTCACGACCACTCCCGTCTTCCGTCTACGCCCAAACCTGTTAGCAGGGAGGGCTACGCCATGCAGGAAGACCCAGTATACCAGGAAGACGAACACCTTGTCGCCCAAGCACAGGCCGGGGATTCGACGGCCTTCGACTCGCTTGTCCTTAAGCATAGTTCGCGAATTTACGGACTGGTCTTCAACATGACCAACAACCACGAAGACACGAATGATCTGCTTCAGGAGATTTGGTCGAAGGTTTTCCGCTCGTTAGCTGGTTTCCGTGGCGCGTCCAAGTTTTCAACCTGGCTGCACTCTATCGCAGTGCACATGAGTATTAATTTTCTCAAGCGCCGGAATCGTCGTCAGGCCATCAGCTTGGATGCAGTGGACCCAGACGGTCATTCGCCAGGGGAAACGGTACTGATCAGCCACCAGACTCCCCGTCAAGACGCGAACATCTCGGAGCTTCAGGCTCAGATTACCGCCGCACTTAATCAACTCACCCCAGATCACAGAGCCGTTGTGACGATGTTCGACATCCAAGGAATGGCCCACGCGGAGATTGCAAAAATTTTGGGCACTTCCGAAGGGACAGTACGCTCCCGTTTATTCTACGCGCATCGGCAACTACAGAACCACCTAAGCGAATATCAACCTAACTCCTCTGCGCTATGACTGAAGAGAAACTCAAACAACTCTTGCAGCAACGAGCCTCGCCTAAAGCCCCAGAGGGATATTACGAGTCCCTCCTGTCGAACCTTCACCGTCGCCAGCGTGAAGATCTGCTTCGCCGCTCCCTTTGGCAGTTAGCAGTCGATCGGATCAGTACCTTTTGGGGAGAACACAGTTTCAGTGGCCCTAAATATGCATTCGCTGTTGCAAGCGTAACACTGGTTGGCATGGCTTCCATTCTATCCGTCAAACCAGCAGCGACTGCTGAAAGCCCGGTCTTGGCGACAAAGACGTTACCGGCAGCGAAAATCGATATTCTTCCAGCGGCTGCATTCCAGGCGGATGATTCTGGGAATGTCCAATCAGGACAAAAACGGCGCACTCCTCATCAAGATTCACCCCCGCAACTGGAGCCGCAACGCTAGTGCCCTAGCTGCTCCCCCAGCTTGCCCTGAGAAAAACCAAGAAAAACCAACGGCAAGCCAGCTATTTTTTCACCGGAGCTTTTGGATCTAACGGTTTCCAAGATCCTTTGAAATAATAAGCCATAGCGGCAAAAACGCGCTTAGCGTCATGTGCGTTTTTATCCGAAATCGAACTCAACCCTAAAGATGCCTTGGTCAACCAAGCCGCAGCTTCTGCTTGGGAATCGAACCGAACACAGCGCCATAGAAGGCATTCTTCCAAACGCCCCGGAGCATATTTACTCTTCGGGAGCTCCACCTTTGGCTTTTCCTTTTCTGGCTTCTCCGGTTTCTCTGGCTTTGTGAGCTCATTGACTCGGGCTGGCTGAGGCTGATCCGGCACCAACGCAGCTTTATAGAGAGCATCCAAGCCTTGGAAATATTCCTTCCAGTCATCGCCTTTCATGCCATTAGCGACCTGTATTGGAGCATGCGAATCGGCCCAGAGAGTTCCTGGCCAAAGCTCCATAGACATTTCGAACAAAATGCCCCAATGCTCGACCTGCATCACCAAGTCGAAAATTTGCTCTTTAGTGAAGTGCAAATCGCCCAATTGAAGACGCTGCTGAACGATCGCATTCAGAACGCTAAACCGCGCCTCCTTAGTGTTTTGCGAATATAAAAAATTGGATCCGTTATAGTTATGAGCCTTCCCCCCCGAAATCCACGCTATCACCTCTGACGGTTCATTTAATGCAGACAGCAATTGCACCATCAGTCGAAGACGATCATTCGGAGCCGACTCCAGAGTCTTCTGCAACTCGGGCCTCGCAAGAACCACTGTCACCCAGTAGGCATCGCCCTCAGTCAAGGCATTCCCCCCCATCGCCACAGAACGAACAAGCCCCTCCAAAATATCCTCTGTATCCGGAATATATTTGGCCGCCAACTCCAGTAAGTCAGGCAGAACCAGCAGTTTTAACGTCCCATCCGCCTCGTAAAAACGCTTAATATCACCCGTAATCTCTTTCCGACGAACGCCTTCCTTTAGTGCCACCTCACAAACACTTAGAAGTCGCTTCGAATGAAGAGGATCCCGCTCAGTCATTTTGACATCCGGAGGCCACTCGTTTGCCGAAGCCGCCTTCGCAAGCCGGTACGGCCAATTGGGATCGGTGAAAAATTGCGGCGCCTTGTCTTTCAGTTGCTTCACCATGAAAACAAACCTCTTATTCAGCGCCGAATCCTTTACTGCCAGTTCCGGAAACTCGACAACCGCACGCTCTTTCCAAGCAGCCTCCGCCGCAGGATCCAGCGCAGAAGCTTTTCCCACGAGTAAGCAGGAAGCTCCCAAGGCAATGCGCATCCAACTGGGCTGCTGAAAACCGTACATAAGCAAGGCGCCTGTCTAAACAATAACCACAACAAAGACAACCATTGCGCAGCAACCTCCATACCGCAACCTCACGCCACCCAAAATTTATCCCCACTCAACCCTAACGGGCCTTCACTCCTGCGGAAGAAATCCCCACCACCACAGGAACCTCAACCGACTGAACGTAGCCATATCGGTTCACCGCATAAACCTGATACGTCCCTGCAGTATAGCTCTTTACCGAACGAACCTGAAAGACAGACGAAGGCCCCCATTGGACCGTCGCTCCATTTTTCATCCAAAGATAGAACATCGGCTGCGGCCCCGACGCAGATACGGACAAAGTCATCGCGTCTCCAACCTTTAGCCCAATAGGTGTCACAGGTTGCGACGTGATTTCTGGGGGCCCGCCCACCACAACCTCCGCTCTCGGGCCCTGCACCTTTCCAAAAGCATTTCCGGCTTCGAGCGAATAATAACCGCTATCCGATCCAAGCACGCCCGAAACCGTCAGCTTTGAAGTCGTTGCCCCTGTCACACTATGTCCATCTGTAGCTCCATCTATCAAAGCCACCCCGTCCTTCTTCCACTGATAGGATGAGGCCCCATCCGCCACCATAAACAATGTAAATTCTTTATCTCCAGGCTTTAGTGCCAGACTCTTCGGAAAAAGACCCGTGTCCTTGAATACCGGCAGCTTTGCAACCTCCACGCCGTAAACCCAAGCGCGATCCAGCCCTTTCGTCACAAACGCATCTTTGCTGTAAGTAAACTCCACACTGTAAGTGCCAGCACTCTCTAGCCGCACATGCTGTTGTACCCAGCCGCTCTCACCAGACAACGCCAGCGCAGCGCCCGTATCCGAGTCAGATGCTACCCGTCCATTAATCCGACAAACCACGCCGTCGTACCCACTCTCACTGGAAACTTTCCACCAGAAACTCAACACACTCTGACCCGGCACCCCAAATTGCAATTTGCTGCTCCCGCCATCCGCCAGACGCCCACTCACCGCAACCACCCCCGGTTGTCCATCGCCTCGCGTTACCGTGGCCCCCACCCATGGTGCCTGCGCCGGACTCGTCGACAATGATGTCACTCCACCAATGGCACTCGCCAGCGGCAATGCCGCATCATCAATCCGCAACTTCAACACCTGCGTCGCCGTTCCAACCTTGTTCGACGCCGTCAAAACAACATCCCAACTACCAGAAACCGTAGATCTTCCAGTCAACGATTTCGTGACTGGGTCATACACAATTCCCGTCGGCAAATCCCCAGTCGGCGCAGCGATAACCGAATCCGGACTCGCTTTTATCTGATACAGGAAAGGCTGCCCAACCACCCCGACCGCACTTAAGGGGCTGGTAAAAGAAGGTACCGCTATGACGTTCCCCACAGAACCCGAAATTTTGTAGCCTCCAATGGAACCGTACTCAGAATAACCAGTGGTGTAGCCCCCGGCCGGCGCCGCACCCGTTCCCGCCCCACGCACCACCCACCGATAGGTCCCCGCGACGAGTCCCGACTTATTGATACTGGCAGCCAAAGCATCCGTAGGACTCGAAACTGCAAGCGTTCTGTCCGCTGAATCCCGGAGCTCCAACCTCAAATCGACATTTGAATATTGGGGGGACAGCGGGTTCACGGACGCAATTACCGCGCCCCCGGAGGTCTGAAACTCATATACATCAGTGGTCACCGAAGACAACAGCATCCCACTCGCCTCGAATGTATTGCCTGAAAAAGATAAAGACTTCGCCGGATTGATATCCGTTCGATAACCGACCCCGTTTAACTGACTGGAGATAATCGCTAGATCATCCTCCGTGTTATTTGCATTTCGGTACTCTCCTTTGCTCCATTGAGTAAGCGATCTCCCGTACGAGTTCCCCATGATTGGAGCCCAACTCGTGGGCACCTCCAAACCGCCCCCATGCCCACTGTAATACTCCGAATTGAGAGTCCCATCATGACTTAACCCAAACGTGTGTCCCGCTTCATGAGAAACCCCTTCTGCGACTGCTTTAGGAGTCGAGTTAAACACCCAAGCGGGAACCGTCGAACTGAGCCAAACACCTGCATCGCTCCAACTTCCAATCATCGCAACGCCCCCCGCCCCCGGTGCCGCTGTAGTCGTCGGGGTCACAATCACCCTCATCCGTCGCCCCACAGGCGCCACATCGTAATCAGCCCGCACTGTGCTAATTGCGATATCGAAAGGGGCGTAATCTTCAGCAACACGCGCTACGACCTCCCGAATTTGATCAGCCGTTAGCCGTGATGGCGCTGCAGTAATGGTCCGTCCTCCATTCCACGAGGGGTCAGAAACCACCTCCCCATCAAAATCGATGTAAATCAACCCTTTAGCCTCGGGACGAGTATTAATCGCAGGCACTACTCCCCCCGAAGTGGAAGTCGTTGAACCATCAAACGCCGCAGCAGCTGTGTCCGGCACGGAATACGGCCAACATACCAATGAACTTAACCGACGCTCGACTACCAGAACTTCCCCCGAAGCATCGCTCCGGATCTCATATGCCCGGCCACTTTCTGGGAGCAAAATGGCGCCCGAAACCTGATCAAAATTGGTGTTTAAGCTAAACGTACCCTCTTTTCCCGCAAGCGTGCCACCGAACCGAACCCATCCATTATCCTCCATTCTCAGGTGCACCTCACCAGCAAGCGGCTCACCATCTAAACTCGGCAACGCAACCTGCTGCCCTTCCTTCAACTTCCCCCAACCTTGCAGCGCACTCCGGTCCACCTTTACCACTCTGCCCTTCTCGATCTGCGAATTCATTCCTGAGCCACGCAAAGGAACGCCAGTCACCGGTCCCCTTTGGGGAAGCACCACAAACGCTGCACGTTGATTTTCGATCATCGCAACCGAACGCCCAAAAGTCCCAGTGAGGGCATCCCGGACCGCAGCAAGTAACTCCCCAAACTGACCGCGACGGTTCTGGCTGGGTTCTCGCTGTTCCTTTGCGGTCGCCTCAGACGAGTGATCCGATGAGAAAACCACGTACCCAGATGCTCCAACAACCACCGTAAAAGCAACACCAACAGCCCAAGCCTTCCACCGGCGGTGAATATTGTGCGTGTTCATGAGGCAATGTGTTTACGAAAGTCGCGGATCAGGAGGATGCACTAAATTAGAACTCAGCTCACCCTCTGATTTTAAGGGTATTTTAAGCATAAAATATGCCCCTAAAACCACCACCTATCTTTCCTTCAAATATACCTGACACGGAAGTCGGAAGCTACCTAGCCATTGGTATAGGAAACGCTTTACGTACGGATGAAATGGAGGGCCGCATTAGGTGCCCGTAATTCGAAGGACTAGACGGTTCGGAAAATTGAAGCAGTCAGTCGTTCTTTCCATAAGGTCATTTAGTCGCATTTTCATGAGCCTTAGAGGCCTTCAGGACGTACAGGCTGGTTCTCGTAACAAACGACACCACCTCGCTTGAGTATCTCCCGCTGGACTTTTGACACGTCGACATGCCGGACTTCTTTGCCGTCAGTGAGCGCTGTTTTAGCTGCAATCCCACACGCTTCTCCAAGCGCCATGAACACAGGCTCCATACGCAAGCTTTGATAAGCCACATGACTAGCGCTGCAGGCTACCGGAACCAGAAGCCCATCGACACACTTTGGCAGCACGGTGCGATAGGGGATTTGGAAAGGGTCGTGAGAAATGAATATGTAGCCCTCCCGGATACCTGGATATTGAGGGTTAAATTTGCTGACTGCATGCGAATCAAATTCGAATTCGGTGACCGCAATACCATCCGCGTGACGAGCAGGCAGACCGGTCTCGAAGAGGGGATTGGCGTCTTTTTCTGTAAGTGTGTATTCCCCCCAAATACGACGCCCTTGGCGAACATAGAGATGGTGCGGGCGATTTCGGTTGTCGGTGAATTCATCGATCGGAAAGCCCCATTGACTGGCATCTTCCCGAAGACTCTGCGGTACTTCCGGGTCGTTTTGAAGCATCCAGATTAAGCCTTCGTTATGGCTCCAATAACGCTCGAATATGCGTTTCCGCTCCGTTGGGCCAGCCTCGGGCCATGCCCAATTTTCCTCAGCGAGATCGAGAGACTCGCTGGGCGCACTACTACCGGCGTGATTGTGCTCGCTGTTCACTTCCCATTTGCCGTTTGGCATTTCGTAGAGCTGGATAGCTTGTTTGAGCGTCTTCACAGTGCCCGCACGAATGTCATCCAAAAGATGAACGTAGTCTTCGCGCCGGTAACCCGCTGGCTTCTCTACTGGTACAGAATTCCCTTTTTCCTTCGTAAGGTGAAAGCGGAAGCAAAATGCCTGAATTCCGCCATCTCCTTCTCCAGTGGATCCCGGCAACGGATTGTAATCCCGAAATCGGACGTAAATGTTGCCAGCGTGCGGCTCCCCGAAAGTCCTCCGGGCCTCCCGACCGACACGATAAGGAACACCCGCTAGTGCTGCGAGATCGCCTTCGTAAGTGCAATCGATGAAGTTGGTGGCACGGAACTCGGTTGCCGTTGCGGGTTTCGTCAAATTTTCCACTTTGATGCTCACCAGTTTCACATTTGGTCCAAAGGTCTTGGGTTGCGCTCCATCGATGCGTGTTCCTGATGTGGCAGCCTGCTCAGAGCCATCGCTGCCCATTACGGAAGCACCGACAACTCGATGTCGTTCCAGAAGGGTGATGTTTTTCTCCTCCTGCAACATATCTCGAAACACCTTTTCTGCGATATGCGGCTCAAACATGTTTCCGCCCCTGCATACCTTCACCTGCTTTGAGTCCGCGCCATAGGTTTTGGTGTAATGCTGCACTATTCGGCTTTTGAATTCATTGTAGAGTCCGCCAACAGCCCCATGTTTTCGGATATCCGTATTCGTGAGTCCCCCCGAAACAATGCCGCCCACGTGCGCTGATTCTTCGAGCAAAATGACCTTTGCCCCACTCCGAGCCGCTGACACAGCTGCGGCGACCCCTGCAGGTGTCCCGCTCACAACGATGATATCGACTAATTTGCTATCGGCTGAATAAAGGGACGATGTGCCGAGAAGCGCTAAAGACACACACACGATAACACTACGAGCCCTTGGAGTTTTCATGATGGAGCTAAGGAGGAAGGATGTTTTCAGCGAATCTGCTGCAAATTTATTCACGCAAGTCTACCTCGCGTGCCTCCATTACTTAGCGACACAGAATATGCGAAATGCGACACGCTTTCAAAGGGCCCGAATCAGAATACCGGTTCTTCGACCTGTATGGGATGAGCAACGAGCGTATGTTGATCGACTGCTTCCGAGGCTTACGGCGCCCAGCTGCTCCGGGAGTGGATGGAATGAAAGGGTGAAAGCCTTCCTGCTGATGTGAGACAACTGGGGACTGCCCAGTCCCCGCATCGTAGAGACTCTGTATGATCGGCAATGCCTCCTTCTGATCGGACTGACGCCTCAGATCAAACGCCCAAGCCTCGTGTCATAGTGCGCGTTATTCAGATGGCTGGGATCTGCGAGGGGACTGTCGGGCAATCGGCAGGCCTACCTCAATAGGAGCGAAGCGTAGGCGTGATTCGGGAGAGCTGCAGCGATTCGGCTGTGTGGACTAGTAGGCGGTACGAGCTAGAGAGACAGACGACGGGCAAATCTGGACTCCTCACCGGCGAACTCCGGAGCGCCAAAGGCGCGGCCTTACCTCAGCCTGGGGCACAGCTCACTTCGTTAGAGTTCCGAGGGCTCGTGAACAAATCTCCGCGCTCTCGGTCACTTTGTAAACCGGGCGCGCAGATAGGCTCGTTATTTTGCCTCCACAATGAGGGTGCCTTGCATGAGGCGCCAATGGCCGGGGAAGCTACACAGGTAGGGGTATTTTCCGGGCTCTTTGGGTGCGTCGAATTTGAGCTCTGCTTTTCCGTTGGGTCCCACCAACGCGGTTGCGTAGAGGATTTGTTTGGAGTCGGGGACATAGTTTTTGGCCATGCCGTCCGGTTGTGCTGCGAGTTTGTCCGCGAGCTGACCGACCTCTTCCAAAGCACCGGGGCGAACCAGAAGCAAATTGTGCAGCATAAGATCCGGATTTTCGAAGATCAGGCGGACGGGTTGCCCTGCTTTGACCCGTAGTTCTTTCGGAGCAAACTGCATCTGGTTCGGGACCGCCTGCACTTTGATTGCGCCGGCCTCATCGGAGTGAGCCTTTTTCCAAGTCTCAGCGAGTTGTCCTAAGACTTCGCTGGAATCGGGCATTTGCGAACCCTGGATACGCTGGCCAAGTGTGTCGTAGAGATAGACGGCTGGCGGGGCGGCTTTGAGTTTCCGGAAAGTGACTTCGAGCGTGTTGAGCCCTTTGCTGAGTTCCACCTGAGCCTGTTGTTCTTTGCTCCAAGGACTGTCAGTGGAAAGAATCTGGACGCCGTTTACGGACAAATCGAGAAACCCGTGGGTCACACTCAGAATCGCGGTCTGTGCTTCTTTGACCGAAACATACGTCCGGTACACGCCATTCCCCGACGTGGCTGCGGTCCATTTCGTGGTGGCGTCAAAACTCGGGCTCGACTCGTTTGCGGGGACATCCCAGAAGCGGAGTTGGGCCGTCTTATCGACTTCGAGGATGGGAACGCTGCGACCCTTGAGGGGTTTGACTCCATAATGAAGGTCCGCGACCATCTGTTTAACCGGAGCGTCGCCCGGCTCGAATCCATGGAGGACGTGCCCGAAGTCGGGGTATTCGGGACGCAAATGAGCGACCACATTCACAACGGCCATCCGGACGCGCGGGTGTGGGTCTTTGGTCATTCCCGAAAGGAGCAGCGGGGCGTCAGGCAGACGGTTGGCCTGGAAACGGACGAGAGCGACGGCGGCTGAGCGTACGAGTGGGTCGCGGTCTTTGAGCGCTTCGGCCAGAAGTTTAGGGCGGAGTTCGCCTTTGGATTCGTAGATCCACAAAGCTTCGAGCGCCGACTGTCCGAAGGAAGCGTCGTCGCGGCTGAGGCGGGTGACCCAACTGTCGAGAGCGGGTAACAAAGCGGCGCCCTGTTTGCGGAGCTCGATCCGGGTGTGTTCACGGACGAGATCCTGCGGGTGTTGCAGCAACGAGAGGAGTTCGGGAACTGAGGCGCCTTCGATTTTCGGCCAGTCTTTCACGACGGGTTTTTGTGTGGAAACAACGCGCCAGATTCGACCGAACTCGTGGTTCCAAAGCGGGTCACGCATTGGATGCTGCGCGTGGCCGATGATTTTGCTGCAGAAATCCGAGACGTACATTCCCCCGTCCATTCCAAAAGCGATGTCCACGGGCCGGAACGCTGGGTTCTCGGATTTTAAGACGTCAATGCGATCACTGGCGACGTACGGGCCGGAATCGGCCTGGGTTTTGGAAATGGCGACAAAATAGCGTCCCAACAGAGTGGCGGACGCCATGCCGTGTTGGTAGGCGTCGGGGAAATTGGGGCTCGAGATCGATTGTGCTCCCGAGCCTTTGCCGTACCCGAGGACTTTGCCGTACCCGAAGGGGTGATAGGCGCCGAGCGGCGTCCAGGTTAACAAAAGCGAATCCTGAACGATGCCGTCACCGTACATTTGGAACGGATTCCCCTGCCGGTCGAAGGTGATTTTCCAGGGATTTGGGGTACCGCTTTGCCACTCGGTGGAAACGCGACCGGATTTGGGGTCGAGGAGATAGGTGGTGGAATCAATTCCGCGAACGATGCCAAACGGGGTTTCGAATTGGGACCGATGGAAAACGCCGTCGCAGAAAAGAACGTGCCCCATGGGATCGGCAGCGATCATACCGCCGTGGTGAGAATCGGTGACGTCGATTCCGCGGAGGAGTTCGCGTTTGGAGTCGGCGCGTCCATCGCCGTCGGTGTCGCGCATGATAAAAAGACGAGGTTGAGCGGAAATAATCACGCCGTCTTCGTGGAAGGCGATCCCGTCGACCGCGTCCAGACCGTCGGCGAACACAGTGCATTTGTCGGCTTTGCCGTCGTGGTCGGTGTCTTCGAGGACGAGGATTTTGTCCTGGGGAAGGGAACCGGGAGCGGTATGCGGCCAGGAGGGCATGGTGACGACCCAGAGTCGGCCTTTGGCGTCGAAAGCGATTTGGACGGGGTTTTTGAGTTCGGGGAATTGTTCTTCGGAAGCGAAGAGGTTCAGTTCAAACCCATCGGCTACGGCGATGTCTTTTTGTTGTTCGGCGGGCGGTTTGATGACTCCGAGAACGGCATCCGGCTTGGATTTACCGGGAGCCATGGGCGGGAGTGTCGGGATCGGGTAGTCGGAGAGTTTGGCGGCGGGTTTGGTGACGAGCTCGTGGACGATGGAGTCGGCGGCCTCGATGAGTTTGTGGTAACGCGGGATTTCCTCGGCGTATTCGTCTGCGCGTTTGCGGACGCCGTAATAAACGACGCCATTTTTGGGGCGGACGACATCGGCGACGGCGCTAGATTTGCGGGCGGCGGCTGCGGCGACTTCGGGGACTCGGGAGGGATCGACTGTGGAGAGGGCTTTTTCGCCGACGAATTGTTGAGCGATCCAGGGTCCGAGAATGCGGTTGCCGGATTCGTTGAGGTGGAGGCCGTTGGACGTGAGAGGGGACTCAGCTTTGGCGTAAGCGGCGAGGCTTTCCTGATAGAGATCAAAAACCAGAGTATTGTGCTTTTTGGCGGCGGCCTTGATGGCGGCGCTGTAGAGGGCGAGATCCGCGTTACGTTTGTCGGTGTTGACGCCCGATGGAGACGATTTGGCTTCGACGGCCGTTGGCGTCAAAAGAACAAGTTTGGCGTCGGGATGAAGGCGTTTGAGTTCTTTGAGGTAGGCGTCGAGCTGGGAGTTGAATTCCTGTAACCCGGCTTCTCCTGCAAAGGATTCGGTCATGCCGAAACCAGCGATCACCACTTTGGCGGGCCACTGGGAGAGCAAATTTTTGAGATGTTCGGCGTAACCTTCGGGCCGGAGGCGGTGACCGACTTCGTCTCCGGTCCAGGCGAGGCTGCGGAAATGGAGGTTTTTGTCGGGAGCGGCGAGTTGGGTCCAGGCTTCGAGGCCGCCTTGTTCGAGGAGACGTTCGACGAAGGAGTTTCCGTAGAAGAGAAAGGTGGCGTCTTTTTGGAGGGGAAGCTGGGCCTGAAGAGAGGAGGCACTGGCACAAAGGGCGGGCAGGAGAAAGAGGGGGAGCTTGTGCATACGGCCCGAGTGAATAATTCAAAATCGAGCGGAATGCATCAGGGTTGGGATGTGAAAAAGATGTGAGAGAGAGGGGCGAAACGGGGCTGGCTGGAAATTGTTTCGAAGTTTGTGTCCAAAAGGCCCGGATGGGCCTTGAGCAACCTCATAGTAGGAAAACGCAAGAAGGGGAGAACCCAGAGCTTACAGACTCACATCTGCAACCATCCGATTCTCCCCTTCTAAAACTGGACTCTATCGTCAGTTTTTGAGAATCCCGCGAAGCTTCAGATTATTCAAACGACGAGCAACATCAACCACCCCATCCACGGTTACCTCCGTATAACTCCGTCCATCGCGCGTATCCAACCCGTGGCCACAATCCAATTTCCGGAGCAATTCCAACGCCGGATCTTCATGGTGGAACACCTCGACGAACACATGCTGCAATTGGCCGGTCCGTGCGGCAGACGTCAGCAAGGCTCCAATCCAACCATCATCCGTCGACAAACAACCCCGTGTCGTTTTCGCGGATGCATGGAAGATTCCCAACTCACCGGAAGCCGCCATCTGCGCGATAATCGCATCATTTTCCACAATCGATAGACCCGAGTCACCGCAATGAGCCGCATCCACCAGAAGTTTAAAGAACTTCTTACCGAGTGCTTTATTGGCTTCCCGAACAAAAGCCCAACCGCGTTCCACACTCGTAAAGGTCTTAAACTCACCGGGGCGCAAAAACTCGATATGCCAATTTTCGACACACGACCCAGCCACTCCAGCCTCTTCATAAACCCGGCGATGCACCCGTACGTTTTGGGCTACCGCCGCATCAAATGCCGCGCCAGTACGAGGCGTTTCGGTAGCACTCATCCACTCTTCCACTGACGTGGACGATACATGCCGGATGCCGTGGGAGATCGCCGCTTTGATCGCTACCACGAGTTGATTTACCACCGCATCTTCATCGGCGGGATTCATGGGATTAGCGCCCCCAACCATGATGATGAAATGCACCTCTAATCCCAATCCACGCAATCCATTAACCAAATCATCCACATCCGAGGGACAAGCCGAGGCAAAAAACGGAATCTGCACACAAGACAATCTCACCGGCGAAAGCTCACAAAGCGTCTGCATTTCGGAGACCATCAGCAACGCTCCGCTCGAATCCCGAGGGAACTTGCCATTCTCATCAGGTACAAGGCCGCCTACGAATTTGATATGCGTCGGAACCACTCCGAGCTGGACGTTAGTTTTGAGGGTAATGTGAGAAGACATTCTTTAAATAGATAGCGAAACGCCGCCGGCGGAAATTCAAAAGAGCGCCAAGATTGAAGCCCAAATCAAACGCACCCCTGCCGCGTCACGTTGTCCACACACAATTCGGCCCTCCCGAAAGCAACAACCTAGGGCGCACCGACGGGCGCTTCGGCTTTGAGGAGCGCCTCGGCAAAACGTTTGCCAACCTCAAGCGTTCCCTTACCCGTAAAATGAGTCTGGCTTGGCAGCAACGTTTCCGCCCCATCCGTGTCCACGTACACACAAAACGTGTCACGAGCGGCCACCGTTTTTTGCGCTGAAACCACTTCCGCCACATACGGATTTTTGTCGTTCCCGAAATGCACATTAACTCCCACCAAACACCTCAATTCAGGAGTCCCAATTTCTTTCCGGAGCGCCCCAAGCATTTCCGAGAGCGCCTGTTCATACTTCGGCGCATCCTTCGCATTCGAATCGCTTTCCCCCTGCACCCAAACCAAGGCTCTCGGATGTAACGTGATTCCCATTTCCGAAGCAGAGGCAATCGCGGTCTTTACCTCCGTCACAAGCGCCCGGAAACAGGCTCCTCCCGCCCCAGGATCGCTGAAGTTCCAATCCTTGCTCAGCCCGGTACCGCTAAATGCAGCCTTCACGATTGCGAGCCCTTTGCTTTGTTTACTCTGCAGCGTTCGGGCCAATCCCATTTCCGGTCCAAAACCACCCCCTGCGTTACTGAAATTTCCGTACTGCCGGCCCAACCCCTCAGCCGGCGCCTCCCCTGCGGGTGCAGTTCTCGGAATGGGATTGCCTCGCGGCTGTATTTGCAAAGTCGTCCACTTTCGGCCGCTAGTCGAATCATGCTCATCAGGAGGTGGATCCCCCACTCGCCACCAGAACATCACCTTTTGATCCGTAACATCTTCCGGAAGAGTGTCAGGATAGGCGTCATATCCGACGGCATTCGACTGTCCGGCGATCAGGATAAGATCTCGCGATTCAGCAGCGAACAGAGAAACCGAGGTCACCAATAACAAAGATAGAAACGACGAGAACGAGTTCATAGAGGAGCGCTTCAAAAGAAGACGTTCCGCCCGCGGGCCTGTCACGAATAAACAACCAGATGGACACCGCCTTACGGAGTAAGGGGCCACTGTAGGGCTCTTGATCAAAGATTGGGGACAGAAGGGGTAAAATCCTAGTATGTCCCGA
>JBAXNG010000058.1:0-18524 GCA_037133875.1 Verrucomicrobiota bacterium | reverse complement strand
GATGAGTTCAGCTCCACAGATGAGTTCAGCTCCACAGATGAGTTCAGCTCCACAGGTGAGTTCAGCGAACTGGACCGACCGTCTGGCTTGGCTTTGGTTGGCCGGAGCCGTGGCAATGTCGGCGAATATGATCTTTCAAAACACCCGCTTTCACCGCTCCGTGGCCCATCGGCGGCCGCTGACCGACTCCCGGGTGCTGGAGCTTCTCGAAGACTGTAAATCCGAATTGAACCTGTTCACTCCGGTAGGGCTCCATGAATCGCCCTCCGTCCAGAGCCCGCTTCTCCTGGGTTATCTGCGTCCCCGGATCGTATTGCCGGAATCGGCCACCCGCGATTTTAGCGACGCCCAGCTGCGGGACATCTTCCTGCACGAACTCGGTCACATCAAACGCCATGACATAGCCGTCAACTGGTTCGCGGTCGGGTTACAAATCGTCCACTGGTTCAATCCGTTGGTCTGGGTCGCATTACATCAAATGCGGGAGGTCCGTGAGCAGGCCTGCGATGCGCTGGTGCTGGCCAGTCGGGAAAAAGCCGAACGGCTCCAATATGGGGAAACGCTTCTAAGCCTGCTCCAGAGCAAAAGCATCCCACGAAGCCTGCCCGGCCTCACCGGCATCCTCGAAAACAAAAACAGCCTCGCCGAAAGAATCTATATGATTGCTACCTACAAAAAGCCTGCGCTCAAACAAACCCTTTCCGCCCTGCTCCTCGTATGCGGGTTGGGGCTGACCGCATTCACCGATAGCACCTTGCAACAAGCCGTTGCAGCCCCGCTCCAGGTCTCGGCCAACTTGATCAACGTCGAGTTCGAGCCCGATAAAATCGGCAAAACCTCTCCGGAGCTCCAACTCCAACTCGAGACCATAAACGGCAAGGACCGCTTGTGGAGCCGGCCTGCGGACGCCGGAAAAATCATTCTGGATATGAAGGGGCTCAATGACCCGGGCTATCGACTTATACTCGAGGCGCCGGGATACGCATCCCAATGGATCGAGCTCGTTCGTGAGAGCGAGGGGAACTATCGGCCCTCCGTCGAAAATACCGTCACTCGGATGTATCGCCACCGGTATGTCACCGTCCAATATGCATTCAATGCCGGCCAGAACCGCAACTTCAGCGCCTCCGACGAATCCGGCACGATAACGCTCACCCATTGGAAGGGCCTGCCCAACTTCGGAGAAGACTGGCAAGTTTGGCAATCTGGAACGATGCCACGCTTGGATTTCCACCGTATCAACAGCGGGTTCGGATTGGTCTCGGCCCAAAACACCAGCTTCGAACAAATGACCTTGGCTCCCGAATCGGGCTATGTCTGCGCGAACATGGAAGCCATCAAAGGGCGCAGCTTTTACTGTCGGGTCAATGGCAACGAAGAAAAAGGGATCGGATACGGCAAACTGACCATTCTGGATGTCTCCGAAACGCCACCCGCTCAGGATCTCGACGCCTCGAATCAAGCCGTTGCAGCCCCGCTCAAGGTCTCGGCCAACTCGATCTTCGTCGAGTTCGAGCCCGACAAAACCGGTAAAGCCTCTCCGGAGCTCCAACTCCAACTGGATACCTGTCCCGCCCGCGACGGACACGTGTGGATCCGGTATTCGGGCGCCGGAAAAATCCCTCTGGATATGAAGGGCCTCAACGACCCGTATTATCAACTTTTTATCGAAGCGCCGGGATATGCTTTCCAACGGATCGAGCTCGCTCGCGGGAGCGACGGTAACTATCGCCCCTCCGTCGAAAACGCCGTGATTCGGATGTATCGCCACCGGTATGTCACCGTCCAATATGCATTCAATGCCGGCCAGAACCGCAATTTGAGCGTCCCCGACGAAACCGGCACCGCAACGCTCACCCACTGGAAGAGGCTCGCCAACTTCGGGGGGAGGGACTGGCGAATTTGGCAATCTGGAACGATGCCACACTTGCATTTCGACCGTTATAACGATGGGTTCGGATTGGTCTCCGCCCAAAACACTGGCTTCGAACAAATGACTCAGGCTCCCGAATCGGGTTATGTCTGTACGGAGATGGAAGCAATCAAAGGCCGCAGCTTTTACTGTCGGGTTAATGGCTACGAAGACATCGGGATCGGATACGGCAAACTGACCATTTTGGATGTCTCCGAAACGCCACCCGCTCAGGATCCCGGCGACTCAAATCAAGCAGCAGCGGCCTCGTTCCATGTCCCGAGCAACTCGGTCTCTGTGGAGTTCGAACCCGACAAAACCGGCAAGGCCTCTCCGAAGCTCCAACTCCAGCTCGAAACCATGAACGGCAATGACCGCTTGTGGAGGCGGTCTGCGGACGCCGGAAAAATCATTCTGGATATGAAGGGGCTCAATGCCCCGGGCTATCGACTTATCCTCGAGGCGCCAGGATACGCCGCCCAATGGATCGAGCTCGTTCGTGAGAGCGAGGGGAACTATCGCCCCTCCGTCGAAGACATCGTGATTCGGATGTATCGCCACCGGTATGTCACCGTCCATTACGCCTTCAATGCCGGACAGAACCGCAACTTGAGCGCCCCCGACGAGTCCGGAAGCGTAACACTCACCCATTGGAAGGGCCTGCCCAACTTCGAAATGGACTGGCAAATGCGGCAAAATGGACCGATGCCACACCTGCATTTCCACCGTATCAATACCGGGTTCGGATTGGTCTCGGCCCAAAACACCAGTTTCGAACAAATGACCTCGGCTCCCGAATCCGGCTATGTCTTCGCGGACATGGAAGCCATCAAAGGCCGCAGCTTTTACTGTCGGGTCCATGGCAACGACGAGCACGGGATCGGATACGGCAAACTGACCATTCTGGATGTCTCCGAAACGCCACCCGCTCAGGATCTCGGCGCCTCGAATCGATAAACAACCACGCAAAATATGAAGCCTAAAGCTCCCTTCACCCACATCATCCGTGGTACTGCCCTCGGTTGTCTTCTCCTGGCGCTCTATCCCGGCGTAGTAGCCATTGATACTCCGCTCGACCAACAGGTGAAGGGCGCGTTGGAATCAAAAGCAAATCCTGGAGCTGCCGCATCTACTCCAACACTCCCAGACGAGAAGTTTACCGAAACGACCCGTTGGGTCGTCCGAATCGGCGTGCCTCTGCGGCCCTTCGCTACGGGCTACTGGACCCGAATTCTAGAAGGCAAAACCAACGGTCAGGTGCGCGTTACATCAGCCGAAAGCACGTCATCGTGGACCTACGGTGACCCAGTGGGCCTGACGTATTCTGCGCTCTTGATTGTTTCCGGCATCATTCTGCTCCGCATCTCCCGACGAGATCCCAATGCAGACACTGCACCTTAAACGGCCAACCTTCCCAGGCCGACTTCGAGAAAGCCATTGCCGCCGCAATTTCGAAGACCTCCACCGAAAAATGAATTAACATGTCATCTACCATTAACCACCAATCCAACGATCATGAACACCTCCTACCTCCGCACCTTCCTCGCCGCATCCATGTTCGGCACGCTCGCATTCTCCTCGCACGCCGAACCCGCCGTCGGTCAGCCGCTCGATCTCAAATTTACATCTTTGGACGGCCAGGAAGTGGATATTGCCAAGATGAAGGGCAAGGTCGTACTCGTGGACTTCTGGGCCACCTGGTGCGGGCCATGCATCGCCGAAATTCCTCACGTAAAAGAGGCCTACGAAAAGCTGCACAGCAAGGGCTTTGAAATCATCGGCATCAGCCTGGATACCAGCAAGGAGAAGCTCGAAACTTTCGTGAAGGACAAGGGCATGCCGTGGCCGCAATTCTTCGACGGCAAAGGCTGGAAGAATGAGATCAGCACCAAGTTCGGCATCCAGAGCATCCCGCAAATGTGGCTAGTGGATAAAAAGGGCAACCTAGTCGACCCGAAAGGGCGTCAGGATCTCGCGGCGAAAGTCGAGAAGCTGCTAGCCCAGTAACGCTATCGCGGTAGAACTGCCGGTTGCCCGACAGTCCCGAAGAACCTCCAAGAAAGCACCTCACTCGCGCGACCCGGAGTCATCCCCAACAGTCGCCCTGCCCCTTCCCCACTACGGCTCCCCGACGGTTGGTGCTGGGACGGCGACCGCGCGGGCACGCGCCGCCCGAGTGAGCACCTCTTTACCCGACGGCCTCGGTTCGTAGGCCATGCCTTTGTAACGGAGCGGCTGATACCCAAGCGCCAATAAGGCATCCAATGGAGCTTCTTTTAACCCAGGCTTCCAGTAATCAGGCGCGCCACCCGTTTCGTAATAATAAATCCAACTCCGCTCGGCATTCGCCCACCCCGCACAAAGAATCACGTGCCCTCGTTGGATGTTCAGAATGTCACCGGGACGCAGGTCTAAGATGCTCGGTAAGACTCTACAAATCGCAGGTAATTGGGTTGTATCGTACGCCCTCGGCAACTTCAGGCACCTGGAGACGAAACCCGAACAATCGAGCCCTACGGCATGCTCGCTTACCCCAGCGTTATCGGCCTGCCGTTTCGCAGGCGAAGAAACGTCTCCCGCCGCTTTTCCCTGAGCGACCCCTTCATCAAAAGACATGGAATCGTCATAACCGCCCCACTTATACGGCATGCCCGAATTCCGCTCTCCAGGGATCCACCATCCACGACGTTCCGGGGGCGTTTGATGACCGACATCCGGAGTATTCACCAACACACCCCTCTTGTCTTTACCGTGAAGAATATTACGAGCAAAGGGCTGCCACGAATGCGTGGTGTAAGCCTGGGCAATCGAGATCGCTTCACTCGGCGTCACTTGGGACGGGGCATCCGGGTCCCCAGGTTGCAGAGTCATCCCTACGGGTGTCGGCCCAGAGACCGTCGAACACCCCGCAAGCACTATGGCCAACGACGGAAACAGGACCCGTTTAATAGAAAACAGAGTGGGATGTGTGTGGATGAGCCTTGCTGTCATTTGTCGGCCTTTCATAGATTGCCCATTCTTCTCCTGCAACATCCTCCCGCCATGCTGCCTATCATCCGAACAATCATCACCCTAGTCGTCACTCAGGGCCTGTTTTCGAATGACACACATGGCGCATCGGTCCCTAAAATCTCTCCCCGTACCGCTCTCGTGATCGGAAACGCTCGTTATGAAGCCGCCGTCGGTCCCCTACGCAATTCCGGAAACGATGCAAAAGCCGTCGCAAAGGCACTGAGAGAACTCGGATTTTCCGTCATCGAAAAACACGACATCACCCGAGATCAACTATTCAAAGCAGTGCTCGATTTTCGAGGCACGTTGCCGGGAGCAGAAGTCGGTCTCTTCTACTTTGCCGGTCACGGCCTTTCGGTTGCAGGCTCCAATTACCTCGTGTCGTTAAAATCCGGATACACACCGGAAGGCGCAGACGATGTGACACTCCGAATGTTGGCTGAAACGAAACTGTTTAATGTCGAACAAGCGGTTGCAGACATGGCCTCAGCCGGGGCTCGTTGTAACATCGTCATCCTCGATGCCTGCCGCACCACGGCTTTGGCTAGAACAGGCCGGACGCGGGACGTGGCTAACCCGGGCGGCCTTTCGGAAATCAAACCACCAGCCGGATCACTGATCGCATTTGCAACCGACGCTGGCCAGACCGCTCAGGACGGCACCGGCACCAACGGACTCTATACCGAGGAGCTACTCAAACATCTGCGCACTCCCGGGCTTTCCATCGAGCAGGTATTCAAACGGACACGCGCTGGTGTTTTAGAACGGTCTGAAGGCGGCCAAATCCCCGCCGAGTATTCTCGGCTCGTTGGGGACGATATATTTCTCGCCGGCCCCCTGTCGGCTGCACTGGCAATCGTGAGTGTCGGCTCACGATCACCCGACGAACCACTTGGAAATTTGTCTGCGCGTCATTCGGCAGAGGTCAAATCGCTTCCGGTTGTGGCTCCGTCGTTGAAGGAAATTCTAGCACATGCCAGCTCTGGGAAGGCCGAGGAATGCACCGAAGCGCTCCGAACAATGGTTAAAAACAACGGATTTGGGAGTTATGCCGTGGCCCCTTTGGAGGTCTTGTTAGAGCGAGTGAAAGACGATCTCAAAGATCCGAAAGCGTCTACTAGCAAGCGGGCGGCAGCAGTCCAAACATGCACCGTGGTCTTGGACAACCTGGAAGAATGTCTTTCTCCGGAGAACGAAAAACGCCCCCAGCTAAAAGCGAAAGCGCTGAATCGTCGCGGAGACGCTCTCTTGGTCTTGGGACAGGCAGAAGAAGCGTTACACGACTTTGAAGCGGCAATACCTCTCCTGCCTGAGGATTCCTACATTCTTTACAACCGTGGGCAGGCCTTTCTGGCATTGGGCCGGAAAGAGGAAGCACGCGCGGATTTCACTTCTGCCGCGAGCACCAAGTGGAAACAACCCGGTGCCCTGAAGCTCGCGACAAAAGCATTAGCGGAATTGAAGTAGGGGTAACCCACCCCAATTGTTTCTCAACGCCGCATTCCACTTCTGAGGACCGCTTACTTCAGCTGGAATTCGTCCCCCGAGAACGTCAGCACTGCCTTCCCTCGTTCCAAACAGTTGTGTTGTCTACTGACTGTTTGTTTGTGGCGACTCTGTCATTGGCCCGCAAGTGAATGGTGCTCCAAGGAAAGCGGTTCGGCAACGAACCGCCACTTCCAGCTAACTGTATTGGTAGAGACCGCAGGAATGGCTGGGGGCTTTCTTTTAGGTATTAGGAATGCTGAAATGTTGGGACCCTCGGGCAACGCCCAGGGAAACCGCCCGCCCCATTTACAAGCCCTGAAGGGGCGGCTTAACTCGTCTCGCTTTTTGCATCCAATTGACTCACCAGGAGGCGTTCAACGAACTGGATTTGCATTACCAGACAATCAAAAAGTTCAACGGCTTCAGCAAAGAGAGCGTCGACAGCACCGCCGACACACGCTATCGGCGCACTCACCATTTCAAGTTCCAGACCATGAAACTACTGCTTTCTCTTGTTTTGATCACCGGTTTCGCGCATGGCGCTAGTCCCGCAGAACTGGTCGTAGCAATCCGCTACCTCAAGCCAGAAGGCGTTAGCCACTCGCACGTGTATCTCTATCGCGAGGATGGAAAGCTTTTACGTCAACTCTCGAAAGACGACCAAGGACAGGATCGTGACCCGTTTTTCTCTCCAGATGGCGAAAGCATAGTCTTCACGCGAAAGCTAAAAACAGCGCAGGAATATTGGAGCGTGGAACCATTAGGAAAGAATCTGCATAAGCTGGAGCAGGCACCCGAATGGTACTTAAAAGCAGCGTACGCGCCGTATTTTCATTACCCAGAGTTCGAGGAACCCAATGCGGACGTTACTCTGCCCGAGCCGAAATTCATCTCAGCAGATGGCGAAACAGAACTAATTTTGCGAATGGTGAAAGGCGACGAATTCAATGAGATCAATGGCCCAGGCCACGGAAAAAACTTTCTTCTTCGCAATGTGAAAACTGGGATGCAATACGAAATGGGAGCGATGCCGGGTTTCGTAGGTTTGGCGAGCCTGTTACAGTTGGGCTCTGACTCGAATGCGCGATTTCTATTAACCCCATCGTTACGAGTCGCGTTCTTCGGATTGCACTTAAACAGTTCCGATGGAGACACTACCTTCGCCGTCGATATGAACGCACTACGAATTATAAATCTCTCTCCGAACTGGGCTGCCCCATTTCCACTACCGGGAGAAGCGGCTTTCCTTACGTTCACATCCGTTCGTTATGTGCCAATCCCAGGAAGCACTAAAACGGCAAACTGCTCTTATCTCGAGCATTGGGACTCTGAATTTAACTGCATCCGGTATGCAACCAAAGAGTCAGCCGCAATTTTCTACGGCGCATCCATGTACCGCCCAAACCGCGAGCCTGCGGTGATCTACATGCCTAAAGATCCTGATACTCGAAAGTTAATCCCTTAGAGAAATCACTTAGCTCAAAAACCGCGATGAACGTCATCGGAGTTATCTCAGCAATCCTCGCCGTTTTCGCCAAAGAAACATCCCTCCCGAAAAGAACTTCGTATTGCGAATGTTTCGATATCACGCATCTCCATAGCCCTGGTTATGGGCATTCAAGCTATCGCCGCAAGCGCTTGGCTCTACTTTATGCCCGGTGGTTTTCCGGTGACACATTTACGCTTTTTTGCAAATCACGCTATTACCGGCATCGCGCTATTCCCGATCAGCACTCGCCTAATCTGTATCGCAGCCATCCTTATAGGCGCCCGGATTTCTGTCACGGCATTCGCATTAGGCTAGCGTAAAGACCTGCTCGCACCGTTGCCTATTTTCCTTGCCCTACTGGACGCCGCGATAGGTCTCATCGGCCCCTTTGCCCAACGGGCTGAACTCCCGACGACTCATCCGCTCAACATTGCCTCTCCCCCATCCCCGCGTGAAAACGCCGTAAGCGTCACGCCAAGCGCCAGTGGCGAGATTTAGTAGGAACGAGAGATAGTGCCTTGCATGACACATCTCGTAGAAAAGCAGCGGATCTTGAAGGTGGACTCAAGAGGGCGGGTTCAAACGACGCCTGAACAGAGAGAGGCGTTATTGGACGAATATGAACGCAGCGGGTTAAGTGGGCGGCGGTTTGCGGAAATGGTGGGGGTTGTACCCGTGACCTTCAGTGCGTGGGTTTGCCAAAGGAAGCGGAACCGGGCCAATGGCAGGAAGTCGGCAAATCAAATCGAACCGGTTACACTTTTGGAAGCGGTGGTGGAAAGTCGGTGTAGTGCGGTGGTGAATGTTCCAGAAAGTGTCGTGGTTGAGTTGCCCGGTGGGGCGAAAATTGAAGTGCGTAGTCGGGAGCAATTGCGGCTTGTGGCTGAACTATTGGTCTTCTTTCTGAGCGGACAAACCAGCCAGCGCGGGGATGTTAAACTTTACCGGTAGTCTCAAGGTGTTCGTGGCGCTGGAGCCGTGTGATCTGCGCAAGAGTTTTAACGGACTTGTGGCGTTGGTGAGTGAACGGCTCAAAGAAGACCCGTTGCAGGGAGCCCTTTTTGTGTTCTCCAACCGGAGTCACACGCGCCTGAAGATGGTCTATTTTGACGGAACGGGCCTTTGGCTTTTGATCAAGCGCCTGGAAAAATGGACGTTTTCGTGGCCCAAACCGAGTCAGTCTGGAGCTGTGAAATTGAGGCTGGCTCCGGAGGCTTTGGCGCTCTTAACCGACGGAGTGGATCTGCGCGGGGCAAAGCTTCGGCCTTGGTACGAACGGGAATAAATATATCTAAACAAACCACCAAGAAACTGTGTGTTGATTGGTTGGTTTGGGTGGAATGAGTGAAAGTACCGAACGCGAACGCATGCTGGAAAAACAGCTGGAGGATGCGCGTTTGGAGATCAGGCTGTTGCGTCAAAAACTGGACGCGTTGGCTCGACGGCTGTTTGGAAAAAAGAGCGAACAGCTCAGCCCGGCCCAGTTGCAGCTGCTCTTCCAGGAGATGGAAGCACCGGGACCGGCAATGGGAAAAGAATCCGGCCCGGAGGAGTCTGAGACGCAGCCTCTGCGGTCGAATAAACCCAAGCGTCAGCGAGCTCCGCGAATCCCGGAAAACTTGCCAGTAGTGGAAGACGTGCTCGTGCCCGAAGTGGTCCAAGCGGAGCCGAGCCGGTGGCGTAAAATTGGGGAAGAGGTCAGCGAGCAGATTGATTTTGAACCTGCGAAGTTTTTCCGTCGACGGTTGGTGCGTCCGAAATATGTACATCGTTCGGAAGTGGACGCCGTGCCGGTGGTGGCGGCGTTGCCGCCCGTGTTGCAGGAACGCTGCATCGCGGCCCCCGGGTTAATCGCCCAGATTTTGGTAAGCAAATACGCGGATCACATGCCGTTGTACCGGCAGGAGTCGATTTACGAAAGTCGGCACGGGGTAAGTCTACCCCGCCAAAGTATGGCGCGTTGGGTGGGGCTGGCAGCGGATTGGTTAAGGCCGATTTACGATGAGATCCGCAATGGAGTGTTTGAAAAAGGATACGTGCAGGTGGACGAAACGCCGATTCGTTATCTGGATCCGGGCCGTGGGAAAACGGGTCAGGGATACCTATGGACTTGTCTGAGACCTGACGGGGACGTGTTTTACCGTTGGGAGACGAGTCGTGCTGCGGAGTGCTTAAAGCGGGTGATCCCCGTGGATTTTGATGGGAAACTTCAGTGTGACGGCTACGAGGGGTACCCGTGTTTTGCCAAGAAACACGCCGGGAAACTTGTACTCGTCGGGTGTTGGGCGCATGTGAGGCGCGCCTTTTTTGAAGCGCAGACAGAAGCGCCGAAGCTTGTCGGATTTATCCTGAGACAGATCCAGTTGTTATACGCGGTGGAAAAGGAACTGAAGGAGGCAAAGGCCGTGCCGAGGTTAAAGGAAGCGCGACGAGCGGCGCAAAGTGTGCCGGTGCTCAAAAGGCTGCACCGGGTGTTGGTGTTGTTAAAAACCAAACGCACGATCCTGCCGCAGAGTGGTTTTGGAAAAGCGATCCGTTATGCCTTGGGACAATGGGAATCCGTATTGGTGTATGCCGGAGAAGGGAGGGTGGAGATCGACAACAATCCCTGCGAACGGGCGATCCGGCCCACGGCGGTTGGGAAGAAGAACTGGCTGTTCTTTGGCGAAGCCGATGCCGGGGAACGGAGTGCCATCGTGTATACGATCATCGAGAGTTGCCGGCGCCGAGGGATCGATCCATACGCTTATCTTCGGGACGTACTGACGCGGTTGCCGTCGATGACGAACTGGCAGATTAAGGAGCTCGTGCCGGAAGCCTGGGCAAAGGCGCAACGCGGTGTAGCGGCGAAAGCCGCTTAAACTGCAGGGCGGGCACAACCCGTCAAGAGGTACGTGGTGGAACGCTTACAAGAGGTCTCGTGGAGTGACATCAGTTTCGCCGAACAGCAAACCCGGATTTGAAGTGGTTGCCTTACCAAGACTCAAACCTCCGGTTAGAGTACACCCCACCCGAACCCCACTAAAAAAACCACCTCGGCGATTTCAGCCTACTTCGCAGGTGCGCTGAACTGAATCTCCAACGACTGCTGCTCTGGCGTCGTTGCAGACGGTAACGCAGGTAACATGAAATATCCGTTCCCCACGGAGGTCTCACCTGCTGGGCCCTGACGCAAAATCCCACTAAACGTCACGTTCCGTGTGTGCCTTGTCGCCAAACTAGTGACCACGTCCACCAACGAAAAACTCCCCGTAAACACTCCGGTCGTTGGTGTCACACTGATCATCCACTTCGTCACGTTTACTGGCAGCGTCGCCGTCACCGGCACGCTCACCACTCCTCCAGGCGCCATCGAGACCGCCGTCGGCAACGATGCCCCAAGTGCTCCCAGATCAATACTGTCCGGACCGTAATCCACACTTATCGTCGCTGATTCCGTACCTCCACTCACCAACCCGAGCTGTTGCCCAAGGGTGTGCGCAGTCACCGTTTTGCTTCCAGTCACGGGTGCATGCCACGGATCCAACGACACCCTGTAATTCACCGGGCCAAACCCCGCTCGATACGAGTTGTCTTTTGCATCCCCAACATTCGCCCACACCAAAAACGATTCCTCAGAACTCGACGGAATATAAAAGCTGTTCGGAAAACGCCCCGTATCCGGATGCGCCATCAGCGACAATTGACCACTCAAGTACGTATTCCAACGCGACCCGAAGATTAGCAAACGATACCCTCCCTTCGGATCCGGCTTCAGTCCACCCGATATTGCCGTTCCGTCCGCTAGTTTCCCGGTGAATGTCAGGATCCCAGTCGCGGGAGCAATTACAACTGATGCGTAGTTGGCTCCATGAGGATAATCCCGCTTTTGGACATCACTCGACGTCGGCTCACGGAACACCATCGTGTAGGTTCCTGCCCAGGGCGCACTCCCCTTCGCCGGCACCGTGTACAATCGAGTTCCGGTGGTTCCGGATGCTAACTCAGGCAATTCTCCTCGCCGCAATGTGGTCACGAGAGCCCCCCCACCGACACTCACATTCAGAGTCAACGTTGGCAGATCCTTTCGGGTAAGCGTCAGCGTCGACGCCCCTGTTGTCCCATCACTATTGGGCTGGAGAATCCCCACCAGCGTCACCGCCTTAGCCTCCGTCGTCAGCGTCAGTTTCCCCGAATAGGCCATCGAGTTTAACGGAACGGTCAGCTCCAGTTTCCCGATTGGTGTGTGATCCGAATCCATCAACAACGCTTCGTATGATCCCCCGAAGCCCGTCACCAACAACGTCGCTCCAGTCGAATACACCAACGTGTAATTGTTATCTGATCCGCCGGAGATTGTCACCGGGTACGATCCCTCTGCACTGCTCGTCGTGGCTGTTGTTGTAACGGTCGGCTTCTTGTCCAGAACAGCCTCCGTATCGCCGTTCGAAAAACCAGAATACGTCAGCGCAAATGCCGGGTTTGCAGCCCCCACAATACGCGTCTTCGAACCTGCTGACACGGTCAGTGTTTTCTTTGCCACAACCAAAGTCTTGGAAACATCCGCCGCTGCGACGTGGGTGGCGTCTCCGGTTTGGGACACCTTGAGCACCACTGAACCAGCTCCGGTGATCGTCAGCGTGGAACCCGAGACCGTGGCGGAACCCGAAACAACTTTGTAGCTAAGCGGTGAACCGGACGATGCACTCCCCCCCAGCAGGATCGGGTCACATCCGTAAGTCACCGGCGCAGGCTGAGCAAACGTAAGCATTTGCGGTAACAGTACGGCCGCCGCACTAGTCGCCACTTCACCGGCTGCGTTTTTCACCAAACAATCGTATTTGCCTGCCGGCTCCGTAGCCGATGCCGCGACGGTATAGGTTGGGCTGTTCGCTCCGGGAATCACTGTCCCGCCCTTTTGCCATTGGTAAGTCAAGGGAACAGGGCTTGTAGCTGTAACACTCAGTTTGATGGACCCGTTCGGTTGCAACGTCCCGCCTACTGGCTGGGATTTGACGACGGGAAGCGGCGGCAGGGTTACGGTTACGATCGCCGACTTACTCTGCGTACCTCCATTCGTATTGGAAACAACGCAGCTATAACTTCCGGATTCCAGTGTACTCGTGGGGATCAGAGTGTATGTGGCTGCGGTCCCGCCAGAAAGTGTGTTGCCGTCTTTGCTCCAAAGATAGCTCACGGGAGTGGTGCTGGTCGCGGACACAGAAAGCTTAATCGAACCACCTACGAGAACAGTGCCCCCCACTGGGTGTGTACTGATTTTGGGGACGGGGCCAGGGGTTGAAACGGTCACTTTAGCGGCCTCACTTGCCACACCAACCCCAGGCAGCGCCGAGTCCGTCACAACACACTCGTACGTTCCGGCATCCGCAGCCTTCGCTAATGCCACCGTATACAGGCTGCTCGCTTCGCCTGTAATTTCACCACCAAGCGCTATTTTTCGGATGGTGTGATTCAATGCGTCGTTCACATAAAGGTTACCATTCCCATCAAAGGTTACCCCAAGCGGTAATTTAAAACGGGCCGCATTTCCAATCCCGTCGGTGCTTCCCTCGCCCCCTTCAGGTAATCCCGCTATGGTTGTGACTACACCAGACGGCGTAATCTTACGTATCGTCGCGTTTAATCCAACAGTCTTTAGATCACGGTCCACATCGTGATTGGTCACATATAAATTATCAAATCCGTCTATCGCTATTCCATCCAACGCGCCAAACCGTGCGTCGACACCAATCCCATCCACACTTCCCGGCTGCCCAAATTTTCCAGCAAATGTAGAAACAACTCCAGACGGTGTAACCTTGCGAATCGTACTAAAGGACGTTTCTGCAATATACAAATTACCCATTGAATCAAAAACAAGCGCATCAGGCTCCCTCAACCTGGCTACACTAAGAGGCCCATCCATAGCCCCTTCATCACCGATGACTCCCACATAGGTAGTCACAACGCCAGACGGAGTAATTTTGCGAACCGCATAATTACCATCATCCCCAACATATAAATTACCACTCTTATCAAAAACCAACGCTGTAGGGCCGTCAAAAGACGCCGCTGTCCCTGTTCCATTCGCACCACCGGAAACTCCCATCGTCCCTGCAAACGTTGAAACCACACCCCCCGGCGTTATTTTACGGATCACGTGATTGCTCCCATCGGCAACAAAAAGGTTCCCAAAGGAGTCGAATGCCATCCCCGCAGGATTATTAAAACGGGCAGCGCCGCCGGTTCCATTTGCGGTTCCCGACTGACCTGCAGCCCCAGCGAATGTGGATACCGTCCCATCCACTGCAATCTTCCGAATCGTGTGTCCCTCATATTCCGACACATATAAATTTCCCCTCGCGTCAAAGACCGAATAGGCAGGCATATTAAACTTGGCAGACGCCTTGGAGCCATTTGTTGCCCCCGAAGTTCCGGCAATCCCGGCAAACGTCGAAACCACTGCCGCTTTCCGCCACTGATAACTGAGGACTCCGGATCCTGTGGCACTCACACTCAAATGGATCGCCCCGCCGACAGCAACGGAGACATCCAACGGTGATGCCGTGATCTTCGGAGCCGCTATAGCTATGATTGCCGCTTTGCTGATAACCGAGCTGGAAAACGGATCCGTAACAACGCACTCATAACTACCGAAATCGGCCATCGTCACGGGCCCTATCGTAAACACGGCGGTTGTTGCTGTACCAATGTCCGTCCGGGTCGTGATCTTGCGGATCGTGTTATTCTTGGTATCTGCCTCGTACACATTTCCAAGCCCATCTACCGCTACGCCTGAGGGGTTGGCTAGCCAAGTTTTCAGCCCTATCCCATTTACGTCAATATTGGCTTCAGCCCCTGCTAGTGTAGATACCAGTCCACTGCTCGTGATCTTACGAATCTTGTGATTAAGACTGTCCGCCACGTACACGTTTCCGAGCCCATCCACCGCTACTCCAGTAGGATTATCGAACGAAGCCGTCGAACCGGGCCCGTCAGTGGATCCTGCTACCCCAGCTCCTGCTAGTGTCGATACCAGTCCACTACTCGTGATCTTACGAATCTTGTTATTATCATAATCCGCCACGTACACGTTTCCAAGCCCATCCACAGCTACTCCGTAAGGACTACTGAACGAAGCAGTCGAACCAGGCCCATCGGCAGCCCCATTAGCACCAGATCCCGCGAAGGTAGATACCACTCCGCTACTCGTGATCTTACGGATCTTGTGATTTCCTGAATCCGCCACGTACACGCTTCCAAGCCCATCCATACATATGCCAATAGGATAGGAGAACGAAGCAGTCGAACCAGGCCCATCGGCAGCCCCATTAACCCCAAATCCCGCGAGCGTAGATACCACTCCGCTACTCGTGATCTTACGGATCTTGTGATTTTCAGTATCCGCCACGTACACGTTTCCGAGGCCATCCACCGCTACTCCGTAAGGACTACTGAACGAAGCAGTCGAACCGGGCCCATCGGCAGCCCCATCCGCCCCTGCGAACGTAGATACCACTCCGGCACTCGTGATCTTACGGATCTTGTTATTTTCAGTATCCGCCACGTACACGTTTCCGAGCCCATCCACCGCTACTCCATAAAGCCTACTGAACGAAGCAGTCGAACCGGGCCCATCGGCAGCCCCATCTGCCCCTGCGAGCGTAGATACCACTCCGGCACTCGTGATCTTACGGATCTTGTAATTATCAGTATCCGCCACGTATACGTTTCCGAGCCCATCAACCGTTACTCCAGAAAGATAGGAAAATGAAGCAGTCGAACCGGGCCCATCGGCAGATCCGTAGTCCCCAGACCCTGCGAGCGTAGATACCACTCCGGCACCCGTGATCTTACGGATCTTGTGATTTTCAGTATCCGCCACGTACACGTTTCCGAGCCCATCCACCGCTACTCCCTCAGGCCTACCGAACGAAGCAGTCGAACCGGGCCCATTGGCAGCCCCAGAGGCACCAGATCCCGCGAGCGTAGATACCACCCCGCTACTCGTGATCTTACGAATCTTGTTATTTCCAGTATCCACCACGTACACGTTTCCGAGCCCATCAACCGCTACTCCAGAAGGAATACTGAACGAAGCAGTCGAACCGGACCCGTTAGCAGATCCATAGGCACCAGCCCCCGCGAGCGTAGATACCACTCCGGCACTCGTGATCTTGCGGATCTTGTTATTATCAGTATCCGCCACGTACACGTTTCCGAGTCCATCAACCGCTACCCCATAAGGCTTACGGAACGAAGCAGTCGAACCGGGCCCATCGGCAGCCCCAGAGGCACCGGATCCCGCGAGCGTAGATACCACCCCGCTACTCGTGATCTTTCGGATCTTGTTATTATCAGAATCCGCCACGTACACGTTTCCGAGCCCATCTACCGCTACCCCCCAAGGAAGGAGGAACGTAGATTGCAAAGCCGGCCCATTGGCATCCGTGCCTTTCCCAGCGAAGTTGGAAGTTAAGGCGATCGGGGCAACTTTGCGCCACTGGTACTTGAGTGTGCCAGTTCCCGTGGCTCCTGCTGTCAGCGTCACTGAACCGCCAGCGACAACGGAAACCGATTGGGGTTGTGTTTTTATCACAGGCGCCTGCGGAAATACGGTCACAGGAAACGTCGATGTCGCCGTATTGCCCAAGGCATCCGTCGCGCTCACCGTCACAGGGGTCGTTCCGATCGGAAACGTTGTTCCGATTGCAACTGAATACGTCACCGCCACAACGCCATCCACATTATCCAAGGCAGTGACAGCGCCAAACGGAACGGTTGCGCCGCTTTCAGACGTTGCGATTACACTTATATTTTCCGGCACATTGCTTAACACGGGTGGAGTGGAATCCACCGTCAAATACGCCGCTGCGCTAACAGCAACACTGCCAGATTGATCCGTAACAACACACTCATAGTTACCGATATCTGCAATACTCGCTGCGTCTATCGTATAGACCGGAGACCTTGCCGTACTGACATCCGTCCAACTCGTCATCTTGCGAATTTTGTTATTTCCGCTATCCGCCACGTACACGTTTCCAAGCCCATCTACAGCTACCCCCTTGGGTTGGTGGAACGAAGCGCTCGAACCGGGCCCATCGGCATCTCCAGCATTTCCAGAACCCGCTAGCGTAGATACCACTCCGCTACTCGTGATCTTACGGATCTTATTAAAATCAGCTACGTACACGTTTCCGAGCCCATCCACAGCTACTCCATAAGGATTGGAGAACGAAGCAGTCGAACCGGGCCCATCGACAGATCCGTAGTCCCCAGACCCTGCTACCGTAGATACCACTCCGGCACTCGTAATCTTACGGATCTTGTTATAATCCGCCACGTACACGTTTCCGAGCCCATCCGCTGCTACTCCACGAGGATAGGAGAACGAAGCAGTCGAACCGGGCCCATCGGCAGATCCGTAGTCCCCAGACCCTGCTAGCGTAGATACCGCTCCGTCACTCGTGATCTTACGGATCTTGTGATTATTATAATCCGCCACGTACACGTTTCCGAGCCCATCCACAGCTACTCCATAAGGATTGGAGAACGAAGCAGTCGAACCGGGCCCATCGACAGATCCGTAGTCCCCAGACCCTGCGAGCGTAGAGACCACTCCATCACTCGTGATCTTACGGATCTTGTTATAATCCGCCACGTACACGTTTCCCAGCCCATCCGCTGCTACTCCAACAGGGCCATTGAACGAGGCGGCTGTACCTGTCGCGTCAGCGGCCCCGGCTACCCCAGCCCCAGCCAGCGTAGATACCACTCCACTACTCGTGATCTTACGGATCTTGTGATTTCCGGGATCCGCCACGTACACGTTTCCGAGCCCATCCGCAGCCACTCCAACAGGGCCATTGAACGAAGCAGTCGAACCAGGTCCATCAGATCCGTGACCAGCGCCTGCTAGCGTAGATACCGCTCCGTCACTCGTGATTTTACGGATCTTGTTATTTACTAAATCCCCCACGTACACGTTTCCCAGCCCATCCACGGCTACGTTCGCAGGCCTACTGAACGAAGCAGTCGAACTAGGCCCGTCATCAGAACCCTCGGTACCAGACCCTGCTAGCGTAGATACCATTCCGCTACTCGTGATTTTACGGATCTTGTTATTTCCGGGATCCGCCACGTACACGTTTCCGAGCCCATCCACAGCTACTCCAGTAGGTTCGGAGAACGAAGCAGTCGAACTAGGCCCGTCGGAAGATCCGGGGTACTCAGACCCTGCGAGCGTAGATACCACTCCGTCACTCGTGATCTTACGGATCTTATTAGAATCCGTAACGTACACGTTTCCGAGCCCATCCGCTGCTACTCCACTAGGATAGGAGAACGAAGCAGTCGAACCGGGCCCATCGACAGATCCGTAGTCCCCAGACCCTGCCAGCGTAGATACCACTCCGTTACTCGTGATCTTGCGGATCTTATTAGAATCCGTAACGTACACGTTTCCGAGCCCATCCGCTGCTACTCCACTAGGATAGGAGAACGAAGCAGTCGAACCGGGCCCATCGACAGATCCGTAGTCCCCAGACCCTGCCAGCGTAGATACCACTCCGTCACTCGTGATCTTGCGGATCTTGTGATGTCCGGGATCCGCCACGTACACGTTTCCGAGCCCATCCACAG
>JBAXNG010000057.1:0-18893 GCA_037133875.1 Verrucomicrobiota bacterium | reverse complement strand
AAATCGCCACATTGTACCCGTTCGTATCTATCGCCATCGATGAGGTACTATTCGCAATCACCGAACTCAACGTCCCTACATTCACACCCAGCTGTAACATCCCACCCGTAAACGTCAGGCTGCCACCTCCTGCAAACGCATTTACACTCGCAAGCTGTAATGTTCCGCCATTAATCGTTGTTGTGCCCGTATAAGCGTTACTTCCCGAGAGCACCAAGGTTCCTCCACCAAGCTTCGTTAATCCCGAGATATTCGAGGCGGCCAGATTCCCTGAGATGGCGGCGCTATACCCGTTCGTATCAATAGCAATAGCGGACGTACTATTCACGATTGCCGACGTAAATGTACCAGCGTCTAAACCGAGCTGTAATAGCCCCCCTGTAAACGTCAGACTGCCGCTCCCCGCTAACGCTGTAGTGCTACCAATCTGGATCGTCCCAGCCGAGATTGTTGTCGTACCTGTGTAACCGTTACTTCCGGACAAAATCAACGTACCGACTCCCAACTTCGTTAAACCCCCTGTGTTGGAGGAAAGCAGATTTCCAGAGAAGTAAACGGCTTGCCCGTTGGTATCCAGCGCAATTGCACCACCCGTGCTATTGACGATTCGTGATGCGTAATCACCGGTATTACTCGAGCTGAATTGCAATGTCCCCCCACTAAAGGTGATCGAACTCCCCCCAGCTAAAGCATTCGTATGACGAAGACTCAACGTACCGGCGCTAATGGTGGTCAGGCCCGTATAAGCATTACTTCCATTTAAAGACAGGGTCCCGGAACCGATCTTACTTAGTCCTCCTACGTTCGAGGAGAGCAAGTCCGAAGCGAACACAACAGCCTGACCATTGGTATCGATGAGAATCGAGGAACCGCTTGTGACTATCTTAGAACTGAAGTCCGTTGTATTCGCCGATGTAAACTGAAGAGTTCCTCCATTAAACTGAAGATTGCCCTCTCCGGCCAAAGCTCCAGAAGAAGCCAATTTAAGTGTTCCCCCGTTAATGTTGGTCGTGCCCGTGAAAAGATTGCTACCTGACAAAGTCAGCGTTCCCGCCCCCGTTTTTGTTAAACCTCCGGTGTTAGTCGCATTGAGACTCCCCGAAAATGTAATACCCAGCGAGTTGGTATCGATAGCAATTGTGGAACCGCTGTTTACGATTCGGTTTGAGTAATCCGTCGCATTACTTGCACTAAACTGCAACGTCCCGCCGCCAAAGCTAAGACTACCTCCCCCAGCGAATGCGTTGGCGCTCCCAAGAGCGAGCGTTCCCCCATTGATGTTCGTAACCCCGCTGTAGCCATTACTTCCACTCAAAGTAAGTAACCCAGAACCCATCTTGGTAAGACCACCCGTATTGGACGAAACCAGATTTCCAGAGAACACAACCGATTGACCATTGGTATCCAAAGCTATCGGTCCCGATGTGCTATTAACGATTCGAGTGGAATAATTACTCGTATTAACCGCACTAAACTGAAGTGTCCCCCCTCCAAAGGTAATGCTCCCACCTCCTGCCAATGCGTTGGCACTGCCCAATGCAATGGTGCCACCGCTGATGGTGGTCACACCCGTATAGCCATTACTTCCCGATAACGTCAGGGCGCCTGAACCGGTTTTGGTGAGGCCACCGACATTACTAGAGACAATATTTCCAGCCCATGTACTCGATTGTCCGTTCGAATCAATTCGAACAACCGAAGCACCACTGCCCGCAATAATATTCGTGTAAGAGGCCCCACTGGTTCCGAAGTAAAGAAGTCCACTCGCAAACGTGAAAGAGCCTCCGCCAGCAAGTGCATTACTGCTACCCAAAACAATGGACCCTGCATTTAAAACGGTCCCTCCCGTATAGGTATTGCTACCCGAAAGTGTTAAAACGCCGGTTCCGGTCTTACTGATTCCCGCGGTTCCGTTGATACTAGCCACATTCTGCAGTTGACCCGCCGTGGTGGTAACCGTGCCAGTATTGGTCACGTCAAAAATCGCATAGTTACCCAGATCCAAGGTCCCTCCCGTTAAGTTGATCGTTGCGGGGCTAGTTCCACCACCGCCCCGAACAATCGCTCCAGCCAAAGTCACCGTTCCTCCGCTCAGATTCAGACTCCCGCTTGCTGTATTCCCAGCATTCGCTGTAGCCATCAGAATTGCGGTCCCACTCGTCGCCCCAATCGTTACGCTTCCGCCGCTCACATTCAGGGTCCCATTCGCAACGAGCGACGTACCAGTCGACCCTGCACCTACAGATCCCATCTGAAGAATACCATTCGCAATATTCACTGTCCCTCCGCCTATCGTAATGCTGCTATTTACCTTTCGGGCATTAGCCGTGGTGGCACCCCGTGTGGACATCGTCAAACTCGTCATATCAAGCAACCCCTGATCGAAAGCAAACGCACTCGCGTAATCCGTTCTGTTTTGGGAACCAATCGTTACAGCTCCGAAATATAGATCCGCATTGTGGCCAACGCTACTGAATGTATTCCCGATACTCCCGACCCCAGTTGTAGAACTAGTGCCTGCCCCCATATTAAAATCCGCGCGACTAACTCCATCGGCAGCCCGGACAACAAGCGTTCCATTGCTTCCTGCGAAGGTTACACTCCCAGCATCCCGCCCCCCCCCCGACCCAATATTGACCGTATTCACGTTTAGGGTCGTTGTCCCGCTTCCGAGTGTTACCGAATTTAATATAGCCCCCGTATTTTGACCACCGGTTCCGACATCAAACAGGTTAGCCGTGATCGTGGTCGTTCCAGTACCCGTATTCGGCATTAATAACGTAGAGTAAGCACCGCTGTTTATCCCCGAACTATTTCCCACCCGGAACGTTCCTGTAGTGCCTAGATTCGCAATCAAACTATCCAGTCCACTCAGATTAAGAGTCGCAATTTCACCAAATGTCCCTGATCCAGCGCCCACGGTGAATGTAGAGCCGCTGGACGATACATTCAACGTCCCCCCCCCGGTCATAGAAAACGTCGAGGTAATCGTCGAAGCTGGGGAAGTTGCACCAATGGTAACGTTTCCATTAATCGTAAGCGTACGACCGCTCCCGATAATAACATTCCCTGTTGTATTACCCAATAGGCTACTTAACGAGAGGGAAGCCACCGTCTGATCGTACGAAGATACATCTAACGTGCCCACATTTACCGACGAATCACCGAAGACGAGAGGCGATGTTGTCTTCAACGCATTGGTGACGCCGATCGCTAGGGTCCCACCAAGAATCGTTGTTGTTCCCGTGTATAAGTTATTGCCTGACAGCGTCACTGTTCCGAGCCCCATTTTGGTTAGCCCACTACCATTGGATGGACCAATGACCCCAGATAAGGTCACATTTTGACCGTTGCTATCAAAGGTTACCGCCCCGGTACTCGATACTATTCGACTATTATAATCACTCGTATTACTCGCGCTGTACTGGAGAGTCCCACCCGTAAAGATAATATTCCCAGAGCTCGGCAATGCAGTGGAACTTCCTAAAGACAAACTTCCGCCGGCCAGGGTAGTGGATCCCGTATAAGTATTACTTCCTGATAATGCCAGCATTCCGGAGCCTGATTTCTTAAAAGCCAAAGCGCCCCCTGCGCTCCCATTCTGAATAGCCCCAGCATAGGTGGTGTTCGTAGTCGAATTCACCGTAAATGTTGGAGTTCCATTCGAACCATTTTCAATCACTGGCGAGCCCGGTGTCGCATTGGTTGCAATCGACGTCGCAGTCACATTTAATCCGTTCACTTGCACTTTGGTCCCCGCAGGCACTGCCGCGCCGAATGTGATTCCGGAATTCAGCCCGCCAATACTACCTGCCCTAACCGTACCCGCATTAATCGTGAGACCACCCGTATAAGTATTGGTTCCTGACAACGTAAGCATCCCAGCTCCGGATTTCAATAAACTACCAGTGCTGGTAACATTTCCCGATAAGACCGTGTCACCGCTTCCGGAGAGCGTCACTGCATATCCCCCCGTATTAATACCTCCACTTACTGTAAAGGCATTGACACTATTATTCGTCCAAGTTTGTGCGGCACCCGCAGTTAATTCAGCCCCAATACTACTCGCAGGCACACTCGCATTGACTGTAATACCACCCGTGCCAATCGTGAGAGTCTTGCCATCGGCCATCAGGCCTAAACCATTCGTTGTATCGGATACTTGAAGTCCAAGAATGGACATATTTTCCCCAAGCACTGTGTTGGCAGGAGAAGCAAGCGTCGCGGAATCCGAAACAATCACCGTTCCTGTAGGTCCGGGAATCAAGGACTGCGTCCCTCCTCCTAGAGAAGGCGCCCAGTTACCATTCGAAACGCCATCTGAAGATGCCCAGACATTGGTAGCACCAGCATAACCACCATGCCAATACGCGTTGGTGAGTGCAGTCATGGGGGTTAAGTCCAGTTGGATATCCGTAGCCGTACGAGTGAGAGCCCCAACCGTAAAATTTGTAGCATTAAACACGATTAAGGTTACCGACCCACCATTGAGGCTACTTCCCCCACCACCATGAACCAACGTGTAGCTACCACCTGCAATGGTCGCCCCCGGCACCCCGGCGACACTCAACACATAATTACTTGAAGTACTCGCCGCACCGCTCACGTTAATCTTAGCACCTGCCAACGAAGACCCAACCGAGGTCCCCAAGAAACTTCCAGCAAAGGTAAAACTTCCACCAATGTTAAGCTGGGAAGTCGTCAACGGTTCGTAGGAAAAACCTGCTCCAGAGGCAATGGTTAAATTGCCGCCTCCCGCAAGCGTATTAGAACCTGCGGCAACCAGTGTTCCAGCACTGACAAGTGATGCCCCGGAAAAGGAGTTGCTACCACTCAGCGTTAAAACACCCGACCCGGATTTTTCAAACGCCCCTGCTCCGCTAATAACACCGGAAAGTGTGAGATTGGAGCTCGAGTTATCCACCGAGAACCGCCCCGTTCCACCGGTATTTAAGGAAAACGTTTTATTCGTACTAGAAGTAGCCCCGCTATAAGCCAGAGCTCCTGTAACGCCCCCGGAAGTTCCCATCGTAATGGCCACGGCATTATTTCCAAGTGAACCGTCCGCACTGTTATCATTCACAGTAGAAACAGCAATGGTACCTGCGTTAATTGCCAAAGAGCCCGAGAATGTATTGATCCCGGATAACGTCACGCTCCCCGCTCCTACTTTTGTCATGTTAAACGCTCCGGAAATATCATTTGCGATCGTCAGGTTACCCGCTCCTCCGATACTGGAATTCGCGGCTAAAACGACACGTGAACGACTTCCGCTCACCACCCCATCCGCTCCACCGCCACCGGTAACATCCCAGGTCGGACTGGATGTATAACCGCTACCCGCGCTGGTTACCTTTATCGCGCCAATCGTCAGGTATGCCAAAACGACACTGGCTCCTGCTCCGCCTCCACCACTCACGGTAACCGTCGGAACGGAAGTGTACCCAGCTCCCGTGGTTGTGACACTAAAGTCTACGGTCCCCCCGGAAACCGTCGGGGTAATCACCGCAGCCAAAGTGGGACTTCCGCCCCCCGAAATCGTGACCGTCGGAGCTGACGTGTAGCCGGCACCAGCCGACACAGTCGCGCCAGTTAGCGTGATTCCCATACCCGCGATCGCTGTCGCACTTCCGGTTGAAACCGTGAGCGTCGGGACACTCGTATAGGTCCCCCCAACAGAAATGCTGCTATCGGCCACCCCCGAGGAAACTGTGGCTTCAGAGGTCGTATTGGAGTTAATCAGCACTCCCCCTGAGGTGACGCCTGTCCCGCTAATTGTAATCACCTCGTTAATTCCGCTCGTTCCATCCAAATCGAGAACCCCACCTGAACTAATCGTTGTTCCCCCCGTTCCCACCGTAAAGCCCCCGCTACCAAGACCCGCGGCATTACCAACACGAAGGGTTCCACCGCTGGCGACTGTCGTGGCTCCCGAATACGTATTGGATCCGCTCAAACGCAAAAACCCGCTCCCTTGTTTAATTACGGGAAACTGGAAAGTCGTGCCATCCGAGACCACTCCGGAAAGCTCCATATTTCCTGTCCCACGCAGGGTTAAACTGCGTCCAGTGGTAATAGGTGTGATAGTCCCACTTAGGGTCAGAGTTCCGCCAATCGAATCCCAAGTAGAACCACCTGCACCGGCCGTAAGCGTTACCACACCCGCAAGTGTATTATTTCCTGCCAAGTTCACTAGAGACGGTCCGCCACTTGTAGTGATAGAGACAGTCGAGGGAATAGTGATATCTCCCCCGGATCCATCAAAAGCGAAAGCCGCGTTATTTCCCGTTGTTGAAGATAAGGTCTTAGCTCCGCCACCGAAGGAGTTACTATTCGTGGCTACGATTGATCCGCCATTTATACCGATGGCACCAACAGTTAAATTTCCTGTAAAGCTATTAGAACCACTCAACACAAGGTTACCAGTCCCATATTTTAGAATCCCACCGGTATTCGTAGAGTCTATATTTCCGGCCCAAGTTCTATTCGCTCCATTGGTATCCACCCAAATTGCACTCGAACTATTTTTAACACGACCACCATACCCCGTCGTATTCACCGAACTATACTGCAACATCCCACCCTGAAAAGTAATGTTCCCGCCGCCTCCCAACGTACTGGCGCTTCCCAAATTCAGTGTTCCTGAAGACACCCTAGTGACACCTGTATAACTATTATTTCCGCTCAAAGTAACCGAACCGCCCCGGATATCGACGCCCAAAATATTGGCTCCACCATTCGTATCCACAATATTACTAGTATAGGCAAAAGAACCCCCAGATGAATTGGTCGCGTTTAATCCAATCGTAGATCCACTTTTAAAACCACCTCCACTCGCTCCCAATGCCAACAGTGTATCCAAGTTAGCGGATGTAAATTCACCTGTGCCCCCGACATTCAGCCGTAAACTCGCTCCTGAATTAATCGCTAAATTAGCATCCGTCCAACTCGCAGTGTTCCCATTATAAAGCCCAAATTGCGAAGTAACACCCAGGGTTCCCGCTGTCACAAGTGTTGGCCCTGTATAGGTGTTTGTACCGGACAGTGTCAGAACACCGGCCCCAGATTTAGTGATTCCGTACCCGCTTCCTCCATCCCCAATGTTTCCGGACATAATCACCGAGGCACCCGAAACAGTAGATCCTACCCCTACATTCAAAGTTCGGTTCCCCGTTAAGGTAACGGTCCCCGATAACGTCAGCGTCGTCTCGCTGGCGATCGTGGGAAAAACCGTATTCCCTGTGATAGAAAGCGCATTTCCAACAGTCGTCGCGCCGCCTGTCGTCGAACGGATACTTCCTCCAGCAAGGGTCAATGTACCCGTGCCGTAAGGACCAGAAGTCAAACTCCCTGGTGTTCCCACACTACTTACTGTCGGAACCGTAGTGCTGCCGGTCGCCAAGGTCGTGCCCCCCGTGTAAGTAGAGCTGCCGCCAGGGACAAACAAGCCAGTCCCAGTCGTCACAATCGCGAGTTTTCCTCCAGCCGTACCATCCCCAATGACCCCGCTAAATGTGTTGTTTTGAGTACCGGTCCCAGCGATCGTCCAAACGAAAGTGTTTCCCGTCGTAGCACTCCCAACAATTCCCGTCGAACTGCTCACGGTCAGTGCCCGGGTACTGTTATTCGTCCAAGTCTGGCTCCCCGACAGCACCACTTTGCTCAACGTAGACGCCAGAGAGAGAGTACCGTCCAAACTACTGGTCATCATCAGGCCGCCGGTCCCAAGCGTCAAAGTGCCCCCCAAAGCCGCACTGCCCGCAACGGTGACAGTCCCATTCCTAAAACTGAGACTATTCGCAGTCTGAGCCCCGGCGAGCGTAATGGTATTGGTCCCAGTTGCGTTGCTTGCAGCCGAGATAAACAGATCGTCCGCCGCAACGGTTGCAGTGCGAAAAGTGTTCGTCACTCCAGCGGAATCGGTGTTCCAAAAATTACTCACCCCCCAAACACCGTTGACGGAGTCATTGGATCCAGCCGTCGTGCCATTGGTATCCCAATAAAGACTCGTCGCCAACAGTGGTGTCCCAGACGAGAGCATCCCCAACAACACAAGAAACGAAACGATTCGCAGGAACCCTAGGCGCGATCGAAGAAACCGGACCGGCAGCCCAGCATCAACAGAAGCAACCGGCACGGATTGCTTCCGGAACAGACATTTTTCAGAGGAGGGGGGCATGTAATCAGTACGCGCCATTTTGAAGGCACACACCGTTCACTGTAAAACAGCATAAATCGCGCCGAGCCTCGCCCCTTACTCCCCGGCTCAATTACACCCGCAACCGCCCCCTCCCACTCCGCGCCCTCCCGCAAAAGCCTCCCGCGTAAACCAAACATGCTCGGATATGGAGTTGCTCAATGGATCGCGCCCCGGCCGCATCGTGTAATCCGCCAAGTGCTCACGCTGCCATGGTTTAACACTCGCACACGCACCACTCCAAAAACACAGCCCCAACAAAAAACATTTCCCGATTAGTTTCATAAACAGCCCCCGACTTAACGTTCCGCCAACAACGCTCTTATTTGCCCAGCAAGTAACTCCTCGTCTTTCTCCCGAAACCCGTTGTGTACCACACGAATCTGCCCCTTTCGGTCGATCAAAAACGCTGTAGGCATCGAACGAACATCCGCCGCTGCCACGAGTTGTTGTCCAACATCGCGAACCGCAGGAAGCCCCCCCCCATACTTCTTCAAAAAAGCGCTCATCTCAGAAGACGTCGCATCGACGGAGACCGCCAATACCGTAAACCCTTTCGCTGAAAACTCCTGCTGCCATTTGCTCAGTACCGGGAAAGAAGCCTTACACGGTGCACACCAGGATGCCCAAAAGTCCAAATAGACCACTTTCCCCTTTAACTCAGGCAGACTCCCTTCGAGTCCGAATGTCGCTAGATTCGGCAATTTCTCATCCACCTTCCACCCAGCAGCAAAAGCCGCGCTGCCGCCCCCGAGCACACCCAAGGAGCCCAGGACAAAGAGCGATTTTCTAAAAAAACAACGTCGTTTCATAAGTTTCAAAAGAAGTCTTCACCCGTTGGCAACCTCTCTAGGGACCGCAAGAGCTCGCCGGAAATTTTTCGTCTCCAGTAGTCGACCAGCACTCCAGACGCAGCCCTCAACATCCACGGACCGTTCCAGCATTTCAATGGCCCGCACCCCTCCCTGAATCATTGCTGCCGTCGAAAGTAAACCTGCCATCACGCAACGTTTAGTGATCACCGTCACGCTTCGGGTTCCATTCGAGACAGGCCATCCCTTCCGACAGTCCAAAATGTGTCCATACACAGTTCCCTCTACTTCCACACACCGTAAATAGTCCCCCGAAGTCGCAATCGCATTCCCTGATTGAAGCCGCACTCCAGCAAATACACATCCATGGTTGGCGGGATCTTCAAGGCCCACATACCACCCGCCCCCCTCCGGTGAATCCCCGAAAACCCCTACATCCCCGCCCAAATCCACCATAACCTGCCGCACCCCAGATTGAATCGCCAGCTGACACAACGCGTCCACTGCAAACTCCTTACCAACACCGCCAAAATCCAGCATCATTCCTTTAACCGGCAAATATACCTGTCCTTTTTTGCGCTGCACCCGCCCCCATCCGACAAGCGCCAACGCCGCTTCGACTTCCCGCTGGTCAGGCAGAACCGTTCGCCTGTTTCGCAAATCCCACAAATGACTCAGGGGAAGTGAAGTCGCATCAAAGGCACCCTCTGTGCTAAAGTGGGAATGCGCACACAAATCCAAGAGGACGTCCGTCATCGGATGCACGTCCACCCATTCCACTCCGGCTTTTGAGTTGATCAAACTCACCTCGCTTTGTGGCAAAAACCGTGAATAACGCGCCTCAAATTGCTCCAACCAAGAGGCTGCTAAACCCCGAAACCGACTAGCACTCTCCAAACTCGAAGCTCCAAAAAACAACTGGCAAACAGACCCCAACGCATAAAACCGCACGGAATAAAACCCAGAGGCCACCTCCCTGAGCGGCGCCTCTGGCAATCGAACCCGTGGCGATGACCCAATTCCGGCCATAACTCAGAATTGGTAATGTACGCCAACCGTAACGGAGTTCGCCGAAGGATAAGCCGATTGCGAAGTCTTACCATCCAACCCACGTGTCACATACCGTTCGTAACCGATATCCAGCGCAAGTCGCTCCCGAATCGCGTACCACCTCATCTGCATCCCTAGACTAAAGGTCTCTTCCGCAGATAAGCGATAATCCGAAGAGCAATAGCTGGGGTTCCCGAAAAACTCCGTCGCATAAAAGTCAGCCGCAGTCTGGCGATAGTATCGAAAGCTCGGGCTCAAAACGACTCGGTTATGGAAAAGCTTTTTGTGAACAGCGAGCTGGGCCGTATGGGAACAACTCCCCCAGTCGTTACGTCCAAACCGATAAGAACTTTCCACACTCGCCCCGAGGGACTTCAAGTAATGGGTCCACTGCAGTAACGCCAGCTGTTCAAACTTACGCTCCGGACGGAGGTCATTTTGGGCGGTAGATGAGTTTAAAAGAACAGCCTTATAAGGGTCATTCAAATATCCCTGCCGCCAACCGAGCGTCACATTAAAGCTCAGAAGGTCCGTTGGGGTAAGCACCTGATTTACCCCTATAACAACGTCATAACTTCGCTTTTTCGAAGCCAAACTACTCCCGTTTGCCCCCACCACATCGTCTGTGAACGCCATCCCCAAAACCAACTCCGTGTTCTTTTGATTAAAAGATATCGTATCCTGTAATGAATAACCCAACGACGTATAATCCGATTCGTAACTATAGGAGATACCCGCTTTAAGAGCATGATCCGCAATCGGCTTGGTTACCCCTAAAGTAAATGCCGTTCGTTCATCCTTCACCCTCGCCACAAAAACTCCACTGCCTTTGACAAAGGGCGGAAACCCGATCGGCGATGCCCCGGAAATCGTGCTGTAAAGGAAGGATCCGTCGATCACCACGCTGTCCTTTAGATCCAGACTAAAAAGCGAGTAATTCGAATCCACCCGAATCCGGTGCTGTTCCTCTTGGTAATACTGATAGCGCGACTCAAAAAATGACTCCGCACGCAGGGAGCCATTCACCATTCCGTAAACGACGGACGCCATCGCCCAAAGACGCAGTCGCGACAATCTAGCACTCATAAAGAACCTACGAAAATGGGAGGATCACTGCGGCAAAACCAGTCGGATTCGAAAGCATCGAGGCGAATCGAACGATTATGGCGTTTTCTCCAACACCACCGCCCCTGACAATTTAGGAGCGGTTAATAACGTCTCCTTAACTCCAGGTACCTTCGGTAACAGAAAAAATCCGTAGCCCTTCGTCACTCCAGAAACTGTGACAATCTGACCACTAAACGGCCCCTTTCGGGAGGAACCGGCGACCGTAAACTCACCGGAAAACGTGCCTGTAGCCGGATTCACCGAAAGAACTGCCACTTTGTTCAAACTCGAAGAAATACTCACTTTATTCGTCAGCCCTAAAGGACTGGGATTAGAGATCGTCACACTCTGAGTAAACTCCTTGCCCTCCGTATCCAAACCGCCAACACTAAAAGTAAACTGCGCGTTATTTGTTGCCACCGGCAGTCCCAAAACGCGTTCGCCCTTTGCTGGCACGATATAAAAACCACCTTCGGCATCCAACTCTACCGGGCCAAAGCCAGCCTTATACACCGTGTCTCGAGAAGTAATCGCGGGAGTCGGTTTCAGCCACGTTGGAGATCCCGTAATCACGTTTCCTATTGGCGCAGAAGAACCCACTGTCAACTTTAGTGTCCCCGCCAGGGAACCCAAATTCGAATAGAGCGGCACATACACGAGAACCTGTCCTGCAGATCCGACAAAGGTACTTCCCGTCATTGCGCTACCATCAGGCAATGTTCCCACAAGCGTCAGCAATCCCGTCTTTTCCGCGATGGATAACGCCCCGAAGCCATACCCTTGAGGCGCTTCAGCGCCTCCAGAGACCGCCCGGAGAGTGAACGTGTGCAATCCCTTAAACTTCGCCGCATTTCCCGCAACTTCAGCCCAACTGTTACGCCAGCCACTCACCGCGACACCGTCAGAATTCGCTTTTTTGAAAGTCCCACTCAACGTATCGGTCGCAGTATCCAGAGTCAGGCTAAGCGTCGCACCGAGCTTCGGAATAAACTGAGACAGGGTTGCCTTGGTCTGATCCTGCGCGGAGACAGCAAACTGCCCGGCAAGAGGGATCGATGTCAGACCACTCTGGATTTTCCCGGAATAAAGCCCAGATGCAGTCGTTGTGAGCTGAATACTGGACGCCAAGTTCGTATTTAAAGCTGGATCTCGCTCAATCAGGCCGTGGAACGTCCCGACAAACTTTCCATTAATGGGTTGGGTGACTGTCACCGCCGCCGAACCGCTCACGACGAGGCTACGGAGATTCCAAACAACACAATCATAGCTTCCTGCTGATGAAAGAGACGCCGTAAAACTGTACGTCGACGACTGGGCACCTGGAATTTCCACTCCGTTCCTGCGCCATTGGTACTCGATAATCTCAGTGCCTGTCGCTCCCACACGCAATGTCACGGGACGACCCGAATCCACCTTCACCGACGACGGGGACGAGGTAATTCTTGCAGGGACATAGATCTGAGGAATCGGCAAGGAAGCGCGGGACATCACCTGATAAATGTTTGCCGTCTGCACAGGCACAGACTCGGGAGTGGCATAATTGTCCCAAGGATCGCTACCCGCAGCAGCCTCCGAGCGTTGAACCAACGCCAGCCGGTGCATCTCCTCATTAAAACGCTTTCGATCTACCGCGCTCGCCAATTTGAACCCGCTTGCGTGAACGTTTCCAACAAGCAGTCCCGCAAAAAACACCGTCGTAATTAGTCGATTTTTCATAGAGGGGAGCAAAGGACGGCCGAAAAACTTACTACCGCATCGAACATACCCCCCGTGGAAGCGCCAAACACGCTTAAAATAGCATTTTGAAACGATAATTACGTTTTGCCTTTCCCAGTGACAAATCCACAAACCGATACCGTTTTGCATTTTCATCAACCGCTCAGGTTTTTGGCCTGCATATCCCGTTCTTCCATACCACCACCCCCTCTCATTAGACTCCGCGCATGGCTTATCGCTCTACCGCAGAATTCATCGCCGCCCTAGACCGTGCAGGCGAACTGATCCGCGTTCCCTTTCCCGTCGCCACAGAACTCGAAATCACAGAGTGGGCCGACCGCGAAATGAAGTCACCCGGCGGAGGCAAAGCCCTTCTCTTTGAACAACCCACCGTAAACGGCGTTCCATCATCTTTCCCATTAGCGATCAACCTCATGGGATCTCGAAAGCGAATGGCCATGGCGCTGGGGATTAACTCGATCGACGAGTTAATGCACCAGATGGAGCTCATTTTAAAAGCCAAGCCCCCCACCAACCTCCGCTCAGCGTGGAATCTTGCATTGCAGGGACTCGACTTGCTCAACGCCAAACCCAGGCATGTCAAAACCGGCCCTTGTCAGGAGGTCGTACATCGTTTCGAAAAACCTGTTTCCGGAGCCGAAGCCACCAAAACACTGCCCACTCTGCTCAATTTGCCGATCCTCCAATGTTGGCCTCACGACGGCGGACGCTTCATCACGCTGCCCTGTGTTCACACCAAGGATCCCGATACCGGGGAACGCAATCTCGGGATGTATCGAATCCAAATTTACGATTCCCAGACCACCGGAATGCACTGGCAAGTTCACAAAGTCGGTGCTCGCCACGGGAAACGTTATTATGAACGAGGCGAAGCCATGCCCGTTGCCATTACCATTGGCGGGGATCCGTCGCACACGTTTGCCGCAACGGCCCCTCTTCCGGACGGGTTGGACGAGATTTTGTTCTCGGGCTTTATCCGAAAGAAACAGGTGGAGCTCGCACCCTGCCTGACTGTTCCACTGGATGTTCCAGCGGATGTGGATGTCGTTATTGAAGGATTTGTGCATCCGGGTGAAATGCGGGATGAAGGCCCTTTCGGCGATCACACCGGATTTTACACTCCAATAGATTCCTATCCCGTTTTGCACATTACGGCGATCACCCACCGGCAGGATGCCGTTTACCCCTGCACCATCGTCGGGATTCCCCCGATGGAAGATTTCTACATGGGCACAGCAAGTGTCCGAATTTTCCTGCCGGTGTTCCGGATGAACTTTCCGGAAATCGTGGACATGGCGCTACCGGCAGAAGGCGTTTTCCACAATCTGGTGTTCGTTTCGATCCGGAAGCAATACCCGTGGCAGGCATACAAGATCATGCACGGACTGTGGGGAATGGGGCAGATGATGTTTTCTAAATACATCGTCATCGTCGATGCCGACTGCGACGTACACAACACAAGCGAGGTTCTCTTCCGGCTTTGCGCGAACACGGATCCGCAACGGGATAGTATTTTCACCAAAAATCCCTGTGACGCCCTCGATCACGCTCCATCTATCGCCAATATCGGATCCCATATGGGATTCGACGCAACGAAGAAGCTACCCGGAGAAGGATACCACCGCACCTGGCCAGATCTTGTAACGATGCCGAAAGAAGTTCGCGATCGGGTAGACGCGTTACGGCAGAAGCTCTAAAGTGTTGCACTTCTTTAAAAAGAAGCCGACACATGCCGCACTGACCCATTCATTTGTCCATCCCTGACCCCGTTTTACCGTGAGCGCCACCCCGCTCAAACTCCTCTCCATTGTCATTCCGGCCCGGAACGAAGAAGACGCACTACCGTCTTCCATCCGGCATTTGCATTTGGAATTGGGGCTCCAAAAGATTCCGCACGAGATTGTGGTCGTGGATGACGGCTCAACCGATGACACATGGAAGGTTCTCTGTGAAATGGCGAGCGAAGTCCCTGAATTGAAGCCAGTTCAAAACAAAGGCCAAAACGGATTCGGTCGAGCGATCCAATGCGGGTTAGCGAATATGACCGGAGACGCCGTGATCATCATGATGGCGGATGAATCCGACGACTGCCGGGATGCGGTGAAATATTGGGAAGTGCTGAATACCGGCGTGGATTGTGTTTTTGGCAGCCGATTCATCAAGGGCGGAGGTGCCATCGATTACCCTTGGGTGAAACTCAAACTGAACAGGATATTCAACCTATTCATCCGGCTGCTATTCGGGATCCGCCTCAATGACACCACCAATGCGTTTAAGGCTTACCGAAAAACGGTCATTGATGGGATCAGCCCCATTTTGTCCCAGCACTTCAACATCACAGTCGAGCTGCCCTTGAAAGCGATTGTGCGCGGATACACATGGGAAGTCGTACCAATCACCTGGCGTAACCGGCGCTTTGGAGTGGCGAAGCTCAAAATCAAAGAAATGGGAAGCCGCTACCTCTTTATTTGCCTGTATGTATGGCTTGAAAAGACGCTCAGCAGGGGCGACTACCGCAAACCCCATCACTAGGCGTTTTGTCTTATGTCCGCTCCGCGCATTTTAGTAACAGGCTCCTCCGGACTCATCGGCTCCGAAGTTTGCCTTTATTTTCGGGAACAAGGCGGGCAAATCCACGGACTCGATAATAACCAGCGCGCCGTTTTCTTCGGTCCGAAGGGAGATACCCGCTGGAATCAGGCTCGAATCACCTCCCTTATCCCAGACTTCACCCATCACGAACTCGATGTCCGCGATCGGGCCGGTGTTCTATCACTCGTCGAACAGATTCGTCCCGCTTGTATCATCCACACTGCTGGACAACCGTCCCATGATCGGGCTGCCGCCATCCCGTTTGACGATTTCGATACCAACGCCACCGGCACCCTGAATCTGCTGGAGGCCGCTCGCCAATTTTGCCCGGAAGCTCCGTTTATTCACATGTCCACCAACAAGGTATACGGAGATCGCCCGAATTCGATAACACTCAAGGAACTCGAGACGCGCTGGGATTACGCCGATCCTCTGTACCTCCACGGGATTTCAGAAGAGCTTTCGATCGATCAATCCAAGCATTCCTTATTTGGTGCGTCCAAACTCGCCTCCGACATATTGGTCCAGGAATATGGACGTTATTTTGGCATGCCTACCTGCTGTCTGAGAGGCGGCTGCCTCACAGGCCCCAATCACTCAGGAGTAGAGTTACACGGGTTCCTGAGTTATTTAGTCCAGTGCAACCTGGAAGAACGGCACTACAAGGTACTGGGGTATAAGGGCAAACAGGTACGCGATAACATTCACAGTCTGGACGTAGCACGGTTCATGTGGGCGTTTTTCCAAAAGCCTCGGGTAGCCGAAGTCTACAACTTGGGTGGCGGAAAACAAAACTCGTGCTCTATTATAGAAGCGTTCCGTTTGGTCGAAGAAATCACCGGAAAGCAACAAGTATGGAGCTACGAGGAAACCCCGCGAATCGGAGATCACATCTGTTATTATAGCGATCTAAGTAAGATCAGGCAGCATTACCCTGAATGGGACATCTCGGTTTCGTTGACGCAAACACTTCAAGAAATGACAACTGCCTTAAAAAGCAGGCTCAAAGGATAGAACGGCTTTTGTACAGTAAATGGACCGGCTTGCTTGACCCCTAGAAAGCCCCCCCGCTAATATCCCCCTTTCCCCACTTTCGTTTGTCCCTAACTGGAGGCACCTCACTTGGAACTTAAAGATATCAAAGAGCTCATCGCTCTGATCCGCAAAAACGACCTCTCCGAGTTTTCACTCGAACAAGAGGGGTTCAAAATCACCCTGAAACGTGGAGCTGAATACACACCCGTAATCAGCACCGCACACAGCCTGCCCGCTGCCCCGGTAGCGCTTCCGGCGGCCGTTGGCGCTCCTGCTCCAGCAGCGGCGCCGGCAGCCGCAGCGGCCCAAGATGGAAAAGACATCCCTTCACCCATGGTTGGGACTTTCTACGCGGCAGCATCACCGGAATCGTCTCCTTTCGTCGCAATTGGCCAACAAGTGACCGCTGATACGACCATTTGTATCATCGAAGCCATGAAGGTCATGAACGAGATCAAGGCCGAAACCAGCGGCACCATCGTCGAGATCCTCGCTGAAAACGGTAAACCCGTTCAATACGGCCAGGCTCTCTTCCGTATCCGCTAATACGCCAATCCGCTAAAATCTCTTCACCGAGACAAATTTGAAAACGAGTCCCGCCCACAAGTGGGACTCGTTTTAATATACAGACACGTCTCAAATCCGTTTCCAAAACCTCGTTTTCCCACCGCCGAAGCCCATGTTCAACAAGGTCCTGATTGCCAACCGAGGCGAAATCGCTCTGCGCGTCATCCGCGCATGTAAGGAATTAGAAATCAAAACAATCGCCGTATATTCTGAAGCAGACGTCGACTCCCTTCACGTCCAGCTCGCGGATCAGGCAATCTGTATCGGACCCGCTCCGAGCGCTCAGTCTTACCTCAAAATCGACCGGATCATCTCCGCTGCTGAAATCGGCAACGTCGATGCCATCCATCCTGGATACGGCTTTCTTGCAGAAAACGCACACTTCGCCGAAGTCTGCGCCAGCTGTAACATCAAGTTTATCGGACCATCCCCATCAGCGATCCGCTCGATGGGCGACAAAAATAGCGCCCGTGCTGCGGCGCGTGCAGCAGGTGTCCCCGTTACCCCAGGCTCTGAAGGGCTCGTGGAGTCGGAAAAGGACGCACTCCGAATCGCTCGCGAAATCGGCTACCCAGTCATGATTAAAGCGGTAGCCGGCGGAGGAGGCCGTGGAATGCGCCCGGCACACAACGACGGCTCGCTTGTTCAGGGATTCCACGGAGCCCGATTGGAAGCGGAAAAATGCTTCGGGAACTCAGGAGTTTACATCGAGAAACTCATCGAAAACCCGCATCACATTGAATTCCAGATCATGGCGGACTCCCATGGAAACGTCGTGCATCTTGGTGAACGGGACTGCTCCATGCAGCGCCGCAACCAAAAGATCATCGAGGAATGCCCCAGCCCGCTCATGACGGACGATCTCCGGAAACGAATGGGGGACGCATCTGTAAAGCTCGCTAAAGCGGTAAACTACGAAGGCGCCGGCACCATCGAGTACCTCGTTGATAACGCTGGGAACTTCTACTTTATGGAGATGAATACTCGTATTCAGGTCGAGCATTGCATCACCGAGGAAGCCTACGGCATCGATCTCGTTAAGGAGCAGATCAAAGTGGCCGCAGGACTCGAGCTTTCCCATTACGTTCGCGATGCAAAACTCAAGTATCACGCCATCGAATGCCGCGTGAACGCCGAAGATCCGTTCAACAACTTTGCGCCCTCACCAGGGAAACTTGATTTGTACTACGCTCCTGGTGGACGTGGTGTTCGCATCGATTCCCACGCTTATACCGGCTACACGGTCCCTCCGCATTACGACTCGATGATTGCCAAAGTCATCGCAATGGGAACGTCTCGTGAGAATGCGATTGCCCGTATGCGCAGGGCCTTGAGCGAATATATCATCCGTGGGATCAAGACTACGATTCCGTTCCAGCAAGCGATCATGCATGACCCAAATTTCGTACGAGGCGAGTACGATACCGGATTTGTCGCTAAACTGATCGATGCCCGAGGAGTCGAGTTCGGCAAAAAGAAGGTGTAGTTTCAGTCGTGTGGCAGCCGTTAAAAAACTGCCGCATTTCCGTCAAAAAAGCTTGGCACATCGCCGAGATTCGCTACATTTGACGGACACCACGCGGGTGTAGCTCAGTTGGTAGAGCACTTCCTTGCCAAGGAAGATGTCGCGCGTTCGAGTCGCGTCACCCGCTCCATTCTTACACTTCTGTTAAGAATGGTTTAAAACGGGCCTGCGGGGTCTACGGGGTCTACGTCAAAGTTTGGGGAGGGGTGTGTTTAATTGGGTCTACGTCAAAGTTTGGGGAGGGGCGTGTTTAATTGTGGATGGTTGGGTT
>JBAXNG010000056.1:0-22495 GCA_037133875.1 Verrucomicrobiota bacterium | reverse complement strand
GTTCCCTTTGAGTGTTTTCAGAGGGAAGTGCCGGGGAGGGGACTTGAACCCCTATGCCTTGCGGCGCCAGATCCTAAGTCTGAAGTGATTCGCTGTTTTTCAGTCACTTATGAATTCGGGATCAAAATCGGGATCATGTTTTTGGGATTTTTCTACTTTCCATAGTCAAGTTACGCATGCCAGACCGCAGGTCTGGTTCGGGGCGTTTTGCCCTGCCAAAGCATTAATTTCCGAGACGAATCGCACGGTAAAATTTCAGAGGTCAATTATCTGCTCGGTAGGTTCAGTTCCTGTTCGAGCTTTTGGATTGCTTCGATCACCTCTCCAAATGCGGGTACTTCGTCGAAAATCATTCCGGACATCGCCAGATAATCCCGCTTCAACGTATCGATCATTCTACCGGTTGGCATAATTGCAAAGGAGCCAACCTTTGCCTGTAATAAATTTAAATCCGGGCTGTTGAAAAACATTAACGCGTGTCGTGCACAGTCGAGAGCCAGTGCGTGATCGAGCGTCGCGAGGCTCCCCACAGGAGAGGAAATCAGTTTATAAAGATCGTAGTAATGTCGAGAAACACGGTGGCCTTGTTGACGGAGTTCGCCCCGTTTGTCATGCCAGCCACGCAAGCCATGTAGGATCATGACTTTGTCCCAAAACGTACGCTCGGCGTTAATAGTGACCACGTTTGAAACCATCAAATTAGCGGAGGAGATATCTGTATCGACGTATGGGCGTATGATGACAACGCGATGTGGATCGAGCGCGGATTTAGCTCCGGCCTCAATCTTGACCGCAGGTTTTACATATCCGTCAACTCCGTCACTGACGGACGGGTAATGCACCAGCAGGGTCTGTTGATCGGCATCATCAGTATCGTGAACCACCGGTGGTTCCGTAAGGACAAGTCCGGCTGTTTGAAATACGGATTCAATGTGCTGATTTAACCGAGGTTGTAGAGTTTTCAGGAGATAATCCTGACATGCCAACTTGATGGCTTTTAGATATTTTTGCTGTTGTTTTCCCGAAAGCCCTTCCAGGTCCCCGACGTTGAGCCCTTTTCCAAGGTCTTCGCGGAAAACGGTGATGTCGATGTCTTCAGAAAAACGAGAAATCAGTCCGTAGGCCTTGGACAGGGAAGTGCCCCCTTTGAAGAGCAATCGAGGTTCATCAGACGTACGTCCATTAAACAGGAGGTCCAACACCCATGAGACCCAGAAATCCTTCTCCACATTTTGGAGCGGCGTGCCGAGTCGGTTGGCGGTTGCTAAAAAAAGCCCACGCCGGTCCTCGGGTGTGGCAGCAATAACACGAAGAAAGTCAGGATTCATGATTGGAGTGTGGCCGTAGGGTCGGCTTGGTTCAGAAGTTCTCGAATCCACTTCTGCATCCAGCCCGGCAGCGTATGTAGCCCGGTGCGCAAATCATTCCGAATCGCACTGCCTTGAGTCGCGTCCTGCAGAATACGGACGAGTTTAGGCTGAATCATGGTATGGTCGAGAGAGGCGTCCTGTTTCAAGCTGTCCCGCAACCAGTATAAGGCTTGCACCACCCTCATCGCTGGACGCCCTGCCCAGTAAAGTTTGCTGGGTGAAGTTAATTTGAACTGGATCGTCAAATTCTCCAGTTTGATCGGCCGTAAACGACCATCGGTGCGCACAATAACCTGGCCTGGGACGGCATTGCTGAGGCCAAGGTCGTTCGCGGCAGTAATACCGTCGAGCAAACTCCGTATTTGATCTCGGCGTCCAATGGCATCGATGACTTTGCGATAATCCGGCGGAGCTATCTGACCAGTGAGATTATTGATACGAGGCCGATCGTACAGACCTCGATCAATCCGGCGTAAGTCGTTAGTGGAAACCAGTCGCTGCAGCGCCTTGTCCACCGCATCTCGGCTTCCGAGATCTAAGAAGTCCGGAGGTGTCCACACTGAGGAAGGTGGAGCGGTGGTAATTCGGGATAGCACCTGTGTTTTGATAAAAGGCTGGGGCAACATGGAGGTGTATCTGTCCTGTAAATGTACACATATTTCGGACAGATATTGAAGGGAAATCCATTTTAACGAATACAAAGACTGGCATGGAGCGTCGGGCCCCGTAACCGGTCTGAAATCTTGTGCGATTTGATCGGTACACACCAATTTTCACCATTAATGTAGAAGTCTCGTAGGCTTATTCACAAACGATCCCGGCAGGGGCGAGGTTGGGGCAGGCCGAGCCCACTTTCAGCTCGGGCGCTGGCGCCAAGCCAGAGCAACCGGTTTGTCAATAAGCCGCCGTGGCACGGACAGCTTCCATAACCTTCTGCCAGATCGCGATCGCTGCCCAGTAGCCGCCACACACACTCGGCTCACTCAGCGCTTATTCTGGCTCTGGCTCCGTCGAAGCGGACCATGCAGGACACGCCGCTCTGATCGTCCCTCTGGAAGGGGATCACGATCATTCGACGCGATTCATCCGAGTTATCGCCTTTTTCCGCCAACTCACCAGCGGTGTTCACTGAGCTGATATTCCAGATGGCTGTGGCGTCCATCCAGATCGCGGCGGATTCGCGGGCGGTGCCGTTCGAGTTTAGTTGGATTAACGCCAGAACCAGTACTCCCGTTTCCAGTGCCAGCAACCGCAGGGCTCGCGACACCTCCGCCACTTCCTGTTCACGGATGTCGCGCCGGGGCACCTTAACGAGTTGCAGGTAATCAACCATCAGCACCTTGAGCCCTTTCGGTTGGCCTGCCATGGCTCGGGCAGTGGAGATGATAGCTGACAGTTCCTGGATGTCGTCACGTACCACGAGATTCCATTCAGACAGGGTGTTCATCGCTTTTTCCATCGCGCGGAGTTCGCCTTCCGTTTGGAGGCGGCCAGCTCGTAGTCGTTTGGTGGTGAGGCCGGATTGGTTTGCGACCAAACGGTCAATGATCTGTGGCGCGGACATTTCTAGGGAGACGATCAGGATGCGGTTCTTGGGCTGACTTAGGGACGCGTTGGCAATATTGGCTATGATGTTCAGGGCGAAGATTGTTTTGCCCGACTTGGCCCGGCCACCAATCGTGATCATGTCTTTTGCGCCGATCGCGGACATCTCATCCAGAGCGGCGAACCCCGTTTTGATGATTCGATTCGCATCGTCGCCCTCTATGTAACGGTGCAGGCCGTCCTGAAGGAGTTGTTTGTAGGTTCGCGATTCCCGGATGGAGACACCTTTCGCCAGACGTTGCAGCTCCGATTGTACGTCTTCGAGCACAGCCATGGTAGAAACACCGTCCTGAAGCGCCCGGACGCCATTTCCGAGAGCGATCTGGACCCCCCGACGAACAAACGCAGCTTGCACATGGCGAACCCAGCCAGCGAGGGGTATCAGACTCGGGACAAACGTGGCTAATTCCGTCAGTAGATGGAGAGGGATGCCTTGGTGAGTCAGCGCCAATTCTCCGTGCAGCCAAATGGCATCGACGACCTTGCCGCTCGTGATTTGCGACGTGATGGTGTCGTAAATGACCGCATGGATTGGGTTGACGAAGTGTTGCCCTTCCAACCCAGCTTCGAGGCAGATGTTATTGGCGTAAGGCGCATCGACGAGCAGGGCACCTACCACCGCTTTTTCGGCCTCGATCGCCGTCGGGAGAGTGCTGAGATTGAACTCCGATTTTAGGGAGCTCATATCAGTTGTACATGGCGTCCCACGCTTCATCCCGGAAGTTGCGTTTCTTCCGTTTGGGGCTTTCCGAGCTTTGAAACGGTTCGATCGTTTCAACTTTGGTTCGCTGGCACCAGCGAATCAGGAATTCCTCCATGTAAGCGGGTGGTTTACGTTTTGAATGGTTTGTTTCGAGCCAGGCAATCGCTCGTACGAGTAAAACGGCGAATTTTTCCACTCCGTATTGATCAGCCAACTGGTCCAGTAAACGCTCTGGTATTAACCAAGCGCCTTGTTCTGAAGATAAATAGATAGAGTTATATTTATTTATTTCTGTCTTTCTTAAGACATTAATTAATTCGTTTTTCGAGGGCGTTTTGGATGTATGAGAGGGCTCAATATTTGCATTTTCCTCTGTAAAATAATTTTCAGGAGGGGGTGTGGCCGAGGGGTGTTCGTTGATTGGTGTTGGTGCTCGTTGGTCACTAGAGACAACTAGCGGCTCTAGTGCTCGTTGGTTACTAGCGACAACCAACCGGGCCTTTTCTTGTCTGGCCCTTTCGGCTGCTGTTCTCCGGTTGATTAACGCGGTGGAACTGTACCCAAATACCACGGGATGTTTACCGGGCTTCAATTCGAATAGTTCGCACCCCTGTAAGGCATCAAGAGGCATCTCGGTTGCCTCGGTAATATCGGCGAAAGTGATCTCTTCCACCGAAATTTTTTTACGCTGTAAATACGTGATAACCGAAAGCCAAGCCAGTCGGTGCGTTTCAGTCGCAAGGATCCATTTTTTCGAGACGAAAACGTAATTGGGTAAGGTCGTAATTTCCCTCATTATTCGGAATTGTTGGGGGTTGATCAGTTTCAGTTTGGGCGCGAGGGAACACTTCAAGTGTCCCACCGAAGATGCGCAGGGCGCTGGCCAGGATGGCGGCTTCTCTGGCAAATGCGTCAGGAGGAACGAATTCGCTAATTTTGCTTAATTCGTCCGCTATCCGTTTAGCTTTGGCGCGTTGTGCTATGGATAGTTTGCGTTTCACAGAGTCCGTTCCAGTGGAACCGTGTGGCTCACAGGTAGATTGTCCTGCGTGGTCTATCGCCGCGAAGTCGCGCAATAAATTTGTCTACCTGTTCTGCTGGTACGGCGAGATATCGTCCGACTCTCACGGGGTGGATGATATCGGAATGTCTTCTAATTTGGCGCGCTACCGTCCGGAGGCAGGGCATCTGGCCTTCGACTTCAAGGAGCGCCCGAATGGTGTCGTAACTCACGAGCCTGCTACCTTGGTTTGTGTCCGGTGTTTTGGGTGGGTTGATGGGTTTTGAATCCGGCAAACAATTTGAAGTGAGTTGTTTGCTTCCACGCTTAAGCACTGGATTTGTGCTGTCCGGCGGTTCGTGTTGGCCGGTGAGGTCCGTCATTTGTTTTTGCATCAGCAACCGGTATAGCTGGCATTTTCCGCCAATGTGTTCCGCTAGCGGAACAGTCCAAGATGGTTGCGAGATCCGATTGCTGCTTTTAGCGCAGACATTTTGCCAAAACCCCCAAGTGCCGGGGGAAACTCCCCGAAGTTAGAGGGCGCTCCCTGAATCGCATCTGCTCGTCCCAATGCTCCGTTCCGCTAGCGGAACATGTTTACCGAAAAACTCTCATAGCCTTGCCGGTTCGCCAAACGGCTATGAAAACACTGAACTGCATCGGACCTAACTTGAAGAAAATCAGACAATCAAAAAATATGACCGTCGAAAAACTGACCGAGATGGTGTCGGTACTCGGTTGGGATATTGACCGTTCGGGGCTCGGGAAAATTGAGACTTACGGAAAAACCGTCAGGGACATCAACGCACAGATTCTAGCGGCTGCCCTTGATGTCGATTTGAGATTGCTGATTTCACCGTTGCTCGTCCCTACAGATCAACGGCGACTTTTGAACCGCATCAAATTTCGCAAACCGATCCGCAAACGGCGTTATTTTTAGAACGGGACTGCCTTTACAGGAATGACCTGTAGACGCGCGGCCGATGGATCGAGATCCACAACGCCGCATCCGGTCCCGCCGGAAAGAAGCGACGATACGATTGCCTCGCCGAGAAGGCGCTCCACTGCATCTCGCATCGGACGGGCTCCAAGCCTCGGATGATACCCGTGTTTCACGAGGAAATTGAGCGTTCGTCCGGTGGGAGTCAGGATGTGTCCTTTCGTTGCTAGAAACGCGAGTTCCTGAGTGAGAAGTTGCTGTGCGATTTCTAGCAACACCTCGTAGGAGAGCTTCTGGAATACCAGTTTCTCGTTAATACGAGCGTACAACTCTGGGCGCATCTGTTGTTGAGCACGGGTCAGGACGTGCCGCTCCATCGTCGCAAACGTCGAGTGTTGAAGATCGAGCAGTTCCGCCGAAGCGATGTTAGAGGTGAATACAATCGTGAAACCGCTCAAATATAGCGTCTTGCCGCTGGCCGTGGTCACCCGTGCGGCATCGAGGATCTGAAGAAATATGTCGAGTATCCGTGGATGCGCCTTTTCGATTTCATCGAACAACAACGTGCCTTTGTTGTGGTTATCACAAACCTTGGCGAGAGATCCCTCGGTGTTCAAAGTCCCCAAAAGGTGCGAAAGGCTCTCCATCGTCTGATATTCCGACATGTCGAATCGGAAAAGGCGCTCGGGTCCATAGAGATAATGCGTGAAAGCCACCGTGATTTCGGTTTTGCCAACTCCAGTCGGGCCGAGGAGAAGAAAACTGGCACGCGGACGATTTATTTTTCGCAATCCGAGTTCGCCACGGAGCAAAGCGGAGGTGATTCGACTCAAAACATGCTCCTGTCCGAGAATCGTGCTGCGAATGTAATTCTCTAGGCTGGAGAGTCTTGTTAAATTGATTGGTTCGGACACGCCGGGATTATTCATCTCCTAAGTGTGCGCCAAAAAAATGTCACTAGCGTTCCGCTAGCGGAACACATTAACGATTTCAGATCGGTAACGTTAGTGGATGAGTTTTACTTCATTGGTGGTTGGGATGCGGTTCGCTCCGATGCTGGGGCAGGTCGCGGGCGGACTAACGGACGGGGCAAGCAAGGCGATGGGGATCGTCATGCTGATTGGCTTCATCTTTGGAACCATCTGCGTTGTGGGAGGTGGCTTCGCGATTCGGCGCGGTGATACCGATGCCGGAAAACTCTCGATTATCGGCGGTCTGATTATCGCCGGGGCTCCTGCAATCGTGAAGGCGCTGTTCGTCGCGTTCGGACTCGGTGGTTCCACCGTAGACGTTGGATCGTTCCACTGAAAAATCAGGAACTCCGCTTCTCCGATACGAATAGCGCAGACGACTCGGGCGGCAAAACGTGGGGGCTCGATGGCAACCTGTTTTGGCTCGTGATTGGCGGCGGCTTTGTGTCGGTCGCCACGTTGCTCCTGCTGTTTAGCGGGCTCAGATTTGGGTTCACAAATTCACTCGTGGCGGCGGGTGTTCCCCTGGTTTTGACACTTTGTTACGTGTTCGGGTTCCGCCAAGGCAAGCCGCCGGGGTACGACACCGATCTTCTCGATTATTGGCTCAATGGCTCCGGGTTCGCTCCGAATCCGCAGTCACAACTTCAACACCCTGAGTGTTCCTCAAAATATGTGGCCCATTGATTCAATTCTGGAGGCGGCTCCCGATGGTTATTTTGTTCGTGATCTGTTGGTCTTTAACGGACTCAACGCAGGTGGTTTTGTCTCAAAAGGTTTCCTGTTTGAAGCTCCCGATTTCAATAACGCGCAGGTCTCCGAGTTAAACGAATTTCAGGATCAGCTTGCCGTGTTGCTGGCTTCATTGGGGGACAACCAGCGGCTTCAGGTTCAGTGGTATTGCGACTCGGATTACCAACGCGAACTCCTCCGGTACCACGACGAAACCAAACGTGCCACAAACCCTTGGACGCGTCGGGTTCGGAATGAACGGTTTGTTCGTTACTGGAAAGCGATGCAGAACCGGCAACTCCGGCGTCAGCGGCTCGTGTTCTACATCTCGAGGAAGATTGAATCTTCACCGGCGTTTGATGCGTCACAGGAAAATCTGACGTCACATTACGAACATCTGTTGGATCAGCTTCAGTTGGAGTTTGCCCAGATCTTCGAACTGCTGACGGCGACGTTTATCGGGCAGGGCGCTCGGGTCGTGCCGATGACGGATGAAGAGCATTTCCGGCACTATACGGCATTTTTGAATCCGTCTCTGAACGAGCGGTTCAATTACGATCCGGTTGAGACCTTCGATCCGAGTCGGTCGATTCACGAGAATTGCTGGCTGAGCGAAGGGAACGGGCAGGAGGATTTTGGGTTCTGGATGGATGGGTTCTATCACACGACCATCGTTCTGACTCGGTGGCCCAAGATGACCTTTCCGGGCATCATTCACCGGCTCACGAATCTGGCGCTTCTGGATTATACGATCACGGTGAACGTCGATCCGATCCCGGTCGGGAAGGAGATCACTCGTGAGGAGAAGGCGCATGAACGGATTGCCGGAGATTTTGCGAGTGAAGGAAAACTGTCTCTCATAACCGTTTTACAGAAGAAAGAGCGCAAAATTGCGGCTCTGACTCACGGGCATACCTTGCCGTTTAACGCTCTTTTTGTGGTGCGCGTTTGGGACAAAACGAAAGGTGGTCTCTCGGCAAAAGCGACTGCCATTAAGAGCGCGATCAATTCGATGAATAGCGCCCAGTATTTCGAGAGCAGTCTCCCGAGTACGACCAAGAAGCTGTTCTTCCAGACGTGGCCGGGCTGGTTGTGGGGCAGATACGAACACCGGAAACTTTACGCTGAACACACGTATCTGGTCGATATGTTGCCGGTGAACTCGACGTTCACTGGGCATTTGGCAACAGCAGAGGCGATTTACGATGGAGCGGCTTCCAATCTGATTGGGATAAAGACGTTTTCGGGTTCGGCTGGCGAACAAACCCCACAACACGCCGTGCTCATCGGCATGAGCGGCACTGGAAAGTCCGTGACCGTATGTGACCTGCTTTCGCAGACGGAAGCCTATTACGATTACACGGTCATTATCGAAGAGGGACTGTCGTACGGGATTTATACGAAGACGGTCGATCCGGGTTCGGAGCCGATTATTTTGCAACCGGATGGTGCATTAACCATGAACTATCTGGATACGGCAGGGTTGCCGTTGACGCCGCTTCATCTTTCTACGGCGACGGCGCTTGTGGCCCGGATGGTCGGTGTGAGTTTGGATGAAGAAAGACAGATGCTCCGGCAGGCGCAGATTTCCAAATATCTGAACCAGCTTTACGAAGACGTGTTTCAGGATTGGTCAAATCGGTATCCCGAGAAGCTCGCAACCGTTGCCCGTCATGCCTGTGCTTTGGCGAGTTACCGGCGGGATCGGATGGCAAATGGCGCTACCACACTGGACGCTTTTGTGGATTTCCGAGACTGGCGGAGTGTGAAGCCAGACGAAGGGGAGGCGTTCTTGCGGTGCTTTGATGAAAGCGAGGTTCTTCGATTTGCGAAGAGCGGCAATACGGCACGCGAGGTGCGGAATCTGGCCTTTGCAGGGTTTGCTCGTTCCGAGTTTCCGACACACCGGATGCTTCAGGAGTTGATGCAACTGGAAGCCTCCGGTGCAGATCGGGATCAGGTTTTGCAGATTGCGACACTGCTTCTTCCCTGGTGCCGTGACGGGAATTACGGGCCGCTCTTTGATGGCGAAACGAACATCTCCCTCACGGGTAAAATCGCGCACTTCGAGTTGGGCTATATCCCGGAGTCCGCAAAGGAACTGAAATCCGCCGCTGGCTTCCTCATCACGAACTATACACGGCAGCACATCATCTCGATGCCACGTGCCCTCCGGAAACGGAATGTATACGAGGAGGTGGCTCGGTTTCTGGACATCCCAGAGGGTGAAAAAATTGTCCGCGAGAGCTACGCGCAGATGCGTAAGTTCAACACCTGGAACATTGCCATAGTCCAACAATACGCCCGTTTTAAAGAAAGCCGGATTCGCTCCGCGGTATTTGGGAACAGTCGCCAGTTCTTCCTTATGTGCCAGAATGACCGGGCCGATGTGGAAGACGTCTCAAACGACATCGCGTTACCGGAAATCACCAAGCAGGCGATCATGTCGTATCCGTTGCCGGATCAGCAGACGGGGCAGAAGTTCGCGGCCTTTACGTATTATCACGTCGACGCGCTCCGACCGATTTGTGGCACCGCGCACAACGTGGCTTCTGAGGAGATGTTGTATTGCAGCAGCACGAGCGGGGAACACTTCGAGAAGCGCGCCCGGCAACTAAAGCAATACGCTGACATCGTCGAAGGCATTGCTGCAAACGCGACACCTGCGCCGGATTCCGCCACATCCTTATGAAAACAAGAGCCATTGTGTTGATAATGTTGGGGGGCTTTTTCCTTGGCGGCTGTGCCAGTACGGCGCGGGTTGCGACGGATACGGTCGGTGCGGGTCTCGGAGCGTTTGTTGGAAACAAGCTCGGGCATGGAAAACCAGTGGCAACGGTGTTGGGTGCCGGGGCGGGTGTTCTGCTCGGGGAAACATTCAATTACGCAAACGATTCGCGTTCGAAGACCGCCTATACCGACGGATTTGAGAAGGGGCGGAGCGATGCTGTGAAACAACAGTATTGGTTGATGGTGAACCAGCAGCGCCACGATGAAGGGCGTGAAGGTGACGGTAATATCAGTCTCTACGACATCCCATTCCCTGAACAAAAGGTCGATGGAGTCATTCTAAAACCTGTGACGCGGGTTTTAGGGATCGAGGAATAAAGCAAGTTCACTTGGCAATCTGAGGAGGGTTTATGCAGCTCAAACAAAACTGGACGGTGTTGGCAGGTGTGTTCGCAGTCGCGACTGCGGCGCACGGACAATTGGTTGTGGTCGATCCCGTGAGTATTGCTCAGGACGCTCTGAATCAGGTAGTGGACCTCGCGAAGTACGTGGAGATGGTCAATAATCAGGTCGCGCAGCTGAACAATATGGCGCAGCAGTTGCAGGTGTTGACCGCGTCCAACCGGGCCGCTGGGGATTCGGCGCAGATATTAAACGTGAACGGCGGTTCGAGTGTGATGCAGGCCTTGCAGATTCGGGGGAATGGTCAGTCGCTCAAAGGGGTGATTCAAAACGCATCAGGGTTGAACGGGATCGATTACAACACGTTTGGCCTCTATTATCAGATTGATCCCGTAACGCTTTCCGGGATTCCGGTGCGGCGTAGCGCACATGTTTACCAACAGTTCAACGCTATCGAAAACACCACGGCGAATTACGCGTCCGTGTACGACGATGTAACGAATCGGCGGATGTCGTTGCGGAGTCAGATGTCGGATACCGTTTGCCGACTCCAGGCCTCTACAACGGATGCCGAAACACAAAAACTGAACGGGGTGCTTATCGCCCAGAGTGCCGAGTTACACGGTATGGACGTGGAACTGGCAAATGCCGCTCAGGTTGCGCAGGTGCAGGATATTGGAAATCGGAACGACATAAAAAAACAGCTCCATCAACAGCACGAGTCGCTTGCAGCAGATCGGCACGACGCGTTGAAGAAGTTCGGCGCGATGATGGTGCCGGATGTGAATAGCGACATCCGGTTCGGAAGGGGTGCCCAACAGTGATTGCGCTCGCGGCGCTGCCGACGTTTCAACGGCTGTTCCCAAACTTTCAGACGCAATGCACCACTCTGTACACGCTGTTGTTGCCGATAGCGTTTGTGTTGTTGGTGGCTGGTCTGATTGGACACGTAAAGCAGTGTAGTACACCGCGTTCGATGGTTCGGCCGATCATTTCGGCGATGTTGGTGATCATGGCCATCGCGCTGTTCGGTGAATGGACAGATTTGGCGAAGGATGCCCTGCAAACCGTGGTGTCCAAAATGGACGCTCACCCGGAAGTCGCGGCTCAGCGTTATATCGAGGTGTTGGTTGCCAAGACTGAGCCCGGCGAAAAACACGGCTGGTTCGGGTTGCCCGGTGCAGCCGAAATGTACGAGGCAATCGTGTGGGGCATTCTAACCGTTGTCGGACTGGTCGCGCAGTTTTTGATTTGGGTGGCCTATATCATCCAGCAATTCCTCGTCGGTTTGAGCTACGCATTTGCGCCGTTCTTTTTGGGACTGTTGGCACTGCGATCTACGAGTCACATCGGAGCGCGTTATATTCTCGGGACGGTCGGGATTCTGGCTTGGCCGCTTGGTTGGGCTGCCGCCTCGATTGCGACAAGTAACCTCATTGATGTGGCGACGGAGCAGGGGCTCGTGATTGCCACAAATGTTTATGGGCTCCAGACGATTATGGCCGCCGCGACCATCGGAGCTTGGATCATCTTGAGCACCATTATTGCGCCGATTGTGATCCAGAATGCGGTATCTACGGGAGCACAAGTTGGCGGTGCGATTTATGGTCTAAGTGTATGGACTTCAATGGTGTGTTGCGGGATGAGTCGCTGTGATACGTGTTAGGTTCTCGTCGACTGCCAAAATCGCTGCGCCGCCACCTTCGCAATGTGCCATCGGGCTTTTGGATAGCCCAAGAACATATTTACCGGCCATAATGGTCGAATTGCGCGGTGTCTCCTTACGGATCGTGACCGTGCGTGGAGTTAGGAAGGGATTGTTCTGAAAATTGAGGCGAGCGAAGGGCTATTGTCGTGTGTATTCAGTAATTTTCAAAACCAGTCACACACCGTCCCGTCCGGCTCAATCGGATGGAGTATCCGTTTCCGGAATCCCTGCTCGGCGTGGACGAGAATACACGTGTGTTTGGCGAGGCTGCGCAACTCGTGCGGCTTCAGTTTGTGCTCCTCCTGCTCACTGTAATGGTACGTCTTGCGGCCTTGTGCGAAGCCCCACGTTTTCTTGATGACCCGTTTCTGGCCCAGAAAATTCGCGCTTTCGAGGGCGCCGTCTTCATCGGCGGCTCGGAAGATCATCCGGTTCCGTAGGTTTAACGTGAGCACCTTGGCCTTATCCTTGCCCAGGGGCGGGATAAATGAGGTCGTTGATTGCGCAGCCGCGACCACAGCACCCTGAGCTTCGCGAATGATGTCTACGGAGTTGTAATCACTCATCCCGTCCTCGTTGGATGTCATAAACCGTTGGGCTTCGTCGGCCCAAAGAATCAACAGGTTATCCCCCAGGCGGTCTTCCTTCGATTTGTCGAAACGCCGCAGGACATGGGTGTAGAACAACATTTTGAGGAACGTGTTGATGTAACGCCGTTCGGTCTGGAACTTCTGTGGCATCGAGACACAGAGGATTTTGCCACGGTCGATCTCTTCGAGCCCGAAGCTGCTCTCTGAGGGGCTGAAAATTTGCGCCACTTCTGGGGCGATGTAGGGCTGGAGATAGTTCGCGATAGTTTCTTTGACGCCTCCGAGTTGTTCGGGAGGCTGATTGAGAAAGCGGTTTTTGAAATGTTCACAGAGGGCGACGTGTCGCGGTATCGATTCATCTTCGCCGAGTTCACGGATGGCGGCGTGAAGATCGGCTTCGTTTAGGAGCAGGCGATGGACGTTTTCCAACGTCACATCGGCACGAATGGCGCACAATACATCCAAGGCTTTTGCGATATGGGTTTGGGCCTGATTCTTGAAAAAGCCTTTCCCGTCCTGTTGCCCCAGACTGGAGGCCGTATCGACGACGAACTTCGCGTAGGTGTTAGCGGGAATCGACCGGTCACCCGTCAGGTTAAACGTCTGCGGCGGGATCCAGCCGAACGATGCGTCCTCTGGTTTTACCTGAAGCAATAACAGATCGTCCTCCCGGCGAAAATGGGTCGCCATCGATGAAAGCGTTTCCCAATACAGCCCTTTGTCATCGATACACACGCCACCCCAATCGGGTTCATTGGTGAAAACCTGATACAGCAACGGGGTGATTCCCGAGCGCGTCTTGCCGGAACCCGTGTCGCCTGTAATCAGCCACCCTCGGCAAAAATCTGCACGAGTCCAGGAAAGTCCGCCCAAACGAACGATCACCTTTTCGGTGTTCTGATTGCAGCGGAGTAAAACGAATATGAGCCCGCAAACTCCTGAAACGAAGGCAATCGGTAGCCAGTATTGGAGTGCGAAATGCTGAAGCTGATTCGCGGCAGCCAGGATCCGATCGACAGTTTCCAAGAGTGTCATAGGAGAAATCTCCCAGCAGCCAGTCCTGCGGCGAATAGCAGGCCGCCTTTAAATATGGCACTCCAGCTCCCGGCGGGATCGCCAGACTGGAACCCTTGAATCCGGCTGGATAGGTCTGTGGCCGCTTTGCTGAATCCTTTGATTCGTTGATTCAGGACATCCACCGACTCGCCGAACGCTTCAATCCACGCTTGGCCCCCTGTCTGAGAGTCGGAATTTTGATGCCCAAGGTAGATCTCAAAAATCTCTGCGATTCCGCGCATCGGATCACTTTCTCGAATTTCGTATTTTTTGCACCATGCCTGTACGGCAGCTTCGATCGCTACCTCTCGGGATTTAACACTCACTGGATTAATGCGACTTCACTCGCGCGTTCAGAGTCGGAGGGAGAAGCCGAAACCTCGGCGTGAGTTCCGGACGGTATTAAGAAAACTCTGGCGGCATCCAGCTGCTCATAGAGTTTCCTCTGCCACGTCTTAAGGCGTTGGCGATCCAGTAGAGAAAACTCACTTCCGGAAATCGCGGTGGTGACGGATACACCCAGAGTGCTGAGGCTGACAACCAGCCAGTCGTGGAGTTTTGGCAGCACAATCTCGCCGCATTGCAGTTCCTTTAGCAGGCGGTGCCGCGTCTGGCTCTGGTCGTAGACCATAAATTCCTGACTGTGCACCTGGTTGCGTACCACGATGTAAGCGCATCGATTGCCAAGTGTGCTGGAGATAACCCGGAGCTGTTCGATACTATCCAGCTCGTGGTTAACAGGCATAACGACTGTGAGACTGGCTTCCAAGCTTCGGAGCACATCAAACGCGTCCACTTCTTCCAGATAACCCAGGATCAGGTCTGTGGATGCGGCGCGACAATCCACCACTACAACGTCTGTTTTGCGCAGCTTTTCAAAGAGAAGATCGAGCCCGCGAGTATTGGTAATATCCGCAAAATCCGCTTCGGGATGAAACCGCGTCAGGGTTGAGTTTTCGTCGTCGGTATCCACGGCACGGTGGGCAACGCCGTTGTCCTTGAAGTATTGGACCAGATTGTTGGCAACGGTGCTTTTTCCGACACCTCCTTTGCCGTTCATGATGAGGATGAGTCTTTTCATAAGAGTGAGTTTTGATTCAGAGATTTTTGGGATCGGCGATTCTCGGTCCTTTGGGTCTTAAGGCGGGTATTTGGAACGGAAGTGGGTCGGTGTGCTTCACCGCGGATTGATCTGGAAAGACAGTTGGTTTTGACGGAACGACGGGGGGTACAGTTGGGAGCTCAAGCTGGCGCAGATGGAACCTGCAGACGGTGGAATGGGAGACGTAGATTCCGTGTTTGCGCAGGAGGTCGGCGATTAGTTGGAACGGTGCGCCGTTTTGAACCATCAAAGCGATGTTCGCCGCGTGAGGTTCAAGCTGGTTCATTTTGCTTCCAGCGATTCGGTGAAAACGCTGGGCATCGTCACCGAAATTGCCGGTCGCCTCGTTCATTTGACGGGGCGGCCTTTGGGGTACCCCGTGCGGAGTTGCCGCGCGCGGGCGACGCTTTTGGAGTCCAGTTGAGTTTCAAATGAAATCCAACTGAGTTTCAAACGGAGTTCATTTGGAGTGCAAATGGAGTTCAGATGAAACTCAGGTGAAATGCAGATGGACTCCAAATCCCGTTCAAACGGAAGGGGTAGGGCGTCCTTTCTTAAATTCATGCTCTTACCCTATCCGAAGAAAATCGTAAGAGTGTTCCGCTAGCGGAACGTTATCTCTCTGAAGAGGAGATATTCTTTGGGGATATGATCTCTCCAAAGACCCAATACAGTTTGAAAAACGCGCAGGAGTATTTTCGCGAACACTTGCGCACCGGGGATTATTACAGCGAAGGCCAAACGACTCAGGGCGCGTGGTTGGGAATCGGGGCGGAACAAATCGGATTAAGGGGCAAGGTTGGGCAGGCCGAATTTTTGGCGTTGTGCGAAAATTTGCATCCGACAACTGGGCGAACCCTCACCCAACAACAGAAGTTGGGCCGCATAAAAGCTAGGGAAAACACGGATCAAGCCGATCCCAAACGGCGGGTGTTTTATGATTTCACGATCTCCGCGCCCAAGTCCGTTTCGATCGCGGCATTGATTGGCGGGGACCAGCGGATTTTGGAGGCCCATCAAAAAGCGGTTACGGTAGCGATGGTGGAACTGGAGTGGTTCGCTTCAACGCGTGTACGAATTGGCGGTGGGAGCTCGGATCGCGAAACCGGGAATGTCGTGGGGGCACTCTTTAATCACGATACCTCCCGCGCACTGGACCCGCATTTGCACACCCATTGTATCGTGTTTAACGCGACCTTTGATGCCGTGGAGAGTCGGTGGAAGGCGTTGCAAAACTTCGAGATGCTGAGGGCGCAGAAGTACGTCGAGAACGTCTACTATCACGAGTTGGCCCGGTCGTTGGTCGGGCTGGGTTACGAGGTTACGAATCACCGGCGCGGCGATTTTGATCTGAAAGGGTTATCGGCGGAGATGCTTCTAAAATTTTCGAAACGGCATGTTGAGATCGACCAGAAGTTGGCAACTTTGCTTCAGGAAAACCCGGACAAGCAGGAGAGTAATTTGGCCGATATTCGCGAGAAAATTGCGCACAAGGAGAGGTCGAGAAAGATCCGATCTGAGACACCCGAGAATCTGCACTTACTCTGGAAGGGGCAGCTCGATCCGGATGAAAAGGGCATGTTGGGCGCGCTCTCGAAGGCGCCTCGATCTCCCAAATCCGAGGGTGAAAGTAGTGTCGAGACGGCACTGAACTGGGCCGAGCAACATGTGTTTAACCGGCGTTCGGTTGTGCCGGAACACGAAATTTGGCGTTACGCGTTGGAGTTTTGGCGGGGTGGTGCGTTTGACGTGGCTGAGCTGAAGGCGGCGACCCAAAACCGGCCGTATATTCGGGATAAGTTGCGCCCGAATCGGATCACGACTCAGGAGGTGTTGGTGCGGGAATGGGAGATTGTGCAGTTGGCGAAGGCCGGTGCGTGTTTACATCCGTCGTTTCATGCGAGTTTTGAGCCGGTAAACACGCTGGATTTGGAGCAAAGCAATGCCGTTGGTCGTATTTTGCGGAGCGGCGATTTTGTGACGTTGTTTCGAGGGGCTGCCGGGACGGGGAAAAGTTTCGCGTTACAGGAAGTGTTGCGTGGACTCAAAGCCGCAGATCACGAAGTGCAGGTGATTGCACCACAACGCCAGCAAGTGTTGGATCTGAACGCTTCTGGGATCGGACCGGCCTCAACAGTGACGGAGTTTTTGACCCGGAAAGTGGTGTCACCGGGAGCGGTCGTGATTCTGGACGAAGCCGGACAACTGGGGGCGGAACAAATGCGGGAGCTGTTACTGTTACTCAAACAAAGCGGTGGCCGGCTGATTTGTTCGGGCGATACGCGGCAACATGGGGCGGTTGAGTCCTCGGATGCGTTGCGGGCGCTTGAGAAATACGCGGCCCTGAAGTCCATCGAACTCAAAACGATTCGGCGTCAGGATCCGGCCCGGGCAAAAACCACGAAAGAACGGGTTGCGATTCAGGAATACCGGAAGGCTGTTCAAGAAGCGTCCGAGGGATTGGCGATAGAATCGTTTCATCGGTTGGAGCAACTGGGGGCTGTCATTGAGTGTCGGTTTGGGGAACAACAGACGGTCTTGGCGGAACAGTATGTCTCGCTTGTGGCCACGAAAGAATCGGCCCTGATTGTGGCGCAAACGTGGTCCGAGATTGGAAAGTTAAACGAGCACATCCGCGATGCGCTGAAGCTGAAAGGTCTCATCGGAAGCACTGAAAAGAAGGTGGCCGTTCTGGAAGGCGTCGATCTGACGGACGCGCAAAAGCGGGATTCGCGTTATTATGAGCCAGGAGCGGTCTTGGTTTTTAACCGGGACATTGCCGGGATTCGAAAACACGAAAAGGGAAGGTTACTGGCTGTGATCGAAGGAGCGGTGGTGGTTGAGACTACTGGCCGGATCAGGCAAATACCGTTTGCTGAACTGGGCCGTTTTACGGTGTGCCGTGAACGAAATTTGGGTGTGTCGGTTGGTGACCGCCTCCAACTGAAGGCCAACGCAATGACCAAGGAGGGGCGACCTCTAACCAACGGGGAGTTGGTGACGGTGGTAAAAGTGCGTCCCTGCGGTGGTCTGGAGTTGGCCGATGGACGTATTTTGGGTGCGGCATACCGTCAATTCGGGCATGGGTACGCAGTGACCTCGTATGCATCGCAGGGCAAAACGGTGGATCACGTGTTGTTTTCCGATGCGGCGGTGAAAGCGGCGACTAGCCAGGAGCAGTGGTATGTCACGATTTCGCGTGGGCGGAAAAGCGTCCGCATTTTCACTGAGGACAAGGAACAGCTGCGCGAGAACGTAGCCCGAGCGGGAAGTCGAGAACTGGCGTTGGACCTAAACGGCGTTCCGTCACCGGACGCGTCAATCCGGCGTAAGCCACAGACGTCGACTCAGCGGTTGATTGAGGAAGTGAGACGGCGTGTGTCGTGGGCGGCGATCAAGGCGCGCGTTGCAGGAATCACGAAAACTGTGGGACAAAACGTATGATCCGAACGAGTCAACTGGAGGGGAAAACGGGTGCGCCCGGGGGCTTGGCGTTGCCGGTCCAATGCTGGGGCGAGGACACGAAAACGTTGGCGGTGCGGTTTGAGTTTAAGAACGGCGACTTTTTCGTATTCCCGTACGTGAATCTGTTATCGGTCGAGTATCGAGCCGCTGATCCGGGCGACGAGGTGAAGGTGCGGTATTCATCGCACGAAGTACGTGTTTTGGGCGAAGGGCTCCGCCGACTGGCGTTGAGTTTTCAACGGTTGCAAGTGGAGTGGGGCAGCGAGGCGGCAAGGCGTTACGAACGCGCGTCGGCAGTGGACGCCGGGTTGGTGTTGGGGATTGAGGTTAGGGAGACAGGGTAGGTGGGGTTCATCGCTGAGGGGATGCGTTTTGCCCAAGGTCTTATCGATCCGGTTCGATAACCTCTTTGAAATTGATCGATTAAGGGTATTTTCAGGTGTGCGATTTGATACAAACAGCGAGAGAATTCAGCTCCTGATGGAGCAGTTGGGGAAGGCTGTCCGTTCGCCTGGGTGCGTTTATTTTACGGGCGGCGTTTCTGCTGTTTTGCTCGGCTGGCGGGAAATGACTTTAGACGTGGACTTAAAGGCTGATCCTGAGGCAGTCGGTTTTTTTGAGGCGCTGCCAAAACTCAAGGAGAGTCTAAATATTAACATCGAACTCGCTGCACCCGATCAATTTGTGCCTGCTCTGCCCGGTTGGCGGGAGCGTAGTCGGTTTATCGCTCAACACGGGCCAATATCATTTTATCACTATGATTTTTATGGCCAGGCACTTGCTAAAGTTGAACGCGGTCATACTCGCGATCTCTTGGATATCTCTAATATGGTGAAGTCTGGTGAGGTGAAGACTCAGCGGTTACTTGAATTATTTGAACAGGTCGAGGGTCAGTTAATCCGCTACCCGGCAGTTGATGCTCTGACTCTTAAACAGCGGGTATTGGAGCTTGTTGCCGGGTCGAAACAATTATAAAATGCTGAAATTAAGATGATTGTATCTTCTGAAAATCTCTTTGAAGGATTACCTGGAGCGGATCTTATTCAGACGGGCCTCGCTGACCTTAATGCGAATAAGGAAAGTATTGCGGCGCTGCTGGTAATGATTGGAAGTCCTCGCCTTAAGAGGGCGCACGTAGATGTTCCCGTTTCGGAGCAAGCCGCATTGGATGCAGATCGGCGCCTTTATCGGGTATTGGAGGTTAGTCACGGTAACGCGGCTCATTCGCAGTTTAATGCCTTGGTTCGTCAGTTGGTGAGTTTTGAACGGGCATTGGAGCAGCGGGTGAGGATGGCCTCTTAAAACAACCGTTCCTGCTTCGGGGTGAATTCAGTTTCCTTCCCACGAAGTACGTGTTTTGGGCGAAGGGCTCCGCCGACTAGCGCTGAGTTTTCGGCGACTGCAAGTGGAGTGGGGCAGCGAGGCGGCTAGGCATTACGAACATGCGGCAGCGGTGGACGCCGGGTTGGTGTTGGGGATTGAGGTTAAAGAGACAGTGTAGGTATCGGTCTTCCGGAGGGGGATTTTGTCCACAGGGTCTGCGTTTGATGCGAGGACTCTTGAACCGTCTTTTGGTTACGGTTTCGCCGGAATCGGCTCTCGTTTCCTCAAAAGCGGGCAGCATAAGAGCAAGGGCTTATCCCAATGCCCCCGCTCAGATAATCCGAGCGAGGGCGGGGGTTCCATTATTCCTTGGGAACATTCAAAATATAATCCGCTGCCTTTTGTGCCTGCGAAGCGGCTCGAATAATCCAGTTCTTTGCATCTGGTTGTTTAAGCACCGATAACCATCCGGATATATAAGAAGCGCTGTTCTCGAATTCTGTTTCTAAAATGCCGGCGTGGGCATTTAGGAAAGAAGCGCTCATTTCTGCAACCAACTCCTCCTCGGCATAGGTTTGCCTTGAAGCATGCATCCCTTTGTTATCGATAAGGCTTTTTCGAGCTAAGCGGGATAAACTTCCGGTTGAGTGGGATAGCTCATGCAGGAGGACGCTGAAATAAGCCTCACTTGAGGTGAAATACTCCATTTCAGGCATGGAAACGATGTCATCTGACGGGCGGTAAAACGCGATCGCTGAACCGTGTTTAATGACGGGCCGATTTGGCATTCCTGCTACTATCATTTTGGCTTCTCCGCATGTATCACTCACAAATGGGCGACTTTCCGGCTGGGGGAAGTCGATGCCTTCAATCTGCGAGGTGTTGAAAACAGTGTAAGCTTTGAGAAAGCCTTTTGTTTTTTCTATACCTGAATCGCTTTCAGTTTCGTAGGTGCCGTATTTGACAACAAGGTGCCCCGACTCTCCTCGAATAACGTGCCCTCCCAATTCTTTTGTCTGAACAAAGGTAAGGAAATACGGACTGGAAAACCCAAGCATTCCTAGAAGAAATGAGTTCATGCCTCTGTACGGTTTCCCAGTGGCAAAATTACGTGGAAATCCGACAGTTGCGAGGTAAGGCGATTTCCAAGGAACAACACCTTTCTCTAGTTGTTCGATAATTCTTTCCGTTACGGTTTCGTAAATGTCTTTTTTGCTGCGGTTTGAATGGTAGGCCATACCATTCAACAGCAGCAAAAAGAACGGAGTTCGTTTGCGTCCCGAAAGTCCCGATGGGGCAAGGACGAAGCGCAGCGGAGCGAAACGAAATAAAAAGCGAAGCGGCTTTATGTCGGCTTCGTGGAATCCTTGCGCCGATCGGCCGGAGGTCGTCGCGACTCGGCGGAGTGACGAGACTTTTGGGGCATCCCCCGAACGGAGTGAGCTGAATGAAAGATCAGGTACAGTCTGTCGGGCCAATGGGAATGCGTGGGGGCGGCACCTTAAAAGGGGCTAAGACTGTGTAGCAGTCGCTTTGCTAACCCGTGCCTTGCGCGTTCCTCTCACGACGGTTGGCATAAGAGACCAGAACTCCTGAGCCATCTTTTTAGTGACGGTTTCTCCTGAAACGGTTCGCACGGCTCGGTAATGCTTGAAAAGTGTGTCCTCCGATTCTTCGTGTCCCATCAGTGCCTTCAGTTGCGAGGTGTTTTGGTGCAAGGCGTAGTGCATCGTGGCGAACGTGTGCCGAAGGCCGTCGTGTAATTCAGGGAGGCCCGCTTCATTGCGAAGGGAGTCCCAGCGGCCCCGAAAGGTTGTAGGAATGAGGGACGCTTCGTGGGGAGCTCGACAACGCCAAAGGCGAAACCACGCCGTGGCCACACGCGAAAGCTCTATAACTCTTGGTTTGTTCGTTTTACTGACGCGCGCACTGACAACAAGGGTTCTTCCGGCCGTGTCGATGCTGGAGAGGGGCGTACGCTTAATTTCTTCCGGCCTTAACCCGCAAAACAAAGCGGCCGACAGGTATCCCAAGAAAGCATCATGCCGTAAAAGAAGTGGTTCTCTTGTTTTCGGAACGCGGCCGGAATGTGAGCCGGTGAGGGCGGTTTTTAGCAAACGGCGCATTTCCTTCGGGCCGTAACTCAGAACTTCTCCTTTGGAGCCTTTTGCAATCTTGATCCCATTGTCGCCTGCAATGGGGTTTATGGAGATATATCGTGCTGAACACGCGTATTTTAAGAGTCCCGAAACTGTGGCTCGTTTGTTCCGTTGATGGGAAAGCGAACATTCACCGGCAATTACCCATCGTTGCACATCTTCTCGGCGAATATCTCCGATCTCTTTGCCTTCCATTGCAATAAGTAGGCTCTGCAAATTGGGGCGCTGAAGATCATCGACGTATTTTGCCGAATTCAAGCGCGTCTGCTCCGCCATGAATTCGCGAACGATCTCCGTGAAGTTCGGAGCGGGCATTAGCGAACGGTGGTGGCGCAGATAAAACGCCCCGGCGTCATCGATGGAAGCGCCTACTTCGGCGAGGCGGTCTTTCCAGGTTGCGTAAAGAATCCTGTCCGCTGGCAAAAGCGTGACGCTTTCGGTGCCCTGCTGTTTGAGGTTGAGCTTGGTTTGGCGCAAATAATTCTCCGCGCCTTCACGTGTCTCAAATACGGCCATCACGCGTTTGCCTTCCACGTGACCCAAATCCGCCAACCACTTTGTGATCCCCGAGGGGTATCGCCTTTTCCGGCTCTTGATCAAAGATTGGGGACAGAAGGGGTAAAATCCTAGTATGTCCCG
>JBAXNG010000055.1:0-24815 GCA_037133875.1 Verrucomicrobiota bacterium | reverse complement strand
TCAAACGTGCAAAAGTCGAAGCAAGCTTCGAGGTATCAGACCCAATGCGAATGAAATCCGGGACCTCGGGTGATTTGCCTTACCGGAGGGAATATCGTAGCGTCCTGTCCACGCAAACTGGATCCGATAGAGGCTGCTGCGAGGGTTGTAAGAAAATGCCGGCGGGTGGAGGGCATAGAATGCGAGAAGGTTGGGCATTCATAAGTTTTGGCTCTATGGGCGCTGACTTACGGACCTCCAATAGCCTCTTTTGACGTAGTCAACCGAACCCGCGTAGAGACTGCATGAAGAGCGATCAAATGAATTGCCTCGCTCACACTCGTACAGCAGTCGGTCAAAATGGATACGCCGTATTTCTCGGCTGCTTTTGAGATCGCAGTGTGCGTCACACAATTCTGAGTCATCATGCCACAGACGAGCAGCTCGCCAACGCCCTGCGACGATAGGATCTCTTCAAGTTCCGTTTTAAAAAAACTGTCCGCGTAATGCTTAATCACCACTGGCGCATCTGGTGCAGCAGAGTAAATCTCCGGGTGAATTTCAGCCCCCTCAGTACCCTCGTTGAAAAAAGGTGCGATACCCGCTTCTGGGCTTGCGATGTGTTGGATATGAACCACTAAAATCCCTAATGCCGAGGCACGCCTAACCGCTTCCTTTATCGCAACCATGGTGTTGTCAGTGTTCCACAAGGGAAACAGCCCACCAGGGAAGTAATCATTTTGAAGATCGATAAGTAGGAGCGCCTTTTTCATAAAAACATTGGTGCGATTAGAGCAATTCAAACAACGAGTGGAAAGACCTCTGGGTGTCAGTATGCAACCGCACTCTCATCCAGATCCCTACCGCTTTACTAACGCTAAATCGTCTATCATCAAGTGCCCCACCGTCGCTTTCCCGCGACCTTCGACACTGAAAACAAACCGTATTTCGGAAAGCTTTTCGAAATCCTCGATCTTGATTGGTTCCCCTGAAGGGAATTTCACTTGGGCCCCATTTTTCCAAATTCGTTGCTCATAGGTTTTAAACGCATCAAACGGAATAGTCACCTGAGTCCATTTGTCCTGCGTTTTCACTCCATAAGAATACGCCGGCACGTGCCCATCGCTTTCTACGTGGCCACTCGTAACAACAACCGAAAAACTGGTTCCGTCATTACCACGACAAAAGAAACGCAAGGCTTTATACTTATCCCGATTGATCGTTCCCGGAACAATCACCTTAGAGACGTAAGGCCACGTACCGGGCTTCGCGAAATCTGCAACCACATCCAACACCTTAGCTCTCTCCCGATCCGAGACGCTCACTGTTTTCGCCTTTGTTAGAGACATCTTAACGGATCGAGATGTCGCATAATTAAACGAGTCGATCTTCTTCACATCGGAAGCGGCCCAAACATTTACCACGGACAACGGTGCAAACGCCCAAAGCATGAAACGAAATAAGATAGAAAAATGAATCCAATTATTGGATGAACGGTATGTAAAGCGGCCAGGACGAGACTGTCGTTCGGAATCGTATTTGGGCCAAAATTGTCCCGGACTCTCGAATGCTTCGCGCTCCCCTACTGCGCCCAAAGACGCACGACGCCGCTCTCCGCGGGCTTTCCTCCCACCACAGGCGAGAGAAAGTACCCCCCAGCACTCTGCGCCTTCTGAAGCACAGCGCCGCGGAAAGCCGTCCATCCGCTACTTGCTCCCGGATACGTGAAGCTACCGCTAACCTTCCCTGTGGTTCCCAATACAACCACTTCATTTAGCGCCGACAGCCCACCTGCGGGCGCCCCTTGCACCATCACCGCAGTAACCGCCCCAGTGCGCTTAATCGTGAGACTGGTACTCAACAGGTTTTGCAATCCGCCAGAGCTGAGTTCACTCACCCCGTTCACCGCAGGAAAGGCTGCCGGTTCGTTCCCAAGTACCGTCTTTAAAGTCACCGGTGCTGCCAGAAACTTCGAGCCCACTAGGTCTAAACCAATCCCCGCAGCCCACCCCTGCGCATACAATGGATCCCCGGCATTCGCAGGCTTGTACCAACGTAGACCGCCTCCCCCGTCCACATCACTCTTACCAGCCACATCCCGAAAACTAACCTCCCCGGCCACCACTCCAATCCCCCCATACGGCATCACGTAAAACGGAAGCCGTTTCTCCTTCGATAGATAATTGCTCGCAGAAAACACCTGACCATCGGCGAGTTCTCCCGTCACAGTCACCAACCCAGTAGCCGACACAACCGCCGTCGCCCATCCGCTCCCTTGCGGATATTCACTCGCAGCTCTGCCCTGCACTGCGGCAGCCCACGCAGGAAATACCATCGTGTACGCCCCCTTGTCCGAAACTGGGTCCAGCACCGTCAAAGGCACATTCTTCAGCGGAGCCACGGGGGCCACTGCGCTCGTGTACAAACGCCGGTTCAGAACAAACTCCGATACCACAAGCGATCCAGACCGCACCTCCCCCACCAACTGGTGCGTCAACGGTGTCTGCCAGTCCACACGCATGTTGACCGTAAGCGGGTCAAACCCGGCACGAGCAATTTCCAGCAACGGCGTGCGAGGCCCTGCTGACACGTTGAAAGAAACTAGCCCAGATTCGATATCAATAACCCCGGAGAACGGTGTGGACGTCGCCGTTCCTCCAAGGACTACATTTCCGGTGAAGGCTCCCGCACTGGTAAGGGTTGCCGTTGCCCTGCCCACATTTTGCCTCGGCGACGTCGAGTTCGTATTGGGTACAACTAAGCCATCATACCCCCCTGCGCACGCGGGCTGACGGATCACACTAACCGTATAGGTTTTCGTCGCCACCCCATCCTCCGCGGTAACCAACACCTCGATCAGATTCATCCCCTCCACGAGATTAATTGCTGCACTCGGTGAACCAGACTGAACCAACGTTCCGTTTACTTTGACGGTGGCGCCACTCGAAACCGTCGCCGTGACCTTAGTCGAGCTCACAGAATTCCAAACCTTTGAAGAATATGTAAGTGAGCCAGCGTTGAAAAGAGGGCTCAGTGAAACAGAACTCGCTGTCAAATTTGTGAGTGCAGCTGATGTGCCCGCAGGTCGACTGACCGACACCACATAACTTCTCTGCGTTAGACCATCTTCCGCTGTTACTACTACCGGCAACACCGTTTCTCCTACGCCTAGCGCCAGAGATCCAGACCACGTTCCTGACGCCACCAACGTGCCGTTCACTTTCACTGTAGCACCTGGATAAGAGGTCACCGGCTTGAGTTTCATTGCCACAACAGGCGTTGTGAATTTCAACGCATACGCCGAAACATCCGATTTGAACACCGGGCCCAGACTTCCTGCAGATGGAAACAACCCGCTAAGGCTCGCATTCGTAGACGGCAAGCCACGCGTCACGCTTGCTGTGTATGTCTTTTTTGTCACCCCGTCCTGCGCCGTCACTTCCACGGACACCACATTTAAACCGACACTCAACACTACAGGCGCACTCGGACTTCCCGATTCCAGAGCGATTCCGTTTACCTTTACGCTCGCCGTTGGATCCGCCACCACTGGCGTGACATTCCACGTGCTCACGGCATACGGCACGCTCACAGCGTAACTCGTCACATCGCTCGCAAATCCAGGCGACAGCGTTCCTCCGTTCACCGTGAGCCCCGCCAAACCCGCGTTGCTACTCGGCAGGCGCGTCACATTCATGGTGTAAGTCTTCTTCGTGGTCCCATCCTGGGCTGTCACTTCCACCGACACCACGTTCGAGCCCACATTCAACAGCATGGGTGCACTAGGGCTTCCCGATGCCACCGAACCCCCATTCACCTTCACGCTCGCGGTTGCATTCGCTACCACTGGCGTCACGCTCCACGCACTCGTGGCATACGGCACGGTCACCGCGTAGTCAGTGACTCCAGTTACAAACCCGGGCGAAACCGTTCCTTCGCTCACCATCAACCCCGCCAAACCTGCGTTGCTACTCGGCAAACGCGTCACGTTCACGCTGTACGTCTTCTTCGTGATCCCATCTTGGGCCGTCACCTCCACCGACACCACGTTCGATCCCACAGTCAAAACCACAGGTGTACTCTGAGCCCCCGCGGTCACGCTCGCTCCGTTCACTTTCACACTCGCGGTTGTATTCGCCACCACTGGCGTGACACTCAAAGCAATAGTCTCGTTCGGCACGGTCACCGCATAGTCTGTCAATCCACTCCTAAACTCCGCCGAAAGCGTTCCTCCGCTCACCGTCAACCCAGCGAGAGCAGCATTGGAGCTTGCATATTTTTCCTTCAAATACTGCCTAACCAAGGCGCCTTGGGTTTCAGGCAAACTCCCATTGTAGATCAGCACTTCGGAAAGGTAGCCGGTGAAACCAACACCTCCCGTGCCACCATTCATCCCACCGAATCCCAGCCTTTCCAGGGGGGCATCCACATTATTCTTAGTCAACCGATCCTTTGTAGTGTTCAGCATCACTCCATTTGCAAATTCCAGCGAACTCCCAGCGCCGTCCGTAACTTTGAACCCTGATGCCGTATAGTCGTTACCGCCTTGGATAATTCCTGAGACGACCCGATGGTCGCCTCTTTCAACGGCGCCCGTGAAGACGGTAAAAATTGTTAACGGTCCTTTAAACTCCGATCCAGCTGGCTCGTCGAGCAGGGCGGAAAGAGTGAATTTTGCTTTATCGAACTTCAGGCCGGGGCGGCCATTGACAGCATCAGCCACCCAGAGCGGCTGCTTCGCAGTTTGTGCCTGCTGCACGACGAAGTTCTCCAAACTTCCCTGGCTTGACCAGGCCGATACCTTGCCTGCCCCATCCTTAACCACGCCATTGTCGGCGGCCACCCACACCTGCCGCCCTGTAACCGGCGGCAGACCAACCGTCAAATCCACCGGGCGGGTCACAGGGGTACCCGTACTAAGCGCCACGTTAGTGTAGGTGCTGCCCTCCATATCAAGTTGCGTCAGCGTGACTTCGTCATCAGCAAGCGTGGCTTTATAAACACTGCCACAACTACGAGCCCCCAGCGTGAGCCTACCGAGTTCCGGCACGTTCACCACGACATCGCGGTCCTCCCCTGCAGATACCCACGCCGTGACGAGCCACGAAGGACTCGTCCGGTGTTTTCGAACCAGCACGCGTGCCGTCTCATCGCCTGTCGGGAATTCGTAGGCCGGGTCACTCGTGGAAATGGAGTGTTTCATTGGCCCGGGAAGCAGGTCCCCGTTCCGCACCAGATCTTCAACCTGCGAGAAAAGGGCATGCACATGGGAAGATGCGACCATTTGTCGTAGCCAAACGGGAGGTTGATCGGCCGGGAATCTAGCGCCGAAACCCGCTGATATATTCACTGTACCACCATTAACCTGTAATGTTTGTGCCTCAGGGTACTCGTAGTAACCCACATTGGCGCCAATCATCCCGGCGGTATAGTAGCACTTGAGGAAGCCGGTCCAGCGCTCCATGTCGCAGACATAATACTCCTCGTTCCCTCGGACCCAGCCACCGGAGATCCAATTATAGGAAAGCGTATTGCCAGTCGGAATCTCAGCACCAACAGCGTTGAGCGCGCAGGTGAGGAGATTCAGACGTCCTGTGAGTTGATGGTTCGAGCCAGGGCTCTTATAATACACCTCGTTGCTAGGCAGGTCACTCACGCCACGCATGTCTTCCCAAATGGGTCCCCAACTATCAATAGACCAGTCTTTGTTGCGAAGAGTACGACCGCCCGCGGTGTAATAAACATAAAGACTCCGATTAGGCGTCACCTCGCGGACCTTATCGGCGATAAGCTTCTCAGAATGTGCTTTTTTCGTCGAACCGTATTTTGCCCATGCCGCTAGGGTAGGCCGCTTACCTGTCCATCCTAACGGCTTCGCGGCATCCAATACTTTCGGATCCTTAGCCCACACTCCCGACGCCCAGCCAGGCACCCCCAGTCCGTATTCACCCCCATTCAGGACGATTGAAATCGGCGCATTTGCACCAAGCTGAGCCTGGAGGCTTTGAAGCGGCGTCGCGCGATACGATCCCGCCAGCAGCCACACGCTATCAGGAGCCTCAGGACTGAAAACTGGCGTATTGTCCCCGCTCCAAGGGGTGCCATCCATGGATTTCCCATCGCCTAACAAAAGTTTACCATCCTCGTCGTGGCACCACGCGCTATCGGGGGCCTCCTGCTCAGGCATACGCCTAGAACAAATAACCGAGAGCGGATACCGCTGGGGGTCTGACTTGGCCAAGGCCACCATTCTGGATTCAGTGCTGTTTGGATTAGCCAGCTTGGCGATGGTGTTTTCATCCACATAGCCTCCGAATTCGAGGGCATACCCCCAATTCTTCGCCAGTTCAACTCGAGCACTCTCCGGCAACGTCCAGCCAAAACGTGTCAGGCGTGGCAGGGTGTAACCGTCGCGGAAAGACGGCTTCTTCTGCGCAGCGAGCCATTCCGCCGGATTAATCGTCTCTGGCTCCGACGTTTGGGAGGCAGCATTTAGAGGATCAATCGAAAGAGAACCCAGAAAAAACAGAACACTCAAATAGCGAAATAGCCTTCCACCACCTTCCCGAATTGAGAGCGACGCATCCTTAAATAAAGAGATGCCATCTATATTTCTTACAGCAGTCATAGAGGCAGGGATCATTGGCGTTAAGATTAATAAATTTTCGAAAGGATCACTTGGATCAATATGGACCGAATCGGCTAGGCTCGTTACGGCTCACTCTTGTGCCGCACGTCGACACGTGATCACCAACGCGCTACGCAGCACGCGCACACTTCGGCGTCCTTCGTATCGCTGCATTCCATTCTCTCCGCTAAATAGCATCATCGGTCGTTGGCAATGCCTCGGATTCAAACACCCCCGTCGTCCGCTTCTGTATCGCGGTACAATTCCATACGCTTGGCGGAAGATTGGGAGTCATTGTCTGTCAGCGTCTCTTGACCAGAATCGACCAGATTTCGAAATGGTTGGGGAGCCCGATTCTGGCACATTTATACTCTCCCTGCGGCACGTCCCCGCTTCCATTCCGGCGTGACGTCCGACTCCGCGGCGCAAGCGGCGGCTCTTAAGATTGGCTTGAAAAGTTCGGCTTTGAGCACGCCTCCCTCGGTTTCTGGAACACTGACCTTGATGAAAAGGTGAACAAGCCATCGCCCGCACTCCTTTCAAACACATCCGCTATTGTTCCGCAATAAGTCGCCATACGCCGAAACTCCAACCCGCGAGCTCCGCTAAGACGAGGATGGCAAAGCCTTCGCTCAACAAGCCTCTCACGCCCATTAATCTTCCGCATCAAATCAGTACCACTTCATAGCCGCAGTAAACAGCCGAGCCATCCCACTGGATGGCTCGGCTCTTTTCTACAGGGGAATTGCCGCGTCAATTACACGGCGGGAAATTCGTTAAGGCATCGCGATCTTCCCTCCGGAGGCCCAGTTTTCGCTGGGCTTCAAAATGTTCTCCTGCCCATCCGTTTTGACCACAAAGTCCGAAGTTAAGGTCTCTGCACTCGCAGAGCCATCCAGGCGAACAACGATGGCAACCTTGCCCTCCCACACTCCACCTTTCTCGGTCTTTTTGTCGCTGTACTTACCCTCAGCTGAATTGGGTCCATCAAACAATAAGGGCCAACGCCCGTTACCCGAGTCGTCCAACTTCGCCATATAGGCCCAGTGATTTTCGTCTTCGCTCAGCTTCTTTTGATCACCCGAATTTTGAGTATCCCGGTCTTTTACCGGGGTATACTTGGAACCCTTGACGAAGAATTGCTTCTTGTCGGTGATGTACCCTTTCGCGAGCAGCGACTTCGAAAACGCATCAGCGGCTGAACTGTCCGCCGGCGGAAACGCACCTTCGTTGTCGTTGGCATATGTCTTTAACGCCATCCCAATATTCCTGGCGTTGTTCAAGGCTTTCGAGCGGGTCGCAGCCAGCATCACGTTTGTAATCGCTGTGGGAGCGAGCGTCGCAAGAATGCCAATGATGGTGATTACAACTAGCAGCTCAATGAGTGTAAATCCCGAGGCAAGGCGGGGTCTGTTGTTGAGTCTGAGGTGTGTGTGTTTCTGAACTGGGAGTGTGAATTTGAGTTTCATCATTTGTGGTGTTCTCAAATTCGACCGAGGCCCGTAGAAATCCTCACGCGAAGGCGTTATTTTTTTTAACTGAGGAACTCACTCACAAAACAAGAAACACGAAGGCCCGTTTACGAGCTGCCAAAACACTAAATTTCATGTTATAGAGACGGTGATCATTCCGTAACGTCGTGCCGAAGCCCCTCACAAGACCACAGACAAATTTGGTTTACGCCTCGATCTATGTGATCGGCGTGATGACAGTCTTCGCGATCGGCTACCACGTGGCAGGATGGTCCTGGCTGGATTCCATCTACATGGTGTTCATCACTTCGTTCAGCGTAGGCTTCGGCGAAGTGATTCCAGTTACTGACCCGTGGCTCCGCCTATGGACCATGGGCCTGATCGCTTTCGGCTGTAGTGGTATCATTTTCATCACCGGTACGCTGGTGCAGTTGTTAACCGAATCGCAAATCGAACAGGCTCTCGGAGGAAAACGTATGGAGAATGAAATTCAGAAACTCAAAAATCACGCCATCGTGTGTGGCTATGGTCGAATCGGCCGAATGATTGCGAGTCAGCTTCAAGCAGGCAACATTCCGTTTGTCATTCTCGATCAGGCCCTCGATCGCATCTCCGAAGCGGAAGCTGCAGGCTGGCTCACACTCAACGGAGAAGCCACAGATGAGGCGGTCCTCCTTCAGGCTGGCATCCAACGCGCCCGGGTTCTCGCAACGGTTCTGCCAAACGACGCGGCCAACGTCTTCATCACACTCAGTGCTCGAAATCTGAATCCGGAGATTCAAATCATCGCCCGCGGTGAAGTGCCCTCCACCGAACGGAAACTCCTTCAAGCTGGCGCAAATCGCGTAGTCTTGCCCGCTCACATCGGAGCCGACCGCATTGCGCATCTCATTATTCACCCCAATGCACGCGAACTCCTAGGAGAACGCGACAAGTCCCGCATTGATTTTGAACACCACCTTACCGATTTGGGCCTCGATATCAGTGAAATCGAAATCAACGCGAACTCCCCTTGGCTGAATCGGAGCGTTGGTGAGGTGCAAAAGGAGTCCGCCGGCCAACTGCTCTCCATCGCCATCCGCAGGCAAGACGGTTCCACCGAAATGAAACCGGCTGCGACGTCCATCCTCAATGTAGGAGACGCATTAGTGGTAATGAAACGCTCCTAGTAAGCGGGCTGCACGGAAGCGGGACGCACACCTACTCGATTCCGAGCAAACGGCGAGCGTCTGGAGAATCTTTGTGTAGCGAAATCGGCACATTGCGAACAATGGGCCTCTTGCCGACGCGCTTCTCCTCTTTGCCCACAACCACAAGGCTATCGCAATGATCGAATGCGTACGGAATATTCCCAGTACTCATCGAAAACACGCCCTGTAAATCCAGCGATTTCATCGCTTCGATACAGTCTTTGATTCGCTCACCGCTAAGCTTCGAGAACGCTTCATCGATCGGAACAAGAGCCAACGAAGGCAATTTATTCGCCGTACTGTGCCGTTTATAGGCGCGCAGATAACTCGCCAAAATCGCGATGAAATACGGTGACTGATTCTCTCCACCACTAAACTTACCGCTCTGACGATCCACCCTCGACGTAGCCTTCACTTCCCCATCGGATCCGAGGTCGTCCACTTCCATATCGTACTCGTAATAATTCCGATAATCGAGCAAGCGATCCGCGATCACTTTCTTGTCTTCATCGATAAGAGCCTGGAGAAATTGATCACAAGCATCCCGCAATTCGACGTCCGCAAGCGCCGAGAAGAGATCATCCTGCCCTGCCAGCGCACTCGATTCCAGCAGCTTGTGGTAGATTACAAAATCCGGATTCTCCCATTTCACCACACGATACCGGTTATTTCCGATCGGACGTTTAAGGGAGTTGTTCAACAGAATACGGGTGTCTTCCACCTCGAACAGCGCCTTGCGTAGCTTCTCGAGCACCTGAGTACGGAACAGTTTCTCCCAAGTCTTACGCTCGTTTTCCGCTTTGGACGAATAACTCGGGATATCGCTCTCCTGAAGCTTCGCGAGCTGTTTGTCGTAGAGCGAATTTTCCGCAACCTCGACCGGCAGATCATCGAACTTCGGATGCACCATCGCCAACTCACGACGGGAAGCCAGAAGCCGCTGCCACTCCTCACCAGCTCCTTTGTCAGAGCGATTATACAACGAGGCAAATTCCCCAGCCGCGACATCTTTAACCGGAAAACGTGTACAGATGTCTCGCTTGAGTTCGTCCATTCGCGTCAACCAGATCGAGACATCCATCTCACGCTGAACCCGTAGATACTTCTCCTGCGCATCCTGTTCAGCAGACTGACAGGTGCCCACCTCTTTACTTAATTGAAGGAACGCGACGCGTTTCTCGCTCCGATCCAGACGCCGCTGTTCCTCCGTCAACGCACGCAGTTCGTTCTCCAACTCGACTTGTTGGACGCCGAGTTCCTCGAATTTAGCCCGATCAATTGTATTCAGTTGGGCAATATACGAGTCACGCTCCGCTTCGAGTTCGGGCAACCGCTTCACTTGCACGAGTTGCTCCGCCAGCGACTCCTGCGACGTAAATCTCCGCTGGAACTCGCGCTGAACCCCATCCAACTGTTCTGACAACGGCCCGAACTTGGCCTCTTCCACCATCAACGCGTCCCGTTGTTTCTTTTTCCACAGCAACTGCTGCAGCAACCCCTGTTTCCCAATAAACGGATTGTTGTCGTAATGCCGCGCACGCTCCACAAATGCGCCCCGCACCATGAATCCGTCCGGGGTAATCGCGGAATCGTGATCCCTCAAGAGCTCGCGTTTTTCGACACACATCAGCTCGCCAAACGATTGACTCAAAATCGCTTCAGCAACGGGGTGCGATGTCACCAACTTCTCGGCAAGAGAACCCGGCTTCACCGGACGTTTAAGTTTCAGCGCCTTGGACGGGTTTACCAAAGACTCCCCACGAGCCTCGTCACGCAGCGTGTGGTAAATCCGCTCCGCTTCATCGTAGTGGTCCGCCGCTACAACAACCGCAAACTTGCGCGTAAAGGCCACTTCAATCGCGGGACGCCATTGTTCCTGCCCTTCCTTCACTTCGCACAATTCCCGCAGATGTTTGGCCGGCTGATCCTTCCCAATGGAAAGCAATTGGTTGTTCAGTGAATCCAGCAACCGCGTTGGGAACGGAAGCTTACCCGTTTCAAGTGCTGCGATCTGTTCCCGCAATTCGCCGAGTTCATGCCGAATATCGAGCAACTTCTTGAGGCTGGGTTGAGCGAGTCGCGCAGCGTCATTCAACGCCTTTTGTGCAACCTCGGCTAGATCCCGAAAACTCCCACTAAAGTTTTGAACACCTCCATTTGCCACTGCTTGAATCGCGCGCTCGATCGCTTTGACAGCCTTCGCATCGAGGTCGAGAGGCAATGCGGTGAATTGTTTAAACCATTCCTTCACCCCTTTGATTCGTGCTGACACGGCAGACTCAAGTGTATCCCCCGTTTCCTTGAGGTTATTGATCTGCACCACCCGCTGCTGAATCCGGTTCTTTAAATCCAAATACAACGCCCCGCCCGGCGACTCCCTCATCGCATTCTTAAGTGCATCCAACTCGCCCGCCTTTTGAGGAATCAGCTTCTCAATACGAGCCGAACGTTTCTCTTCCTCTGCACACGCACCTTTGAGCACTTCCAACTTTCCTTCGACCTCTCCCAAAACGTCCTTCGCATGTTCGTGGCGGAGTTCCGCCTCCAAATATCGAGCCAACTTCGCATCCCGACGCAAACCTTCGTACGCGATGAATGTCGTCGATATATCCCGCAGACGAGTGAACTGATCGTTGAGTTCCTTGAGATCTTTTTCGTACCGCTGAAATGCACGATAACTATCGGACACATCGCGGACATCGAGACGATCTGCGGAAAGAATAAACTGACGACAGAAATCATTGAAGCTCCGCAGAAACGTGAACGACATCGCCGTTGGCAACAATCCACGCAGAATCTTGTAATTAAAATTCAGGTGCGTTGGCTGATGCAGATCCCGCGTGTATTCGTCCACCGTAGCGTACAAACGCCCAGTGAGCCCCTCTTTGCTTTGATGCGACTCCACCAATGTCTTGAACGCCGAATAGTCCAAGGGGCGTTTATCTTCATCCAAAAAATCACTACGCTTCAGCGATACAGGAATAAAAAACGGCGTCACTCGCCCATGTGTTTCGGCAGCACTCGCAAACTCCACCCGAAAGCCCCAAGTCTCGACGCGTTTCCCTTTGGGCCACGTAAATTCCATCGCCACATAACTCACCGCCGAGTCACGCATGTACTGAATCACTCCGGCCTCTTCCTGTTTCGTATCTCCGAGACAGTACCCTTTTAATGAACGATCCGAATGCGCACCCGTTGCAGATTGGTTGAACTTCACCAACCGCAAATCTCCAACCAACACAAACTGGATCAAATCCATCAGGATCGATTTTCCTGATCCCGTCACTCCAGCGAGAAGCAAATTTCCGTCCACCGGAATCGAGTCACGATACCCGTACCAGTTCAACGCATGAAACCGCGAAAGACGAATCGCTCGACTCATATAGACACCTCTCCAACTTCCGTTTCTTCCGGGGCTTCAACACCCCCAGCACCCGCTAACTGCCGCTCAAATTGTCGGTTCCAATCCGCTAAATCCTGGAACGGGATCACCCGTTTGAGCGTCGGCATAATCTCAATAATCGCTGTGGAAGGATCGTCCGCAGACGAATACCGGAGTAAATTCTTACGCTGCGCCAACGACAAAATTTCGCGTAGCCGCGTCGGACTCGGAAGATGTTTTCGAAGCGGTTCGAATTTCGTTTTAAGCGAATCGTTCAACCGCTCCACACTCAACCGAATCGGCGGAGCCTCACCGCGGTCCCGCACTCCGGAATCGAATTCATACCAAAGCGTGAGAAACACCAATGTCGCATCCAGCTTCAACTTCAAAGTAAACGCCGCCGTCTGCGGAACCGCTTGCACTGAGCGCACCTCGTTATCCCAGTAGAGCTTCAGCTCCAACAGTCCCGCCATCTCCTCCACTCGTTCACGGTTCAAATACGCCCAGTGGTAAAGATCACTTTGGCCAGGCTCCAATCCCAGGATCGACCCCGACGCCATCAATCGCCGCAACGCCTCACCAAGCCGTTCCCGATCCAATTCCGACAGGCGCCCTAGCAGCCCGTTTCCTTCTTCTGCTGACGTATTCACGATCATTTCCTTGTTAGAATAAAACGTTCGATCCGATAGCTGAGCTTTGGGTCAAACTTGGCTTTGTCTGCGTCTGCGCTCTCTCGGAGAACCTCCACTTGGTACCGAGCATCACTCGCATTCGAATGCAGCAGGCAAGCGATCATATCCGCGAGATCTTCATCACAACGCAACGGAATCTCCTGCGACGCGATACTCATCCCGGGTTCAGACAGGCACTGCTCCACAAACCGATTCGCGCGCGCAACCGTCATCGAATCGCGCATCGCCGACTGTAATCTCCGCATCGCATCGTCCTGCTGTGCCTCAGTTGCCTCGTCTTCGAGCGGTTCAATCTCCCCTGCAACCCGCCTCAAACGCGGTGTGTAAAGCGACTCCAATCCCCCCAGAATCCGCGCCTCGTGAATACGCAGCTGCGGAAAATCCAACCCAGCATCATCCAATTCCGCTAAACGACGCCCGGCAAAATGGCGGTTTAAAATTTCGAAAAACTCCTGCACATGGGATCGATTCTCGCTCGTCGTCTCCTGCAAGTATCGGAACCTCGCAAGCGAACGCCGCGTAAACTCCGCTGTCCTCCGATCCACCGCGTCCGCGACTGGAACGACACTCTGAAGCAAATCCACCAGTTCCTCGAGCCGCGAACGGATCCGCATCAACGCCATATCGGGCGTAAGCGAGGAATCGCGCCGAAGAATCTCCGCCACCATCCGCCCGACTAACTCCTCGTCAGACTCCAACTCTTCAACCCGTCTACGGGCCTCGGCCAAACGCAACGGCAACCGGGCACGGACCAATTCCGCGTAACAGGCCCGGCCGATTCGCTCGGCAAACTGATCGAATAAAAGCGCCAGATTTTGCTTAATCGTCGCAGCAGCGAGTTGTTTGCGCGTATGCCGCTCGATCGCCGTCTGCATCCCTCGTAATTCCGCAATGCCTTCCTGAAGCGACGCAATGCAACTCTCGATGTGTTGCCACGGCTCTTCGCGCAACGGGTCATGGATTCCACCGCGCCGATTTAAAGTCGAACACACACCAACCAATTTGTCCGAAAACACAAGCGCTTCGGGAAACGCGATCTTTCGGAGACCATGAAGGAGAGCCTGTCCGTTCGGGTGGAAATGGATGAGCTTTTGCCAGTCTGAGCGCTCTTCCAACTCCACCCAGCCCGTGCGCCTCAACGTCTCCAAAACTGCGCGTGCCTTGTCCCTGCTACTGAGCCCCACGGACGCCGGGTTTGCCTCATCCGGAGCCACCTCAGCGTGTTCTTCCACGGCTTCCTCGACGAGGGCCAGCGCATCCTCCCGATCGATCCCCTGAAGCTGGCTTTCCGCAGCACGCTCCAAAGCTTCCAGCGCATCCACGTACAAACAGGCGGCAGGACCGGATAAAACCCGAAAAAACTCGGGCCGCACTTCCATATAGAGTGCACTGGATAAGGCAGATATCATCAATTCACAGACGTCTTAGGGGATTTTGAGAGATGCTTTCTAGTTTGGCAGGCCATGAGTGGCAACCCCGAACACTGCCACGGTTTTCAGCCCACCAGTCGTCCAATTGTAAAAAATACGCAAGGTTGCCGATTGGATGTCCAAAATGCGCCCGAGCGGACTCATTTAGGAAAGAACCCTGCTCCCCTAGGTCACTCACCCAAAGATGCGACTTACGGGAATCCGGAAATATTTTAGATTCATTCACGATGAAGCCCCTCATTCGAACACTCGGATCCACTGCCTCAACTGCATTAGCTACGGCATTTTGCGCAATCCTGCTTCTACCGTCCTCAGGGAAGGCGCAATCCTCCGAGAAACTCCAGTTTAACCGGGATATCCGCCCCATTCTCTCGGATATGTGCTTCCAATGCCACGGTCCGGACAACGACAAACGCAAGGGCGACTACCGCCTAGACCTACGTGAGGCCGCGCTGAAAGGTGGTAAATCCGAAACGGCAGGGTTCGTTCCGGGCAAAGCGAACGAAAGCGAAATCATCAAACGCATTTTGAGCGACGATGACGACGAGCACATGCCTCCAAAAAAGAGCGGCAAACACATGAGCGCTGGCCAAATAGCCACACTCAAGCGTTGGATCAACGAGGGTGCGGATTATCAAGGGCACTGGGCTTTTTCCAAAGTCGAACGTCCCTCCCCCCCAGCAACTTCAAGCAACCCGATTGACGCTTTTGTCACGGCACGTCTCGCCAAAGAAAAACTCAAACTCTCCCCCGAAGCCGATAAAGGCACTCTCCTGCGCCGACTCTCGCTGGACCTGACGGGACTGCCTCCCTCCCCACAGGAACTCGAAGCGTTTCTGGCAGACAACTCCCCCGACGCTTACGAAAAAGTCGTCGACCGCCTACTCCTATCACCCCATTACGGCGAACGGATGGCGATGCAATGGCTCGATTTCGCCCGGTACGCCGACTCCAACGGCTTTCAGAGTGACGGCAGCCGCAAAATGTCCATCTGGCGGGATTGGGTCATCAAGGCTTACAACCAAAACAAACCGTTCGACCAATTCACCGTCGAACAGTTAGCGGGTGACCTCCTTCCAAACGCTTCTGAAGATCAGATCATCGCAACGGGTTTTAACCGCAACCATCGACTCAACGGCGAAGGCGGCCGGATCGAAGCGGAATGGTTTGCAGAGACCGTTATTGACCGGGTCGAAACCACAGGGGCGACTTGGCTTGCCCTTACGGTCGGATGCGCCCGCTGCCATGACCACAAGTTTGACCCGCTCTCACAAAAGGAGTTCTACCAACTTTTTGCGTTTTTCAACTCGGTGGACGAAACCGGCGTTCTAGGGGGCGATCAATATACGGTGAACACCAAGCCGTTCCTGACATTCCCAACCCCGGAACAGACCGCCAAACTTGCGGTTCTGGAAAAGAATGTCGAGCAAGCCAAAGCTGCACTTAAGGAGACCGAGGCCAAAGAAGCATCAGCGGAAAAAAAGCGTGAAAAGGACATCCTTGGCGAAGCACCAAAATGGCAAATCCTACAGCCATCGGAACTTAAATCCACAAACGGCGCCACATTAACCGCCGAGGCAGACGGTGTGATTTTCGCCTCCGGCAACCAACCGCCAAAAGACATCTACTCCGTAACTGCTGACACGGACCTCACGCAGGTCACCGGCATTCGGCTCGAATTGCTGCCAGATGATCGCCTTCCATCCAAAGGACCAGGCCGTCACGCAAATGGGAATCCGGTCATCAGTGAAATCCGTCTTACCTCCAGCAACAAAGCCGACGGCAGCCAGAAGGAGCACGTCCTCAAGGAAGCAACCGCCGACTTTAATCAAAAAGGCTACGACGTCGCCCGCGCTATCGATGGAAAAGCGGACACGGGCTGGGCTATCCATCCTGAAACAGGTAAAGCCCACTCCGCCACATTCACCCTCAGTGAACCCCTAAACCTCTCGGGCGGCGGCGTCCTCACATTCACTATCGAGCAAAACTACGGATCCGGAGCAATCCTCGGCAAATTCCGAGTCTCCGCCACTAGTTCACCCATCCCGCCTCAGGCGCCAGCCGATGTCGTCGCTGCCCTGAAAGTTCCAGCGGCACAGCGGACCGACGCCCAGAAGAAGAAGATCGCGGAGTTCCACAAACAAAACGGTGGCACAGCTTCAGCTGCCGCCAAAGCAAAGGTAGAAGAGGCAACAAAGGCTAAAAGCGCTCTGGAAAAGAGCATCGACTCCACAATGGTGATGAAGGAGCGTGCCGAACCTCGCCCAGCCAACGTCTTGATTCGAGGCCAATACGATCAGTTGGGTGCAGAAGTGAAACGAGGACTGCCCGCAGCGCTACCGCCACTTCCACCCGGCGCCCCCGAAAACCGACTGGGCCTCGCACAATGGATCGCTTCCACCGAGAATCCGCTGACCGCCCGGGTATGGGTCAATCGGGCTTGGGAGAAGTTCTTTGGTCTTGGCCTTGTCAAAAGCAGCGAGAACTTCGGATCCCAGTCCGATTGGCCGAGTCACCCTGAGCTTTTGGATTGGTTAGCGGCGGAATTCATGTCGCCGCAGCAACAAACCAAAGTCGCAGGGCAACCAGCTCAGGCATGGGATATGAAAGCGCTACAGAAACTCATTGTGATGAGCGCCACATACCGCCAAACGGCAAAAGTCACCCCAGCTCTTTTGGAGAAGGATCCGGATAACCGCCTTCTGGCACGCGGGCCTCGATTCCGCTTAACCGGCGAGATTCTTCGCGACTCGGCCCTTTCTGTGAGTGGATTGCTTTCCGAAAAGCTTGGCGGCCCCAGTGTTCGTCCCTACATGCCCAAAGGCGTTTGGGATGAAACCAGCGTTTACGGGGACCTCCTGAACTACAAAGCCAGCACCGGGGAAGACCTCTATCGGCGTACCCTTTACACCATTTGGAAACGGACAGCCGCACCGCCCACCGCGCTTCTTTTCGACGCGCCAAATCGCGAAGTGTGCTCCGTCAAACGGTCCAGAACCAACACCCCCCTTCAGGCTCTCGCCCTCCTGAACGAGGTCACCTACGTTGAGGCTGCTCGGAAACTCGCCGAGAACATGATCCAAAGTGGCGGTTCCACTCCCAAAGAACGCCTCACCTGGGCGTTCCGCCGAGTCACCGCACGTACGCCCCTCGACTCCGAGCTCGAAATTCTTGTCAAAGGGTTGGAGAAGCAGCTCGCCCGATACAGCAGTAATACCGATGCCGCCAAGGAACTTCTCGGCTTCGGTGCATCCAAATCACCCGAATCGATTCCACCCCATGAACTGGCCGCTTACACCATCAGCGCCAACGTCCTACTGAACATGGACGAATTCATATCCCGCTAACTCCCCTGCCCCCAACCTCACCTATCATGGCTATGAACTGCAACGACGCGCTTTTCCAGTCCCTATCACTGGAACATCAACGCCAATTAACCCGGCGCACTTTCCTTGAGAAATCCGCCACGGGCATCGGCCTCGCGGCTCTTGGCTCTCTAGCAAGCCAATCCAGTGTGTTCGGCGCCGCACAGGCTAGGGCAAACGGTGGTCTCCCCGGTTTTCCGAACATCACGCCAAAAGCAAAACGCGTGATTTATCTCTTCCAAAGCGGGGCTCCTTCCCAGATGGATCTCTTTGATCCCAAACCCCAAATGGAAGCACAGAGAGCCAAAGATCTCCCTGAAAGCATCCGTAAAGGCCAGCGCCTCACCACGATGACCTCGGGGCAGAAAAACTTCCCGATCGCCCCCAGCATCTTCAAGTTCGCTCAACATGGCCAAAGCGGCATGTGGATGGGAGAAACCCTCCCGCACATGGCTAAAATCGCAGACGAACTCTGCATGATTCGATCCATGCACACCGAGGCCATTAACCATGACCCGGCCATCACCTTCTTCCAAACCGGCTCACAACTGGCGGGCCGTCCGAGTATCGGCTCGTGGGTCGGCTACGGCTTAGGGAGCGAAAACAAAGATCTGCCCGCTTACGTTGTACTTACGTCGTTTGGAACGGGGCGAAAATCAGATCAGCCTCTTTACGACCGACTCTGGAGTGCCGGTTTTTTACCTTCCAAACATCAAGGTGTGAAGTTCCGGAACAGTGGCGATCCGGTGTTATATCTTTCCAATCCTCCCGGGATGGACACCGCCACCCGCCGGGACACGCTGGATCAGATTTCCGCACTCAACCAAAGCCAGTTCAAGGCGTTGGGGGACCCTGAGATTCAGACGAGAATCGCACAATACGAGATGGCATTCCGAATGCAGGCCAGTGTTCCGGATCTCACGGATGTCTCCAAGGAACCCGAGCATATTCTGGAAATGTACGGTCCCGACGTACGGAAACCCGGCACATACGCCGCCAACTGCCTACTGGCTCGGCGCTTGGCAGAACGGGATGTGCGTTTTATCCAGCTCTTCCACATGGGCTGGGATCACCACGGCGGCTTACCGCCCGCGGTCCGAGGCCAATGCAGCGATACCGATCAGGCTACAGCCGCATTGATCATGGATCTGAAACAACGCGGTCTTTTAGACGACACACTAATCGTTTGGGGCGGTGAATTTGGACGTACCATCTACTCTCAAGGTGCCCTGACCGCCGACAACTACGGTCGGGATCATCATCCCCGCTGTTTTACGACGCTGCTCGCCGGGGCTGGTGTGAAGAAAGGCATCACCTACGGCGCCACGGATGACTTCTGTTACAACATCACGGAAAACCCAGTACACGTGCATGATCTGAACGCAACGATCATGCATCTCCTAGGCATCGACCATGAACGGCTCACGTTCCGATATCAGGGCCGTGACTTCCGGTTGACGGACGTCGAAGGGAAAGTCGTACACGACATTCTGACTTAGAACGAATCGCAAACCCTCGGAATAGAGTTGCTACTCCGAGGGTTTGGATCGTGCCAGAAAACGTTCGATCCCGGAATTGACGCCGCGCTCGAGCCAGATTCCGAAGGCACTCATAACAACGAGAACTCCTAGGCTCACGAGGAGGAACTCTGGGATCGAGAGGCTCTTAATTTTCTGTCCAAACCAGGTGACCAAAGGTTGGTGTGTGAGGTACAACCCAAAGGAGAATGACCCGACAAGGCTCAGCCATTTGCTGCAAAACGCAGATTTCTCCAGCCAACCACTGATTCCAATCACCACTAGCGAACACGCGATAGCCGTATAAAAGTCAGCGAAAACATACGGTAAATTACCGGCGTGTACGGGTCCCACAAAAAGATACATCACTAAGCCCGCCAGGATGGCAGGCCCGCCGAGTAGATAGCGTTCGATCCGTTCACTATTGCGCATGTGAAGTATTCCTAAAACCATTCCGAGGGCAAATTCCGGAATACGAGAAAGACAGTTGGCGCCTAATATCCAAAGCCCGCTGGATTCCCATTGGATTAAGAGAAGATAACGCATTCCAAATCCAATCGAGACAAGCAGGAGCAAAAACGCAACCAATCCAATCCTGCGCATCACAATAAATAGAATTGGGAAAATCGCATACAATTCTATCAGCATCGAGAAATACCACCACGCGGCATTTCCATAAAGGAATGTATTTTCAACATTAATCCAACGCAACCCACTCAAGCTTATCAGGAAGCGGCTATCAATAGGCTCCAGCCATGTAAACGGCATGAGCAACAGCAAAAGATGGGCAACCCAATACATGGGATACAGGCGGATAAAACGTGCACCGTACCATTCCCGCCATTGAATGGGACCTTTATCCGCCTTACGCCATGTCGTAGAAGCAAGGGCCCATCCGCCAAGTAACACAAATAACCCTACGGCGTGAAATCCAACCTGGGACACAGCGAGCCATAGCAACCTTCCGATCGTCTGACATCCCAACCAAAAAGAATCCAAGCCATGTTCACCCAGAACATCCTTCATAAAATGACCAGAGGTCGGAGAAGGAAGGTTCGCGAACTTATCGCTTTCGATGTAGTTGGTAAAAAAGTGGAAATACACCACCCATAAAATACCGATGCCTTTGGCTAGATCTATCCAGACTAAACGCTTTTTTACCGGACGTATTAGAGATTGATCAGCCATACACAATTATTCTACTCCTTCTCTTTTTTCTCCACAGTAGGGCGCTCCAACTTCTGACCGAGTGCATCTAATTTCTTCCGCAACTCGGCATCGTTCACTGCCCGAACTGGAACTTTCGCTTTTACTGCCATTGCAGCAGCCGCCCCGGCAGACTATCCCAGAATCATCCAGACAGCCTCCATCCGAATCGATGCCATCACAATGTGACTTCCGGACAGACACACTGGCACCGGCAAGAAACCCTCTTCTGGATATTTCAACCGGGGAAGACATCCCCCCCATGAGAGAGTTTTCGAGACTCTCATGCGAGTGCGTTTATTCGTCTTTACTCGCCGTCGCCCGAAACACAGTCGGACTCTGTCCCGTAAGTTTGCGGAAAACCCGATTGAAATGGGTGATCGACTGGAAGCCGGCTTGAAAAGCGACTTCTGAAATCCGGGCATGCGGATTCATTAACAAATTCTTGGCTTTGCCCACACGGACGGCTGAGAGATAAGCCGTAAACGTGAGTCCCGTGGCCTTTTTGAACACCTTACAAAAATAAAAGGTACTCATATTTACTACCTTAGCCACGTCATCCACACTCAGTTCATCCTCCTGATGCGCCTCGATGTATTCGCGCGCTTTTCGAATCACAGGGGATTCCCCCGCTTCCTGCTCGGTTGCAATTTTTTCCGCCGCCAAACTTAAATGCCGGCCAAAAACCTTCAGCAACTGAACAAAAGCCTCATACTGCTCTGGTTTAAGAACCTTTGAGTGAAACCAGGCTTCTTCCAATTGCGACAAATCCGTCTTGAGACCCCAGTCCAATAGACTCTTTGCCAGTTTCGTGAAATCCTTCTTCTTGGGCGTCGAAAGTGCCACCTGGCCCGTCCTCAGATATCCGATCACTTTCTCACCCAACACCACGGGAACCGCAGTATCCACCAATCCCGCTAGACAAACTTCCGTTTTCGCCTCTGTGCCAACGTGATCCTTCAATTTCGAATCCACCGCCAGACACATCCGGCAGGCATCGTCATTTTTGGAAATTAACGCACAAAACGGGTTCTCCACAGAATGTTCCCTGAGCGAGGGCATCGAAGGCGGTGGAGTACCAGCCGGCACCCCTACGGGTACAAACCGAAGCGGCATTCCGGAAGCAGCAACAAACGCTTGCTCGTAATCCGCAAAAATATGCGAACGCGAGATCTTTGCTGCGATAGCCTGGATCGGTTCCTGAGACATTGTTTTGATTCTCCTATTCCTGCCGAAATCCGCAAGGGAACGATGCGAAAAAGGGGCAAAAAACGGGCATTTTTCAGCAATGGATGGTGAGACGGGGAGGTGAGGCCCTGCTGAATTAGTGACGCTCATGAAACTGTCTGAAAATTTACGCCTCCTCCAGGTTGGCAAACCCTGCCTCATCGGATGATCGCGTTACCTATCACCATTTTCATCAGCTTGGGTTTGGCGCTGTTTTTCCTCTCCATGTTTGTCATCCAGACAGCCGAAGGAGCCGGAAACCCGCGCGACGCCCTTTTACCACTAGAAAACGACGAGTCGATCTCCCCCAAATCTGACTCCAGATCCGGCCCGAGATTAGACTTATGACGAGAGCATCCACGACGATAGACTCCCCAACCCAAAAAATCCGAATCACCTACAACGACAAAGTCGTCCGCCAATTTCTGTTGGCGACTTTAGTTTGGGGTGTCGTCGGTATGTTGGTCGGGGTACTTCTGGCAACGCAGCTCGCCTTCTGGCAAGCCAACGCCAACACCTCCTGGTTAACATTTGGACGACTTCGTCCACTCCATACAAACGCCGTCATTTTTGCGTTTGTTGGAAACATGCTATTCGCAGGGGTTTATTACTCCACACAACGTTTGGTGAAGGCCCGAATGGCGAGTGATCTCCTCTCCGCCATCCATTTTTGGGGCTGGCAACTGATCATCGTCGCAGCCGCCATCACCCTGCCTTTGGGATTTTCCAGAGGTAAAGAATACGCGGAACTAATTTGGCCCATAAACCTTGCCGTTGCTGTCATCTGGCTGGTTTTTGGCTGGAACTTCTTCTGGACGCTCCGTCGCCGCCACGAGCAGACCCTCTACGTTGCCGTTTGGTTCTACATCGCCACGGTCCTGACGGTCACAATCCTTTACGTTGTAAACCATCTCCAGATCCCAACCAGCCTCACCCACGCTTATCCGATCTTCGGCGGGGTTCAGGACGCGCTCGTACAATGGTGGTACGGCCACAACGCCGTCGCGTTCTTCCTAACCACACCAGTGCTTGGGATCATGTATTACTTCGTTCCGAAGGCAGCAGAGCGCCCAGTCTACTCTTATCGCCTCTCGATCATTCACTTCTGGGCCATCGTATTCCTTTACATCTGGGCCGGCCCGCATCACCTGCTCAACACTGCCCTTCCGAACTGGCTCCAGTCCCTGGGCATGATTTTCTCGCTCATGTTGTGGGCACCTTCCTGGGGAGGCATGCTTAACGGACTTCTCACGCTTCGCGGCGTCTGGAACAAAGTCCGCACCGAGCCGGTACTGCAGTTCTTCGCTGCCGCCATCACCTTTTACGGTATGGCCACTTTTGAAGGCCCACTGCTGTCCATCAAATCGCTAAACGCCCTCTCCCATTACACAGACTGGACCATCGCACACGTCCACTCCGCCGCGCTCGGATGGAACGGTTTCATGGCAGCGGGCATGATCTACTGGCTCGTTCCTCGTCTCTGGAACCGCAAACTTCATTCAAACTCCATGGCCCAGATGCACTTCTGGCTAGGCATGGTGGGCATCCTTCTTTACGTCGCCGCCATGTGGGTCTCCGGAATCACCCAGGGCCTCATGTTGTCCGAAACCAAAGAGGCTGGATCGGTACTCGCTTACCCGAACTTCATCGATGCCGTTACTTCCACTCGTTGGCTGATGCATTTACGCGCCTTCGGGGGAACACTTTACCTTCTGGGATTCGTACTCATGGGGTGGAACGTCTTCAAATCCGTCCAGGGAGCAACCCCTCTGGAAAACCACATCGACGTCACACCGGAACCAATCGAAGAAAGCAGCAAACTCGGACTCAAGTCCGGCTTTCTCAACGCTCCTGTGCTCTACTCTCTCGGCCTGATTGCTTGCGCAATCGGCTGGGGAACACTCTCCGGACTGCCCGGTGGATTGTGTCTCTGGGGTATGATCGGGATCGCTATCGTGGCGCTTCTTCATAAGGAAATCACAGGCACCCAGTGGACCGAATGGTACGATCGTCTTCTGGCAAACGCCCTGCCCTTCTCTGTTCTGACAACCGTAGCCGTGTTGACTGGTGGAATGGTCCAGTTACTCCCCACCTTCCTGATGGACAAAAAGTCTCATATTGAAGGAGTTCATCAGGAACCATACACCCCGCTCCAACTCTACGGACGCGATTTGTACGTCAAGGAAGGTTGCTACAACTGTCACTCGCAGATGATCCGAACTCTGGCTGGAGACGTACTCCGGTACGGCGCCTACTCGAAGATCGGAGAAAGCATCTACGATCACCCCTATCAATGGGGCTCCAAACGCACCGGACCGGATCTTGCACGCATCGGGAAAAAGTACCCCAACATCTGGCACTACCACCACATGCGGGATCCGCGTCAGATCTCGCCTGGATCCACCATGCCGCCCTACCCTTGGATGTTCACAAACCAGTCGGACTTCTCCGTACTGCCGGGCCGGATTGCGGTCATGAAACAGCTCGGTGTTCCTTATCCTAACCAATCGGCTTCGGAAATTGTTGCGGACGCGCTTTCCGAAGCCCAGGCAATCGCATCGGACCTGGCAGTCGCAGGAGCCCCAGTGAACCCAGACCGCGAGATTGTGGCGCTCATCGCGTACCTTCAACGGTTAGGAAAACCTAACGCGCGGCCACTACCTGAGCCGCCGCCAGCTCCAGCTCCAGCTCCAGCTCCAGCTCCAGCTCCAGCTCCAGCTCCAGCTC
>JBAXNG010000054.1:0-24874 GCA_037133875.1 Verrucomicrobiota bacterium | reverse complement strand
ACACACTTCTTTTGGACACTCTTTACGGCTCTGCAACCCTCGGGTTGTAACCCGCTGTCCATCTCCATCCTCCCCGACACACACCCCTCTCCTCCTTCCTCTGATGCGCTCAACTCCCTCACGCAGCCATCATGTCTAGACTCCTCCAGAAAAACGTCTTTCGTGAGAGGAATCCACTACGCTGAGCACGGATTCTTGCAGTTGTCCCATCCTTCCTCTAGAGTCAGAGCATGAGCCAAAAAGAACTTGTTCTGGAAGCCATTCGGGAACTCCCGGACGACGCAACTATCGACTTAATTGCTGATCGAGTTGATTTCATCGCGGCCATTCAAAAAGGCATCAATGACTTGGATCGCGGCGACGTTGTTCCCCACGAAGAAGTTAAAAGACAGTTGGCCGCATGGCTTTCCGCATAATCTGGTCCCAGACTGCGTTGAACGACATTTAAAATGTCGTGCGTTACATCTCCATCGATAGCCCTGCGCGGGCTGAGTCCTTTGCGCTCAAAATCATTTCAGAGATCGAATGCCTAGCATTATCGCCTCACATCGGTCGGGCTGTACCCGAATATCACTGTGCTTCAATCCGTGAAATTGTAGTCCGGCCTTACCGCGTGGTCTACAGATTAGACGACAAATTAGAATCCTTAGAGATTGCGCGAATTTGGCACGCAGCTCGTGGAGAGCCAGACTTACATGAGTAGTTGGCGAGATCTCTCTCTCGCTGATGAATCCCGCTCCCCCTTCCAGACCGTCGGTCCGCCTCCCCACGCCAAGGAGTCTAACAAGGCACTGCAGCGAACACCTTACATACTTCATGCCAGCTGCTTACGCAGCTGTCCCGCCGCACTCCAGGTGTCGCTGAGTTCTGGCGTTGTGCTTCACTTCACACAATTGTATTGTGAAATCAGGATCTCAGTCTGATAGACTTCTGAAAAGCCTGAGCTTTCCCGATTTTACGGCATCATCATTCGCATGTTCTCGGAGCCTTCCGAGAGCCATAGTACTCCCCATTTTCATGCCTACCACGGCGAACACGTCGCTGTGTTTTCTATCTCTCCTGTCGGCCTTATTATTGGATTTCTGCCAGTACGCCAACAACGTTTGGTCGAAGCGTGGGCGGAGCTTCATTAAGAAGAATTGCTTGCCGACTGGCACCTTCTGGAAGACGGGCGCAAACCAACTCCAATCACTCCTCTGCAGTAAATTACAGCTATGAATCATCCAATTTACCGCGTCACTTCTGTTCAAAATTGCGCTCCATACTCCCTGAATCTCAGATTCGACGATGGCCTAATGCGTACGATTGATTTCGAGCCCATCTTGGAAGGAGAGCTCTTTGGCCCACTGCGTGATCCCGCTCTTTTTGCCCAAGTCAGTATCGATCCCGAAATTCATACCGTCGTTTGGCCATCTGGAGCAGACTTCGACCCTGCTACACTTCATGACTGGCCTGAACATGAAGCCGGATTCCGTGCCGCCGCAAAAAGATGGAAGCAGGCATCAGAACCGTTGATTCAGAAAAGAGCCTAAAAATCGCGCCTCGACAAGCGGTCGTACTGCTGGTATTACTTTGGAGTGAACGTCGCTAAAGTAGCCATTTCGCTCGATCAGCGCCTACTCCAGAAACTCGATTCTCTGGTTGCCGGACGCATCTTTCGATCCAGAAGCGAAGCCATTCAAACTGCAGTAAAAGAGAAGATTATACGCCTTGAGCACACTCGTCTCGCTCAAGAATGCGCCAAACTTGATCCTATTCAAGAGCAACAAATGGCTGACGAAGGCCTCGTAAACGAACTCTCCGAATGGCCAGAATATTAAGAGGAGACATCGTCTGGGCGGAACTTGATCCGACTCAAGGCCACGAACAATCAGGAAGACGCCCAGTTCTGATTCTCAGTCATGATGTCTTCAATGAACGCTCAGGAACCGTCATCTCTATCGCACTCACAAGCCAAGAACCAAAAGCAGGCTTCCCACTTACTTTAGAGCTTAACTCACCATCCCTACCGAAACGCTCATGGGCCAAGATTAGTCAGATCCGCACTCTTTCAGTATTACGTTTAAGCACCAAGATAGGCCGCGTATCGCCAGAAGAGCTTAATCAAATAATCGAAGGGCTAAATGAAATAATAGAGGCATAAAACGCTGAGTTGTACCGCAAGCAAATCTGCTCCCCACGCCAAGAAGTCTAACAAGTCACTGGAGCAGAACACCCTAGATGCGTCATGCGCGCTGCTCGCTTCGCAGCAGCCCGCCCGCCGCACTCCGGGCGTCGCTCAGTTCTGGCGTTGCTCCGTGAATCCCCGTCCGAAATACATTGACACCAAATTTGTGTGAGATCGCCAAGATACAGATATGAAAGCCTTTGATCGGGCTCACTTTTCTGTACCACTTGGAGAGTTAGTTTCTGGGCTGGTTTGATGTTGTTGGTTTTTGCTCCTTTTGTCCATTCCCCGTACAGGAAGGGCGTAGCCCTTTCGAAACGGGGAATACCTTCTTGCCCCGCCCTACCTGCGCGGGACTCAAGTACCCTGTAAGCTTCCCCGTCAACAGGACACTTCAAAACTAGAGTGAGTTGGGGCTGGTGTTCCGAGCGTCCCTCAGTTCTGGCGTTAGCCACTCCGAATTCGCGCATTGACAAAGCGCACGCTTTAACGCACGCTTCGGCATGACTTCGATGCCCGTTACTCAAGCCAGATCGAGACTCTACGAATTGCTCGATCTTACGGCTGCCTCCCACGAACCAATCCAAATCACAGGAAAACGTGCGAATGCTGTTCTTGTCTCGGAGGAGGACTGGAGAAGCATTCAAGAAACACTCTTTCTACTGTCCGTCCCGGGTATGAGAGACTCCATTCGTGAAGGGCTCGCTGAACCTTTAGAGCAGTCTTCTAACTCCCCAGGATGGTGAGCTGGACAATCGTCTTCACAAAGCAGGCTCAGAAGGATGCCAAAAAGATCAGTGCATCAAATCTAAAGACACAGACACAACGCCTGCTGGATATCCTCGCTATAAATCCATTCCAGAATCCTCCGCCTTTCGAAAAACTCGTTGGAGACCTTTCTGGCGCAATATCACGAAGAATCAATATTCAGCACCGTCTCGTCTATCAGGTTTATTCAGAAGAGAAGACGATCAAAGTTATTCGTATGTGGACTCACTACGAATAAGGAAACTTCGGATATAGCCTGCCTGTAATCACCCGTGGCTAACAAGTCACTGCAGCGAACACCTTACATGCGTCATACCAGCTGCTAAGCAGCCTCGGGTGCCACATTCCGAGCGTCCCTCAGTTCTAGGCTTTTGTCCGCCAATATGCGTATCCAAACCTCCATCGTTATCTCGAAGTCACGGGAAGCACTTTGGCCATTACTGTGTTCATCTAAAATGGACACAGAGAATTCCATCCTCTTCAGATGTGGAGTACCTAAACCCGTCGCATGCCAACTTCCAGACGGTAAAGGAGGAATCGGAGCACAGAGGCAGTGCATTTCCGACGTAGGAACTATTCAACAGAGGATTACCGAGTGGAATGAACCTACTAGACTACAAATCCATATGGTCGAGACGGATCTATTTTTCCGCCCATTCGTAGAAGCAATTAAGGAAACATTTGAACTGAAGCCAATAAGCCAGAATCAGACTCGATTAACTAGAACAACTGAAATCACGATTACAGGCGGAATGCGCTGCCTAAAAATGGCCGCAATATACATAGGACCGAAGCGCGTACATTTCTACGTGTTTAAGAATTGGAGTAGAAACTAATCTAAGAAATTAAGAAAAGATGCCAGTCTACATGAGCCCTGATCGTGCACCCAACGAGCCCAACAAGTCATTGGAGCAGAACGCCATACATGCGCCATGCGGGCAGCTCGCTTCGCAGCAGCCCGCCCCCCGCACTCCGGGCGTCGCTCAGTTCTGGCGTTAGCCACAGAAGAAGATCCTGAAAGCAACGCCGTTCGTTATCCCAAAAAAGAAAAAGACCATCTCTGGCTCTCCGTCAGTCAGATTGGCCCCTCTCCAAATTTCCCCCGCTTTCGAGAGCATCAGTGAGATATACTTTTTGAGTGGCCGAAGATTCCGCCTCACCCGCTCTTGAGAGATCGAATGTCTCACGCGTTTAAACCGGTCCCGGTTAAACCCGCAGCGTTCACGTATCTCTGCTCGCCACGGATCCAGAAATCAAAGTCTCTGGTAACTACGCAAAATTAAAACCGGAGAGAAGCTACGGCTTTAAACTCTCACAGATCTACCCGGTCTTCCTACCCCTGAATCACGCCCTTCGAGACCTTGCCGCTTTAAAGCTGTTTATTCCATCTCCTCAAAAGACACAGTTTAGTTATTGCCGGAGATTGGGGCTATAGCGACCCCGCCTCGTTGGACATGGAGGATGGTATGCGCACGAGCCCCGCCGGTTTCGGTGTCGATAAAGGGAACGACTTCCAGAAAGCCTTCCATAAAGACATCAACGCCCATGGAGAATTGATCTAGCAGGTTAATCGTATGAGCGCCTTCCAGACGACAGGTAACCCACGCGTCTTTTGGACTGGAGCGGAATTGGGATTTGGCGTGAACGCTAACCTCAATAAAGGAGGTATGGCTCTTTTATCGAATTAGCATACCAGCGACTAACCAACCTTCGCTCCAGGGTGCGACCCACCTTCATATCCATTCCATATCGCGCGGAAGCTTCGAAAAAGTCACTGGTCACACTAAAGATTCGAGAGAAGCCCGAAAATCTCTCACAGAATATTTCAGCGTTAGAGGGATCCTATCAGCCTGTGCATGACAACTGAACACCCGGCCACGGGAAGCATTCGTCAACCCGCGATAACTCCGGGCGTTTCATTCGGATCCCGGTGCACGGCTGCGCCACCCTCACGAAGATTGAATCCATCGAAAGAGAACTTCTGGGATCATTCGCAGGAGGATCCTCGGCAAACAGCACGGCAACGAATAATGTCGCTTATTGTGGTGTTAAGCGAAACTGAACGCTAGGTGAGCCTTTTAAGCTTCGCCTTAACCCAGGGAGCTCTCAGGAGCGGAGAGGAGATTGCTTCGCCACCGCTTCCTCCCCTTCCATGTGCCGCTGCAAGCGGGACTCCGGGTTCAAAGCAATTGACTTAAAAAGGTGCGGGCAGGGACCACAGTCGGCTCGTTTCGCGAAAAGCAATCAGCCGGTACATACTCGCGCTCCAGTACGATTTGGAAGGCGTGTGGAGCTTTAATTTGCTCCTGATAATACTTCAGGGTCGGACTCAGTGTTTCACTCCCAGCCTTGACCTCGACAAGAAACCACGGATTGCGATCTCGAACCACGAGAAAGTCGACCTCCCGTTGCTGCTTATCGCGCAGGTAGCGCAGTTCGAAAGTCCCCAGTCCCAGATCCGTCCAACCTTCCACTGCTTTGAGCAAATGGCATGCAACAAAGGTTTCCGCCCGCTTTCCTGGATCAGCGATCCCCGACCAGTCCCGCAAAAACCACTTCGGCTCCTTCCGGAGTGATTTGGTTACATTGGCGAACCAGGGTCGAATCAGGACGCCAAAGTGTAGTGAAACCAAAAGCTCAAGCCAGCGTTTGACTGTCTCGGGCGCTACATGCAGGGCGTCAGCGAGCGATTTCATCACAATCTGATCACAGGAACGATCCTGCAGGATCTCGGCGAGCAAACCGATCTGCGCTACCTCGCGCACCAATGTCAGGTCGCGGATGTCCTCTCGTACGAGTTGCTGGAGTCGGGAAGTGCGCCAACGCCTGGAAAAAGTCGCAGCCCGATGAGAAAACGGTTCCGGGAAACCGCCATGTTCCCAAAGTGCATTCCATTGATCTTCAGGCAAAGGCCGGGGGGGACGCACAGTAAGATCCGAGAGGGTTGGATCCACTAATTCACCAATCGAAAATGGGTGCATCCGATAGTGGAAATACCGTCCCATAAGGCTATCCCCGCCCCGCCTATAGACGTCCAGGCGCGAGGATCCGGTTACGATCACACGGCTGCGATCCCCATAAACATCGAAGTACCCTTTGAGCCAATTCTTCCAACGCCCGAATTTATGAATCTCGTCGATGGCGACAACAGGCGGGTTCTCACTGAGGTTATGGAGGCCTATGGAGTCGGCAACGGCGTCTGGTCCGGCCGCGATCGTCTTTCGATGGGACGGGTTATCCCAATCCAAATAATTCCCGGCCAGATGCTTTGCCGTAGTGGTTTTGCCTACCTGCCGCGGGCCGCTAATGAAGGCCATCTGGCGATAAGTGGCCAGATGTCTTGCAATAAGCGCATCGTAGAATCGCAAAAGCGGCGGATTCATGCAGGACCAAAATCACATAAAGCGCATTTTAGTACAGGCCAAAATCATATTGGTCGCAGTTTGGTCCGTCTAATATTTGCGTAACAACTCCAGAAACCCCGCTCTGAAAAGCTCCCTTCTCGCCCGGGAACGTAAGCCAAACTGATCGAAACACGCCCCTCAAGGGGCGAATCAAGGAACGCGCAAAAACCGTGGTTGCCAATCGGAGCCGCTGTATTAAATCGTATGCTGCTATCGGGCGCCCACATTCCATCCGGAGGCAGAAAGTCGCGGTATAGCGGATTCGGGGTTGGGGCTCGTTCCCTTCACCTTCGAAGGCACCAACGCCCCATTCCCACGCCCGCCCTGCCGTGGCACACAGGGGGTCTTACCCCCAAACTCCTAGCCTCAGCCTACTAGAGGATCAAAACCGGCGAGAAGTGGCGCCAAATCAATCACCTCGTTAGCAGCCGTCTTTAACCCTGCTCCGAGGACCTGTCCCACAGAAGCCACCTCAACACGGATACCCCGTCGTCTCAGCCGCAGGGCAAGATGTGCGAAGTCCGCATCTCCAGTGACGAGGATCACCACGTCTGGATTCATTTGATCTGAAAGCTCCACCCCATCGATTGCCATGAGCACATCGACATTCGCTTTGTAGTGTGTCCCGTCACCCGGTGTGCCGTCCTTTTCAACAACCATGAACCCGTGGGAACGAAGCCAGAACAGAAACTTGCTCTTCTTATCCCGCTCGGACTGCCACTCACTCATCGCTGGAGGCAATCCCACATACACAACCATCTCAATGAGCTCCCGACCTTTGATGAGATGATCTCTTAGGCTAATCCAGTCCAACTTGCGGTTGGCGGCCTTCGCGGAACTTGTGACATTGGACTCGTCCACAAAGACCAGCACTCTTCGGCTCACTGTTGCATCTACAGGGGTTCGTTTCATAGGGAGCAGGGAAAGAAAACAGTCACGTCTTTGAGATCATCTCCGGAGTCAGATCAAAAAGACAGGGAACTCACACCGTCGGTGAAACCAGCCTTCCAATATTCCGACGCGCCCCAGACGGATTTACTCTCTCTTAGGTTCCAATGGACCTGGTTAGAAAGACCAAATGAGCTCAATGCCTCGCGCTATATTCCCAGCCGTGAGCGCGAGCACTGCCGTTAGCGAGGACCTCTTAACCCACACCCCAGTTCCACGGCTCACCCTATAGCGCCCAAATTTGAGCTCAAATCCTCGGTCGAAAGATCCATCCTCCCCCCTTGCCTCGCACGCCATTCCCGATCGACAGGTATATATCTACAATGCTGCTGATATAGAACGGACATCTCGGAGTACAACGAGGCTTCTCTTCGACTCAGCTTCGGCCACTTTCTCCACTTCCTTATGCACGTTTAGGGGGGCCACCCCCCCCGCCCAAAACACCCCTCCACGAGGGTATAATTCTGTGAGGCGTGGATTCTCGCTCATTGAGCTCCAATAACCCGCCTCATAAGGAGGTGTGCAGATGCGACTCATCCTATTCGACGCAGTCCTCTGGGGGGATTGCAGCAGCCGTGGTGTTCTTCGTCGGGGCGGCAAGTTCCTGTTGAAGTGTCCGCAGGAGCGGAAGCAAAGGCCGGTGTGTCTTTTTCTTTTAGCTGTTGGAGTGAATGCGTCTGAGACCCTCGGCTTCATCCTCTGAAACATTGAATACTGGGACTGAGGAGCTTCGAGCCATCCGGCAACCTTTTAAGTTACTGCCGCCTTTCCGGCCCGACGAAATGCCGTTCGTCGTAGGTACTCCGCGCGCCTTTGGGGACCGTCGCCGACATAAACAGCTATCCAGTGCTCCATCTCGGCGAGTTGTTCTAAGCCACAGTAAGCAATCGCTCTAAAAAGCGGCTGCCTCCTGTGTTTAGAACCCTCAGTGGCTTTTTCCCAGAGATCGCACAGAGCCAGCAACTCTGACCAGGCATGCCGTTCGACCAATACATCCGCCCGGATTTTCCAAATTTCGCTGTTCCCTGGCTCAGACTCCAGAAGGGTACCGGTAAGGTCGAACGCCTCGTCATACCGCTCCAAGTGAACGAGTGTGTCGGCACGGCAAACTTGCGCGTCAATGGGACTGGGTTCACAAGAAAGAATCCTGTCCAACAAGCGCATACACTTCTCGTAGTCGTCCATGTAATGGAGTTCCCAGGCGAACAAGAGCCACGTCTCATGAGAAGGGCTCGGCTCAGGCAGTTTTGTCACGTCTTCTACAAAGGATTCAAACGCTGAGTCCGATGCGTACTGGTACTTATGGAGTCCGTCACGACCGGTAACCCTAGGGTCACCCGCAAAGAAGAACAGCGGAACGCGACAACCTCCGAACTCCTCCAACCAGTCTGTCAGGCTCCGCATTTCTTGTGGGTAACGGACAGACAACCACTCCATGCCAATTTCCATTGTCCACTCGTACTCCATCCGCTCTGCGTAGTTTTCAGCAGGGTCGCTCTGATCAGCCAGCCAGCGGCCACGTCCTACTCGCACACAATTATCGTGGTGATGAGCACACTCATGAATGAGGGTTTTCATGGCGTGCAAGCGCAAGTAGCCCATCAGAGCAGACTCGGACAGCGGAAGTTTTCTCACCGATTCGGCCGAGTATACATAGGCATGCAATGCGATGTTAGCGGACCACGGCGCGTAAGTGCCGAGCACTTTGCCGACGTACACTCCGGGGAGCAGTTCTACACCTAATCGACCAGTAAATGGATCCCGGCTTTCGGCGCGCTCTTCAGACGAAAGATCGCTCCTTTTTTCGATGTATTCATCTCCCAAGAGCAATTGAATCCGTGATAGGCCATCGGTGGCAGCCCGTGGAAGGGCTTGAAGCAAGCTGCGAATGTCTAGTTCGTTGAGCGGGTAGTGGACAAAATTAGCATCAGTATCCACCACAATGGGAATCGACTCAGGCGAGTTCCAAACAGGCTGAGCGAGTGGGTCGACAGGGGCCGTATCCGTTGAATCCTTGATCCGGCGTTTGCGGCGTAAAGCTTGTCGAGCCTCGGAGAGCAGTTCCTCCTTGGTAGCCGGATCACTAAACTGGGATCTCAGCAGCTTCCCAAAAGCACGTCGAGTCATGTGGATACTCCTAGACATGGGAAGCGTATCTCAGAGCACGGCAGTCTTGCTGTCCAGTAGATGCGGATCTGCGATTTTGACGGCTGGGGCGCAAGGAGGAGATTATTTTTAGTGTCAGGGTTGGTCATGGCAGGGCTCGTGTGGGCAGGTTGTTGGATTTGATTTACGCAAACCTAACTTGCTGTGACCGACCCGCACCACCCCGGCGCGCACCCTAGAACCTGCTTCACTACGGCCTCGCTCTCGCTCGGCCTGCGTTCCGCAGTTCCGAGGGTATGAATTTACAGAAACGTTGTTACACCGGCCCAGAAAAACGAGGATGTTCAGCGCGGCAATGCCGTTGGTCAGAGTAAGTGCACTTTGGGGGATGCGCATCACCTCCTTGGCCTGCTGCAGCTCCAGGGCTTCCTTATGACACTTTTCAATCAGTTCTTTCAGGCGGGGGCCTACGGTTTCCTTTAAATCCTCGCCATGCGACAGTGCACACTCGAAGGCGCCCTTGAATCGTCGTACGTCGGCTTTTGTGATGCTCAACCAATCAGCGGGTTGGTCGTGAACCATCGCGCTCACAACATTCACCTCTTGGTCTGTCACTTGAACTGTCACCTTATTCTCGCGCCGTTTCCAGGTACCCGGTGTGTAGGCAATCAGAATCTTTTCGTTCGCAAACCGAACGGGCCACCCCAGGCTCTGGAGTGCCGCAAAACAAGCGGCTTGCGCGGTTGCTACATCTATTCCTGAAGTCTTGATGCTTTCTGAAAATGAGGCATGGCGTTCGATGAACGGGGAACGAGAAATAGCTACCAGGATTCGTCACCAGAAAATCTGGACGGCGTGGACTGCGGCGCACGTCAGTATAAGGACGATCGTATGGTTTGGAAGGTTCCGCTGCTGGAGTGGCGAGCCTGGAAATTCAAAGGAAGGGGCCCACTTACGATTGCCGCAGGGAAAGCGCTTGAGCTCCGATACGTCTCTGATCCAAACCTTTTCAAACGCCATGACGACGCGCAGGCCGCAGTACAAAACAGCCGTGCGGCTACTTTGCGCTCCGGCGCGTCTGTTGCAGCTTCGTAGCTTCTGAAAGCAGGGCCTGCGAACTCTCAAAGGATTCCGTGCATAACACCCGAAACATGCCGAGCGCTTCGACGCTTCCCTCAAGACTAGAACCCAGCTTCACCGCACCAGACGCCATTTGCCACTCGGCCAGCGCTTCCACGTAAGCAAGTCGTTTTTCAACGGGAATGAGGATCGGCAAAAAACCCTTTTCGAGGACCGGAATATTGGCAACCAACCGAGCCATCCGTCCGTTACCATCCGCAAATGGATGAATCCTTACGAACGTTGCATGACTCCAAATATATGCGTCCAGCGGTGAAACATCGGGATCGTTCCTCATCCGCTCGAATTCCTGCAGCCACTTTTGCATCAGGGGAGCAACGTGCTCGGGAGCGGCGTAGGTGTCGTTGATTACCGTCTTCCCTCCCAGTTTGGCGAGCGTCGAGTTGGGTTCCCGTTTCCAAGCACCAACCGGCTTGAAATAATCAACTTCCACGGCGGTTTGAATTGCGGTGTGCAGTTCAAACAACGCTGCATCTGAAAAAGAACGTTTATTCAGAAGCCAACCGTAAACCAAATCCAATGCACGGCTGTGCCCGAGTACCTCGTTGTGATGAAGGAGCGGTTTTCCCGCAATCGTCAGGCCATGCTGAAGAACCCCGAGTGTTTCTCCTTCATCGAGGGTATTTCCTTCAAGCGCAGTCGAAGAATGCGTCCAGCGTACCCTGAGTTTCTGTTGAAACGCTTCGAGTAAGTCTGAATCAAGACCCTGAAGGGCTGGGATGAGACGGGATAACATCGGACTCAGACTACCTCACCCCCCCATAAAACGCACACTCGTTAAATCGGGGCTATCCCAAGTTACGAACAATATCCGGTATGGTTTATGGGTATCAAAGTTAAACCGCCGATCGGCAACACATCGTAACCGGGCAACCGGATCGAAATCACTGGAAGTCGTTCTCCTCACAACCAAGGAGATGGTTCGAGCCGCCCTCGGGAGATCTTCCGCCAAAAGGCTCTCTGCGCTGAAAAATGGCCAGGGGCGTAAATGGGGACTTCCTCGGTCGGGGATTTACGCGCCTCCTTGGAGTCACGCTTCACCAATCCCGCAATTCGCGGATTTCCAAACGCTCTGTACGCGATCAAAGAATCTCCAGTCAGCCTCTCCGCTTTCCAAATCAAGTATCACATGGTTCGGATGCTTTTCCACTGATGGCAGACACTGGCCGCCGTTAAAGCACCTAGAATTCCCCAGTCTTTCAAAAAACGAGCCGCCCTTGACCGGGCTCACTTTTCTGTACCACTTGGAGAGTGAGTTTCCGGGCTGGTTTGATGTTGTTGGTTTTTCGCCCCGCCCTACTTGCGCGGGACTCAAGTACCCCGATTTACCGCAGGGTCTGACTTCATTTTATTCGCAACCGTTGTGGTTCACCACCACCCGCGCTTCCGTAAGCGTCTAACAGGTGTTCCCGACTAAAACATGCGCCGCGGAACCGGTCATGGAAGCCTCCTGCGCATCCGTTTTAACAGGGGCTCCCGGGCTCGATCTAGATCGTCTTGATCTTCTCCCGCCTCAACCACTCCTGCACGATCTTCGCGATGAACTCCGTGCCGTTGTCGCTCCGGATATATTTCGGCGCTCCGTGCTCCTCCACCGCCTTTGCTCCGGCCCGGCGGCCCTCCTGGCTTACAGCTTTTTCGCACACACCCTCCAACGCCCGGTTCTTGAGCATCCCCTCAGCCAGCAGTTCTTTGAGCTCTGCGTTCTCTCGCTCCTGCTCCTTCAGCCGCTTGAGCGCATTCACGTCCATCATCTCGGCTGGTATTCCAATGACTCGGTATCTCATGGCCGCAGCGGCTCGTTGTAGCGCGAGCATGTACGGGGTTGGGAGCGAGGACCGAACCAGCACTGCAGGTGAATGTGTCAATGGCGCTGGAGTGTGGATCAGCGCGACAACGCGCACCCATGTCGGAGAAGCTATTTTGAAAAGGGGTGGGTTTGAGGCGGCTTATGAAGGTTTATGATTTCGCCCAACGGATCGGACGAATTCAGGAGTTCTTCCGGGACACCACGAAATCGGTCCATTAACAGACGTAGTTGCTGGGGAGTATCCTCAGAACGGTTGAGCCGCTCGTGCCAATTGTACAACTCGTTATAAAGTTTAAAAAAACGGTCTTTCCAATCATCTTCCCGCTGTTGCGCCTGGTCGAGAAATTCGATCAGATTGAGTCTGTCGACCGCGGCCAATTTTGCCTCCGCTCGATTCAGGTCGATTTCAACTGCTACTAGAATGGAATGCCAGATTACGAGATAGAGGGATTTATCGAGATGGCCGCACCTCTCGCAAAAGAATGGCTGCGCGATGATACCGGTGAGAATACCGCAACTGCGCAGGAGGGAACCAATCCGGAACTCTAAGAGAGTTTTCCCAAATTCCTTGGTTTGAAATTCAGTGATTTCCAGTGCGCAAGCCGGGCAGGCAATGGGACTGTTGGGATGAAGATGAATCGTGTCGAAGAGGCCCATAATGCGTGTTGGGGAAATGGTGGGACTTTCGGTAGGGCGGCTCAAGGCCGGTAAATGCCGGGTGTTTGCATTCTCCAAACGGTTGGCGCCTGCTGCAGGAACGTTCAGACGGGGCTTTAAGCTTTGATTGTGGAGCTGATATTATGGATTGCCTCGCGAAGGTCATATGCGAGCTGTGCGCGTAGCCAATAGCAAGGTGCTTCGCTAGATTCTTTAGTCTAATGAAATATCAATGTTAACTATCAACTTGAAGTGGCAGATTAACAATCCGTTGATTTCATTGATGCCCCGTTAAATATTGCGTAACGGATACCAGAGGCCTTTTAAAAATTCAATTTAATTACCCATAAATTACTTTCCTATGCCCCACAGAAACCACCAACACAAGCAATTCTCCATCCTTAATCTGGCATAGAATAAGGTAATCCATAACTCGATACCTCCATAATCCGGATAAATCTGATTTTAATCCCTTCCCAAATCGTCGAGGCCCACCCTCTCCAGCTACGCGTTCATCCAGGTATTTAATAATTTCTAGTTGCGCGGGTCTTCCTAGTTTCTTGAGCTCCTTTAAGGCTCGCTCGTCGAATCTATAAACCCAGCTCACGTTTTACATCCTCTGCAGAATAACTTTTAGCGGGACTCTCCAGACGTTGCTTAGCTAGATATAAATCCTCCATATCTTCGAGATATGTCAGAATAGCCTCTCGCGCATAAAACGTTTTAGTTCGCCCAGTGAGCTTGGCTAATTGCTCTAGACGAAGTTCGATTTGAGCATCTAATCGGATCGCAAGCATGTTAGAATCATACCTTGCTATACACGTATAGCAAGTTGATTTCGGACAAAGAACGGCCCGCTCGAGTTGAGCCTGTTTATTTAGAGCAAACCCTAACCTGACCTCAGGCTCCCCACCCCTGCAACCTCTGAGAAAAACAGGAAATTTCTGAGTTTTGACGAAAGAGGTTTAGAGGGGCTATTCCGACGGTATAAGGCCCCCGGAGCTTCAACCCTCGGAAATTGTAGTTCAGCGTTTTTTGAGAGAGGCAAAACTAAAGGACAAAGTGGTCAGAATTCTCCAGAAGGCAAAAGAAAGGCAGCTAGTGTTCGGCGAATGGCAAGAGGCTTTCTCAATGCAAGAAAAGGCAAGCAGTAGCCGTTTGTCGTACGAGCAAAGAAAGAACCACCCGCTTACACCTCGTCCTCCCGCCCGGAGTCTTCTTTCAGACGCGCTGGAATATCCATGTTTTCATGCAAAATGTTGATAACCCCGAGGCTTCCAGAGGAAAGCTCCCGAAAAAAGATGTAGTGATGCTGGTGCCGAATAAAATACACACCGATTAAGGCGTTATCTAAAACGGGCCGCCACGCGTGACGTGCATCATGCGCACGGTTAATGAGCGCAACCAGATCGCGGACATACTTGTCCGCTTGCTCTTCTCCCTAGGTTCGGTCCGTGTAGTCCCAGATCTCGAGAAGTCGCTCCCGGGCGGTCTGGAAAATTCTAGCCGCCACGCTGCGCCCTTCGTGCCTTTGCTTCAGAAATAAGACTTTCTGCATCTAATTCCGTAAATGCAGACTCCGCCGCTTCCAACCCCGGTTTCAACTCTTGCCGCAACCAAATCGCCTTGCGCTGTTCCTCACGCTCGTAGTCGCGCCTCACGAGATCACGAATATACTCGCTCGCCGAAGCATAAATTCCAGAAGCTCCCACGCGATTCTGAATAAACCGTTGGAGTTCACCTGCAAATCTCACGTTTACACCTTCAGCCATAAAATCTGTTCCTTGGATCCATTATCGCCAATGTCCCACAAAATTTCAATTCTGTGGGACATCTATGGCTTTTCAGGATGCCCTCCATGACTCAGGACAAGGCCTGTCCATCAATGGCAAAAGCGGCCCCATTTTGACGTATTTTAGCCCCAAGCCTGACGTCCGGTAGGGCACGCTTAAATCCGACTCTGCCGTAACAGCCACCTTTTCAGAACGTTAAAAAGTGGATCGAAGAATATGAGCGAGCCAATATCAATACTTCCATACCTACCTAAGCAGAGTAGTGACAGGCGGAAGTTTTGGATTACCTCCGATCAGCATTACCAACACGACAACATCATCAAATACTTCGGGCGCCCCTTCCCGGATGTTAAAACGATGGATGTCGCGTTGAGAGATATTCATAACGCAGTGGTGGGTCCGGAGACTCCCGAGGATCCGGTGGTGTATCAATGGAAACACTGGTGAGCACAGGCGGCTACGGGATCATTTCCAGCGAAACTTCGGGGCCCTTTTCATTAAACCGAACCCAACCGCAAACAGAACGTGCCCCCGGCAACACCCGGGGACTTGGAAGCGCCGTTCTTCTCATCAGGATTTCATTCACGCCTTTTGTAAACTCCCAGCCTGATAATGCCTCCATATCCACCGGCGCATTCCCTTTCCACGAAATACGAATCGTCCCTGTAAATCGGTCTTCCACTTCGCCTTCATTGAGTACGTGAATATCCACGAGCCCGTTTCCTCGCCCTTCCCCCAGGGGAGTCATCCTGCGTAGAGGCCGGCGCCCGGCCAAAACAGCGTTGATTGTAGGCCATTGCCAATTGTGCTCCCCTCCTCCAACCGGGAAACGATACCACATTACTCCCTCCATATTTACCGGGTGCGCCGTTTTGAGTTCATTTACCAAACCCGCAATCGCATCGGGATCCGATCGGAACTCAACGATTTTTATTCCGGGAGGCCACGCCGGTTGTTCTCCATCGAGGGCCATTCCCAAGCATTGGCCCTGTGAGTCGTAGCCGACCAACGCTGAATAAGTCGGAAGCGATAGAAGGAAAGGCCGGCCGAGCGCTGAGGCCTGCTCGATCCAGCGTTTGGCACGGGAGAGATCAAAAAGCGCCGCCTTTTCCTCGGGCTCTCGAGTTGAGACCGAATGCACCTGTAAAACGAAACTGTCCGCGTGTTCGATGAGCCTCCGAAATTCGCTCTCCTTCAACCACGCAGGCAACGTCGTTATCACCAACCGCGTAGGTCGAACCGCCTCGCGGAAACGCGGCAACCAGAAACGGTATCCCGACAATCGCTTTTGCGGGCTGTCGTAATCCAAATGGATTTCCTGGCACGAAACTCCATGTGCTTTGGAATCGGAAAGAAGCTGCTGGGTCGCCTTCAGGAATATCTCGACTTGGTCAGGCGTCGGTTCATGCGGGGGCACCTCAATTCGAACGGCAAATCCAATCGCCTTGTGCGACTCGCGCAGAGCCTCCCAATCGATTAACGGACGCAGCACATGCGGCTGACCGGATCGCCATTGAACATGAACCCCAAGCACCACGAGTCGCTCAAATGGGTCCGGATCGACGCGAACGGCGGCACTCACTTGAGAAGACCATCGTGATTGCCAGACATATGCGGAATGAGGAAGAGGCGCTGCGTTTTGGGGGATCCGACGGCAACCAGTAGAACTAATCAACATCACCGCAATAAAATGGAGGGTCCACGCGAGCCAGGCTGCAGATTCGTCCGGGTTCTTTGGATTTTCAGATGACATGAGATTGAAACGCCACGCTCATCCCATTCAATCTGAGGAACACGGCGATAGTGGCGTGTGCCCGCGCATGATTTCCATTTGTTTCATGAAATTCGATCCCTCTCTGAAAAAATCGATTCTCGCAATAGCACTTGTAGGGGCGCTGTATCATGGCCGGCTCCATGCCAGTGGTTCCTTCGCTCCACCTCGCTGGTTGGAAGAAGGTGGTATCGCATCTGAGAGATCTCCCGAGTTTTACTGGAAAGAAGAGGTCACTCGAATCGCCCAGGATTTTCATCCCCCGGAAAAACGCTCCACTTTGAGTCTGGAGGAGGCGGATCAAGCCGACTTTAACGAGGCGCTGCAATCCGGAGCGATCCAGCCCGATAACAAAGAAAAAGCCCTTTCGCAACATCGCACGGCACGCCTCGCATTGCTCTCCCCCGTCGCCGAAAGTCTGCCCGAGGAATTCAACTCCGAGTTCGCCCTGTACCACAAAGGCGCCCACGCCTTTCAAAAAGGATCCGAACACTACGAAGCAGCGCGGACCGCCTGGGAAACGTTGTTAAACCTGCCCGTCCAGGAACGGCATTACAGGAGCGTTTGGGCAAGTTACATGCTTGGAAAACTCGCGCTCAAAACAAACAGCGAAGAAGCGGCCCAATGGTTTCAAAAGACACGCAGCCTCGCCGCGCAAGGGTTCGTGGATTCTTTGGGACTGGCCGCCGACAGTTATGGGTGGGAAGGCCGTGCCGAATTAGACCTCAAGCACTATGAAAAGGCAGCCGAGCTTTATCTCAACCAACTCGCTTTGGGTGATCTTACCGCCATTGATTCACTCAAACTTGTCGTTCCAAATCTGCCCGACGATGCCTCCACCCTGGATGAGGCGTCCAAAAAGGAACTTCAAAGTCCACTGCTTCTCCAACTGGCAACCCTTCAGATTCTAAGTCAAACAAGCGGCTGGTACTCGAGTGATCTTGCTGCGTGCAATCGCATCCTGAATTGCCTGAAAACCCTCGAGTCTCTCAACCTCGCAGCGGTGAAAGATGCCGAATACATCGGGTGGATCGCCTATAACGCCGGCAAATTTGAGGAAAGTGCGCGTTGGTTGAAACTGGCCAATCCGGACAGCCCGGTGAGTTTGTGGCTAAAGGCTAAATTGGCCCGCCGAGCTGGCAACACCGCCGAAGCAGCCCGTTTGCTCTCGAACGTTTTTGATACCATGCGAACCGCCGGCATGACCGACCGTAGGTATGACCTTGCGCGGGATGAATCCAGCTACGCAATGGCTCAATATGCCGCCGGCGATTTGGCGGGCATCCGGTTGGAACGTGCCGAATTTGTAAGTGCCATGGATGTTTTCCTAAGGGGAAATCTTTGGCGGGATGCCGCGTTCCTTGCGGACTGGGTTCTCACCGTGGACGAACTCAAAACGTACGTGGATAAAAATGGGTTCGTTCCAGTCCCGCCGGCTCCAGACAACGAACAGCAAAATTCACTCCCCTGGCTTCTGGCGCGCCGGCTTGTGCGCGAAAATCGATATCAAGAGGCGCGGGAATATTTTTCGGAAAAAGAAAAGGCCATGCTGGATCGTTATGTCGAAACGCTCAAAAACGCGGCTGATTCCAAAAAACCGAAACTGGACCGGGCCCGACACTATTTTACCGCAGCGTGGATCGTGCGCTACTTTGGCATGGAACTCATGGGGACGGAAATGGAGCCCGACGGATTTTACAGTGGAGGCGATTTTGATCCGGGAACCTTGGGAATCGAACGGCAGGGGAAGCCGGTTCTCACGCGCCGTTGGGATCAGGCAAACGTTGTCGAAGAATTTAAACCACAGAAGCTCTATATTCGGGCTACTCCGGAGGAAAAAAGGCGTTTAGCCAAACATCAACCCGAACCCAACAAACGGTTTCATTACCGTTATGTCGCGACGGGACTGGCATAGAAAGCGGCGGCGTTAATGCCGGACGGAACGGATGAACTCGCGGACGTACTCAATACCGCGGGTAACTGGATTCAGGCTCGTGATGAAGCCGCTGCAGACCGGTTTTATCAAGCAATCGAAAGTCGTTGTCCCAAAACGGAGCTCGGCAAACTGGCCGTCGCCAAACATTGGTTTGTAGAAGACACCCCGAAGCGACCCTGGAGTGCACCGCTGGAAACACAATTCCCACCGGAATGAGCTCATGGAACTTTTGATCGGAGCGGTATGCCCGATATACCCCTCTCTGTTTACATGCCGTGTCGAATCCGGCGGTCACTTCGCCGACGGGAAAAAACCCCGCGTCTGCTCAAGACAACCACCGGGCTTTGAAGAGAGCGGATAGAGCGAGGAGACCCAAGGCGCTTAATTTTTCAGAACCGCCCTCCCCTTCTCGAACGCACCCTGCGTACTGATGGGACCGAGCACTCTCGGTGACTCACAGGACTTCCGGGTTCCAACTCAAACACGACGACAGCGGACGCACGGTAATTTTGTCACTCAAGGCGTACGTGCGGTTCCCCGGATAAACGACCCAAAGTTCATCCAACCCCAGATCACGGATGGCGATGCCTAGCGACTTGGTCATCCTGGGTGCATCCATACGTTTAAATTCCACGCCCAGACGGCGACCGTTCCGGATCAGCAGAAGATCCATTTCACTGCCGCTGTGAACCGCATAAAAATACGCTTCATCCGGCTGCAACGCCTGAAGCATTTCCTCTAAAGCAAACCCTTCCCAGGAAGCTCCCAGCTTGGGATGCCGCAAAATCTCTCCTGATTGATGTAACCCCAAAAAAGTGTGAAAAATGCCTGAATCGCGAAAATAAATCTTTGGAGTTTTAACCAGACGTTTTCCGAGATTGGCGTACCAAGGTTGCAGACGGCGAACCATATAAGTCTGTTCCAAGGCATCCAGATAACTCCGGGCCGTGTTGGGGGAGATCCCCAACGAAGCCGCAATCTCACTCCCGTTCCAAAGTTGTCCGTGATAATGCGCAAGCATCACCCAAAAGCGTCCCATTAGCGCCGGGGACAATCCAAAACCGAGGGCCGCCAAATCACGTTCCAAAAAGGTGCGGATAAAGTTTTTTCTCCAGACGACACTGTCCTCCTCTTGCCCCGCTAGAAAAGAGCGCGGAAAACCGCCGCGTTGCCACAAAGCATCCTCTTTTTCTATTCCAACTTCCCCCAGATCGAACCCTCGCATCTCAATAATTTCGACCCGCCCTGCCAACGACTCGGAGGCTTGCCGCGACAATTCCGGGGAGGCACTGCCCAAAACAAGAAAGGTAGCGGGATTTTCCGAGCGATCCGCCAACACCCGGAGAACTGGAAACAACCTCGGTTGACGCTGCGCTTCGTCAATCACAACCAACCCCTGCAGTCCCTGCAACGCAGTGAAGGGGTTTTCCATCAACGCGGCGGTCACGGGATCCTCCAGATCAAAATAGGACGGGTAGTTAGCCGGAAGAAACTGACGGGCCAAGGTGGTCTTACCGCATTGCCTTGGGCCCAGGAGAGCGACAACCGGGTTTCGCCGGAGCGCTCGCTCGACCTGCTGCTGGTACTGCGCACGCGCAATCATATCGGAAATCTTGCATTCGCGCTGCGGATTTTCAAGTTTCGATAGCTCTAACCTCTCCTTTTACATGCCTTATCGGATCCAGCGGCCACTTCGCCGACGGCAAAAACCCCGCCTCTGCTCAAGACAACCATCGGGCTTTTGTTCGAATGGCCGATCACTGTGAATACTCGCTTACGGTAGCACAAAGAACTCAGCCACCGGCCTCAATCTGGATTCCAGAACACGCTCACTATCCCCGTTCTGCTCTATTAGACTTAAATTGAACTCTACGAATTCAAGGTACGCCTCATTATCGAGACTCGGCGGCGGAGATGCCGGTTGGTCAGAAACCGGGAAGGTCAAATCAAGGTTCATAAAAAAGAACGGAGCTTCTGAGCCGCTTCCGGAGAGCCAAACTTGTCACACAACTCCTGAAGCGATTCGGGTGACACCTTACTACGGTTCATAGAAAGTAGTTCGATTACATCGGATAGATCCCTGGACGCACGATGGGGGTTCTTTGCTGCATGCAGTTTCAGTGCGATGAGATGTTCTAATGATGGAACCCGCAACGAAAAGTCAGCCACCTTAAAACTCTGCGCTTCGAGCCACATTTTTTCAAAAGTTCCCGCATCCACCATCATCAAATCGAGAACCATGAGCGGGTTCACCCGATGACGGTAACGCACAAAGGCAGACAACCGATCAAACGGTTCAAACCCAGCATTATTCAATTCCACTGAAACCCTCGCTTCGTCCTGGGTTGCCGTCATGCAGTCCACATCCACCGTTTGGCGAGCGTATCCGTAAGCCTGAAGAGCCCAGCCACCGATCAGTAAAAAACGAAGCCCCGAAGCCGCCTGGATTCGGAGCAAAAGTTCGAAGACAGCCCGCATTAACGGAGTATGCCAGCTAGGATTCGAACACGCAATCTCAGGAGCCGAACATCCTCCGTTGTACACCCCGGCATGAAGGGATCTCTGCCCGATCGTTTAAATCGGCACTTTTATCTGGGACGAATTCAGATCTGCATTTTCGACAGGGCGGTCCACTTGCGCCTTAAAGAGGCACAACTCTCGTACCTATCACATCGGGACGGAAGCATCCCATGCACGCTAGTCACATAACCGCCAGCAGGCAAAAATCGGATCCGGTATAATAACGCTGACTGGTTTAACACCCCGGAAAACCAACCCAGTTCCCCCACTCTCTGTAAGCGACAATCCGCATGAGCCTAGACGACACGATTGAACTTGATGATCCGGTTGCCTGTCCGGTGTGTGGCACAAGCCACACTGAATTTCGAATCCACGAACTGGGGCGAAATTTTACGCGTTACCGAATTGGAACACTATGCCGATATCCGGATTATGCCGCGTCGATGATTGAGTTCTCTGTGGCTGAGTATAATTCGGCCTAACTTAGCGGCATAAAATTGAGCGCTTGCCCCCCAGTTTTACCGCGCATGTGTTGCGACATAGTGCGGCTACGCAGTTACTACAGAACGTGGTAGATCGGACGGTGACTGTCCATTGGATGGACCACAAATCAATGGAAACCAATTAGATGTATATCCACGCGAACATACAGTTGAAGGAACAGGCGTTGACTAAAACTCAGTCCACGACTGTTCTGACTGGGCGGTACCGTCCAAATGACGAGCTACTCGCCTACTTGAAAGACCTCTGATTATGCCGATATGCCGTGTCGATGTTCCTCGCGTGTCAGGGGGTTATACTATCGGCGCGGCATAATCCGGATCGCGGCATAATTACAAAGCCCATGTGCCATTGGCGGAAGTTCCGTTCCGTAATGGATATTCTCGCGATTAAAAGGGATCTGAAATGTCGAGGATCCTGGCCGATTTTTGCGTAGAGCTGTTCCACTTCGTCGACGGGCCCTTCTAGAATTTGGAAAAAGGACTCTTGGAAGTAGAGGAGGACACCGCTGATGTCCGTCGCCGCGTTTGATCTTCTGGCTTTGATTAAAAGTCGAGTGAGGGCGAACTGGGAAAATGGCTTTCGCGCTGCGCTGGTGTAAACGATCTGGATCAGTTCTGTACTCACTGTTGCTGCGTATGGGACTCGTTTTTGGCTCCCGCTAAAAGGAATCTCAACAAGTTAGAGACCCAAAGTAATGGCTTTGGCTCTCTGTAGCTTTCCCCAGCGACGTCTCTAGTGGAGGAAAACTGCCGGTTGCCCGGCAGTTCCATGGTTGTTAATCCTCCGAACTGATGCAGTCCCTCCTTCGATATGTACGAAAGAAGGGAATGCCCATCAGTTCATTAATCCCGAGGTTTGAGGCGCAACTCGCCTGCGTAGATCAGCTTCTTTTTCGGATCGGCCGAAGGAATCGTAAAGTGCCCCATCACGCTCTCGCCATCAGGAGCGAGCATCCCGCGGAAATTCGCGGTTCGCGCTTTAGAGGCACCTTGACCTTTCACATTTACGGACCCTGTCACCATCCCGGTTTTTCCGTCGTAACGAACGTTCACTCCGGAAGCCACGGGAGCAGCAGCCACTTTTGCCACTGCAGATCCTGTTGCCGGTTCTTTGGGTGCCGCTGCTGCTTTTGGAACTACCGTTTGAGCTACGGGTTTGATCGCTTTTGCGCTCATGGTCAGAGGCACTTCCACATCCTCGCCTAAGTCGGCTCCGATCAAATCTAGTTCGGCATTCGCTATACTCTCCTCGAGGCCAAACAGGTTCAGCCCATTCGGTTGAACAACAAATCGGGCTCCAATCACTCCGGCGTATTCTTGCAGCGCTATGCCACCGGGGTAAGAGGTGCCAGTGTTAGACGCATTTTTGAACCAGCTGAAAGTTCCAGCCGCATCGCCATCTGTGTTCACAAAGTTACTACCTATCAGACTGCTCTTGCCACTCGAGTTAGCGATAGGAAAGTAGGTGCAGAACCGTGCACCACTGGCAGATTCCGTGAGGCGAGTCGCCACCGTGACAGGTGCACTTCCATCCGCCGCCCATACAGTTGCCGTCACAACGCCGGTTGGCGAAACCCGAAGAGCACTAAAACTGATCCCCGTTGGCTGACTCACCGGATCCACTTGTGTACCACCCGCTAAGATAGGCTTATCGATAGGATTCCCTGCGGCATCCTTGTCCTGGTTGCCGAACGGATCGTTCACAACCATCAAATTAATGGGAGCCGTATCGGCATACGGAGACGGATCTTTTGCGCTGCGTACTGTGGCGCGAAAGCCATATACGTAAGCGACATTGTTAGCGTCCTTTTCAAGCGTCCCTGCGATATGGAATACCGGATTTTCAGGAGTCGAGTACCCCTGGTCATCCTCTTGCAATGTCCCCTTAAAAACCACTCCAGCTTTTGGAGGGGTAATCTCGATATCGCCGCTTTCTTTGTCCAAAACCACGTTTGCTGAGGCGAATGGATACTTCACGAAATTGTGCAGCAAAAATCCGGATGCTGCCCCCTTTGCGGTAAGCGCAAGACTCAAAACGCCACCATTGTTTTCGTTCGCTTCCGTTCGTTCAACCAGAGCGTCATAGTTCCCAGAGTAGGCGATTCCTTCCTGCGGGGCAGGAACAACCTGCAGCGAAAAAGTAACGTCGGGAGTGGTTGATCCATCCTCAAAAACAGCATGAGCGGTTACGTTAAATGTCCCCGCTTCTTTTGGAGCACCCTTAAAATAATAGCCGTTCTCAGCCCCCCACGGTGCATAGAACGAGAGCCCCGGAGGCAATCCCTGAGCTTCAATACTGAAATTTCCGATACTCCCTCCAAGCTCATCTCTGACTTTCAGAGAACCATATCGATAACTGTCATTCCCGAGCTTCACAAACTGGCGCAGATCGCTTCCGTAAATGCCATTCAATAGCGTGCGCGCCGACTTGTAGTCCTCAGGCACGATTTCCAAGGTGCTTGTTTGACTGCCAAGCACGCTGCCGTCCTTGGCAATTGCTTCAGCAGAAATGACGTAGTTCCCCACTTCAGTTGGGGTTCCTGTAATCGACAAAAACCCCTCTCCCTCAGTGTATGAAGTTCCAGGAGGCAGTCCGGATAACTTCACCACGAATTGGCTTAGATTCGCCCGTCCCCCAGTGTCGCGATCATAGAAAGCAACATAAGAGTCCAAAGCTTTTCCCACGCTAAACTTCTGCTGCGGATTGATGTATATCCCGATGTTCTTAACCGGTTGCGCTTCTCCAACGACCAACTGCACTTCCAGATCCGCAGTGACAATTCCATCCGCCATCGTCCCGCGCAAGGTCACAGGGTACGTTCCTGCTTTCGTCGGAGTCCCTTGGAAACAGGCCAGCGTGCCGTTGTTTCCGGTATTCTGCAATAAACTCAAGCCCTCCGGCAGCTGCCCTCCAACGACCGAAATCGTATACGGAAGACGATACCAGTAATCATCCCCGGGACTCGGCCGATTGATGACGATACGGGTCTCGTAGTTCTCAATCTTACGTCCCACCTGAAGACCCGGATAAAGAGCCGCTTCCAGCAAATAGGTTTTCTGCGCCTTGTTACCGATCGCAGGCGATTTTCCGGGAACCGGATCCGCCGTCTGCGCCAACACACTTGTATGCGCCTGAACCACGCAGAGCGAATACACCGAAACCAGGGCGAGGCCTTTGAGCAGAGCCCGTCCAAAAAGGTGTTTCATAGGGCTGCCAGAAACTCCCGGTGTATTCCCCCACATAAGCTCCTGATGTTTTTGGCCCTGTTCCTCACGGAAGCCAGCCCCAGAAATAGCGTTCATTCGCATTGGGTCTGATACCTCGAAGCTTGCTTCGACTTTTGCACGTTT
>JBAXNG010000053.1:0-25744 GCA_037133875.1 Verrucomicrobiota bacterium | reverse complement strand
AAATTCCTTTTTGCGTACGCATGGGGGGAGGGGCCGAATCAGCATTGTGCGTTAAGCAGACACGGTTGAAAATGCGAGGACCACAGAGGCGGGCAGCAGTAAAAGGGAGGCCGGCCAACGGATTGAAAAACGAAAGAACGAAGGCGCAGGGATCATAGATCGGATATCCTTCAACGCGAAAAACCTTAGCCCCAATATTTTATATCGTAAAAACACTACTTCAAACTCCGGACGTTGTTTTGCGCGGAGCGAAAGGGCGCACCAGAACGATATTCTGGTGCGCTTGGCTTCGCTAAACCTACCAGCCCTTAGCTGCTGCACCGTCTTTTACTGAGGCTTCAGCATTAACTCGCCGCGGTAATGCGGTCTCTACCCCCGTACGTACGTAAAAACCGTTTTTTATCAGGCGAACACTTCCGCGATCCGCCCGTGCACACCTTCCCTGAGTCTCAAGCCGCGGTGAAGCCCCCATCGACGGGGTATATGCCCCCGGTGCAATAGGAGGCGGCATCACTAACAAGGAAGGCCGTAATTTGAGCGACTTCCTCATTCGTGGCGTAGCGCTTCATCGGAATGATGCCGGTAATCATGTCCTGAACGGCTTTTGGATTATCTGGAAGCGCTTGAGATTCGACGGATCGCATCATCCGGTTATCAACTGGACCTGGGGCGATTGCATTGACGCGGATACCTGAAGTTCCGAGTTCTAAAGCGGCGGACTTCACCAAGCCGCAAACGGCGTGCTTGCTGGCAACATAATGAGACATGCCTGGATAGCCAACCACTCCTGCAATCGAGGAGGTGACGAGGATAGAGCCGCCACCGCGTTGTTTCATGGGGGGAATACAATGTTTCATTGCGATCCAGACCCCAGACACGTTGGTGCGCTGTACACGCTCAAATTCTTCGTAGGAAAGCATATCCAAAGTTTTTACGGGGCCTTCCGTGCCAGCATAAGCGAGCAAAATGTCGACACCTCCAAAAGTTTCTACGGTTTTGTTTACGGCCAATTTGACTGCTGATTCGTCCCCGGTATCTAACACGGCAAAGGCGACGCGATCGCCCCCGTTTAATTTTTCAGAAAGCGCTTTCAGCCGAGACTCATCCCAATCCAAAAGCATTAGATTGGCACCCTTTTGTAACAAAAGTATCGCGCAGGCTTCCCCTATTGCTCCGGCTGCCCCCGTGATGACGGCCACCTTACCTTGAAACTGTTCTGTGTTGGATTGTGTCTCTTTCATAAAAGATTTCGCTGGCTGACATTACTGATAAACTTTTTGCGTACGCATGGGGGGAGGGGCCGAATCAGCATTGTGCGTTAAGGGAGAATTGCTTTTTGCCCCCTTTTGCGGCGTTCGTCTACCGGAAAACGGTCCCATGGCTAAGGCGTTCTGGTTTTGCGCCTGATTGCGTTGCGTCTACTGCACGGTTGGGCGAGAACGGACGGACCCCGGGCCTTTTTGAGTCCTATTCGGGCAATGCCACCGCCTCGCTGGGGAAATCCTCAGCGTTTGGCGGGGAAAAAAGATCAGCCCGGTCTTTGTTCCGACCTTAATCCGTGAACACGTTGTCGTAGTCCGGCATGGGATCACTCGCATAGTACGGCGAGTCTTCCTGCTGTACCGGTTTGGCGTTCGGTGGCGCACGCGAGGGCGCAACCCGTGGCGTTCCACACCAAAGCCCCTTGTGTCGGAGAATCTTTTCGATAACACCCGCCTGCTCGATCACTGCAATGACCCTCATCCGGCTTTGGCAGTGCGGACATTGCAGCGGATCGGTGTGCCACACCTTCAGGATTACATCCCGCCATTTCCTGGACGGCAGTTTTGCAGGTGGGGGTGGGGTGGACGCGGGACGCAAAGGTTCGGCAGCGATTCCTCCGTTTGCAGCCATATGACGCTGCCCGCGCATCTTGTTGGAGTACCACCCGTAATACCGGATCATCTGCGCACTTTTATCCGGAATGTGCTGGGTGATAGCGGCGAGAAAATCCGTAGGAGTGAAGATCATGAAGTTCCTGTTAATTTTCGGGTTCAAACGGGAGCGGTACATGACGGTGTCCTTCGGTGCCAGGAGCGTCATTTTTTCGACCGAGAAGGGATTGCGAAGGATGTACTGGGTGAGTTGTTCCAGGAGAGCCTTGTTTTCTGGGGGGACAGATTCGCCATGGTGAACATTGAAACCAGAGTGTTTCCAGGAATGGAGTAGGCGGACTCGATCGGCAGGGAGAAGCTCCAAACCGACGAGGAGCTTTAGAATGTGAGCGCGAAAGATTTCTTCGAGCGGGTTCTGGGGGGGAAATGGGGAGCTCCGGGAGGGGATGAAACACGCCGTCACGGGCCAAGGCCATCGGCAACGAGGGCATGGACGTGCGGGTGAAAATCGAGGTATTCGCCAAAAGTGTGGAGGGTCAGGATGATTGCGGGATGCGCCTTTTCATCCCCGAGGGCCGCTCGTAGATAGATCGTCAGACTCTGTTGAGCGGCGGTGCAGAGGTATTTGAGAAGGACCCGGTGCCGCAGGAAATAGGCACGGAGCATTTTTGGCAGTGCCAGGACGTAACGCCTGTGAGGGACCGGAGCGAGGACGCCTTCTACGATAAAGGCAGCGGAAGTCTGGACGCTTTTTTTGATGGCAGGACGGGCAGAACCAGCGGCTTTTACAGGAAAAAGCTAGGAGAGTATCGAGCCCGCAGGAGTCGCAATGGATTCGAGCGAAGCCGCGTTCGAGATTCCCGCAATTGAGGAATTTATGAACAAACGGCCTCGATAACGGAACGGATGGGCCCCTGTTTGGGCTGGTAGTGTTCGGGATAACGCTCCCGGAACTCAGCGTAATGGCGGTGAGTGCATTGCCAGAGAGGTGACTTGCGCGGATTGCGTGCGCGGTAATTTTCCATGCGACTCCCACAAATGGAATCGGATGGAGAGGCATGGCTGCGGGACTGTTCCTACGCCGGAACTCCTTGTGAATGCAGATGCTTGAGACTGTCCAACATGGCCCCTATACGAGGCTTCACAGGAAGAACCGGGGACGGAAGGTGTCGCGTGTCTTAGGACTTACGCGACACTTTGGGCTCCCCGGATCCCCTCCCCTTCTCGGCAGAGCTGCCGCGCTCCTCTCCAACCGAGCCCTGTTTTCTCCAACAGGCCACCAGATTCACACCCCCCACTTTGAAACCCCTTGCAGGGGGATTCTGTTTGCTCAACTCACGTTTCGGGCAGTGCCACCCAAGCCGCACTTCTCCTAAACCCTCGAAGTGCCCCTAAAGGGCTTTCGCCGTCAAGGGTTCAAGATACGGCATAAAGCCGCTTCGCTTTTTATTCCGTTCTTCTCCGCTTCGCTCCGCTCTTGACCGCGCGGGCTGGGCCGCAAAGCTGACGTTGTCTTCTTTGCTGGTCTTTGAAATGTTATGACTAACAATTCAAAGACCACAAATAACGACATTTACGCCACTGTCACCGCGTTGATGATCGCCAAACTCGAACAAGGCGTCTGTCCTTGGAAATCTCCTTATCTTGGCTCCGTCGGTTGCCCCCGGAATTTCGCCACCAGCAAGGTTTACAGGGGAGTCAACGGATGGCTTCTGGGGATGCTTGGTTTCTCCAGTCCCTATTTCCTAACCTTTGTTCAGACAAAGGCACTCGGCGGCCATGTTCGTAAGGGTGAGAAAGGTTCACTGGTTGTGAAATGGGGAACGTTCGAAACGGAAGACAAGGACTCGGGAGAGGACAAAACGAAAGGCTTCCTGAAATCCTACACCGTTTTTAATGCGTCCCAGATCGAAGGCATTGAGTTCCCCGCTGCTGAGGTTCGGATTCCGCAAACTGACTGTTGTGGAGATGCAAAAATGATTGTCGCAGCGATGCCCAATCGCCCGATCATCCGTTACGGAACGGCGATGGCGTTTTACAGGCCTGCGGATGACTCCATCTCCATGCCAAACATGGATGACATGACGTCACCGGAATCGTTTTATTCGACTCTTTTTCATGAGGTTACGCATTCAGTTGGCGCTTTGCACCGGTTAAACCGAAAGAGCCTTGTCGAAAACAAAGGGATGCATGCCTCGCGACAAACTTATGCAGAGGAAGAGTTGGTCGCGGAGATGGGTTCCGCTTTTCTCTGCGCGCATTCTGGAATCTTTGATGACCAGAGCGAGAACAGCGCCGCTTACCTTGCCGGTTGGCTCAAGGCTCTCCAAAATCCCGATGCCAAAACGTGGATCGTTCGGGCTGCAGGGCAGGCACAAAAGGCAGCCGATTACGTCCTGAATATCCCGAGGGCATAAACCAAACGGGCTCCATGACAGTTGACGCTGTATGGAGCCTGCCCCCTACAAACCGAGTCCGCTTATCCGTTTGGCTTCCGTTTACTCTGCCGAAAAGTCGATTCCGACATCGCGGCTAAGCGCCACAATCTGGGTGCCGGCGCACAGATACGCAACGAGTGCAGTTCCGAGTAACTGCCGTTGATGACCCTGAGTCCTTGGGTTGCTACGAATTTCCGACAATGGGTAACATCAAGAAACGGTCAGTCTATCTTCGCTCCCGATCACAGCCAAAGTTCCACAGCCGGTTCCGCCTCCGAGCAAATCCCTCGCAACAGCGTCACCGATAGTTTTCTCGACCGCATCCCGCATGGGGCGAGCTCCGAGCCGAGGGTGAAATCCCCGGCGAACAAGAAATGGAAGCACGGTATCCTCTGCGGTGATCCTGTGGCCTTGTTGAGCAAGGAACTCAAGTTCCTGCTCTAAGAGCTGTGCGGCGATTTGAAGCAGGTCGTCGTAGGTCAATTTGCGGAAGACCAGCTTCTCGTTGATTCGGGCGTATAACTCCGGGCGCATTTGCTGTTGGGCGCGGGTCAAAACGTGGCGTTCTAATGTGGCACTGCTGGAATGCTGTAAGTCCAGCACGTCTGCAGACGCGATGTTGGAGGTGAAGACTATGGTGAAGTTGCTCAGATCCAGTGTTTCACCACTGGTAGTGGTGACTCGGGCGGCATCCAGAATTTGAAGGAATACATCCAGGATCCGCGGATGGGCTTTCTCGATTTCATCGAATAAGAGCGTTCCTTTTTCATGTTTTGAGCAGGCAGCAGCAAGCGATCCGGTCTCTCCATCCGCTCCTCCGAGAATATGTGCCAAACTCGTTTGATTCTGATATTCCGACATATCAAACCGCGAAAGGTATTCAGCTCCATACAGATAGCTTGTGAACGAAATCGCAAGCTCCGTTTTCCCGCCACCAGTAGGCCCCAAAAAAAGGAAACTCCCTTTCGGCCGACCGGGCTTTCTTAATCCCAGTTCACTTCGCAGTAAGGCAGACGAGACAGAAGATATAACATGATCCTGTCCAATGATATGCCCGCGCAAATGATTTGGAAGATTGTTCAGCTTGGCGAGAAACGGAGCGGCAATTGCGGTCGTTTTGTTCACAACGACCAAAGATAATTGAAGAAAAGTGAGGGTTGCGCCTCTAGAGGCGCAGACTGAAAAAAATCGGGGGTACAACCGTCGCCATGAGTTTAACTTCATTGGCGATCGGGATTCGGTTTGCACCTATGCTCGGGCAAGTCGCAGGCGGGTTGAGTGACGGGGCAAGCAAGGCGATGGGCATCGTCATGCTGATCGGATTCATCTTCGGCACGATTTGTGTGGTCGGAGGCGGTTTCGCGATTCGGCGCGGTGATACCGACGCCGGTAAACTTTCGATTATCGGGGGACTCATCATTGCCGGGGCCCCGGCAATCGTGAAGGCGCTCTTTGTTGCGTTCGGGCTCGGAACTTCCACCGTCGATGTCGGCTCTTTCCAGTAATGAAGGACCAAGCCTTACGGTTTTCAGACACGAACAGTGGCGATGATTCCGGCGGCAGAACGTGGGGCCTTGATGGCGGGCTGTTCTGGCTCGTCATCGGTGGCGTGTTCACGGCGGTCGCTACACTGCTTCTGCTGTTTAGCGGATTGAAGTGTTCCTTCAGTGCCTCGCTCGGGGCAGCCGTGGTGCCGCTGGCATTCACGCTCTTCTACGTGTTCGCGTTCAAACAAGGCAAACCACCGGGGTACGACACCGATTTGCTGGATCTATGGGTGAACGGTCCCGGCTTCGCTCCCAATCCGCAGCTGCAAACCCCGCATCCGCTGGGTCTCTCGAAGACCGCGGACAGCTTTCCTTTCTAAATTATGTGGCCCCTTGATGCTATTGTGGAGACGGCTCCGAACGGTCATTTTGTCCGCGATCTGTTAGTCTTTAACGGACTCAATACCGGCGGGTTTGTTTCGAAAGGCTTCATCTTTGAAGCTCCCGATTTCAACAACGCTCAGGTCTCGGAACTCAACGAGTTTCAGGATCAAATCGCAGTCCTGCTCGCTTCTCTGGGAGAAAACCAACGGCTTCAGGTGCAGTGGTATTGTGATTCAGACTATCAACGCGAACTGCTCCGGTATCGCGATGAAACCAAACGCGCCAAGAACCTCTGGACGCGCCGGGTGCGAAACGAGCGGTTCATTCGTTACTGGCAGGCCATGCTTAACCGGCAACTCCGCCGTCAGCGGTTGGTGTTCTACGTCTCACGCAAGATTGAGCATTCACCCGCGTTTGACGCGACTGCGGGCGATCTTTCCGCGCACTACGAAGAGTTGCTGAATCAACTCCAACTGGAGTTTGCTCAGATCCACGAGATGTTGACCTCCACTTTTAGTGGACAGGGAGCGCGGATTATTCCGATGACCGACGCTGATCATTTCGAGCATTACTCGGCGTTCCTCAACCCGTCGTACTGCGAGCGCTTCAACTACGATCTTCAGGAGGCATTCGATCCGGCGCGGACGATTCAGGAGAATTGCTGGCATAGCGAAGGAACGGGGCAGCCGGATTTTGGGTTCTGGATGGACGGTTTTTATCACACGACCATCGTGTTGACCCGTTGGCCGAAGATGACCTTTCCTGGCATCATTCACAGGCTCACCAACCTTGGGCTTCTGGATTATACGATCACGGTAAACGTCGATCCCCTTCCCGTCGGGAAAGAGATTACCCGTGAAGAAAAAGCGCATGAACGGATCGCCGGAGATTTTGCGAGCGAAGGAAAGTTGTCGCTCAAGACCGTGTTGCAAAAGAAGGAACGTAAAATTGAGGCGTTAACTCACGGGCATACCCTGCCGTTTAACGCGCTGTTTGTGGTGCGGGTTTGGGACAAGACGAAGCCGGGATTATCGGCGAAGGCCACGGCAATTAAGAGCGCGATCAACTCGATGAATAGCGCCCAGTATTTCGAGAGCAGTCTACCGAGTACCACGAAGAAGCTCTTCTTCCAAACGTGGCCCGGTTGGTTGTGGGGCAAGTACCAGCACCGCAAACTCTACGCTGAACACACTTACCTCGCGGATATGTTGCCGGTAAATTCGACGTTCACGGGGCATCTCGCAACGGCCGAAGCAATCTATGATGGTGCGGCTTCCAATCTGATCGGGATTAAAACGTTTGCTGGCGCTGAGGGTGAACAGACACCGCAACACGCGGTGTTAATCGGGATGAGCGGCACGGGCAAATCCGTGACCGTGTGTGATCTGCTTTCGCAAACGGAAGCTTATTACGACTATACGGTTATTATCGAAGAAGGACTCTCTTACGGGATCTACACCAAAACGGTCGATCCGAGTTCAGAGCCGATCATTCTTCAGCCGGATGGTTCGTTGACCATGAACTATCTGGACACCGCAGGTTTGCCGCTTACGCCCCTGCATCTCTCCACGGCGACAGCTCTGGTCGCCCGAATGGCAGGTGTGAGTTCAGACGAGGAAAAACAGATGCTCCGGCAGGCGCAGATTTCCAAATACCTGAACCAGCTTTACGAAGATGTTTTTCTGGATTGGTCCAACCGCTATCCGGACAAAATTTCCGGGGTTGCTCTCCATGCTTGTGCGTTAGCTTGTTACCGACGCGAACGGATGGCGAATGGCGCGACAACACTGGATGCGTTTGTGGACTTCCGGGATTGGATGGCAACTTGCCCCGATGAAGCCGAAGCATTCCTGCACAGGTTTCAGGGAGCGGAAGTGTTGAAGTTCGCAAAAGATCCGAACACATCGAGGGAGGTTCGGAATCTTGCGTTCGCGAGTTTTGAGCGATCGGAGTTTCCCACGCATCGGATGCTTCAGGAATTGATGCAACTGGAAGCGTCAGGGCCGGATCGCGATCAGGTGCTACAAATTGCCACATTGCTACTCCCTTGGTGTCGCGATGGAAATTATGGGCCGCTTTTTGATGGTGAAACCAACATTTCGCTAACCGGTAAAATCGCGCACTTCGAGTTGGGGTATATCCCAGAATCAGCCAAGGAACTGAAGTCTGCGGCTGGGTTCCTGATTACGAACTATACCCGGCAGCACATCATATCGATGCCACGCGCACTCCGGAAAAGAAACGTATACGAGGAGGTCGCGAGGTTTCTGGATATTCCAGAGGGTGAAAAGATCGTCCGCGAGAGCTACGCGCAGATGCGTAAGTTCAACACATGGAACATCGCGATCGTACAACAATACTCGCGTTTCAAGGAGAGCCGGATTCGTTCGGCGGTGTTTGGCAACAGCCGTCAGTTCTTTTTGATGAAACAGAACGATCGGGCCGATCTTGAGGATGTCTCACACGACATCGATCTGCCCGACATCACGAAGCAGACGATCATGAATTATCCGTTGCCCGATCAACAGACTGGCCAGAAGTTTGCGGCGTTCACCTATTACCATGTGGACGCGCTGAGGCCCGTTTGCGGGACGGTGCATAACGTGGCTTCGCCGGAAATGTTGTATTGCAGCAGCACCAGCGGCGAACACTTCGAGAAGCGGGCAAAGGAGCTCAAACGGTTCGACGATGTAATCGAAGGCATCGTCGCCAACACGACTCCATCCGCGGATCTGCAGCCTGTGGATTCTTTATGAAAAACAGCGTTACAATCGCAGTAATCGTGAGCGCTTTGCTTCTGGGCGGATGCGCTGGAACAACCCGCATCGTCACCGATACAGCAACTGGAGGACTGGGTGCGTTTGTCGGAAATAAGATAGGACACGGGAGTCCCGTTGGGTCGGTTATTGGAGCCGGAGCGGGAGTGCTGCTCGGAGAAGCCTTTACTTACGCAAACGATGCAAAGGCTAAGACGGCTTATGGAGATGGGTTTGAGAAAGGCCGGAGCGATGCTGTGAAACAACAGTATTGGTTGATGGTAAATCAGCAGCGGCCCGGGGAGGGATTTGAGCCCGGCGGGAACATTAGCCTTTACGACATCCCTTTGCCGGAGAGCCGCACAGATGGAGTGATCCAAAAGCCTCTGACACGTGTTTTGTCGATCGAAGAGTGAAGTCGGTCAATTCGGTAACTGAAGGGATGTTATGAAGACGAAACAGACATGGTCAGTTCTGACGGTGATCGGTTTAGTTGCGTCGGTCGCACACGCACAGCTTGTGGTTGTGGATCCGGCGAGTATTGCGCAAAGCGCAGCGAATGAACTTATCGACCTCGCGAAATACATCGAGATGGTGGATAATCAAGTCGCGCAGCTCAATAACATGGCGCAGCGCTTACAGATTCAGACGGCACTGAATCGCTCCTTCGGAGATCCCTCCCAGTTGACGAACATCACGGGAGGAGACTCGGTCATGCAGGCTTTAGCGATTCGTGGTAACGGACAATCGCCTACGGGGGTCATACAAAATGCCTCTGGCCTGAACGGGATCGATTACAACACCGGCGGGCTCTATTACCAAATTGATCCGGTAACGCTTTCCGGCATCCCAGTGAAACGCAGTCTGCATGTCTACCAGCAGTTTAATGCGATTGAGAATACAACGGCTAACTTCTCGACGGTTTACGAAGATGTGATGCGGAGACGAATGAGTTTGCGCGGGCAAATGGAGGCAACCGTTTGCCGGCTCCAGGCATCAACAACCGATGCTGAGACGCAAAAACTAAACGGTGTGCTCACGGCGCAAGGCGCGGAGTTACATGGAATGGATGTGGAATTGGCGAATGCTGCCTCCGTGGCGATGGTTCAGGACATAGGGAACCGAAACGACATTGCGAAGCAGAAGCACCAGCAGCACGAATCGTTGGCGGCGGATCGACATGACGCGATGAAGAAGTTTGGGGCTATGATGGTGCCTGATACCCATAGCGATATCCGCTTCGGCAGGGGTGCCCGTCAGTGATCGGATTGGCTGCGTTGCCGACGTTCCAACGGCTGTTCCCCAACTTTCAGACGCAGTGTACGACGCTGTACACGCTCCTCTTACCAATCGGGTTTGTTCTGCTTGTGGCCGGGTTGATTGGCGCGGTGAAGCAGTGCAGCACTCCACGGGCTATGCTGCGGCCGATCATTTCAACGATGATGATCGTCATGGCGATTGCGCTGTTTGGGGAATGGACGGATCAGGCCAAGGACGCGCTCCAAACGGTAGTGTCTCAGATGGACGCGAATCCGGAGTTGGCTGCCCAAAAATACGTGGAGGTTTTGGTCGCAAAACAGGAGCCGGGTGAGAAACACGGATGGTTTGGGTTACCGAGTAGTGCCGAAATGTACGAAGCGATTGTATGGGGAACTCTGACGATTGTGGGGCTTGTCGCGCAGTTTCTGATCTGGGTTGCCTATATTATTCAGCAGTTCTTTGTGGGGCTGAGTTACGCATTTGCTCCTTTGTTTCTGGGAATGCTGGGGCTGCGTTCCACAAGCCATATCGGAGCCCGTTACATTCTCGGGACGGTTGGGATTCTGGCGTGGCCACTTGGTTGGGCTGCCGCCTCGATTGCGACGAGTAACCTCATTGATGTGGCGACGGAACAAGGGCTCGTGATCGCGACGAGTGTCTACGGGCTTCAAACAATCATGGCGGCGGCGACGATCGGGAGCTGGATCATTCTTTCGACGATTATCGCTCCGATTGTGATTCAGAACGCAATCTCGACGGGAGGCCAAATCGGGAGCGCGTTAGTGGGAGGCGCTATGAGTGCTGGCGCAAGTGCGCTTTCAGCCGGAACCACGACGGCAGCGAGTCTTGCGACCGGAGGATCAGGAGCTGCAGGGATGCTGGCAGGAGCCGCAGCGTCAGGAATCGGGAGCTTGGCTGGATCGGCCGCTCAAGGTGGTAGCAGTCCGATGAGTGGTTCGATGATCCAAAATGTGGCCCAAAGTTTACCACGGGCGCAGTCGTCTTCGTCTGCCGCTGGAAGTGCCGGAGCGGGGCAAAATAGCTCGGCTAGTTCCCAAAAACAGGGTGCCAGTACCGCGCCGTACAACCCGAAAGACCCCGGCAACGATGCGGCAGCAGAGAGTCTAGTTGGTGAATCACAGCTGGCAGGAGTTTCTAAATGAACACATCAAATTCAGTAGAAGATGTCCGCAATACGCCAGTTGTTACGAGTGCTGCCAGGGGTGGGAAGGTTGCCTTTGATCCTAAACAGTTCTTCGTAAACAAAGATCGCACCGCGCTTTTGTGGTTCTGGGTGGCGGTCCTTTCTGTCGGTTTTGCAGCAGGACAACCGTACTTCCTGATCGGAAAACTCAAGCAGCGTGAACGGGTCGTGATCGTGGATCCTGCCGGGACGTATTACGTTTCGCCGTTGTTGGATTTCCAAGAGGCGAAAGAGTTCCACGCACAACAGAGTATGCTTGCAGTGATGGCGTTCCTCGAACGGAACCCGAAGGGCTTCGATAGTTCTGAGTTGCTGAAACAAGTGTTCCTTAAGGCGGCCTTTGTTAAGGCGCAGAAACAGATGTTTTCGGAAGCGGATGAGTTCCGATCCAAACAGCTTCATCAGAAGGCCGAGATTGCAAAGATCGACATTCTCGAAACTCGAGAAGACGTCGTGATGACGCAGGTTACGGGGCAACTCATCCGGACGGGGATCTTTGAGCAAAAGGCGTTCAGCGAGGCGATTCCATTCAAGCTCTCGTTCAAAATCAGAAGGAACCCTGACATGAGCAAAAACGGTCGGTTCCCAACCGCAGTCAGCGATTTTAAGTATGAACCGACACGCTAAATTACTCACTATTGGCGCACTGGTTGCGTTTCACTCGGTTGTCGGATTGGGATTCGATCCCGGAGAGATGCAGGAGGTGGAACTGGATGAACGGAAACTCGTGTCTGTCCCGGTCTCGGGAGCCCGAGTCACTACGATTAGTTTTCCTTCACCCATCTCGGCTATTGATGCCGCGTTGGTAACCACGGATGGAAAAGCACATGGACTGTTCCAGTTGGCCCACAAGCCCGGAGCGACCTTCTTTTCGGTGCGTTGTTTGGTCAAAGACGCACGGACAAACGTGAATGTCCGCTGTAACGGCAGGACGTATATTGTCGAGTTGCAGGATAGCGTAACGCCAGTGCTCTCTCTGGTTTTCAAGAATCCGAGCGAGATTGCGAAAGGAAGCGCAGCGAGAAAGGCCGTAACACCGGGTTCACTCGTTGGATTGCTGGATAAGGCGAAGGCGTATCCGCTCCTAAAGGCGAGTCATCCTGAAGCACTCGAACAGGTGGATTACCGCCGCTACGATGGGGTTGGGCTCTTGATGGACTACACGGATTTTGAGATTCATCTCGAAGAAGTGTTCCGGTTTGAGGCCCAGGACACATTGGTGTTCCGGGTTCTGTTGAAAAACAAAACGGACCACGACATTCGTTATCGGCCAGACGGCTTTTCGCTGCGGGTTGGGGAAAGGCTCTATCTTCAGTCCATTAGTGACGCGAGCGGGGTCCTTCCAGCGCAGGGCGAGATGCCCGCCTATTTTGCGGTAACTGGGACACCCAACGGAGGAAGGAACGAACTATCCACAAAAAACGAGTTCACGGTGTTGCTTGCGAGAGTGGAGCCTGAGGTCGTAACGCCTGCGAAGAAACCGGTGCGGAAAGGAATTGAGGGGTTATCCAAATGACGCCGCGTGGTCTTCTTAATTTTCTGCGGACTCGGACCGGTGCGCTGTTGGTGTTCGCGGTCCTGGCGATTCTCGTTTTCATCCTGATGAAAGGCTTTGGATCACCTCGGGATCTGCTCGCTAAACTGGAGCGGAACCCGGCGGGAAAAAACGCAAACAAACCGCAGGTCATCCAAACGGTGTCCCGTGACATGACGACGTTTAACGTCCCGAAAGAACCGGTTGTGCTACCCGTGCAGCCACCGGCGCAAGAGGCCAGGAAGGCGGAAGTCCCTGATCTGTTGCCGCTCAGTCTTTATCCAGAGCTGATTAGTACGATGAAGCCGATGGATTCGCTGAGTGCGAATTATGCGCCTTTCGGACGGATGGTGCAGTGTGAGCTGGTGATCACGGTGGAGTCTTCCACGATGAACACGCCGATTGTGGGGTTGGTCACCGCAGATGTTTGGCACAATGGCCGGCTGATCATTCCGGCTGGGACGGAGGTTCATGCGGCGGCGAAGGTGGATCGGGTACGGGAACGGATCGCCAGTAGCGGGAACTGGACGTTTGTGTGGCAGACGGGAGAAGAGTTGGCGTTGTCGGGTCTGGCGCTGGATCGGGAGAAGGAGCAGGACGGAACCGGCTGGGGAATTACGGATGGGAGCGCGGGGTTGCGCGGGCAGTTGCTTAAAAGCGACGATTTGGCGGAATTGAAGTTGTTCACGGCGACCTTCCTTGGCGGAGCGGCAAGCGGGTTGACTCAAAAGGAACAGACGATCTTTGGAACGCAGACGACGAGTTCGTTTCAAAACGCGCCGCTGTTGGGTGCCCAGCAGGTCATCAACAGTTATGCGAAGCAGATTCTCGATACTATCCAGAGGGATGGCTTCTACGTTCGGGTACCGGCAGGCAAACAGTTCTACGTCTACGTCACACAAACGATCGATAAATCGAAGGCGGTGATTGGTGGAACGAGGCTGGCGGCGCTGAAAGGGGAAAATGCGCAAGAAGATCCGAACGATCCGTTGGTGAGGTTGCGGCGGAACCTTCAACGGCTTGCCGCGCCGATTCCCGCCTCAACCGACGGCGATTCGAATTTGGCGATTCCACCCACAGCTGCGGCACGAAAATGAAAACGAGACTCTTGTTGGTTGTTCCACTCCTCTTGTCGGCTTGTGCGACTAAACCTAAGCCGGTGTTGGGTATTCGATCGGTCCCAGGAACCACACTCGCGACTTCCGCAATGGATCGTGTGCGTTACGCAGAAACGCTAAAGGCGTATCCGTTGGCCCGCTACATCGATCCGAACAATGGCCGGATCATGCACGAGGGGCACACGATCTATCGGGTAGAGAGTAGCGGCAAATGGAACCTTCATCCGGGTTCACCCGCGAGGCTTCCCAACGAAGCGCCTCGTGATCCGGCCAAGATGACGAGTCCCGGTACCGGGGAGCTACTGGTGGAATTGAACCGCCAGAAAGAAGTCGCACGGACCGTTTTGGAAGGCAGTCAGGCTGTTTCGCAAAAGCTGGGAGATGTTTCAGCGAAACTTCAGCAAAGCCTCCAACTCACAGAACAGCACACGCGTCTTGAGACCGAGGTGACGGCGACCAAAACGCGCCTGGACCAACTGGAGTCCGAGTTTCGGCAACAAAAGCAGGAACGCGTTGTTCCGCCAATCGCACCCACCGTTCCCAACGCCTTACCGGGCAAGTCGGACTGGTGAGAATTTTCCCAACTTAATCAGCAAAAGGATAACGAGTTATTATGAAAGAATCAGCGCAACCGATTGAAATCAACGAGCAGAAGTACGAGGTGTACGTCTCTGCGAACCAAATCATCCACGAACGGTTGGGGTGTTCGCCCGGCCCCGAGTACCTGATGGCGCTCATCCTGGAGGTTGAGGAGGACGCAACGGATGTGGCGGACATCTATTGCCACACGATTTTGCAACTCCTGAACTCCTAACCTGCTCGAATCGTTATGTTGAAAGGTAAACCAAACGGAGACAGAGAGACGCCCGGTGTAGGCGTCTCGGCACAAGCCCCATTGAAGGAAAATCAGGCGGTGAACGCCAAGATTGATGACTATATCAAAAACAACCCGAAGTTCTGGGATTACGTTCAAAAGCTGCCTCCGGAGAGAATGGCGAGGGCGTTGGTGTTAGGCGAGATCCAGAAGGAAGATCGGACCGAACGGATGAAGGCCGGGATTCTGCGCAAGCTGGAGGAAAATCCGGAGATGAAGGAGAGTATTTCTCGGATGGTGAAGCAGATGCCCGAAGCGCAGCGAGAACAGGCGATGGTCTCGATTGCCCGTCAGACGATGATTTCAACGGCGCCACGACAAGCCGCGAGCGGGAGTGTTCGCGTTTAATCCCAGCCTGCATTCGTTATGATCAAACGTGGACTGAAGCGGGTGAACGAGTCTCCAGACAGGAATCTGGAGGATAAACGTGAGATTTCAGACGACTTCTACCGCCGCAAGTTGGCTGAAGCGATTGGAAGAACGGCAGGAGCCTTGGACGATCCTGAGATTCAAAAGAAGGTAGAGGAGCACTTCCGGGCGAACCCAGAGGCCAGTCGGACGCCTGCCCAGGTCGTGATGGTGGCCTGTCAGATCAAAAAGACCAAACTGATGGCGAATCGATTGACTCCCGGATTGGGCGGCAGAGCCGTGTGATCGGCTTCATTCTGTGAGTCATATCCCCACGCCAGTTCTTTGCGTTTGGGACGCTTCAATGACCTTGTCGTAAGTAGGATACAATACCTTGTTTGGAAAGGATTTAAGCATGGCTGCGATTAGATTCACGAGCTGGTCATGTGTCTCTTCCGCAAACTTGGCTTTGAGCTCGGCAATTACTTCAGGGCGGGATGGGTACTTGGATTCGATCTTCAGCTGATCTGCCGCTTCCAAGACCCGTTCGATAAGCGCGTCTGTGGATTCAGATAACTTGGCATCCTTCAACTCGGGCGCGTCTAGCAATGCGTAAATTGCTTCAACGAGTGCGATCGACGCTTCTGGTGTGGGGGAGTTCATTTTTCTGATGGTGGCCGCAGGGGGTGTTGCCGTGCAGACACAGGTCATCAGAAATAGAATCGCATCACAGGAGATATTTGTGTGTATGCGTCCAGCGAAGTCCGGCGAGAGTTGTTTTAATCGAGGCTGATTCCACTTCGCTCAAAGTACGAATGAATGTGCTCCGAGGGCTCTCTTCGGGGAAATAGTTCCGTGACGCTGACTCCAAAGGCTTCAGCGAGGTGGAGTAGCCGAATTTCCGTGATCGAGGCTACTCTGGTTTCCATTTTGGAGACGGCGCTGCGAGTGATGTCCAGCCCAGTCACTTGAAGTCGAGCGGCGAGCATGGAGTGGGACCATCTCCGAGCCTTCCGGAGGGCTTTGATCTGAGGGCCAACGATATTAAGAAATTTCACGATTTGTAATACGGACTGGGAACGGAGAAACGGCTCAGCCCAGCCCGTGAGCAGGAGCTCACGGGCTGGGCTGTTATTTGATTCGACCCATTCCAGAATCGCTTTTCAGGCCCTTACGGCTGTGCCTGTTTTTGTTTTTTGCTGAATTCAAAATTCTCGTGGTTTGGATCTTAAGGCTTTGGGACAGGAAGCAGGAAGAACGCGTGTGGAAAGACTGATATTCCTCTGTAGATATACTGAGCACTGGGGTATTCACCACTCAGTGAAAAGTATGGGTTCCAGTAACAACTGTGGTGGATTTACTGGACAGTGTTAGGTTCACTGATTGGTAAAAATCGGTACATCCAGTAAAGCGGGCGCGTTGATCCGCCACCGGGAGGAATTAGAATTCTATTTTAAGGAGCTAGTTTCCAATGACCGTGTGCTGGTGTGGCGATTTCCGGCGGATGGAGCCGAAATCACAAAGGGTCAGATTGAATTGTCGTTCGACCGTCGAACCTACGCTTTCACCCCTGTATACGAATTGAAGCCGAGTCTTCCGTGGTTGGAGACGCTGAAGTCCTCACGAGGGAAGACGGTGCTTCTCGTAACCCCGGAGCTGTCAGATCGAGTCTTTGAACGTTGTCGCGATCTGGGTTTTTCTGCGCTCGATCTAAATGGCCGTGCTTGGTTGCGTGGGCCGGCCCTGCTTATTGAGCGAGCCTCCATCCCAGGACGGGCCTTTCGCTACGAGTTGGAGCCGAAGAATATCTTCACGGGCAAGAGTGCTCGGATAGTTCGGTATTTGCTGACAGATCGGGATCGTGCGTGGAATCGGACGGAAATAGGAACCCAAGTTGAGGCGAGTGCCGGTTTGGTATCCCGAATTATTCAATATCTATTGGGACTGGGATTTTTACAAAGTGTCGGTTCTCGCGAGTTTCGAGTGAGTGATCCGTTGGCACTCCTGGATACGTGGGCTGAGACCGACTTCTTGAACAAACGAACTACCTTGACTCGGTACGCTGGTTTTCTCGGGACGCCTCTGGAGTTAGCTCGCCGACTTCAGGATTATGCGGCGAAGAACGAGGTCAGGATCGCGTTTACCCAGTGGATTGCCGCTTGGGTGCGTTGTCCATTCACCGAGCCGCCGATTGTTTCGGCCTACGCTTCGCGCCGACTGGAGCGCGGGCTTTTAGAAGAGCTGGGCCTTAGACCAGTTCCCGAAGGCGGTAAGCTGTGGGTGTACTTGTCCGAAGACGACGGTGTTCTGCGCGAAACGCAGCCCGGTGCCGGACTCACCTTTGTGACGGATGCTCAAATTGTCCTCGATTTGCAGCGGACAGGATTACGAGGGCCGGAGGCTGCGGCGGCTCTCCGTGAATGGGACGGATTCTGCAGACCGAGAAACACGATCCGCAGTGAATGCACGGGTGAGCCGAATTAGTTTGTTCGCTCGGAACGGTAGTCTGGGCGCGATTGGTGCTGCGCGTTCCAGCTCATAGTGTGGTATCTTCAGACGGGTTCCCTAAATCCTATGTACCTGACCAATATCAAACCAGAACTGATACGCTGGGCCTGCCAGCGTTCTGGTGTGGAGGAGGCCAAACTTGAAGAGCGATTCCCTAAATTGCTCAAGTGGATATCCGGTGAGGCCCATCCAACAATGAAGCAGTTGGAGGATTTGGCGAAGGCGACACTGACTCCTCTCGGGCACTTATTCCTTTCTGCTCCGCCTAAGGAGAAATTACCGGTTCCTGACTTTCGGACGCTCAAGGACCGCCAGCTTAAGCAGCCCAGTGCAGCTTTACTGGAAACGATCTACGCGATGCAGCGGCGGCAAGATTGGATGAGGGAATATTTGTTGGAGGAGAACGCTGCTCCTGTGCCATTTATCGGAACCATCACAATGGCTACGGATCCGGTCGCGGCGGCTAATAAGATGCGGCAGGAACTTGGGATGGTAGATGGCTGGGCCCAAGAGCATTCGACTTGGACTGAAGCCTTATTGGGATTGCGTAGATCTGTTGAAACCCTCGGCATCATGATCGTGATCAATGGAGTGTTTGGCAATAATGTGTACCAGAAACTCAGAGTAGATGAATTTCGAGGGTTTGTTTTATGCGATGACTACGCGCCCCTCATATTCATCAACGGATCAGATGCTAAATCTGCTCAAATGTTCACGTTGGCGCATGAGCTTGCTCATTTGTGGCTTGGAAAAGGTGGTGTGTTTAACCTTCCTGACTTAGAGCCTTCGACCGATGACGTGGAGCGTTTTTGTAATAGGGTTGCCGCTGAGTTTCTTATTCCCAGTCACGAGCTTAGAGAATGCTGGGAAAAAGAGTCTCTGAAGGCTGATACGTTTCAGGCTATAGCGAGGCGCTTTAAGGTAAGTCCTTTGGTAGCAGTACGGAGGGCTTTAGATTTGGACCTTATTTCCAAGCCTCAGTTTTTTTCGTTCCTTAAAGATTACCAAGAAGACGAACGTCGAAAGGCGGCTGGAAAAAAAGGCGGCGGTGACTTTTACAAAACTCAGGATGGAAGAATCGGGCGCCGTTTTGGCTTGGCTGTAGTCAGAGCAGCCAAAGAAGGCCGACTTCTTTATACGGAAGCTTACCGACTGACGGGGATGGCAGGTAAAACCTTTGATCAGTATGCGAAAGATCTGGGTGTGAAAATGGCATGAACGTATATCCCCAAAATTACGTGATAGATACGAACGTGTTTGTTGAGGCGCATCGCCGATATTACCCGTTTGATATATGTCCGGGGTTCTGGAGCGCCTTATGCTGGTGGCAGTCAAAAGGGCGTGTTTGCAGTGTGGCCAAGGTAAAAGAAGAGCTGACGCGCAATGATGACACGCTGTGCTCCTGGTCAACCGACAAGTTCGGTGATGATGCGTTCATATCTCCCAGTCAGAACGTTGTTGGGGCGTTTAGTGAACTGGCTGATTGGGTTAATACACAAAATCAGTTTCAGGATCGAGCAAAGGCCGAGTTTTCAGAAGTTGCAGACGGGTGGGTCATCGCCCACGCAAAAGCAACAGGAAGTATAGTTGTTACGCATGAAGGATATTCTCCCGAGAAGCGAAACAAGGTTCCCATGCCTAATGTCTGTCAGGCATTCAACATAGAATGGATCTCTTCGTTCGAGATGCTTCGCCGTCTGGGCGTAACCTTTAATTGGACTCCTTCAGAAACGTCGGGAGAAGGAGCCTGACGGTCAGCCTTGCTGAAGAATCTTAAACTGAGGCAGGTTCATCTGCCGAAATCGATCTCTTCTACGTTCTTCAAAGGGCTGTAGAACACCCCAAAAATGCCCCCAGAACTTCACGCTTGGTTAAGCAATTCTGCTCCTGAGACGAGTTCAATGGAATCGCTGAAGTTTCGCCCCAGTAGCTGAGACGCATGGGCGCAGTTTCTTGGCCTGCGGCCATTCTGTTTACGATGTTAATAAATGTCGGACATAACATGCGGTGTGCTACGGTTTCAAACAAACGGTATGCGAGGCTTTTCTGTTACCGAAAAAATTACCCAATTTGCGAAAAATCGTGAATTGGTGAGTATTGCCGAACTCCGCTCAGCGGGGTTTGCGGATATGGAAGTATCGCGGCTTACGGCCTCGGGGATGCTTGAACGGATAGGCCGCGGAATTTATCGCTGCCCTGATGCTCCCCTAACGGAGCACTTTGATCTCAAGGTCATCTTTTCCAGAAAAACGAATGCTGTTTTGGTACTCCTGAGTGCGCTTCGGTTTCATGAGATCGGAACGCAGGCCCCACGGGAGGTTTGGCTTCAAATTCCGGCGAAAGATCGCGTTCCTGCTATTTCGTGGCCCCAGATTCGTGTCATTCGTTCTCGAACGGCAGCTGCCTTTACCGAGGGAGTTGTCCTTCACGAGCTAGAGGGGATCCAAGTACCCGTAACGACGCCGGCGAGAACAGTTGCAGATTGTTTTAAACACCGCACCCAAGTCGGCATTGATACGTGTGTGGAAGCACTGCGAGAAGTCCTGCGAACTGACCGGAATGTCATGCCGGAACTCACCCGCTACGCTCAGCTGAACCGCGTATTCCAAGTGATGCAGCCTTATATGGAGGCGTTGGCATGAAAAACGGGGCCATTTCGATCTGGGCGCGCCTGATCTTATTGAATTCGGAGCTGATGGTTTGGCTGCGGACTCAGGATGGACGGTCCCGCTGGCGAAGGGGCCGAAACAGCATATAGGCGGCCCAGCAAAGGGGGCCTCATACTAAGGCAGGCTATACCATGTTGAGCGACCACCGCCGTGCCGTCTCAGGAGACCTTTTTCAAGCAGTGATGAGAAGGTTACTTTGAGTGTATTCGGACTAGCACCGAGCTCGCGCACCATGTCACGGGTAGTGACGCGGCCCTGGTCTCGCGCATAATCTAGAATTTTGACAGCCAGCTCAGGCAAAACAGCTAGAGCGTTCTTCTCGCGCTCCACCTTCACAGCCAATCGACGCTTTTGCTGCTGTAGGGAGCGAAGGAAAAAGAGAAGCCAAGGTTGCCAATTTGGAGCCTTGGTTCGGATTGTGCCTTGCGTCTGACGTAGGGCTAAATAGTAGCCCTCCTTGCTATTTTCGATCACGCTTTCAAGCGATGAATACGGCACATAAGCATAGCCGCTTTGCAACAGGAGGAGCGTGGTCAAGACACGGCTGAGTCGGCCATTGCCGTCTTGGAATGGGTGGATTTCTAGAAAAACGACAGTGAAAATGGCGGTTATGAGCAATGGATGGAGGCGGCCTAACTCGCGGACTTCCCTCGTCCAAGTAATGAGCTCTTGCATTCGACGAGGCGTGTCAAAAGGCGTTGCCGTCTCGAAGACAATCCCAATCATTCTGCCTTCGGCATCAAAAGCCCCTACGTCATTCCGCACGGTTTTGTATTCGCCACGATGCCGCTCGTCCTTCTCGCTATAACGTAGAAGATCGCGGTGGAGCTGCTTGATATGACTTTCTGTCATGGGAATGTCGGCCCATGCGTGGAAAATGGTTTCCATCACTTCTGCATAACCAGCGACCTCTTGCTCATCCCTAGTGGCAAACTTCTTGATCTCCAGGTTCGCGAGCAGTTGGTCAACTTCCCTGTCGGTGAGTTTACTGCCCTCAATTCGCGTGGAAGAACCAATACTTTCGACTGTCGCAATATGACGTAGGGATTTGAGCCTTTCCGGCGCAATCGCACCCAAGGCACGCCATGCCCCCTTAAACTCGTCCACCTCGGAAATCAGAGCTAGAAGCTCTGGTGTAATCTGAATGGTATCCGCGTTCATCCCACCGGAATAAATACCGGAATACACCGGATTATCCACTACTGATAGCATTTCCTCTTTGCGTACGTTTGGGGGAAATGCCCGAAGCAGCATTGCGCGTTTAAGAAACGGGGCTCGTAGTGTACCGGATAACCCTCCAGGAACTCAGCGTAACGGCGGTGAGTGATGACTTTCGCGGATTGCCGGCGCAGTAGGTTTCTATGCGACTCCCACAAAATGGAATCGTATGGGCGGACATGGCTGCGGGGACACTCGACAGGCTGAATGAAACTTACAAAGGAAAGGCGTTAGGGAGCAGGCCCTTTAAGAAGTCGGCACAAGGAATACAGAGGATGCCGTCCCGCGAGATTCGGTCGCTACCTCTGTAGAGTAAAACGCGGGTGCATTCCGGATAATCGGTCCCAAATGCCTTTAATCCCCGAAGATCGTCTGTGCGAATTTTGTCAGTATTTTTCACTTCGAGCGCAAAGAGACCAAGTGGGCCATAAACAATAAAGTCGACTTCTGTACCCGATCTGGTTTGCCAGTAGTAGAAAGAATGCCCTCCGTCGCTGTAAGCGCACCAGGCTCGTAGGTGTTGAGCGACAAGTCCTTCTAGAGCTGCACCATCAATTTCCGAGGGTGAGTCGAGAGGGCCCATTGGACGATTGGCGCGAAACACGCCCGCATCAAAAAAGTAAAACTTGGGATGGGAAGCCAGCTGGCGGGCCGCTCGTTTGGTGAAAACCGGAAGACGAAACGACAAAAGTAAGTCTTCAAGGATGGATAAATAGCCCTCCACAGTTGGACGGCTCACGTGACAGTCGCGCGAGACATTGGCGAGATTGAGGACACTTCCGTGAGAAAAACTAATGGACTCCAGGAAACGAGTGAAGCTGCCAAAATTGCGAACAAATCCCTCAGCCTGCACTTCTTCACGAAGATAGAGCCCATTGTAATCACGGACTTGTCGCTCCGGTTCGCTCGAGGCGTGAATGATTGGAAGCATTCCGTAGAGGAGAGCATTTTCGAGTCGGAAGCTTTCCCCCAATTCTGCCGCCATGAAAGGATGTAAGGTGTGGTTCTGAGCCCGTCCGCCGAGAAGATTGACCCCTTGCCGTCGGAGCTTTCGAGAGCTGGACCCTGTGAGGGCAAACCGGAATGCGCCTTTTTCTTCGATTAAAGAATGCACGACTTCGAGCAAATCCGGGAGTTTTTGGACCTCGTCGACTATCACCCATTCTGGATTTTGAGCGGCTAGGATTTTATCGCGGAGTCGTTCCGGTTTGGCGCTGAGTTCCCTGAGGACAGCAGGATCGAGGAGATCGATGCGTAAAGCCCTTGAAAAACGGCTCTTGGTCCAGGATGTCTTCCCTGTTCCTCGAGGGCCAAAGAGGAAGAAATGTTCACGTGGAGGCCGCAAAAATCTTTGATGCTCCATAATTATGTGGCGCAAATTTATGGCTTATCCATAATTTTGCAAGAACAGCCATGCCGTCTCAGAAAGCTAGCACTCGTGCACAAATTGGAGAGGGGCAGGAAAGAAACTGAGCAACAATTGGATCGTAGGCCAGCGTGCGTGCATGAAACCGTGAGGTTACGATAGCTTGTTAAACTAAGCCGCTGGCGCGGCGGCGGGGGGGAGTCTCGGGGCGGATGCTTCTCCAGTAAGGGGGCTGTAAGCGTTAAAAAGTCAGGCTGGTTTCGCCAGACTTTCGCCACTCCCGTGCTCTTTTCCGCGGTGAATTCGGAGCTGATGGTTTGGCGCGAGGACTCAGGATCGACGGTCACGCATTAAAGATCGGGTCGTCTTTTTCGAGGAATCCTTCTGTTGGAAGGCCTGAAAATAAGTAACCCAAATAAGTAACCCGACGGTGAAAAATGAGTCCTTTTGGGGACAATTGAGTCCACTTGGAAATCTAGGAAAAAGCTCATTCTACAGAGTAAAACGACGAAAATGGCATCTCAGTCCAAGTCAGTCTAAATGGCCTTTTCGAATTTCAAGACCGGTGCAATCAACCACTCTACCACCCCTCCTTATTCACTGTCGGCGCATCGATCAACCAACCAATCGCTAGGCGATTAGTGAAACATCTTTCAACCACCGCTCTTGAGAATCCAAAACCTGTGCTCGATACGCAAGCCGTTTCCTTCATTTGTACACGCCCACTACGCTCCCCTAGCAACCTGCTTCCAGCTTGCGTTAAGCTGCTATCCCGAACATCGCACAGCTACCAGTCCCCCCCATTGAAGCTTCACGTTCAAAACGTCACTCTCCAGTCTCTAATCTCCTACAAATGACAAATAGCGCACATCTCGCCGCTTTCGCTTTCACCGTCGCATTGACCCAAAGCGCTTTATCCCAGTCGCCAGCGCCACCATCTCCAATGCCCCCATTGGTTCAAGAAGGCATCTCACCTCACTTTCTCAAAGTCACAAACCACCTCGAATTGGGCGGCTCTTCTTTCTTTTATGCAGAACAAGAAGACACAACCGAGTTCCTCGCTGGCTTACTCGACAGACTCCTAAAAGCGGCACCCAAAAACAATGGCTCACCACTGCCGGAAAATTTCTCCTTTAAGCCTCTCTTTAAATCCCTCGGGCTCGATTGCATTAAAGCGATGGGCGCCAGTTCACGTAAACTTTCCGATGGGCGCTACCACTCCAGATCCTTCGCATACATTCCTGATGGGCGAACTGGCCTATTGAACCTTTCAGGCGGTCCAGCGGAACCCTTTCTAACCCACGAACTGGCCCCGGAAGGAACCGACTTCGTAATCGAATTTCCACTCCAGACAAAAGATGGCGCCAACGAAATCCTTTCGACTTTCCGCGACTTACTTCCTGCCAAAGAAAGAGAACAATTCGATACCTCCATCAACCAAAAGCAGCCTCCTTTGGGACTCTCAACCAAAGAGATCCTGACATCATTAGGCGCAAGAGTCGCATTAATCGCCCGCATCAACCCAGACCAACAACTCACAACCGGAAAACCAGGCACTCCAACCTTTCCAGGTATCGACGCCGCCATTGTAATCGAACGCCTTAATTGGATTCTCGATCCGTTGTATCAACAATTTAAACCGCTGTTTGCGACTCCTCAATTCCCTGCAGACGCAACCGAGAACAACGGCGTATTGACCATCAAACTCCGAGCGCCCGTCGGTCCAGCTCCCATGGACTTCCAGCCATCGTTCCGATACGAGCCAACGAAGAATCGGGCGATCCTCGCCACACGTTCGACCTTCCTCGATGCTCTGCTGCAATCAAAGGACAGGTTAGCCACCACCCCAGAATTTCAACATACATGGCAGGGCCTGCCCGAAAACGGAAACGGGTGTCTTTACGTATCCCCGCGTTTCCAAAGCACCCTTCTCGATATCGTCAAAACATCCATGGCATCCGCCAGTGTCGAAAAAGGCGCCCAAGACGTCATCACCCCAATCCTCAGCGTCCTAGAGGAAAAACTAAAAATGGCGCAGGCCTTTTGTTATTCCAACCAATCCGAAGGCACTCTCAGCGTCTCCAATGGTGCATTTTCAATCAATTCAAGTTCGTCCCAGCTTAATAGCATCGCTACAGTGGGCATTCTTTCAGGCGTTCTGGCGCCAGGAATCACCGGTGTCAAAACCCAAGCGGAACAGGCAAAAAGCCTCAACAATGCCCGCACTATCGCAATAGCCCTGAAACTTTACGCATCTGAGCACGACGGAAAGTTTCCCGTTTCCCTCGATACCCTTATCTCCGAAGGGTTCCTCCCCAAAGGAACCGCCCTCACTTGTGTAAATCCAGTCACCAAACAACTAGAAACGTGGCTCTATGATTCGAGCCTGACAGACTCATCCCCCGCTACCGCCGTTCTTCTCGCGTCAAAGTGTGCGTTCAAACAAAAGGGCACATCAGTCCGACTGGTTGTCTATTTAGATGGCCGCGCTGAGTTCATAAACGAAACCGCTTTTGATTCACAGAAGGCGACTACTCTTAAATAACCCCGAAGTCTCCTCGGCTCATAAAGCCCGATCAGACGTAATCAACGATATTCGAACTCACCAGCGAGCGAGGAAACCTACATCGCCACGCTCACCCAAACAGGCCGCGTCGACCTCAGCGAGAATCCCCGCCTACCGCAGAGACCATTCGTAGTTACTCG
>JBAXNG010000052.1:0-25987 GCA_037133875.1 Verrucomicrobiota bacterium | reverse complement strand
CAACCCAACCATCCACAATTAAACACGCCCCTCCCCAAACTTTGACGTAGACCCACCCAACCATCCACAATTAAACACGCCCCTCCCCAAACTTTGACGTAGACCCGTAGACCCGAGAGGGAAGCGAGTAGCTAAGTCCCTCAAGGAGAGGAGTGCACCCGTCAAGATTCGAACTTGAAACCTTCTGATCCGTAGTCAGATGCTCTATCCAATTGAGCTACGGGTGCGTTTGCCGTTGTTGCGGCGGGCGGACAATGAACCATAGGCGGCCCCTCGGGTGCAAATGTTTTTTTGAAAAAACCTCCGGCCATCTGTTCGATCCGTTGAAGCTTCATGGGGCATCCCATTTTACCGAAGTGGGGCTCTTGCCAAGCGGCACTCGGTTGCACAAGATCCCGCGATTCTCAAATAAGGCGCCCAAAAAACTTGGTCGCCACAGATCCAATTCTACTTATGGCACACGAACTCCCAGCATTACCCTACGCAACTACAGCGTTAGAGCCGCACATCGATGCGCGCACTATGGAAATCCATCATGGCAAACATCATAAAGCCTATGTGGATAACCTCAACAAGGCTCTCGAGTCCGCTCCTGAGCTCGCTTCCAAGTCGGCTTCTGAACTGATTGGCGCTCTTTCCTCGGTCCCTGAAAGCATCCGTAATGTCGTCCGCAACAACGGCGGCGGGCACGTTAATCACTCCTTCTTCTGGACGCTATTGACTCCCGAGGGCAAAGGGCATCCTCATGGCAAACTTGCAGAAGCCATTGTTGCGACATTTGGCAGTTTTGAAGCATTCCAGGAAAAGTTCCAAACTGCAGGTGCCACACGTTTTGGCTCCGGTTGGGCTTGGCTTGTGGTGAACGCTGGAAAACTCGAAGTCGGATCCACGGCCAATCAGGATTCGCCTCTGATGGGCAAGGCGATCGCAGGAATCGAAGGTACTCCTGTCTTGGCTCTAGACGTCTGGGAACACGCTTATTATCTGAACTACCAGAACCGCCGCCCCGATTACATGAAGGCTTGGTGGAGCGTCGTGAACTGGGATGTAGCGGAACAGAACTACGTCGCAGCTCTCTAAACAGAGCAAGACTCACGGTTCGGGGAGAGACTGCAAAGGTTTCTGAACCGTAATAAAAGGGTGCCATCTCATGTGAGGTGGCACCTTTTTTATTTCCGGAAATGCTTCGATTGAGGTGTTAATGTCAAGTGGCGCAATTAATTGACTGCCTTTTGGGAAGTTGATTTCTGCGGCTTTTCAAACGCAATGCTTGGCTTTAGCCTCTTCCATTCCACGTTTTATGGCACAAAGTATTATCGACCCTAGTCGCCTCGAGAAAATCGAGTTTTCCAATGACGAGATCGCCCGTTACTCGCGTCACCTCATTATGCCGGAGGTTACGATGGAGGGCCAAAAACGTCTTAAAGCGGCGAGTGTGCTTTGTATTGGGACGGGAGGACTCGGTTCTCCTATCGCCTTATACCTTGCAGCAGCAGGTGTTGGACGCCTGGGGCTGGTGGATGGTGACACTGTCGATTTTTCAAATCTGCAAAGACAGATTTTGCATGGAACCAAAGATGTTGGGCGCAAAAAGCTAAACTCCGCAAGAGACCGTATCCGCGAAGTGAATCCCAATGTTCAAGTGGATCTGTACGATGCATTTTTCACCGCAGCGAATGCTCGCCAGATCGCTGAGCCTTACGACGTGATTATTGACGGTACGGACAATTTCCCGACCCGTTATTGCTCAAATGATGTTTCGGTCTTTTTGAAAAAACCGAATGTCTACGGATCCATATTCCGGTTTGATGGACAGTGTACGGTTTTTGCCCCGCATTTGGGTGGGCCTTGTTACCGTTGTATGTTCCCTGAACCTCCGCCACCCGGAATGGTTCCGAGTTGTGCAGAGGGCGGCGTTTTGGGAGTGCTTCCCGGGGTCATTGGTGTGATTCAGGCGATTGAAGCGATCAAGTTGATCATGGGAATCGGCGAAAGCCTCAGTGGCCGGTTGGTTCATTTTGACGCCCTGAAACTGAAGTTTCGTGAGTTTAAACTTCGTCGCGACCCCAAATGTCCGGTTTGTGGAGACAATCCAACGATCACGGATCTGATCGATTACGAGCAGTTTTGCGGGATTCCCCAAGCGCATGCTGCTGAAGTCGAAGAGAGTCTCGTGCCGACTATTACGGCTCCGGAGTTGAAGGCGAAATTTGAGCGAGGAGACAAATTTGTGCTGTTGGATGTTCGTGAACCGTTCGAATACGACATCTGTAAAATTGCGGGCGCAAGGTTGATTCCGTTAGGTCAATTACCTTCGCGCATGAGCGAGCTTGATAGTGCGGATGAAATTGTCCTGCAGTGTAAATCCGGAGTTCGTTCAGCGCGCGCGCTGAAATTGCTTCAGGAAGCGGGGTTTGGAAAACTTTCGAACCTTGAGGGCGGGATTTTGGCTTGGGCCGATTCCGTGGACACGTCGATGCCGAAGTATTAATCGGGTTGATACGAATCTCGAGAAATGGAGGCGCTTTCCGCTGATTTTGTAAGTGTATTGCGCTGTCCGGTCACACGCGGCCCGTTGAGGTGGATTCCTCGCGGGTTGTGGGAAGGGTTGGAGGTGGGCGAGACGGGAATGGCGGCGTTTGAGCAAACGGTCAGCGGATGGGAAGGTGGGCTGATGAGAGAAGATGGTGAGGGGATGTATCCCGTGAGAGGTGGGATTCCCGTACTTTTGGCTGAGGAGTTTGTGAAAATTCCAGAGATTTTGAGGCCCGCTTTTTGCGGATAGGTAAAACAGTGTTAGATTAAGGAAAGAGACTGATGAGCTCGGACAAAAATTCGTTTATTTGGAAAAAGGGCATTAAGTTGGATTCACTGGCTCATCCTGCCGTGGAGGAGGGTGATTATAAGCCGGAGCTTAAGCAGGCTCAGTTAAAGTTGCTGACTTATCAGCGTGCGTTGGCGGAGGAAAAACGGAGTTTGATTGTGGTGTTCGAAGGACCTGATGCGGCCGGAAAAGGAGGGGCGATTCGCCGAATGGTGGAACGTTTGGATCCTCGTTTGTATCGGGTTCATTCCATTGTCAAACCCACCCAGGAAGAGTACGCGCATCATTACTTGTGGCGTTTCTGGAATCGCTTGCCGCAGTACGGGCAAATGTGCGTTTTCGATCGTTCGTGGTATGGACGGGTGTTGGTGGAACGGGTCGAGGAATTTGCGAGTGAAAAGGAATGGAAACGGGCGTACGCGGAAATCAACCAGTTCGAAAAGGTGTTGGTAGATGACGGAGCGATCATCGTGAAGATGTATCTTCATATATCGAAAGATGAGCAGCTTATGAGGTTCAAGCGCCGCGAGTCTGATCCTTATAAACACTGGAAAATTACTGACGAAGACTGGCGCAACCGTCGTAAATGGGATGAGCACAACGAAGCGGCCCATGACATGTTTGAGAAAACAACCACTGCCGCTGCGCCTTGGAGAATTATTCCAGGAAACTATAAATGGAACGCTCGGGTGGAGGTTCTTAATGGAGTGACGCAGGCGCTGGAAGCTGCAGGAATCAAGAAACTAAGCTAATTCATGAAACTGCATCTTCGTGTGATAGTTGGCGTCGTCGGTACCATTGCGCTCTGCGCTTGTGATCGAATGAGCGACAGCCGCTATCACTCGGCTTTGCTGGAGGCGGATAAACGTCTCAAGGCTGAGGATGTCGAAGGTGCCGTTCGGACCTACGAGACGCTCTTGGACGGCACAGCCAAGACTGCGGAGGTGCATTATCGGTTGGGGCATTTGTATGCGGATACATTACACGAGCCACTCGGAGCGTTACATCACTACGCCAGATACATTGCGATTGCTCCGGATGGGCCTTACGCAAAAGACGTAAAAAGCTTTCAGAAAGAAGGCGAGCTGCGGCTCATGAACCAGCTCAGCAAGGGATCTCCTCTCACTCAAGAGGAGGCTGCCCGGATGAAGAACGAAAATCTTGCGCTTCGTAAGGCTCTGGCTGAATTGCGGGCCATCAAACTGGCGCCCCCAGCTCCGGCGGTGCCTCCCGGTGGAGCCAAAACAGCCAAAGGTGAGCCGGTCCAAAAACCAATTCCGGCTGGTGCACGAACCCATAAGGTATCTGCAGGCGACACCTTAGGGTCGATTGCTCAAAAGTATTATAAGAACAAGGGGCGCTGGAAGGATATCCAGGACGCCAATTTTTACACGATCGACGGTGGCCTAAAATTGAAGCCCGGCCAGGAATTGATCATTCCTTAAACGAGGTTCGTTTTAGTTCAAGAGGCGCAGGCGCGACGTCTTGTATCGCCGTGGCTGTTCCCAAAGCCGTTGATTGCTCGGCATTAGCGGAGCGATAACACGCCTTAAAGTGATTGGGCTTCCCAAGAGAAAGGCTGCAACGCTCCCGCAGCGGGGCATTGCAGCCTTATAACTTGCGTGAGCCAGCGGTTCACGCTTCGGGATGCGTATGAAAATGGCCTAGCTGGCTTTTACTGGTGCGACTTCGTAGCGGTGAGGTTGAGGCTGGTTGGTCTTGTAGATTTCGTCTTCGAACCCACGCGCCTTTTCCAGAAGCGCTTTCACTCGATCGGGCATACCAACGAACCATGCATCGAAATCGGCTTTCAGGGTTGCGGCTTCTGGTTTGCCTTCGCTTTCAGCAAGTTTTCTGCGTTTCGACTTCAGTGCCCCATATTCGTTCCGAACGAGATGATAGGCTTCGTCGTTGCGGCGTTTGTTGAGCTCCGCGACCTTGAGCGCTTGCTGGTATTGCGGGGTCTTGTTGTTCTCTTCGATTTCGACGCCAAACGCGAGTTGACCGTCCGTCCATTGGCCGATTGAGATGCCGTCGATTTTGATCTCATATTTGCCGGGAGTCAGATTGCGAACGGTGATCTTTTCGTTGCTCATTTTGTGCCCGGCATGAGTCAGCTTGTAGCCTTCAGCGGCTTCCGCGGGAACCACCCAGGGGAGGCTGTTTGTTTCAAGCGTGAACGATATGGTTTCGGTGCCCTCGACATCAGAAACCTTTCCGTTCGCCGCAGAGGCAGACCATTTGCCGTCCTTTTGTTGGATTGTGACACCGCCGACCGAGGATTTCGGAAAGATGTCCCCAATGAGAGCCGTGGCCATGACGAATTGTCCTGCTGCACCGGGGTGAACAGCGTCGGGAATCATCGTCCAGCGAGGATCGGAACGGCGTTGTTCTAACGTGAGCTGGTTGAGAGGCGTGTACATGTCCACGAAACCGAGGCCGCGTTGTTGAGCGACTTCGCGAAGCCAGGCTCCGTATAGCGAAAGCACTCCGTTGTAATAAGTGTCTCGAGGTTCGAGCGTTTTTCCGGCCATCCGGGCGGCCCTCGCATCGTGCATGGTGGGGGTCATTGGGAAGGCGCTAGCCCCGATGCCCGCAATTTTATCCAGAATCGTGGTCATGCCAGCCTGGTACGTATCGAAGATCGCCTGATCGTATGCGCGATAACGGCCATCATTCATTCCTAAAAGAATACTCACAGCTTTGGGGTGATACGCTGCAACGTCTTCGTCAAATCGGGTTAACGCGTTGGACGCCGCATCACCACCTACTCCGGCGTTATGAAAGTGAATCCGTTTCTTGGGGTAACGGGTGTAAACGTAATCCTCAACGTATTGAGTATAGAGACATTGGTGGGTGATCGAATCGCCCAGAAAGACAAAACTGTCGCCATCGTTGAGTTCCATACGAGGTGCGATTGCGGGAAAATCGACTACAGCAGCGGCGGGAGGGGTGTTTTGTGCCTGAGTCGGGAGGACGCTCGAGAAGAAACTGATTAGGGGAAGGTAGATTCTGTAGGGATGGGCCATGGTAATAGGATAAACCCCAGTGATCGGCTTTATTGGAAGAAAGCTGATTCATCTGGAAATGTCTCAAAAATAATAGACTCAGACTAGAGGTGGTGGGATGTTCGTGATAGTAGGGATGCCTTCTTGTGCCTGAATCCCGCCTAACGCCCCTGTCTATGAGCGAATCCACATCTTCACCGAGTGTTTCTTTTGAGCGTCGACTCAGTCTTCTGAAAAATTTGCCAAGCTTCGAGACCCTGTCGGTTGAAGTCTTGAATCATATTGCAGAAAACTTGGGGGTGGAGTCCTTCGGGCAACATGGTGAGGTGGTTCATGAAGGGTGTTTCGGGGATCGGATGTACCTCATCGAGAGTGGAGTTGTTGTGGTCACAGTCGAAGGAGCTACCGGTCCCGTGGAACTCGGGAATCTCGGGGAAGGCGAAATGTTCGGGGAGATCGCTCTATTAAATGAAGGCCGGCAGCGGAGTGCGACTGTGACTACGCTTTGTCCAATGGTGGCGCTTACTCTGGATATCCATCATTTTCAGAGACTGGCCGCCCTTTATCCGGAAGTCCGTCTTGATCTGGCCTGTGCGGCCGACGCCCTAATGCAGACGCGTCTGGAAGCGTTGATGCGCGCAAAAACTCAAAAAATGGATGGTCTTTCCAAGAGTGAGTTGGCGTTTTAGTGATGCCCGAGAATCAGTCTCCCTGACTGAGAACTCGTAAACCAACCATCCTCAGAGCCCCCCGATAGTCTAAACTCCGCGGGCTTTGGTGTTTTGATCTTCGGCAGTTCCAGGCAATCCGCCGAGTGGTGTTTTATCTATCCCAACGAGCGGCATAGCGTTGGGAAGTTTGGATTTGGATCCAAGTGAACATCCGCAACCGCCCAAGCATTTCCCCGAGTTTCGGCGCGCCCGGATTGCCTTCAAAATAAAGTAGCAGATCGCTACTCCAACAGTCGCAAATACCAGAAATTGGTCGAGAACCGGTTTCATGAGATGTGAGCCAATTGGCATGTGGTGCCGAATACAGTGGAAGGCGCGGCCGTGGGCGTACAAGGCCCTACACTGCTATTCGAACCCGAGAAGCTTGCCTCCCTGATAAATAACCAACGTTCCAACGTAAGCCAGGAGTGTCAGGTACACAAATTGGAAGGCCGGCCATTTCCAGGAGTTCGTTTCCCGTCGGACGACCGCAAGCGTGCTGATACACTGCATCGAGAGCACATAAAACACCATCAGCGCAACGCAGACCAAGGGAGTATAAACGAGAGTTCCGTCAGGGCGTTTCTCATTCTTCATCGTCTCCTGTAAGGCTTCAGCGCCCCCAGCTTGCTCATCGTTTCCGACATTGTAGACGATGCTCATGGTTTCGACAAAAACCTCACGTGCAGCAAGGGAACCAATGAGGCCGATCCCTATTTTCCAATCGAATCCAAGCGGTTTGATGATCGGCTCAATGGCATGCCCCATCTTTCCGGCAATACTGTGTGCAATGATCTCGGAACCTTTTGCCTCGGGATTTTCAGGTTTGGGATAGGTTGTGAGCGCCCAAAGCACGATGGAAAGCGCCAAGATCACTGTGCCTGCACGTTTGAGGAAAACACTGGCACGATCCTTCATGCGCAAAAGGATGTCTTTACCGGAAGGCAACCGGTAAGGGGGCATTTCCATTAGCAAGATGGGGGTTTCACTCCGAAGCAGCGTTTTCTTGAAAATTAACGCCATCAGGAATGCCGCGAGAATCCCAAGCACATACATCGACAGCATGATTCCACTTTTCTCAATCGCGGAGGCCTCGGGGATAAGCACCGCAATCATGAGTGCATAAACCGGCAACCGGGCAGAGCAACTCATCAACGGCGAAACCAAAATGGTCACCAATCGGTCTTTGCGTTGTTCGATGGTGCGCGTCGCCATAATGCCGGGAATCGCACACGCAAACGAACTTAGCATCGGGATAAACGATTTGCCGTGAAGCCCGACCCGAGACATCAGGCGGTCCATCATAAACGCGGCGCGCGCCATGTAGCCGCTGTCTTCGAGTAACCCCAGAAAGAAACTTAACGTCAGAATCTGAGGTAAGAAAACGAGCACAGCCGACACCCCGGCAATGATCCCATCGACAATCAGGGAGCGGAAATCCCCGTCAGGCATGCTGGATTCCACCCAGGTGCCAAACGCCTTTAATCCGTCTTTGATCCAGTCCATGGGATATTGCGCCACGGAAAAGATGGAGAAAAACATCAGCGCCATCGCTGCGAGAAAAGCGAGAGAGCCCCAGACCTTATGGGTTAAAATGATATCCAATCGGTCGGATAAGGTGAGGCCTGTATTATCACCTCCACGTACCGCTGAACTTACGATTTGCCCGATCCACTGGTAGCGGGCATCCACCGCGGCAGAAGAGGGGTCAATAGCGAGGCTTTCCAGATGCTTTCTGGAAGCAACGACTTTCGCTCGAATCTCGGGAGTCACGTAAGGAGCCTCGTCCAGCGCCTTATCACAGAGTCCCAGTAAGAGGATGGCCTCGGAGTACGAGGCTTCTTTTGGAGCGTTTAAGATAGGCGCCAATTCACGAGCTTCTCCGTCCATGGCCGGTAGCATGGGAGCTGTGGCTTTCGGCTTTGGGAGATCGTTGCGGGAGACGGCTTGTTTGAGGGGGATTAACCCGAAGCGTTTTGTTGCAACAACTGGGATAACTGGAATGCCGAGTTTTTCTTCCAATGCGTCTTTATCGATGACGATGCCTGCGGTTTCGGCGTTATCGACCATGTTGAGCGCTAAAACGGTCGGAATTCCCAGTTCGAGAATTTGAGAAACCAGATACAGGTTTCGCTCCAGATTGGTGGCGTCGACAACCGCAACGATGACGTCAGGGCAGGGGGTGTCCTGGACACGCCCGAGGAGTACATCTCGGGAAACTGCTTCGTCGGGGGAACGTGCTTGTAGGCTGTAGGTTCCTGGGAGATCGAGAAGGGTGATCTGCTGGCCCTGGGAGCCATAAAATACGCCTTCCTTCTTTTCAACCGTGACCCCTGGGTAATTACCAACCTTCTGTTGAAGGCCTGTGAGTGCGTTGAATAAGGTGCTTTTTCCGCAGTTGGGATTACCCGCGATTGCAACGCGTCGGATCGGCGTGGGGGAGGATGCGGCTGTACTCATAAACGTTGGATAAAAACTCCCTCAGCTTCGGCCTTACGGAGGGACAGGTGATAACCCCGGACCCGCAATTCCATCGGGTCGCCCATTGGGGCAAAACGCACAATGGAGCATTCCGTTCCCACCGTGAGGCCCATTTCCATGAGGCGTTGGCGTGTTTCGGGAGGGAGTGAAAACGAAACAACTTTGGCTTTTTCTCCAATGGCGAGGTGATTCAAGTTTTCAGGCGTCATGCGGCAACAGGTTCAACTAAAATGAGTTCCCCTAAGGCTCGGCCAATCGCGAGACGAGTCCCGTACAGGGAACAGATAATGGCGGCCCCCTCTGTGATTTTGGAAACAACGGAAGTTTCGCTAAACCCAAGCTCACGCAGACGCACACATTCTTTGCAGTCAGAATGAATGGCTATAATACGCAGCCTTACCCCGCATTTAGCGGTGGCTAGACTGATGGCTTTTGGGGGTGGCACAGACCAATATTATGCTTATTGAGAATCTGTCGCAATACAAATGAGACGTATTCTCATAAACTCGCTCCGTCCGTTCATGGAAGCTCTCGCAAACGGTGCATCCCCAAATCTACCGGTACCTTCCGACCTTAAAGTAGGGACTCGTAGTGTCGCCGCAGTTCCAAACGAGCATCGGATGCATTCAATTTTCTCAATGCCTTTTTGTAGATCGCTCTGGCTGCCGCCACGTCTTCACATTGCAGGCAAATCGCAATGGCTTCCCGGTAGGCGGTGAATTCCTGAGGATAATGGTGAGCGATTTTCATGTACTCGTTCACCGCCCTCTGGAGCTTACCTGCATCCCGCAGGTAATTTGCCAATCGATAATCCAGAGGCGGAGCGTCTCCCGAGCCCGGAAGGTAAATGGAGTCGATGAGCCGGTGTAGAACGGCTACCGGAAATCGAGCCACGTCGGGATAGAGCAAAATGCAGGCAAAAAGCCATGCGGCCATGGCAAAGATTGCGGAACCGAAGCCTTCGTACCCTGCGCCAATCAGACGGTACAGCAATCGTCCGCCCCACAAGATCAGTGCTACACTTAGAACCCTGCGGACCGTTTTCTTGGAAATCCCGCTTGAAGACTCCATTTCGAAAATGCTCGGAAGTCTTGTGGTTTCGAGGGGACCATCGATAGATCCACTCGGTGACTCATTGGGAGATCAGGGCTTAACGGGATCCCATGGAGCGAATGATGGCGCACAGCTCTTCAGCGGCTCCTGCAATCGCTGCACTTGGGTTGTCCTGTGGCGTGTAAAGGATCGGCGTCAGGCCCAATAAATCGGTTGGGATTCCAAGGGTCGACCCCACAGGTGTCACCAAATAGGTGCGGTGACGAGACAATGCCCCCATGAGGAGGCCTACTTCGAAAACGACGTTGTCACGCACAGGGTTGGGGCCAGTGGTATGACCTGCAACGTTTTGATCGTCCGGAGCGACGAGTACGGCGAAATCGGCAACACGAAGTTGAGCTTCTAGCTCCTCAATTGGAAAATGCTCGGCATCAAATATTTCCCGAGTGCAAACACGCACTGTTGCGAGCTCTCCTGGGATTTCCAGAGCCAGCGCATCGGCGTAGGCGAGGTTTTCGGAAGATGAGCGGATGAGAAGGTGAGGAATTCGGTTTGGGGCGGCCAAGAAGCTGCCTTGTTGATTAAGACGACGAGAAAGCTCCGAGCCTAACGCCCTCCAAATGCGAGGGTTGGCATCTGCAATTGGGGCAAACTCCGATTCCGGCACCTTCGCTACTACGGTGGGTTCGGCTGCAATATTGGTAGCGGTCCGAGGGAGGGATGGATCAATCAGCGCCATTTCGCCGACATGTTGATTCGCTCCACGAATCGCCACTTCTTGTTGATCGACAAGAATCCGAAGCCGGCCCGTCAGGATGAAATAGACATCGGATTCAGCGTCACCTTGTCTAATAAGAACCTCTCCCGCATCCAGTTCCCTGAGTTCGGCTTTGTCGGCAATCAAGGTTGCGATCGCATCATCTTCACGAAGCAGCCATTGCCTCGAGAGGCATTCGATAAGCAGGCGTCTGCCGCTCTCTCCAAGAAACCGATCGATAAGTTTAGGCTGATTCATTTGCGGGAAACCCAATATTAACAAAAGAATGCGCCTTGCCAATCGTTCGCTAACTACGGCGTGTTGTTTGCAGAAAATACTTAATTTTCAACGACTCACGTGTTTTCTAAAAGGAGCCCTAAGACCTCGTTTCTTATGAATGGTGTTGTAACGCTTTCCGAGCCACTCCTGAACCCTTAGGGTGTAAGCTAAATTATGAGTTTTTCCCCCGATCTCCCAACGGTGTCTCACGAACGGAAAATGGAACTGTTGGCTGGATTACACGGGTTTGACAAGCTGCCGAAATCGTCCCGCGAAGCCCTCGCAGCCGAGCTAAAGCTCGAAATTTTTGCGCCCGGAAGTAATGTTGTTGAGGAAAGGGAACTGGGGGATCGCCTGTTTATTATAGCCTCGGGAATCGCCGAGGTCTCAAGCATTGGCCCAACAGGCAAAGTCGTTCTGGACGAACTTTCGAGCGGTAAAATGTTCGGCGAAATTGCTCTGGTCAGTCGCATTCGGCGGAGAAAAGCCACCGTGTCCAGTGTGACCCAATTGGTTACGGTAAGCCTTTCTGCCCACGTATTTGAAAAGCTCTTAGCGGAGCACCCAGATATCCTGACGGATTTTGTGGAAAATGCAGAAGCGTTGATGACGGAGAAGCTTCAGAAGTTGTCGCACCCCCATCAGGGCGACGTTTTTTGAGCGTCGCGGATTTTAGTCGGATTGGCGCTGACAGTATTTTTCACTGACGTAGCCTAAGGGAGCCATGAGTCTCCTTACGGCTGATTACCATTACTCGTTACCCGAATCTCTGATTGCCTCTCATCCGCCCGAGCGGAGGGAAGACGCAAGGATGCTCGTACTTTTCCGTAAGGAAAACCGTTGGGAGCATCGCCGATTCAGCGATTTCGCAGACTACATTCAGCCTGGTGACCTCGCGGTTCTCAACGACACCAGAGTCATTCGCGCCCGACTGTTCAGCGACGACGGCAAGATCGAGCTGCTTCTATTGGAGCAGCTTTCGCCAGTTTCCTGGAGGTGTTTGGTGAAGCCTGGTCGAAAGATGCGAGTCGGCGCAACCGTGCTCATTGGCGGGGTGACTGGCGCTGTGGTTCAAGTTTTTGATGACGGCGATCGGTTCGTGGAGTTTGCCGAGCCGTTGGATCTCGAAAAGGTCGGCCATTTACCGTTGCCGCCCTATATGGGCAGGCAATCGGAGCGCGTGGATTCTGAGCGATACCAGACGGTATATTCTAAAGTGGAAGGTTCTGTAGCCGCACCGACTGCCGGGCTCCACTTTACGCCGGAGATTTTGGTGCGAACTCCTCACGCCTTTGTGACGCTGCATGTCGGAGCAGGGACGTTCCGCCCAGTTCAGACCGAATTAATCACTGATCATCCGATGCACACGGAGCGGTTCAATCTGTCGGAGGCGACCATTTCGGCGATCCAATCCGCCAAACGGGTTATCGCGATAGGAACCACGACTACCCGTGTTTTGGAGAGTTGCGCCAGAGAGGAGGGGGGGCTCCGGGCTGGCGCCGGTCGCACGAATATCTTCATTCATCCGCCGTATGAATTCCGCGTTGTCGGTGCGCTGCTCACCAATTTTCACCTTCCCCAAAGCACTCTGTTGATGCTGGTTTCGGCCTTTGCCGGGCGTGACTTTATCCAAGCCGCTTATGAGGAGGCGATTCGAGAGCAGTACCGTTTCTACAGCTACGGAGATTGTATGCTGATCTTGTGAGTGGGGTGAACGTGTGATGTCTTATTGAACTGGAATAGACAAAGGGCGTCGGCTTTTAGATCGCGCTTCGGGTGTGGGGGTAGTTTCCACATAGGGAGGGCGATCGAAACTGTCGTCGAGTCGCGGGTCTTGGCTTTTTTGGAGAACTGTCATCAGTTGCGCGAAAAGCTTTCGCTGGAGGAGCTGAAATTCGGGCTGGTTGGCAATGGTATGGAGTTGGTCGGGATCTTTACTTAGGTCGTAGAGTTCCTCTTGAGGCCTTTGTCCAAAGGTGTTTTCGAAGAACGCTTTCGAGGCTGGTTCTGATCTGGGCGTCGCAATCCAAACCTTGGTTAAACATGTTATCCATGTCTCGAAAGGGGGATTCCCCAAGGTTTTCGTAGTTGCCAACAAAGGATGCGTCAGGTCCGTCGTTTCATATTCTCATGAGCAGCTTCTACTGATTGCCGTTATTCGGCTTCCGTTGAGGGCTGTCAGTTTCCGGCCTGGGGAGAACCTCGTCCGTTGGCCTAAGGTTCCCATTTTCCGTTAACTCTACCGCATTGGTTGCCCGAAGTTCGATCGCTCGGCGTTCGTCGGGGGTATCTGAGTTTGTAAGAACCGTGGCTCGGTTGCATGCCTCAAACTGATTTCCGATGATGCGCGAATCTGTAATCCCGACGAGTTTCATTGCGGGACCACCGGACCGCACAAAGGTATTCCTCGTTATGGTTAATCGTTCGATGGGCGGCACTCCTTCCCGGCCTTGTGCGTTGTGTGCGAAAGCCTCAATTGCAGCGCCATGCGGCCGCGGATTCACGTCTTCAAAACGGTTGTCGGCAATTGTAACGTCGCTCGGGATACCGCCGACGAGGCCCATTCCTGTGTTGAGCGAAATATTGCTTCCCATCCGAGTGAAGGTACAGCCTTGTACCGTTCCGGGGCCGGACATGATGAGTAGGCGTTGGAAGTTGTCTTCCCATAGACAGTTTTGTACGACCCAGCCGGCGCACTCGTGATCAAGCCACTCAGCCTGTGCTTCAGCGAAAGGTGTGGCATCCTGATCGAGTGCGAGTTGAAAATCTGTGTGTGCTGTGAGTTTTGCTTCACCGAGCCAAGCGCCGGTTTTGCGATGGATAAACCGCAGACGATCCCCCGGCCGGGCGTTGGTGAGCGTGGGACGAAGCGAGGCGTTCGTTTCCAGAATGACTTGGGTGCCCGATACAGATTTTACTTTGCCCCAGATGCCGTGGAAATTCTGAGGATCATCTGCGGTGTGCCGGATAGTGACGTTGTCTATGGTCGTGCCAAAACGCGTCGAGCGGCATAAATAGCCGTCCGCTCCCTTCCATTGGTTTGTGCCGGGTCGCGGGCCGAAATAGCAGTCTTTCCATAAGTGCGCACCGTCACCACCGCATTCGAACATTCCACCTTTAGTCACATAGACGCTTACACCATGCAGCGTGATGTTTCCCGAGTCCTCGAGCGTGAGGGCCCATGCCGTGGTGTAGAGGCATGACAAGCCATCGCCCACGCGAATTAAACCGAGTTCACCATAAGCGCGTTGCCAATTCGCATCGTGGATGCGCTCCATGAGGTCTGGGTCCTGCATGTTGATCCAGTAACGTCCCTCCGTAGAGGGGGTGATGTTCTTGTAGCGCAGCTTGCGAACATTCGGCTGCAAATCGTAGAGCGGGGCGCAGAAGCGACCATCGCTCTTAAATGGCAAGAGCCGCTGCTCTTCGCCACCCTTGTAGGTTGTTGGCACGACGATACCGGGTGAGGGGTGTATCTCGAACCGATTGCCCGCTCGGTCAATCCGCGTCACTCGGCCTTCGATGCAGCCACGGGTGCCGCGATCAATGATCGCTCCACGGAGCACGATGTTCTGGCAGTTGCGAAAACCTACGCACTGATGCCCTGGCGGCCTTTGTTTGTCATCGAGATCGAACCAAAACGTCGCACCTGTCGCTTCAATCACGAAAGGATGCTCCGCATCGCGCTGCATATTCTCGAAGCCCAGCGGATAGATGAGCCTCGATCCCTCATAACGTTCCTGACCGAAGCGGTAATCGCCTGGCGGAATCTGCACACTGGCCGCACCGCTGTCAAAAGCCTCCCTGACCATCGGCATGACGCCTTTGCCACGCTCACGCTGCGCCTCCTTTTCCGCCTCGGTGAACTGTGGTCCGGCAGGCGCGTCGAAGCTGAATGTAGCGTCCACTGGCATCGGTGATTGGGAGCCCAGAATCAGACGTTGATGGGGCAAAAGAGCCTCATGGGCATCGATGTAGGGAGCCGCAATGGCTAAGCCAAATACCGCAGCGAGGAAGGGCCGTTTCAGTGTCATATTATTTTCAGTAGTTATTGCAGTGGACTGAGAGCTTTCAATTCCGGCCCATCCAGCGGGTACTTGTTACCGGAGGTGCGGATGTTTTTTTGACTTTTCACCGGTAATCCACGGCTGAATTCCCGCTTTCATCGCAGGTGTGATCAGACGGTGATCAATCGCGGCTACAGCGATTCCGGCATCTAACAAAGGATTCAGTCCGCGAGTTTGAATGGACTGCCGGCTTCCTCCCTCCCTGGCCCCGCCGTGGATGTAGACCACTACCGGAGTATGCTTTTCGGAATTCGAGAACCAGACGTCCATGACTTCGGCGGGGTCTTCGCCGTAGCTCACGCGTGCGCGAGTAGGCAGCACCGTGGGAGACGGGGCTGGGACACATGGTGTGCCAGCTTGGAGAGTGGTAAGAGGGGCCAGTGCCAACGCGGCGATGAGCGGTACGAGACTCATATACAATGGATTAAGATGGGTGGAAAACCGCCTTAGATACAATCCGGAGGACGAACGACCGAACTGTTCACTGGTTATACTTGGGCGACTTCGAAGGCGGTATCCCTAGAACTAGGGATACCGCTGGCCTGCCGCTCAACCCTATACTCTGCTTCGAAGTTAGAGTTCACGGGGCAGCCATATCCCGGCCGCCAGTCAGAGCGAAAATTGCTGCCCGATTGGAGAAACGTTAAAAACGTGAGAGCCCTAAAATGAAGAAAACAATGACACTCGCCATCGTCCTTCTGCGGCTAGCCCCTCAAGGAATGGCCGCTGAGAAGCCTGCCAACGAGAAACCCAATGTGATCGTCATTCTCGCCGATGACTTGGGGTATGCCGACGTCGGGTTCCAGGGCTGTAAGGACATTCCCACCCCCAACCTTGACGCATTGGCCGCTGGCGGCGTGCGCTTCACTTCCGGGTACGTGACTTGGCCAGCCTGCGCCCCGTCCCGAGCCTCCCTCATCGCCGGAAGGGACTCTCACCGTTTCGGTTTTTACGGCAACCCCACGCCAGTGCTTGCAGGCGATCAGGGGTTGCCGCCTGGGATGAACACCGTGCCGCGCGCTTTGCAAACCCAGGGGTATGTTACTGGTGGCATTGGCAAATGGCATTTGGGCACCACCCCCGATCGACATCCCAACAGCATGGGATTCAACGAGTGGTACGGATTCCTCGGCGGCGCACACGAATACTTTCCAAGGGACACCTACAAATCCTGGCACAAGGGTGCCAAGGACAAGCTTCCCAAACGGCCGTGGCCGGAATGGTTTCTGAACATCACCCTGCCGATCGTGCGCGGAAACGAGCCTGTGAAAACCGACCGTTACCTCACGGATCAACTCAGCGGGGAGGCAGCTGATTTTATCAACCGCCACAAACGCGATCCCTTCTTCCTCTACCTCGCCTACAACGCACCTCACTCGCCTTGCGAGGCACCGGAAGATGAGGAAGCCAGGTATGATCTGGAGAATTTGACCAAAATCAAAGGGGTCACGCCTTCTCAGAGGCGAACCTATGCCGCCATGGTTTCGCGGTTGGACCGGAGCGTCGGCGAGGTGCTGTCGGCACTGAAAGAGAACGGACTCGAGGAGAATACGCTAGTTTTCTTCCTGAGCGACAATGGGGGTGGTCATTCTGGGGCCGAGTATCCCTCCTCCAATTATCCGCTACGCGGTTACAAAGGTGACCTTTACGAAGGCGGCTTTCGGGTTCCCTTTGTCGCCGCATGGAAAGGGAAACTCCCGGCAGGTACAACCTACGATCACCCCGTTTCTTCTATGGATATTGGCGCGACGGCATTGTCCCTGGCCGGAGGCGCACCCAAGGATATGCGCCTGGACGGTGTCGATCTCATTCCTCACCTGGTCGGTAAGACAAAAGAACCGCCTCACGCCCAGCTCTACTGGAAACTCAACGCTAGCGGCGCCATCCGCGAAGGACGCTATAAGTTGATCACGGCTGTTACCGAGCCCAAGTGGGAACTCTATGATCTGGAGGCGGATCCTGCAGAAACCAAAAACCTCGCGCCGGAAAAGCCGGACCTGGTCGAGCGCCTCAACGCCACGTGGCTCAGCTGGAATGCGGAGATGCCGCCACCCGCATGGGAAAAGCCACCGGAAAGCCAATGGGTTTTGCCCCAGTACCAGGGCCCGCTGTGGCCTGAAGAAAAAGTCTCCCGCTAAAGAATCGTTAAGGAACCAGAAAGCCCCCATGAAAAACATACGGACCATTCTGCACTTTAAAGGCAGAACAGGGCGGAATCAGGAGACGTTGAAATGAGGAGATTGATGTTCCCATTCTTCGCGCTGGTGCTCTGGGTTTCTTCACCCGGAGCGGGTGCTGATCACACCACACCGGAGATTCAGGAACCGAGAGACGGCGAACAGACCATTGTGTTCTGTCCGCACTTCGCCTGGAACTCGCCCGCTGTGGAATAGAACTGCGAGATTGAGATCGCCCGGGATGCCTCTTTTCAGGAGCCCAACGGCCAGGCGGGCGCCTGGACCGGGATTCGCCGATTGGACGTGGTTGAGCCCAATCGGACCTTGCGGGTTTCACCTGAAATGACCGAGCCGGAGCGGCAATCGGTTTTCCAAGATCTGCAAAAAGAGCCCCACTCAGTGCCCCACCTATCTCGCTCCGGAAAAGACGCAGCAAATAGTTCATTGGTTACACGAGCCGCCCCAGGCATGGTCAGTTTCTGGTGCGCCGCATTGAACGTGACTTCACTATCTAATCGCAAAGCTTCGGCCTTCGATTGCCACTTTTTCGGAGATCGAATCGCGAGCGGCGTTTAACTCAGACAACGAACATCCCAACTCTTTCCGAAGGGCCGCCGTGGATACTTTCGGATGTCCCAGTCGGTTTTCGCGCTCCAAAACGCCCAATAACGCGGTTGCTAACGCGGCGTTTCCCTGTCGCGTTTCCGCGTCATCATCAGGGGATTCCTCGTCTTGAACTCCCTGAACCGGGCTGTTACCCGGAACTACGAGGCTTGATTTACCTCCCCGTGTTTTCACCACCCGGATTTGGACCGGGATCGCGTCTGTCATTTCGGAGACGTGTGAGATGACCCCCACCTTACGACCTTGCGCCTCCAGTTGCATAAGAGCCCCCATGGCCGTATCCAGAGTCGATGGATCGAGACTCCCAAAGCCTTCATCAATGAATAGCGACTCGATACGGAGCCGGTTGGAGGTGAGGGAAGCCAATGCGAGCGCCAATGCGAGTGACACCAAAAACGATTCTCCGCCCGACAGTGAGTGTACGGAGCGGCGTTCCTCTCCCATGTCACGATCGACGACAATGAGATTCAACGATTCAGGAAGGCGCTCAAGTCGATACCTGCCAGCGAAGAGCTCCAATTGTGCGTTTGCGTAGGTAAGCAGCACGTCCAAGGTGCGTCTCTGAGCTATATTCTGAAATTTATCGCCTTTTGCGGAGCCGATTAACTCATTGAGGTTACGCCAGCGAGCTGAGGCGGCGTCGAGTGTTTGCCGTTTAGTGATTAGGTCGCTGGATTGCGCGATGCAGCGGTTATCGTTAATGCGACGTTCGTGAATAGGAGCCAACGTTAACTCGGCTTGCTGCAGTTGCTGGCGAATCCGCGAAATGTCCTCTGCCACTGCGGTTGCGGTGTCCTCCGTTGGCCTCAGGATCAGGTGTTTATCTAGAGATTGCTGATGTGTGGATAGTGCGCCCTGAGCAATGTGGAGCGACTGATTCAGAGTTTCAAAAAACTCCGATTCGCGACTAAACCACGAGGAGTCCAGTGAAAGAACGGTTTCCAGATCTTGTGCGGGGAGTGGTCTGGAAGTGCGTTGTTCAAAAGATATGAGCCAGTCCTGAAGCTTGCTCTCGGCGTCTTCGTAACTTGATTGTGTGCTTTTTAGCGAGGCTTCTAAAATCCCTAAGGTTTCAAGAGAAACGGCAAGGTCGCTGTGAGCCGCCTGAAGTTCCTTTTGCGCGAGTTCGCGAAGATTACTTTGTTGCTGAAGCACCTCAAGGATCTCGTTTTCAACCTGCGAAACAGGTTTTCCGTCGAAGAGTTTGATACGTTCCAAACGGACAAACTCATACTGATTTCTATCGACGTGAAGCTCTTTTTCCCGCTCTCTAAGCTCCGATTCTGAGTGTGTTAATGCATTCTCCAGAGGAGACTTTTGCGATTCCGTTTGCGCGAGTTCGGATTGAATGGCGGCAGTGTCTGCTTCTAGTTGGAGCGTCAAAGCCAGGGCTGTTTCAATCCGTTCCCCGAACGTATCGGTATCCTTTTCGAATTCGGAAAGAGAGGAAGGCACGTTGTCGAAAAAGGGTTCCAGGACATTTCGCGCTTGGGTTTCCTGGGCCTTGTCGGTCTCGTGTGTTTGCTTCGCCGCGTTTGCCTCAGCGATTCCAAGTGAAAGGGTATGTTGTAACGTTGCAGATTGTTTCTCGCAGGTTTGCAGTTCTTTTTCTGCTTGTTGATGTGCTTCCGAATCCCTTTTGAAAAGGGTTTCGGCGGCTTGGAATTCTATCTCGGAGGCCTCGAGTTTCTTTAACGTATCTTTGAGAGTCTCAATTTCCGAAAGGATGGATTGGGGGCACGGGGGTAACGGTGATTTTCCAGATTCAGGGGCGGGGGAGAGCTCGCGGACTTTGGTTTCTGCCGCCGCTACTCGAAGCCGCGCTTCCTCCTGCGCCGTAGTTTTTTCGAGAAGGCGGGCCTGTTCCTTGGGGATGCCATTCTCGAGACTTAAGAGTTTGGCTTTAAGCTCTTTTAGGCCTGCCTCCTTTTGCTCGAGGTCTTCTCTTAATACTCGTAATGCAACAAGTTCCGTACTCGGAGGAAATTGGCTGTAAGGATGCTCCAGTGAACCGCAGACGGGGCAGGGTTGTTCGTTTATCAGCTTTCCTCGCAACGCAACGGTGGAGTCTTCAATAGCCGCTTCGGTTCGCTGAAGGACACTCCATGCATCATCGCGAGTTTTTGTGGCCTGCGGAATTTGAGAGGAGCGCAAGGTCTCAGCGAGGGCTGTGTCCTCCTGGATAACGCGTTGTGCGGTTTGGCACGCGGTCGAAAGGTCGCGGAGCTGCGCGCTAAAAATGTCGAGGTTCGACAATTCAGTGAGTAGGCACTGTTTCGTGTGGAGCTCAGCGGTTACCTCTCGTTGCTTTTGTGGGGAAAAGGATTCCGTGACCTTGGATAAAGCGGCCTGCGCCTTTCCCAACGTCTTTCGGCATTCTTCCTCCTTCAATTTCAACGTGGCTTCCAGCTTGAGCGCCTGAGTTAAAGACTCCTGCTGGGTGGCGATTTGTTGCTGAATCTGTAAGAGAATGCGTGCGCTTTGCTCTGCTTTTCGGCGGGAATTTGCAGCCGCTGAAATGCGATCCAACCAGGCTGCGCTGTCTTTTGCAAACGGCACAAGACACTGGCGGCGTGCTTGTTTTTGCAAACTAAGATCAAGCGCGGCACGCAAGTCCGTGCATTTTTTGCTGAACGCAGAAACGGCTTGTTGTGCGTTGTTGAACGCCTTCTGTGCTGCACGAAACCGCCCTTCACTTTGTTCAAGCGTGGCTTGGAGTGGCGCCATTTGCGCGTCCAACTCACGTGCACGCTGTATTTGTGGCGCCAACTTTGTCTGGGCCTCCGCTGCCGTCTGGAAGCGTTCATTCGCCAGAGCCTGGTGTTCCGTTTTTTGAGAAACGAGCGTCTGGGCTGCGTGGGATTTCAGTGAGGCTTCGCTGAGTCGCTGTTTTGCGAGCAGACAGGTTCGTTCCAGATCGAGTTCCGTTTTGCGAAGGGGAGCTGCGTCTCGTTGGATTTCCTGGTTTTCTCGGAGGCGTAGTCTGCGAGGCTCCGCTTCAGTGAATGCAGTCGTGTGCTGCTGCAGGATGTGCTTTGCGTTTTCTAACTCAGTGTTAAGGCGTTGAGAGTCATCGAACCAAGCAACGTGGGATTCCCGCGTTTTGAGCTGCGCTTGAAGATCCCGAATCGCCTGGTTTGCGGCCTCGAATGCTTCGTTTAGTTCCGTTCGCTCTTCAATGGAAAGAGGCACGTTGCCACTCAGCTGAACGTCTATGTCCCTGAGTTTTTGAGCTTCCTCTGCGTTCTTTTGATAAACCGCGATGGAAAGTTTTTCGAATAACTCTGTTCCAGTGAGGGCCTGCAATATTTCTGCACGGTCGTGGTCTTTGGCTTTGAGGAAGGTGGCGAAATCGTTCTGCGCCAACAGTACAGCACGCGTGAATTGTTCGAACGAAAGCCCGATCTTTCGTTCGATCACTGGGTGGACCTCCGTCTTTTTCCCTCCTTGTTCGATAGGCCCTTCGCCTCCGGGAGAGATGTTTCCTCGAAAAAGAGTCACTTCGGTTTTCTGGAGAGCTCCCTCCGCGTGATTGCGGGCTCTTCGTACCTGCCATCGTGCCGTGTATGTTTGAGCGTCGACGCCGATAAACGCGACTTCAGCAAACCCTTCACCGGTGCCGCGCCTCAGGAGATTGGTGGGATCGCTTTGCGATATCTTTTCACCTGCGTCATCAATTTTGGATTCGCGTCCTACGTTGTTGAGGCGTGGTGTTTTCTCGTAAAGCGCCAGACATAAGGCGTCCAGAAGTGTACTCTTTCCAGAGCCGGTTGGGCCGCTAATTGAAAAAAGGCCGGTGGAACGAAGCGGCTCCGACGTAAAATCAACCGTATGGGTTCCGGCGAGTGAGGCGATGTTGCGCAGCGATATTCGGAGAATCTTCATAGCTGGCAGCTTTGTCGAATTTCGCGAAGGGATTCTAACAGGCTAGGGTCTGGCTCCTTCTGAAAACGTTCACGATGCGCTTCGATTAGAATTTGTTCGGGATCAAGATTGGCGAGGTCCGTGGTGATCGTTGAGAAGGCCGGGGCAACAAGGGTTTCCGGACGGCTTGGTGATTCGAGACGAATCGAGGTCAGACGCACGGGTTTTCCAGCGAGCGCTTTCTCGATACGATTGCGGCGAGTGGGATCAGGACCGTCATCGAGGACGCGAATCTCCAGAAATGGAAATGTTTCGGGGGTAAGAGAATCCCCAAAGGATGTCTCGTCGATTTGGAGAAGTAGCTCATGAATCGGGAGGGCGCCCTTTGTTGGAAGACGAAGCAGGGGAACAGCTTTTGGAATGGGAATTGGCGTCACTATGGGTGTCGCGTTTTGGAGCGATTCGCCATCAAAACAAAGCTCCAGTATGGAGTGCTGATAGTCCTTCTCGGAAAACGAGAGTGGAATTGGGCTGCCACTGTAACGAATCCGACCGTTTGCAAGGGACTGCGGTTTGTGAAGGTGGCCCAAAGCCACGTAGGACAGGGACTCTGGGAAAGCGCTTTCGGTGACCGCTTCAGCTCCTCCAATGACAATCCGGCGTTCAGAATCGCGAGACTCTGAGGCGTTTTGCATATGTAGATGGCCCAAGCCGATAATGGCGGCTTCCGGATGCAGGCTGCTTCGTAGCTCGACTGCAGCTTCCGTGGCGCGTCGGTAAAACTCCTGAATTCCTCCCTGATACGAGTCAGTTGTTTGAGGCACCTGAGGCAAATCCGCAGGTCTTAGGAATGGCGCTAAAATGGCGATAGCCGAAGTCACGCCTGCAGCGTTTTTGAGGGGGACGAGCAGTTTTTGGTAATCGATTTCACCGTCTGGCAAACGCGACACTGTCCCCACGACTCGAGTGTTGTGGCTTTCCATCAGCGGCGCGGGTGCTTCGAGTCGAGCGGCGGCATCGTGATTCCCTGCGATAAGGATGATCTGGAGTGGGGGATGGCAAGTGTGGGCGTTTGCGAGGAAGTTGAAAAAGCGCCGCTGCGCTGTGGCGGGGGGATTTACCGAGTCGTAAATGTCGCCTGCGATGCAGAGCACGTCGGGTTTCGTGATGCCGATTTGTTGAATAAGCCAATCGAGAAACGCCGCGTGTTCGTAGTCGCGCTCGAAGCCGTGGAAGGACTGGCCGAGATGCCAGTCAGCTGTGTGGAGGAGTTTTAAATGCACGGGCGATTAGGGGCTTCAATTTTGTGCTTTGGCGCAGTCTGAAACAAAGCGTGTCACAGAGGGTGGGACAACTGTAGGGGGACCCCTGCGCGAAGTGTGCAGTGGTCGAAAATTGAGGAAACAGAGCCGATCGAGAGAGTGCGATTAACTTAATAGTCGCAGGAATTTCTCGAAGAACTCAGCGCCCTGGATCAGGTCGTCCACCGCAATCCATTCATCTTTGGTGTGAGCTTGCGCGATAGAGCCCGGGCCCATTGCAATTGCAGCGCTTCCGTTTTTCGCAAAAACCGCAGCGTCACAAAACCAGGGCGCACCTACTGGGCGAGAGTGGAGTGAACCAAGTTTTTGGAGGAGGGGATGAGATGGATCGGTGTGTAAGGGGGTGGCGCGCTGCACCTTGATTTCCAGGTCAGGGCAGACTGAGCGGAGGCGGGAGAATAGTTCCGTTTCAAAATCAGCGCCTTGAGATGGCACTGTGCGGATATCCACCGTTGCCTCGCATCGATCAGGAACGACGTTTGTTTTACTGCCACCTCGGATCGTTCCAGCGCTGATGGTGGAGTGCCCTAAAATGGGGTGTGTGAACGTCGCAAGCCAAGGGGCAAGTTCGTCGCGGATGAGGTGCAGAACATTGGCCATTTGGTAAATGGCGTTTTTGCCGTGTTCCGGGCGGGCGCTATGAACGGCAACTCCGTGAGTGGTGAGGGAGATGAACATGCTGCCCTTGTGAGTGTGCACAAAGTCGAGTTCGGTGGGTTCGCCAGCGATCACGAGGTCGAATTGTTCTTTTGCTGCGAGGGCGTGGGCGCCGTGTTGTCCGGCTTCTTCTCCAGCGAGTCCGGCGAACCAGATTTCATGAGAAAGCGTGGGGAGAATGTCTTTTGCAGCAAAAATGGCGGCTAACATTGAAGCCATGGGACCTTTGGTGTCGCTGGCTCCGCGTCCCCAAACGCGGCCCTCGCGGATTTCACCGCCGAACGGGTCGATGGTCATTCCGGCGATGGAAACGGTATCGGTATGAGGAGCGAAGAGGAGCCGCGGTTTGCCTGGCCGATTGGACGCGAACTGCGCAACGATATTCGGCCGACCGGGAAGGACTTCGGGAGTTTGTACAGAGGCGTCCGAGAAGTGGGTGCGAATCCAGTTTGCAATCCAGTTGGCGCATTGGGCTTCACCGGTCAGCGTTGTGCCGGGGTTGTCGTCCGGATTAACACTGGGGATGCGAATGAGGTCGCAGCAGAGCTGCACGGCCAGATTGGATTCGGGCACAGATGATTGCATACCGTTTATGAGGTTTTACGAGATTCCAAAAGCCACTCCACGAAGCGCGGGATACCTTCTGAGATCTGGGTGTGCGGGCGATATCCCAGAAGTTCGCGAGCCTTGGAGATGTCCGCATAAGTCAGGGGGACGTCGCCGGGTTGCTCGGGAAGGACCTCGATGTTTGCAGTATGGCCCAAAGCCTTTTCGAGTGCGGTAATCAGCTCGCGCAGGGTGGTTGTCTGACTTTCTCCGAGGTTAAACACGTCACAGATAGGCCCTTCGTAAGTGAGCGCGGCTGTGACTCCCTGGAGGATATCGTCAATGTAGGTGTAATCACGGCGGGTTGAACCATCGCCAAATTGCTGAATGGTGCGTCCTTCGAGGATGGCTTTGGAAAAGGAATGAATCGCGAGATCAGGCCGCTGACGGGGGCCGTAGACTGTGAAAAAACGGAGGCTGACGGTCCGCATCCCGAAGAGGTGTGCGTAGTTGGAGCACAGTTGTTCCCCGGCAAGTTTGGTTGCGGCGTAGGGTGATATAGTCTGGTTCAGACACATATCTTCCCGAAATGGTACCGTCTTCAGGATCCCATAAACTGAGGAGCTGGAAGCGAAAACAAATCGCGGTACTCCGGCGGTTTTTGCAGCCTCCAGCAAATTGAATGTGCCGGTAATATTAGTGTCGATGTAGAGCTTGGGTGCCCGAATGGAGGGCCGGACCCCAGCACGAGCTGCCAAATGGACGATAGCATCGGGTTTTTCGTCCGAAACGATCCGACTTACGGCATCAGCATCGCGGATATCGGCCTCGAAAACGCGGATATGAGGAAGTTGAGCGCTGATGTTATCGCGCTTGATTGCAGGCGAATAGAAGTCGTTGAAGTCGTCGATAATGGAAACTTCGTGCCCTTCTGCGAGGCAGCGAGATACGAAATGTGAGCCGATGAATCCGGCCCCTCCGCTTACGAATAACTTCATTGCGGAATCGTAGCGGGTTGGAAAATGAGCGGGCAAGGTGGAACTGGAGCGGTATTTATACGGTTTTTTGAGTCGAAGCCATTTGACAACCTTGGCCGACGGATGAGAAAAACAGGTTACCCGGAAGGTTCCCATGTCTGAGAATTCCCCCTTGCCCCCACCTGTACCGTCTCCTGAAACGATCCGAATCACGCTTCCCCCGAAGCCGGCCGTGCCAGGAACCGCCAAAGAGCCTGTAAAAATCACTGGAGCTCAGGTTGTTCAACCACCTGCGCCAGGAAGCCAAGTCACTGTGCGCTTAAAAGCGACACCTGGCGTCCCGACGGCAGTGACGCCACCAGCGCCCAAGCCGCCTGGTGCCGTCCCGCCATCTCAAGGTCCGGCTCGTGTTACTGTTAGGCCGAGTGCTCCCCCGATGGCTGCCGTGCGTCCTTCCGGTATAGCTCAAAAACCTTCAGGACCGATTGCCACCAAACCGTCCGGCCCATTGCCCGTCGTGAAGGTGGTTGCACCTTCCGATTCTCCGACCCCTCTTGCTCCACCAGTGGCAGCAGTACCCGAGGCTGTAGCGCCTCCAGCGCCGATTGCTCCACCAGTTGCAGCAGTGCCAGCACCCGTAG
>JBAXNG010000051.1:0-26389 GCA_037133875.1 Verrucomicrobiota bacterium | reverse complement strand
CTTTTAAGATCGCGGGATCTCGCGTGGCTCAACAACCTCATGTCATCTATCAGTTCGGGACAGAAAACAGGATCTTTCCTGATGGTTTCTCAGTAGTGGTGGGATTCGTGAGGGCGGGCAGCAAAACAAATCCGCCACCGATCAGCCCACTTACATCGTCGCTTGGTGCCTGCCGGAGAATCCCTGCAAACGTGACCGTCCGCACGGTCGCCTTAGTCGATGGCGGAACAATGTCGCTCAACACAAAACTTCCTTCAAAGACGCCAGAGGCAGGCGTCACCGTCACTCTCCATTTCGTCGCATTCACCGGCACGGTCCCTGGGGCCGTCACCGCCACGACTCCCTTCACACTCAGAGATCCACTGGACGCCAACGAGGAACTCATTGCACCGAAGTCCAACGCCTCGAGGTCATCCTGGCCGTAAGTGATATTGAATGCTCCCGCGTCAAGCGACGTCTCCTCAAGCCCAAGGCGCTGAGGCAATGTAGCCGTTTTAGTAACAGGCAGCCACGGATCAAACGCTACGGACACTGAAAGCGGGCCAAACCCATCACGGTACGACACATCAAGCGGTTTCGATGTCGATGCCGCTTTCGCCCACGTCAGTACCCCCTCAGTGATCGGAATATAATATCTGCCAGGGAACCGTTCTGTATCCGGATGCGGTTGTAGAACGAGCCGCCCCGCAACATAACTATTCAGACGCGTATTATAGGGATTGCTCCACAAGATATAGCTGCCATCAGCAGCGGGCTTAAGCGCGGCGGTCAATACCGTCCCATCGGCAAGTTTACCCGTGAGCGTCATCGCGCCGGACGTCGCTACAACAACCGCTGAAGCGTACCCCGCCCCTTGTGGCGACGCCTCCGTATTGCCACGTGCAAGGAGCAGCATCGTGTGAGTCCCTGCCCATGGTGCAGTCACACCTTTTGCAAAGACATTCAGGCGCGCTCCATTGGCCAAATTCGCAAACGACTCTCCATTACGCGTCAAGTCACTTGCCCTGGAGCTCATTGCGTCCCCGCTCAATTCACCCTGGTCTGTGATCTCAAAAGCCAGATCAAACGAAGCGCCCGACGAATTCGCTACAACTGCCCCGGTCACCGAGGAAAGATCTTTAGACGGTACCAAAGATCCCTTCAGAGTGATTACTTTGGCATCGCCTGCCAAAAGAAGACGACCCGAGTAATTGAGCGAGGATGAGGGAACCGTGAGCTCCAGCTTTCCGATCGGTAAAGAACCCTCATCCAACAGCAGCGCCTCATACGACCCTCCGAAACCAACAATAGTAAGTGTTCCGGCGGGCGCACCGGCCACAAACGTATAATTGTTATCGAGTCCTCCACTGACCGTGATTGGGTAATTTCCTGCCACGCTGCTAACGGTCGTATTGGCCGAGGCGGTTGGCTTCTTATCCAAGACGGTTTCGGTATCCGATCCGACAAACCCATCATACGTCAACGTGAACGTCGGATTCGGAGCCCCAACTACGCGAGTCGCATTTTCGGCGCGGACGATTAACGGCTTCTTTCCAACCACCAGAGTCACCTTATTACTTATTGGCAAAAACCCAATATTACCCGCCTGCGACAGACTAACCACAACGTTCCCGGCTCCAGTCGGCGTTAGTGAGGAATCGGTTAATATTGCCGGCCCGGAAACAATCCCAAACGTCACGGGCAACCCAGAACTTGAAGTCGCAGATAGCTGCGCGGCACTGCCACCATAGACCAACCCAACAGGGGGGGTAAAACTGATCTTCTGGGCTACCGGCGGAGAAACGCTCACATTAAAACTACGCGTCACGGGGGGCGCTGCTGCATACGTCGCGTTCCCAGCCTGGCTCGCGGTCACCGTCACTAATCCCGTCCCGCCATTCAACGTCAGCGTCGTCCCACTCAACGTCGCGGGGCCTGACACCAACTCAAACGTCACAGGTAAGCTCGATGGACTCGCACTCCCAGTCAGCGTGATCGGACCACTCGTCGTCAATTTGTCCGAAAGCGCACCAAATGTGATCATCTGGGGTTTCAATGGCGCCGTACTCACATTAAAACTACGCGTCACGGGGGTCGCTGCTGCATACGTCGCGTTCCCAGCCTGACTCGCGGTCACCGTCACTAATCCCGTCCCGCCACTCAACGTCAGCGTTGTCCCACTCAACGTCGCGGGGCCTGACACCAACTCAAACGTCACAGGTAAGCTCGATGGACTCGCACTCCCAGTCAGCGTGATCGGACCACTCGTCGTCAATTTGTCCGAAAGCGCACCAAATGTGATCATCTGGGGTTTCAATGGCGCCGTACTCACATTAAAACTACGCGTCACGGGGGTCGCTGCTGCATACGTCGCGTTCCCAGCCTGACTCGCGGTCACCGTCACTAATCCCGTCCCGCCACTCAACGTCAGCGTTGTCCCACTCAACGTCGCGGGGCCTGACACTAACTCAAACGTCACAGGTAAGCTCGATGGACTCGCACTCGCGCTCAGCGTGATGGGACCGTTCGTCGTCAATTTGTCCGGCAATACTCCAAAGGTAATGAACTGGGGTGTTTTGGCCGTTTCTGTAACCTGCAGTAGTACAGAGGCACTCGTAATGCTCCCAGTGGCATCCGAAATCACACACTCATACAAGCCCGTGTCACTAGTTACAGCCGTCGGCAATGTAAACGTGGCCCCATTCACAACCGCTCCAGGAGCCATATCTTTAGGCAGCTTAATTTTGCGAATCGTGTGGTTTCTGTAATCTGCGACGTACGCGTTTCCGGCACCATCTAACGTGATAAGTCGAGGCTCGTTGAAACGCGCAATACTTCCAGGGCCATCCGCACTGCCGGCATTTCCAAAATCACCCGCAATAGTCGTTTCCACGCCTGCGGCTGTAATTTTCCTGATCGTACAACCATCTAGATTAGTCACGTACACACTCCCGCTAGCGTCTACGGCCACACCAACTGCACCACCTGCCGACCCAGCCAGAGTCGTTACATTGCCGCCAGGGGATATTTTTCGAACGGTTCCATTGTCTGAATCTCCCACGTACACATTTCCATCTCCGTCCACCGCGATCCCAGCAGGATACCTGAAACTTGCCAGCGTACCGAGGCCATCACTTTCCCCAAAGTTCCCTGCAGTACCAGCAAACGTACTCACTACGCCACTCGGGGTAATCTTACGGATCGTCGAATTATCTCCATCCGTCACAAATAAATTGCCACTCTTGTCTACTGATAGACCAACCGGACCATCAAAAGCGGCACTTGTTCCCGGGCCGTCGGCACTTCCCTTAACGCCTGCCGTGCCCGCAAAGGTCGAAACAACACCCCCAGATGTAATCTTGCGGATCACCTCATTATCGTTATCAGCAACATAAAGGTTTCCAACAGAATCAAACGCCAAACCCAATGGCTTATTGAAACGCGCACCACTTGCGGCTCCATTCACAATTCCGGGCACGCCTTCCAGCCCGGCATAGGTCGAGACCTCTCCTGCTACGGTGATTTTCCGAATCACATGGTTAAGCGTATCGGTCACATACACGTCGCCGTTTCCAGCCAAAGCTACGCCGGTCGGACCGTTAAATAATGCCGAGGCCGCCGCTCCGTTTTTAGCCCCGCTTGTCCCCGCAGTTCCAGTTAGCGTCGAGACCACCGAGCTCTTTATCCACTGATAACTTAACGCCCCAGAACCCGACGCAACCACGCTCAGCTGTGCCGGGGTTCCTTTCGTTACGGTTGTCGGGGTCGGTTGGGTGGAAATCCGCACAGTTTCCAAAACCACAAGGGCAGGTGCGCTCGTCTCGTTCCCGCCTCCGCTACTCACCACGCACTCATAGAATCCACCATTGGCCAAAGTGGCCGACGCAATCGTATACGTGGCCCCTTTTTCGCCCGTCAAAACTGCACCAGGGATGATCTTGCGGATCGTTTGCAACTCCGGATCCCCCACATAAACAACACCGTTAGGGTCCACTGCCACCGCCACTGGGCGAAGAAAACGCGCGTTTTGTCCGGCGCCATCGCTTACGCCATCGTCAGTAAATCTTCCAGCAATCGAAGTCACGTCTCCCGCTGGGGTAATCACCCTAATGGTTCGTCCCCAGTAAGTGCCGACATAGACATTTCCCGCGCCATCCACCGCGACGCCTCTTGGCTCAGAAAAACGCGCTGCTGCGCCAAATCCATCAATGCCGTCAGTTGTCCCAGAACTCCCAGCCAATACCGCCACCGTTCCGTCCGCCTTAATTTTTTTAATGGTGGCATCCCACCGATCCGCCACATACACGTTCCCCGCTTTGTCTGCCGCCACTCCATAAGGAGAGTTAAAGGATCCATCCAGGGTTGTGACTGTACGGTCAGCCGCGATCTTCCGAATAACTCGGTTGTCGTAATCCGCCACGTAGACGTTTCCGTTCCCGTCCACCGCAACCCCTGTCGGGCCATTAAACTGAGCGCTAGTGCCGATATCATCCATCCAACCAGCATTCCCCTTCATCCCAGCATAGGTGCTCACTTGGCCATCCGACGTGATCAAACGAATCACGTGATTTTTCGTATCGGCCACATACACATTCCCAGCCGAATCAACGGCAACCCCTTGCGGTTGATTAAACGTGGCGGAGGCAACCGCTCCGTCGTCACTCCCAGCTGTCCCAGCAATCCCGGCAAGCGTCGTCACTTCACCAGCTGCTGAAACCTTCCGGATCGTGTGATTGGCAGTATCCGCCACATAGACCGTTCCAGCTGCATCTGCCGCAACACCTTGCGGCTCATTGAACTGTGCGAGCGCACCCACACCATTCGCGCTTCCGGAAGTTTCTGGCATACCTGCGAGGGTGGTCACCAGTGCACTCTTCCGCCACTGGTAGGTAACCGTACTCGGCGCTGTTGCTCTGACCTTCAATGTCATCGACCCTCCAAGCGAAACTTTCCCTCCACTCGGTTGTTGGGCGACTCTCACCAACGCCACATTCACCTTATTCTGGCTAGTGGCGATGTTCCCAGTGCTGTCTGCGATAACACAGTCGTACTGATAAGTCTCTCCCGCTCCTGTAGCCGAAAACGAGTAGTTCGACTGAGTTTGTCCTGCGATCAAAACTCCGGGCCGAACCAGACGAATCGTGTGGTTCCCCTTGTCCCCAACATACAAGTTTCCTGCTCCATCGGAACAGATACCAAACGGCGTATTCAATCTGATAGCCGCTGAATTTCCATCCTCGCTCCCCATCGATCCATCGTATCCCGTGATTTGGAAAACCTCTCCCTTTGGATTAATTTGGCGAACGCAATTATTGCCCAGGTCAGTAACGTACACATTCCCACGCCCATCCACTGCCACGCAGTTTGGATAGTTAAATAACGCATCCGTCCCGGTGCCATCTTTTCGCCCGGCTTGTCCCAAAGCCCCGGCTAATGTCGTCACAACACCCGATGCGGTGATTTTCCTGACCACATGATTACCGAAATCAGCTAGGTACAAATTCCCTTTGGAATCAATCGCCACGCCCCGGGGGTTATCGAAACCACTTGCTAGAGTCTTTACATTCCCAGAGGGGGTAATCTTGCGCACAGCGTTGTTTTCGGAATCTGCAACATACAAATTTCCGGTCGAATCGATCGCCAAGCTACACGGGTATTGGAACCGTGCCACGGTTGCTGCCCCGTCTGCATTCCCCATTTCCCCCGGCTGTCCGGCAAATGTGGAAACGAGTCCAGCAGGGGTGATTTTCCGAATTGTATGATTTTTATTATCAGCGACAAACAGGTTCCCAGCAGTGTCAAACGCCAACCCGCCTGGGCCATAAAACTGGGCTCCCGTTTTGGTTCCGTTTAGGCTTCCGGCCACGCCAGTCTGACCAGCAAAGGTCGAGACAACCCCAGCCGCTGTAATTTTTCGAATCGTGTTATTCCCGTAATCGGAAACGTAAACGTCACCGTTCGGCGCCACGATCGCCCCGATTGGATTATTAAAAAGCGCCTGCGCTAGAGCGCCATCAGAACTCCCAGCGGATCCTGCCGCACCCGCAAGTGTGGTTGAATTAAAGTCCCTGTCCCACCTCCGCTTGCGCCACTGATACGTCACCGTTCCTGTCCCCGTTGCTGCGGCAGTCAGTGACACTGTGTCACCAACCAGAACATCCTTATCGATAGGATACGAAGTGACTTGGGGCAACGCCATGACCGACGCAGGCGACATCCACCCCAGGAAAAGAGCTCCTAGGCAGATTAAGCGTAACAAAGAGTCCCAAGAGGTCGCAGATCCTTGTCCCTGGTTTCCAGCGGCGGCGGTGACGCGATGCTGAAGCCTCGATTCAGGCTGCCCAAATCGGGATATCCTGAGGGACGGACAGTGCGGTGCTTTTGAATTCATAAACGAGGATTGGTAGAAAAACGCTTTTGACGCAGGTCGATGCCGTTTTGTCCATCTTCATGGCCTCGGCTGACCTCAACGCAACGCACGGCAGTCATCATCTACTTATGTCCCTATGACACAATGACATTCTCCAGCCATAAGCACCCTCCTTCCCGAAACCGCCTGCGCCGAGGCTGACGATCCAGTCCCTCCCCTCAACACGTACGTTAAAAACGAAATTCAGTCCGCAGCATCCGCTGTAGGTCTCAAAGGTTTGCTCTGGAAATAAAACTCCGTTTCCTTCAGTAAGGTACCTGCTCCTATAGCTTGAGTCTCGGCTCTTCTGGGCGAATCAAAAATGTTGGCCTCAGCAATTTACAAATGAAGAGCTTTATGTGGGCGTTTTGAAAATGAAAAACGGGAAATTAGAAAACAAACAAGCCGGTTGGAGCGTCTTGCGATTTTTGATAATCGTATTGGGGTTGTTTGGTACTGCTAACGCAAATGGATTGGACTCTCGCCTAGTAGGCACCTGGATTCAACGGGATGTGTTTACCGGAAACCCCACCTCGCCCGCAGATTACATTGAACAGCAACAATACCTTGCTGATGGAACGGCAATCCGCAGCACAGAAATTACGCCCAGTAACACTCATGATGATTATGGGGTGGCGTTAACCCTTCCTGCATCGACATTACAGGAGACTTACACGCGATCTGTTTCAAACTATAGCGGAGGCGTCCTATCGGACACTCCGATTTCACCACCGTTTATATATACTCGTGATTACGTTGTTAGCACGGATGGGAATGCATTCTGGTTTACCGAATCGCAGGACTGGTATGTTAAAAAGGGCGTTAGCAACCTCCCGCAAACAATTGATTTTAACCTTCCGGATAGAGTTCTGGATATTGCAGATCCATTCTCTACTTTTGTGAATATCCCAATTGTTTCGAGTAACGGACTTCCTTTGACCTATGAGGTGATTAGTGGTCCGGCGCAGGTGTTTCAAGCATTGAATAACTCGTGCGGGCTTATACTTGTTGGTGCGGGAGCGACCTTACCTAGTGCGGGAACTGTCACGCTTCGCGCGAGTCAGTCTGGAAATTCCATTTATCTGCCGGTCACAAAAACATTCACGTTTCAGGTTATTCTAAAAACTAGCCTGCCTGTTCCGACACTTAAAAGCGCAAATATAGCGAGCGGTAATGCAGGGCAGTCCTTCTCGTATACGTCCAACTTTGGCGCGGGAGCGAGCAATTATGCGGCAAGTGGACTTCCTGGGGGACTCCGAATTAATCCTGCTACCGGGGTAATCTCGGGTACCCCGACGGTGGATGGTACCTTTGTTGTGACTCTTTCTGCATTAAACAGTGGAGGTACGGGAAGCGCCACTTTGACCATAACAATTGCCCCGATTCCGCAGAATCAGACAATCACATTTACTATTCCTGATAAGACATATCCTTGTCCGGATTTTCTTTTAACTGCAACCGTTCCGAGTGGCCTGCCGATCACTTATAGTGTTGTGAGTGGCGCGGCATTGGTTCGGGGCGGGTCGCTTGCGCTCACAGGTACGGGCGCAGTCACCGTAAGAGCGAGTCAGGCTGGTAACATTACTTATGCACCTGCTCAAAAAGACGCAACTTTTAATGTGGGGGTTACGGTGCTTCCAAATTTGATTACTTCGATAACCGCTTCCGGAACTACCGGGAAGTCATTCGCTTACAGTCCCGGCTACGATGTGCAGCCATTAAGTATTTCAGTCGCCGGATTGCCGCCTGGGCTGGCTTATGATTCCAGTACAAAAACGATTACGGGGACGCCTTCGGTTGCGGGAGTGTTTGTTGTTACGCTTACTGCCGCAAACGCACTTGGGAGCAGTCCGGCTACGGTGACCTTTACTATCGCTCAAAATGCCCAAATTATCAGCTCCTCCTCAACAGGTGTTCCGGGAAATTCCGGTGGGCAGGATCCAAATTTCGGGGCTGGATCTTACGGAGGAAGCGAGATTTTAAACTCTAGATATTTCGCAATATCGAGCAATGCCGATAACTTGGATTCTAGCGGCAAAGGGCAAGGTTCTACGCTACTTGTAAAAGACTTACAGACTGGCACTATTCAACGTCCTTTGGTGACAATAACAGGCGGAAGTCTGCAGTCCGGTGTTTTCAATGTAAGGCATTTCTGGGATCCAGGTGCGATAGCTGGCCAAATTAAACAAGGTAGTTTTGCTGCGGTAAGCGATCAATTGCCAGCATCGTCTTGGGATGCCTGTATTTCACCAAACGGTCGATATCTAGCGTTTTCGACAGATGCGGATAATCTGGTTCCGTTTTGCTACTCCGTACTACCGAACCCTGACGGGATTGCCGAATTGGTTTCAGGTGATATCAATTCCGGTTCCGATGTTTATCTTAAGGACCTGGTTACTGGTAGTTATCAGTTGATTTCGTCCTATTCCACTGGAATTAACAGCAGGTTTGGTGGCTCTGTTGCGAATGGTTATTCCCAGCATCCTAAGTTTTCTCCCGATGGAAAATCTATACTTTTTGAAAGTTCCGATTTGTTTTTAGAAGGGCAAAAGAGTAACCATTTTACTTTTATTTATTTGAAGAACCTGTTAACGGGAGATCTTCAGCTTGTTTCATGTGATAGCGCTGGTGTAGTCGCAAACTACGAGTGCACCGACGCAAGGTTTTCTGGCGATGGACGAGCAATATTATTTACAAGTATCTATGCTGATAATTTAGCGCAAGGCACTAGATCTAATACGCCATATCTGTACCTCAAGGATTTACAAACTGGGGTTGTTCAAGCGGTCACTACCACAAGCACTGGGGTGATTGCTTCATTCCCCTATGGTCTGAATGGGTTCTGCGGTAGTATCTCGGATGATCGTCGGTATGTTTGTTTTCTCAGCAATTCGACGAACTTGGGCCCAGTGGTTCCATTGAATAGTCGTGTGCCTATTGAGAACGGGGGCTATTTACAAGTCTTCTTAAAGGACATGCAGACGGGCACTATTACAAATGTGTCGACCAACGCGGCCGGAATCCCGGCAGATGGTGATAACGATGTTGCCGAGATTTCGCCCGATGGACGTTATGTAGCGTTCTCGAGCTTTGCTCTCAATCTTTCGGACGAACCTGTTCCCCCGAGCGCGTTTGGCCCCATCGCCGCAGGGTTACAAGGCCAGTATCTATCGAGTAGGCATGTATATGTAAAGGAACTCCACAGTGGCGCTATCAAAAGGTTGGCGACATTTGCGGGGAACCCCAAATTTTCAAGGGATGGGACGTTTCTCGTGCTTTCCTCTAATGCTAATATTGAGGGAACTGAAACAAATGGGATTAGTAATGTCTATAAAGTGCCAAACCCATTTATTACGCCTGGAATAAGCGTCGCCCCTCCTGTTCTAACCCCTCAGACAATTAGTTTTACCGCCCCGCAAGATTGTCTGTCCAATGCTGCCCCTATTGTTTTAACGGCCACCGCGCTTCCATCATTGTTGCCCGTAACGTTCACTGTGGTGAGTGGTCCAGCTCGCATTTCTGGTAACACGCTTACCCTCACCGGGGTCGGCCCCGTGACTTTACGGGCGAATCAAGCTGGCAATAGTACCTACGCGGAGGCGGTTGCAGAAGTAACGTTTAATGTCGGCGCTGTTGCTGTAGCGCAGCGTAGCGCGCAGGTCATTACCTTTACAATAGGGGACAAAACTTACCCTTCGCCTGCCTTTGGTCTAGCGGCTACGGTGCCGAGTGGTCTTCCGATTAGTTTCGAAGTTCTAAGCGGTCCCGCGACACTTTCCGGTGGTTCTCTTGTGCTTTCCGGCTCGGGTTCGGTAACAGTCCGTGCAACTCAATCTGGTAATGCACTCTACTCGCCGGCAACAAAGGACGTTTCGTTTAAAGTAAAGAGAATGCCGGTTCCCGTTCTTACGAGTGCTGGTACCGCAAGTGGCACGGTCGGAAATCCTTTTGTCTATACGGTAGCGTTCGATGCTAATGGTGCAGGGTTTACGACTAGCGCCCTGCCTCCCGGACTTAGTTTCACCTCGATAACTGGTATTATTTCGGGGACTCCAACAACTTCAGGAAGTTTTACGGTTTCGCTTGGTGCTACTAACAGCGCCGGCGCTGGAACAGGAAACCTTGTGGTCTCTATCGACGCCGCTCCGGCAGTGGGAGAGTTTCAGAAGGTCAGCGTGATTTTACCTACAAGCTTCGTAAAGAGTGGTAATTATAATCCTAGGCCAAATGACGCAGTGGTAGCGGGATCTCTGTTATATGTCGCTTATGGATATGAGGCCTTTCCCTATAAGGCGCGAGCTGCTCTCGAAGTTTACAATATCGCGAATCCTAATACTCCAGTGCTGGTCAAGGAGTTGATCTTTGACGCAAACAATGGAATAGATCGATCCTTCAGTCGGTTGATTCTTGATGGAAATTATCTTTATGCGGTAGGAGTTGGGTTAACCGTTTTTGACCTAACGCTTCCCGAAAATCCGACTGTCGTTGCATTTTTCAATAAGGTCACCGTGCCGGGTGGTGTAGATCTAAATTTGCATTCGCAAAAGTTTTATAAGATCGGAAAATACTTTATTCTCTACAATGGCTGGACTGGAAAAATGGCGGTGGACTTTTCGGATATGTCTAAGCAGCCGATTTTTGTGAGCAATCAGGAAACCATGGGATCCGGTTTTATTGGGGCCGTCATTCCAGATCCCGACACCGTCATTATATTCGACGGTTATGCACAGGCTTATCGTGATTCGTTTCATGCGGGTCAAATGGTGAATACAAAAAACGGATACAAGTTGGAGGGGGATCTCTATGATGTCGCTTATGCACCCTTGCTTCGTACGGCCTTTGTTGCCGCGCAACGGCGCAAGGTCCTAGCGTCCAATATCGATACTCATACTTACACAAGTCTCGATATTTCTTCAGTGGTAGACTATCCTGACAGGATTCAATATGCGGACGGACTGGCTATCGTGGGAAACAATGCGGGTTTTGTGACCGTACATGCCGAAGATCCTCAAGCGATGTCTATTGGAACGTACTATCCCGGGAAGTCTCCGTTTGGGGTAGGAGAATGCTTCAGGTCTCTTCCGGAAAACAATCTGCTGGCCGTCGCGGATGAGAAGAACACCGTTGTACTTTATCAACGTGGGGCAGCTCTTTCGACGCCGATCGCTCCCTTGATCACCAATCAACCAGTCGGAGGTTCTGTAAACATCGGGGGTTCCATTAGCTTAAATGTAAGCGTGAGTGGCACTGGCCCATTTACCTACGAGTGGAGTAAAGATAGCGTTGTTATAGCACGAGGAAATGCTTCCAGTTACCTCCGTGAAAACGTTGCGAGTAGCGATTCGGGTAAATATTTTGTGACTGTCAGCAATAGTGTTGGTAGCGTTACCAGCGGAACGGTCGATGTCAGTGTCACCGCTACAACACCCAGTAGCCAGGTGATTGCTTTTACTATCCCAGATCAAACATTCCCAGGGTCCGTCGCTTTAAATGCAAGTGTTCCAAGCGGATTGCCTATCAGTTACACTGTCGTAAGTGGTTCGGCATCTGTCAGTGGCGGATCATTGATCCTTACAGGTATCGGATCTGTGACTGTACGAGCAACGCAACCGGGTAATACGGCGTATGCAGCTGCCACAAAAGACGTAACCTTTAACGTTACTAAATTGCTCCAGTCACAGCAGATCAATTTCAGTAAGCCGGCAGATTGTATCACGACCTCTCCCTCGTTTACGTTGAGTTCAAGCCCTACCTCTGGTTTGCCTGTCACTTATACCCTGGTTTCTGGACCAGCAAGACTTAGTGGTAATTTGGTGATGCTTACCGGTGCAACGGGGATCGTAACTATCATTGCGCGGCAAGCAGGCGATAGCTCTTATGCTGCGGCTTTGCCTGTCACTCAGTCGTTTACGGTTACGGCAATGACTACGGAGCCAACCGCTCTGGTGATTACAAGCCAGCCTTATAGTGTCACGGCGGTGACCGGAGCCACTGCGTCTCTGAGGGTACTGGCTAGCGGAGCAGGGCCCTTGAGTTACCGATGGAAGAAAGAGACTACCGACATTCTCAACGCTGTTAATAGTGTCTATAGCATTCCAAATGTAGCGACTTCAGATGCGGGTGAGTACAGTGTTGATATCACCAATAGCGTGGGTTCTGTGACAAGCGTTTCCGTACAACTGACCGTGAGTCCCCTGAGTCCTGCAATCGTGGGGGGGAGTTTTAGCGTGGTGGCGTGTGAGCCCAATACGACGCTAAAATATAATGCAACGAACTTACCGCCTGGACTCGTGTTTGATCCTGCGACAGGAATGATCACAGGGACTCCCAAGAAAGGCGGTACTTATTTAGTAACCATTACGTCTACTGACTCAACGGTATCGGCGATTACTTTCAATATTGAGGTGGCAGAATTGTCTCCGCATATCATCGGAACATACCACGGGTGGATCGAACGTAGTAGCGCATTGAACCGGAATCTGGGTTCAAGCATTCAACTGACTACCACGGCAACGGGTGCTTTTAGTGGGAAAATTTTGACTGGGACGACGTCTGTTCCAGTTAAGGGCGTGATGGTTGCGGATCCTTCGTTGCCGACGCAATCGCGCATCACTCTACCGCTTTCGACAGGCGTTGTGACTCTTGATGTCACCTTGGACGGAGACACAGATACCCTTAGCGGAGGTTTGAGTGACACTGATGGTAACTCAGCTGCATTAAGGGGCTGGCGTCACGGGTGGGCCCAGGTTATTGGTAATGCTGCTCAATTTAAAGGTCTGCACACCTTTTATTTGAATCAGCCGGATACAACAGACAGCCTACCTCAAGGGTACGGGCACGGATCATTTGCCGTAAGCGCTAAGACAGGAACAACGATTGTAGCCGGAGCTTTAGCGGATGGATCGAAGTTTACTAGCAGCACGTTTGTGGGGTTGAAAGGGGAGCTACTATTATACACGTCCTTATATATTAATCGGGGTTCCATTTGCGGTCAGCTTACGATTGATCCCGCTGATAATAGTATCTCGGGGGTTGCGTCATGGTTCCGCCCAGATCTGACCTCATCCGGGAGGGATTTGACCTACATCAGAGGGTTTGGTCCTCTTGATTTAGAAGCATACGGTGGATTTTATCAGGCACCTGCTAGGGGAGATCTAGTGATGGGCGCAGTTGCAGGGTTTGAGAATTGTATGCTTTCTTTATCTAATGGTGGGTTGGATTCAACGTTGAATCAGGCTGTCACGATTAGTAATCCAGGTACCGGCACTACCAATAGGGCATCAGTAAGCTTAAATGATAACCGGATCGTTCTTAGTTCGGTGAGTGCGACCACAGGCGCTTTTTCTGGGTACTTTACCCCGACGATTTCAGCCGCATCTGGGAGCGCGGGACGTAAGACGCCGTTTTACGGGCAAATCGTAAATACTAACGGAGCTTACACTGGATATGGATATTTTCTTTTACCTCAAGCTGACTCAACTTTATGGGGGGGCAAGGTGGCACCGAAGTTGTCAGGTCAGGTGCTCTTTTCATCGCAATAGTAACACCGGTTACCGTAATCGCGTGGTGCCAAAACAGTCGCAAATCGGCGACCCTCTTTCTACGCACGTCCACCGCGCCCCTTTTTCTGAAAATATACCTCAGTCCAATCTTAAAAATCTTATTTTTACGGAACAGTGTAAACAGACATGAGGCAAGCAACAGGCCGTAGATTACGCCTGTTTAATTTGAACCCCAAGGCAGCTTCTTTTTACTCAAGGCAAGCGTCGTGCGCTAGTCGCCTTTCAATTTTCACGAGAATACCTCATTACCCGGGCCCTCCCCGATAGATCGCCTTTCGCATAATGGATATTTGCTCCGGTGAGTAACGAGTGGTGCAAGAAGGCCTCAGGAGTTAACTAGAAGTTTGGTGTAGGCCCCACTAGGAGAAAGGTGGGGTGATCGACGGGACTCGAACCCGCAACAGCCAGTACCACAAACTGGAGCTCTACCATTGAGCTACGACCACCATGTCAGCGAGGGTTAATGGTAGCGATTTCCCAGCGGTTGCCAATGTTTTTTTGGTGAAATTGGGCGGCTTTTGCCTTTTCGGGCGGCATTGAAGTGATGCGCTCGGTGGCTTAGGATCAGGGAGTTTGAATGCAGTTTACCGGCCTTCTTTTATGAAAAAACTCGTTTCTATTTTCAGTCTCACTGTGGCCCTGGCTCTAGTCGTTTCCTTCGGTGGGCGTATGTCGCTTGAAGCCAAAGGAGATGCCGGGGGACGGTTTTCCAAACTTGTAGCAGCAATCAAAGCGCTCGAGGACGCCAAGGAGTACCTTCAGACCTCGCCCTCCGAATTCAAGGGGAAGAAACAAGCCACAATCGATGAGTGTGATAAGGCGATTCTCCAGTTGCGTCAGGCAATGGAGTAATCGATAGAGTCGCCTCTCCTCCCGCAGCGTAGCCCGTATCGCTTGGCTCTGCGCGTCTGAAAGCCGCAGCTGCTCTGTGCGCACCGATTGTCTCTCTTAATGTTCCCCCCTATGGGTCCCCAAAAAAATCTCCCCCTGCTGGCACTGTCCTTTGTCCTTTCTTCGCAGCTTGTTGCGCAGGAACCCCAACCAGATCCCTCGGAGCAACCTTCTCCAAAACCACCTGTTCCTGTTGCCAAACTGGCTGCGCTAACCGCAACTGCCTCGAACCATATTTCCGTACCGAAAGCGTCGTTCGGGAAGGAGTTTCTCATTTCGGCATCGGTGATTCCGCAGGTCGTTTCCCCCACGAGTACGGCGTTGGCTGGGAAGGTGGTTCGGTTTGAATTGTTTCCGGACGGAGTCGATCTTTACGAGTCTACGAGCGGGCTGGTGGTGACGGATGAACTGCCGTCGAGGCGGTTGCTCACGACATTTCCGATTGTGTCGGAAGATGCACAAAACGTCGTGATCGATTTTAATGCCGGGATGCGCCGGGTGTTTAATGAGGTATGGCACACGGCCGGGGGGCGTTTTAATTCGAGCGCCGGGACGAGGTCGCTGGAGATTACCTTGAGCCGGATATTTGAAGTGAAAACCCTGGGGGATGAACTGATCGTGCGGCAGAGCGTTCAAGCACGGGATCGCCAGATGGATCCGAATCGGGAGGATCGTTATGAAATGAGGTACTTCATTTCGCCTTATGTGCCGGGGGATTTGAAGACGAAGGAGAACGATTTACGTGCTGCGCGTTATGTCCGGTTTTTCGAAACTCATGCGCTCTTGGAGCCCAAAACAGGACGGAGCACGTCCAAAATCACGTTGTTCGATATTCGAAAGCCCGTCGTGATTCATTACAGCGCAAATACACCTGCTGACTACGAAGACGCGGTGCGCGACGGGATTCTTTATTGGAACCGGGCCTTCGGAAAAGAGGTGATTCAAGTGGAGAAAGCTCCCGAAGGTGTGACTGCGCCTGATGCCCGGTACAACATCGTGCAATGGGTGCCCTGGGATACGGCTGGATTTGCTTATGCAGATCTATTGGTGGATCCGAAGACTGGGCAGTCGCTTCATGGTCAGGCGTATATCCATAGCGCATTTGCAGTGGTGGGACGTGCGAGGGTGCGCTCGCAATTACGAGCGATGCGTGTGGCTGGCGAAGGAAAACTGAATGCTTACCGACAATCTCAATCGGAATCAGGTCATCGAGAGGATGGGCATGGATTGTCTTTGTCGAAAGACGGGGAGCGCGGGGGCGGTATCCTTTCACCGGCACATAGTTGCGACCTTGATCCGGGGGAGTTCGCGCGGAGTTTTGCGGTTGGCCTGGAGGCCATTCTCTCGGAGGAGAGCCTGGATGAGAATTCGACGAAACGGATTTCGCAGGATTACGTGCGTGCGGTGATCGCGCATGAGGTGGGGCATATTTTGGGACTGCGACATAACTTTGCCGGAAGTCTGGAGTGCACCATGACACGTAAGGAGCTGGACGATTGGTTTAAGGCGTACACGAAGGATGACCAGACCCCTGTCTCGGAGGAGCGAGTTTCGACTTCTTCGATTATGGAGTATACGGGGCTAAAAGCGTCCGTTTACGCGGGAGCACAGATCCGAAAGACCAAAGGAGCGCTGCCCCATGATAGGGCGACTATACGGTGGGGGTATCTGGATGATACGGAGGCGATGGACAAGAAGTTGCTTTTTGGGACGGATCAGGATGCGACGGTTTATGGAGACGTGTTGCCGGGAGACTATGGGGTGGAGCCTGTGTTGAGTGCTTATGGAAGTATTGGGGAGCTGTTGCGGACGCTCCCAAACAGTCTGATTGAAACATTTATTTCTGCTAAAGCTCCTGAAGATGTGCGAGATAGACGGCCATTGGAGATGGTCGACTTGCGGACAGACCAGTATGTAGCGCGCCTAAGTGTGGAACTGACGAGGATGCTGAGTTGGTTTAAGGCGGGAACCCGTTCCTTGCGGGTAGAGAAGGCGTTTTCGTTTACGGGGGAGCTGAACGAAAAAGAGCTGCTTCAGGCGCACTGGAAGGCGCTTAACGAACAAGTGGAACGGTTGGGGGGCGTGGATCGAGCGGTGTTTGGGTTTCTTCCGGTTGATTTGAAATTGGATTTAAAGACCGAGCCTAAAGAGGTGGAGAGCGTTGAAAGACTTGATGCGCAGAAAATGACCGAGCGGCTTTCCAAGCTCCTGGAGAGTCCGAATTACGAGACGTTTGTAGGGCTCGATGATAAGACGCATTCGTTTACGAAAGAGGAGAAGGCGTTGATATTGGAGCGGGGGAAAAAGTTCTTTGAGGAGTTTGAGAAACGTGTGCTTAAGGCGGCTTGCCAGACTTTTGAGAATACGCGGCGCGATCTCGGTGTGCGAGCGTCTGAAAGTGTTGGCGAAGATGATATTGTGGCAAAACTCGAACGGCGTTTTCAGGAATTTTCGAAAGAGCTGATTTTGAAACGTAACGAGGAGCAACGCCGCCGAGGTAAAGTGGATAAAGCCTACGTTGAGGTGGCTGACTTTAAGTACGATCTGGAAACGCGCCTGGCCGCAGCTCGAGTGTTATCCGATAATAATGGGAGTTTTAAGGGATGGGCCGTGGAGGCGAAAGCGGATCTACACAAACAGCTTAAGGAAGCTGTGGAGGGATCGCTCAATATCCAGAACTTCAAAGACTTTCAGGAATCGATTTTGTCGCGTCCTTTGCGCGACTGGTTCTTGAACCAGCAAAGTGTATTAGCGCTTCTGCCGGCAAAGAAAATGGGACCACCGGCTCCTATGCCCAATACGAGTGGGGCCCCGCACTAGGTCGGCCGTTTTGATATGGGGGCTTGGGGCATTGCCTTACGCCCCCGATTCCAAAGTGTGGAGTCTGTGCGTGAAATGTTGTAGGGGTGGTTTCCGCCAATGAGCCGGATTTTCACCATAGTCCTCCATGAGCCCGACGGCGGGATTCAAACGTGGAAGTTTGAGGGTGGGAAGGTGACCCTTGGGACGGATGCGGCGTGTGAGGTTGTGATTGGAGGAGAGGGGGTTGCGCCTCGGCATTCGTCGATGGAGTTTGGTGTGGATTCCATGCGAGTGGAGGATCTGGGGAGTGCTTATGGGATGATGGTGGATGGCGAGCGGGTGAACGGTTCGGTAGAGGTGTGGTATCCGGCATCGGTGCAGATGGGGGAGGCGGTGTTGTCGGTGAGTGCGGATCGCGTCGTGAGTTCTGCGGGGAGCGAGGCTTTAGAAAAGAGAACGGAGGGGGAGGCGGCCCTAACGGCTTGGGTACCCGAGCTTGGGGAGGGGTACACGTTATCGCGGGAGGTTGCCCGAGGGGGAATGAGCCGGATTTACGAAGGGGAGGATCCTGCGTTGAAGCGGAATGTGGCGGTGAAAGTGAGCCGCAGGGAGAGGGGCTCCGCCGATGAGCGTTTTTTCAAGGAGGCGGAGGTGTTGGCGCAGTTGGCGCATCCGAACATTGTGCCGATTTATAGTCTGGGGCGGGACATTGGGGGGCGCCCCGCATACAGCATGAAGCTGGTGAAGGGGCGGACGCTTCAGGCGATATTAACGGGATTGAAGGGGGGGGATGTGGAGATGGTGGAGGAGTTTTCGTTGGCCCGGCTGCTGACGGTATTTTTGAAGGTGTGCGATGCGGTGGCGTTTGCGCATTCGCGGGGGTATTTGCATCGGGATTTAAAGCCTGAGAATGTGATGGTTGGGGAGTTCGGAGAGGTGTTGGTGATGGATTGGGGATTGGCGACGCGGATTGGGGAAAAGGAAGAGGTATCGTCGTCGCCAGGGGAGGTTGTGAGGCAGGAGAAAAGAGCGCTGGATAGCACGATGGATGGCGATGTGGTTGGGACTCCGCAGTATATGTCGCCCGAACAGGCTGCCGGAAAGGGACACGTGCTGACCGAGAGCTCGGATGTTTACGCCTTGGGTGCGATTTTATACTCGATATTGACGTTGCGGCCTCCGGTGGAGGGATCGTCTTTGGATGAGGTGTTGGAGAAGGTTCAAAAAGGAGAGATCACGCCGATTTCACGATTTGAGCGGCCCGAAGGCGGTGGGAGAAATGCGGATTGGAAATACGAAGGACGGGATGTGCCCGAGGCGTTGATTGCGGTGACGCTGAAAGCGATGGAGCTTGCGGAGGTGGACCGGTACGCGAGCGTGGAGGAACTGGCTGCGGATATTGTTTCGTTCGAGGGGGGGTATGCGACAAACGCTGAAAATGCGAATTTGCTCAGGCAGTTGCTGCTGCTTATGCGGAGGCATACGTTTGTGACGGTTGCGATTGGGGTTCTGCTTTTGGCGGGGCCGGCTTTTACGCTGAAACTTGCAGCGAGTGAACGGAAGGCGAGGGAGAGCGCGCAAATGGCTTTGCGTCAGGAGAAGCTGGCACATGAAAACGCCGAGTTGGCGGTACAGAGCGCCCGGGAAGCCAAAGAAAGTGAGAGACAGGCGTTGGAGGGGAAAGAGGCGGCGAGGCGTTCAGAGGCGATGGTCCAGATTTCTCTGGCGGAATCGTTGCGTCGCGATTTTAGGGGACTGGCCATGTCGCGCGCGTTGGAGTCGGTGCCGGAGGATCTGCGAGACGATAACTGGCGGTATTTGGCAAATAGTTTGGATCGATCGTTACGAACAATCAGTTTGAATTCGGGAGCGACGTTGGTTGCGCTGGCTGGGCATCCCAAAAAAGTGCATGTGTTTTTCGCCGTTAGTGATGATGGCTGGGTGCATTTGTTGGATATCCAGAAAGGGACATTCAGCAACTTGTTCAGGGTAGATGGGATGCAAGGGAGAGTGTGGAGGTTGGCGGTGTCGAACGATGGTGAAAAGCTGGCGATAGCGGTTTTGCGTGATAACTCGGTTCGGTACGTTTCGGACCAAGAGCCGACGGTGTATCGGGTCAAAGACGGTGAAAAGTTAATGACGTTTGCGTTTAACGCACCGGTCGGAAAGATGATGTTTAGCCCAGATGGCACTATGCTGTTGGTGGCACAGTTGTACGTTGCCAAAGCGCAGCTTTGGGATGTGGATTTGGGCGAGCTGCGATGGGAGATGCCTTATCGGGTTCCGAGTGCGGCTCACGGGTTGTTTTCTGAGGATAGCAGCCGAGTCTATCTTTTTTCGGCGAATGATAAACTTGCGGAAATCGATGTAAGAGACGGAACAGTTTCTCAGGTAATGTTTAACGGAGTGGACTCTTCTGAGTTACTTCTACGGCAACCGACTGGGACAGCCTTCTTTTTGGGGGAACGCGGGACGGTTCGAAAGAGGTATCCCGAAGGCGAAAAGATAGCGTTTGAGGCTCGGCCCGTGGGGCGTGGGGTGTTTGAGGGCGGGTATCTAACGAAGGAGGGGCGTTTACTGACCGCTTCGGAGAGAGGGGATGGCAGTGCGGTTTTGCAGGTTTGGTCGGCCAGGACTGGGGTGCTGATGGCGTCCGAGTTTTTGCCGGGGCGCGGGCATCTGGCGGTACACGCTCTTTCCGGGGAAGTGATTTTTGCGAGGGGAAATGTGGTGAAAATGTGGCGTTACGATGGCGCCAAAGTGGTGCGCGAAATGTATGCGAGTGGCTCAGTGTTGCAGTCACCCGTACCGATTGCGTTTATGGGGGATCCTTGGCGGATTATCCGTTCACGTGGTTTAGAGGTGCAGGGGGTGGGGATGTGCCAGATTGAGATGCTGGATTTGCGGGATAAGGAGGCAGACAAAAAACCGATTTTTAAACTGGAGCCGCAGATTCTAAGAATGCTCGCGATGAGTCCCAAGGGGAACTTTCTGGCGCACAGCGGTGGCGAGGGGGCCAAAACATTGTCGGTTTATAAACGAGAGGAAGATGTTTTGGTGTTGGGAGGGAGTTGGAAGCTGGAGCAGAAAATAACGCAGCTTCAGATAAATCCAGACGAGACTAAGGTGTGGACTGGGTCTGGTTTGTACGAGTTGGCGACGGGAAACAAGGTTGCGGCATTCTCACGATCAGACATCCAGTCGAATGAGAATGGCGTTGCCGCTTGGCTGGGAGATCACAAACTGGTGGAAACTGCTCTTGTTTATGGGAAAAAATCGACGGCGAACGGAACCTCGAATGGACCGGAGCTAAGGAGAAAGCTTCTTTTGTGGGACGCTGATTCCGGAAAGAGACTTGCGACTGTGGATGCTTCCGAATGGGTTTCTATGGCGGCTTCACCAGACGGGAAATGGGTCATGGAAGGGGGGCGCGATCAAATGATCCGAATTCGGAGTGCGGAAAATTTGGAGGTCGTGCGTCAATTTCGTGCACATGATGGCGAAGTAAATGCCGTGAGCTGGCATCCGATTCTCCCATTGTTGGTGAGTGTATCGGAGGATTTGAGTGTCAAGATTTGGAGCAGTGAAACTGGGGCATTAGTCGAGGAGTTACGCGGATTTGACGAACGGCCCGACACGTTGTTTCTGAGTCCAGACGGCCTTCAGTTGGGAGCATGTTTTAAGAAGAACTGGAAAGCGCGCCTTTGGGAGCCGGTATCATTCCGGCCCGAGGTCGGGAAGAAGTAAGAGGCGACGCTTTTGAGTGTGGGTGCGGTGTATAAAAGTGCCGTACTCCTGCTGAACGCGGTCTCCTAATTATGTTTCTTGGCTGTGGTTGGCATCTGCGCTTTCCATTTCTGCCAGGATTCCTCAAGCAATTTGACTCGCCCGGGTTCGATGGATGCGTGGTCGTGTCTTTCCTCCGTGTCCTTTTCCAGATCGAACAATGCAGAAGGTGCGTTGGGCGCAATTACTAGCTTCCAAGGGCCTTGGCGAATGGCCCCGTATTTTGTCGTATTAAAAAAGAGTGTGGAATGCGGGGCTTCCGTTTTCTCCCCGTTTAGAAAGGGCGTCAGGTTCACGCCATCGAGATTGGACGGTGGTGTGGTGCCCGTGAGCGAAGCCACAGTTGGGAAGATATCGAGTGTGCTTACAGGCTTGGTATATTCAAGTCCTGCTGGGAAAACACCCGGATACGCAGCCAGAAAAGGCACACGAATTCCGCCTTCGAAGTGGCTCCATTTGTAGTCGCGCAATGCACCGTTTTCGGAACGATTTTCGGGATGTGCTCCATTGTCGGCGAAGAAGAAGACGATCGTGTTTTGGGTTAATCCAGCCTTTTGAAGTTTATCCAGAATGCGTCCTACAGCCTCATCGAGGGCGGCAATAGTTGCGACCGTGTCCGCTCTTGTGGTGTCTCCTGGGAATTGGGCCGAGTATTGTTGGGCTTCGCCGGGCCGCGCGGTGGGGGTCTTTGGAACGTCGAAGATTTTTCCTTCGGCACGAGCTGCGTCGTATTCTTTGCGAATCAGGTGGAAGGGTTTTACTACGTTGGCGATGTGCGGAGCGTTAAATGTGACGGTGAGAGAAAAGGGATTGATTTTGTTTCGCTCAATAAAGTCCTCAGCCTCCTGGGCCAGGATGTCGGTGATGTAGCCGCTACGAGCTTCGACTTTGCCATTCCGTGAAAGCTTGGGATTGAAGTAATCGAGGAATGGGCTCGGGCGGGCCGAGCAGAGGGTTTCATCAAAGCATCCCCGTTCGTGTGGGGCGGGACCTTCGCTGTGCCATTTGCCCATCAACGCGGTGTGATAGCCGGCCTCGCGTAATACACCCGGCAGAAGGGGAAGGTTGGTAGGAATGGCGCCTTCGTTATCTAAAAAACCGAAGCGTTGCTGGTAGAGGCCTGTAAAGAAGCCGGCTCTGGATGGAGCGCAGAGTGGCGCTGTAACATAACCGGCGGTGAATTTGACGCCCATTTTGGCGAGCCGATCCAGATTCGGTGTATTCACCTTCCCGTGGGACAGGCAGCTCACATCGCCGTATCCAAGGTCATCGGCAACCATAATGAGGACATTGGGTCTGGCACTGTCGGCGGCGTGAGACAACGCCATTGGAACCAGAGAAAGTGCTGCGATGAGGAAATGTTTCATGGCGAGGGCTAATTTAGATTTTTGGGAGCTTCTGCTTTGTGGAGGACGTCGCCTGCTGGGACCGCTCGTACATTCACGTTAGAGAACAAGGTTGAGTCTTTGATTTTGGGGTATCGGGTGTCTTTCCCGTCTGTCCATATAGGTGTCGCGGTTCCGTCGGCGTGTCGGATTTGGACGTTGTCGAGATACACTTTGTAGGTGCCTGCTTTGCCCCCACGTACGACCAGGCCGTGTCGCGGTAGGACACCCGGTGCGCTGCCGCATAATCCGATGACCCGGTGTTCCCAATGTCCCGGACCGGCTTGAATTTCAGGTGCCAAGACTTGTTCCTGGCCGAACTGATCGACTCCCTCGCCTCGCTTGAATGTGAGGCTGAGGGATTTGCCGTCGCCTTTAAAAGGCGAATAGAAAAAGCCTCGCGGCAGGTTTCCAGGGGCGCAGGCGATATCGAATTCGAGGTAATCTGTGGCAAACTGTGGCTCAGATAAGGACGCAAATGGCACCACCAGTGTGTCCTTTGATTTGGCGGATTCGCTCACCGTTACCGTTACTTCGAGAACCTGTCCCTCGGGGGCAGGTTTCGCGTCCAGTCTGGATGGTACGGTCTGGTGGGAGAGCGCGGCACCAAGCGACTCGGCCCACGTGTTCATCTTCGCTAAAAGAGTGCCGACGACCTCGGGATTCGCGTCGGCGACGTTTGTAGTTTCACCGATGTCGTTGGCGACATTGTACAGTTCGACGTGATCAAAAAAGCGGTGCAATCGCCAGTCGGCAGTACGGATGGCGTCTTCATTGTGCCACCCCCAGTAGTAGCTCTCTACAGGGCTGGGGGAGTTGTCCCGCAGCGCCGGCCAGAAGTTCTTCCCGTCGAGTGGGCGAGTTTCCGGCATTTTCAAATCGGCCATCGCCATCAATGTTGGAAACATATCGAGCGCTCCGCAGAGTCCATCCCAGCGGCCGCCTGAAACGTTCCCCTTTGGCCAGTGGACGACCGTTGGGAGATGGGTTCCGCCTTCGTTGAGAGTGTGTTTTCCCCCTTTAAAAGGCCGGTTGCTGCCGTCCTTGGTAGCACCGTTATCACTGGTAAAAACGACGATGGTGTTTTCTCGCAGGCCGAGCTTGTCGAGCTCGCCGAGAATGGCACCGACGTTTTTATCCATGGCTTGAACCATCGCGGAATAGACACGCTTGGTTTCATCAGTGACTTTTGGATCAACCCCTTGGAGGTCGGCTTCCTTGGCCTGCAGCGGTGCATGGACAAGGTGAAAGGGTACGTAGCAGAAAAACGGTTTTTGCTGGTTGTCCCGGATGAACTCAATTGCGTGCTGCACGATGAAGTCCTCGGTGTAGCCTGCGTCCTGCTGGCGATACTCGAGGTTATGCCACCAGCTTACCGGGCCGCGGTTACTCACCGTCCGGCGTGTGAAATAGTCGGCCCCACCTCCGTAATAGACCCAGGCCTCGTCGAAGCCATGTTGATTGACGCCCAGGCCGGCTTTAAACTTTTTGTTGGAGATCTCCTTAAACGCTTCGGAAAACGCCGCGCGATATTCTACTGTGTCGGGGTCTTCGCCGTTGTGCCATTTGCCGAAAATGCCGGTGCGATATCCGTTCGACTTAAAGCCTGTGGCGATGGTCGTCTCTTCTCTCGCAAGTTCGCCGCCCACTTCCGGTCCGGTTCCTACCCGAAACGGATGCCGGCCCGTGAGCAGCATTGCCCGGGTTGGCGAGCACACGGCCCACCCCATGAAATTGCCCAGTTCACGGCCTTCCTTAAATAGCCGGTCGATATTCGGGGTCGGAATGTTGCCGCCTGGATGCACACTGAGGTCACTCCAGCCGAGGTCATCCGCAAGCAGATAAACGATATTTGTCCCGGGTTGCCCCGCAGCATGAAGGCTCAGGTTTAGGCAAAATACACCGATACCAAACAGGGTCGAAAATATTGGATTCATTTCGGGGGAAATTAATGGAACTGAAGGGGAGGAGACTTATGTCGGAATCAGGCCCAGGCACCCGATTTCTTATAAAAATAGGATTCACTAAAAGACTCGACGTGTATGTCCCCAGAAATGGGGATAGCGCCGGAATACCGCATAGGCTCTGCCATAAGCTAATAGCATTTGGCGTGTATTCTCTTCCACGAACATTTCGGGGATATGCCTTCCCCCAGGAACCTCGGAGCAAGATTAGGCCCGGTGTTTGGCCACAGCTTCCATACTATTGCGTACCTGCATTTTGATGCAAATGCGCTTGATGTGGGTTCGCACCGTTTCAACGCCGATATTTAACTGGTCGGCAATTTCTTTGGAGATGTAACCAGACGCTAGTAATTCGATTACCTCTGTTTCTCTCGGCGAGAGGGCCTCTTCGTTTCCCCCGCTTGGGGCGGAGCCGCTGAAGTATTGGACTACTTTTCGTGCGATATGTGCAGAAGAAAGCCGATCCTCCGGATTCAAGGTCCCGAATCGCTTTAAACAGTTGATGCGCATCCGTTCCGTTTCGATGAGTCGTGCTTCATTGGCCGCGGCCAGTTCTCGTTGAAGACGATTACGTATGATGCGATTTCGGACTCCGAAGAACGCGGCGAAACTGCTGCTGGTGATGAAGGCAGAGAACCAGAGAGAGGTCCAAAACGGCGGAGGAATGGTAAAAGCGACGGTTTGACTAGCCGGTGTCGGGGAGACGAAGGCATCCGTTGTCTGTAGATCCAAATGATATAGTCTCGGAGCAAGATCCGAATAGGTGAGGCTTAGCGGTTCACTTAAGCCGATGTCGTACATTTCTTCCCAAGTCAGAGAGAGTTCTGTTCCTGGATTTAGAAACTGGATGTCGACCTTTGGGGAGACCCATTCGCAATGTCCGCTGGAGGAGTGGTCTCGGATTTGAAAAGCGCTGACGGGTGGGTTGAGCCAACTCAGATGCAGGTGACTCGCCATAGAAGAGATTAACCCTGCGCGGTTCCATTCTGGCAGGTGACGCTCGAGTGTTTCTGGGGGGAGGTCTGAGTCAGGATTCTGAATGAGCGTCTGTGGCTGTTGGGGAACCGCGGTCGTGAGTCGAAGGTCTTTAACAATAAAGGTTCCGACGGTAGCCGGGGGGCCTGCGGAAATCATGGACACGGATACAAAGGCGGCGCCGAGCGGGATTGCGGCACGCAGCTGATTGGGTGTGAGCGTCGATTGTTCGGGGTCCCATTCCAGTCGTGGCTCTTTCCTTAGTGTCGCACGGACAGCGTGTTAAGCGAATCTCGGTTTGCGTCTAAAAAGCGGACACCGATAGCCATCGCCCCCTGCTTTTCCTGACAGGTGGAATCCACTTCACGTAACCGATATTGAATTCGAGGCCCCTGTATCTCTGGCAGATTCTTTGATGGATCTAACGTCAGCTGAATTCGTGAATGTGCGGATGGGAGTTTTAAGAGTTGCCCGTGGGGGAGGGAGACGGGCTGGCCGTCGACGCTTAGTTCAGTTTGAAGGGGCAGGTTTGAGGCACCGGTATTTTGGGAGCATGCCAGTGCTAAAGTGGACGAGAGAAACGGGCTCTTGATCAAAGATTGGGGACAGAAGGGGTAAAATCCCAGTATGTCCCGA
>JBAXNG010000050.1:0-26676 GCA_037133875.1 Verrucomicrobiota bacterium | reverse complement strand
TTCGGGACATACTGGGATTTTACCCCTTCTGTCCCCAATCTTTGATCAAGAGCCAGGTTTGAGGGGAACGTTTAACCGCAAGCTGCGATCACACGCAAGGGAACGTTGTCACTTCACTGCCGAGAAGGAATACTGGGAAACCCCTCCCCAAACTTTAATGTAGACCCCATTTCCCTCAGAGCTTCTGCAAGTTGCTGACTTACAGAATGGTCGGGGCGATAGGATTCGAACCTACGACCTCCTGGTCCCAAACCAGGCGCTCTACCAAGCTAAGCTACACCCCGAAACAACGACTCGCTCAACAAACCATTTACTGATCTCGTTCAGATCTGAAAACACTCAGCCTGCTTTTTGCGGTCGATCTCAACTATGCCTGCTTAAACTGCAATCGCAAGGAGAAACGAGGCTCCGACCACAATCAATTCATCCGCACCGAAATCACTGAACCACAAGCCCCCTATCATGCTTACATCCCATGGCATCAAGCTCCTCGAACTCACACATACGCTCGGATATACCACCGGCGGATAACTCTTTTCACGATTCCCGACATGTCATTCGAGCTCGCTTCCGAATTTAGCCCCAGAGGAGATCAGCCTCAGGCTATCGCGAAATTAACAAAGTCCCTCCTCGCGGGGCACCGCCACCAGACACTTTTGGGAGTCACTGGTTCAGGGAAAACATTCACGGCTGCCAACGTGATTCGCGAACTCGAACGCCCCACACTCGTTATCTCCCATAACAAAACACTCGCAGCCCAGCTATACTCCGAATTCAAACAGTTCTTCCCCAAGAGCGCCGTCGAATACTTCGTCTCTTATTTCGACTATTACCAACCCGAAGCCTACATCCCCTCCTCGGACACCTACATCGAAAAGGACTCCTCGATTAATCAAGAAATCGAACGCCTGCGACTCTCCGCCACATCCTCCCTCCTAACCCGGCGCGATGTCATCGTCGTCGCTTCGGTCTCGTGTATTTACGGGTTGGCTTCACCCATGGATTTCTTGGAGATGCTTCTCACGCTGAAGGTTGGCCAATCCATTTCGAGGGAAGCGCTACTCACTCGTTTCATCGATATGCTTTTCGAAAGAAATGACATCGATTTCGGACGCGGCAAATTTCGGGTCCGCGGAGACACTGTCGAAGTGCAGGCAGGATCCGAGGACGAAGAAGCGTTCAGAATCGAATTCTTCGGTGATGAAATCGATCGGCTCTCCCGATTCGATCCACTGACAGGCCACACAATCGAACAACTCACGGTTCTCACGCTTTTCCCCGCCAAACAATTCGTCACGCCTCACGACAAACTACAAAAAGCAATGCGTTCCATCCGTGAGGAATTGGACGAACGCATCCAGTGGTTCGAGAAAAACGGCAAACTCCTCGAAGCCCAACGTCTACGGATGCGCACGGAATACGATCTGGAAATGATGCAGGAAATGGGTTTCTGCAGCGGGATCGAAAACTATTCCCGGCATTTGACTGGGCGCCCGCCAGGCTCACGCCCATACACCCTACTTGATTTCTTCCCCAAAGACTACCTGCTCGTGATCGACGAATCCCACGCAACCATTCCTCAAGTCGGAGGTATGTATGAAGGAGATCGCGTCCGAAAAACAACACTAGTCGAGCATGGTTTCCGTCTCCCCAGCGCACTAGACAACCGTCCACTGAACCTCCCCGAGTTTTTCGAAATGACGGGGCAAATGCTCTACATCAGCGCCACCCCCTCTGATTTTGAGCTACGCAATTCGGTGGTCGGTAACGAATCTTTTATCCCCAACCCAAAAGCAGGCTCCGCCGAAGCAGCGGTTCGGCCAGCACCGAGAATCTCGCGCACCGATGCCTCAATCGAAAGCTTCGATGTTTCAACACCCAAAGCCCCACTGATCGTCGAACAAATCATCCGCCCAACCGGTCTGATTGATCCCAAAATCACAATCCGCCCCCTCAAAGATCAAATCGACGCATGCATGGAACTATGCAGGGACCGCGTCGACAAAAACGAACGCATCTTAATCACCACACTCACCAAAAGAACGGCCGAAGATCTTTCCGAATACCTAAAGGACCTTGGTCTCAAAGTCCGCTACCTGCACAGCGATGTAGACACCATCGAAAGGGTGGAGATTTTACGCGGCCTCAGAGCGGGTGAGTTTGATATTCTTGTGGGAATTAACCTGTTGCGCGAGGGGCTCGATCTTCCGGAAGTATCGCTCGTTTGTATTCTAGATGCCGACAAAGAAGGTTATTTGCGCTCTCAAACCGCTCTTATCCAAACCGCAGGTCGAGCCGCACGCCACGTCAACGGAGAGGTTTATCTCTTCGCCGACCAGATCACGCGAAGCATGGAGGGGCTCATATCCATCACCGAATATCGGCGTTCGAAACAATTGGCGTACAACGAAAAGCATGGAATCACCCCCCAAAGCGTCAGACGTGCCGTTCAGGAAAGTCTCCACACCATCCTCAAAGGTAAGTCCGTTGAAGCTGCGGTAGTACAACAGGCCGGAGGCAATTTCTCCATTACTGAAACTTTGCGAGAACTTCAGGAGGAAATGCTAGCCGCCTCTGCATCTCTGGAATACGAACGCGCCGCTTTACTCCGAGACCAGATTCAAGAGCTCAAAGCCAGCGCCGGTCTCGGCAAACTGGAACCGGCAAAACGCCCTGCTTCAAGCGGTACGAAAAAAGGAAAGGGAGGCCGGACTGGTAAAAAGCCCTAACCTCCCCTTCCACCGGATTTTCTCTCGAAATTAAAAACTAAATCAGCAGCAACGTAGGCGTTTCGAGAAGTCGCTTCAGTTCTGCCAAATACTGAGCAGCAACAGCGCCATCGACCACCCGATGATCCGCACTTACCCCGATTGCCATGCGTTGCCCCACAACGATGGTGTCCCCAGGTCCCACGACCGGCTTCTTCAGCAGAGCGCCAACACTCACAATCACAGCCTGAGGGGGATTAATAATCGCATCAAAAAACTCAACCCCATAAGCACCGAGGTTCGAAACTGTAATAGTTCCTCCCTGATACTCGTCCGGCTTTAATTTCTTGCCACGAGCACGTCCTGCAAGGTCCTTAATCGCGTCGCTAATGCCGGCCAAACTCTTCTTCTGAGCGTCCCGGACAACCGGTGTCACCAAACCGTCATCTACAGCCACTGCAACGGAAAGGTTCACGGAACTAAACTGAACAATGGAGTCACCAGCAAATGAGGCATTCACAGCCGGAACCCGAACTGCAGCAGCCACAACTGCCTTCAACACAAAATCATTCACCGTAATTTTCACGGTACTGTTTTTGTCGAGACCTGCGTTCAATTCCGCACGCATCTTCATCATCGGTGCGGCATCTACCTCAATATGAAGATAGAAGTGTGGGATTTGAGTTTTGCTCGCCAATAGACGATCCGCAATGACCCTGCGCATTCCACTGAGGGCAATGCGTTCATCGCCGGGACCGGCGCTCAGCGCAATAATGGGAGCAGCGGAAGACACCACAGCTGAAGGAGCAGCGGCACCTGCGACTCCGGGTTTCGCTGACTGAACATCTTTGGCGATAATACGACCGCCAGGGCCTGTTCCCAGAATTCCCGCCAATGGAATTCCTTTTTCAGCCGCGATCTTACGCGCCAGCGGGGAACTCTTCACCCGAGCACCCGAAGCTACCGAAACAACACCACCAGCAGAAGGAGCCGAACTTGTAGCAACCGCAGTCGGGGCCGCAACCGTTGGCGCAGCTGGCGGTACAGCCTTGACTGGCGCGGGCTGACCGGGCGCAGGCGGAGCCTCCCCTTTTGCTAACAAAACCGCTATCTTAGAACCAATCGGAACCTTCTGGCCCGGTTGCACATAGAATTCATGGATGATACCATCATCAAAACTCTCGATTTCCATCGTCGCCTTATCCGTTTCTACATCGGCTATCACGTCCCCTGTAGCCACTTTGTCTCCGATGTTTTTGCGCCATTTGACGAGGGTTCCCTCTGTCATGGTGTCGGCGAGTTTGGGCATTTCAATGTAAGTGGCCATGTGAACTAGAGTGCGTAAAAAGGTTGCGCGAGCTATCCATTTAGCGGGTTCAAAACAAAGGGGAAAAACTTTTTTAGTTCGAAATCCAATCTAGTGACATTTTCGCCCCATTTAGCTGCGCTGAACCCTCCACTTTACCTTGGATGGAGCCTCCGCTCCGGTACTTTGCCCACATGACAGGGAAACAAGTGTTTTACGAAGGCAAGGTTCAGGGGGTTGGCTTCCGCTACTATGTAAAGGAGCTCGCTCGCGGTTTTGAAGTTAACGGATGGGTCAGGAATCTGCCTGACGGAAGAGTTGAGTTGCAAATATCCGGTTCTGAAGAAGAAGCGTCAGATTTTCTGGAAGCCATCCGCGATAGTCAGCTGAATGGTCACATCAAAAAGGAACAAATTCACCCTATCGCATCCTTTTCATCTAAAGGTTTTGAAATTCTCCCCTAGACGGACATCCCCTCAGAAGCGTACCCCTGTTGGTTGCATCCCTCCCCAAGGTGCATACAATGCCCGTTTCACTCTTTTCTCATGAAAGTCATAGCCACCATCGCAGCCCTCATTTGTAGCGTCACGCTAAGTCTCGCTCAGGAAGGCTCCAAATCTCCCCAAGCAGGGGCGGCCTCGGGTCGGTTACCCGTCTCCGCCGAGAAGGTCGAAAGCGAAGACCTCCATCTTTGGGAAGTCCTACGAAAAGGTGGCTGGGCAATGATCCCACTTGGCGGCCTATCCGTCATGGCCGGCATGATGATCGTAGGTTACACGATCACGCTTCGCAAAGGCGCCATCGTTTCGAGGCAATACGTTAGTACCATTGAAGTTTTGATCCGTAAAAAAGACTACCTCGGAGTATTAGCCGTTTCCAATCGCCACGGTGAAGCGCTCGCCCGCATCGTTCACCGCACGCTCGATTTTGCCACCAAAAACCCGGGCGCCCCATTCGATAGCCTCAAAGAAGTAGCGGAAGCCGAAGGCGCTGCCCAAGCCTCCAGTATTCTCCACAGAGTCGCCTACCTCGCTGATATTGGAATCCTCGCGCCGATGGTCGGCCTGTTTGGAACCGTTTTGGGAATCATTCGCTCTTTTGCCGCGATCGGAAAAGGCAGCGCGTCTCTTTCCAGGGACGTTCTTCTGGCCAGCGGGGTCTCCGAAGCCTTGGTGGCCACTGCCGCAGGCCTCGTGCTCGCAGTCGTTGCAGCCGGATTCTACGCGATTTTCCGGAACCGAGCGCAAGCGTTAGTGTCTGAGTTAGAAGGCGCTTCAAGTGTTTTCATGGGTCTCATGGCAACAAGTTACCAGCGCCGGAGGGAACCCAGCCGTTCAGACGACGAATTTTAGTCCCGCTTATACCCCAATCACGCCTACTACGTCCCTCCTCTCGCAAGAAGCCTCTCTACCAAAATGAGATTTCGTAACCGAAGCGAACCCACAACCGTAGCCTTCCAGATTGCACCGATGGTAGACATCCTTCTGGTGCTCTTATGTTTCTTCGTTGTGACCTGGAGTATGGCCCGGAAAGAAAACGAACTGGACGTCCGTGTTCCTGCCGCCCAAGCCGCTCAGGAAAGCAATCCGGTGGTGAACCAAACCGTATTAAACGTGAAGGCCGACGGGACCGTCGTATGGGACCGTAAACCGGTTAAGCTGGATGTTCTCTTGGAACGCCTCAAAAGCCTCGCCGCACTTTTCCCAGATTACGCTATTATCCTAAGGGGAGACGTTAAAACCGACTACGAACACATAGTCCAAGTTTTAGACACTTGCCGTCAGGCTGGCATCTGGAACGTGGCATTTGCGACCTCCAAGCCGCAATGAAACGTCAACTTCTCACGAGCCTCGCCCTGCTCAGTGTAGCGCACGCCGAACCCCCTCCCCCAAAAGCGGTTCCGGTCGCGCCCGCTCCGAACGCCGCCGAAATCCCGAAAGCCGTACCTGTTTCGCCCGCTCCTGAACCGGCAAAGCAACCGGAGCCCACTCCCGCTCCCCCTTCTGTTCCAGTCTCAGAATCAGCCGCTGCTCCGGTTGGAGCCGGAGCCCCCAAATCAGAACGCGTCCCCGCCGCTCCGCTCAAAACAGCGCCTTCGCCTGAAGACGTACAATTTGATCTAGCCGACGCGCTTACACTCCAAAGCCAATGGGATGCGGCAGCAAATGAATACCTTCGTTTTATTGAACAATTCCCGGCGTCCTCTCGCGTAGGCACAGCTTATTTTCGAATTGGCGAGGCCCATCAAAAACAAGGTAATGTAAACTCAGCAAGGCTGTTTTGGGGCAAACAGCTCGCATGCCAGCAGCCCGGTCCTCTTGCAGGAATCGCAGCGTACAAATTAGCGGAATTTGAGTTTCAGGAAGCCAATTACAACGCCGCTCTAGGCCATTATAAAAAGGCACTCCAGCTCATAGACAAACCGGAAGCCAAACAACACCTCCAGTATTTCACAGCCCGCTGCCTGCAGCTTCTCGGCAGAAAACTGGAGGCCCGTAATGCCTTTCAACCGCTTGCCGACGAGAAAGAAATTCATCCCTACCGCGAAATGAGCCAGTTCCAGCTAGGGCTCCTTCTCGACGAAGCAGGACACAGCAACGATGCCCTGGCTCGCTTTACGCTTCTCACCGAAACCGCACAAACCCCTTCCATCAAAGCGGAATCCTTAACTCGTACAGCTCTGCTTCTTTTAAAGCTGAACGATTCGAAGAAAGCGCTCCCCGCACTTGAAACCGCGCTTTCCGCTTCCGGAACCGAAGAGTGGCACCCCTTGCTTCGCTTAGGCATCCTTCAAACCCACGCGGCTTCCGGACAACACCAGAAGGTCATCGAGACATTCAAATCCATCGAGTCGCAGATCGCTCAGGAACAACTCCCGGACGTCCTCCTTCTCGTTGCAAACGCACATAGGCAACTCAAACAACATCAAGAAGCTTTGGCCGTTTTCGACAAACTCATCGAACTCGCTCCAAAATCCGACCCCGCTCGATCCTGCCGTTTTGACCGCCTCATCTGCCTGTACAACCTCGATACACAGAAGCTACCGCAGGAAATTGACGCTTTTCTGGCAGACGCCCCGTCCCCAACGGATCGGGACAACGCTCTCCTTATGAAAGCCGAGTTCCTACGGCTCAGAGGAAACCTGACTGAGGCGGCCGAGGCTTACTCCAAAGCAGTAAAATCCAAAGAACTCAAACCGCAGCGCCGTATAGACGCTTTGCTGCGGTGGTCGGAATGCACAGTTCGTTCTGGGAACACCCCTCAAACGATTGAGGCAACTACCCAGTTCCTTGCCTCTGCTGCAGATCACTCCTTTGCGCCCACTGCGCTATCTTGGCGAGCCGAGGCAAATCGCCGCTCCAAAGCCTTTCCAGCAGCCGAGAAAGATTACAAGTTACTCATTGAGAAGTATCCAAAAGCTGAAGAGCGCTCCAGTGCACTTCTCCAACTTGCCCTTCTTCGTGGCGAACAAAACGACAACGCAGGTTTGGCCGACTTGTTCGAAAAGTTCCTCAAAGACTACCCAAACAGTCCAGAGAAGGCACAAGCCCACCACTGGATCGGCTGGGCCGCTTTCGAAGCCCACGATTACAAGAAAGCCCTCTTGCATTTGCCGGAAGCTCGAAAGTTGGACCCAGAGAAATATCAGGAATCCGATAGTCTGCGTCTCATCTTTTGCGCGTATAACTTAAACGACCCCATTGGTGTATGGAAGTTTGTGGAAGATTACCTCCCAAAAGGGAAAACCAAAGTACCCGCAGACATCCTCCGCTGGACCGCACAACAGTTCATCGAATCTAAAACTACAGCAAAAGCCGAACCCGCGCTCGCACTGCTCTGTTCCGGCGACGAAGCCAAGGCAACCGACTGGCTCGTTCTAGCTCAAACGCGTATTCAGTTAAACCAGTTCGACGCTGCAAATGCGGCGGCTGAAGCCTACCTCAAATTAGTCAAAACTCCGGCAGATCAAGCCCTTGGGTTCATCGCTAAAAGCCGGGCTGAACTAGGAAAGGGCAACCAAAGCGCAGCTCAAAAAGCTCTCGAAGAAACCCTGCGACTACAGCCTGAAGGACGACTGAACGCAGAAGCCCGGCTTATCGCAGGGGACATTCAGGCCGCAAAAAAGGAATGGGAAGCTGCTGCCAAACTGTACGCAAGCGTAGCCGTTTTCATCGATGACGAAGAAATCACCCCGGCCGCTCTAGAAAAGGCCCACCGAGCTTATAAAGAGGCAGGAAAAGTGAAAGAGGCAGCCGATACACTCAACCGCCTCCAGAGCCGCTACCCCGAATACGCAAGGGCCCATCTAAAGTAGCCCCCGTTAAACACATTCAGATTCGGGCCTTTACAAATGCTCACCCTGGAGAACATCTGATTCCTTAAACGAGATTGCTAGAGGCTCCAATGGCATCAATTCGTCGTGATCCAAAAACTCGCGACAAATTCCAAAAAAGTCAGCCCTAGTTGTAACACGCCGAATCTCGTGAAGGAAACGCCCGGTCGGCTCCACTCCGAGTCCCAAGAAGTTAATGTACTTCTTCATCTTCTGAACCTGCATGCCCTCCGGTACTCCGTCCGGGCTCACCGCTGAATAAAGGGCGTCGACGTAAGACAACACATCCCTGCCGATCGGACAAAACACAGTCTGCCCCCGCCAAAACTGACGGAACTGTTCAAACATCCACGGATTTCGAATCACTCCGCGCCCAATCATTAAGCCATGCGCTTGGGTCGCCCTCAGCACATCCTCGCCCTTCTTCACGGAATACACATTCCCGTTAGCAAGCACGGGACACTGCAACCTCTCCACTGCGTGTGCGATATAATCGTAATGCACCGCGCTCCGGTAGCCTTCGGTAACGGTCCGTCCGTGAACACTCACCAAATCCACCGAGTGTTTTTCAAACAACCCAAGCAAGTTTTCAAATATTCCAGGGTCATCAAACCCAATGCGGGTCTTCACAGTAAAAGCCCCTTTTACTGAATCTCTTAGCGCCCCGAGAATGGCGTCCACCCGGTTCAAATCCCTTAGTAATCCCCCTCCGGCACACTTCCGATAAACCACTGGCGCCGGACATCCCAGATTCAAATCCACCGCTGCGACATCGTGCTGCTCTAATTCTCGAGCACTTCGTACAAGAGACGGAATTTCGTTCCCTATCATTTGGGCAATCACTGGCCGACCAGTCGGATTCTGTGTAATTGAGCGGAGAATGTGTTTATCGAGCCGGGAATCCCCATGAACTCTAAAATACTCTGTCCAATACACATCCGCTCCGCCATACGGAGTCATGAGGCGCCAGAAAGCCAAATCTGTCACATCCTGCATCGGGGCCAGCGCGAGAATAGGGAACGCCTGCTGAAGAAGCGCTTTGAGTTTCGTTGATGAGTCCACGTTTCGCGCACAGAGTCCCACATTCTTCATACTAATCCGAAGCGCGAATTTTTGGGATTTGGGCAATCCAACACACCCCTCATATCCGGAACATCTGTGGGGGGAGATTGTTCATGAATATCGATCGCTTCAAACGCCTGCTCGTGCTGCTGCTCGTAACCGTCAACCAAACGCTAGTCGCGTGCATACGCGGTTGTGGCGATAGGCGCGAAATTCCACCTCTGGGACGCCGAACTCAGGCACAGGTGGCCATGCCCAAAGAAACAGCTCTCCCACTACAGACCGGTCTCTCCTCCCACACCATAGTATCACCTTCTATCCACGGGCCTACAGGGCAAGTATCTCAACTGACGAATGGCTCATTCGGAGAAAAAAACGAACGGATACGATTTCCGCCATGTCCGTTGTTGTTCGGCGCACTAGCCGCTACTGCCGGCATCTTATTAGAGGATACCCTACGGTTAGCAACGCCTACATGGATACTAATATTCATCTCTATATTATGCATTTACACATTCGCGTATACCCATGGACGCTTATTCACCACTCGGAGGTTCGAATTCCCCCCCCCTTGGGACAACCACAACTCGAGGCCAATAGCCATTCATACGGTCTCCATATTGAGGCAACCCACCAGCCCCATATTTCTGCGCAAAACCACAAGCGCCCTACGCCAAGCCATTTCTCTGATTCCAGCCAGTTCCTTTCTTCTCTTTGGGTTCTTACATCACCTCACGGACACCCAAACCGTAAGTCGTCCGACTACCGTCCAGCTCCATACCTGTCTTCCATTGGCTCTGACGCTGCAGGGAACGGTCAGCACACCTCCACTCAACTCCTCCAATAGTAACGGACGCATTTTGAAATCCAGTTTTCAATTAGAACTCACACAGCCATCAACTCCGGCATTCTTGCAGTCAAAAAGCCAGCTTCTGGTGAACTGGACAGGGCCTCCTCCGACGCTCGGCGACAAAGTCCAAATACGCGCATCATTAAACCTAATCGGGCCGCCCGAAAATCCGGGGCAATTTGACAGGGAATCGTTTTACCGCAGACAACGAATTTGGTGGGAGGCAAAGATTAAGGAGCCTATGGAGGCAATCCTCCTATACAGGGATTCCACAATCAAAGGATTCTCGCTGGCGTTGTTTGGCGCACGATGCGCCGCCATCGTTTCCGCGCAACTGCGCAGAGGCATAGAAGACAAACCGCAAACACACGCCTTAATCTCCAGTATGATTCTAGGGCTACACGGGGATAGCCTTATGGAAGCAAAGTCCGCATTTCGCAACACCGGCACACTGCATATCTTTGCTGTCAGTGGATTGAACCTCTCGATGTTGGCCAGTTTTTTAGGCTGCATCCTTCGCTTTATTTGCGTCAAAGAAACAGCGGCTGCGTACATCATCGCTCCTCTATTGATTCTCTATGCAGTCACCGCAGGACTGGCACCAAGCTGTGTTCGAGCACTCGTCATGAGTATTCTTGTCCTGTGTGCGCTATGGGTAAAACGCCCCTCCGTGTTACTAAACAGCCTGGGAGCTTCTGCCATCCTTCTTTTCACACTAGACACGAACTGCATCTTCTCAGTCGGATTCCAACTCTCGTTCTTTTTAGTCTTAGCGCTAACACTACTAACTCCCCCAATTGCGCAAGTTTTCGAAAAGCCTGGCCTACCTGACATTCTACTCCCGAGGAAACTGTGGAGCCCCCTCCAACACAGAATCCTAAAAGTTTGGAAACCCATATCATCCGGGGGCGCGGTCAGCACAGTTGCCTGGATTGCAGGTCTTCCATGGAGTTTCACATTGTTTCATCAACTGACCCCGATCTCGCTCCTGGCTAATCTGGTCGCAGTACCAGTTGCGTTTATAAATCTTTCACTCGGTTTTCTCTCCGTCCTCGTGGCGCCCATTGGCGAGACCACTCCATTTCTGAACCGCATCAACGCAGCCTGCGCCGAATGCCTGTTTTCTTTCATTCAATGGGCCAGCCGTATTCCTGGCGCACGAGTGCCGATCCATTCTCCATTCCAAAGCATCCCTTCCTTTGTCGCATTTGATCTACACGGCGCCACCTGCCTAATGCTACACACCGATCGATCCACAACCTTATTAGATTGCGGAAGTGAGCTACAGGCTCGATCCATCATCATCCCCGCCCTCCAATCGTTTGGAGTTATCAAACTCGATACCCTGCTGCTCTCCCACGGAAGCGCACCGTATATCGGAGGTGCACTTGCCATTACGGAAGCTCTTGCGCCAACAAACGTCATAGACAGCCCATTAAAGGACCGCTCCAAAACGCGGCGTGATCTGAATTCCTGGCTAAGCGCGGCGCACCGTACACCACAGCACCTCAGTGCCGGCGCCAGTATCGCCTTAGACAGCGAGACGACCATCGAAATACTGCACCCTTCAAGCACTCAGGCCGCATCCGTCACTAGCGACAAGTGCCTCATCGTTCGTTATTCCACCCCAAACATTTCAATCCTCTATACGGCATCCGCCGGATTCCCAACGGAACGATGGCTTTTGCAAAATTACAAAAATCAACTCTCCGCAGATGTCTGGATCCGAGGATGGCACCCCAAAGACGTCACTGGAACCGATGATTTTGTTCGAGCGATCCATCCTAAAGTCATTGTAGTCAGTGCCCCTCCGTTTTCAAAAACACCCGAAGAAACCAGCCTTTGGGCAACCCGGTGGACGAATGACGGCATCATTGTCTTTTTGCAACAAACCACAGGTGCCGTCATCGGCACACTTCACCAGTCTCGTTCTCCAAATGCCCCAACGGGTGTCACAGTGCGTTCCATGCTAGGATCCGAGCAGACCCAATGGTGAAGTCCGCTGGCCTCGCATCTTCGCCCACTAGCCGATTTCAAGCCCTCCGGGGAAGTGGTCATCTCCCCGGATTTCAACCCCATTGCCCCCAGCCAAGCGCCCCTCATCTCCCCCAACGCCCCGCGTTGCCCACCCCATCTTCATGGACAACGCAAACACTTCTGAAACTCAAATCAACTCGCTACAGGTACGTCTCAAAATCCGTCTCATGCCGTACCTTTTTCCGGACCCGAAATACATGCGCCGGACGATCCAAGGTTAACTCCACAAAGTTTCGCCGCCCGCTCCACAAATAACGGTCATCCGTTAACAGATCGTGCATCTGATAGGTCTCGTCCTCGGTGCAATCAATCAACTCCAAAGGAACATGCACAAACGAACTCTGAGCACGCCAAGGATCCAGCGAAACCACCACTAAAATGAGATTATCCCGAGCCTCCGTGATCTTCGAAAAGAACAACACATGTTCATTCTCCGCCCAGTGGAAGAGCAGATTACGAAAAGTCTGCAACGCCCGATTCTCACTGCGGATGTGGTTTAGGCGCGTCACGAAGTCCTTGATGTTACCCGGCGCATTCCAGTCGCGTTCTTTCCACTGATACTTCTCGCTATCCAGATACTCCTCCTTATTCGGAAGCGCCGCATTTTCACACAGCTCAAATCCCGAATAGATACCGTACACCGGCGAAAGTGTCGCAGTCAGGGCCATGCGAATCAAAAACGCCGGACGTCCTCCCTGCTGTAAGAAGAACGGCAAAATATCCGGCGTATTCGGCCACAAGTTCGGCCTGAAATACTCCACACACTCGGTTTGAGTCAGCTCCGTGAAATACTCGGTAAGCTCATGTTTGTTATTCCGCCAGGTGAAGTAGGTGTAGCTTTGTCCGAAGCCAGCCTTCGCCAACGTCCGCATCATCTTGGGCCGGGTGAAAGCCTCCGACAAAAAGATCGTGTCCGGAAACTCCGCCTGCACTTTCCCAATCAAAAACTCCCAGAATGCAACCGGCTTGGTGTGTGGATTATCCACGCGGAAAATCCGAACCTTTCTCCGCGCCCAAAACAACACTACCGCAGTCAACTCCTCCCATAGATTTCGCCAATCGGAATTGTGAAAATTTAGCGGATATACGTCCTGGTACTTCTTTGGCGGATTCTCTGCGTATTTGATTGTCCCATCGGGCCGCGCAAAAAACCAATCGGGATGATCCTTCACGTAAGGATGATCCGGCGAACAGTTGATCGCAAAATCCAAGGCGACCTCCATCCCCCGAGCGTGGATTTCTTTCACCAACCAATCGAAATCCTCGAGACTTCCGAGCTCTGGTGCCACGTCGCAGTGCCCGCCTCCATTCGGACATCCTTGATTCCGATTCCCGATCGCATAAGGCACCCCAGGCTCACCCGGCTGACAGGTGACCGTGTTATTTTTACCCTTTCGTGCACTGAGGCCAATCGGATGAATCGGAGGAAAATAAATCACGTCGAACCCCATTCTCTTCGCGTCATCAACCCTCTCGATACAGTCCCTAAAGGTTGACCCCCGTTCTCCGATACCTTCCGCCGAGCGCGGAAAGAACTCGTACCATGCCGCAAACAATGCCCGCGTCCGATCGACGGTCACCTTCGGATAACGCACCATCGATTTCGGAATCGTCGTCTCCACTAAGGAACGCACTGGCGGCTTATCCAAATAATACTCCGTCGACTCCGCCAAATCCGGATACGCCTGCATCAACGCTTCCAACTCAGGTAAATGAGACAATTCATTTACCTCTTCCTTGGAACCTTTGCGCATCTTTTGCGCGAGCTCTTTGAGCCGCTTTGCGTCCACTGCGTGAGACAACGCCTTTGCTCGTGCTGCAGCCTTTTCGACGAATGCCGCCCCCTCCAATGTCTCGCTCGTTAAATCGGCCAGGCCAGCTTTGAACTTTGTCGAAAACTCGTGCTGCCAAGAGAGAAAAGCATCTCCCCAAGCTTCCACGGTCAGCTCAAATTGTGCGTTCTCAAAAAACGCACAGTGCCCACGCCAACGATCATCTCCATTCGGAATCGGCTCCATTGGAGCGAAGTGCCAGTTTGGGTCTCCTACCCTCCTCCATTTAAGTCGCGCACGTACTACGTCGTGGCCTTCCTTAAACACATCTGCCTCCACCACCATAGATTCCCCTACCGAACGCTTAATCGGATACCGCCCCCCTTCAGTCAAAGGGGTCAGATTTTCGATCACAACCGTACAAGGACGCAAAGCCATAAGTGCTCCGATGTTGCCCTCATGGCATCTCGGATCGAGCCCATTTTCTGCCGAATAGGCCTCTTTCCTCATTACTTTTGCCGAAACCCTGCACCATTCACTTTTGCCTAGCCTGAATTCCCGTTTTCGGTACGCTTCCTGCCCGCCCGATTCAGGGCCACCTCGCGCGCGGTTAGCTCAGGGGTAGAGCACTTGCTTCACACGCAGGGGGCCACAGGTTCGAAACCTGTACCGCGCACCACTTTAGCTCATTTTCAACAGGGCTGTGCTAAAAAAACTGTGCTAATTTCGAGTGCAGAGTTTTTTTGAAAATCCCGGCCATATCCAAGGCGGCATCTATTCAGAAGCTCGAGCGACGAGACGGCAGACTGCCGATGGATGGAGATTAAACAGCCGGGCCAGTTCCGCTTGAGTTTTCTCCCCTTTCCGAAGAGCCCGAAGAATTTCCTCTTTTTGCTCAGGTTTGATTTTTGCGGGTCGGCCAGGGTGGCGTCCCGCAGCCCGGGCCCGTTTAATTCCCGCCTGCGTACGTTCTACTATTATTGAGCGTTCAAACTCTGCGAACGCACCCACCATTTGCATCATCATTCTCCCGGCTGGCGTAGTGGTGTCTATGGCCTCTGTGGTGGATCTGAATCCAGCTCCGACGGCGTGAAGCTTTTCAAGAATGTTGAGAAGGTCTTTTAGCGAACGAGAGAGGCGGTCGAGTTTCCAAACGGTAAGGGTGTCACCTGCCCTAAGCTGATCCAGGAGACGGTGTAGTTCTGGCCTATCCCAATTTCCTCCAGATGCGGTCTCGGTGAAGATGCGTTCGCACCCGGCCAGATTGAGAGCTTCTTCTTGAACCTTTGTATTCTGGTCTTTGGTAGACACTCGACAGTAACCAAATTTCATTGCGTTATTCTACTTTAGAATAACGCAATTATTCAATGAATTTTGCAATGAATTCTACACAGAGATTGGCTGAGAATCGCGGCATTGCAAAACTATCCATTTTCGCAATGCCCAAAAGCATCCACTGTCACCGGCGGCATTAAAAACCGAATTACCGCAAGATAATTCTATATTCCCACGTAAGTATTTCCGATTGATACCTGTGCCGTCTAACTCTCCAAGCGAATCCTCGTCTCAGTCTCCTTCTCGCATCATGCCAGAGTGGAGCACTGGAGGCATCATGCCGGAATTGAGACGGGAGAATCAGTGGGGGTGGTCGCAAATCCGACAACTACTAGATGAAGTTTTCCCCTCGTCTGATAGTAGGAAAACAACTGACTCAGATCCTAATAGAGAAGAACTTGCATTTCAATTATACGGATATCTACCTACAAACAGATCTGAACTAAAGCGACTCAGGGATAATTGTAGGCGGTATGTACAACATGCAGACTTCGGCAGACAGGAAACCAGAGAGGAACTGAAACCCTACCGCAGACACCTTCAGGCACTACTTTGGTGCTCACGGATAAAACTTGGTGCCATTTCATGCGCTCCAAACCAACACAAGTGGGATAAACGTGCATACGCACTGTTTTTGGCTCTTCAAAATAATTTGGGCCAGATTCCGCGGGTGCACTTCATCACCCTGACATTCCCAGGAAACCCAGCGTATCTTGCAATACGAGAACAACTAGGTGGAATTACGGGTAACCTGCTTTACCGGGAGAACTTCGAAACCGTTGACGTAGTCGCATTTCACCCTGAGCCAGGAGAATTAGGGCGACTCCATGTCCATCTCCTTGCTTGGAGTAGAGAACACCGTTCTCATCAGGCAGAATCGGCATCCGTTGAACGTATAAAAACGGCTTTGAATGATGGTAGATACGGCGTTGGACGCTGCGAGGTCTCTCGAGTTTCTGGTGCTGAACAGTTCGTCAAAGTCGCCGCATATCTGGCTTGGAATTATGATCAAACGCTCAAATTCCCGAGAGGACCACAGAGCCCAATCCCTTCGGGCGCAAGGGTCTTAAGCGTTCCATTTGAAGTTCGAACCGGACAGAAATGGGTTCGCACAGGCAAATTTTCATTTGTTACGCCTGCAACTGTTGCGTGGCGAGCGGCGGTCAACCGTTACGCCACAGCAAACGGAAGATCTCATGATGGGGACTGGCGATGGACTTGGCGGGAAAGGAGGCTCATTCGGGAATTTCTCGAACCGGAGCAATATAGGGACACGGGCATAACCGGATTGGATGGGTACACCTACACAGTCACTCCTTACGGATTAGATGCTAATCGCGAGGAAACTTACATGCTATCCAACGAGGAAAGAGGCGGATTCATTCTGACAGAATACGGACTGAGCGGGTTAGCCAAGTTTGATGTAATGTCCAACACCCTCCCTCAAAACTCCGCATTTGACCTAACTACGGGGAGTCACGCTCAGTGGACCGAAGTGCTAGGGGGCATCTACTTTCCAGCCACGTGATAGATACGTCTGTCTGGGAATTCTGCTGCCCCTCATCTTTTCCCAGCCAGAAACAGCATTGTTTCGCTAACAGAAATTGCCAAGGCAATCATTCCAAGCAACTTCCAGTGTTCCGCTCGGTGCTGCTCTTTCAGATATTTTGAATTGAGTTCGGTCAATTCCTCGGGGACCGGGGAGACTGATTCCGGAGACAAACTTATCTTGTTCGCCCCTACCTCTTTTAAACTCTCCTCAGCCCGCATTAAACGAACGCGTAGCTGTTCAATCTCCGCATTAGCTGCCGCACGGATTTTCGATTTAGCCGCAGACAGCAGCGGCGAATCCAGTAACTCAGATAATTTTAAGCACTTGATCGAGAAAAATTGCTGCACCGGCACTATCTCACTCTGCGCAAGCTCACGTGGAATTTCACTCACTCTCCCCCAGAATACAGCTTTAGCAATCATCCGGGGATCAATCCCGTCGCGGGGATAAATGAGAACAGTCTGGGCCAATTTACCAAACGGGTACAGGAAGGCGAACACATGCGCCTGATTGGTGACTCCAATTCTCCCCTCGCGAATTTTCGCCCGCTCTACCACCTCGTTCCCCACCAAAATGTGGCTAGGAATGCTTCCTTCCACTGGTAACTTCATTACGTTCTTGATGTAATCGTCTACCTCCGAGAGCGCCTGCTCACACGGAGGAACAGGTGGAATTCGAAGCTCTTTAGGGATTTTGTTCAGTTGAGGTTTGAGACTCCTAACAAGATCCTCAAACTCCTGTTTGGGAGTTTTTGGGTGGAGGTTGTTATGGTCGTCATCAGGATTCGAAATTGAGATCATAAAGATGATTTTTTTGTAAGTTGGGGCTCAGTATTTTCGGAACGACTAACTCCACTAATCGCTTCTATTGAGGTTTTTATAACATTAAATGCCTCCATCGCGGTTCTCGCCATCCGGAGTGCCATTTGCACTTGTACCGGGAGCAGCGGAGTAACCATCCGCAGAACATCCCATGCACCACGTTGGGCTCCGGGATAACGAACGAAGGCATCTCGCTGACATTTTTTCCACTCCCGGTACTCACTTTTTGCCAAATCGAATCGTTGTCCGGCGTCTTCACCTAAACTTGAAACCAGCTCATCAAATCTGGTGTCTGCGACCGAGTGCAATCTGACATCCAGAGGCACCGTCCCTTCTCCATGACGTTTTCCAAACTTTTCTAAATTATGACGGAGTCTCAGGTCCCCCGGATCAGAGGCACCAACGCGGTGGATCCGACCTTGCGCCACCGACCAAGGCCCGACGGTTCGCAGATACTTTTCCCCAATAAGCTCATTCTCATGGCTAACTCTAGAGTGAACCACTCCAAAGTGTATCTTGTTGGAATCTAAGTGTATATACGAACCAACAATATCCCATTCCGTTGCCTGATGAAACTCGTCCACGACTGATTGTCGAATCGAATCAAGCATCCCCAACAGCATTGCCTTCCGCGTCTCTGGCAAAATATTTGCCTGCTCCCATAGCTCCAGCTCACGGTTCACGAAACTCATCTGCCACGGGGCGAGATTCACTACGGTCTCTCCAACAGCAGGATCTTTTCGTTTACGTCGTACAGTGCAAATTTTGTCGCCCCTCTTCATTTTCCCGAAATTCCAGCGCCTTTCCCAGTTAATGGCCGATAAGGATTTTTCGAATTCCTTCCCTGTAACCCCCTTCTCTTTGGCGGCAAAGCCAGTGAAATAGACACCGTTTCCCAGGCCCAATCCTACCGCGCGCAGCTTAAAAACACTGGATGGATTTTCTTCAGGAGCAACTGCTGGAATCCATTCAACCCCAAACTTTTCCTTCCGTTGTCGAACATGTCTCTCGTGAGTTGCTGAATCTGCGTTCGCATGACGTATCCCCTCCGAGTTCAACTGCCGATGAAGGCTCATATATTGTTAGCCTCCATACAAACAGCGGTAGTTTCATTTAGTTTCATATAAACTCGAAGCTTAATATTGTATTTCCGGCATTCATTTACACCAAAGACACACAAAAACATCCACGCTACACGGAATCAAACTTCATTGAAAATACCGGATCAGATTTCTGTAATTACAGGAATATCTCGTTTGATTATACCGCCATAAATATCATACTTACTGCATGAAAAATAGAGCACATCGGATTGCAGCTTTAAGAAAAGCCGTTAGTGAAAATAGATTCCCCATCCTCAACGGCCGCCCAGTAGCTCGACCAATTCGGCTATCTGTTGTTGCAGGAATACCTGCGTCATCGCTTTTCTATGCCTATGCGCGTCTTGGCGTAATCCACCACGTTATGGATGGACGCGAGTTGCTCGTAGACGTCCTGGACTACATTCGACACCTGGAAACAGCGAGGCCTGGTCCCAAGAATCAAGGCAAGCTGAACCTCCTGATTACATCTGCAGGGTGTGTGATTCCGGAGAAAGAAACGTTAACAACATAATTATGACGACCTCCTGCCGTAATTACATCCCTTTGGAACAACCTGCCACTTAGGCTCCGCGATACATAACACGCGCATTGTGAGCGAGATGGAGGAATGCACACTGGCGTGTGCAGCTAATTTTCACACATATACAAAGAAAACGGCCGCCCAGCCCCGCGACGGATCAACTATACAACCAGCTCCAATTCACACCTCTCCGGCATCCACTCGAAACAAACTCATTTGATTGCTTGGGAGGGTTAGTTCCCGAAATTTAACATTGAAAACGTCACATGGCATTCTCCCTATAACGCCATTCCGCCCACCGACCCGAGCTCCCTCCTTCACACGGTTACACTTTTTGCGAAATTTATTACCAGCAATGAACCCGACTACCCATGCTTGTGTGAATTCCCCAACCTCTCTGGCATAGGGCCGCAGTGATATGCACAAGAACAAGTCAGGGTCTACGTAGCCCGGAGACTCGGAAAGATATGCCGGTACGCTCATTTCGGCACCTGCGAAAGGAACTACGGATCTGCGCTTGGTCTTCACGTCGATGCTGACGGTCTTGTTTTTTGTGGTGACAAGTTCAAAGTCAGGACCCAGCCCCCCACCGGTATAGCGGCAGGACTTCAAATTCCCGGCTTTTACCATGTCGTTGAGGTAAATTTCAGCAATCAATTCACCATACGCGCCAACAAAGGGGCCATCGGGAGTCTTGTTCTGATTAAACCCTGAAAGTGCTTTCCGTCGCGCGGGCACAAGCGGGTCCACGCGCGGTAAAACGTGGCTGTAATCCAAGTATGGCATGGAATTCAGTGTTCTTTAAATCAGCAGAGTGCGTAGCTTCTTGGCTCCCCAGTAAAGAGTTCGGTAAATTTCTCCTGCCTAACTCGGAACAAATAACCGTGGTCCTTGGCTCCATTGCCTTTGCGTTTGATTGTATGATCAACACAAATTTGACCGTCCAAAATAAAAGCGTCGAATTGTGGAACAATTGGGCGGCGGGTGTGCGTTATCGAGCGAAGATTGAAATACTCTCCATTGCCCGTCGTCTCCGTATCCGCCGAAATCCAGAATGTTTCTTTGTGCTTCTCACGGAATGAGTTGTGCAGAGTATCCATGGCCCACACGGCGAGTATTTCCTTTCGATTTGAAGAGTGGAACTCTTCGAGGTCATTGACGGTTTTATTTAGGTCGAGGCGCAGCCCTTGGCTGTTCTCTTTTGTTGCAAAGACCGAACAATATAGCTTCAGTTTTTCATCTCGCACGTAGCCAAACCGCCGAAGAAAGTCATTCGAGCCTTTAAGGACACTTCTGCTCCAGTCAGGAGTCTTCGAGAATAGAGTAAGTAAACCATTACTTGGCTTGGTAGACCGATAGGATTTCAGCTCGATTCCCTTGAAGTCTGGAGCCTGCTTCGCGTTCATACTGATGCCAAGTGCAGCCTCAATGCTGCGTCCAATTGCCGTATCACCTGCACAGACTGCTTTAAGCGGACCTCGCCCAGCGATTTCACGTAAAAGACAAAGGAGTTCATCAGATACCACTGAAACTTCAGCTTCAAGTTTCCTGAAAAATCGTGAGGCAATCGTATCCCGTCGATTGCTTATATCAGCAGCGAGAGTGACGCGAGTGAGGTTTAAGAAATGCACGCGACCCTCTTGTACAAAAACGCTGAACACGTCGTCGGTCATGGCATACTCCGTGAACCGGTAGGGCCATAAGCGCGGGTCGCCTTGCTTTGTTTCTGGTCGATAGAGCGAAAGGGTTATGGGGCTTACACGGTTGTCTTCAATGACAATTGCTTCGAGTAAAACCTTACTATCCTGCCCCTGCCCCTGGGTGTTGAAATCGTGAATTTCGTGTTCCTTGAGGAGAGACCGCAGCGGCAAAGTTGCATCAAGAATTGCCTTCTTCAATCCTGTGGCAGTGATGAATAGCAACGCAAAATCACCAGCGCAGCTACGAACAATTTGAAGATTATTCTCTTCCGCTACTGTGAGTGGCCTCGTGTTCATGCTCTTTTGAGAAGCGATGCCAAATGCAATCCAACCTTCCGAGCAAGCTCCACAGGCACTGCATTGCCAATTTGGGTGTATTTGGGCACATCGCGTGACCATAAACCGGCGGAAGGATCACCGGCCCTCCGTCGTCCACCGGTCGTTCGCGGTCCTTTAAAGAGGTACCAGTCGGGGAACATCTGCAATCTGGCCCACTCCCGTACGGATAGGGTACGCGGTTGGGAATAATGAACGTAATCGTCTGGCATCGAGGTTGCCGTTATACTGGGGCCCTTCCCAGACCACTCCTTAGGCAAAACACGCTGAGCAAATTTCTTTGTACGCATGTGCGCCGGGATCTCGCTGTTGTTAGAGATCATATATGTGAACTTCTCCACAATACGCGGGGCATGGTCGGAGAAATCGTGTTCCGTGAGGGAAGCACCCTTACCCATTGTTTTTCCGTCAAGCGTTGTTCTTAGACGCTTTTGGAATCGGTTGAGTGGTCCAGTCGAGTACTTAGTAATCGCCCCTCCATTCTGATACTCGGAACTACATAAGTCACTGAGTAGTTCGACTATGCTTGGATAGTCATTATCTCCATTCGGGAGGAGTCCATCCGCGATGGCAGTCGGTTCAATGATAGTACGCTTAGACGGCTTTGCTTTGGGGATCTCAATATTGAGATCGTTGCGTACACCGACAATCAATACGCGAGGTCTGTTTTGAGGCACTCCATAATTTTTGGAGTGAACACATTGCCATCGGACTGTGTATCCAGTGACTTCCATGAATGCTTGCAGCACGTCGCGAAAAATTTCGCCATTTTCGCCGTCTTTGGTCCACTTGGCAGTCAGTAGGCCGCCGACGTTTTCAAACAGAAAAATCCGTGGTCGAATGGCTTTAACCACTCGAATCATCTCCTGATAGAGCTGATTTGATGGAATGTCCTGTTTCTCCAGATTGAATGTCCTGCGATGGCCAATCCCCGAATATCCCTGACACGGCGGACCGCCTGCAACCACATCAACGTCCGAAATACCGCTCTTTCTCCATTTTGATTTCAGCTCGAAGATGTCCTCGTTTTTGAACTCGTAGATGTCACCAATCTCAACAATTTTTTCACTACGGTTAGCCTTGTACGTAGCAGCTGCGTCCTTATTGATTTCTGAGAAAAGCAGAGGCTCAAATCCAGCCATCTCAAGGCCTAGGGAAAGTCCTCCGCAACCGGCAAACAGGTCAACACATGTAGGCATATACTTTGGGTGCAACGATACTGGCTCTTCCTACATAAATTCAGGAAGATCATTTGCCTACAAAGTTTAAGAGCGGTATGACCTTCTATACCTACCAGCGCTACCGCAGTTACCCCGAAGTACCTTCTGCCGGTAGGCACAGGAGAGACCATGTCTGACCGTCCAGATCACCGCCGGGATCGTACGTTAACCTCGTACCACGAAGCGTCCCACGCCATCACAGCACTGGCGTGCAACCACTACCGTGTCCTCGATGTAGAGCTGACCACTAACGACCGCGACATTAGCGGGGTTTCCCGCCAAATCAGAAGCCGGCAGTTTGAACAGGAACAGCCGTACCAAAAGCTGGAAATTGCCGTGGGTGGTTTCATTGTTGTAACCTCCGGCTGGCTAGCCGAATGCAAAGCAGCTGCTGTATGTGGTTGGCTTGAGGAGAGGTACAACAACGACTGCTTTATGGGGGACGACGGAGAACCGGACTGGGCAAGGTTTAAAAAACCGCATGACACCGACTATCAAAAGGCACTCGATAACCTTTCCAAAGCTGCGGCGGTGCTGGGTTCTAAAACCCCTACTGAAACATTGGTTCGTGAACTTAAAACGGCTGCATGGTGGACGGTGCGTCATTGCTGGGCTGGCATTGAGGATTTGGCCCGCGAACTGGACCGCAGCGGCCGAGTGGAATGTATATCCAATTACTGGCCAGACGGTTGCACAGGCAAGGTTCCCGAGGTGTGCGCAAGACTTGCACTCAAGCATCGTCGGTGCGACCCCAATGTGCGCGACTATGTACCGATTTGGAAGGCCTGTCCTAAGCCTCCGTTACTACCTAACTAGAGTAATGTGAATGCCGGATTCGACAGATCCCTGTTCCCCCCCCGTTTCAAATCCCCTTCGGGTGATGTCACTTGCCACTTTGTGGATTTGCCACCCAAGCCGCACTTCTCCGCAACCTCGAAGTGCCCCTGAAGGGCTTTCGCCTTCAAGGGTTCAAGATCCGGCATAAAGCCGCTACGCTTTTTATTCCGTTCTTCTCCGCTGCGCTGCGCCCTTGACCGCGCGGACTCGGGCACGCAAGGGAACGTTGTTCTCTTGCTGGCGTTTGAATTGCCATGGCTATCAATTCAAACACCAGCAAGAAAGACATTTACCAAACCGTTACAGATCGGATGATCTCCGCCCTTGAGACAGGAACCGCCCCTTGGCAGTCCCCCTATTTGGGCGCTTACGGATTACCGCAAAACTTTGTGACCCGGAAAACATATCGGGGAATCAACGTTTGGCTTTTAGCGATGGCGGGTTTTACGTCGCCGTTTTGGCTCACGTATCGACAGACGCAGGAACTTGGAGGCAACGTCCGAAAGGGTGAACACGGTTCCGTTGTCGTTAAGTACGGTACTTTTAGCAAGCAGGACGAGGAGTCTGGTGAAGTTGAAAACCGGATGTATTTGAAAGGATACACCGTTTTTAACGCGTGCCAGATTGAAGGGATTGAATTCCCCCGGCCGGAAATTCGGCCAATTGCTTTTGATACTTGTGAAGAAGCTCGAATGATTGTGGCGGGAATGCCCCAGAAGCCGATGATCAAACACGGATCAACGACGGCGTTTTATCAACCAGCGACGGATACGGTTTCCATGCCTGATATGGAGAACATGGCGAGCCCGGAGGCATATTACTCAACCTTATTCCATGAGCTATCCCATTCCACTGGAGCATTTTGCCGTCTAAACAGAAAAAGCTTAGTGGAAAATATGGGAATGCACGCCAGCAGACAAGTTTACGGAGCTGAAGAATTGGTTGCCGAAATGAGCGCGTCATTTTTGAATGCCAATGCAGGAATCTTCGAGAATCAGAGCGAAAATAGCGCGGCTTACATCGCGGGATGGTTGAAAGAGCTGAAGGGCGACGACTCAAAAACTTGGGTGATTCGAGCCGCAAGTCAGGCACAGAAGGCAGCGGATTTCATTCTGAATACCACTTCGGAATAACCCAAAAAATCACCCCACCGGGATACTCCCGGTGGGGTTCATACTTATGAGAGGTCTAACGACCTACGACGGCTAAGCTTGGAGACATTAACAGACAAGGCCGCGTCATCCTCTCGTTCCAGCTCAACGAGAGGCAGCACCTCATCAGGGCTTGTAAATAGGTCCTGATACTCGCGGTTATAAGCGTGGATCATTCGATTTAGATTGACCTTAGCACCCGCAATTGAATGCCTATCAAAACCTTTTTGTTTCAATTCAATTCCCTCCAGCCTTCGCACTTCAATATCACTCAAATCACTTGCTCTCTGCTTATTACGCCTCACTCCCTCTTGTGCATTGAGTGTTAGCAACGCCATTTCTTCAGCATTAGCGGCACTCTTAACAGCACGGTCAGACGCAGTTTCAAACGCGGCATCCAAGGCGCCAGCTGGTGCTCTTCCATGGAAATAATTCGTTTCAATCACTTGAAGCGTATCGCCACTCCACGCTGAAATTTGTCCGACTGAAAACGCACCGTGATTGGCGAGATGACTGATCCACGTATGCCTCATGGTGTGCATTGAGATTTTTTTCGGGATGCGCTGCACTAATGCCTCAAACGGTTTTCGTGGATCCCATCTATATCCTTTGCTTGCTGACTCGGGGTGGAGAACAAATAGACGGTTAGGATCCAGTAATTCCGGTCTCTTTTCAAAAAAAGCACGAACTGCGGGAGCTAAAGGGATGGACCGAGGTTTCCCATTTTTTGTTTTCCATTCACGAGGAGGCCCAACTGCAAGATTTTGCATCTCAGTAGCAGGAATCGTTATCTGGCCTTTGCTCAGACTAATCCATTGCGGTCTAACCGCTATAATTTCGCTCCGCCGCATCCCTTGGTAAAACCCCATTAACAATACAAACAGAAGATCTTCCCGTTCGCACGATGACACAAGTGTCTGAACTTCCTCTTGTTCGAGCGTTACTTCCTTTTTTCCAAGTGGTCTGTCTTTCTCGAATTTAACGCGCCCAGGCAAACAGTGGATATGCGCCAGAAATGTCTGAAGGCATGCTGTTTGTGTGCGAGCGGTGGACTCACTTCCAGTCCGCATCGACGGCGGTTTCTCTTTAACCACACGCGGTTTTTTGAAAATTCGCTTGTACACTTTTTGCTTACGACGGGAGTTCACCTCCAACGGGGCAGGTGTTTGCCAGTACTTATAAAACAACTCCAGATGCGCTATCCGAACCTGTTGTGGCGAGGTGACACCCATAATTTCAGCCGCTTGAAGCAGGACAAATCGCGCGTTATCCGCTGTGCGTTGCCTCATCCTCCGACAATTATTTGTCCCTAATACTTTGTCCTTCAGGTAGCCCTTCACTGCATCGGCCCAAGCCACCCCAGCGGGTTTTCGTTCATAGTAGCCTATGCCGCGTTCCTTCGCGGCCTTTGCAATAGCTTCGGCGTAGTCCTCCGTTTCGAGACTTATGCGTACCTGCTTTTTTGTTTTGGGATCCGTGTAGCGCAGCCACCAGTGCGCCGATCCCTCACGCTGAAAAATCCCCTTGGCCTCCTTGGGGACTTTTTGGGGTTTGGATTTAACCATTCGGCGACTGTGCTAATTTTCTGTGCTAAATGCAAACAGGCTATTCAGAGAGGAATTAGTCGGATTGTTTTATATTACAGATAAATCCCCTTCTTCACACGCAAGGGGTCACAGGTTCGAACCCTGTACCGCGCACCATCTTTAACCCACTGTTAAAAGATCACTTAGAAGCACCCACCAAAACACCTCGGGCAGCAGTTGGGCAGCACGCTACCCGTTTGCTGCCCAAAAAATGAGATAGTTTTCGGGTCTACGCCAAAATTTGGCTCACTAATCCGAACGGATCTACACCTATGCGTGTTCCTCTGCCACGCACTCGCCCGCATGGTGGTGCGTGCAGATATTGATGCGGAACTGATCCTGGCTCTCAGCCTTTGCTTCTGCCGGGATGATCTTCGCCAGCAATGTCACAAACGGGGTCTACGTCAAAGTTTGGGGAGGGGCGTGTTTAATTGTGGATGGTTGGGT
>JBAXNG010000049.1:0-27336 GCA_037133875.1 Verrucomicrobiota bacterium | reverse complement strand
TACACTGGGATTGTTCTGATGAATGCCTCGGGGCTTGCCCCGAGGATCTCTTTACGGTTCATGGTTCATACCAGTTCGAACGCGGGAGGACTGACGCTGGCCTCCGGAGCGCCAACGGCGCGGTCCATCGTAGCCTAGGGCAACGCCCTAGGTATCAACCCCACCGAAAGCAGAGCCCTGAAAGGGCGGGCTAAGACGGCCATTCAGGCCTTGTTGTCCTTTTTTTAACCTGAAACCCAGGGTGGCGTTCGCAAAGCCTCAGTTACCCTAGCCTACGATAATTCGCGCCGTGCACTTCGGTGGCCCGGCGTCATTACCGGAATGGAACGACGAACACTCCCTGAGTGCGATTTCCCAAGTAGGCAGGGATCAGTGTTCCCAGTGGTTCGCTCGGCTCGAGGTGAGCGAGGGAGCGATGTCTATTCGTCGTCGTCTTCCGGACTGGTGTGACCTTCGGGACGCATATCTTTGAGCATGGCGTCAACGGAAGCTACGTCGTCATGAGGGAGACGTTTTCTTTGGTATTTGCGCCAAAGGATATCGCGGAGTTCCTCGAGGTCTTCGAGGGAAGGGGTGTCGTAATAAGTCCAGACGGCATCGGATTGGAGCTTGGATTGGAAGCGCCAACGTCCGCCAAAACGTTCGGCTCGTACTTCGCGTTTTTCGCGGTCGGCAGTGACAGTTTTCCAAACATGAATGTTCCGCATGGCAAGATAGTTTTTGGTGGAGCCTGAGGCTGGGCTGGGGAGAATAAGCGGCACTTTGAAAGAGATCGGCAAAATTCTGACGTATTTGTGCGCAGTCCTTATTTTTGGAGCGCTGCTAGCGCCTCCACTTTATTGGGGGGCGCAATGGGTCGTTGGCGCTGGCTATTTGCCAGTCCTCAAAAAGTACGCATTCCAAAAGTACCTTAACCGGGGCGTGCTGATTTCGGCGTTCGTTTTATTGTGGCCGATGGTGAAGTGGCTGGAGATTCGCGGGGGAGGGGAGTGGATGCTCGAACCGGATCCGCAGCGGGGGCGGCATTTGGGGCTTGGGCTAATGGTGGGTGCGGTTGCGATGGCGGTGTTGGCGGTGGGATATTTGATGGGAGGTGTGTACCGGCTGGATGAAGTGCCGGAGTGGCGGAAGCTGTTTGGGGCGGCGTTGTCTGCGGTGGTGGTGAGTGTCCTGGAGGAGTCGTTATTCCGGGGTGGGATTAACGGATTGTTCCGGCGTTCTTTGGGGGTGAATGCGGCGTTATGGGCGACGGCGATTCTTTTTGCGTTGGTACATTTTATTAAGCCGGACCAGTCGGTGAAGGTGAACGAGGTGTTTTGGTGGTCCGGATTTGCGTTATTGCCACACTCCTTTCATCAGTTTGCGAACCCGATGTTGTTCCTGGGTGGGTTCGTCACGTTACTGACTTTCGGGCTGATTTTGGGAATAGCGGCCAATCGGACCAGGGCATTGTGGATGAGTATTGGGATCCATGCCGGACTGGTTTTTGTAAAACTAGGGTTTGAGAAAGTAACGGATCGGCGGGTCGAATATTTGCCGTGGATCGGGCCAGAGCTGCAGGTGGGTCTGATTCCGGTAGCGGTGCTGGTGCTGGCTGGTGTGTGGGTCTGGTGGTTAACGGGTGCGACTGCCGGTGAAGGAAGTGTTCCACGTGGAACAAACGCTAACCCAAGACAGAGCTAAGCTCCCAAGGTTCCCCCCCAGTTCGCTCAGCAATTATGTTGTATCTGGATCACAACGCCACGGCTCCACTGAGTGAATTGGCGCATAACGTCTGGCTCGAAACCCACACCAAATACCCTGCAAATCCTGCAAGCCAGCACCGACTCGGACAGCGTGCCGATGTGGCGCTGGAAGGGGCCCGGGAAGAACTGGCAGGGTTGATGGGCACGAAGGCCTCGGCGCTTATCTGGACCAGCGGAGCCACGGAGGCGGCAAATACTGTGATGTTTGAACTCGCGAAAAGGGGCGCGTCGAACCAGAAGATTTGGGTGTCGGCGATCGAGCATCCGTGTGTTTTGGAATCTGCGGAACGATGGTTTCCTGACCGGGTCATTCGTCTGGAGGTGACCTCTCAGGGGGTCCTTGATGTGGAAAAGTTCAGGGCGCGTTTGGAGAAATCCAAACCGGTTGCGGTGCTGCTTATGGCCGCCAATAACGAAACGGGTGTGCTGCAGCCTTGGCGTGAGGTGAGTGAGATCTGTCGTCTAAACGGGGTCTGGATGGTGTGTGATGCTACCCAATGGATGGGGCGTTTGAGTGCGGGAGGGCTCGGAGGATGTGACTTTGTTTTTGGCAGCGGCCACAAATGTGGAGGACCGGTCGGAGTCGGGTTTCTCAAAATTCCGGGATCCTGGGGTGGAGCGTTTGAGGGGTTGCTGGTGGGTGGCGGGCAGGAGGAGGGGAGACGGGCGGGCACTCAAAATCTGGCGGGGGTACTGGCGATGGTGGCCGTTTTTAAGGTGGCGGAAACTTTTCAAGAAGGGGTAGTCGATCGGTTCAACGTACGGCGGGAGATTGAAGACGAGATCCTGCGGATTGTACCGGGGGCGAGTATTGTGGGGAGCGGTGTCGAACGATTGTGGAACACGGTGTGTGTGACGTTGCCGGAGCTGGGGGATTGTCGGCAGCGTTGGGTGGTGCGGATGGATGCGGCGGGGGTCGCGGTGTCGACTGGGTCGGCCTGTGCGAGTGGAAAAGAAAAAGGCTCTCACGTATTGGGGGCGATGGGGGTGTCGGAGGGGGAGCGAGGTCGGACGTTGAGGTGGAGCGGGGGGTGGCAAACGACGCGGGAGCAGTGGATGGAGGCGGTCCGGGTGCTGAAGCAGGTTTGGGTTCGTTTTGGGGTGTCCTAAGGCCTGTGGTGATGAAAAGAGGCCCAAAAATGGGCTAAAAATGCGATATAGCCCCGTGAAGGGGTGTTTCGTGTCGGTTGAGGGTCATGATAGCGGAGAATGGGGCGATTTGAGGGTGAAACCCGCAGTTTCGCCGTCGTGTGATGCGTTGTTCCACGTGGAACACGCCGGGACGATGGGGACGATGGGGACGGGTGATGTTCCCACGAGACTACCGGCGTTTTGTTCCGCGTCGTGTACGGCTGAACCTTGGCGGAATTTGTGCGAGTGCTACACTGCTTCTTTCCACTTCGCTCATGTTCACAGATCCCAAGCAGTATGACGTCCTTGTTCTCGGTGCCGGCCATGCCGGTATCGAAGCCGCATTAGCCGCAGCCCGTCTCGGGGCGCAGACGCTTTTACTGACTCAGAACCTGGATTCGATTGGCCAGATGTCTTGTAACCCCGCGATAGGGGGGCAGGCGAAAGGACAAATCGTCCGCGAGATTGATGCGCTGGGTGGATTTATGGGGCTGAACACCGATGCGACTGGGATCCAGTTCCGGATGTTGAATGCCAAAAAAGGACCGAGTGTGCGGTCGCCCCGGGCGCAGTGTGATAAGAAAGCGTATCAATTTCGGGCGAAAGTGGTGTTGGAGGATACGGAGAATCTGTGCATCCGGCAGGGGAACGCGGTGAGGATTTTGGTGGATGACAATGGGGCCTGTGGCGTCGAAACGAACCTTGGGTTGCGAATTTTGACACGGTCTGTGGTGGTCACAACGGGGACTTTTATGCGGGGGTTGCTGCATGTGGGATTGCAGAATATTGCCGGGGGACGTCTGGGGGATGGCTTCTCGACGTTGAGCGACAGCCTGCTCGAACTGGGCTTTGAGGTGGGTCGTTTTAAGACCGGAACACCCTGTCGCTTGAACGGCCGGACCATTGATTTTTCGAAGTGTGAACTGCAGCCGGGGGATAATCCCCCACAGCCTTTTAGTTATTTGCCGGAGCGAATCCGGAAGGGGAAAGACGATATTTTCACCCTCAATACTTGGGAGAACGGCACGTTCCACGTGGAACAAATCCCATGCTGGAGTACCTACACCAATAACCGTACCCACGAAATTATCCGGGATAATCTGCATCTCTCGCCACTGTATGCGGGGAAAATCGAAGGTGTCGGTCCGCGCTACTGCCCCTCCATTGAGGACAAAATCGTCAAGTTTGCGGATAAGGATAAACACCAGTTATTCCTCGAACCAGAGGGACGGCATACCCGGGAATTCTACGTTAACGGGATCTCCACCTCTCTTCCGTTAGAGGTGCAGTATGCGTTTCTGGCGACCGTTCCCGGTCTCGAAAAAGCGGAGATCCTGAGGCCTGGATACGCCGTGGAGTACGATTATTGTCCCCCGACGCAGCTCTTCCCGACACTTGAAACACGCCGTGTTCCGGGGCTGTATTTTGCGGGTCAAATCAATGGAACCTCCGGGTACGAGGAAGCGGCGGGACAAGGGTTACTCGCCGGAGCGAATGCCGCGCTTAAGGTATTGGGTAAACAACCCCTGATCCTGACTAGGGCGGATGCCTACCTCGGGGTGTTGGTGGATGATCTGATCAGCCGCGGAACGGAGGAGCCCTACCGGATGTTTACGAGCCGTGCGGAGCACCGGCTTTTGTTGCGAAACGATAACGCTGATCTCCGCCTGACCCGGATTGCGAACGAACTGGGATTGGTGGATTCGGAGCGAATGCAGCGGGTGCTGGAACGGGAAAAGGGGATCGCGGATTTGAAGGTTTATGCTGAAACCACGAGGTTCGGGGAAACGCGTCTTTCCCAATGGATGCGTCGTCCGGAGACTTCGTGGGAGGAGTTGCCGGCGGGGATGCGAGTATTGTTTACGGCGCAGACTTGGGATGCCGTGGAAGTGGAATTGCGGTATGAGGGGTACATTGTGCGACAGGTTGCGGCGGTGGAAAAATTGCGTGCGCAGGAAAACAAACGGCTGCCCGAAGATTTGGACTTTAACCGGGTGCGCAGCCTTCGGGCGGAAGCGCGTCAGAAGTTGAGCAAAATCCGACCGGTTACTTTGGGGCAGGCGGCGAGGATTAGCGGGGTGACCCCTTCGGATATCGCGCTCCTGGCGCTGCTCATCGAGAAACCAAAAGCGACATGGCACCTCGAGGGGTGAGGGGCGGTTCCTAGTTCTTGGTTGTTGGTTGTTCCACGTGGAACAAAAAACGAGCCGTTCACTTTTTGGGGTGGCTCCGAAGCCATCAACCGTCAAAAAGGACGCTGTTTTGGCGCTAAATGCACCTCCTGTCCGCTATGGACACCCTGCTGACCGAGGAAACACCCCTTCCCGGGGCTTTATGGCGTTTTTGGCCTGTTTTTCGGGGTCTCTTCACCTCTCAGGTACACTCAGACCACCGATAAAATGAAAAACCCCCGGATTTGATAAATCCGAGGGTCTTTTACGAAAACCGGATCTGCCGGTCTGGTTTTGGTTACTTCACCGCAGCCCACACCCGATGCACGTCGTCGTGATCGTCGAGCGATTGTAAAAACTCACCCACCTCCGCCATTTGTTCCGCCGAAAGTGTGGGGAAGTTTTTGGGGAGATAACCCAGCTCGGCCGTCACAATCGTCCAGCCGTTTTTACCAAGCCAGGACGACACCGCGTGAAGATCGGTCCGTTCCGTGATGAAACGCACACCGAGTTGGTCCGCGGGAATGTCATCGTTCTGTTCGTGGGTAAGCGGCTCGAAGTTTTGCGCTCCGGCCTCGATGGCTGCTTCCTCCGGATCCACTCCATCCGGAGCGTGGTGTGCTTCCACGAGCCCGACGTAATCGAACAGGAACTTGTTGCTGCCCGGAGCCCCCAGTTGTCCCTTTTTGAAAAGGACCCGAAGCTCGGGGGCAGTGCGGTTGTTGTTATCGGTGAGCACTTCGACGATTACCGGCACCTTGTGGGGGGCGTAACCTTCGAAGCTGATTTCTTCCATCACCAGTTTTTCGTCTCCAATACCGGCGCCTTTTTTAATGGCGCGTTCGATGACGTCCCGGGAGACAGATTCCTTCCGGGCCTTTTCGATTGCGGCGAAGAGACGAGCGTTTCCGGCCGGATCTGCGCCGCCCATTTTAGCGGCCACGGAGATTTCTTTAACCACCTTACCGGTGGCGGCGGACTTTCTTTTTGCGTTAACCTCGCGTTTTGCGAGAAGCCATTGACGACCCATAGGCTACGGCTCTTATCAAGCTGCGCGGCAGGTTCAAGGTAAACATGCAGTTGCCAAAGCTCTCATTCACCGGCAAGACGCATACATGCACGCGAAAACCGCCACTTTCAGAGTCCCAACCTCCGGCAAAGGTACCTACGAAATTACCGCAGAAGTGGCGACTTTGGTCCGGCAAAGTGGTGTGCAAACAGGCACCGTGACCGTCTTCGTTCAACACACCAGTGCCAGCCTCGTGATTTACGAAAACGCGGATCCCTCGGCTCGCACGGACCTCCATTCCTTCTTCGAAAGACTCGCCCCCGAAGACAGCGACTATTTCGTCCACACCGACGAAGGTCCCGATGATATGCCTTCGCATTTGCGAATGGTGCTGACCCGCACTAGCGAGGTCATCCCAATTGCACAGGGCCGAATGTTGCTCGGGACCTGGCAGGGGATTTTCTTGTTTGAACACCGCCGTGCCCCACACCAGCGTTCGATTGTGGTGACAGTCATGGGCGTCTAAGCGCATTTTCTCCGGCTTTGCCTCGATGATCGGAACCCTTTAGCCTTCCTCTTATGTATACGAATGAGATGCGTCTGGACCCTTTAACAGACGAATGGACCCTTTTTTCCGAAGCTCGCGCGTATCATCCCACGGCAGATTCGGTCCTCCCCGAAATAGAGAGTGGTGCTGCCTCTAATCCTTTTCTTGCGGGTCGCGAAAAGTATGCGCCGCGTTCCCTTCACGAGAGCACCAAGGACGGTGCGTGGCGGGTCCGTGTTGTTCCAAACCGTACGCCTATGCTCCAAGTGGAAGGGGATCCTTCACGGCAGGCGGCCGGATTCTACGATCGGATGACTGGGGTGGGGGCTCATGAAGTCATTGTTGAAACTCCGGATCACCGCGCATTTGAGACACTCGATTTGAAACATATCGAAGAGGTGATTACCGCGTGGAAAGTGCGGGTGCTGGATCTCATGCACGATATGCGGATGCGCTCTTTCTCTGTGGTCAAATCCGTGGGCCGTCCCGCCGGGGCGCTAGTCGCACATTCCCTGAGTCAATTGATTGCGATGGCCGTGATTCCTTCCCGGTTGAAACGGAAATTGGAATCCGCACAGCGGTTTTATGAACTTAAAAAACGCTCCATTTTTCAGGACATCTTGAGTGAGGAAGTCCGTACCGGCGACCGGATCGTTTACGAAAATCACGGGTTCATGGTCTTTTGTCCTTATGCGTCCCGGACGCCATTTGAGCTCGCGATTTATCCCAAAAGACAGAACCCCGATTTTCATGCGATCCATGCGGATGAGATCGCGCAGTTGGCCGACGCCTTGCGGATTGCTTTGAGCAAACTGAATGGGGCGCTCGATTTTCCGCCCTATCATTTGATGCTCACGACGGCCCCGACACGGACGGCCCGGCATGATCAGTGGGGTTCGATTGACCGCGATTTCCGGTGGCACATTGAGATTCTGCCGAGGCTGTATCCGATGGGTGCGTTTGAACTTGCGACCGGTTCCTGGGCAAACAGCGTTTGGCCGGAGGCCGCCGCGGAATACCTCCGGACGATAGAGGTCAGCGTTTAGAACCGATCGTGACGCAGGGGCCAGTGGTCCCAGACAGGTTCTGCTTTTGTCCATAGCCCCCTATATTTTTCCCGTGAATCGGCGCGACCTCCCCATTTTCGAACTCGAAGCTCAGCTCATTTATACCCTGCGGAACCATTCGCGGATTGTGCTCGAGGCGCCTACGGGTTCGGGAAAATCCACCCAGGTGCCGCAAATGTTGCTCGATCACGGCTTCGCCGAAACGGGCGAGATTGTGGTGCTACAACCCCGGCGTTTGCCTGCGCGAATGTTGGCCGCTCGTGTTGCTCAAGAACGGGGATGCCAAATCGGCGGGGAAGTCGGGTACCAGATCCGCCTGGATCGGGTGGCCTCCAAATCGACCAAAATTCGGTACGTAACCGAGGGAATTTTGCTGCGTCAGATGCTCGCGGACCCGACGCTTCCGGGAGTCGCGGCGATCTGTTTTGACGAATTTCACGAACGCCATCTTTACGGCGATATCACGCTCGCCCGAGCGCTGGAGTTGCAGGAAACCGTCCGGCCCGATCTGAAGCTGATCGTGATGTCGGCTACCCTCGATTCGGCCGCGCTCGAAAACTATATGGCACCCTGCCAGGTGCTCAATTCGCGGGGCCGTACCTATCCGGTCGATATTCGGTATTTGGCAAAACCTGCGGGTGATTGGCCGGTGTGGGAATTAGTGGCGGAGGAATTTGAGCGGATTGCGCCGCAGACGGAGGGGGATGTGTTGGTGTTTTTGACGGGGAGTTACGAGATTCAGCGGACGTTACAGGCGTTACGGGAGACGCGGACCGGGCGGAATTGCGTGCTGTTGCCGTTACACGGAGAATTGCCTCCTAATGAACAAGATGCAGCGGTTGCGCGATATGAACGCCGGAAGGTGATTGTTTCGACCAATGTGGCTGAGACTTCGTTGACCATTGATGGCGTCCGGGTCGTGATTGACGCTGGGTTTGCTCGAATGGCGCGGTTTGATCCGTATCGCGGGATTAACACATTGCTCATTGAGCGGATCAGTCGTGCGTCGGCGGATCAGCGAGCGGGTCGAGCCGGGCGGACGGCTCCTGGGATTTGTCTGCGGTTATGGACGGAGCGCGAGCATCTGGAACGGCCTGCGCAGGAATTACCGGAGGTGAAGCGTCTGGATTTAGCGGAGGTGGTGCTGACCTTGAAGGCGAGTGGTGTGGAAGATGTGGCAAGGTTTCGTTGGTTGGAGGCACCGGAGAGTCGGTCTTTGGAGCGAGCGCTTTTGTTGCTCACGGATCTCGGGGCTTTGGATGAAGGGGAGAAGCTGACGGAGCTGGGGCGCCGGATGCTGGCGTTTCCGGCGCATCCGAGGTATGCGCGGATGTTATTGGCGGCGCATGAACAGGGGTGTGTACCGGCCGTGGCGATGGTGAGTGCACTGACGCAGGGACGAGGGCTGCTGCGGCGTCCTGAGGGCCGTGAAATGGAGCAGGAACGCGAGGCGTTGGTTGGGGACGAGGAGGAATCGGATCTGATGATTTTGATGCGCGCGCAGAAGGTGGCGGAACAGGCGCAATTTAATCCGCAGCGTTGCCGCCCCTTGGGTATTCACGGAGGGGCAGCTCGGGAGGCTGGGGCGTTGGCGAAGCAGTTTTTGCAGATTGCCCGGGACGAGGGGTTGAACACGGACGATACGAATGCGTCGAGTGATGCGGTGCAGCGATGTGTGGTGGCGGGGTTTCCGGATCAGGTGGCGTTGAGGGTGGATGCCGGGACGTTGCGGTGTCAGTTGGTGCATGGGCGCCGCGGGGTGTTGGCGCGGGAAAGTGTGGTGCAAAAAGCGGCGCTTTTGGTGGCTTGTGAAGTGCGGGAAGTGGAGGGGAAAGCGTCGGAGAAACAGGTGTTGTTGACGCTTGCGACGGCGGTGAAGGAGGAGTGGTTGAGGGAGCTTTTTCCCGCGAGTTTTGTCGAAAAGATCGACGTGTCTTTTGACAGTGTACAGCGCCGGGTGGTGGCGCGGCGGATTGTCCGGTTCCGCGATCTGACGTTGCGTTCGAAAGAGACGGATTCGGTGCCATTGGATGCGGCCGCGGTGTTGTTGGCGGAAGAGGTTGAAGCGGGGCGTTGTGTGTTAAAGTCCTGGGATGACGCTGTCGATCAATGGATTACGCGTGTGAATCTGGTGGCGGAGTGGTTTCCGGAATGGGAGATCCCGCCTATTAGTGAGGAAGACCGCCGGATGTTGGTGGAGCAGATTTGTCACGGGGCGGTGAGTTACCGGGAGATCAAGGAGCGGGCGGTTTGGCCGGTGGTGAAGAGTTGGTTATCGCACGCACAAGCCGAGTTGGTGGACAAATACGCGCCCGAACGAGTGGAGATGCCGAATGGGCGTAAGTTTAAGGTCGCGTACGCAGGAAAAGCGGCGCCGACGATTGGGGTGCGGATCCAGGATTTGTACGGAGTGGAAGGCGAAGTGCGGATTGCTGGAGGGCGGGTGGCGTTGGTGATTCAGGTGTTGGCGCCGAATCAGCGGCCGATTCAGGTGACGCAGAATTTATCGAATTTCTGGAAAGAGAGTTATCCGAAAATCAAGTTGGAGTTGCAGCGGAAGTATCCGAAACACGAGTGGCGGTAGGGTGGTGCGAGTCACTTAAGAACTCAGGGTTCCAAGATGTTGGAGTAGCGATTTTGCTTCTAAAAGATCCCGAGTACCGAATCCTTCGGTGAACGAATTGAATACGGGAGCCAGAACATCGATGGCTTTTTGCGGGCTGGACTGTTTGGCGTAGAGTTCGGCGAGAGTGGTTGCTGCCCGGAGTTCCCACGATTTGCTTTGTTGTTTCTGTGCGTATGCAATGGCCGCCAGAAGGAGGCTTTCGGCTTCTTCGGTGCGTTGTAGGTTCAGAAGTGCGGTAGCCTTAATCCTAAGAATTTCAGGGAAATGGGTATATTCGTTATTTGAGGCGACATCGTCCAAGCTGAGCTCGAGCAGTTTTAGCGCTTCTTGAGGGTTCCCTGTTTTGATTAGAGCGTCTGCTAAAAGGGAGCGAATGTAGGGAACCCAGATCCGCTGCCCGCTTTGGATGAGGCGGTCCAGAGAGGACTGGAGCTGAGCAACACTTATGAGTGCATTTTCAGCTCGGAGCCAGGCGACGCCTTTTGAAATCTCAGCAAGAATTTCCGACATCACGGGTACGCCGTGTTCGTTGCCGAGTAACTCGCCTTCAGCGGCGCAGTCCAACAATTCTGAAGGCTGGCCACAGAAGCCGTAAACCTGAGCGCCAAGGGTAAGGGAAAAGGCGAGGTCGAACGGGTGATTGAGTTGTCGGGCGTGGATGTGATTTGCTTGGCAAGCTTCGATGGCTTGGTCTGGGAAGCCGAGGATCCACAAATATTGAGGGCGATAAATGCCATCTCCAGTGAGCGGGTCACTGTTTGTCAGTTTCGAAATATTGCCGTGGATGGCTGGATCGTAGATGGCCCTGATTGCATCGCCTTGAGCTCGTGCTCCGACGAGGTTTCCGCACCAGAAATTGGATGTCATCAGAGCGCGATGTCCGCAGATTTGGAGCGAGGAGTACGAAAGGTCGCTCGCTGTTTTCAGCATGTTTTCAGCAATTTCAACCGAACGGGTCAGGGTACCTCTGGTGAGAGCGTTGACCCATAGTCCGTGGAGAGTGGGGATGAGGCTCGGGCGATGGTGGAGAGATTTGGCGAGGGCGAGGGCGGGCTCGAGAAGCGGTGTGATTTGGGTGGACGCCCAGCCAACACGTGCGACTTCAGCTGGTGCCAGGAGGGTGCGGAGTTTTAGTTCTTTTAGACTGCGATCCGGACTCTCGGGAAGGGTCGCGACCAAGGTGAGTCCCTTTTCGAGATGGTGACCGGCTTCTCGATGCGCAAACCGGTGCATGGCGAGTTCCCCAGCGCGATGCCAATAGACAACCGCTGGCGAGTGGAGTTCCGCTTCCGTGTAGTGTCGGGCGAGGATTTCAGGTTCGGAATCCCGAATCTCAGGGAAGTCGTCTTCGAGCAATTGGGCAATAGTGCCGTGGAGTTCCTTTCTACGTCCCTTGAGAAGAGAGTCGTACGCGGTGTCCTGGATAAGTGCGTGTTTAAAGGTGTAGATGGCATTTTCGTCTTCCCCGTGCTGAGAGGCGAGGCCTGACGAGACTAGGCGTTTGAGGCCGATATTCAGGGCGGCTAATTTCCGAGGTGAAACAGCGGAGATGAGGCGGTAACTAAACTCGCGGCCGATGACTGAACCGATCTGGGCTGCTTCCTTTACTTCGGGTACACGGTCGAGGCGAGCCATCAAAAGATCCCGCAAGGTGGGGGGTATTTCGACTTCCGAGGCGTTTAAATACGGGCCTTCGGTGGGCGATTCGGAGGGTGTATTTCGGGACTCCAAAATGGACTTGGTGAGCTCTTCGACGAAGAGCGGAACTCCATCTGTTTTTTCCACAATTTTTCGGATGAGGTCTTTGGAAAAAAAGTTCTCAGCAATGATGCGGCTTACCAAAGCCTCTATGCAACTTGCGTCTAGTTTTGTGAGCTGGATGGTCGAAAAATAGGGGCGCTGAGGCTGGTGTAAGTGAAATTCCGGCCTTGCCGTGAGAACGGCGAGGACTGGGAAATCCGATATTCGCAGGATCAGGTGATCCAAGAAATCGAGAGTGGATGGATCGCACCAATGGAGGTCTTCAAGGATGAGCAAACACTTTTGACTGCGAGCAATGGCCTCTATCAAATTGACAAGCGCAGTGATGGTGGCCTGCTTCCGGCGGATGGGTGTGAGCTCGATGGGGCCGTAGCGCTCGTCACATGGGAGCCCCAGGAGGGCCCCCGTCAATCGGACATCCTCAATCGAGCGTCCGAATTCGTGGACCATGAAGGTCTCTAGTTTATCGAGCCGGACGGCAATAGAGGGTTCCTCCTCCCAATCCAAAAGGCCCTCGAGCATTTGAATAAAGGGATAAAACGGTGAATCGCTATAAAGGGCGGAACAATAAAACGTGAGAGTGCGGCCTCGTTCGGACTCTATCTGTGCTTGAAGAGCGTTGACGACCCGGCTTTTCCCAATACCGGGTTCGCCAGTGATCAAGACGAGTTGTCCGTTGCCCGCTTGGGTTTGTTGCCAACGTTGATTGAGAAGAGCTAACTCTTTGGTGCGCCCGATCAGTGGAGAGAGGTCCGTCCGGTGTGACAATTGGGAGCGATTGGCTTTGACGAGGGGACGAACGAGCTCGAACGCACGGATTGGGCGGGCGACACCTTTGAGGGATTTGTCTCCGACATCCAGAAACTCGAACGAATCTATGACAAGTCGACGTGCCTGATCGCTTATTAGAATTTTGTCAGGCTCGGCAATGCTCTGCAGACGTGCTGCGATATTCAGGGCCTCTCCGATTGCCCGATTTTCGCCCGAAGAAACGATAACCATTCCGTTATCGATTCCGACACGAACCCTCATTCGGCCGATCTGAGGGATATGAACGTGTTTGAGGATTTCTATAATTGCGAACCCTGCATCGACGGCGTGTTTGGTTGCTGCCTCGTTTGCGATGGGGAATCCGAAGAGAGCGATAATCCCATCTCCAAGACAGTGGAGGATATGTCCGCCAAAGCGCTCAATACATCTGGCGCAATCTTGTTCGTAGCGCCCGATTACGGAGTCTAGGGTTTCTGCATCTACTTTTCCTGCGAGATCGGTGAAGCCGACCATATCACAAAAGAGGGCCGTCAGTTGACGCCTTTCGTGGTCATCCTCTTGATGATGTTCCTCTGGATCGTGGTGGTTTCGGGACTCTGCGTCTTGTGCCTTCCGAGAGGTGACCAGTGCATTTAAGAGCTTTTTACGCGGGCCAAAAGGGAGTCCGAGTTCCTTGAGATCGGCATCGCTGAGGATCTCGAGGGTCGCAAAATCGACTTCATTTTCCTGAAAGAGGCTTAGGAATGTTTCCAACCCTTCTTTTTTCAGAAAATCCGAAAGCTCTGGTTTCGATTGAGGCATAACTGGGGGCGAGTGAGGGGCCCGATTTAAACGGTTGTGGGTGCACCGTTGCGGACGAGCCGTTTAGCGATTCCGCCTGATCTGGAACCTCCACCGACAAAGGCGACCCAGGGAGAGAGTTGACTGAAAACAAACACGGACGGGTGTTGTAGCAATACGGATGCCAGATAAACGCCACCTCGATAAGCAATTGGTTCCTTGAAGGATGGGAGAGCCGCGAGACTTCCAACCCCGAGCGAGTTAGAATTTATGACAAGGCGCTGATGGAATTGTTCCGCAGAACGGGAGCGTCGGCCGTTTCGTGTGAGTCCCCTCGCCGGCGGTGGAAAGAGGGGGTGAGTTTTGGCGGTCAGCTTTTCAGGGGGAGCAGCTCTGGTTTTCCAAAAGGCGCCGGTACCGTTGGAAGTGACCGATTAGTGCCCTGTTGCCCACGTTTCCTGGTGAGGCGTGGCGGCTATTTCTTGGAGGTATTCGGAGCGGGTTTATTGCTGTTGAAAATGTCGCGGTACATTTTCCAGGTGCCATCTTCATTTTTCCAAACGACGAGGTACTTGCCTTGGTCGATGGCGTTGCCGGAGGCGGATTTTAATGTGTAGGCACCTGATTCGGAGATCCAGGAGGCGTCCCCTGCTAGGTCGCTGGTGGTGAGTTCGACACCCGCGATGCCTGCGCCCATCATGGCGTTGAAGAAGCCTTGAATGGCTTGTTTGCCTTCAAATTTAGGCATGTTTGGGGGAAGGATACCGCCATCCTTAGCGTATAGACTTGCGACATTGGCGGCGTCTTTGTTGGCGTAGTAATACGAGAACTTCTTGTTTGCTGCCTTGATTGCACGAGCTGCTCCGGGAGCCAGGCTGGAAGGTGTTTGTGGCGTCTGTTGGGTGGCGCAGCCGGGGAAAAAAAGGCTGGTCAGGATTACGCTTAGTGGAAGGAGGGAAAATCGTATCATAGAGGTAAATCGAAAGTTGTAAGGAGCGGGTTCAATTGTTTGGGCTTCGGAAGACCAAGGGAGGCGTTTTGGTGCGGTATCCGGAGTGAGTGAACTCATGGGCAGGTGGGGGGCGGCTGTAAGCGGTGGTGTATGGCTTTTTGCTGAAGATCGGCCTGGGGGCAAGCCTAGGAGATATGCTGCGCAGCTTAAGTTTCGTTACAAATATAAGGCGTTTAGGGCGAGAGGAGTCTCCGGTAAGGCCAAATATGGCGGTCGCCCCAAACGCACCCAGGGGTGTCCTCTGGCGTACTCGTGGTTCCTTTATCGACTAGCGACCGTGTTAGGAAATAGGTCGGTCTTCGGAGCGCCAACGGCGGGGTGGGGTTGAGAGCAAAGAACCGAGGAGCGTTAACAACGCATTTTGGAATGCTCAAGGGCCACGGTTTGTAAGCGGTCGAATACTTAAGGGTGTAACACGTTATACACAGCTGAATGTTTTGGATCAGTGAGCCGGCTTGAATGAGACCGGCGCGCGACGTTCGGCTCTGGATTTGAAGGCGTGGCGCGAGGTGAAGACCGGGCGATATTTTTGAGACATGACCGGAATGTGGCTCGTACAAAGGCTTGGGCGGCGCTTGTAGAGGGAACACGGCGAGACACCCGTATTACGGGTGAGTGATATCTATCGAAATATCTGTGGGTTGCCTGCGGTTGGTCCGAATGCTGCTATAGTACGCCGCTTTGCGTGCATTTCAGGCGCATGGCATTTTATGCAGTTTCCCGATTTTATCCCGATCGCCAAACTTAAGCCGCGTGGCCAATTTAGGTCGCTTGTGTGCAATAGGCTGATGGCCATAGGCTTCGTATTGGCGCTTGCCTTGGTTCTGATTCTGAATGCTGGCGCGGTACCCGTTATCCAATCGCAATCACCGAGTTCGTCGGTGGTGGCGGGTGGTACACTTACGATGAGTGTGACTGCGACAGGAAGCGGGGCGTTGAGTTACCAGTGGAGGAAGCGGGGAGAGGCGGTTGTGACTACTTTCGCTGGAAGAGGTCCCGGAGATGACGGTCCGATCAGTCAGGCGGGGTTCGGGTCGCCGTGGTCGGTTGCGATGGATACAACCGGGAACATTTATGTCGCGGATTGGATGCAGAACAATATTCGAAAGATTTCGGCAAGTGGGACTGTATCGACTTTAGCGGGTGATATTTCAGGCAACGGAGGATCGAGTAATGGCACGGGAATTGATGCACGGTTTGCCTCTCCACGTGGCGTTGCTGTGGACGGTGGTGGGAACGTGTATGTTTCCGATACGCAGAATCATATGATTAGAAAGATTACTTCGGCTGGCGTCGTATCGACGTTTGCTGGAGATGGAGTTTCGGGGACTGTTAATGGAACAGGTCTGGGGGCTAGATTTAATGCGCCTACCGGGTTGGCAGTTGATGGAAATGGGAACGTGTATGTCGCAGATTATGGCAACCACAACATTCGGAAGATTACTCCTGCTGGCGTGGTGACGACGTTTGCTGGCGATGGGAACGCTGGCAGTTCTGATGGAACGGGCTTAGGCGCGGGGTTTAATTACCCGATGGGAGTTGCGGTGGATGGCAACGGGAACCTGTATGTTGCAGACTCAGGGAATCATAAGATTCGAAAGATTACTTCAGGAGGAGTGGTCTCGACGTTTGCTGGAGATGTTACCGGAGGGGCGAGTGATGGAACGGGAACCGCAGCCCGGTTTAATCAGCCCTGGGGGGTAGTTGTGGATGGCAGTGGGAACGTATATGTGGCTGATTATGGAAATTCTAAAATTCGCAAAATCACTCCCGCCGCAGAAGTTACGACATTAGCTGGGGTAGGCCTACAGGGCGCTATTGACGGGATGGGAAGCACAGCGAAATTCCGACCGCCTACAAGCTTAGTTGTTGATGGAAGTGGTAGTGTGTATGTTGCGGATCCTTACAATGCAGCAATCCGGAAAGTTACTTCTGGAGGTGAAGTGACGACTTATGCTGGAGCATTGCTAGGTGCTTCGGGAGCGGGTTTGTCGGTTGGATTTCGCAGACCAGACGGTATGGCCATGGATTCTGCAGGAAATCTCTATATCGCGGACACGGGCGATGGTGTGGTTCGTAAGATCACGCCAGCCGGAGAGGTGACAACGCCAGGAGCGAATTCGTTCGGTGAACCGCGGGGGGTTGCTGTCGATGGAAGCGGAAACGTTTACGTTACCGATGCAGGCAATCATCGAATCTACAAAATGACGGACGCCGGAGTCGTGACGACGTTTGCTGGAGACGGTACTATGGGCAGCGCCAACGGAACGGGAACGGGAGCCCGATTTAACCGTCCCTCGGGAGTAACAGTGGATGGGAGCGGGAATGTGTATGTTGCTGATACGGGAAATTACAATATTCGCAAAATCACTGCAGCAGGGGTGGTTACGACGTTGGCAGGAAATGGAACTGAAGGGAGTGACGACGGAACAGGCTCGGGAGCCACATTTAGTTACCCCTATGGAATTGCGGTGGATGGAAGCGGAAACATCTATGTGGGCGACGGTCGAATTCGCAAGATTACGCAGGGTGGAGTGGTGACCACGTTTGCGGGAGGCGGTCCGAATGGCAGCGTCAACGGCCCGGTTGGCGTGGCACGGTTTACGGATGTCTACGGGATTACTGTGGAACCAAACGGTACTTTGTATGTTTCGTCTGGAACGAGAATTATGCGGGTGGCGCCGGATGGATTTGCAACAACGTTAGCGGGGACAGGCAGCTATGGCAGTGTGGACGGGCTTGGTACGGCCGCCAAATTCTATGAACCGCGAGGAGTCGCGGTGGGGCTTTCGGGGGACGTGTATGTCTCCGATTACTACAATAATAAGATCCGAAAGATAGTGACGGGGACAGCTATTCCCGGAGCTACAAGTTCTACGTACTACAAAGGATTATCGACTGCGGCCGATGCGGGGGATTACGACTGTGTAGTTACAGACGCCGGAGACGGCAGTGTTGTAAATAGCCTGTCTTCAAGTTTGTTTGTCCGACTGGAGACGCCATCGAATACGACCGTACTGGCTGGTGGATCCCTTATCTTAAGTGGAAGCGCGATTGGTACGGGCACACTTTCGTACCAGTGGCGTAAGAGAGACGCTCTTGTGTCGACTGTGGCGGGATCCGGCATTAGCGGTTTTGTCAACGGCACGGCGGCGTCTGCGCGTTTTAATTATTCGCTAGGCGTGGCAGTGGATAGTTCAGGAAACGTATACGTGGCAGATCAGCAGAATCATTGCATTCGAAAGGTAACGTCCGCAGGGACGGTCTCAACGTTAGCGGGAACCGGTACGGCTGGCTTTGCTGACGGAATCAGCGGGGGTGCCCAATTTTACGCGCCTAACGGTGTAGCTGTAGACAGTAATGGATATGTGTATGTAGCGGATACAGTTAATCAGCGAATTCGGAAAATTGCGCCTTGGGGTACGACCACGACATTGGCTGGAAGCGGCGGATTTGGATCAGACAACGGAGTAGCGACGAGTGCCACGTTTGCAAATCCAATGGGCGTGGCGGTCGATAATGCAGGGAATGTGTATGTGGCCGATTCGAGCACTAATATGATTCGAAAGATCACGCCTGGGGGATTCGTGTCGACCCTCGCCGGTGGTGGTCCTCAATCCTATTTGGATGCCACGGGAACGGCGGCGAGATTTTCACACCCGGAAGCGATAGCGGTCGATAATGCAGGGAATGTGTATGTCTCAGATGCTTACAACCACCGAGTGCGAAAGGTGACGCCCGAGGGGGTTGTCACTACGGTCGCGGGCAGTGGAACCTCGGGTTTTTTGGATGGCGCGGGCACAACTGCGCAATTTAACGGGCCCTTTGGGATTGCGGTTGATGGTAATGGGACCATTTATGTTGCCGACGGATTTAGTTCCCGAATCCGCAAAATAACAGGCGATGGAGTGGTCTCGACGGTGCTAGGCAACGGGACCCCAGGCAACACGGATGGTTTATTGGCAGGAGCACGGATTAACTACCCATATGGGATATGTGTGGACCGTATTGGAAATGTGTACGCTGCTGACTCGCTTAGTAATAAAATCCGAAAGATTACGTTCTTTCCATATATCACGGGGGCCGTGAATAGTTCTTTGGTTATCCCGTCTGCGGCGGTTTCGGATGCCGGTGACTACGATCTTTTTATAACCGACAGTGTTACTGCACTAAGTTGGACTAGCGCGCCCGCAAGTGTGCACGTGCTTGCGATTAATGCGCAGCCTGTAGGGGCTACTCTATTTGTCGGTGGATCGTTGAACCTTAATGTGAGTGCGACAAGTGGTGGGTCGCTCAGTTATCAATGGCGCAAGGATGGGATCAGTATCAGTGGAGCGACAGCTGCTACATATTCGGTTTCTAGTGTCGCTGTAGCTGATGCTGGAAGTTATTCCTGTGTCATCACAGATGACTCCAGTGGTCTCACTGCCACTAGTGCTGCTGCGAATGTAGTAGTCAATGTAGTTCTATTTACGACCCAGCCAAACAGCGTATCAGGACTCGTTGGAGGTTCCCTGGGGTTAAGTGTGAGCGCTACTGCTGGTAGTCCGCTTACTTATCAATGGCAGAAGAATGGACAGAATATTAGTGGGGCGACTAGCGCGACCTATTTCATTCCAACCGCGACCTTGAATGATGCGGGTAATTATACCTGTGTGGTTACGGATACGGGAAGTGGCCTAAGTCGAACCAGTGCGGTTGCCACAGTGGCGTTGACCGTCCCAACTTTGATTTTGTCGCAGTCTCCGAGTGCGTCAGTTGTTGCGGGTGGATCGTTGAATCTGAGTGTAGCCGCGACAGGAAGTGGGACACTCAATTACCAATGGCGGCGGTCCGTTGCAAAAGTCACTTCGATTGCGGGTGATAGCCCGTACTCATATTTTGATAGCTGGGCACTACATGCGAACCTGAATTTACCTGGAGGAGTTGCAGTTGGTAGCGATGGTTCTATATATATTGCCGACTCGAATAATCACCGTATTTTAAAGCGGAGAAACGATGGGAATATTTACACCTTAGCGGGGCGTGGCAGTGCGGAATTTGCGGATGGGGCGGATCGTAATGCCTATTTTAACACACCCAAGGGCATAGCCGTAGATAGCTCTGGTAATGTGTATGTAGCGGATTCGGGAAATCACCGCATTCGCAAGATTGATCTGTACGGAGCGACTACCACAGTAGCGGGGAACGGATCCATTGGATCAAACAACGCCGTGGGAACGAATGCCACATTTGCTTCTCCTCGTGGCGTGGCCCTTGATAGTGCAGGTAATCTTTATGTAGCAGATTACAGTAACAACAGGATCCGGAAGATCACGCCGGGCGGATCTGTATCGACTTTCGCGGGAGGAAGTGAGGGAACTGCGGATGGCATAGGTACCGCCGCCCAGTTCAAGTTGCCTTCAGGAGTCGCTGTAGATGCTTCGGGAAACGTGTATGTAGCAGATTCGGGAAATCACCGTATTCGCAAGATTACTCCCAGCGGGCTTGTATCCACTCTGGCTGGGAGTACGCAGGGTTTTGCTGACGGACAAGGCGTGAAAGCACAGTTTAATATTCCCTATGGTGTAGGTGTTGATAGCGCTGGAAACGTCCTTGTTGCTGATGGACAGAATAATAAAATCCGGAAAATCACCTCAGGTGGATTTGTATCCACTGTATCTGGTGATGTGGATGGATGGAGCGGTACGGCGGATGGAGTTGCTCGGAACGCACAATTTTCTAATCCTCAAGGAATCGCCCTAGACGCAGCGAATAATGTGTATGTAGCGGATGGTAATAAGATTCGGAAAATAGGCGCGGATACGAATATTGTAGGAGCTGTTAATTCTACCTACTCTATAAACACCGCAGCCGCAAGTGACGCTGGGTCATATTATTGCGTAGTCACGAGTCTGGAGACTGGTGAAAAAGTGGAAAGCGCTTTGATTAGTGTATTTGTATTTTCCACAATGCCTGCCAATGCGACTGTATTAAACGGAAGTTATTCCAATGCGATCGGAGTGGCAGCTTTCGGAACTGGTGCCCTCGGTTACCAATGGCGTAAGCGCGGAGAAGTGGGAGATGTGACGACCATCGCAGGGCTTGCGCTCAACGCAGGGAGCCTAGATGCCACCGGAACAACTGCGCGGTTCTATAGTCCCAGAGGCATAGCTGTCGACGTGGAGGGTAATCTTTACATCGGTGATTCAGGGAATCACAAAATTCGAAAATACACCGCCTTAGGCAGATTTACAACGAGCGCAGTTACAACGGTCGCTGGAACTGGGAATTTCGGAAACGCCGATGGAGGGACGGCCGTAGCATCGTTCTTTAATCCGACTGGAGTCGCCATTGATGGAGGCGGGAATATCTATGTCGCGGATGTCAATAATCACACAATAAGGCGGATTTCATCCGGTGGAGCCGTGACAACACTGGCGGGCTCTTCGCAGGGTAACGCGGATGGAACGGCAACAAGTGGGACCTTTAATCATCCCAATGGAGTGGCCGTTGATAGGAGCGGAAATGTGTATGTTGCAGACACCGATAACCACCGGGTCCGCAAAATATCGCCTTACGGAGATGTGACCACATTGGCGGGCTCTTCGCAGGGTAATACAAATGGAACCGGAACAAATGGGACATTCAATCATCCTAATGGAGTGGCCGTTGATAGGAGCGGGAATGTGTATGTTGCAGATACCGACAATCACCGGATCCGGAAGATCTCGCCTGAGGGCACTGTAACGAGTTTTGCCGGGACTGGTGAAATCGGAAATAACGATGGAGAAGGGGCGCTTGCCAAGTTTCATGAACCCATCGGAATTTGCTTAGACGATTACGAGAACGTCTATGTTGCTGACCGGGCAAATCGAAATATTCGTAAGATTTCTGCTAACGGTTTGGTTTCTACTATAGCTGGTTCAGGGGCACTGGGCGCGTCAGATGGGGCTGGTAATATAGCCACGTTTGGTTCGCCCGAGGGGGTGGGCGTAAGTCCCAGTGGGGATGTGTACGTCGCGGATACTTACAATCAGACCATTCGAAAAATTCGGCAGACAACAAGCGTGAGTCAAACAGGTACGACACTTATAGCAGGATTGAGTGCACAAGATGCAGGCGTGTATGATGTACTTGTAAACGATCGGGCTACCGGCATCAATTGGGCGAGTGCCAGTGCCACGTTGCGAGTTGTATCTATCACCTCGCAGCCGAATGCCTCCACTGTCTTTGTCGGTCAATCGGTCAATCTTAGCGTAAGTACTATGGGTTCCGAGGTGGTTGAATACCAGTGGCAAAAGAACGGGGTTGATATCACTGGAGCGACGAATTCAACGTATGCTATTGGCACGACTGTTGTAGGAGACTCGGGTAGCTATCGGTGTAAAATAACAGATGTAGCGTCAGGTCTCACGACGTTCAGTAATACGGTTCCCGTGGTTGTAAATATCGTTGTATTTAGTGTACAGCCGATAAGTACGGATCGAGATACGGGGCAGGCGTTTAGTTTAACCGTTATGGCAAGTGGCCTGGGAACCCTGAGTTATCAATGGCAAAAAAATGGCGATGATATCAGTGGTGCAACGAGTTCCACTCTGGCAATTGCGTCCCCTGTTGTCGGCGATTCTGGTACTTACAGATGCGTTGTGAGTGATAGTGCCAGCGGGCTTTCAGCCCTAAGCGCTGCGGCGATTGTGACGGTGAGAATTCCACCTCTGTATGCAGCGCAAAGTTGGGGTGCTACTGCAACTGCTTCGCCGACCTATTTACATGTTAACGAGGGGAGCAGCGCTACAATTTCGGTTTCCGTTGCACGCCTTCAAAGCGGCCAAGGTGGGTATAACCTTTACACTGATTTCACGGATCTCCAAAGTAACGGTTACTGGACGAAGCAGGGTGGAGGAACCTATGCAGGTGTGTTTATCCCAAGTGATAACCAAAGTGTGGGTAGCTGGACGATCGCATCGACTGGGTTACTCGATGCGGGAACCTATTTTTATCACTTTGGAGAGTCTTGGAGTGAGACTCTCACTAACCAGGGGCATTATGAGTATGACGGTAACGGCCATTACGAGCCGCAGTATCATGATGAGGATGGGGTTTGGGTTTATGATGGGGACGTATTTATCCCAGATCCCCCAATTTGGGTTAATGATCCCGACCTGAATGTGACGCATAGTGACTCGGCTATCAGTAACTCAGTGATACTGACGGTGCAGCAGGTGGATGTGCCTACTGTGATAACCAACCAACCGACGGGACATGCGGTGCTGTTGGGGAGCACTGTGTCCTTAAATGTGAGTGTAACTGGAAATGCTCCATTTACCTACCAATGGAAAAAAGGAGGCGTTCCAATTGTCGACGCAACGAATCCGAATTTAAGTATATCGAATATACAGATGGGGGATGCTGGCAATTACACCGTAGATATCTCGAACCGTGTAGGAACGGTCACAAGTGTTGCCGCTCCAGTGGTGGTGGTTCGTATGGTGGAGCAGCCACAATCTACCTCGGCTTCTCCAGGTTTACCTGCGAGTTTTCGTATCGTCGCGGAGGGGAGTGCGCCTTTGCATTACCAATGGCAGAAGAACGGTGTGCCGATACACGGCGCAACCGGAGCGGAGTTAAAAATCAACTCGGTCCGTTTGTCGGACGTGGGAAGTTATCGGGTTGTGATTGCTACTGTTGGAGGCAGTGTGACCAGTTCAACAGCTTCACTTAGACCAGCGGCTGGCGGTAAATGGAACGCTCTCAATGTCAACGTCCCTTGTGTTAGTGCAGTCGCATTACAAGATGGCACTATACTCGTGGTTGGAGATAGCGACTCTGAAATATACAATCCAGTTGACAATACTTGGACTCCTGTTGGGAGTTTAAATATACCACATTTTGGTTATACCCTAAGTCTTTTGCCTAATGGTAAGGTTCTCCTTGCGGGTGGAACAAACGGGGCGGGTTCTTATGAACGCGGGGCGGAGCTGTACGATCCAGTAGCGCAGACGTGGACAGTGACAGGTCTCATGGGAGCTTATGATGAAGCCTATAGTGATTTCAGCTATTTCAATGGTTACTCGGGCTCCGCAGAGCTTGGGCGATCATTTGCGAAAGCTGTTCGGCTCCAGAACGGAAAGGTCTTGATTGCAGGGGGGCAGACAAAGGTTGGGGTTTACGATCAATATGGGTACGCCGGTAGTGGTGATCCATCCAACGGGTACGAATATACATTGAGATCCAGCGAGATGTATGACTCGACTACAGAGACGTGGAGTTATGCAGGTGCGATGAGTATTGCGCGTCGATCCGCCTCTCCGGTGCTATTAAATTCAGGTAAGGTTTTGATATCCGGGGGTTCCGATCTAGGTTTTTATACCACCGATGATCCTGACGCTTCGAGGTGGAGTGTGGGGTATAATTCGACAGTTCATAATAGTTGTGAGCTTTATGATCCCAATAGTGGCTGGATCACTACGGGTACGATGTCTACTGCGAGGGTTGGACATTCTGCGACGCTGCTGGCGAACGGTAAAGTGCTTGTTGCCGGAGGGAATAATGGCTTAAATACGGCGGAAATTTATGATCCCGCAACGGGGATATGGAGAAGGACAGGTGATCTTGCGGTAGCGCATGATTCTCCGAAAGCGACCCTGTTGCCGGATGGGCGGGTGCTGCTTGTGGACACCACAACTGAGATCTACGATCCAACCACTGAAGTATGGAGTGTTTCTACAGCTCCGAGTGTAAATCGATCTGAATCGACGTTGATTCCCATTTCTGCGGGGAGGGTACTAGCGATTGGTCCGGGTGCATCGGGGGAGGTGTTTTCGTTTACATCCGCTCCATCTATCGTAACGGATCGTACGGATTCTTCAGTGATACTTTCGGGTGTGGTTAATCCGGGCGGTATTAATACGGATGCGTATTTCGAATTTGGGTTAACAAATAGCTACGGTGACTCTACTGCACCTCAATCGTTAGGAGATGCTACAAGCGATGTCATCTTTACCGCGCCGCTTTCTGGGTTAACTCCGTCTACGACCTATTTCTATCGTTTAGTGTCCTCAAATGATAATGGAACGATATTAGGGCCGGAGCAAACATTTATGACTGTTGGGCCTCCGACAGGGCCTCCGGCTATTTTAACTCAGCCTTTACCCGCTGCTTTAGTGGCTGGTGGTACGGTTACTTTAAGCGTTAGAGCTAGTGGAGCGCTTCCGTTGATTTACAGTTGGAGTAAAAATGGGGTGCCTATACCGGATGCGAATGGTTCGAGTTATACCATTTCAATTGCCCAATTTGTTAATGCGGGTACTTATGCTGTCACTGTAACCAATGGGCAGGGAAGCAGTACGAGTGAGGCCACGGGTGTAACCGTGGATCGTTGGATGTGGAGCACCTTTGCAGGTAACATTGCCGGCCTTGGTGGGGACGCTAACGGTACGGGTCCGGATGCCCGGTTCAGTAGCCCTTCCGGGATGGCGTTCGATGCACAGGGAAATCTGGTTATTGTGGACGATACTTCCGCACACCTGCGAAAAGTTACACCGGCGGGAGAAGTAACCTCGATAGCCCTGACGAGTATTGACGGTGTATGGCTAAATCTTCCGGCGGCACTAGCGGTCGCTCCAGATGGTACCGTATATTTGGCGGATCGCTGGAATCATGCGGTAGTCAAAATAGCGCTGGATGGCAGCATGAGCAAATTGGCCGGGAGTGGCGATTATTCTATCAACGGAGATACAAACGGAAATGGTGCAAGTGCACGCTTTACAGATCCCAGAGGTATTGCTGTTGATACAAGCGGCAATGTGTTCGTTTCATCCGGTAACAATATTCGTAAGATAACACCCGGCGGTGATGTAACGACGTTTGCCGGTCCTTTGGTTTCGGCACAAGGTAATGCGGATGGTCTGGGAGAGAGTGCCCGCTTTGGTCTTCCCTCGGGTTTGGCGTTTGACGCGAGCGGTAATCTTTACGTTGCGGATGACTGGAATGGCACGATTCGCAAAATCACCCCTGCTGGTGAGGTTTCAACGATTGCTGGCCAAGCGGGAGATCGCCGTCAAGTTGATGGATACGCTCAAGATGCTCGATTTTACGCACCGACGGGAATTACCATCGATGCCAGTGGCAACTTGTATATTACCGATATAGGGAGTCATAACATTCGCCGGATGTCAATGGACGGTTATGTGTCTACATTGGCCGGAAATGGTACACCAAGCTTATCTGAGGGTATAGGAACGGATGCACACTTCAATTCACCAAGGGCTATAGTAAAGAGTCTGGATGATATCATTTATATTACGGATGCAGGAAATAATCGAGTTGTAAAAGGAGTCTACGCGCCTCCGGTTCCTGAACCGCTGGTGGTTGGCACACCTGTGCTTGATAGTGTCTGGGATAACGGAGCGTCCGTGTCTGTCGTAATTAATCCAAATGGATTGGATACGATGTATACTTTCGAATGGGGGTTGACGTCGAATTATCAATATTCTTGGGGATTACAATCAATTGGCAATGGTACCCAAGACGTACCCGTCAGTATGTCGTTAAACGCGAATGTTCAGCCCGGAACGACATACCATTACCGCCTTCTGTACGTGGTTGGCGGGGTAAATGGGACCTATTATTACGGTCCGGATCAGACTTTTACGACAACGGGAACCGCACCTGGGGCAGGCCCGGTTATTAGCACCCAGCCTGTGGGCGGATCGGTGGTGGTGGGAAGCACGTTGTCGTTGACTGTTGTTGCGACTGGCACTGCGCCTCTTGGTTACCAGTGGAACAAAGACGGAACACCGATCAGTGGCGGAACCGCCGCGAGCTTTAGTGTGTTTAACGCGCAGGTGGGAGATGCCGGCGATTACAGTGTGGTGGTGTCGAACAGCGCAGGAACGGTGACGAGCGGCACGGCGACGGTGAGGGTCCTAGAGCTGAGTGCGCAGTTGGATTTCAGTTTCGGGAGCAGCGGACGGTCGGGGGGGGCGGTTGGAGTCGGGGCATCAGTTGGGACAACCGTGGTGGTGCAACCAGATGGAAAGATTGTCGCAATCGGTCAGTCGAGTGATGGGAACGCATCAAACTTGACCGTAGCACGGTATGCCGCGACTGGGACTCTCGACTCAACTTTTGGTAACGGAGGAATCGTAAATGTTCCAGTGGGCGTTGGGGGTTCGATTGGTAATTGCGTTGGATTACAGCCTGACGGGAAGATTGTTGTAGTTGGACAGTCCAGTGACGGCACCAACTTGAACTGGACTGTGGCGCGTTATCTCGCGAATGGGGATCTGGATACAGGTTTCGGGACCGGTGGATTAGTGAAGGTGCCGTTGGGGGGGGGGGATTCCGTTGCAAACGATTTGGCGGTGCAGTCTGACGGGAAGATTGTTGTAGTTGGACAGTCTAGTGACGGCACCAACTTGAACTGGACTGTGGCGCGTTATCTTGGGAATGGGGATCTAGATACAGGTTTCGGAGCCGGAGGAGTAGTGAGTGTACCTCTTGGAGTGGGAGAGTCTTCCGCTTGGAGTGTGGCCTTACAACCCGATGGAAAGATCATTGTGGCAGGGCAGTCCTATGATGGAACGACTGATAACTGGACTGTAGTGCGGTACGGTACGGATGGGACTTTAGATCCGAGTTTTGGAATCGGAGGCATCATTAATGACAGTTTTGGAGTGGGCGATTCGTATGCCAACAGTGTGGTCTTACAACCCGATGGAAAGATCGTTGTG
>JBAXNG010000048.1:0-29137 GCA_037133875.1 Verrucomicrobiota bacterium | reverse complement strand
GGGATTGTTCTGATGAATGCCTCGGGGCTTGCCCCGAGGATCTCTTTACTCCGAATTAATTTATGGCAACCCAGCCGCTGGACCTTCAGATGCCGGTTTTGCGGGTGCTCCACCTCAGGTGTTTGCTGTCCAACTTCAGGTACAGCGTCTGACAATTGAATCAGCGGGTGCGACAGGGAATTTGAAAGAGGTGGGTCGCGGTCTAGATTTATTGGTGGGCACAGCGCAGCCGGATTTTAGTGGTCTACTTACAACGCTGGATGGGTTGCCGAGCCTGACTGATGTACGTGGGGTTCTGACCCAGTTGAATCCCGCTGCGTACGCCGAGTTATTCCGCCTAAGCTTGCTTCGTCTTGAAGACGTGCAGAAACCTATTTCAGATCGACTTACGATCGTTGGGGCGGCGAGTGTGTCAGGAGGTGTGCGTGAGGTGCTTGCTGCAGCGGCCGGGGGAGGTGGAGAATGGTCGGCATGGACTAATGCGTTTGGTAGTTCCAGTAGTTTAGAGGCTGATGCATCCCGCGGATTTGGCGGATATTCACGGAGCGAAGCCGGCGATGTTACAGGACTAGAGCGCCGGTTTGGACGACTCACAATCGGTTTGATCGGAGCGAAGGGCGGAGGGTCCGCTCAGCTCAGGTCGCCGGCGGCCGCTGTTAGTTCCGATACGTGGCATTTGGGCGGATACGTATCCCTGCCAATTGCCGATCGGATTTTTGCGGATGCTTCTGCGTTTTTTGGCGAAGCTTTGAATACGATTAAGCGGACGCAGAACCTTCCTGGGGGAACTGTTTCCAGTCGATCGTCCGTCTATGGTAACGAGTGGATGTTGCAGACCGGGCTTGGAATGCAGATGGCCTCGCAAACAAGTAGCTGGAGTTTGGTTCCTACAATTCGGGTCGCCTATGCAGGCTCCCGTCAAGGCGGTGCGAGGGAGACTGGCGCCGGTGCGTTTGATATACGGACAGACTCTCGGACCAGTGGAACTGTTCTATTAAAGTCGGGTATTGAGGGGGCCAAAGAATGGCGTATTGCGGGTATTCCTCTTCGCATGTCTGGAAACTTGGAGTGGCTCCATGATTTTGACGCTGACCCTCGAAGACTTGGCGTGCGTTGGGAAGGGGCACTTTCTGCACCCTGGACACTGAGCGGAGCTCCTGGACGGGTGGATATGTTTAAACTCGGAATGTCCTTTGACGTTGGACTCTCAAATACTGCAACTGTCCGTGTATACGGGGAACACGAGTTCCTAAAGAAAGGTCCCGCGACGTATTTTGGGATCTGTTATAGTATCGGGTTCTAGTTCGAATTTGTCAGGGGTCCTGAGGACATATGAACGAGAGGTAGGAAAAGGTGGTGGCGGGTTTATTCCGCGAATTGCCGGAGGGATTTGAAGGCGGGCTGATCGCCGAGAATTATATCCGGATTACAGAGACACATCGTGCAACTGCGCCCCTTGATTTGCAGGCTTTACTGGGTAAGCAGGCGCTTACCCGAACTGGTTCACTCAAAAGCACTCGTTATAACCTGCGGATAAAGGCGGAATCGAGACTTGGTAGTTTAGTGTCAGGCATCCTCAAACCATAGTCGAGATGGTTGAAACCTCAGTATTTCGAGACTGATAAAGTCATTCCTGCGGCTTTTCTCCTTCTCTAACAGACTCCACCGTGATGCCGAAAAACACAGGATGACCTGTTGGAAATAGAGCGGCGTAGGGCGTTGGGATCACATTGACCCATTGGACGGCTTGCTTCTGGAAGCCGAATTCTAACTCGCGCAGATCCCAGATGGTCCTGATGTGAAGCATCGGTGCGTTGTGCCTGCGACTGATAAGCCATACCGAGAATCCTTACCTTAGTCGGACGTAGAACCTTGGAAGTGGCGATCAAGACGATTTGACCCAATCGGATGTGATGATCGCTTTGGCTGTACGAAAATAATATATTCTTGCTCCGCCGGCGGAGCAGGAATGGCGGATTTTCTGTATATCTAAATGGGGGTGAACCCTGTTTTTGTTGCTCCCGATCCAAGCGAACCGCAGTTAGCGGTTCCATCACCTTATCCCAAAAGCAGAGGAGTCCACGCCCCCAACTGTCGAGCCCGACTGAAAGGCTGGCTCGAAAATGTTGCCGCTCGTTCCACGAGTTGGGGGGATTTTGATCAAAAGGCGTTCTGTAAGAAAACAGGGTACAGTCGCGAACACGTCACCCGTGAGTTGTCGAAGCTGCGGAAGGAGGGGCGTCTGGTTTTTGAAACTAAGATGCGGACCAAAGGCGGCAAAGGCCGGAAGCGGTGGGGGGTGATGGTGGCCCATCCCAAAAAGCTTCTGTTCGACGGGCATTCGCTCTTTTTCGATCGGGAAGGAAAACAGCTCCACAATTACACCACACTTGGGAAAGGCGGGGAGAAGATCCCCCCTACAGATTTCATTCCAAAGCCCAAACGGCCCCGTGGTCGCCCCCGTAAAATCGTGGAGGAAATTCCGATAGCGATTTCGGCTCCCGAAAGCGTCGTTTCCGAAGCAGAAAAAACGTCTGTGGACGAACGGCTTGAGTGCGGTGTTCTTGTTCGAAAAGACGGGCACTGTGATTCCGCTAAAGTAGAGGATTACTACGTAATACAGCAGTCAGATTTATACGGCGCAGGGCGCGGTGTAGCGCAGTGGCGCGGATCAGGCCGAGGGGAGCGTCGTTCGAAGGCAGGCGCGTTAAGGGGAAAAGCGTTTGGGATGCTGCGGCAGTTGGAGGAACGGCATTGGGACAATTGCAAAGTCACGTTTTCTCGTCGTTGTGGGTTTAGCTTTGTACTGGGAGCTCTTACGAACGGACATAAGGTGGATCGTATCCTTTCCTGTTACAGTGATGCACTTTACGTGACGCACGGGTTTGCTGTGGACAGGGCCGCCAGCTCGGGAAAAATCGTGTTCTTCAACCTATCTTCGACGGTTGTGAAAGCTCGAAAGTTGTTAGCCAAGGATGGGTTAACCCGACTGGAGCGGATGTCGTCGTGGTATCAGTCTAACGAGGTAACCAAGGCCGAAATAGCTGGTGCGTTTCGAGAGCTGCGCCTCCGGTTTGGGGCTGAGTTACTGGCAACCGATGAAGTTGAACCCGCACCAACGATGAACGACTTTTCTGAACTCGAGCGGTGGCCCTATGACCGGTAGTGTGATCGAGAAAAGGAACAGGATTCTGATTCACCGGAGCAGTCCAAGAAGATCCGCTCATATTCATCGTGGGACTAAACGCGGGTTGCGCTGAATTCGCTCACCATGTTGCGACTTGGATCTATGGTGAAGGCTTACTCACAAAGCGGTTGCTCTGGCTTGGCGCCAGCGTCCGAGCTCTTTGGGTTGGCTCGGGCTGCCACAACCTCGCCCTGCCGGGCGTTTATGAATAAGCCTGTCGCTGGCTCCGGGACTTACTCGTTCTCATGGGGTTGTTCATCTTCAGTCAGAGCCTTGACTGTGATGGATAAAACCAGTGGGGCTCCGGTAGGGACCAGGGCGGCGTAGGTTGCCGGAATCACTTTAACCCATTCGACAGTCTGTTTCTGAAAACCGATTGCCAACTCGCGCAGATCTCGGCCGTTGATCCGGATTTCGTAGGAACTGAATGTCAGTTTGAGTTCATCCGTTCCGTCTGATGTGGAGAATTCGGCGACAATGAAATACGTGAACGGGAATATGAAGAACCGCTGATCGTCCAATTCGAAGCGAACGGCATGATGTCTCTGGGATTCCATCCAACACCCGACGCTGTTCTTCGAGGCAGAGGACTTGGTGGAGTGCGTTTCGGACTGGTGATTTCTAATCATGATTTTGTTGGGTTCTCTGAATGCTTGTGGCACGAATTTGAGAGGCGATGCGGGCTGCGTGCTGGCAGATTTTGTCAACAAGACGTTGTGCTCGGGGGAGGCTGTTTCGGGCCGTGGGCACCTTCTTTGGAGGCGGGCCGAGCAGATCCAATGCGAGTTCACGGTTGCCGGAGCGTTCGACGGCTTCGCGTAGAGCTTCTGTGTCCGAGGTGAAAATGCGGACGCCTTTACGTCCTCGCGAAATCGTGACGTACCACTGTTCTTTGCTGGTCGCAGCCCGCACAGCAGAGTCGGAAAACAACACGTAATCGACTGTTTTACCCTGAGACGCATACGAGGTGACTGCGTATCCAGGCACGAATTGACGATAAGTCCGATCAAGTATGCGGCCATCTGTGAGTTCCACACAGCCGTCGCTTCGGACTCGGGCGATGGTGACCAATTCGCCGTTTACCAGGAGACGGCCATCTGTGGTTTTGGAGTTGGCCTTAAGTTGGAGCCGATCGCCTGTGCTCAATGAGAGTTCCCGTTCACGGCAAACAGTCAGCCGGTCCAGTTGGGAGAAGGGAACTATTCGGACTTTGTTAGCCGTCTCAACGACCAGTCCTTTAGCGGTAATCGAAAGTACGCGGCCCCGATCTGATTTGCGGAAACCACAGGTGGCCCGATTGAAGATCAAGACACTGTCGGGTTCGTAACACTTGGGATCACGCTTTTGAGCCTCCGTGAGATCGATGGCTTGCAACGAATGGACCTTGGTTTCGGCGCTACCAATCAACCCGGCTTGTTTGAGTGAATCCCTGATATGCTCGTTTAACTTGTGGATCTCGGACCACGTCTGCGCCACGACGAGGACGGATTCCTTTTGCGCGGCCAGTGCTACGAAGTGAGTCGCTAAGGACTCCTGTTGAGTGCTCGGTTTGCATTCCACGATGGCTCCCAGCTTTTCGAGTCGGTTGAGCGATTCAGTCGCCATACCAGCCGACGCCTCCTGAACGGCTTGTTTGTATTGTTCAATAAAGGCTCGTTCGGTTGGTGTGCTGGCCGAATCGGGATTTTGGCGACGGATGGAAGTCAGTTCGGCGGCTTTCAGGCCGGAGTATTTTTCGATAGCCCGGAGTGCATCGGAGGACTCGACCGCACCGTGTTGGTGTGTATCGCCCGAACATACGATCCGGCCGCCTTGTTTGCGGACGAACTGCAAAAGGGCCAGCATCTGTGTCGCCCCGACTTGTCCGGCTTCGTCGAGAAGCACGATGCTGCCTCGGGAAATTGTGGCGCGGGCCAGAAATTCACTGACCGTTTTTGCACCAGTTAACCCCGAGTTTACCAAGTCGATGGTTTGCTGACGCTGGGGGGCCAGTACCTCGATCTTGTGACCGTTCTTTTCGAGTCCACGGAGGACTTCTTTTAGGGCAAAACTCTTTCCTGTCCCGGCTGCTCCACGAAAGAGCGTCAGGAAGTCATTGGATCCTAGAATCTGCGCCACTGCTGGGAGCTGATCCGGAGTGAGCATTTCTGATGGGACGTATTCCGGGCTAAGCGGGGGATGTTTGGCTACGCCGTCTTTTGCGAGCTGCAAGATTTCCCATTCCCGGGCGAGCACGTCCCGAGTCGTGAGTTTGTGAATCTTGGTATCGTCCCTCAGATAACCACGTTTCGCCGAGAGCGATTTGAGATCTTCAATCTCAATAGGGCTGCCCCGCGCAAACTCGAGAGCGTGCTGCCAAAGGTCGCTTTCGTTGACCACGGATCGTCGCTCAAACAGATGCGCTTCCGCCCAACTTAATGCGGCTTCGGCATCGTGTGGCTCTGATCGTTTTTCAGGTGGGGTACGGATCAACTCCAGTTGAGTCCGTTCCAACGGTGTGATCTGCGTATGCCAATGTTCTCGGAGCTTGTCGGCACCCAGCCCTTTGATTTTTCGGGAGCGGTTGTTTTGGGCAATGTAATCCCGAATATCGGCCTGATTACCCATCGCCTTTTCCGGGTGTTCAAAGAGTAAAGCGTGAGTTTGGGCGTTGATCTCGGCGTGGCGTTTGGAGAAACGGTCGCACAATTCACGGGAGACGCCTTTTATAGCAAAATCACCGCGCCGGTTGTTTTCGATGGAATAACCAAGTCCGATCAGAGCACGGGCCAGTTCGTGATAATAGACGTTTTCGATGAACTTCTGTGCCCGCAGGATTTCGTAGTTTTGAAGGGCTTTCCACTTTTGTTCCACTGGGTCGAATGTCGCGTTGAAGACGATACAATGGCTATGCAGATGAGGATCCAATGCACGGGAGGTGTCGTGTTGAAAAGTGGCTCCGACGAGACTGCCGGTTTCGCGATCGGTACTGGCTCCAGCTTTTCGGACCCGAGTGGCGGCGAAGGATTCCATTTCCGCCATAGCTTTTGAGACGGCATGATTGTGCGCTTCGAGGATCTTCAAATCCCCACAAACCAGTGCTGCAATCGACACAGACTTTGGTGCCGAAATCATGAAGTCATAGAAGACCCGCCGGTTTGCGACGGAGACATTTTGCCCGTGTTTGTCGGGTTCGATCCGGCGTCCCATGTGATGTTGCGTGAGAGTTCCGTCGAGTTGCGGGTGCAGATTCCGGCACAACGCTAAAAACTCAGCCTGCTCGACCTCCGATTTGAGGCCGAGTGCCACGGATCCGGTTCCAAACCACTGACCTTTCACTACGTTTCCGTTGCTGTAATAATCTCCAATGCTCAGGTGTTCTTGAAAATAGGACTCGGCGTTTTCCAAATCGTACTGAGTTTTCGGAGAAAGCATGGCCTTCCCAATGTACGTGAAAGAAAAGTGAATCTTGCTCCGCCGGCGGAGCAGGATTTGAAAATTCCACGATAGTGTGGAGGGATGGTATTTGAGAGGAGACGACCTACCCCGTTCGGCGTTTTGACGCACGGTTCCCAGAGGACTTGGCTGCAAATGCCGCAGCTCGGGCTAACGTTGCCGCAACCGGACCTCAGGTTGCCGCATCCGGCATCAATTTTTGACCGAGGTCGGGGTGATTTTTCCGCAGCGCCCCTGAAATCTGTCGGAGGCGTCCGCACCCAATTCCAAGTTATGCGTGAGCCTCCCCGCAGGCAATTTCAGCAGATCACGCGTCGACCCGCTTCGGGTTCCTGCTGCCTCCGCCCCATTTTCACCCGTCCGCCGCAGTCCATTCGGCAGGTGCCGCACCCGATTTCACCGATTCACGCTGGATTTCCGCAGGCCAAAACGGGCGTTCAGCGAAGCAAATCCCCGAGTTTCGCACCGGATTTATCGTTTTACCGCAAGTTTCCCGCGTCCTTCCGCAATCTGTCCGCCCCAAAAACAAGGAACCCAATGAAGACTTCCGCACCAGAAACCGCATTTGATTACGCAGTCCATGCTTACCAGCACACCCGGTTCACAAAAAAACTGGGCCTGTTGGAGCGGAAAAAAGGCATCCTCGAACTGCGCTCCAAGGGAGCGTCGTTTGACACCATCGCATCGATTTTAAGCAACAACGGTTTCCCTGTTTCAGCGGATACGGTCACTCGATTTTGTAACGGGTTAACCAGGCGAAAGCAGGAGACGAAAAAGGCCACGAATGCCGCGCGTACACCATCGAGTCCGCTGTTGGAGGTTCCGCCGAAGCCGCCTGTCCCTCCTGAACCCGGCTCCCGAGGTCCTCGGATTGCCAATTCCAAAAACGTCTAATTCTCACTTATGAACAAACAACTGACTATTGTGCTCAACGGAAAGGGCGGTGTTGGGAAGAGTTTCTTTGCCACGAACTTCGTCCAATACCTGAAGGATCACGGGATCGAACATCAGGCCATCGATACCGACAACGAAAACTCGACGCTCAAGCGGTTTCATCCGGAGGCCATGTTCGTGAACTTGAACCAACCACAGGAGATGGACCGCTTGTTTCTGGCGTTGGAAACCAACCGTCTTGTGGTTGTGGATTGTAGGGCAGCGTCCACGGACATCTTTCTCGACTATTTTGCGGAGATTAAGGCGTTCGATCTGTTGGGCAAATTTGACGCTGCGTTGACCGTTGTGTCACCCGTGAACCATGAGGCTGATAGTGTGGAGCAGATCAAAATCGTCACGGATGCGCTCGGTTCACGGTGTCGTTATGTGGTGGTTCGAAATCAGGTTCACAGTGAGCAGTTCCGAATTTACGACAATAGTCAGACTCGAAGCGTGCTACTCAACCGGCTTGGAGTGCGCGAAATCGTGATGCCGCGTCTGTACGAATGGCTTGTGACTGGGCTCAGTGACGGTGACTTTTCCGTGACTGAGGGGATAAACGGGAGCGTTTTTACTCTGCTGGACCGGCAACGATTGAAGAACTGGCAGACGAAGTTCTATGAACAAATCGAGTTGGCGGCCGATCTGTTACTGACTCCTGCGGAGCAAGGAGAGGCGCATTGAAGGCTGACGATCGCAGTGCCGCGATGCAAAGCGCGGTTTTGGAGTGGCAGAAGAAATACAAAATCAGCGACGGAGATCCGATGCTGGCGGCGGTCGAATTGTTCCAAATTACCCTTGGTGGTTACGGGGCCACTGGGAGCGGTCCGCGCACTGCGGTTTTTGAGGAGTTCCGAGAGGCGCTCGAAGGGCTGGATCAGCGAACACGAGTGTTTACGAAACAGGTGACGGAGTTGAGTCAGCTTCTGCGTTCGGTTGCCAAAAACGTTGAAGACGGAGAGTGTTCAAGTGCCGGAGCGTGGTTCCTTGTCTTAGCACTGCTTGGGGCCGGAATTGCAATTTGGAGGTTTTGGGTGTGAGGACGTCCACGGAGATCGTCGATTGGCTTCTGAAAGCCGGGGAACTGTGCTTTTGGGCGTCGACGCAATGGAAGGTGATGGTGGGAGTCCTTGGCGTGATTGGCCTCGTATTGGTTGTGATAACATCCGCCGGACGACGCCGAAAAGGGATAGTGCAACTGGGTGGGTTGACGTGGACACGCGAGGATTTCTGCCGGGGCTGGCTGATTACCGGAGACACGGGTTCGGGTAAAACACGATCGGGGATTACGCCGTTACTGTATCAGGTCTTCAAAAACGAACCTGGTTGGGGCGGCATTTGTATCGATGACAAGGGGCTCTACTGGGAAACGTTGGTGGAGATGGCGACGCACTTCAACCGGCTCGATGATCTGATTCTGCTTCAGGTAAAACCGGACGATGCGCCTTTGGGTTGGAAGCCAAAACACACTTACAACCTGACGTCGGATAGGGGGATTCCTTCCAGCACCTTCGCGAAGTTCGTTGTGGATACGGCTTCGAGTCTTGGACAACAGGGCGACAAAGGGTTCTTCAAGAACCAGGCTCAGACGCATATCGCGAAGGCGCTGGACACCCTTTACGAAATCCGCGCCGACGTGACTCTTGAAAACGCGTACAGCCTACTCCTGAACGGAGCTGATGTGACCGCAGCGTTAGACGATTTGGCCAGTGGGTATCCAACGGAGCGCCGTGTGGCGCTTAGCGAGCATTTCAAAAACCGATTTCTGAACCAACCGGCCGAACAGATCGGCGGCGTGAAAGAGACGATCGCCAATTACCTCCAGCATTTCTTGTCACCAGAGATCGCACAGGTGTTTTGTCCGTCTGCAAACACGTTTGATTTTAGCGAGATCGATCGGGCGAAGATTATCTGTGTGGCGATGCCGCAAAAGTTCCAGACGGAGCGGCGTTACGTGAATACTTTCCTGAAGATGCTCTTTTACACACACGTCCTCCGTCGTTTTGACAAAACTAAGGAGGCTCGGCGGGACGACAACCTGCTCATTTTATGGGCGGATGAGGCGCAACGGTTCATGACCGCAAGTGAGGATGGCATGAGCGATTACAACTCTGTGGATGTGATTCGTGAAGCGCAGGGGACGGTGGTAGCGGCGGCGCAATCATCGACGTCGTTTATCCCGCCGCTTGGCCGTGATAAGGCCAAGGTACTGACGTTGAATCTACGAAACCGCCTGATTTTTCGGGCGGCAGACGAAGACGGTGCGTTGGAGAGCGCGGATTTTCTCGGGAAAAAGAAGGTGATCCGCCGGACCTGGGGCTTCTCCAATGGCCGGACGTCGAGTAATTACAGCGAACAGGAGGAGCACCGGATAAAGCCGTATGAACTGCGCGGATTGCCGAAACACACGTGTGTCGTGGTTCACGCCGAGCGCGGCTTCCGGCAAGCCGTGATCCCACCGATTGAGCCGGACGGCACGGTGTGCGATTGGTTTAAGGGCTGATAATGGGTAACGGCTGATTGCCGGGACCAACAAACCGATTTGGAAACCACCCAAATCGTGCTACCTTACAGGCAGTAGTCACAGGGCTTGCCTCTGTAAATTGCTCTAAACGGAAATTATGACCTCAACGTTACCAGCGAATGAAGCACCTGCCTCCATGGAGGTTTTGGCTTTATGTCAGGAAGCTGTGACGCGGTTTAAGCCGCTATGTTTTTGGTTCCGTGACTCGAACGCCCCGATTCAGACGGTTGGGGACGTTTTATTGGTCATTCGGAGGTTACGTCAGCATGGTAACCGTGAAACGTGGGCTTTTGCACAGAAGATCCAGCAATGCCTTTAACGCCGATTCAGAGGGATGTTCTCCAAGCGATTGCTGGAAATCGCTCCCCAGAGAGTCATATTGCTGGCGGGATAGCTCTCAATTTCGGAGAAAAGTCGGCCCGATACAGTGAGGACATCGATATTTTCCATGATGTCGAAGAAGCGATTATTCGTTCGAGCGAGCAGGATGTTGTGAGCCTGGAGGCGGCTGGTTTTACGGTGGAACGGCAGATGTGGGCTCCCTACTTTCGTCGAGTGCTGGTGTCTCGTTCAGGGGAAGCCGTAAAGGTGGAGTGGGCGCAGGATTCGGCTTGGCGCTTCTTTCCTGTTGAATCTGATCCTGTGCTGTGCTGGAGGCTGCATCGGTTTGATGCGTTGACGAACAAAGCCTTGGCGATGGGCGCGCGTGCAGAGACGCGAGACTTGGTGGATCTGGTGGTTAATAGCGAGTCCTACGCGCTACACGCTGTGATCTGGGCGGCCTGTTCTAAAGATCCGGGATTCACACCGCTGAGTTTGCTCGAATGGATGCGACGAAATGCCAGAGTTCAAGCCGATGTGCTGTCCGAACTGGGGGTGCAAATGTCTCCGGTGGAGTTAAAAGAGAAATGGCTCAATCTGGCAGAGACTGCTGAAAGCCGGATTAACGACGCGGCCGACGCAGGGACTGAAGCCGGGGTCGCTTTCCTCGGGAACGATGGGCAAATATCGTGGGTTGATACCGAGCTGGTTACGATTCTTCACGCTCAATTAGGCGGGGTGGTTCCTCGAATTGAAGGGGTTCGGGATTAGACAATGGTGCTGCCGACGAAGAGTCTTTAGCGTTTTCGCCCCGGTTGTTGGAATATAGATGAACAGCGAACGGCTCTTGCTCTTACCAGTTCAGCGAATTGAGCGAGGGCGCCGGTTGAATCATAGGGTGGGAGATTCCGGGGGCTTGATTTCAAAACGGCAGCCGAGGGCGGCAAGGACTTGAAGGGTTTTGCCGAGTTGTACGGTAGTTTTGCCACGTTCCAAATCGACGATAAAACGAAGTCCGACGCCTGCGGCACCTGCAAGTTCATCTTGGCGCAGGCCCTGACTCTTGCGTGTTTTGCGAACAAGCGCCCCTATTTCGGCAGGTGACAGTGTGCGCGTATCCATAATTTCCCGTACGGGAAATATTGCCGCGAATAACCCGTAAATCGAGTGATATTTCCCGATCGGTAAAAATTTCGGAAGGCCTCAAATATTCGGCGAGTTTGTCATCGAGTGAGAGGTGTATCGGTCGGACGCAGTCCTGAGTGGCTCAATTCAGCCCTATCGTTGCACGTTGTAACGTGAAGGCCTTCGCCGCGTTCATCCACATCTAGCGTTCCACAGGCGCTTCCTCCTTTGAGTAAATCCTGCGCGACAGCGTCGCCGACCGCTTTTTCTACCGCGTCCCGCATTGGACGGGCACCAAGTCTTGGGTGAAACCCACGACGCACGAGGAAGGGGAGAACCGCTTCGGTTGGTCTGATGTGGTGCCCCTGATCCGCAAGGAAGGAGAGTTCGTGGTTGAGGAGTTGTTGGGCGATTTGTAGCAGGACGTCGTAGGTGAGTTTGTGGAAGACCAGCTTCTCGTTGATTCGGGCGTACAACTCCGGGCGCATTTGTTGTTGGGCACGGGTCAGGACATGCCGTTCCAACGTCGCACTGGTGGAGTGCTGGAGGTCGAGGATGTCGGAAGAAGCGATGTTTGAGGTGAACACGACAGTGAACGGACTCAGGTCCAACGTCTCACCGCCAGTTGTGGTGACTCGGGCGGCATCGAGGACTTGAAGGAAAACATCGAGTATTCTCGGATGCGCCTTTTCGATTTCGTCGAATAACAGCGTCCCTTTGGTGTGTCTGGTTAGAGCTAGGGCGAGAGTGCCGCGTTCGCCGAGCAGTTGAGCTAGGCTTTCCTGATTTTGATATTCGGACATATCAAATCGTGAAATATCTTCTGGGCCATGGAGATAACGGGTGAACACGAGGGTGAGCTCCGTTTTTCCGACACCTGTTGGACCGAGAAAAAGGAAACTATTTCGAGGACGGCCCGGCTTTCGGAGTCCGAGTTCACCGCGAATCAGTGCACCGGATACTCGGGTGATAACATGATCCTGTCCAAGGACCTGAGATCGGAGATGTTTCTCTAAAAGGCTCAGTTTTACGTGGTGCGGATTGGCCGAGATGATCGTTTGGTTCACAAAACTGAAGATAATTGAAGAAATGTGAATCTTGCTCCGCCGGCGGAGCAGCTTTCAAAAAAGTGGGGGTACGGTAGGCGCCATGAGTTTTACTTCATTGGTGGTTGGGATGCGGTTCGCTCCGATGCTGGGGCAGGTCGCGGGCGGACTAACGGACGGGGCAAGCAAGGCGATGGGGATCGTCATGCTGATTGGCTTCATCTTTGGAACCATCTGCGTTGTGGGAGGTGGCTTCGCGATTCGGCGCGGTGATACCGATGCCGGAAAACTCTCGATTATCGGCGGTCTGATTATCGCCGGGGCTCCTGCAATCGTGAAGGCGCTGTTCGTCGCGTTCGGACTCGGTGGTTCCACCGTAGACGTTGGATCGTTCCACTGAAAAATCAGGAACTCCGCTTCTCCGATACGAATAGCGCAGACGACTCGGGCGGCAAAACGTGGGGGCTCGATGGCAACCTGTTTTGGCTCGTGATTGGCGGCGGCTTTGTGTCGGTCGCCACGTTGCTCCTGCTGTTTAGCGGGCTCAGATTTGGGTTCACAAATTCACTCGTGGCGGCGGGTGTTCCCCTGGTTTTGACACTTTGTTACGTGTTCGGGTTCCGCCAAGGCAAGCCGCCGGGGTACGACACCGATCTTCTCGATTATTGGCTCAATGGCTCCGGGTTCGCGCCGAATCCGCAGTCACAACTTCAACACCCTGAGTGTTCCTCTAAATATGTGGCCCATTGATTCGATTCTGGAGGCGGCTCCCGATGGTTATTTTGTTCGCGATTTGTTGGTCTTTAACGGACTCAACGCAGGTGGTTTTGTCTCGAAAGGGTTTCTGTTCGAATCCCCTGATTTCAATAACGCGCAGGTCTCCGAGTTAAACGAATTTCAGGACCAGCTTGCCGTGTTGCTCGCCTCCTTGGGCGATAACCAGCGGCTTCAGGTTCAGTGGTATTGCGACTCGGATTACCAACGCGAACTTCTCCGTTATCACGACGAAACCAAACGCGCCACGAACCCTTGGACTCGGCGTGTCCGGAATGAACGGTTTGTTCGTTACTGGAAAGCGATGCAGAACCGGCAACTCCGCCGTCAGCGTCTGGTGTTTTACATCTCGCGGAAGATTGAATCTTCACCGGCGTTTGATGCGTCACAGGAAAATCTCACGTCACATTACGATCATCTGTTGGATCAGCTTCAGTTGGAGTTTGCCCAGATCTTCGAGCTATTGACGGCGACGTTTATCGGGCAGGGCGCTCGTGTCGTTCCGATGACGGATGAAGACCATTTTCGCCACTATACGGCATTTTTGAATCCGTCTCTGAACGAGCGTTTTAATTACGATCCGGTTGAGACCTTCGATCCGCGCCGTTCGATTCATGAGAATTGTTGGCTCAGCGAAGGGAACGGGCAGGAGGACTTTGGGTTCTGGATGGATGGGTTCTATCACACGACCATCGTTCTGACTCGGTGGCCCAAGATGACCTTTCCGGGGATCATCCACCGGCTTACGAATTTGGCGCTGCTGGACTACACGATCACGGTGAACGTCGATCCGATACCGGTCGGGAAGGAGATCACTCGAGAGGAGAAGGCGCACGAACGGATTGCCGGAGATTTTGCGAGTGAAGGAAAGCTGTCTCTCAAAACCGTTTTACAGAAGAAGGAGCGCAAAATCGCGGCTCTGACTCACGGGCATACCTTGCCGTTTAATGCGCTTTTTGTGGTGCGCGTTTGGGACAAAACGAAGGGTGGTCTCTCGGCAAAAGCGACGGCCATTAAGAGCGCGATCAATTCGATGAATAGCGCTCAGTATTTCGAGAGCAGTCTCCCGAGTACGACTAAGAAGCTGTTCTTCCAGACGTGGCCGGGCTGGTTATGGGGCCGATACGAACATCGGAAACTTTACGCGGAACACGCGTACTTGGCCGATATGTTGCCGGTGAACTCGACGTTCACAGGGCATTTGGCCACGGCGGAGGCGATTTACGACGGAGCGGCTTCCAATCTGATTGGGATCAAGACGTTTTCGGGTTCGGCTGGAGAACAAACCCCACAACACGCCGTACTCATCGGCATGAGCGGCACCGGAAAGTCCGTGACCGTGTGTGACCTGCTTTCGCAGACGGAAGCCTATTATGATTACACGGTCATTATCGAAGAGGGACTGTCGTACGGGATTTATACGAAGACGGTCGATCCGGGTTCGGAGCCGATCATTTTGCAACCGGATGGCGCGTTGACCATGAACTATCTGGATACGGCAGGGCTGCCGTTGACGCCGCTTCATTTGTCAACAGCGACGGCGCTTGTAGCCCGGATGGCCGGCGTGAGTTTGGACGAAGAAAAACAGATGCTCCGGCAGGCGCAGATTTCGAAATATCTGAACCAGCTTTACGAAGATGTCTTTCAGGATTGGTCGAACCGGTATCCCGAAAAGCTCGCAACGGTTGCCCGTCATGCCTGTGCTTTGGCGAGTTACCGGCGGGACCGGATGGCAAATGGGGCTACCACACTGGACGCTTTTGTGGATTTTCGAGACTGGCGGAGTGTGAACCCAGACCAAGGGGAGGCGTTTCTGCGAAACTTTGATGAAAGCGAGGTTCTTCGATTTGCGAAGAGCGGCAATACGGCACGCGAGGTGCGGAATCTGGCCTTTGCAGGGTTTGCTCGTTCCGAGTTTCCGACACACCGGATGCTTCAGGAGTTGATGCAACTGGAAGCCTCCGGTGCAGATCGAGATCAGGTTTTGCAGATTGCGACATTGCTGCTGCCTTGGTGTCGGGACGGGAATTATGGTCCGCTTTTTGATGGTGAAACGAATATCTCCCTCACGGGCAAAATCGCGCACTTCGAGTTGGGTTACATTCCGGAATCAGCGAAAGAGCTGAAGTCTGCCGCAGGTTTCCTCATCACGAACTATACACGGCAGCACATCATCTCGATGCCGCGCGCCCTTCGTAAACGGAATGTGTACGAGGAGGTGGCGCGGTTTCTGGACATCCCAGAGGGTGAAAAGATCGTCCGCGAGAGTTATGCGCAGATGCGTAAGTTCAACACTTGGAATATCGCCATCGTCCAGCAATACGCCCGTTTTAAAGAAAGCCGGATTCGGTCCGCAGTCTTTGGGAACAGTCGCCAGTTCTTCCTGATGCGCCAGAACGACCGGGCTGATGTGGAAGACGTCTCAAACGACATCGCGTTACCTGAAATCACGAAGCAGGCGATCATGTCGTATCCGTTGCCGGATCAGCAGACGGGGCAGAAGTTCGCGGCATTTACGTATTATCACGTCGATGCGCTACGACCGATTTGCGGCACCGCGCACAACGTGGCTTCAGCCGAGATGTTGTATTGCAGCAGCACGAGTGGGGAACACTTCGAGAAGCGCGCCCGGCAACTCAAACAATACACGGACATTGTTGAAGGTATTGCCGCCAACGCAACGCCCGCCCCGGACTCCTCCACATCTTTATGAAAACAAGAGCCATTGTGTTGATAATGTTGGGGGGCTTTTTACTCGGAGGCTGTGCCAGGACGGCGCGGGTTGCGACGGATACAGTCGGTGCGGGTCTCGGAGCGTTTGTGGGAAACAAGCTCGGGCATGGAAAACCAGTGGCCACGGTGTTGGGGGCCGGGGCGGGTGTTCTGCTCGGGGAGGCATTTAATTACGCAAACGATTCGCGTTCGAAGACTGCCTACACCGACGGATTTGAGAAGGGGCGGAGCGATGCTGTGAAACAACAGTATTGGTTGATGGTGAACCAGCAGCGCCACGATGAAGGGCGTGAAGGTGACGGTAATATCAGTCTCTACGACATCCCATTCCCTGAACAAAAGGTCGATGGAGTCATTCTAAAACCTGTGACGCGGGTTTTAGGGATCGAGGAATAAAGCAAGTTCACTTGGCAATCTGAGGAGGGTTTATGCAGCTCAAACAAAACTGGACGGTGTTGGCAGGTGTGTTCGCAGTCGCGACTGCGGCGCACGGACAATTGGTTGTGGTCGATCCCGTGAGTATTGCTCAGGACGCTCTGAATCAGGTAGTGGACCTCGCGAAGTACGTGGAGATGGTCAATAATCAGGTCGCGCAGCTGAACAATATGGCGCAGCAGTTGCAGGTGTTGACCGCGTCCAACCGGGCCGCTGGGGATTCGGCGCAGATATTAAACGTGAACGGCGGTTCGAGTGTGATGCAGGCCTTGCAGATTCGGGGGAATGGTCAGTCGCTCAAAGGGGTGATTCAAAACGCATCAGGGTTGAACGGGATCGATTACAACACGTTTGGCCTCTATTATCAGATTGATCCCGTAACGCTTTCCGGGATTCCGGTGCGGCGTAGCGCACATGTTTACCAACAGTTCAACGCTATCGAAAACACCACGGCGAATTACGCGTCCGTGTACGACGATGTAACGAATCGGCGGATGTCGTTGCGGAGTCAGATGTCGGATACCGTTTGCCGACTCCAGGCCTCTACAACGGATGCCGAAACACAAAAACTGAACGGGGTGCTTATCGCCCAGAGTGCCGAGTTACACGGTATGGACGTGGAACTGGCAAATGCCGCTCAGGTTGCGCAGGTGCAGGATATTGGAAATCGGAACGACATAAAAAAACAGCTCCATCAACAGCACGAGTCGCTTGCAGCAGATCGGCACGACGCGTTGAAGAAGTTCGGCGCGATGATGGTGCCGGATGTGAATAGCGACATCCGGTTCGGACGAGGTGCCCAACAGTGATTGCACTTGCGGCGCTGCCGACGTTTCAACGGCTGTTCCCAAACTTTCAGACGCAATGTACGACACTGTACACGCTACTGTTGCCGATAGCGTTTGTGTTGTTGGTGGCTGGTCTGGTTGGACACGTAAAGCAGTGCAGTACGCCGCGTTCGATGGTTCGTCCGATCATTTCGGCGATGTTGGTGATCATGGCTATCGCGCTGTTCGGTGAATGGACCGATTTGGCGAAGGACGCCCTGCAAACCGTGGTGTCCAAAATGGACGCACACCCGGAAGTCGCGGCTCAGCGTTATATCGAGGTGTTGGTTGCCAAGACCGAGCCCGGTGAGAAACACGGTTGGTTTGGCCTGCCCGGTGCAGCGGAAATGTACGAGGCCATCGTGTGGGGGATACTCACCGTTGTTGGACTGGTCGCGCAGTTTTTGATTTGGGTCGCCTATATCATCCAGCAATTCCTGGTTGGCTTAAGCTACGCGTTTGCGCCGTTCTTTTTGGGACTGCTTGCGCTGCGCTCTACGAGTCATATCGGAGCGCGTTATATTCTCGGGACCGTGGGGATTCTGGCGTGGCCACTGGGCTGGGCCGCTGCCTCAATTGCGACAAGTAACCTCATTGATGTGGCGACGGAGCAGGGGCTCGTGATTGCCACAAATGTTTATGGTCTCCAGACCATTATGGCGGCAGCGACCATCGGTGCCTGGATCATTTTGAGCACCATTATTGCGCCGATTGTAATCCAGAATGCGGTGTCTACGGGAGCACAAGTTGGCGGGGCTCTCTTGGGCGGGGCGTTGAGTGCTGGTGCTGCGGCATTGTCCGCCGGAACAACAACGGCGGCGAGTCTCGCAACAGGAGGCGCTGGAGCGGCCGGAATGTTGGCAGGAGCCGCGTCGGCCGGGGCCGGAAGCCTGGCTGGCTCAGCGATGCAGGGCGGCGGTTCCTCCATCAGCGGTTCGATGATTTCAAGTATCGCGCAAAGTTTGCCTCGTGCGCAGTCGGCATCCTCGGGCTCTGCAAGTTCAGGTGCCACCCAAAGCTCAGGTGGAAATCAACAAAGCCAGGCGTCGTCGGCACCGCCTTTTAACCCAAAGGATCCAAGTAATGACGCTGAGGCCGAGTGTCTTGCTGGTTCCTCACAAACAGCAGGAGTTTCTAAATGAATACCTCAACGGCGGAACCACAACTCCGCGAACAACCAGTAGTCACGGAGCGGGGTCGCGTCCCGAAGGTCTCGTTTGATCCCAAACAGATCTTCGTGAACAAGGATCGCACTGCTCTTTTGTGGTTTTGGGTGGCGGTCAGTGCCGTGGGGTTTGCTGCAATACAACCGTATTTCCTGATCACAAAGCTCAAGCAGCGCGAACGCGTGGTGATCGTGGATCCGGCGGGGACATATTATATCTCGCCGTTACTGGATTTTCAGGAGGCAAAAGAGTTTCACGCCCAACAGAGTATGCTCGCGGTGACGGCATTTCTGGAGCGGAACCCCAAAGGATTCGATCACCCGGAGCTACTGAAACAGGTGTGCCTGAAGCCGGCATTCGAGAAGGCCCAGAAGCAGATGTTTTCAGAGGCGGAGGAGTTTAAATCGAAACAACTCCATCAGAAAGCCGAGGTGGCGAAGATCGATATTCTCGAAACGCGAGAAGACGTCGTGATGACGCAGGTCACAGGGCAACTCATCCGTACGGGGATCTTTGAACAACGAGCTTTCAGCGAAGCCATTCCGTTCAAGTTGGCGTTCAAGATTCGTCGGAATCCCGACATGAGCAAAAACGGACGGTTCCCCACAGCAGTCAGCGAATTTAAATATGAGCCCACACGCTAAACAATTCACGGCAATCGTATTCCTTACGTTACAGGCCGTAACCGGGTTCGCCGCCGATACTGGGCAATACCTCGAAATGGAGCTCGATGAACGGAATGTCTATACCGTACCGGTCTCACAATCGCGGGTGACTACGATCAGTTTTCCGTCGCCGATTTCAGCGATTGATGCGGCGCTTGTGACTACGGACGGGAAGGCACATGGGCTGTTTCAACTGGCTCATAAACCCGGAGCGACGTTCTTTTCGGTGCGTTGTTTGGTCAAAGAAGCGCGGACGAACGTCAATGTGAGGTGTAACCATCGGACGTACATCGTGGAGTTGCAGGAGAGTCCGACGCCGTTGTTGTCTCTGGTTTTCAAGAATCCGACAGAGATACCGAAGGGACTTGGAGCAAGAAGGAGTGTCACACCGAGCCTGTTGGTGGGGCTGTTGGACAAAGCGAAGGCGTATCCGCTCTTGAAAGAGCATCATCCTGAAGCCGTGGAACAGGTGGATTACCGAGCTTTTGGCGAGACGGGACGGGTGATGGATTACACGGATTTTGAGATTCGTCTCGAAGAAGTGTTTCGATTCGAGGTCCAAGACACATTGGTTTTTCGCGTCTCACTGAAGAACAAAACGGATCGTGAAATCCGGTATCGAGCGGATGGATTCTCACTGAGGGTGGGAGAACGGCTGTATTCGCAGTCGATCAGCGACGCAAACGGCGTCATGCCGCCACAAAACGAGTCGACTGCTTACTTTGCGATTACCGGGACTCCAATTGGAGGCAGGAACGAACTATCGACGAAGAACGAGTTCACGGTGTTGCTGACGCGGAGTGAGCCTCCGGTCATTAAACCGGTGAAGGTGAACGCCCGTAAGGGAATCGAGGGTCTTTCCAAATGACGCCTCGCAAATTGCTCAACGCGTGTCGTACGCGAACCGGTGCGATTGTGGTGTTCCTGATCCTGTTCGCCGTGGTTTTCATGTTGACGAAGGGTTTCGGTTCGCCACGGGACTTACTCGCCAAACTGGAACGCAAGCCTGGAGCCAGATTGACTCGTAAACCGCAGGTTGTGGAGTCGGTGAGCCGCGATATGACAACGTTTAACGCTCCCGCTGAAGTCGCCGCTCCGTCCACTCCATTGCCTGAGGTTCGAAAGCCCGAAGGCTCTGCGGAACTGATACCACTTAGCCTTTATTCGGAGGCTATTTCGACGATGCGTCCGGTGGAAGGACTCGGGCGAGAGTTCGCCCCGTTCGGACGGATGGTTCAATGTGAATTGGTGATCACGGTGGAGTCCTCATCGATGAACACGCCGATTGTCGGATTGGTGACAGTCGACGTCTGGCACAACGGACGGCTCATCATTCCTGCGGGAACCGAAGTCCACGCCACGGCCAGAGTGGATCGTGTGCGAGAACGGATCGCGAGTAGCGGAAACTGGACGTTTGTGTGGCAGAGCGGGGAGGAACTGAGCCTGTCGGGACTGGTGCTCGACCGTGAGAAAGACGATGCGCGATCGGAGTGGGGGATCACGGATGGGAGCGCTGGATTACGCGGCGAACTCTTAAAGAGCGATGATCTGGCGGAGCTGAAGCTGTTTACGGCGACTTTTCTGGGAGGAGCCTCGAGCGGATTGACGGAAAAAGAACAGAGTATCTTCGGTTCACAGACGGTGAATTCGTTCCAGAACGCTCCACTCGTGGGCGCACAACAGGTGCTGAATGTTTATGCAAAACAGATTCTGGAAACGATCCAGCGCGACGGGTTCTACGTCCGTGTACCGGCCGGGAAACAGTTTTACGTCTATGTCACGCAGACGATTGATAAATCGAAGGCGGTGATTGGCGGTACACGCCTGGCGTTACTCAAAGCCTCAGAGGTGACGGAAAAGGAGGATCTGAACGATCCGATTGCTCGGCTTCGTCGGAATCTCATGCGTCTCGCCGCTCCCAATACGGCTGCGGTGGACGGAGACACGGCCCCTTTAACACCCGCACAAATCGCTGCACGTAAATGAAAACGACCTTATTGCTAGTTGTACCGCTACTAATGGCGGCTTGTGCCACTAAACCGAAGCCCGAGGTAAGTGTCCGAACGGTTTCCGGCAGAATGATGGGGAGCGCTGGGGTGGAAAATGTGCGTTATGCGGAAACACTGAAGGCGTATCCCTTGGCTCGTTACGTGGATCCGAACAACGGCCGGATTATGCACGAAGGGCACACGATTTATCGGGTGGAAAGTACCGGGAAATGGAATCTCCAAAGCAACGCTCCGAGCGTGCTTCCCTCTGTAGTTCGCCGTGATCCAAGTAAGGCGGCGAGTCCCGTGGGAGACGAACTATTGATGGAGTTGAACCGTCAAAAACAAGTCACTCAAGCGGTGTTGACGGGGAGTCAGGCCGTTTCGCAGAAGCTGGGCGAACTTTCGACGAACCTGCAACAGGGCAAACAGACGGTCGAACAAAACACGCGTCTGGAAGCCGAGGCGGCTGCCACCAAACAACGACTCGACCGACTGGAAGAAGAACTACACCAGCAACAGCGCCCTGTCCCGCCTGCCGCATCCACTGTTCCAAACGCCAGCCCCGGTAAGTCGGACTGGTAAAAACGCGTTCCACAATTTTTCAAAAGTAACCCGACGAAAACATGAGTAAACCACCGCAAGCCATTGAATTGTTACTGGAGAAATACGATCTCTACGTGACAGCAGATCAGTTGATTAAGGAGCGCATCGGGTGTTCACCCGGTCCGGCGTATCTGATGGCAATGGTACTGGAGGTCGAAGAAGACCCCGGCGATTTGGCGGACATCTACTGCCACACGATCCTGCAACTCGCTAACAACTAACGCCACAACGGCCCAAAACTCTTATGTTGAAAGGTAAACCAACGTCCGAAAGGGACCCGTCTGTGTCGAACGGATCCGCGCAATTGCCACCGAAAGAAAACCCGGCGGTGAACGCAAAAATTGACGAGTACATCAAAGCCAACCCCAAGTTCTGGGAACACGTGCAGTCATTGCCGCCCGAACGTCTCGCCCGGACACTGGTGTTAGTGGAGATGCAGAAAGACGAACGTGTAGAAAAGATGCGTGCCGGAGTGCTTCGCAAACTCGAAGAGAACCCCGAGATGAAAGAGAGCATCCAGCGGATGGTGAAGAATCTGCCGGTGGAGCGTCGCGAACAGGCGATGGTTTCGATCGCACGCCAAACGATGATGGCGACTGCACCCAAACAAACGCCAAGTGTTGGAGTGCGGATGTAGAGGAGGAGCGGTAGCGGCGGTCAAATCGGGCTGCTGCGTTCACAACTTGCCGAGCATACCAGATGATTATAGAGTAAAGCCCATGGTAGCTCTACTTGATCGCATAACCTTCAACCCGAAGCAGTGCGGGGGACGTCCTTGTGTGCGCGGTATGCGTATTCGGGTAAGTGACGTTCTCGATCTTTTTGCGGCAGGATTGGACGCGACTCAAATCCTTGCGGAGATGCCTGATCTGGAAGCAGATGACCTCAAGGCCTGTCTCCTGTATGCTCGCCGCCGTATCGATCATCCGCTGCTTGCTGCATGATCATTTGGGTTGACGCTCAGTTATCACCGAGGGTTGCAGCTTGGATAAATGCCAACTTTTCCGTTCGTGCTGCGGCTTTACGAGATCTCGGACTCAGAGATGCCGGCGATAAAGAAATTTTCGATGCAGGGAAGGCTGCAGATGCCGTTATTTTGACGAAGGATAGTGATTTTATTCATCTTTTGGAACAGCACGGGAGTCCTCCAAAAGTACTCTGGTTGACCTGCGGAAATACATCGGACGCTGTGTTGCAAACGATTCTCGGAAAGCATTTGGGTACAGCCATGAGCCTTTTTGAGTCTGGTGAAAGTCTGGTGGAGATCGGTTCGCCTTAAAGGTACTTCAGGTTTCCGCCATTACTTTTTGAGCGGACCGTTTCGCCTATTGCCCAATAGAACAGCTTTTCCAGGGTAGATGCGCGCTGGGGTACTCCGGAAACTGGAGGAGACCCCCGAGATGAAGGAGAGCATCCAGCGGATGCTTAAGAATATGCCGGTGGATCGTCGCGAACAGACGATGGTTTCGATCGCACGCCAAACGATGATGGCGACTGCACCCAAACAAACGCCAAGTGTTGGAGTGCGGACGTAGTGGAGGAGTGGGACCAGAGGTTTCGGAAACGGGCTTCTGTTTCCAAGTGGCTGTATGCAGTCGGTAAATATAGACGAATCCTGCTCTGCCCACGGAGCAAAGATCATCGAAATGAGTGCCATGATCGTAGCGTGATCAAAAACACTGTAAGTAAAACAAACCAACCTCACGGGCTGATTTCGGGTAATTCAGACGAGATGCCGGACAACTTCTATCAACGTAAATTGAAGGAAGGACTGGGCTCGATGGTGGCAGCGCTGGATGATATCGACATCCAGCGGAGAGTTGAACAGCACTTTCGGGCCAATCCCGGGCTGAGTCGGGAACCGTCGCAGGTGGTGGCCGTGGCGTGCCAGCTTAAGAAGGCGAAGGTGTTCGAATCCCGGCTTGCCGAGGGTAAGTCCTCAGCCAAAGAGCCGGAATCCAAGTCGTCTGCTTTTACTTGCGTGTAGTGGATAGACTCGGCGTGGCTGGCCTGTTCGATCCACTACAGGCGTGAGCAAAACGTATTTGCTCACGCCATTCCTAGTGCAGCCCTTTAAGCCTGCACTTTATCAGCGGTTTCGAGGATTTCCTCGTAGGCAGAATATAGAGTTTCGTTTGAAAACGTCGAAATGAGGGCAACGATGCGTCTCACAACGATCTCTTTCTCTTCCTGTTCAAAACGGTTTTTGAAAAATGCCAGAATCTCTTCCCGTTTTGGAAATGTGCATTCTCTAGCGACCTGTTGCGAGGTCTCCATGAAGTCATCGATCAGTTGGTGGGTTGAGTCGGAGACATCTTCTTTATGCAACTCTGGGCATGCGAGGAGGGCTTCTGCGGCTTGTGCCAGCTTATACGCTGACTCTGGAGTAGGGGATTTCATTGGAAGGTGAATCGCGAGGCTGCGGAGTGTCCGAGCAGACCTACGGTATCAGAGATATAATCGTTCCCCAGAAGATGTTGGTTGTATGTGTCCATTAACGTTTGTGGACGTTTTCGGGGGATTCTCCGAGGTGCCGTTTCAGGTGATCCTTAAGGGACTCGTTCTTTTGCCTGAGCGGGTAAAGTTCAGGGACGGTGACCCCGAGTACTTCGGACAAATGAAGCAACTTAATGTCTGAAACAGCGACCAGTCTGGCTTCGATTTTGGAAAGCCCGCTTCGAGAGATACTGAGGCCGCTTACTTGTAGTTTAAGTGTGAGTTTGGCGTGGGTCCAACTGCGGTTATCGCGAAGGCGTCTAATTTGGGGTCCAATAAGATTGAGGAATTTCACGATTGTTTGGGCGCTGCAATGGAACTACGTCGGGTCATCCGGTGAATCGACTGTCTCGGGGGAAGCCGAGGTTAGTTCTGTTTCGTAGGCGTTCTAATGAATCGGTTCGTATCCGTCCGTGGCCGTATCTGGGTCTGGAAAGTTAGACAATTCTCCGTCCTTTGGCAGTCCAGCACGATGTGCGAGTGAAACCAGCCTCAGGGGAGTTTGTTCACTTGGCTAACATTGCCATGGAACTGGCAATTGCATGGGCGGTTGGTTGTCTGGATGCCTCGCGTAGGCAAATAAAGTCGATTGTTGCTCCGCCGGCGGAGCAAACTTAGGGAGGGCGTCATCTATCGTGTAGTTTGATGAGACACAAAATCTACAATCGTCTAGTGCTGCAGATGCTCGAAATACCGCACAGCCTCAATTGTACAGTATTATCGGGAGGCGCAGTTTGAAGACCATGACTCAGCCGAAATCGCAGACCAAATACCTTCGTTTCGCGGAATTGGCCGTGCTGACCGGGATTTCCGTTTCGATGCTGACCCGTTTGTATCAGGAGCGACGGATTCCAGGTATTAAACTGGGGTACAGAACATTGGTGTTCGAACTGGAGCGGGTTCAGGAAGCGCTTCGTGCATTTGAGGTCAAAGCCGAGGTGAGCAGGAACTAGAGAGGAGAAACAAGGAGGTGACTGTCACACGCCAAATGGCGAGCGGATAAGTTTTGAGACGGGCCGCCGGTCGTAAAGTAAACCGCTCGGTGGGCGCATTGATTGCGCAAACATCGTTTTACTATGAACTAACGCAAGCAACCGCTCGCTTCCCGACTCCGTTTAGCGCGCAGTTTATCGGCTCAGGCAAACACCCGCAACGGCCCCCGTATTATCACGGTCATCTTGACTTTTCTCAGATCCACCGGCCGCGTACACTTTTAGCGTATAGTTTCAATTCATGCCGCCCCTTCCATCCATACCTACGGACAACCTCGACTTCGCTTGGGATCGTCCCGAAACCGCTTCAAGTCTCCGTGCCCGATTGGCTGGAGCAAGTCCCACAGAGTGGCTTAGCACAGTGGCTTGGATCATGCGCGAGGCGCGTGTGGAACAGGTTTGGGAATTTCTCACGCTGCGTCAGGTGGCTGATGTGTTTCCCCGCGTGAGTCCGATGCTTGGTCGCCGCAGGTCACTGTGGAAGTATATTTTAAAAGTCGCGCATGAACTGGGCAGAATCTAAAGCCTGCACGCTTCTAAAACGCGACTTCCTGCAAACATGGTTTGCACAGGAGCAGCGTTTCTTTTTGACGGGAGGTAGTGCGCTTGGATTGTTCTATTTGCATCATCGGCTTTCATATGATTTGGACCTGTTCACTACGGAGGAAGTGGAGGGGATCGAAGTCCGCAATTTAGTCTTTCGTGTCGCCAAAACGATTGGCGCAGAGTGTCAGGCCATCCGCTCGGCTCCTGATTTTCACCGTTTCCGGCTGACTCGCGGGGAGGAGCGGGAACTCATTGATGTGGTCGTGGATCGCGCGCCTCAACTAGATGTCATCAAGGAGGATTTCGAAGGAATCAGGGTGGATACGATTCGTGAAATGATCGCAAATAAACTGACGACCTTAATCAGCCGGACCGAATTGAAGGATGTCGTGGACCTCTATTTTCTCAAACAGGCAGGGCACAACCTGTTGGCTTCCGTTCCGGATGCGCAGCGCAAAGACGGGGGATGGGAACCGGCCGTAGTATCGATGTTATTGGATGGCCTGCAGATCTCAGAGATGCCGAGTTGGTTGCTTCGGGATTTATCCCAGTCGGATCTTCAGGCTTTTCTGACCCAACTTCGGCTCGCGATTGCGGATCTGGCGTTGCCGAAGGCGTAAGGCCGACTCCGTGAAAAGGCCCTAGATTATTGAACTCGTGTGAAGTGAATGGAATGAGTCAGGAACTGAAAACGTTGCAGGATGTGGTTACTCGATTGGAGGATGGGGGGATCCTTTACATGCTCACCGGTTCAATGGCGTTAAACTGCTACGCTCTCCCGCGAATGACCCGTGACATTGATTTGGTGGTTTCATTGCACCTTCAAGATGCTGCGCGAATAGAATCGCTCCTCGGAGAAGACTACTACGTTTCCTCGGATGCAGCCAGGGACGCAGTGCTTCAACAGGGCAGCTTCAATGCAATCCATCAGGACACATTGATTAAGGTAGATTTTATGGTGCGGAACCTCGACCCGTACCGGCGCCACGAGCTTTCACGGAGGGTGCGGTTAGACTTGGGCGACTTTGCGGTTTGGGTGGTGAGCAAAGAGGACCTTGTTTTGTCTAAACTCGACTGGGCCAAAGACTCTCATTCTGCGCGGCAATTGGCTGATGTAGAGAACCTGATTGCGACTGGTTGTGATACGGAGTATCTTCGGGAATGGTCAGCAAGATTGAACCTGACAGATATGCTGACACGGGTTTTGCCGTGAGAGATACCGCTCCGGAAGTGAATGAGATGATGTTTCGAGGGATGATGCGGCGGAGTCCGGCAGAGCGTTTGAAAATGGGATTGGATATGCGAGCGACGGCAGAAGCATTGGTTTGGGCTACGATTCCGTCAGGGCTATCGGCAATGGATAGAAAACGGGCTTTCTACGAGCGCTTTTATGGAGAATCCTGCCCCTTGTAGGAGGTTGTCGTGTGACCGACGCAATGCTCGGTTCGGTCTGTCTAAACCTCACCTAGTGTTCGGGAATAAGCCGCAAACTGTTCAGGAAATCTCCGTGCGGATGCGGAGCAATCCAAGCAGCACATTTCCGTCCAGATTACGCCTCGTGATCGAGTAATCCGTCCAATGTGGAGGCGATGATCTCTGCGTTTGTCATGCCGCTACGATTTGTGGGCGTTGCCACTGGGTCGTAATCCTTTTCCCAACCCCACGTTCATATCCGCTCATGCTGACGAAACGGGTGGGATGGGGCATCACTCCGGGCTTTGGTTGCTGACAATCAGGCAACAGGTTCAGGAGTTGGGACCAGTAGACATTTTGCGGCTCAAACGTGCGGCCGCATTCCGCCACGAATCGCACGACGGCCTGGCTGCGTTCCCTGACTGCTAGCTGTGCAATTAGGGCTGGATCATTATCGGTAGCGCCAAGCATCGCCGCTCCGCATCGGATACTGTGCGGGCTGTACGGAGCCGCAGGGTTCAGCAATGCAATCGAAAGTTCCTCGTTGGAGAATTCTGAAACCGAAACACGCACCGTCGTGGATTCGTTGCCTTGCCAGTAGTGGCGGCATCCACGTTGCACAGCCAAAGTCCACAAATCTTCAGGCGTAGATAATCCCAAACTGCGCGCCTTTCTCATGAGGGGAGAAAAGTGGACGGTGGTTCCCAAGCGTTTAGCTAGAGTGTCCATGTTTACAGCGCGTAAGGATAAATAAGCGAACCTATGACAGTGCTACGGAGTTGTTTGCGCTGACAGATCCCCCACAGCCACCGCTTGCCGAGCCCGTTCAGCGCGCAGTTCGTCGGCTGTAATTCGTACGATTTTGCCATCCTGCATCACACAAATCCCCGTGTTGGTTTGAATCGCAACGTCACGAGCCCGTTGTGCAGCGCGTTTTAGCGCCTGATCTGCCTGTGGCATCCAAGACGGTGTTGTTTTGGTCGTGCTCATTATGCGTCAAAATTGCTGGAAGTGATTAACCGTGGGATCCCAGATGAATTGTCGTAGTGCCACCAATCATCCACCAAATCCTTGTAAATTGAGAGGAAATTGCGTCTTCCCGCTCCGAACCGGCGGCGAACATCGGTCTCGGGAACCTGGTGACCTCCCTGCGAAACACGGAACGCAACCCGTTCCAACGCGAGCTCCTCGGAAGGCAGTTCTAGAAAAAACAGAGTCACAAAATATCCGGCGGCCCTCCATTCCGGGATCATTCGAGCGTAAGTTTTTCCGCTGAGGGTACTTTCAATAGCAAAGCTGTGTCCGATCTGAACCTGCTCCTTAATGGAATCGAGCATCAGCCGCGCAGCCCGAAAAGCAGCCGCTTCGGGCGCAAACGGCGAAAGACCGGCGGCAATTAGGTCCGCGTTGATAAAATTTAAGCAGTGAGCCTCTTGCGGTAGAACTTCGCGCGCAAAAGTGGTTTTACCCGCTCCGTTCGGACCCGCAATGATGATGATTTGTTTTTCCGACATGGAGGTTGGCGGCCTGCTGCCTTTGGCACTGTATCATATCCCCCCTAAACCGGCGTTCTCTCTCCGTTCACTGATCCCTCGGAAATTACGTTCACCGTTGTTTTCCACGCCTGGAATGCCTCAATTCGCACTTATGTCGTTGGTTTTGAGAATCCGCCAGTATCACCCTTAGTATCACCCGGCGGTTAAAAATGGTGCCTTTTGGTGCTGTTCGGTGCAGTTGCGGTTTTGATTGTAACGGTCTAAAATCAAGTTGTTTGCCGCTTAATTCCGTTCGGTGCCAAAGGGTGCTAAAAGGGCCAGAAGTCGTTTACACCGAGTTGGTCGGGGGTTCGATTCCCTCACTGCCCACCATCTTCATTCGCATTGGGTCTGATACCTCGAAGCTTGCTTCGACTTTTGCACGTTTGA
>JBAXNG010000047.1:0-29471 GCA_037133875.1 Verrucomicrobiota bacterium | reverse complement strand
TAACCGTCCGAAATAAAGCGGCTGGCAATTATCCGTCCGTCTATTTTTGGCTATCCGTCCGTTGACATCCCGCGTTGCTGCATGTCCTCGATACGTTGGCAGGAAATTTACCGCAGCTACACCTCGGAGGAGCTGGAAACTGAGATCACAAATCTCAAAAAACAGGCCACCCTCTACACCGCCCAGACTTTTGGCGACAAATCGTACACGAAAGACCTCGCAAACGTAGAGGAGCGCCTCCATGCGGCCATTCGGGTCCGTAACGAGCGCCGGAACCCGAACGACCTCGGGTACATCGTTCCAGATTTTTCCCAAATAAACCATGGATAAGCTTCCTATCCACAAGGTTACGTTCTTCGATCGGGCGCTGGCTACCGTCGCGCCGAAGTTTGCAACGAATCGGATCATTGCACGGGCAAGATTCCACGAGTTTGCATACGACATGGCCAATCCGGGCACCCGTCGCTCGGGATCTGGCGGCCTCGCCAAGAATGCGGCGTCGGAGAACTATCGCTCCCACCGGGACCGGATCAATTTGATGTGGGATGCCCGTGATATGGTCCGTAATTTCGCCATTTTACGCGGGATTGTGGCGCGATTGGTTCAGTACGTCGCGGACAAGGTTCAGTACGTCTCCACCACCGGGGACGAAATGATCGACGGTGCGTATCAGGATTACTTTCACGAGTGGTGCGAGACGGCGGATCTCTCTGGCCGGTATCGTCTCGGGGATCTGGTTTACCTGATGCTCTGGGGGACGTTTACGGATGGGGATCACGGTTGGAAAATCGTCGAGTTGGATGAAGAGACGCTCAAAATCCAGCCCATCGAAGCGGATCGAATTGGTAATCCAAACGAATCCCTGAAGGCAAACGACGACAATTACATCGCAGGCATCCATATAGACGACATGGGCGCACCTGTGACGTATGACATCTTCAAACGGCAGCGGAACAACAAATACAGCTTCGAGGGGGAGGTGCCTGCCGATCAGTTTATCCATTTCCTTGACCCACTCCGGGTCGATCAATATCGGGGGGTGACTCCACTGGCGACGGCCTTGGCTCCGGCGCGGGATCTCTACGACATTTTCCTAACGGAGAAACAGGCCGCCAAATGGCAGTCCGGGCAGGCCGGGGTAATTACGTCCAACGACCCGTTCAAATCGACGGGGGGTAACGCCTTCCAGAAAGGAGATACGTCCGGCGCAACGAACAAGCCCGGAACTATGGTGATGGAACCCGGAAAGATCCATCGGTTAGCAGAAGGGGAATCGGTAAATTTCACCCCCGCGATGACTCGCCCGAACGGTGCGTTTATGTCGCTTGTGGAAGTGATGGTGCGTGAAATTTCTATCGGGCTGAATCTCCCCTACGGCTTCGTTTACGACATGAGCGCGCTCTCTGGGCATACGGGTCGGATTGAGGTCGCGCAGGCAATGCGAACCATCCGCCGCTGGCAGACACTGCTTGCTGAACGGGTGCTCGATAAAGTCAGGGACCATGTTTTGAGTCGGGCGATTTCGCTGGGGAAACTTCCGGCGCATCCGAAGTGGCGTTCCGGAAAATGGGGCTTCGGTGCATCGCTCACGGGCGACTACGGAAACGATGTCTCGGCAAACCTACAACTACTGCAACAGGGCATTATCACCGCCAGCGACATGATCGCAGAGCGCGGCGGAACCTTCGAGGAAGTGGCTCGTCGCAGTGCTGCGGAAATGCAGTTCCTACAGCGTACGGCTGGAGAAACGAGCATTCCAATTGAGCTTATGCTTCAGCGTTGGCCAAACGCCACACAGGCGCTTGCGGCTATCAATACGCCGCCACCTCCAGCACCCGAACCTCCGCCCGGAATGGTCGGAGAACAGGGCGAGAAAGGCGTGCAACCTCTCTTGGATATTCTGGAAGCCGTGGGAACTGGGGTTATGGATCGGGCCAGCGCCGTCCAGACGCTGGTGCAGCTCTATGCGCTGCCGCCCGCTACGGCGGAGAAGATGGTGCCGCAGGCACCGAAGGCGGCTCCGGCTGGAGCGTCTCTCGGCAGCCCCGATAAGCCCGGCAATGTCGGCAGCCTTGCTCGTAAAACTCAAAAAGAAGAATAGCCATGCCTGTCACAGAACCTCCAAAGAAAGAACTCACGGAAGACCAGAAGTCGCTCCGCCGCGCCGCAATCAAAACCGGAGCCATCCTCGCAGGGTACGGCGGATTGTTAATGTATGCTCGTTCCGGCAAAGGGGCGGCAGCAGCAGGAAAGATTCTCCCGAATGCAGCAGACCGGAAGGCGGCGGAGAAAGCCGCAAAAGCGGCGGAATCGGCAACCGTGAAAAAGGTAGTGGAGATGCCCGGCGCAGCGAAGGCCCCGGTCGCGCAACCAGTGCTGATTACTTCAGCGCAACCGGCACCACAGACGGACATTTCAAAGAGAGTCGCGAAAGCCACGCCGTCTCGGAAAAGACAGACACAAACGCAGTCGGTTGAAGCAAAGCAACAGAATCTCCTAGCGGCTCGTTTCCTTGCCGCCCGCTTGCCCCGTCTGCGGCAGTTTGGAGACGACGACTACGTGAACAGCAAGGGGCGGTACACAGACCAGCTCAAGGCTGTTGCTGGATTGACGCAGGCGCACAAGCGAACGGCGGATGGCAGACTTCAGGAAGTCGATGTGCCTATTCATAGCGCGGCAGTATTGAAGTCGGCGATGAACAAGGGCGCTAAGGTATACAAGTACGGCCAGCGCAGCACGGGAATGATCGCGGACATCCACTCCACATTGAAGGGCGAGGTGAGTCCGAAGGACGAGTGGGGCCGGAAACAAAAGCGGGAATGGGACAAGCCTTGGTTCCGGAACGCCCAAGGCGCGGCAATTGGAGGTGCGGCGTTGCTTGGAGGCGCGTTGGTGCTCAAGAAGAACCCGGCACTACGAGCGAAACTCGCTGGCGGCGTGGCTGCGGCCAAAGAGAAGATCGCGGACGCCACGCACCTTTCAGCGATTCAGAGAACGGCGAAGCTTTTGTCGAGACGCGGCAGGCTGAGAATGTTTGATGAAACGGCGGCAAACTGGGATGTGCGAGATGCACGAGGCCGCTCGGCTCGTGTGTTTGCTCCGGGCTCCAAGGAAAGGGAGCGCCGTGATAAGAAATGGTACGAGCGGATCGGCAATCAGAGGAAGATCATGGCTGGCGCTGCTGCTGTTGCGCTCACGGGCGGCGGCGTGGCGGGCTGGATGTTGCGAAAGAAATACGGTGGCGCTCCTAAAATCGGGCCGATTACAGGAACCTCTCCGAAGATTGTTGCTATGCCGGACCTGAAGGCGATGTCAGCTAGACTTCGCTCGGTGAGATTATTTGCTGACGGAGAGAAAAAGCAGGGCATGTCGACTGGCAAGAAGCTGGCGATTGTCGGTGGAGTTGCTCTGGCTGGAGGCGGTCTTTCAATGATGAAGGCGGGGGCTCCGCTTGCACGGATCGTGGCGAGAGACTCGAAGATTGCTGGCAAGATTCGAGAGAAAGTGACCGGAGCAGCGATAGATCCCGCCAAGCACGGTAAGTTCATCTCTGATTACCTGAATGTTTCACACAACATGATGAACACAGGGGTGCAAGGGAAGGTGATCGGGAAGGTGCTCTCACACGCCAGAGAGAATCCGGCTGGAGCTATCTCAAAGAAGCTGGGAGGCGAATTTGGTGTGAGTCATTACCAGAGATTCCGCGCTGGCCCGCTTCAGGGACTGAGCCACTGGCATTGGGAAAACGAGGCCAGTATGCTGCACGGATTAAAATCTGGCGCAAAGCCAGCTACGGCGGCGCAGACGGCTAAGGTTCAGGCCGCAATTACACGGAACAACAAAGGGAAAGCAACCCTAGATGAGCATATCAATAAGCGACTCTGGCAGCATGGCGACAACGAGCACGAGGCATTAGCGAAGGCCGTTCGCGCTACCGGAGACGACACGAAGGCGCTTGTTGCAGCTCGGCACACAGCGGGCCACGAAGAAACCGTGAAAGCGGTAAGTGACCACGTTGCAAAATCAGGAGCGACCCACGAGCAGGCGATACAGCATATCGCCAACGAGGAGCATAAGACGATGCAACAATACTTCCGCTCAATGGCCACCCACAAGGCAAGCGCAGCGAAGATGTACTCCAAGAAGATCATTGGTGGAGGGGCTGCCCTCGCTGTCGGAGGAGTCGGAGCGGCGGCAAGTATTGGCGGCGTCGGGACGGCAGCAGGCACCCTCAACCCCATCGCATCCGTTGACAACAACACCAACAAGAAGAAAACCACATGAAATCTGAAACTCAATCACTCCGGGAACTAGACGCAAAGCTCAACGCTATCTGCTTCGGCAAGCAGGAGGAAGAATCGCACACAGGCCGCAATATCGCCATTGCTGGACTTGGGGCAGGCGCTGTGGGAGCTGGCGGATACTACGCTAATAAAAAATGGATTCAGCCTGAGAAGGCGGCTCTAGAGGCTGGACAGGTAATGGGGGCAGCCAAAGAGGCGCACCAGTACGCTGATAGCCTTGGACTCAAGGGCATTGATGTCTCCAAAAATCCAGTCGCTCAAAAATTCATGCCAGCGCCCGGAAAAGTGACAACTGTAGACGCAATGAAATCCGTCGCCACTCGTGGCCTTGGGAAGGCGAGTGACAGCTTCAGGGGCGGCTGGGACAAGCTTGCGAAGAGTCTATCGAAACTTCGCCCCAAAGCCTAATGAGCACCCTCGCTGCGCTTGATCGAAAGCTCTCCGCGCTGATTCAGTTCGATGATCGTCCTCGGAATGAGAACGGGCAATTTGACACAAGCGCGGACGAGGGAATGAATCCGCACGCGATGCACTCTGCATACACAGCGCCACTGTTAAAAGGTGGCGCTCTGGGCGCTGTTGGGTTGGCGGCAGCCAGCACTGAAGCGGGGCAGGGAGCGATAAAGAATGCGGCGGGTTGGCTTGGGAAAAAAATAGCACTAAAACGATGAAATCAATCAGGGAGTTGGATGCGAGGTTATCGCTAATCATCGGGTTCGCTCGCGGGGACTTCGCGGAAGCACTCTTGAAGTCAGCGCCTCACGCATGGAAGACCACAAATAAGGCGGCACCCGAAATGAAAGAGGCGGCGCAGCGATTCATTCGGTCGATGGCGAAGACGCCTGCGTTTTCTCCGCAACAGCAATCCGTCCGGGATGCGTTGGCGAAGCGGCTCAAATTGGCGCGAGTAAGCGGCACTGGCGGCACGGTTGCCGGTGATTCGGGAATCGAGTTCGCTCGCGGAGATAAGGCGATAGCCATGCTAACCAAAACCGGAGGCGACGGCATGCCCAAATCAGTTATGGACATGCTGCGAAACCCAGCCTCTTCCAAGGTCGCCAAAACTGCTGCTGCAAGGGTCAACCGCATAACAAACGGCACCGCTATGGTTCCAGGAGGAAGGCCCCCTACAGCGCAACAGTTCAGGGACGGAGCGGCCAAGGCACTCCGGGAAGACAGGGTGAATTTTCGGCGTTAGTTTGGGTTAGTTCGTGTCATAGCGGCCCGGTGCGATTTGTTCGTCGCACCGGGCTTTTTTGTGCCCTGTTGACACGCGGCGTCCGTGCATGTCGCAACAACTGGCGCGCTACGAATTTCATTCCGCACTAGAGCGGTCGCAGGTCGATCCCCACAACGGAATCATCCGTGGGGTAAGTATTATCACGAGTGGGATCACGGCTCGCGGCCATGATCTGGAGGTCGATCGAAAGACGATGACGCAACTCAAGGAGTGCGCCGATTCACGCGGAACCATTCCGGTAAAATGGAATCACAAATCCGGCGCGGATGCCGTGTGTGGCTATCTCGATAACTTCCGGATCGAGGGCCACAAGCTTCTCGGAGACTGGCACCTGCTGAAGACACATCCAAACTTCGGGCAAGCCATCGAGCTGGCCGAGCGGATGCCAAACAACATCGGCCTCTCTGCGGCATTCATGGGAGACGACGAGAAGAGCGGAGGACGCAAGTACGCCCGCTGCAAGGAACTCATTTCGGTGGATCTGGTCAGCACACCAGCCGCCAACCCCGACGGCCTCTTCGAGGCCAAGGAGTCCGTTGACACCAAACACTTTGACTATATGGGCAACACCAACCAAAACGGCGCTCCGGCGCAAGAACCAACCCTCGCGGATGTCCTAGCGGCAGTGCAGGGAATGCAAACCCACATCGCCGAGATCACTCAGCGCATGGAGCAGGCTGAAGCATTTCAGCAGGCAGTTGTGGAAGCCGCTGAATCAGACGGCGAACTAACCGAAGAGGAAGCGGAAGCACTCGCACAACAGCAGGCTGAAGCCGCCGCCCAACAACAGGGCGAAGGGCAGACTGGCGAAGGCGCAGGACAAGGCGGACAGAGCGGAGAAGGCACTGCGCTTTCCCGCCGTATCGCCGCCATTGAAAGCGCGCTCGTTCACGAGTTTGAAGCAAAGCAGCAAGCTGACCACGAGCATCTCTTTGCCTCGGTGAATGAGAAGATCGAGTTGCTTGCAACCGAGAACGAGGCACTTCGATTCGCCCTGAAAGCCAAGGGAGCACGGCAACTGAGTGTCGGCGGCCACGGGGCGCGCATGTTCGAGACTGGCACCATCAAGAAGCACCAGTTCGAGGCAAACGTCGCGGAGCATGTTGCGGCAGGCAAGACCAAGGCGCAGGCCGTGGAGCTTTCCCGGAAAGAGAACCCACAGGCGTTCCTCGACTACCTCGCCGCCAAGCGCATCTACACCGCAGCGGAGTAACCCATTCACCTCACCTGAATTATGTCTATCTCTCGTCACGCAGAGTACACGTTCCTCGCTGACCCCAGTGGATCTGGGATCGCTGCCGGGATTCGAGTCAAACTGAACTCCAGCGGCTACATCGTGGCAGCAGGAGCAGCGGATGCCGAAATCGGCGTCGTTGAAAACTCCAACCTCAACGCTCCGGTTGCATCGCTCAACCCGGATGGTTCGGTTGCAGCAAGCAACCCCTCCAAGCGCCCGCTTCGTGTTCGCCTGTGGAACATGACAGGCACCATCGACGTCCAGTCCGCTGGCATCATCGCGAAGGGCGACAAGCTCAAGCGCGCAGCCAATGGGCAGGTTGCCAAGTGGGTGGCAGCCACGGACGCGGTTGGGCAAGCCAATGCCACGCCAGTTTACGGCTACGCCCTTCAGGATGCGGATGCCGCAGGCCAGCTCATTGAAGTTCTCCCAGCGCCTCCTCTGTCGCTCGGGACGGTCGGTCTCCTGACCGGCGCAGTCAGTTTCTAAACCCTTTCAAGGAAACACATAATGTATACTAATACAGACGCCGAAATTCGGCCCGAGTTGCAGGCTGTGGTGGAGGAAGCTTTCCTCGCCGACACCTATTTCATCGCCCAGCAGGTTCTGCCTGTGTGGATGACTGGAACCAAGTACGGCGAGTTCCGTAAGATCAAAAAGAGCAGCGGCCAGCTTCTGGCTTCTGAGCTTGGCGACACTACGGTTCGCGCTCCTCGCACCGCCTACAAAGAAGTAGAGCGCACGTACGAGAAGGACCGCTTCTTCTGCACAGACCGAGGTTTAACCGAGGTTGTAGACGACAGTGACGCACTCGACATTAAGCGTTTCTTCGACGCCGAGCAGGTGGCATCGAAGCTGTTGCAGCGCAATATGGCCATTGCGTATGAAAAGCGTGTGGCTGACCTGATGTTTTCCCCCGGTATCTGGGGTTCCAAAGACGCGAGCAGCGCGTACACGGAAGCCAATATCAACGGGCTCGATGTGGCTCGGGACATCGAAGACGCGATTGCTCGTGTTCAGAAACGCGGTGAGCAAGTGAACACCATCATCATGTCCCGTAACGTGTGGAAAACGATTCGTCGTTCCACGTTGCTCCGCAAGTACCTCTATGGCGACTACGGTGGCAACAAGTCCATCGGCAAAGGTGAGTTCGCGCAGGCGTTCTCGGAGTCGGCACAGGTCAATGTGTTGATCGCAGAATCGACCTACAGCACCGCCAAGCGCGGCGCAGTCGTAGACGACACCAAACTGGCCTACGCTTGGGGTGATGATTACATCTGGTGCGGAAGCGTCATGGGAGGAGATCCAAACGCAGGTGGTGCAGGCCGCACGATGGTCTGGGAGGAAGATGCTGGTTCGTTGTTCGTGGTAGAGACCTACCGTGACGAGATTCGTCGTTCGGACGTGATCCGTGTTCGTCAGCACACTGACGAGAAGATCATCAACGAGAACTCGGGAACCCTCATCAAGACTGGGTTCGTAGCATCCTAGTAACGGAAGCCCGTAAATAGATTGGGCGGGTAGAGACAGGGCTTCACGCCTTTGGCCCTCTACCCGCCCTTTTTGTTGCCAGCACCAAAAAGTATGAGCGATTTCGATGACGCATTTGAGATGTCGGACGACGCTGCATTCGCAGAGATGCCAGCGGAAGTGGTCTACAATGGATTGAACCTTCCGGCGATTATCTCCTCCGTGGGGACCGTTGGGACAAGCCTTGGCCCCGGTGGCTTTAGCAAAACCAACACGCAGCGGGTAACTCTTAAGAAGGCGGATGTCTTGGCGAATAATGTAGGGGTTGGGCAGAAGATTACTGTAGAGGGCGAGGTGTACCGGATACAGACCCTGAATCCCGCTGGGTCCAGTGTTGTTGTAGATTGCGGTCCATTGGGGGATTCCGGACGAGGAGGAGCGTTTTGAACATCAACGCATCCATGAATTTTAATGGGAGTTCCTTCGTGAACCGGATTGTTGAGATGGTGAAGGTGAACCCTTCGCTAAAGCGGACATTGGAAACTCTTGCCCAGTCAGAGTTACGCAAGCGAGTTGAGGTCACAGGGGATAAAGCCCACGAGTTTTCTTCGGCTCAATCGTTGACGGACTCGGAGTTCAATAGGGATTCCATGCCATGAGCGATATTCGACATTCGATTGAGACGGAGCTTGCGCTACTGTTGGGTGCAGTGATTTCGGACGTAGCGGTTTTACCGGGGCGCTCAAGCGGGATTCGTCCGCCTGAGTATGTGTGTGTGATCGTGGACAAAACGGAATCACGGTCAATGACGGGCGACGTGGTGGTGGCGGATGTGAACGTGCTCTCGGTGATTCCAGCGGATGATCCGGATGCGAGCGTGCGGTCTAAGGATCGCTTCCATGCGATATGTGAGTTCTTCCGGGACATCAACTGCCCCTTCCATGGGATTATCAATAACATCCTTGTGTACGGGTACTATGTTGGGAAGCAGGAGGACGCGCAGAAGGACCGCTCGCACGGGGACATTTTGCGACTCATTGCGGGGGTGGGTTTTAGCAGCTAGGGATCGGGGCCGTTGACATCGCCGCTTGGTGCATGGCGATTTCAATCAATCACAGTGCAGGATTGAAGTTTGGCGCTAGGGACGTTGCCACTGGCACGACTCACGCCGGGCTTCAGCAGGTAACGGGCGTTTCGGTAAAGAAGGAGTTCACAATCAACGTCGAGGCAGTAGACGACAACGGTGACACCGTTGGGCTCCTACTTGGCGGCGAGAAGCAAACAATCTCGGTGGAAGGCTACTCCAGTGCTCTGGATGCCCCGGACCCCGGCGGCACCATCAGCGCGGCTGGCATCACAAACGCCGATGTCACGAAAACCTCGGTAACGGCGAGTCAGTCGGATTTCACCAAGATCCACATCGAAGCCGAGAAGTACCCCAACCTCTCGTAACCTTTTCACATTAGACTATTATGGCACTTCATAAACTTGGAGCAGCAGCAGATTACGCCTTCGGGACCGCAGCGGATGGCGTTGCGTCGGATGTTCTGGAGCGTTCTTCCAGCAAAGAGTTCACCCGTCGCAATGAGGCAAAAGACGCTCATGGTGACGTTCGGGCACTCATCATGCGGGGGATGGTGGAGACCGTCTCGGAGACAAAATACTCCACAGCAACCACCGTCCCTGCATTATCTGCCGGAACCAATTCGGCGGTTGTGGCGACGGAGTTAATGGCAAGCAATCAGGACTTCGTGAAGACTCGAACAGAGACGAAGAAATACGACTTCGCGGCGGCGGTCCCGACCCCGTAAGAATCACCGATAGAGTTGACTAGGGTGGCTTGTGTTAGGCACAGGCCACCCTTTTTTATGCCCGCACAATTCGTTTTCGACACCCGTTTCGCTGAAGCCTTTCTGCCGGTGGAGCATGTGGTTTTCGGCAAGCGGCTCCTGCCATTCTGTTCGTGGCACAAGTTCCAATTGGAGATTATCAATTCACCGTTGCTACTGAATGAGCCGTGTTCAATTGTGAATCTAGAGCACGCAGTTAATATCTGCCGGACTACGTTCCCGCAGGTCGCTCACTTTAAGGCGGCTGACACATGGTTTCGGCGTGCATTATGGTTCTTGGATAAGCGTCGGTACTCGTTGCACGCCGAGATTCGGAAGTTCGGGGATTATTTAGTGAATCACAATTCGGGTCCGAAGCTTTGGGACAAGGCAAATGAAGAGGGCGGTAAAGAGCCGGATTGCGACGATAACTTAGAGGCGGTGTGTTACTTTTGGAAACACTCGAAGTGTACCGAAAGAGAAGCGTGGATGGTGCCGCTTGGCCGGATGCGCTGGTATAACACTCTCTTCTCTCGCATGGACGGCGCGCAGGTAGATTTCTGGACGCCGAAGGATGAAGAGGCGTTTGCCGCCCACGTCAAAAAGCGCGAGGCGAAGATCGAGACAACTGCGCAGGGCTATTTTGAAGCTGGCGGTGTTTCAATCGAAGAGGCGAGGGAAAGAGCCAAGACGGAATACTGGGCCGAGGTGAGCCAGCGACTAGGGAAGACCGTGCGTCCTGAATAAATTATGAGCAATGCACAGAATGGCAGTCAAAACGTGCCTTCGGTTTCAGCGAGCGTTGAGGCGGAGGTAAAGCTGACGGCAAACGCGAGTGGATTAAATCGAGTCCTGTCCGAGGTGAGCCAGAATATGCTTCATCTGGCAGGGCCGATGCTTGAGATCGCGAATGGTGGAAGTGTTGCGAGTGCAGCATGGAATGGGTTCAAGGCGGTGATTGAGCAAAAGGTTCTAGGGCCGATGGCATTTATCACGCCGATGGCGGCAGTGGCTGCCCGTTCGTTACGGAATGTTGTAATGGAGGTGAATGCCCTAGCCCGAGGGATGGATGCCGTGGCGCGAGTTGAGACGTTGGAGGGGCAATTTGAGCCACTTCTAAAAAGCGCAGAGGCTGCGAAACAAAAGGTCAAGGAGCTACAGGAGTTTGCGGATCATACTCCGTTTGAGTTCGAGGCAGTAGCCAAGGCCGGTAAAAATCTAGAGGTGCTGACTCGTGGAGCGTACAGTTCCAAAGCGGCGTTGGTAGAGGTTGGTGATGCAGCGGCTCTGGCAAACGTCGGGGTGGATGATATGGCCACGACGATCGGGCAGCTTTACGCGGCGCTAAAGTCCGGTCGTGGAGCGGGCGACCTCACGAGCAGGCTCCAAGAGTTGGGTACTGTTTCCGGCGAGACGCGGAATAAGATTGAGATGCTTCAGTCAGGCGGCGCGGATGTGGAGACTGTTTTCGCTGAGTCGTGGAAGGCGGTCGTGAACGACATGAAGCGGGCCAATGGCCAGATGGAAGTGCTGGCGAAGACGATGAGTGGCCTGCGGAGCACTCAGGCGGATGAGGCTCGCGCCGTAGATAGAGCTAAGGCTGCGCCGAGGGCTGAGATAGAGAAATCGCAGATTGACCGACAGACGAAGGAGAGTGCTGCATTTCGTCCAATTATCGGGCGAATAGCGGAGCATGAAGCAATGGCAGATGGTGGCATCGAAGGCGCGAAGGCGTGGGTGTCGCAGCGAACGATCCAAACCAAGACCTTCTCGGAGGCGGGGAAATTCGCCGTGGATGCTATGTACGCAGCGATTGCGGGAGCGTTGGGTGCGGCTGTGGTCGCAGGGGGCAGAAAGCTACTCCAATTGAAGGGCGCGGCTGGCGGTTGGCGGGCGATGCTCAAGGCACCCGGTGCATTTCTGGATAAAAGCAATGGGGCGAGAGCGGGCGAGTTGTGGAACAAAACGACATCTGGGGCGGAGGCGTTCATTGGCGGAGTTCGGGCGAGGACCGCAGCGCATTTGACTCGGTTTAGTAGCGACATCGGGAATTTTGGAGAGGCGGAAGCACTACTGCGGAGCCGTGCGCCATCCGACAAGGCGGCGCAGAGGAACCTCCTGAATCGAATGGGTATGGATGGGCTATTTTCAAGCCACAATGAGGAGCGTCAGGCCGGACTCACGCAGGTGCGGCACTTGGCGCGTGCGGAGCGCATGGCGAAGCTGACATCCGAGCAGCGTTCCAAAATTCATGAAATCACTGGAGTGGAGAAGGGAGGGGATCTCTTCGCCCGGAAATATACTCCTGCGCAAAAGGGCGCGATCAGGGGTGTGTACGGTGGGACTGTTGCCGAGGCTTTAGCGGCCACTGCAAATTACAACAAGGGAATCGCGGGAGCAGCAAGCGCCACACAGCTATTCGTAAAAGGAGTGACCTCCGGGTTGAGAGTTGTGGGAGGGTTGTTCACGTCGATGCTTGGGCCGTTATTGCTGTGGACTGTGGCTGCCAGCGCCGTGACAGGAGTGTATAAGTTCTTTGCTGGCATGAGAGAAGCGCGGGTTGAGGCACAGAAGACGGTTGAGGCAGGCAACACAATGGCCAAGGGGTTGCTAGATGAGGCGCGGGCGGCGACTACTGCCGAGGGAAGGGCACAGGCGTACCAGAAGACATTAGAGGCGTTGGCGGACGCGAAGAGGGAAGCAGCAGCGGCAGCGAAGGAGGTTGGCCGGGATATTGGCGGGAACGGGGCGGTAAAATGGGATGCAGCTAAGAAGAAAGTTGCGGCGCTGGAGGGCGCGAGGTCGGCTCAACGAAATGACCTTTTGGATGCCACTGGCGTTTCTGTTGCAAATCAAAAGCAGTATCTTGAACGGGTTAAGTTAGAGCGCGACTTAATGGACGCCACTGAGGAGCGAGTGGAAGCACAGTTGTCTGCTGAAGAGCGGGCGGCGAGTGCTGCGGGACGGGCAATGAAGGCTACGCGAGACAGAGTGGCGGCAGAGGCAGAGTATGGAAAGAAACAAGGCGTGCTAATGTCGCCGGACTACCAAGAACATTCACGCGAAGCGGGGACCGATGACCCAATGCAAAGCGAGAGGGAAAACAAAGAAAGAAGGGCGCGCCACGCGGCAGCGGCGCAGGAGATGTTGGCTGGAAGTGGATCTAAGGTCGCAGCCCTTGATGTGGAGATAGAGCGATTGAGTAAGGAGCACTCGAATGTTGTGGATGCCCGGAGGGAGTTGTCTCCTGATGAACAGAAGAATGCGAAGGTTGAGCGGGCGGCGGCTACTGAAAGACTCAAGGGGCTTTTGAAGCGGGCTTCCATGCAGACGAGTCGACTCCCGAGTGTTCGGCTTTCGGATGAAATCAAGGAGGAGAGGGAGCGGATTGCCGGGCTAGATGCGAAGTTAGCTCCAAGGGATCAGGTTGCCCTTGGACTCAAGCAGGAGATGTTGCAACAGAGAATCGTAGCCAAGGGGATTGAGCGGGAGAGGGCAATTGTCGAGCTGGACCCGGAGTATCACCGTCAAAAAGAGCAGCGTGCTCTTGATGCTGTTGCAGCGGCTGAACGAGCTAAGGCGCAGGAGCGGCATGGGAGATTCAAGGAAGGAATCGAACGTGAGCAGAAGGAGGCGCAGGGGTCGCTATCCGCTGACTACACCAAAAACACCCCCGAATCAGTACATGGGGCGGAGTATGCGGCGGCGCAGGCAGCAATACAGCTTCGGGCGCTCAACAAGGAAAAGGAGGAACTAGAGCGACAGGCAGGTGCGCAGCGAGCAATCAAGGCGCAGTTTGCATCCGGTAATTATGAGGGAGCTGTGGAGGATGAGAGGGCTGCATCAGCGGATTCCGGTCTATTAAAGATTAAGGCGGCTCCGGAGCGAGAGGCATACAAAAAGAGCGTCATGGCCCGGCTGGCAAAGCAAAGGGAGGAACGAGAACTCGCAGGTGTTAGCGGAGCTGGTGACGAGGGGGCTATTGAGCGGCGTCTCGCAGAGATTGAATCACAGAAGAAGGACATTGGCATCTCTCAACGTGCGCAGCAAGAGGCTGGAGCGGAAAGGCAGCTTTCACAGGGATCGAGTATTCGAGCAGCACAAATGGGGCTAGATGTATCAAAGATTGGCGATCGTGGGTTTCAGCGGCAGCGCCAAGAGGACGAGCTAAACGTACAGCAGGCGAAGAAGGAGGCTGCGGTGGCTAAAGAGAAGTTTGAACTGGCAAATGGACGTAGCGGTTCTTCTTTAGATGAGGAGAGCACGAAAATCACGGAGGCATTTGCGACAGCGCCAAAGAGCGAGCATGAGGGGTTACGGCAGCGGCGGGTACTCTTGGATGCTGCGCGTGCCGCTCAAAAGAGCGGAACCATTGGCGATCTACATGCGGATGCTTTGGATAAGGCTGCCGGGGTAGGCATCGCAGAGCGGCGACTTAGGGACAATGCAGCAGACGCGGAACAGCAAACGGGCTCGGCGTTAAGAACAGCGCAGCTCTCTGGGATTCGGAGATTGGAGGGGCGGGCGCAAAGTCGTGACGACCGGGATAGATTGCGCGCCAAGGGCGATGCTATTGAGGACAGGGAGAATTATGAGCGCGCCAAAATCGAGGCCCGAGGCTTAAATCTGGATGCAGCGGGGCAAGAGAAGTACGCGAAGCTTCAGGCAGGCAAAGCTTCGATTGAGCGGGACATTGAGCGAAACTCAAGGCCCGTAGTGGCGAGCGATTTGGCGCGGGTTGGGGGAGCTTCAGCCGAGGTGGCTGGAGGCGATGTCCCACGGCAGCAGCTTCAAAAGCTTTCGGATATTGTGTCCGCGATTGGGCAACTAGAGAAGTCGCTCGGATCGGCTGGGGTGAAGAAGGATTCTGGAGTCAATCCGTTTGACACCGCATTGAGGTAATATGGCCAATCGCGTCACTCGTGTTTCGGGCGGTAATGTTGCGACCCAAGGTGGTGCTGGCGCTGACCGGATGGGCGTCGGGCGCATCACCATCGACCAGAAATGGTTTAATGGCGACGTGGCCATAACGCATAATGGGGCAGGGCACGCGCAGTTGAATGGGATGCAGCTCATCTCTACGGATGTCAGTGCAGAAGAGGGCGGGCACACGGGGACAACTCGGTTCACATACGAGGGGGCTGTCTGGGATATGGCGGAGGATCAGTATGTGTACGAACTGGATTCGCACATGGGGGAGGTGCCTATTGCGGCACATCCTCGGGTCGCTTGGCTCGTAGATAAATACGAAGGGATCTCCGATTTGAACTCGGGATTGCGGTTTCCTAAGTTCCTGAAGGACGGGAAGCGGAACCCATTGTTCGGGGTTACATCCTTTTACGACGTTCGGGCGACGTGGCGCAGGACGTACACAAGTCCTACCATTCCGGACGCTATGGCCGGTCGGATTGAAGAGCCAGCGGGAGGCGCAGCATTTGCGGCCGCAGAGGCTTCGACAGGACAGGATAGCGGCTTCAAATACAACTGGCTCCGAATGCCGACGCGGGCGGTTTGGAAGGGAAGTACGTGGCGAATCACTGAAACATGGGAGATGAGTGGGCGCGGCGGTTGGGTGGAGGCGCTTTATTCCGGGTCGTGTCCAGCAGGGAAGGTGGACGGAAAATCGCCATTCAAGCAGTCGTCGGTCAAAGGATCTGGAGAAAATCCATTTAAGCAGTCAACGGTGAAGGGCTCTACCGGGAACCCGTTCAAGCAGTCGTCGGTACAGTAGGTGACACTATGCGCCTACTGTATGGCGCTATTGCAACTGGGGAGCCCAGCCCCCGCTTATCTCGAAACGTGGTCTCTTGACAGGTACGGGGTGCTTGCCGCGTCTATGGCGCAGAAGGTGTTGGCGAATGGGCTATCGGAAGACGAGGTGCTGTCGAATGTTGGGGTGCCATCCCATCGCCTGATTCCGTCCTCGGTTTTGATGGTGAGGAATGAGTTTGTGCCACAAGACGGGGGATCGTGGGGATATGTCCGATGGTACTACGAGGGAGAATACGCGCTCACAGGACACGTCGAATACGAGTTAGATACGAGTAGGCGGGATGTTCCTGTCGCCGCCCATCCGTGCATCTACGAGATCATGTACCAGTACGACGGCTGGGAGGACGAGAGCGGGGTCCACTTTGAGCGGACGTACAAACCTAAAGGCAAGGGAGCGTCCGGCACTTTTGGAATGAAGGTAAAGTCAGAAGGAGAACCCAATCCGATGTTCGGCATTGATTCCTTCGTGGATATTGGCGCGGTCTGGCGGATCACAAGTGTTGCCCGACAGATCCCCCGTGGCGCACCGGGAAAGATTGTTGCGCAGCCTCCCACGGACAAGCAGCCGCCGAAGATGGGGGTGGGGCCGAGAAACTGGATGACAATGCCAGTTAAGGCACGCAAGCGCGGCCTTGTTTATGAAGTGACCCAAGAGTGGTTACTGAGCGGGCGCGGAGGCTGGAATGAGGACATTTACGGATGAGTATATCGTTTGAAGAGTTGAAGGTTCGGACGCGGGCTGAAATCCCCGCGAAGTTTAACATGCTGGTGGACGCTGCGAGGGCGTTATCTGCCCGACGTGGAGTTGGAGTTCGATTACACGAGACTCCGGGTGGAACCATCGTTTCGGTGGATTCCGGGTTGGCTACTGCGGTTTTCACGCATCCGTTTCAGGTAACGAAGACAGGGGATGGGGTTCAGGTTCGATTTGGGGTGGTGGATGGGATTGAGCCGACGATCGGAGGCAAGCCAATTTCCGGGGGAGCGGACAGCGAAGCACCTGTCCTAGACATGGATTTCAGTGATGGTCGGCAGTATGTTGTCCTGGAGGTTCCGTTAGACAAAGATTTGAAGCTAATCGACGGAAGGGGGATAGCCGTCGCTGCTGTTAAGGCGCTGAAAAGCGACTATGATTCAGGCTCTGAGGAGTACGTGGCTCGGCATCCGATTTGTATGATCGAGACAAAGGCCGGAGTAAGCCGGTTGTTTCAGATCGAGTATTTCAATTTGGCGCGGACAAGCCGTAGGAAAGAGAGCGGCACCGTGCAGCACTTCTTCTATGCACAATAAGCCTGTAGATGTTGACCAATGGAATGCGCTCGTGGATTCGCTGGCGCGGTGCCGACTGGTTGGCGGATTGAATGTGACGGCAGCCACGGATGGGCGCACGGGCGGACAGGTGATTTCATGCGACCTTGCGACGGCACAGGCGGGGCGTTTCAACCACCCGTGGAAGATCGCTCCAAGATGGAGCGAGAGTCTTAGGAGCTACACCTTTAAGGTTTATCCGGGGTTTGTGAATGGACTCCCAGCGCGGGCGACCGTACCAGATCCAGCGGATGGCGAAAGCAGGGTAAAGGTCGAGCTGACTGAGTTCCCGGAAATTATTATACCGGATAGCCGGTGGACGGAGGCTGCCCAGTACGGAGTCCTCCAATACTTCAAGGATCTCGGGGTGGCTGATGCGCCCAAGGATGGAGAGGATTCAGCCCCGACTAGGCTCCTGTATCGGTGCGATGTTGTTCTCAGCATTCCGAAGATGGTTATTAACGGCGAGCTGAACGTCGAAGACGGGGAGGTTAAATACTCCTACACGACCGGCAACCAAACGCTGGATGTACGAGAGAACCGAGCGAACATTGTGACGTACGCCAAGTGGTCTCCCCCTGAAATCACTTCGGCAGCGATGGCCGCATTCGGGGAGTTGGTTGAAGAGCCATCGACTGATGAATTGCTCCTCGGAACGATCTATCTCCTTGGACCTTCTCCTGAGGAGGTGGCTGTGGATGCGAGTCAATGGGACTCCTTTAGCGTCCATGTTGCGCATAGCGTCTTCTGGAACCTTGGCTACGTCGCTGACACTCAACTCCTATCGTATCAGGGAACGACGATCACGCCGCGAACGAATCTCACTTCTGCATTGGATGCACTTGGTGAGATTGGGCGTTTAACATCTCTGATGAGCACCCCGTTTGGTGATAAACCGCCCTCTAATCCGGGCCACTACTGGACTGTTTGATGGCTACAACACAAGAACTACAGGCGGCTAAGGAAAGCGAGAAGGCAGCAGCGGCGGAGTTGGTGCGAGCAAAGCTTGAGGCGATGAAGCATCCCGCTGGATCTCTGGACCCACGGTTTCCGTTCCGGGTGATTCCATTTCCACATGCGGATTTGGATAGCGATCCAGAGGCGAGCGGCTTGGGAGGTTGACATTTACGCATGAGCAAAAGCCATGCGTCCAATCATCTTTGCCAACCTCACAACCCGAAGCGCGACGACAGAGATTGCCGCTTCGGCTCCGGCCTACATTTTCCCGGCGTGCGTTGTCGGCGACAAGGTGGGTTTTGCCGTCCGGTGTTTTGAGGCAGTCAGTGCTTCGAGCGCGGTCGAGCGATTTGTGGGCGTGCGCTCATTGAGGGCGAGCATTGGGTTGATAGACACCGCGCCGACTGGTGGCACATTCAAAATTAGAATTGGGACAGATGAGACATCGAGTGCTAACACGACAGCGGCAATAGCATACAACGCAACTGCGCTGGAGGTGGCTACAGCGATCGACGCAGTGCCGGTGGCGCAGGCGTACGGGCAAACCAGTGTTTGGAAGGAGGGGGCAAGTTGGCTGGTGGAGTTTGGGAATGGGATGAGAGTCCCTGTTTTCATTGAGTCCAATCGGCTTTCCCCGGTGAGTTTTGTTCGGATCTTGGCGCAGGAGATGAGTGGTGGGTGGGTTCACGAGTTTCGTCCGACCCAAGCCCCGGTTGCGACCGCCACCTTGTTCCACAGGGTTTTGCCTGATGAGCCGAAGGTGACAGTGCTCAAACATGGGTATGTCGATCAGTACGATTTGGCTCCAAGGAAATATCCGACAGTTCAAAGGCTCTTTATTGGAGAGGCGTTCCGTGGGCTCTACACACTCCGATACGGGAATCTGAAGACAGGGCTCCTAGACCCAGTGAATGATGGGATAGCGGCGGTGCAGAGGGAGGTGGCAGCGATTATGGGGGATGATGTCACAGTGACAAACCCCGGCGATGGAATTGCCCTAATCACATTCGATGGCGACAAGCTGAATGGGACTGATGTGGCGGCTTTAGAGGTGGATGTGTCGAATGCGCCTCCGGGGGATATTGCATTTGATTTGCCGTTAAACTCATACGAATTGTTTTCAGCATTGCGAGGGAAAGCCTCAATAACTCTGCCGTTTGAGGTGGAGGTTGAGATGGTGGATAGCCAATCGGATGAAAATAATCCGGACGTGGAATCCATCCGGCAAACGCTATGGAGCACCACTATCACGCTAAAGCAGGAGTTGAACTGGGCAGGGCTGGAGGAGCGACCGCAGGTGGAGTGGCTCCGTCCTCCGCAGCATGAAACGTACATTCCATTCACCCCAAGCCAGATCATCACAGGGCAACAGTCGTATGTGACTCCTGTTGGAGATGGCGTGTCGACGGACTGCATTGTAACGCACGGGCTCGGCACAAAAAACGTGCAAGTCACATTGCGCAACAACGACGAGACCGGCTCGGTGTTTTGGGGGTTCACGGATTTCGCAGAAGACGACGACGTGGTTAGGCTTCACTTCAATGACGGCCCCGCGCCTGCGCTCGGATACATAGCGACTATTGTTGCCGCTGGTCCAAAGTCTGTCTTTCAGGCGCACACACACACCATGGCTCAGATTGTGGGGCTACAGGACGCGCTATCTTCGTTGCAGACGACAGTGGCGGCTTTATCGGCGGTTGCGGGGGTGGCACAGGAGAAGCTGAATTTGCAGCCGCTGGGCGATCCTGTATTTGCGATACCTGATATGGCCGAGCTGTTGCCGGATGGGTTTACTCCTACAGCGGGAGCGATTGCGGGGCAGGTGATGGCGACGGCCACTGGAGTTGCGCCTACACCGGCTAAGTTTGCGGTGGTTGGCGGGGGTGATGAGGCGAAGAAGATCGTGGCGCAGGCGGCGGAGGCAACTGCCACGGCGGCAGCAAAGGTGCCGACTGTAGAGTTTGTTGTTCCTGCATTCTTTGAGGCTTATCCCATGTATGCAGCGATTGTTTCCGGCACGGGAATCGCGTCCGCTAAATACTCTCCGGCGGCGACCAACACCACCCGCCGCCCGGCATTGCTGGCCGCGATTAGACAAACAGGCACCCCGCAAACGGTCGCTGACATTGCTTCGTCCACGGCATTGTCCGGCGCGGTTGTGGCGGCAGGAACGGCTATCACGTTGCCATCGTATGGTGGACGCAAGGCAACAAAGCTCGCGGCGGGGCGCTTCTTCAGGACGGACGGTCGCTGTTTTTATGGGCTGGCGAAATATGGGGACGGCTACTATCCGGACGAGCTTGAAAAGACGCTGTTCACTCTCCCGATTGAGGCGGCAATGCTGGCAGGAGGGCGTGCGCTTGAGGTGTTGTTTGCGGTTGATCTATTGCTCGTGAACTCGAATGTGACGGCGCGATATACGGTGATGCTGGAGCTTGGTCGACCAACCGCCTCAACGGGGCCAGCGGATGGAGTGCAGAGTGTCGCGTGGAGCGCGCTACTTGAGCAGGGAGTTTCGGTTTCTGCGCTCCGGGCTGGCCACTCTTTCGGTGCGAGTTTCGCTGTGAGCGGCGGCGCATTGGCGGCCAAGGTGAAGCGGTACGGATCATGGGAAGGCGTTGACGTAGCGAGTGGAGGGACACAGTTCATGCTGCGAGCGCGTTTGTGTAAGTTTGACGTAGAAGACAGCACAGACGCTCGCGGCGTGGTCGTTGCGGAAATGCCATCATTCAAGTCAATCATCGCGTAATATGCTGATTCAGGGATTCAATAACGTCACGGCGCTGCCAGCGGTTACGGCAGGACTCCTGCCAGCGATTCACGCTGCAACGGTCATAGGCTCCGCATCGTTGGTTTCGGTGAGCGGGAATGCGGGGAAGGTTTATCGAAACACATCGGGAGGGTGGATGGTGATTCCCGGAACGATGGGGCGTTCGGATCGTTCCATTGCGGCTAACGGCTTTTTTGGCTGCGACGGGCGACTGTTGTATCCGGTCGAGCAGGAGGCTGGAACAAACTCATTTTACCCGAGTGAGTTTTCACGGGAGTTATTTTCCACGTTCATCTCTCGCGATATGCTTCAGGAGGGGAAGACAGTCCGGCTCAGTTTCGCATTGGATTTGCGAACGTACGTCTCGAACACAATGTGCCAATGGGCGCTTCAGCTTCAGATTGGGCAGCGGGCAGCGGATACAACGCCGAGTCCGGTCGGCGACAACCTTCAGGGGTTCACATGGCTACCGTACTCCATGCGGAATGTGATAACCTTCGGGTCTGTGTCGCAGCAGCATTTGCTCGGGTTGCAGATCCAGCGGCTCGCTGACGTGAGTGGAACGGTTCAATATCGAGCGAGCGCACTGAAGTTCAACGTCCTTTCGGCGTGTCAGGCACCGACTGCATCGGATTTCGTGATTCGCGCACGGCTTGCGCAATTCGACACTGAAAACAGCGTTTCGGATGCCAAGGGTTTCGTGGCGTATCAATTGAGCCAAGGTAAAGTAGAACTCGCGTAATATGCCATACACGCCCACAGCGATGGACGCTACGGTGCTGATGAACCACGGGGCGTGGAATCAGCATCACGACTACTCGAACTATTTTGCGCTCGATGTTACTGGCTTAGAGAAGCGGGCGGTTGCGACTGGCGAGCGGAAGTGGGATCGTGGGCAAGGAGCGTTTGCCATTGATGTGCTGGTTGGCATGACTGTGCCGCTGACGGTGCGGCGTGCGAACGAGGCGGCACCGGGGCCTATTACGACCGAGTGGTACAATCCAAACTCAATGAACGCATCGCTTGCCCTAAACGGAACGGCGGTGGGTGTGCCAAACGGCGGTCACATGGCTCCGGCGCTGTTTAATACCACGGCTCCGGTTAGTGTTCCGTTGAAGATTGAAGGGCACTGGCAGAGCGGGATGTATACGTTCGCTGGGTCGGCCACAGGTGAACCGCCTGAAGGGAGTGACGGCTCGCTGGACTCTGGTAGTACGTGGGACTACGCGCCTGCAAACTCGATTTTCATAAAGGTGGTCGATGGGTTGCCCTCATCTCTCACTATCACGCCTAAGAATGGGAAAACGATCGTTGGGCTAGGGCATCTGTTTGAGTTGAGTGTGTCGGCTCCGACATTGGCTGGATTCGTTGAGGAATGGACCCGGTGGTATCGTCCAACAGCTACTGGATGGCGAGAGGTTGTTGGGTATGAGGTGGACGGCTCAAATGGGTCTCCGTTTGAGGGAGCGACAATCTCGATACCTGAGGCTACCTATTTACACGCGGGGCCATGGAAGGCGGTGCGTAGGGGAACGCTGCTGGGTGCGAGTGTCGAGTTATCCAGCACGGAGATAATGATGACCGTTGCGGAGCTGCCGGTTGAGGCAGAGTTCGACATGGGGGCTGCGGGGATTGGATGTCAGCAATTCGTGGAGTTCTATTATGCTCCGGCATCGTCCACGCTGGGTGGGGGGTTAAGCTGGGCGGCTGTTGGACTTCCGAGGGGGCTGAGTATCAGTTCCGCAACAGGAGTTATTCGTGGCATTCCGGAGGCTGTTGGAGTCTTTAACTCGGTCATTACGGCCAGCAACTCTAACAACACGGCGCGAGCCATATTCACCATTGCCGTCGACGAGGCGGGGTTTGTGGGTGGAAGCGGGGTGAAGCTCGCGGTTGATGTCGTGGATCGGACTGTTGAGAATAGCGACACTCCGGAGGCGAAAGAGCAAAAGGAAACGCCCGCAACACCTGCGGCAGCCACTGACCCTGCCTCGGTTGCCTTGGCAGCTACTACGGCTGCGCTGGCAGTTACCACGGCGGCTTTGGCGTCGACTGTCTCTGGCAAGTCTGTGGACAGTCCTGCGAAGGAAAGCGCCGCTGCTGCGCCGAGTGAGCCACCGTTGTTTTCATGCAAGGAAAACGATGATCTTGTGGTGAATGTGCAATTCCAGAAGAGCGGGGTTGCGACCAATCTTTCTTTGGCGGCACTCACGTTGGTCCTGAAGGAGAACGAGCCGGACGAGGTATTGCTGGAGTCGACTGACTGGCGGGCCATAGACGCCGCGTCCGGGCTTTATGCGTTGCGAGTGAGGGTTTCGTCGGCTGCGTTAGCTGCAACATTGGCGGACCATGAAGCCGATGATGGCACAGAGTTCCTTGCGCTTGCGGAGATTTCTTGGGCAGAGAACTCTCCATGGTCTGTCGGGCCGCGTGCCTGCCGGAGCGCAACAAAAACATTCCGGGTCCGAGTCGCTCGGGATCTCGGGCAGCTCTAATTTATGCCAGCGATCCACACAGCAACCAGTGTTCTCTCCATGAAACAGTGGAGAGGGTTTTCGTATCAGCCAGCCATGGCAGGCGGAGAAACAGTAACCAACTGGAGTGCGACTGGCCTTCCTCCGGGGATGGTGATTTCCCCTTCATCCGGCCTCATTTCAGGAAACCCTGCGTTACCCGGAGTGTATAAGGTTCGATTGAAAGCGATTGGCTCATGGGGGAGTGCTACGCTCGACATCGTGATGGGGGTTGAATCCACGGCAATCAGCAACAGCGCAGCGATTGAGATTACGATTGATGTCGCCACAAAAGAAGTTGCGGCTGGCCCTAAGAAGCAAGATTCGGGCGTTGTGTTCAACTGCAAGAGCGGGGATGTCGTGGCGCTAAGTGTGCGATTTGTGAAAGGTGCGAATCCTGTGTCGCTAGATGTCTCAAAGTTGGCGATCTGGATCAAAGAGATTGAGCCGGACGCCGTGATCCTGTCCTCGGCGACATGGGTGAAGGTCGGCAGCGGGGCTGGCGCGAGCTACCTTTTGTCTCTGCCCGTTTCGTCGGCGTCATTGCAAGATGCGCTATCGAATCACGAGTCTAACACCGTCACCGGATTCGCTGCCCTCGCGGAGATTGAATGGATCGAATCGCGGGTTTGGGCTCCATCCGCGCCCGCGCAACTCATGCGGCAAACATCGTCCACGTTCAAAGTGGGAATCGAGCGATCCTTGGCTGGGGTAAGTTGACGGAGAGGCTGCTTATGTGGCCGAAACACAGAAGAGCACTGTAGATTTTTTTGATGCCCGCGATTTATCGCGATACGGCGGGCTGTTTGTGTCTCGGGTTAAGTGGCAGCAGGAGTTTAAGCAACGGGTGCGTCCGCTTCGATGGATTCGGTCTGTTTATGGGCTCTGGTTCGTTTACGAAACAACCTCCTACGACTCTGCCACGGGCCTCTTTTGGGGAAACGATGCTGGGACATTTGGCTCTGGCGCTGCGGGTGGGCGGATAGCGACAGCGGCGGACATTCAGGAGGAGGATTTACGGGCCACGGATTGGACCACGCAATACTTGGATACCGCCTCCACGCCGCTTGACTTAACGGCAGCAGTGGCTGCGGTCAGGGGATTTGCCGGAGCGGGCGGACGAGGTTGGGGCACTCCCGCCCTAATGGCGGCTGGAGGGGCTGAGTAATGGATTGGCCAACGGCGCGGAAGCTGGGTGTTCCTGTCAGGCGGAGCTTGTGGAGGGATGGGATTTGGATGCGACCAACCGGCGCGTTATGGTGGCGGGATGAGGACGGAGCATTGAGAATTGTTTCCGCTGCGGATTTTGGGGCAGATGAATTTCAGGCGACGGACTGGGGGACAGATAATCCAGATAAGGATGAGCCCGCGCCAAAAGACGGTGGGGCCGCGACGGTGGATGGTCTAAACCCGAACGCGGGAAGTGGATTCATGGTCTGGGTCATGGATGGCGGTGCGAGTGGCAATCCGCCCGGAGGCTCATCGAATGGAGGACCGGCACCAACGAACCCTCCTCCCGACAATACAAATAATAGCTCGGGGTCTGGGGGATCAGGCGGCGGCTCTGGTGGCGGAGGATCAGGCGGAGGTGGCTCCGGTGGCGGAGGATCAGGCGGCGGGTCCGGTGGTGGAGGATCAGGCGGCGGTGGCTCCGGTGGTGGAGGATCAGGCGGCGGTGGCTCCGGTGGTGGAGGATCAGGCGGCGGCGGTTCCGGTGGCGGTTCCGGTGGTGGAGGATCAGGCGGCGGCGGGAATCCAGATACAGGGACGTGTGTTGCGAGCTACCACTTGGCAGCGCAGGCAGCCCGCGACACGGGGTATGTCACCTCGCATATCACGGCGCAGGTTTATTTGAATGGAGACGCGACGAACAGCAAGACGGGGCAGGTGTGTACGCCGGATGATGCCTCTGTTGCGGCCACGTCATCTGCCGGAGATTTCCCGAGTGGGACTAGCTATGGCGGTGGCGGCTGGGGTGACGAGGTGATTGTCCCGCCGAACATCTGCGGCGGGCAAACCGTGAGTGCGACCATATCAAACGGCACCGGGTCGGCGTCTCTTGGGCCTGTGTCCGTGAATATCCCGTGCTTCACTGGGATCGACCCCGAAACGCAGTGCTATTACCTCAATAACGCTCGCAGCTCCAATGTGATCTTGAATGGCAGCTTGCTGTGGAAGGATTGTGCGCCTTTCACGGGTTGTTATCAGGGCTACTACTACAAAGACGGCCTTGATGAACCCGAGTTTCACTGGGTGGAGACACTGCTGTGGAAGCGATGCGCTCCATACACGGGTTGCTACAATGGCGGCTGGTATGATGACGGGGTGTTCAAAAACGGCAATTTCTGGGCATCGGATGGGTTCTATCACTCGGATTGCGATCTATTCTCTGGCTGTGACGATGCGTCGGGGCGTTGGTTTGTGGGTGGAGTCCAGATGCCTGAGAACTATATGCACTTCGAGGATGTGCTCTTGCGGGATTGTATTCCGTACACTGGGCTGTACGAGGGGTGCTACTATGTGGATGGCGTTCTTGGCCAAGGGTCTGAGAACGGGAAGAATTACGATGGGTGTGACATCCTTGGCTGCATGAACCCGGGTGCGACCAACTACAAGGCGGATGCAACGAAGGATGATGGCAGTTGCTTGGTGCCGGGGTGCATGGATTCAAACAATTGCGGTTACAACGCGGATGCGACGGTCGAGGGGGATTGTCCGATTTGCGGATGTATGACCCCTGAAGATCCGAACTACAACCCTGCGGCGACTCACGATGATGGGTCGTGTTCGAGCTATCCTTGTCCCGGCGGAACACCGAGCTGCACATCGTTCTGCGATCAGTGCTACTGCTGCCCGCCAAGCGACCCATCTGGCGGGAGCGGCGGGGGTCCGGGGACTCCCCCTTCGTGTCCATGTCCAACGGGACAGGTAAATCTAGCGGCGGAGACATCCGGTTGCGATTGCGGGTGTCCGAATGGCGGGGTTTGGGACGACGTGTTGCAGGTATGTATCGGGTGATGACGACGCCAGTAAATGGTATGGACGAGCGAAAAATTCGGATGTTACTAAATTCACTCACAGTCATGTCCCGCCCAAAGTGGGCGGATGCTTGGGTGAAGCGCGGGTTCAAAAAGATCAACGCCCGAGGGCGGGATAATCTCTACAACTACTGGCAGCGGCGGCTGGCGAAATCCGAAGAGGACCGTGCGCTATTTTGGAGAATCTGGGGAGCGTACCAGCGGCGTTTGAAGGCGCAGGAGGCTCACGGGCAGAAAACCAATCCACCTCCGCTGATTGAGCAGGCTCAAACACTGGGAGCGGCGGCAGTGCGGTTTATTCGGAGCGGCGCATCGCTGGTCGGGGATGATGTCTTCAATGCGCGGCTTGAAGTGTGCAGGGGCTGCGACCAGTGGGATTCGGAGGCGTTTCTAGGAACAGGACGTTGCTTAAAATGCGGATGCTCCACAAAGGGGAAACTGCGACTGCCGGGTGAAGGATGCCCGCTTGAGAAGTGGCTCCCTGTGGTTCCTATTGCAAGTTGACATCCCTGTTTGAGGGGTATGTCTTTCGCTCGATCCGCTGAATACACCTTTCTTTCCAGCCCGAATGTGGCTGGCATCGGGCTTGGCATCCGAGTGAAGCTCGACGGCAACACTGGCTTTATTGTTCCGGCTGGCGCTTCCGATATGGAGATTGGTGTGGTTGAGAACTCGAATGAGAATGCGGCAGTAGTCGCGTTTAATCCAGACGGCTCCATTGCTGCCAGCAACCAATCGAAGCGCCCACTTCGGGTTCGATTATGGAACGCCTACGGAACAGTCGATGTTGCTAGTTCTGGAACCATTTCGGCTGGGGATCGAGTAAGGCGAGCGGATAATGGACGGGTCGCAAAATGGGACTCGGTTGCTGATTCCGCAATCGCTCCATACGGGTTCGCTCTCGGGAATGGCATAGCACCCACCGACATTATTGAAGTGCTCCCAATCCCAGGTTCCTCGACCACCTCCGGCGGTGGCAGTGGCGGCTCTTCAGTGGTTCTCTCTGCTGGCGATGCGATCGTTGGCGGGACTTGGTAACATTCTGCAAAACAACAAATAATAAATTATGGCAAACGTCGTAGCGCCCACCATCCCTAAAACAAACGCAACTCCGGGGTCCACCTCCGCGCCTCCCGCTGGGAGCTTGGCGACCGGGGAGCTGGCAACGAATAAGTTTCTTGGTCGGGCATATCTCAAGAAAGAAGACGGAACTGTGGCAGATGTTGCCCCGCTAAAATCCGTCAACTCAAAGTCCATTGATGCAAATGGAAACTCGGTTCTAGCGGCAGCGGACGTTGGCGCAGTTCCAACCACGGATAAAGGCGCTGCCAACGGTGTTGCGACCTTGGATGGCACCGGGAAGGTTCCTGTGTCGCAATTGCCTGCGAGTGTTATTGGTGGCCTGAATTATCAAGGAACGTGGAATGCCTCCACGAATACCCCGGCGCTTGTGAGCGGTACTGGCACAAAAGGGTTTTACTATAAGGTTTCCACAGCAGGCTCGACCACGATTGATGGAGTGAATGCTTGGTACGTCGGCGACTTCATTGCATTCAACGGCACGACTTGGGATAAAATTGATGGGGTCAGCAGTGAAGTGCTGAAGGTAAACAACGTGTCGCCCGGAGTGGGCGGGAATGTCACGCTGACTGCAACAGATGTTGCGGCTGTTCCCTCTTCCGAAAAAGGGGCCAATAGCGGTGTTGCTACGTTGGATGCTGGCGGGAAGGTGCCTGCGACTCAGATGCCAATTGCAACGGCCTCGGCTGTTGGAGGGGTGAAGCAGGGATCGGGGATCTCAATCGCAGGCGACGGCACGATCAGCGCCACTGGGTCCATGGGGGTTGCGAGCAGTACGACGCTCGGAGGGGTGAAGCCTGCCGCATCAGATTTCGGAGTGGATGGCACTGGGGTGCTCACATTGGCCGCTGCCGTGTTGCGCTCGACTGACACCATCACCGGGGGAACATACTAAGCGTTATGGCAGAGATCCCAGTACGACCGAAGCGTGGGTCCGGCGCGCCCGCCGCCAATGCCCTTATTGGGGGGGAGTTGGCGGTCGACTGGGTGGCTGGGGCTGTCTACCTAAAGCTTCAGGGTGGTGGTGTTGTGAATCTAACAACGCCAGCCAATTCTGTCGCGACAGACATAGCTGCTGCCGTGACATCGTTGCAGGCGTTGATTGCAGCAACTGATGGAGTTAGCCGCCGGAGAGCGGTCGCGATGGCAATGATGTTATAAGGGAGGAAGCAGTATGTATTACCAAAACGGAGATGGGTTTTGGACCTATAGTGATGGCGGGAGTGACTATCTGGATGGTGCTTATTTCGATCTCTATGGCGATGATGTTTGGCATTATCTCGCCCAAGGGGTTGACTTTGCGCTTGCTGAAGGGGTGGCGTACAATATCCACGGGGATAATAAGGCTTATATCTACAGTAGCGGTATCCGCGTGTTGTATGATGGGCTGGCGAATGTTCAGGGGGACAATAAGCTCCGGCTGTATACATCTGGGGTTGGCGCGCTGTTCACTGGGAACTCTAACGTGTCCTCTGATGGGTATTGGAGGGTATTTACCGCTGGGGTTCAGGGCGCAAAGATTGTTGGAAGCAGGAGTGATCTTATCGGGGATGGGCTGTGGTATTACTTCTCCATTACTACCCCGGATACAGTGTTGCTTAACGGGTTGTTTTCCGGCCTCTCCGGATTAACCGGGTGGCAAGTCCTCACGGATGGTGTCGCGGCCCAAGCGGATGGGGTATTGGTCAATTCCAATTCAATTGGGGGAGGCGACGGCAAGCGCCATCGGTACAATGCAGGGGTTGATTCTGGGTTGTTCACTGGGGTTTCCAATGTGTCCTCGGATGGCTATTGGCGGACGTTTACCGCTGGCGTCGAAGGTGCGAAGTTTGCAGGGGATAGCGCCAGTGTCGTCGGGGATGGGTTGTGGTATCATTTCTCCAGCACGACTCCGGATGCAGTGTTGCTTAACGGGTTGTTTTCCGGCCTCTCCGGATTAACCGGGTGGCAAGT
>JBAXNG010000046.1:0-30651 GCA_037133875.1 Verrucomicrobiota bacterium | reverse complement strand
GTTCGGGACATACTGGGATTTTACCCCTTCTGTCCCCAATCTTTGATCAAGAGCCGACTCTATCAGAATTCTTGGGGTCCGGCGCCTTCTTCCATGAGTGCTCTAGTTAGGGCGTCTTCGAACATCCGGAACCTTTTGGCGACGAACATTGGGTCTTTTTGTTCGTTTTCGTCCAAATACGTTTCCAGAAACTCTTCGATCGTGAGTTCTTCGTATTTATCGAGGGGGACATTTTGCAATTCTTCCTTAAAAGCCACTCGGTGAGTGGCTTCAAAGCAGCAAAGCGCCATTTCGAAGTCAACGTCATCAAATTCATCTCCAAACAGTTCACCTAGCTTGGTGTTGCTGTCGCATTGCAGCAGAGACTCACTGAGGTAGTGGATGATCTCAACGAAGGAGGATGTGTAAAAGCTGCGCATTGCGGGCGGGGTGATTGGATGCCTAACGGGTGGTGGACGAGGTCCGAACGATGGGGGCGAGCTGTAAATAAAGGCGCGGACCTTGAAGGCGTGGACCGTGTCGGGATTTTTAGGGTTTTGCGGTTGTGAGAAACTCGAGGAACTTTTCTTTGGCCGCTTGTACAGTGGCTTTGGGGCCGGTCATTTTGACGAAAATATTACCCTGAGGATCTTCCAAAATAGCCCCCAGTAGAGCGTAATCGGGGGAGGGCCCTGCATTTGCGCCGGGCATTCCTGCGGAGAAAGTTCCTTCCGTCGAGACCAAGGTGACTTTGCGTCCGCCGAGTTCTTTGGCCTCTACTTTTTCGCTTCCAGGGGCGCTTTGAAATTGGCGCAACCAGCGTTGCACGTTCGAATCAATGTCTCCCCCGCCAGCTGGGCCAAAATGGAAAAATGTGATGTCTGCAGATTTGGAGGGATCCATCCCAGGCACCAAAAGCTGGGCTTTTCTCATCGAAGACTGAACTGGTACCCAAGACCAATCGGTGGGGCGTTGAAAACGAAGTCCTCCAACCAAAAAGGAGTCTGGTGCGGGTTCCGCTGCTAGGGGGAGTGATGTGGCGTAGAGGGCGACTGTTACGGGGAGAATCACGGCGTTCTTCATGAAACCAGATAAGCGGGGCGGTTGGCTGTGGGCAAGCTGATGCGGAGGTTCTGTGGGGGTAGTTCTTATTGCGCGACGGTTTTACCGGGCCATGTCCTCCGTTTCTGATCGTTCTTAGGGTCTTTGTTGCAGCGAGAACACGTGAATAGATGCATTCTTCTTTGGCTTAAGTGTGCCTTTGTAGATGGATGTGGATGGGGGTAAGACCGCAAGACTACTCGTCGGGTAGTGCCTCAGTGAAGTGGGCGATGATGTTGGAGTCGTCTGAGTGCGCCAAGTTCTTGGGAAGTAAGTGGGCAAGTCTGTCTAGGTAGATCTTTGGAATTATAGCAACAAGTTGTTTATGAATGTCTTGTGGTGCTGATAGGCTCCAGTGCTCAGGCTTCTCCCTGGATAAAATGGAGGAAATAGCTCCCGCCAAGTTTTCTAACGCTCTTCTGTCCGCCTCAATACGCCAATGTACTTCTGAAGGTGATGAAGGCCCTCTCCGAGGTTGTGCGTTTGGGGTGCCATTGCCATGTGATCCTCCGGTTGCTGATGTTTCCATCGTCGAATAGGCTCCCGCCATGTCTGACATTTGATCCACCAAGCGCTGGTGGGGTATCGGGAAAAGGTGCTCCTCAATGATTTCAAGGTGCGGACTATCGTTCGTAGGGGCCTTTAGGTTGGGAGGTGTACTTGCGGGCGAGATCCACCCCGCTTTGAGTGAGGCCCGGTCCGTGATTATGATAAATTGCGGTATTTTCATGTGTTTTGTTCGTGTGAAGTCATTGCATCTGTGCCTGTTGGGAGCCTTTTGCGGAGGGGGGCATTTTGCGGAGGCGGACTGCTAAACACTGCGCCCTCTCTTTCCTTTGTTACGGATGTGAGGCGGGTGTTGGCTGAACGTTCTCGGAAAATCCTGATTTTCAGCTGCCTTGCTTAGGGCGACGGATTGTGGCGAGTCGCAGAGGCGCGGGGATGTAGAGAGAGTAGAGTGGGTTCTGCAAAAAAAAGAGGGCCCACCCCAAGCCGATCCGAAGGGATCTTGTGGCCAGAGTGAGCCCTGTAAAATGAGGGATTAGTTTAAGCTGCGAAGTGCAAGCGAGGGTTTTCCTCGAGGACTTTGGCTACTCCATCCCAGCCAGTTCCGTCGATGCTTTGGAAGGCGTGAAGATAGACAGCTAAAAGCGTTGCATCATACTTGTTGAGAAGCTGATCCACAACTTTGGAAACCTCTTCGTGCGATGGAGATTCCGGGAGCGTTTCAATGGTGCCGTTTTCGTCGTGTGGGATTTTGAAGCCGTCCAGGAAGTCACAAAGGAGCTGTTTATGAGCGCCCACGAGCCAGATCTGCAACAGATGCGCAGCGAGGGCTTCGTTAGAGCTTCGGCTGACCTGTTCCCGAATCCACGTGTGCTGATCATTTCGGGGTTTCCGTTCGATGAAAACGGCTCGGAGCTTCCGCTGCTGAGTCAGTGAATCGACGGTTGCTTTGTAGAGGGCTTTTTCGCTCTCGTGTAAAAATTGGATGAGTCCCAAGGCGGTTTCTTGGGGCATTTTGGCAAATATCTCGTGCGGTTTGAGCATACAGAAAGGGCACAGGGTAAGTCGTGTAGGGAAATTCAAAAGGCCAATTTCAGCCAAATCTCAGGTAGACAGCAATTCGCTCTGTCGGGTTTTTGACCTTCGTCTGGTTTTGAGCGACACTGCCCCGATGCAACCCGTTCTGGCAAAAAGCTCCATTCATTCGTTAACGCTTCCTGCACTGAAAGAGCGGTTGGTTGCATTGGGGCACCCGGGGTATCGCGCGGAGCAAATCCTGAAGTGGGTTTATGAAAAGCGAGTCGACAGTTTTGAGGGAATGAGCAATTTGCCGGCGGCTTTACGAGCGAGTTTGGCCGAGGAGTTTGCCTTCCATACACTAGAGCCGGTGCGCGTTTTGGGGGCGGATGATACCACCCGTAAGTTTTTGTTTCGGTTGGCGGACGGTGCCCTGATTGAGACCGTTCTGATTCCTGCCAATCCGGCGCTGTATGGAGAGGCCTCGGATCGAATGACGCTTTGTGTGTCGAGTCAGGTGGGGTGTGCGTATGGGTGTAAGTTTTGCGCCAGCGGATTGGACGGATGGAGTCGGAATTTGGGGGTGGGCGAGATTGTTGGGCAAATAATTCGTGTGGAGGAGCTAAGTGGTGAGAAGGTTAGTAATTTGGTGTTTATGGGAATGGGGGAGCCGCTTGCTAACTTCGCCAATCTCACCTCAGCGCTTGAGATTCTGAATGCACCGTGGGGAGTGGGAATCGGTGCCAGACGGATGACGGTATCGACCAGCGGGTTAGCACCTCAAATTCGTCAGCTAGCCGATTTGCCGTTGCAGATCCGCTTGGCGATTTCTTTACATGGAGCTACGGACGAGGTTCGCCAGGAGATCATGCCGGTGAATAAGAAGTACCCATTGGCGATGTTGCTCGAGGCTTGTGAGTATTATGTTCAGAGAAAGAAACAGTATATTACCTTTGAATATATTCTGATTGAGGGTGTTAACGACAGTGAACGGGACGCTAGAGCGCTGGTGAAAGTGGCTCGTAGAGTGTCGGCCAAAGTGAATTGTATCCCCTACAATACGGTAGAAGGACTGCGGTGGACGCGCCCTAGCGAAGATCGACAGGATGAGTTTATGGAGGTGTTACACAAAGGGGGGGTAACAGCCACGATTCGTCGGGAAAAGGGGCATGATATTGCAGCGGCGTGTGGTCAATTACGCCGGCAGACGATGGGCGCTACAGAGAAAGATGCCTCGGATTTGAAAACAGATTAAAAAGCGTTTTGCACTTCGTCGCAGAGTCTGACTAACAAAAGAGCGCATGTCCGACGAGCACGAGCAGCCGGAGAAGGTTTGGGATGAGTACGATTGGGAGCGCTTTCTTCAACAACAAGACTTGAAGGCTGAGCGCTACCTGGAGCTATTGGATCGATACGGGGATCATCCTGAGCGAGATGAGATTGTTGCCAAAGAAATGGGATGGATGGGGCTGGACGAGGATGATGCCCAGGCTTGGCTACAGGAAATGGAAGGCGAATTTCTGGGTGAACTGGATGTGGATGAGTTACTTGATGGGATGGATGACGCGCTGGAAGTGCATCCGCTCTATAAACTTTGCTTCGAGTTAAGCGTTTGGTTGGACGATGTCCTTGAGGAGAAGGGAGACGATTTTGCGACTCACCCAACGGTGGTTCGGTTGTCGGACCAAATGTGTGTTTTGGGGGCTAAATTGGCGGCGGCTTTGAGTGACGTGGAAACTGAGGAGCTCGGGATGACAATCGCCTACTTAAAGCGTGCTTTGCGTGCATCGACGTTAGCGCTGGATTGTGTGATTAGCTTGCGGCGTGAAAATGTGTTGGGCCGTGTGCGGTGTCTTTATCTTCGCGAGCACCTTTTTGAGCTTCGGGATGGAATTGTGGCGATGATGGGAAGTGTTAGAGCTGAGTGGCGCCGTCGACTAGGCTGAGGCATTGAGTTTTTGAAGGGGGGGGATTTGAGGTTAGGGGGAGCGGGGTGATGTGAGTTTGAGGTCGAACTGAAATAGAACGAAGATAGCTCACGCGTGGCTGGGTTGGATCTCGATTTTGGGAGAAATTTCGCAAAACGGGGCATTTTTGCTGCCCGAAATGGACAGATTCGTACGTCAACGACTGTTTGGGGGTTTTTCAGAGTAAAAAACATGTGAATCGCGTGCCGCGAGCATTGACCCTAATGGCGTGTAGTGGCACAAAGTGGGGCAGAGTGGGGCGTGGTGGAGGGAATATTCCATGGCGTCCCAAAGTTGTTTCACTTCTCCAAGGCACCCGATTTATGAATTCCGTACAGAACTCCACCCCGATGTTCTCGGGAGAGTTTTGTCATTCTCTGGATTCAAAAAACCGTGTAACTGTCCCAGCTCGTTGGAGATGCTCTGATGCGGATGAATATTTCCTGATCGCTGATCGGTCTGGCTCTTTTCTGCGTGTGATGCCTCCGGATCAATTTCGGGCGGTGGGAGAGAAGTTGGCCGCAAACCCTGCGATTACACCGAAAGATCGGGCGATCTTTCTGCGCCATTTTTACTCAAGATCACAGCAAGTGGTTGTTGATAAGCAGGGTAGAATGCTTGTGCCAGAGGAGCTGGGCAAGGCCCTGCGTCTGGACGGGGAGGCTGTTTTGGTCGGAGCTCTCGAAACCTTTGAACTTTGGAATCCGGTTGCGTGGGCGGAAACCAAACAGAGCGAGTCTACTACATTTGATCGGGTCGCAGACTTGGTGTTATGACCGATATGGCTAAAATTCGCAAAATAGCCGCGGTGCCTGGCGCCTCCGAGTATCACGCTCCCGTTTTATTCGCGGAAGTAGTCGAAGCGTTGGCTCCTGCTCCAGGAATGTGGATTGTGGATTGCACTCTCGGAGGGGGCGGACACAGCGAAGCGCTTCTTCAGGCTGGTGCGAATGTCATTGGCATTGATCAGGATTGTGAGGCGATCGCTTTTGCGTCGAACAGGCTTCGTGCGTTCGGGAGCCGTTTCCAGTCAATACACGCGAGTTTTGGAGATGCTCCGGAAAAGCTGCGGGCTATGGGGCATGGCGAATTGGACGGTGTTTTGATGGATTTGGGGATTTCCTCACATCAGATTGATACTCCTTCCCGAGGGTTTTCGTTTCAAGCGGATGGGCCGCTGGATATGAGGATGAATCCTGAGGGGTTGGTTACTGCTGCGGACTTGGTGAACACTGCGAGCGCGGATCAATTAGAGCGAATATTCAGGCAGTATGGAGAGGAGCCTCAGGCGAGACGGATTTCATTGCGATTAGTCAAAGACCGAGCGGTTCAACCGTTCCGTACGACTTTGGAACTAGCAAACGCGGTTGAGGCGGTGGTCCCGCGCCGCGGGAAAACGCATCCAGCGACGCGAATCTTCCAAGCCTTAAGGATGGCTGTGAATCGCGAGTTGGAAGTGCTTGAACGAGGTCTGTCGCTCTTTAGTGAGATGTTGAAGGAGGGGGGGCGGATGGCTGTCATAAGCTTCCATTCGTTGGAGGACAGAGTGGTGAAGCAATATTTTCAGCGGCGCTCGACTCCGCTTTTGGATCGACCGGAGTGGGGGAGTCCTCGTCGCAACCCTGAGTGCATTTTTCGTAAGGTTACTGGCAAACCCAAAATCGCATCGGATGAAGAGCAAATGGCTAATCCGAGGTCCCGCAGTGCGAAACTTCGCGTTGTGGAGCGATTGGCATCCATTTCCCAACCCGTGTTGAAGCCTGCCTAACCATCGAACGTTTCTGACGATCCCTCTCGGTTCAAATTTAACCCACCACCCACCATGTCTTCAAACCGTCGCCGAAATGCTAATCTCCTGCCAGTGGCCCGGATATTAATGATGGGAGTGATTCTCCTATCGCTTGGAGGAGGAGCTCTTTATTACGTCAATGCCAAGAATGAGGTTCATCGCTACGGGCAGCGTGTGAAGGAGCTTGAGAGAGAAATTCAGACCTACATTACCAAAGATGAGGTTTTGTTGGCCCGCATCGCAAAGCTTTCCTCTTATGAGGCCCTTCGCAAGCGCCAGCAGCAAGAGCGTGAAGCTTTCGCTCAGTTGGTTCCGGTAAACGACGCGGTCTTGGTTCGAGTCCAGGAACGTTCTGTGACGCCAAACAACCCCGAGGTCCGTACGGTTTCGAACCTTCAGCCCAACCGATAAATGGCAATCGCCCCGAGGAAACGCGCACTGTTACTGGGAGGCCTTGTGGCCTTCGGGTTCACTGTGTTCTCGTGGCGGCTTGTTTACCTTCAGGTTTCGCAGCACGAATATTATTCAGCATTGGCTGCTGAGAAACATTCGACCAAGCAAGCCATTCACGCGCGGCGAGGATCGATCTCGGATGCAAACGGGATCACGTTGGCGGCTAATGAGCCGGTGAAGACGATCGTCGTGGACGCTTCGCTCATTCGTAACGAGGACGTTTGTGCTGAGATTTTAGCGCAGTATCTGGCCCTGGAAAAAGCTTCTATCGTCGAACGACTCAAGCGCCAGACATGGAGCGAGTCAGAGCAGAAGATGCGGCCTTCGCCATATATCGTGATTAAGCGCGAGGTGCCTGAAAACGTTGCCGAGGATATCCGCAGGGCATTTGCCGAAAAACATCAGCGCGGACTTTTATTGGAGCAGGATTCGATACGCGTTTATCCCAATGGCGGGATGCTGTGCCATGTGGTTGGGTTCTTGAATCATGACGGCGTCGGGCAAGAGGGCGTCGAGCGTGCAATGAATGATTACCTGAAGGGGTATGACGGTTTTCGTTACACTGAGCGTGACCGGACAGGGAAAGAAATGGTCGCATTTCGAAAGTTGGAACGACCTGCTCGAGACGGAAGTACAGTGCGATTGACGGTCGACATGGCGTTGCAGGATATCGTTGAAAGCGAGTTGGATGCGGCGATGAAGCAGTGGAGGCCAAAGATGGCCACGTGTATCATGATGCGCCCGTCGACTGGTGAAATTTTGGCGCTCGCGAATAGGCCGCATTACGACCTCAATCAGAGGGAGGGGGTCAATGACGAGGCGCGCAAGAATCGGGCGATCATGGATCAGGTTGAGCCAGGATCGACATTCAAGGTGGTGACTACGGCTGCAGCTCTCGATAATAAGCTGGTTCGCGCGGACACGAGTATCAACTGCGAGAACGGTAAGTTTACTTACGGAGGAAGCACTCTTCACGATCACGGCCATGGTTATGGCGAGTTGACGGTGAACGATATCATCGTGAAATCGAGTAACATCGGTGTTGCGAAGATGGGTCTCATGCTGGGGGATCAACGATTGTACGAGTATGTGCGTCGATTTGGCTTTGGGGAACGTACTGGAGTTCAGTTGCCGGGAGAGATTCCGGGGATTGTTCATCCGCCACACCGATGGAGTAAGATTTCGATCACACACGTTCCGATGGGACATGAGGTGGGGGCTACACCCATGCAGGTTGTGAACGCGATGAGTACGATCGCAAATCGCGGCCGGCTCATGATTCCTCAAATCGTCTCCAGCATTACGGGGCCACTTGGTGAAACGATTGCTGAATTTCCGCCTGTGGAAGTTCGCCAGGTAGTGCCTGCGGATGTGTCGGAAAAGTTGATTTCGGCGCTAACAGAGGTTGTGAGTAAAAAGGGGACGGCTGAAAAGGCGCATGTTCCCGGGTTCCAGGTAGCTGGGAAAACGGGGACCGCTCAGAAAATAGCACCCAACGGCGGCTATGAGCATAATAAATATGTGGTCTCTTTCGCCGGTTTTTTCCCGGTGAATAATCCTGAGATTTGCATGCTGGTGTTAATCGATGACGCCGTAGCACCTTCGAACCTGAATTACGGTGGTCAGATTGCGGCGCCGGTTTTTTCAAAAATTGCGATACGCGCGGCAAGGCACCTGAACATGACACCGTCACCGGAGTTTATGAAATTACCTGGGGTGTTGGCTCAGAACGAAAAGGAGAGACACTGATGAATCTTGGAAAGTTGGTTTCGTTAATTCGGACGGTGTCCGTAAAAAATCCGAGCGAAGCGGAGGTCAGCTCAATCTGTTTTGATTCGCGGGCGGTAAAGCCGGGAGCAGTTTTTGTGGCGCTTTCTGGAGAGAAAACGGAGGGTGCGAAGTTTGCCGCAGACGCGATTGCGCGCGGAGCTGTGGCGGTTGTGAGTGAGTCTGTGGTTGAGTGTACTGGGGCAGCTCTAGTGATTGTGGAGAATGCTCGAGAGGCGCTGGCTGACTTGGCATCGTCGTTTTACGGGCGTCCTTCGGATGCGCTGAAAATCGCTGGAATTACTGGGACCAACGGGAAAACAACCACGGCCTTTTTGTTGCAGCATATTTGTGATGTCGCTCAGATGCGGTGCGGTCTTATTGGGACTGTTCATTACAAGGTTGGTGATCGAGTTCTGCCGGCGGTACGCACAACCCCTGAGTCTTCGGATATTCAGGAGCTATTGGGGAAAATGCGCGATGCAGGATGCAGGACGGTTGCGATGGAGGTGAGTTCGCACGCTCTTTCTCAAGGCCGAGTTCGTAACGTTGAGTTCGACGTCGCTGTGTTTACCAATCTGACACAGGATCACTTGGACTATCACCGTACGATGGATGCCTATTACGAGGCGAAGAGTGCATTGTTCCTCGGGATGGATATGCAGCGCTTTAAGCGGGGTAAAGCTGTTATCAATACGGAGGATCGCTATGGAGCACTGCTTTATAGTCGACTTCAGCAGGCCGGTATCCCCGCTGTAAGTTACGGCTTTGGGGTGCGGTGTGATTTTCGAGCGAGTAATGTACGCTCCGACGTTCAGGGGACCAGTTTTCAACTCGATGCCAGCGGGCGTTCCTGGCTTGTGCGATTGCCTTTGATCGGAACCTTCAATGTGCTGAATGCACTCGCTGCTATTGCGGCAGCGCACAATCTTGGAGTCGACCTACGGACAGCGGTGCTTGCGCTGGCCTCGGCTCCGCCTGTTCCCGGGCGATTGGAGCCGGTTCCTGGAAAACGTTCATTCCGAGTTTTTGTGGACTATGCGCACACGGACGATGCGCTCAAAAACGTACTGCGAACCATTCGTGAATTGAAACCCAAGCGGACCCTTGTGGTTTTTGGGTGTGGTGGGGACCGAGATCGAAGCAAACGCCCGTTAATGGGAGCGGTCGCAGAGGAGTTCGCCGATTGGGCAATTGTCACTTCAGACAATCCTCGGAGTGAAAAACCGGAGGCGATTGTTTCAGATATTGTTTCGGGAATGCGCTACGGCAGATACGAAGTCGTTTTGGACCGCAAAGCCGCAATTCAGCGCGCTGTCGAGCTTGCCGGACCTCGAGATATTGTCCTCATCGCAGGAAAGGGGCACGAGGCGACTCAGGAGACCGCGGGGCGTTCCGAGCCATTCAGTGATTTGGCTGTTGCGCAGTCGGCGTTGGATGGGCGCCCTTCAGATTTTGCTCGTTAAGTTATGGATGTCACAAACCTCAAACAAATAGCGGATTGGACGGGAGGCTCCTTGATCGGAGTTGCTCGTGGTCCGGTATTGCGTGTGGTGACGGATTCCAGGGCGGTTCGGGATGGGGATCTTTTTGTTGCGTTGGTTGGAGAGCGGTTTGATGCGCATGATTTCTTGAGCGAGGTTGCTGCCCAAGGCGCAGTTGCAGCCGTTGTGAAAAAGGGACAGGGGCCACGTCCTGATGGAATGGCGATGATCGAAGTGGACGATACTCTTTTGGGACTACAGCGACTCGCAGGTTCTTATCGGAAGACGCTGCCAGTCCGAACTGTGGGCGTTACTGGATCGAATGGTAAAACGAGTACAAAGGATTTTACGTTTGCGGTACTGCGTCAGAAGTATAGTGGATGGTGCACGCAGGGTAACTTGAATAATCACATCGGGGTGCCTCTCACTTTGCTGTCGGGCGGGGGCAGTGATGAGGTTGCTGTGGTTGAAATGGGGATGAATCATGCTGGTGAGATTGCACCATTAGCCGAGATGGCGGCTCCTGAGGTTGGCATTATTACCAATATAGGTGTCGCCCATATCGAGTATCTTGGAAGTAAGGAGGCGATCGCCGTGGAGAAAGGGGCGCTTGCCAGACAGGTTTCCTCTGTGGGAACGGTGGTCTTGAATGCGGAGGATGAGTTCACGGCGATGATTTCCGAAATGACGCGAGCGAATGTTCTTACGGCAGGGATTCAAACGGGAGATGTTCAGGCTGTTGATCTTTTCATTCGTGATGGAGGAACGCGATTTGCGCTTGTTTATGAGGGAGAGCGGGCCGAGGTGGAGTTGAGCGTTCCTGGAAAACATATGGTTCGCAATGCCGCTTTAGCAGCGGCTGCTGGGATCGCGATGGGTGTTTCTCTGGCTGAAGCGGCAAGCGGGTTGAGTGCAATGAATCAAATGCGCGGGCGTCTTGAATCCAAAGTCGTGGGGGGAATTCGGTTCGTGGATGACTCGTATAACGCTAATCCCGATTCGATGGAGGCGGCCCTCACAACGCTAGCGCAATGGCCGGTGAGCGGTAGGCGGATTGCGATTTTGGGACGAATGGGGGAGCTCGGAGCGTTTGCCGAAAGCGGTCACCGGAAGGTTGGCGCCGCGGCGGCATTTCATTGTGTGGACCGGGTTTTTACGGTCGGTCAGGAGGCTCATTGGATTTCTGACGAGGCTAAAAAATGTGGATTACAAGACGTCGAGCATTTCCATGATATTGCCTCGGCAGCAGCAGCTTTACGGAAGGACGTTAACGGCGACGATCTTGTGTTGGTAAAAGGTAGTCGTTCGGCAGGAATGGAGCGTCTAATAGCGGAGGTGGAGCGGCTATGATGTTCTATCTTTATAAGCTCAGCGAGACAGGCGAGGAGTGGCTCCGTGTCTTTAATGTTTTTCAGTACATTACTTTCCGGGCAGTTGCGGCGGCGATGACCGCGTTTTTGCTTTCGATTTTATTCGGGCACAAAGTGATCCGGAAATTGATTTCACTGAAAGTAGGACAGCCCATTCGGACGGCCGAAGAGGTCAATCGACTCTTTGAGTTACATGGGAAAAAGGCGGGTACCCCCACGATGGGGGGGGTCTTGATTCATGGTACGCTGATTGCTTCTACCTTAATTTGGGCGCGTCCTGATAATGCCGCCGTTTGGCTTGCCCTATTCGTGATTCTTGCGTGCGGTGCTCTTGGGTTCTGGGATGATTTTCTGAAGGTCTCGAAGAAGAATTCTGCAGGGGCGAGTGAGCGTACAAAACTACTTGGCCAGGTTGCCGTAGCGGGAGTGGTGGCTGCATTTTTCCTGTTGAATCCGGCAACCGACTTGCAGGCACGCGCGTTGTACGTGCCGTTTTATAAAGCGCCTATTATCGAGAATTTGAGTTGGTGGACCGTTGGCTTTTTTGCGCTCGTTATTGTGGGTGCTTCCAATGCTGTAAATTTAACGGATGGCTTGGATGGTCTCGCCGCCGGGTGCACAGCTACCAGTGCCTTTGCCTATGGCGTATTGTCGTATGCAGCGGGCAACGTGAAGGTCGCGCAGTATCTGCAGATTCCCTACTATCCTCTGGCGGGAGAATTGTCCGTGGTCTGTATGGCTTTGGTTGGTTCCTCAATCGGCTTCTTATGGTTTAATGCGCACCCTGCGCGTGTGTTTATGGGCGACACTGGGTCGCTTGCGATTGGGGGGTTCCTTGGGGTAGTTGCGATTTGTTGTAAGCAAGAGCTTTTACTGGTGTTGGTCGGAGGTGTGTTCGTGATCGAAGCGACATCCGTTCTGATTCAGCGAATCGTATTTAAAATTACCAAGAGAATGTATGGCGAGGGGCGCCGCGTGTTTCGCATGTCTCCAATCCATCATCATTTTGAACTGCAAGGATGGCCTGAAAACGTCGTGATTGTGCGTTTTTGGATTTTGTCCTTCCTGTTTTCGTTGTTGGCTTTGGCGACCTTAAAACTACGGTGAACTCGACGCGAATAATACAACCTAAATTTGCCGTTTTAGGCGCTGGAGAGAGTGGGATCGCCGCCGCAAAACTTCTCGCTTCCGAAGGGAAGGCGGTATGTGTTTTGGACACTGCTCCTGCCGAGGCGGTGAAGGTTCGCGCGCTGGCGTTGGAGGAAGCAGGGATCGAGTTGCGTTCTGGAGAAAATACGTTGCAAGGAATCGAGGGGTATAGTCAGGCAATCCTGAGTCCCGGAATTGACCCCAAAACGCCTTTAGTACGCGCTTTCCGGGCTGCTGGTGTTGAAGTGATCGGAGAATTGGAAGCCGCTTTTCAGCGCTGCGAGTGCCCTGTTGTTGCAATCACTGGAACCAACGGCAAGACGACAACCACACAACTAGTGGAAGCGCTTTTTAATCATGCGGGCGTCCCAACGATAGCTTGTGGCAATATTAGCCCTGCGTTTTCGGCCAAGGTTGCAGAGAGCAATCGTCTCGGGGTGATGACGGTCGAAGTGTCTTCTTTCCAGCTCGAGACGATCACGACATTCCATCCAAAGATTGCGGTTTGGCTGAATTTTGCTCCGGATCATTTGGATCGTTACTCGACGATGGAAGAGTACCGGAATGCAAAGCTAAGAATTTTCGATCACGTTCAGCCTAACGACTGGGCTATTGTGAATGCGCGGGATGTTTTGCCTGAACTTCCATGTCGAGTAATTCGCTTTAGTGCTTACGAATCCTGTTCCGACTTCGAACTGAAGGGAGACAGCATCTGTTTCCGCGGAACGGCGGTCCTGAATCTGACTGAGACAAATCTACGTGGATTGCATAATGCGGAAAATCTAATGGCCGCATTGGGAGTTGGATTTGCCTGGGGAATTGACTGGGCAGTAATGAAGGATGCGTTGTGTGCCTATTGTCCATTGCCTCACCGGTGTGAGGTTGTCGCAAATATCGACGGGGTTTCCTACGTGAATGACTCCAAAGCGACAAACTTGGATGCCTTGGAGAAAGCGTTGCAATCAGAGACGCGTAAGGTGGTCCTCATCGCAGGGGGTAAAGACAAAGGGTTTGAGTTTGGGTCTGTAACCAAGCTTGTAGCGAGCCGTTGTCGCGCGGCGGTTTTGATCGGCGAAATGGCTGAGCGCATCGAGGCGATGTGGGGTTCCGAACTCACTTGTCAGCGTGTTGCAACGCTTCAGGAGGCTGTCATTGCTGCACGCGCGTTCTCTTCTGCGGGCGACGTTGTTTTGTTCAGTCCGGGTACGTCTTCATTCGACATGTTCAAAAGCTACGCGGACCGAGGAAACCAATTTCGCCAAATCGTACAATCACTTTCCGTCTAACGTTTCAACCACCCAACACCGCCCTAAATCATGAAAAAATTGACGCTGCCGCGTCTTAAATCTCTGGCTCCACAACCTAAGAAAAAGGTACAGAAACTTGCTGCAAATGCAGCTCATAGGCTGACTCCTCCTGCGTTCGAGGATTACGATGAAGAGCCCTCAACCAAGTTGTCCACGGCTTTTGTTGTTGTACTTATTTTGCACCTAGTTGCGGTCGGTGGAATCTATGCGTTCCACAGTATCAAGGCACACAGGAATGGGAATGAGGTTGCTCCTGAGACCACTGCAAAATCAGCAGCTCCAGCAGTTGTCCCTGTTCCACAGGTGGCGTCGGTCAATTCGGGGCCTGCGGTAAAGGCTCCTGCTGCTCCACAAGTACAGCCCAAGGTTTCTACAACGACCGCTGCCGCGCCATCTCCTGCTCCTCAGGTCGCCGCCTCGGTAATTCAGGCAAAATCTCCGGTATCAAAGGGAGATGGTGCTCCAAGTGCAGTTCTCCCTCAATCTAAGGTTGCAGGAGGTAACCCAGCTGCGCCTTTACAGCCTGTTCAGGCTGGAGCTCACACTGAGCCGCAAGCATCAGCATTGAAAACTTACACCGTGGTGAAGGGCGATAATCCGGTGGCGATTGCCAAACGTTTTGGTGTGACTGAAGACGAGTTGTTAAAGCTGAATGGAGTCAGTGACCCGAAGAAACTTCAAATCGGGCAGGTTTTAAAGGTGCCAGCCAAAAAGGGTTCGACGAATTAATTTGCGCCGGCCGGACGTAATCGAGAGGAACATCGATGCATCGAAGAAGCGTGCTACTTTTGCTGATCGCTGTTGGGGCGCTCTTGGCGATAGGAGCCGTCATGCTTGCGAGTACCGGTGAATTCGCTCAGGACGCTCACGGGAAACCGTATTTTTTCATCAAAAAACAATTGATGTGGATTGGAATCGGTAGCGCCGTGACGTTCGGGGTTTCGAGGGTGGATTACCACTTTTGGTTAAATCGATGCGCGTGGATTTACGGACTCGCCATCGTGCTTCTGATAGCCTGTTTTCTGCCTTACATCGGGACAAAAATTAATGGTTCACATCGATGGATTCATATTGGCGGTGCGACGTTCCAGCCTTCCGAGCTCGGTAAATGGGCCGCTATTTCGGTCTTGGCCTGGTGGTACTCACAAGAAGACCGTGTGGAGAAAGAATGGATCCGCGGCTTTCTCGCCCCGATCGGATTGATCGGCATATTGATGTCACTGATCGTGATAGAGGTTGATGTCGGGAACACGGCGCTGATTGGTGCGACGTTTCTTGTGTTAGTAATTGTGGCGGGATCGCCTTGGTACTTTTCAGCTCCGATAATTGGCGGCGGAGTGACCCTCGTTAGCGGTGCGATCTTGTTAATGCCGGAACGAATGGGCCGCTTCTTGGCATTTATGAATCCGGATAAATATCCGGCGGATGCTTATCAGACGCTGCAAGGGTTGATTGCTCTCGGCGCCGGCGGCATATCGGGGTTGGGGCTCGGAAATGGCCGGCAGAAGTTGCTTTATCTTCCATTTGCACACACTGACTTTATCTTTCCTGTAGTTGGTGAGGAGTTGGGATTGGCTGGAACTTTGGGCGTCGTGTTGATGTATGTGCTCTTCATTTTGGCGGGTGTCTCTATTGCCGTTAAGTCACGCGATCGAGCCGGGCTTTTGATGGGAATGGGGGTGACCATGATGATTGCTATTCAGGCAGCGGTGAACTTGGGCGTCACGACGCAGCTACTACCGAACAAGGGAATGCCGTTGCCCTTCATTTCGTATGGAGGCTCGAATCTCCTCTTTTGTATGGCTGGTGTTGGTGTGTTGATAAATATCTACAGACAAGGGGTCAGTGATCAGGAAGAACATCAAATGGAGCAACTTGAGATGGCCCTCAAAGCAGAACGGAGGGTTGTAAAACTCTAACTTTATGCGTTTTGCAATCGCAGCAGGAGGAACGGGTGGACATCTCTTTCCCGGCTTGGCCGTGGCGGAGGTTTTGCATTCACGCGGGCACGAAGTGATGGTTTTAACTTCGGAAAAGCACATTGATGCAGTCGCGACAGAAGGGCGGTCTGAGTTTCGGATCGAGCGGCTGCCGGGTGTTGGGTTGCCTCGCAAACTCTCGCTCGAAGCTGCAACCTTCTTCTTAAGGTTTGCACGGGGCGTACTGCACTGCCGATCTTTGTTCGCAGATTTCCAACCCACCGCGGTGTTAGGGATGGGTGGTTTTACCTCTACCGCCCCGATCTTGGCTGCGCGCTTGCGGGGAACTCCTGTCTTTGTTCACGAGTCTAACGCGATTCCAGGAAAAGCAAATCGTCTCAATGCTCGAATCGTGGGCGGCCTTTTAGTAGGACTACAAGACTGTGTTTCAACAGTGCCGAATATACCGTGTACGGTGACAGGAACGCCTATTCGGCGAGCACTGTGTCTTCGTCCCAGTGTAGGTGAGGCGCGGCTGAAGTTTGGATTAGATCCCGAGGTGCCAACAATCCTTGTGATGGGCGGGAGTCAGGGGGCTAGGGGAATTAATCAGGCCATGGTGGATGCACTCCCACTTTTGAGTGGATTGAGTGTTCAATTTGTTCACATCACGGGTCCCTCAGATGAAGACTCGATTCGCGAGGCGTATCAGCGAGCGGGGAAGGCTGCTTGGGTGGGGGCATTTCACCATGCGATGCAGGATGCATACAGTGCAGCCTCTTTGGCAGTGGCGCGTTCTGGCGCTGCCAGTCTGACTGAGTTGGCGTATTTTCAGGTGCCGTCCATTCTGATTCCGTACCCGTTCGCAGCGGAGGACCATCAGACTTTAAATGCGCGAGTTTTTGAGCAGGCAGGAGCTGCCGTGTTAATGCCGGAATCAAAGGCAAGCGGTCAGCGCTTAGATTCCGAGATACGCGCATTCTTAGAGCCCAAACGACGTGAAGTTATGGTTGCTGCATGTGCGGCCATGACTGTGTCCGATGCCGCAGAACGTGTTGCTGAGGTGTTGTTGAAGGCAGCTAACTTGGCGGGAGGAAAGTTATGACGGATAGCAAGTCGTGTTCAAATCGTTGGCTAACGGAGCGACTAAGCGGTGCACCCTTCCGTATTCATTTGATTGGGGTCGCTGGTTCGGGCATGAGCGGAATTGCAGGATTGCTTCTTGCGATTGGCCATACCGTGAGCGGTTCGGACAAAGTCTCGAGTGTCGAGGTAGAGAGGCTTAAATCATTGGGCTTAATCTTTCATAGTCCCGCGGATCCTGATGCGGTACAGAAAGCTGATTTAGTCGTGTATTCGTCAGCTATTCGCGCGGGGCACCGGGATTTTGATTCTGCTATTGCATGGGAGAAGCCGATGGTGCGGCGAGCCGAAGCGTTAGCCGCGCTGATGGCTTGCAAGCGAGGAATCGTGGTCTCGGGGACCCACGGCAAGACGACCACCTCAGCGATGGTTGCGCACGTGTTGCGATATGCCGAGCTCAAGCCATCCCATTACGTTGGGGCCGAAATTCCAGTTCTGGGAACGAATGCGCATTGGGATAATGATGGTGATTTGTTTGTTGCGGAGGGCGACGAGAGCGATGGAACGCTGGCTTTGTACCATACAGAACACTCGATCGTGCTGAATGTTGAGGAGGAACATCTTGATTTTTATGAGAATCTAGAGGCCATTGAATCCGTTTTCCGGCAGTTGTTGTCGCACACGCGCGGGACAATCTTTTACTGCGCGGATGATCCGCATGCTGCTCGGATCTGCGGTTCACACGAAAGAGCGATTTCGTATGGGGAACGCTCGTGTGCTAAATATCGCTACGACGATTTGCATCTTAAGGAATTTCAAAGCCACTTCCGAGTGCTAAAGGATGGGGCCTCGCTTGGTGCGGTTACGTTGAATATTCCGGGGAAACACAACGTTTCGAATGCGTTGGTAGTGATCGCGTTGGCGACGGAGTTGGGCGTGCCTTTTAATCGTATATCGATAGCGTTGGAAAGCTTTAGGGGTGCTCGTCGTAGGTTTGAGATCAAGCATCGAACGGATAAGTTCATGATCGTAGATGATTATGGACATCATCCGACTGAGATTAAGGCGACGTTAGCGGCTGCGAGCAACTGTGGTCGTGCCCGAGTATTGGCGATGTTTCAACCACATCGATACAGTCGGACTGAAGCGCTAAAGGAAGAGTTCGGGAGAGCATTTGAGGACGCGTCGGAGGTTTGGATTACGGATGTGTATGCTGCGAGTGAAGCGCCGATTCCTGGGGTAAATGGCGGATTGCTGGTGCGGGAGTTAGAGAAAGAGGGGCATCCGGCGGCTCATTACGTGTCCGATCGAAAGAAGATGTTGCTCGATGTGGGCAGGAGCCTTCAGCCGGGCGATTGCGTGATTTCGCTGGGCGCAGGAAATATTCACGAGCAAGCAAGACAGTTGGCTAAAGATGTGGGTGTCTTGGAGCAGCTTGAACGGACTATGGGTGCGGGAGTCGCGAGGCTTTACGAACCGTTGTCAAAGCACACTACATTGCGGATTGGGGGGCCGGCTCAGTATTGGCTCGAACCCGAGTGCGAGGAGGGCTTTTCAAGGATTGTGCGGTATTGCTCCGAACAAGGTCTTCCATTGTTTGTGATAGGCCGGGGGTCAAACCTCCTAGTTCGTGACGGAGGAATTCGCGGTGTTGTAGTTTATTTAGGGCGCGGGGAGTTTCGGAAAACCGAGATCCGAGATGGCCAGATTACGGTTGGAGTAGGAGTGCGGCAGAAAGAGTTGGCCCTCGCTGCGCGTGATGCTGGAATTGGCGGATTTGAGTGGTTTGAGGGCATACCTGGAAATGTAGGAGGGGCATTGCGAATGAATGCGGGCGCGATGGGTGGGGAGACGTTCCGTCAGGTGGTGAGTGTCCGGTACATAGATCGGAACGGAGAATTTCATACGCGTACCCCGGCAGATATGGATGTGTCGTACCGGAATGTGGCAACGTTACGTGAGAACTACGCGGTCTCGGCAACGTTTCAGGGGAGCCATTCAACGCATGCTGAAATTGAAGAGCGACTGGAGGCTTCGATGGCTAAGAGAAGAAGTTCCCAACCCCGTGAATCCAGTGCAGGGTGTATTTTTAAGAACCCGGAGACGATCCCGGCAGGGCGTCTCATAGACGAGCTGGGGCTTAAGGGAGCTCGATTGGGGGGCGCGAAGGTGTCGGAGGTGCACGGCAATTTTTTGGTTAATGAAAAGACTGCAACGTCTGACGAGTTTTTGTCGTTGATCGCATTGGTGCAGGATACCGCCCTACGCGAAAGGGGGGTTCACTTGGAAACCGAGGTTCAAATTGTCGGTGATGAGAAAGGCTTTTATGAGTAATTTGGAAGAGTTCCCTGTAAACAAGATGCGCATTGCCGTGTTGATGGGAGGGCCCGGCTCGGAGAGGCCGGTGTCACTGGCGTCCGGAGCGGGTGTGGCAAAAGCGCTCCGCAGCCTAGGCGCTTCGGTGGTTGAGGTGGATGTCGCAGGTCCTGAATTCGAACTTCCGCCCGACATCGACTTGGCCTTTAACGTGATTCACGGAACGTTCGGTGAAGATGGGCAACTGCAGCGCATTTTGGAAAGTCGCGGCGTTGATTATACGGGAGAAGGTGTTAGGGGGAGCGAGTTGGCGATTGATAAAATTGCGACGAAACAGCGCTTGAAAAACTGTGGTATAGCGACTGCAGAATTCGAAGTGCTGACCGGTGCCGGAACCCCTACGTTGCCCTTGCCGTATGTTCTTAAGGCACCCAAAGAAGGGTCGAGCGTAGGCGTTTATATCGTCCGCGATCCGAGCGAGGTAGATGATCGTTTGGCGGATGTTCGAAAGTACACGGACGAAGTGTTGGTGGAGGCCTTTGTGAACGGCCGCGAGCTTACGGTTGGAATTCTGGGGGATCAGGCTTTGCCGATCGTGGAGATTAAACCCAAGAAGGACTTCTATAATTTCGAAAACAAGTATCCGTTTTTGAACCCAAAAGCAGCAGGCGCGGACCATTGGTGTCCGGCACCATTGAGCCAGGCGGATACTTTGAAGATCCAACAATTGGCATTGTCTGCGCATCGAGCTTTGGATTTGGAGGTGTACTCGCGAGTGGACGTGCTTTTTAGCGAGGAAAATGGCCCTGTTGTGCTTGAGATTAATACGATCCCGGGTATGACCGAAGTCAGCCTTTTGCCAGAGGCCGCTGCAGCTATGGGGATCTCCTATGCTCAACTCTGCGAACGGGTCATATCTCTTTCACTTCGACGTGCTTGTAACTCATGAGCTTATTTTCAAACTCTAACGCTAATCGCCGCATCGAGCGCGGTGGGCCGAGGCGTTCTCAGAGCCTTTTGGAAGTGACATCGCGTCCCGATAAAGAGCGGAACGTTCTTGTTCGTAAACGCGTTTTTGTTTGCCTGAAGGGAATCCTCACGGCAGCGCTTGTGGGTGTCGTAGTTTTTGGAGGACGGACTGCAGTGCAGCGCCTCGTTTGGGAAAATCCGTCGTATGCGATTTCAGACATCCGTTTTAGCACAGACGGTATGCTGACTCGGGCACAAGTTTTGGAAGCGTTGGAGCTGTGGGAAGGACGCAATATTTTCACTGTCGACATAGCGAAACTTCGTACCTCGCTGGACTCGCTTCCTCAGGTTGATCGCGCTGAGGTCAGGCGGATTTTGCCGGATCGGCTGGATATTCGAATTGTTGAGAGGCAGCCAGTGGCATGGGTTGCGGAGTCGGCAAGTGTGGATGTGGCGCAGGGGGGGCATGCGTTTTTAGTCGATGCTCGGGGGTATGTGATGCGGACCCGCAAGGTTTTGCCTGAGTACCTCGCGTTGCCGCTGATTGTTGGCGTCAACATGGAAGACGTGGCTCCGGGCCAGCGATTGCCGTCGCCTGAATCGAATACCGCAGTTGAGTTACTTCGATTGAGTACGGACGATTTACGCTGGCAGCCTCGAGTGGTTGATGTCAGCAAGGGCTACTGTTTGGTTGTTACGGATCAGCGCCGAGCAAAGGTAACCTTTGGGTTTGACGGAATTGAGACGCAGTTGAATCGGTTGAAGCAGGTGTTGGATACGGTCGAGCCGATGCAGAGGGAGTTGCAGACGGTCAACCTGATGCTGGAAAGAAACATTCCAGTGACGTTTGTTCCTCCTCCGGTGGTTGCTGCGCCCGAGCAGAAGGGGAAAGCCAAAGTGGTCGCGAAGGGCGGTTCGCCAGCTTCAGCGCCAGTCTCCACGGCTGTTACGGCGGAGCAAATTTCGAAAGCGCAATCGGCATCGCCGTTGGTTCAGTTAATGGCAAAGCGTGACGCTGCGCCGTCGGCTCCATCGCCGTCTACGATTAAGGAGAATGAATCGGCGCGCGAAAAAGAGGTGAATCATGAGCCTGTGCGTGAATCGGCTATGGAGCGCTCGCGTGAGCCTGTTCGGGAAGCCGTTCAGCGGCCCAAGGTGGCTAAAGCGCCGGAGCCTGAATTCAAGTCTGAGCCCAAGGCGAAAGTGGTGAAGGTACCCGAGCCGGAACCGGAGCATGAACGACCAGCTTTGAAGCCCGTTCGTAAGAAGACCGAAGTTCCAGCGGAGGTTCCTCCTCGAGCGCTTCCTGTCGAAAAACCACAGTCAGTAAAGTCAGTCCCTCCCCCAGTTCCCCCCCCGCAACCTCCACCCCAAACAGCTCCTAGTACCCTCACTCCAAATGAGAAATTAAGGAGACTTTTCCAACCGCATGGCTAAAGAGCAAATCGTTGTCGGCCTGGAAATCGGAACTTCCAAGGTCGCTGCAGTCGTTGGTGAAATCCGTCCCGAACAAACGATCCGTATACTTGGTGTCGGATTGACGCCATCTCGTGGAGTTCGGAAGGGCGAAATTGTTGATGTGGAAACGGCTTCTCGATGTGTGCGTGATGCCCTTGCGGATGCCGAAAGTGCGAGCGATGTCGACATCCGTTCGGTGTTTTTGGGGGTTTCCGGGGCTCATATCAAATCCTGTAACAGTCGAGGATCTGTTTTAATTCCAGAGGAACGAGGCGAGGTAATTCCTGAAGATTTTGAGCAGGTGCAAGAGAGCGCGCGTCAGGTCGCAATTCCTCAGGACCATGTTTTTTTACACACCATTCTTCAGCACTACTACGTTGATGGACAAGACGAGGTACTGAATCCCGTGGGAATGTTGGGCCACAAGCTGGAGGCGGACTTTCAGATTATTCACGGTGCGCGGACTCGGATTGGCAACTCAATGCGATGTGTCCGGGATTTGGGAGTCGAGGTGACGTTCCCTGTATTTAATGGCATTGCAGCAGCCCAGGTTGTTCTGAATGTCGATCAGAAGAATGCAGGTGCCGTGGTAATCGACATGGGAGGTGGCACCACCGATTACGTTGCTTATTCCAATGGCGCGGTGAAAGCCTGCGGTAGTTTGGCGATTGGGGGAGACCATATTACCAATGACATTTCGATAGGATTGAGGATTCCGATGGCGAGAGCGGAGTGGCTTAAAGTCGAGGAGGGAAGTGTGTTGCTTCATGGGGATGCGGCTGCGGGGCGGGTTGTGTTGAAGCCTGAGGCTGGTTTTGCTGGATGTGCTGTGGATCGTCACATGCTCAACACGATCATTGCGTGCCGCGTGCGGGAGACCCTTGAGCTTGTGAAGCGTGAATTGGAGAACGCGAAGGTATTGCGGTATTTGGGCGGTGGACTGCTCTTAACTGGAGGCTGCAGCCTATTGGAAGGTATTGATGAGCTGGCCGAGGACGTGTTTGGATTTCCTGTGCGATTAACTCACGCGCATGCGGTGTCAGGTCCCGCTTCTGCTTTTGAAAATCCCCAGCTCTCAGCGGCGATAGGGCTGGTGAAGTATGCGCAGGTGATTCAGCCGGTTGAGAACAAGCGCCCGATTCGAAAATTTCTCGGCAAGCTTTGGCCGCTCCGTTGATTGGGTAACCGTTAATTTTCATTTCCATGATCGAGATTAATCGAGCTCCAATTCAGTTGAAGGATTACCAAGTGAGGGTTATTGGCGTTGGTGGTGCTGGTTGTCACGCCGTTGATCGTCTTTCAAAAGAAGGCCTTGCGGGCGGGGATCTGATCGTTGCAAACACGGATGTTCGTGCTTTGAATTCATGCGTGACCCCAACGCGAATTGCCTTGGGGCAAAAACTGACGAGGGGGCTGGGCGCCGGAGGCGATCCGGATGTGGGACGTGCGGCCGTTGAAGAAAGCTTGGATGCGGTTTGTGAGTCGTTAGCAGGATCGTCATTGGTTATTGTTCTTGCCGGTCTTGGTGGTGGGACTGGGTCTGGAAGTGCACCGCGAATCGCGGAGGCGGCGAGGGAACACGGTGCTCATGTCGTTGTTCTGACCACTACACCGTTTTCTTTTGAGGGTAAGCGCAGGGGGGAGCAGGCGGTCGAGGCACTTGGCTTGTTGCGCGAGAATTCAGATCTCGTGATTTGTTTTGAAAACGACAGGATGACTTCGCTGGTGGATGCCACGGCGGGAGTTGAAGAGGCGTTTTCGAGTGTGGATGCGCTCTGGGTTCAAGCAGTGAGAGCACTTGTTTCGATGACCAAGCGCCACGGCATCATGAACAGTGGCTTGGATGAAATTTCCGCCGCGTTGTCCGGATCTTATTCGACGGCATTGTTTGGTCACGGACTTGCGGATGGCGATGATCGAGTAAATGAGGCGCTTCGAAAGGCGCTCTCGAGTCCATTGTTCGGAGTGGAGGGGGAAATTTCGGCGGCTTCGGGTCTGTGGGTATATGTTGCAGGAGGCAGTGACCTGCGGTGGGCTGAAGTGCAGATGTTGATGACGGAGGTCAACCGTCAGGTATCTCCGGACATTCGGCTGTTTTTTGGTGCAGGTATCGATCCACTCTTGAACGGTGCTGTGTCTCTGACCCTACTTGCAGGGGTGCCTTGTATGGGCAAGGCTGAGATCGCTCGATTCGAGCGTCGCAGACGCGAGGTGGCTGCAACTTCGGTTTTTGCTAAGGCTCCGACAGCCCTGTCCGTTCCTCCTCCCACGGTTTTGGAGGAGCATGAACCCGTTCATGAGTCTGAGGACATTCAGGGATATCGCTCGCCAGGAATGGTGGCAGATGAAATTGAAGAGGAGTCCGAGCCCGTCTTCTTTGTGGAATCTGAAGCAGTGGTAGTGGACAACTCTGCTGTTGTTGAACCCGTGGATGAATTACCCCAGGAAACGCTGCTTGAGCCGCCATCAGAGGAGTTGCCGCTACCGCCGGTGGCAGAAGTGCCGCCTAAACAAGTTCCCAAGCCTCCGTTTGAGCGGGCCTCGGAATTACGCCGTGATATTGGTGCAGCGTTGCTAAAGCGGAGGGTCGTTGAGACTCACTCCCGTTCGGAAGACACTTTCTCGGAGGTTGCAGAAGAGACCGAGTCCTCGGATCGGCTATCGGTACCAGTTGAGGGGGAGGTCGCTGAGGCGCCTGTACCAGCGGAAATTGTTGAGTTGGCTCAACCAGAGGATTTGGTTGAGGAGGTAGCGAAGCCGCGAGAAGCGCTTGTTGCTTTAGAGGCTCAAACGGGGCAGGCACCAGCGTCGCATCCTCGTAGCAAGCCAACGGTTCAAGAGCAGATGCATTTCGAACCTGTGAATCGTGGTCGGTTTGAGAAAACGGACCCTACCATGATCGATGGTCAGGATCTGGATGTTCCGACGTTTATGCGGCGGAAGGTGAGTATTGGGGGAGAGTCAACTACCCCCAATACATAAACGATCTGAAAGCTTCAGACGAGCCGGGTTACGGTTTGGCAGGGATCTCGCGGATCTTCAAATTTCTGAATTCCACTTGGTCGCCGTGATCTTGAAGCAAGATTGGCGACGCAGTTTTTACACCGAATTTTTCAACCTTCTTGTATTTGCTGGCGGCGATTCGCGTTTGCATATCCGCGCTGCCGATTTCGAAAGAGACACACATTGAGCCGTTGATCCAGTGTTCGACGTGATTGCCATCAACTAAAAGACGGCTTTGGTTCCATTCATCTACTGGGTTCACTTTTCGAGAGGGCGCTGGTTCGATGAGATCGTAGAGCGCTCCAGTTTGGTGAGACGTTCCATTTTTGACGCCATCTGGATGTTTCGCATCGTCTAACAGTTGAAACTCAAAGCCGATGTTTTTGGCGGGATCAGGGAGATTGTATTTCACCCCACTGTTGCCGACCTCGCCTATTTTCCATTCGAAGGTGAGATCAAAGTTTGTGTAAGCCGAAGTTGTGACAATGTCGCCTCCGCCGCCTGCTTTTTCGTGGCGGAGGATACCGTTTGCAACAGACCAGCCTTTATCGGGGAACTCGGTTTTTCCGAGAGCCTTCCACCCTGTGGTGGATTGACCATCGAAAAGAAGTTTCCAGCCGTTCGATTTTTCAGCGTCGCTCAGAGTGTTCTGTTCTCCGGCAATGGCCGAGGACGAAAGGGCTGCGCAGGCGAGTACAATATGGGGAATGCGTGGGAACATGGGATTGAAATGTAAGATGGAGGATGGGATGTCGATTCCCGATTTCAGTTCGGATCGCTTTGGGAGCTTTGAGATCGAAGCCATGTTTTCCAGCATACAAGAAAGCCCGGTGCAAAATCGTCTGGCCGAGCTTGGATCCAACGATTCAACGTTTCGGAAGAAAACCACTCACCGCATTCAATTTCGGAAGGACTCAACTGGAACGGTCCTTCGTGGGATCCAACATAGAGGGCTACGAACTCGTTGCCGGTTTCTTCGCATGCGTCGATTTTGGCAATACGTTGTAGTTCGGTGCTAACGCCGAGCTCCTCATGCAGTTCGCGAGGCGCTGTTTCGTCGTAGTGGTGTCCGGCGTCGACGTGTCCTGCAGCGCTTGAATCCCAACGCTGGGGGCAGACGTCCTTCCATCGGGAGCGGCGTTGGAGAAACACTTCGCCCTTTTTGTTGAAAATGAAAACGTGAATTGCGCGATGTCGTAACGACTGAGAATGGGCTTCGTGTCGAGATTTCTGGGCGATGACCTGATCCGATGCGTCCACTATATCAAAAATTTCGCCGTGAACATCTTGGCCATAAGGGGAGGAATGACTCTCGGGTGACCATGCGCTGACCTGGCACCATTGTTCTATTGAGAGGTCCTCAGCTCTCGCTGTTGGCGAAAGGTCCAGTGCAGCGGCTGCATCTCGCCATTGTGGCAGCACTGGTGAAATAAGCTTTCCGAGTTGCTTGCGGCGCTGAGAAAAGCCGAGTTTTACGAGTTGCGTAAATCGGGCACCGTCGCAGTCAGGGAGTTCTCCGAATGGACGAGGCGTGAGCGAGACAACGGCAGATTCCACTTTGGGGGCGGGAAGAAAAACTGTCGGGGGAAGCGTTCGAAGCAGACGGACGATCCATTTGCGGCCGATGAGGACTGTGGGCCCTCCGTACTCCTTGGAGGATGGGTTGGCCGCTAGGCGCTCGGCTAATTCACGTTGTAACGTAAATACCATCCCGGTGACGGGAGTGGCATCACCCGTGAAGTTAAAGATGATCTGGCTGGAGACGTAATAGGGGAGATTGCCAAATACCTTTATCGGACCATTTGTGAAAAGGTTGCGAACATCAAATCGGGATGCGTCACCGTGAACGATATTGAGGTTCGGAAAACGTTTTCCGAGATACTCGATGAGCCGATCGTCCTTTTCGATGAGGGTCCCGCTATTCGATCTGGCTAACGCGAATTCTGTGAGGGCTCCCAGTCCAGGACCGATTTCAAGCCAAGCCTCTCCGGGTTGGATGCCCAGTTGTTCGACCGTCCAATCTGCCAGATTTTGATCGTGGAGGAAATTCTGGCCGAGACTTTTGGTCGGTGTTGCGTCGAGTTCCTCGAGGGCGGATTGAATCTCTGAAAGCTTCATTCGAGAGTGATGCCTGTTATTTAGAGGACGAATAGCAGGAACAGACCAGCGATGATGCGGTAGATGCCAAAGCTTATAAAGGAGTGACTTTGGACGAAACGAAGCAGCCATTTGACGGTAACGAACGAGACGATCGCTGCGACAATCGTGGCAACACTCACCATGCTCCAATCTTCGGTCGCGCCATGTTTTAGAGCTTTGAAAATCTTAAGAGCGCCTGCCGCCAGAAGTGTAGGGATTCCGACAAGGAACGAAAATTCTGTGGCAGTGACTCGTTGGGTCCCTGTGGCCATCGACGTTAAGATCGTTGTGCCGGATCGCGAGGCCCCGGGGAAGATGGCCGCTATCAATTGGGCGAACCCGATCAAGACAGTTGAGAGCCAGCTGTGGGTTGGCGAGAGTGATCGTGTTTTGAGTTTTGATTCAACGAGGAGGAATAGGATGCCTCCAACGATCAGAGCCCACGCAACTGGTATCGGCGATTCGGGAAGGCGAAAGTGGAGTTTCTCGAGAAGGAGTCCGCCGATCCCGGTGATCAAAAAGGCGACTGCGATTTGAAGGATCAGGGTGAGATTCTCGCGTTTACGCCATTCACGCAGGGTGCGGAGATGATGGCGGAACAGAGGCAAAACGGCGAGTACAGCGCCTGATTGGATGACGACGTTGAAGAGATCGCTTTGACGAGGAAGCCAGTGTTCAGCGATCAGTAGATGGCCTGTAGACGAGACGGGGATGAACTCAGTAAGACCTTCGATAAGCCCGAGCAGGCTTGCCACTACCAATGAGTGTGTGTCCATGTTGAGAGTACAAAATCAATTCGCCCCAGATGGCTGGGGCGAATCAATGAACTGAAAAACGAGAACCCCTTTGGGATTACGTTTTAAAAAGGGTTGGAATTAAGGCGGTCGACTTAGACGGCTGAATCTCCGCGCTCTTCAGTGCGAATGCGGATCGCTTCCTCAATCGGAGTCACGAAAACTTTTCCGTCGCCGATTTTGCCTGTCCGTGCGGATTTGACGATCGCTTGAATCACGGCGTCGACTTGGGACTCGGCTACGACAACCTCAAATTTGACCTTAGGGAGGAAGTCGACGGTGTACTCACTGCCCCGGTAGATTTCGGTGTGTCCCTTCTGGCGGCCAAAGCCTTTCACTTCGGTTACGGTCATCCCTTCGATCCCTGCCTCAGTGAGGGCTTCCTTAACATCCTCCATTTTGAAGGGCTTGATAATGGCTTCGACCTTTTTCATTTGTTTGCCCTTTTATTCTTCTCTGAAGAAAACGGCAAGAACCCTTCCTGAGTTCCGCTGCTGTTTTATGCGTCCTGCTCGATTTTGAGACGGTAACGGCCTGCGGATTTTGAGAGTTGCAAGGGGTGGTCAAATAATTGACTGAGGACAGACGACCGGAGGGTCAATTCTAATGTGCCGATGGCGTGGGGTTTGCCGTTTTTGATGAGCAGCGCGTGGGTGAACCCGGCAATGATCTCCTCAACATGGTGAGTGACCAGAGTGACGGCGGGACCTTTGACCCGCTCGATCATTCGGGAAAGGAACGCGAGAAAATGTTCTCTTGCAATGGGATCGAGTCCTGCGCAGGGCTCGTCCAAGACTAGCATGCGGGGTTTGTGAATCAGGGAGCGTGCAATGAGGACGCGCTGTTTTTCGCCTTGAGAGAGGAAAGCCCAAGGGCGCGTCGCCAGATGTGCCGCTTCTACGGATTCTAGAAGAGCCTCGGCTTCTTGCAGTTCCTTGCGCTTTGGGGTTCCCCAAAGGCCAATCTGGGCCGTTTTGCCGGATAGCACGGTATAGGCGGCGGGTTCTTCTGGCGGGACCATGCTTGCAACCGTGGCGGATACGATGCCCAGATGGGTTCTGAGGTCGCGCCAATCGCTATTTCCGAAGGTCTCTCCGAGCACACTAAAAGTACCGGAGGTGGGGGTGAGATAGCCCGCAAGTGCCGAAAGTAGAGAGCTTTTCCCTGAACCGTTGGGGCCGAGAATGGCCCAGTGTTCGCCTTTTTGAATAGTCCAGGAAAGGTGGTCCAAGATTTGTGTGCCGCCGCGAACGACGCACAGATCGGAAATTTCCAAAATGGGTGAAGGTTGACGTGCCATGATTTACGATGGTGCCTCGGCTTGGGAAGTGCTTGAAATCGATGCTGTGATAAAAGTGTTCTCGGAAAAAGCTTTTTATCAATGGGTTGTGTGTAAATGCTAACGTGGCGTTGACTCGTCTCCATGCCTGCTTAGATTGCAAAACCTCGGATCTACTGGCCTACGGGCGACAGTGACGATCCGGTTTATACCCTCGTTAATCTAACCTTAAAACCGCCTCCAGTGGCGTAGCTCATAAACCATGTCCGACGTTCCTATTTCCGCTAATGCAAAGAACCTTCTCGCCGCAGACGTCGAGATCAAGGGGTCATTGAAATTTCAAAACGACCTCACGATCGACGGTAAAATCGAAGGAGAGATTTCGAGTCCAGGAGTTCTCACAGTAGGAGAAAATGCTGAGATTCGCGGTGAGATCAAAACTAAGAGTGTGACGGTTTTTGGTAAGGTTCACGGTAATATCACTGTGGAAGAGCGCTGTGAGTTGAAGGCAAGAGCTGTGCTACAGGGCGACTTGAAAGCTGCGCGTTTAGTGATCGAAGATGGCGCAACGTTCGTCGGTAAGTCCGAGGTAACCCCGAATCGTATCGCGATGAAGCAGCCTGAAATCGTACGCGCCCCAGAAAACCGTCCTGCGACGGGTGGTTTACCCCCTCGCTAATCCCTTGCGCCGGCCTCTGTGGCCAATTCTCGTAAACAGCCGCCCGATAAAATCGGTGCGGATTGTCCAAACTGCGGGTTCAGTCAGCTCGAACCGGTTAGCGCTAAAAGTACGTTTTGTCGGCAGTGCGGTCAGCATTACTCGATTGAACGACTTCTCGCTAAGGAGATCGCAAGTCTCAAGGAGCCCTCGTTTTTCGACAAAATAAGCAAGCTGATCTCTCGGGAAACCACCCGTGAGGTCACCTGTTTCAGTTGTCGTGGGACGCATGAGGTTTCTAGTTCAGCCCAGTCGAGCCTCTGCCCGCAGTGTGGATCTTATATCGATATTCGAGATTTTCGGATAGCGGGTCCGTTTGCGCGTTCAGTTCAGACGCAGGGATTGCTCCATCTTTCGCCCACTGCAGATGTCGCGAGCCACCGGATGCTTTGCGGAAAGGCCCGAATCGAGGGGCGTTTCCGTGGACGGATCGTGTGCACCGGAGAGGCCTCCGTGCAATTGGCAGGGCCGTATGAGGGCGAGATTGATGCGGGCTTGTTGGTGATCCACAAAAAGGCGAATGTGGAATTTCAGCAGCCTGTTTATGCTCGGAAAATCGAGGTGAACGGAAAGACCCGAGGAACGGTGGTGTGTGATGGCCAGGTGGTCATTAATAAAAAAGGCGCGCTGGATGGGACGATATACGCCCGCTCGATTGTGATTGAAAAAGGCGGGTATTTCTCGGGTTCTCTGATCATCGGAGAGGAGCCTCCGGTGGAGTTGCGGCGTGTGGATGAGCGGACCTGGTTTCCTGGCGGGAGTAACACTACGCCAGCCCTTGTGTCCGGCGATTTCGGAGATCTGCCGCCGAGTATTGGGGGAAGCTCTGCTGTCGAGTACGAGGAGGAGCCTTTGCATCAGCCGCAGCTCGAGCTCCAGCCGAGACGACCGCGGCGGAGAGGTCGCTGATGTCGGTCAGTTGTTGATGCTGATTGAACACAAAAGGCCGTAAGCAGATTCCAACTTGAGCTGGGATCCGCTTACGGCCTTTTTGTGAAGTTCGCTAAGGGTTCGCTGGTTTCGCTTCTGCTGGAGCTGGAGCTGGAGCTGGAGCTGGAGCTGGAGCTGGAGCTGGAGCTGGAG
>JBAXNG010000045.1:0-31440 GCA_037133875.1 Verrucomicrobiota bacterium | reverse complement strand
AACACACAAACCCTAGCGGAAATTTCCAGCTCAAGCTTGACCAACCTCATAGCAGAAATCCCTTTTTGCGTACGTATGGAGGGGAAGGCTGCATTGCCGCGGCGCGTTAAGGGAGAATTGCTTTTTGACCCCTTTTGCGGCGTTCGTCTACCGGCAAACGGCACCATCGCTACAGGCGTTCTGCTTTTGCGCCTGATTGCGTTGCGTCTACTGCACGGCTGGGCGAGAACGGACGGACCCCGGGCCTTTTTGAGCCCTATTCGGACAACGCCACCGCCTCGCTGGGGAAATCCTCAGCGTTTAGCGTGGAAAAAAGATCAGCCCGGTCTTTGTTCCGACCTTAATCCGTGAACACGTTGTCGTAGTCCGGCATTGGATCACTCGCATAGTACGGCGAGTCTTCCTGCTGTGCCGGTTTGGCGTTCGGTGGCGCACGCGAGGGCGCAACCCGTGGAGTACCACACCAAAGCCCCTTGTGTCGGAGAATCTTTTCGATCACACCCGCTTGCTCGATCACTGCAATGACCCTCATCCGGTTTTGGCAGTGCGGACATTGCAGCGGATCGGTGTGCCACACCTTCAGAATCACATCCCGCCATTTCCTGGACGGTAGTTTTGCAGGCGGGGGTGGGGTGGACGCAGGACGCAAAGGCTCGGCAGCGACTCCTCCGTTTGCAGCCATATAACGCTGCCCGCGCATCTTGTTGGAGTACCACCCGTAATACCGGATCATCTGCGCACTTTTATCCGGAATGTGCTGGGTGATAGCGGCGAGAAAATCCGTAGGAGTGAAGATCATGAAGTTCCTGTTAATTTTCGGGTTCAAACGGGAGCGGTACATGACGGTGTCCTTCGGTGCCAGGAGCGTCATTTTTTCGACCGAGAAGGGATTGCGAAGGATGTACTGGGTGAGTTGTTCCAGGAGAGCCTTGTTTTCTGGGGGGACAGATTCGCCATGGTGAACATTGAAACCAGAGTGTTTCCAGGAATGGAGTAGGCGGACTCTATCGGCAGGGAGAAGCCCCAGACCGACGAGGAGCTTTAGAATGTGAGCGCGAAAGCTTTCTTCGAGCGCTCTGATGGGGAGTTCCGGGAGGCGATGAAACACTCCGTCACGGGTGAAAAGGCCATCGGCAACGAGGGCATGGACGTGCGGGTGAAAATCGAGGTATTCGCCAAAAGTGTGGAGGGTCAGGATGATTGCGGGATGCGCCTTTTCATTCCCGAGGGCCGCTCGGAGATAGATCGTGAGACTCTGTTGAGCGGCGGTGCAGAGGTATTTTAGAAGGACCCGGTGCCGCAGGAAATAGGCACGGAGCATTTTTGGCAGAGCCAGGACGTAATGCCTGTGAGGGACCGGAGCGAGGACGCCCTCTACGATAAAGGCGGCGGAAGTCTGGACGTTTTTTTGATGGCAGGACGGGCAGAACCAGCGGCTTTTACAGGAAAAAGCGAGGAGAGTATCGAGCCCGCAGGAGGCGCAATGAATTCGAGCGAAGCCGCGTTCGAGATTGCCGCGATCGAGGAATTTATGGACGACAGCCTCGATAACGGAACGAATAGGGCCCTGTTTGGGCTGGTAATGCTCGGGATAACGCTCCCGGAACTCAGCGTAATGGCGGTGAGTGCATTGCCAGAGAGGTGACTTGTGCGGATTGCGTGCGCGTTAAATTTCCATGCGACTCCCACAAATGGAATCGGATGGAGAGGCATGGCTGCGGGCCTGTTCCTATGCCGGACCTCCTTGTGAATGCAGATGCTTGAGACTGTCCCAAATGGCTACCACACGAGGATTCACAGGAAGAACCGGGGCCGGAAGGTGTCGCATGTCTTAGGACTCACGCGACACTTGGGAGACTCAGCAGAGAGGCGTTTGCCACTTTTTCTGAATCGTTAGGGGGCTTTGGAGAGACCAGATCCCAAAAGAAGATCTCCACTTCAGAGGGATAACGTTCCGCTAGTGGAACACTCTTCCTGTGTTCTTCGGATAGGGTCAGAATATGAATTTAAGGAGAGACGCCCTACCCCTCCCGTTTGAACGGGATTTGAATTCCAAGTGAATTTCAAATGAAACTCAGCTGAATTTCATTTGGAATGCAGATGCTGTGCATTTGCGGTGCAAACGGTGATCCCTAGTGCTGTTGAACCCATCGAAAATTTGCGGCGTCGGTGTCAAACTTGATGCGGCAACTTTCGAATTTTGCTGCGGTCGACTGCGGCGAACGGGCGTGATCAGACAAAACTCGGTGCGGCGGTTTTGTGACACCGTGCGAATTCTTGCGACAAAAGCAGGAATGAGGTGCGGAAAATAAGGGGCAAATTTTAGGGACGCAGCGGAAACACCACGCAAATGCTGGAGAGTCGAGCGGGGTTCCGAGCATTCTGAAGCGGCAAACTCATCCCGATGCTGCGGCGAGTTGCGTTGGACTTGGGGAAATCATCGGTCGGCCCTGCGTCAAAAGGGCCAACGGGGTAGGTCGTCTCCTCTTAAATGCCATCCCTCCACGATCAGCGAAAAATTCCAGTTCCGGGATGCCGTAGATTTCCCAACCGGGCTCGAGCTGGATTGTTCCCGAAAGTTGTCGGACTCAAAGCGAGGGAAGGTTTATTCTCAAACGCACGGCAGGGCGAGGTTGTGGCAGCCCGAGCATCCCAAAAGCTCGGGAGCTGGTGCCAAGCCAGAACAACCGCTTTGTGAGTAAACCGGCAAACCAGCGCGCAATCAAAGGCAGTCCGTTTATCGTCGAAGCAGAATGTTTTTGAGTAGCCGTGACGTTTGACTAATCGCCGCATCGTTCCCGCACGACTGAGCGAAATGAGGTCTCGGTTCGGGGGGAGACAAGAAAACGTTACGAGTACCAAATCCGCTTCTCTGGGTTCGTAACTACGTTTTTCGCTTACTGGCTTCAATTGGCTTTCGCACAGCGCTTAATCGCTAACTTCGTTAAATACGTTCATTTTGAATGGAGACGTCGGAATCCAGTAATCCACCAGACTCCGTTCACCCTGCTTTTCTTCCCGACGAATAACTCCAGCTTCCTCCAACTGTCGAAGGGCGCCGGTCAGCTTGTCGGCGGAACAGTTGTTCGCAAAAACCGTCTGCATGAACTCCGTCCGAGTCAGACCACCGGGACTTGCTTTCAGGGCTTCATTGATTTTGTTCAGCACGGGATCTGTCAGCCGGTCACCAAAGATCACACGCGCCGATTCCCCACAGTATTCCCAGCAATACAACGCCGCCCGTAAATGCGCCTCACGGATGATCGGTGAACAATCCAGAAGCGCGAAGATAGCCGACAGCCGGACGACTTGCGCTTCACCCCGACACGTTGCTCCACCAAGCAACCCGCCAGGTACCATCGCAAGCTGTCCTGTATAGGCAACTTTCCACAGGGCTTTTGCTTCGTCGTCCCGCTCCATCCGGCCACAAGTCTTACCGAATGCCACGGCTTCACGCAGACGTTCCAATTCTTCCGCCAAATAGCCTTCCGGCATAAGCACGGGCTCGGGGATCAATTTACTCCGTTTGGCAAAACACCAAAGGAACCGGTTGGCGAATCCGTTGAACATCTCGGCCGTTTCTCGGATCTCCTTTTGTAGTTCCTCGTTGGTCACATGGGCGACAATCGAGATGTGAGCGCCAGTCGCCTTGAGCGGGCTGTTTTTGGTGAGTGTGGCGAGCACTTTGCCATCCCACGCGTTCCGAATGACACCGGACAACGTGTTGCCCTCCCGTTTGAGGACTCGTAGCACCTGGGCGAACTCGCCTTCGAAGATCAGGAGCCGCTTATCCGCGATTCCCTCGATGGTTTCGCCGTTTTTGTCAGACAACTCATCCCTCACCTGAAAAATCAGGCCTTCACCACTGGAAAGCCCCGACGCTTGCCGTTCCTCCCACCATCTGGAATCCACTCCGGACAGGAGTGAAAAGATCCGGCCCCATGACGTTCCTTTTCTCGCCTTGGCGCTTTTACCAACCACAACAAGGAACAGATTTACCGTGTGACGGTCTCCCTCAACCTCGAAATGGGCGTGGGCTCCGACCATTGAACCGATGCAGGTCAGAAGCTGGAAATACAAAGCGGCAGGATCGGCTTCACTGTAAGGCCCAAGTTTTCGGATGATCTCCCCAGCGACACCGTACAACGCGCCTTCAGGAAAAACTGGATCCGCAGTATGGAAACCATCAATCGGCAGGGCTTTTGAACGAGGTTCCTTCGCTGATTCGGGTTGGGTGAACTGAATCGTTCGTCCACTCATTCCCAAAGGTCCTTAAGTTGGACTGCATCCTCTGCGAATATATCGGTGGCATCATTTAAGTCTCCAAGGGGAGAACCGTCTCTTTTGCGAAGACCCTCCAGACTGTATCCGTCAACTTGGCACCCGACTCGCGTAAGTTCGCTCGCCCACAGCTGGGCTGCATTTCGACCAGCCGTGTCACAATGTGGAATAATTCGGACTCGTTTGCCTTGAAGGAGTAACAATGCCGCTGGATTCAGTCCCCGCACCGATGCGCCCAAAATAGCGACAGGAAGCCAGTCACCGCGTGCCATGAGCGCAAAGTGATACCCTGCCACCAAATCTCCCGAGCCCTCCAGAAGCAGCACATTTCCAAAATCGGCGTTGAGATTCGCTGGAAGCGAAATGCCCACAGGCCAGTTCTTCTTCGAACCTTTTAACGTGTGCGCCTTTCGTTCTGACAGCGCACCACCGGCAGGAAATCGGATTCCATCCATCCGGCGAGCCTCGGCACAAAGTCTGGAATCATCCGTTACAATCCAGGAGGGGGATGCACACACCGTCCCGAAGCGGAGCACGTTGTTTTGCTGCATGGTTGCGACCGCCCAAAAATCGACTTTCCGTAGTGCGGCAACACACTCCAACTCTTTCCGACATCCCCAATGCAGATCTGGTGGGAATGAGATTTCCGGCGATTGTTGAATGGCTTTTGACTGATACTCAACCGTTGTAGTGCCGGACAGTTGCCCCAAGCGAGCGAGGGCATCCCAGCGAGAAAGGTCTTCCCAACGTTCGATAAAGGCCACTTCATCACCACCGCCACAAGTTGCGTGGCACTTCCACCGCCAACCTTTGGCCGTCTCATAGACAGAGAAGGATGCACTTGTGTCTTGGTGAAAAGGGCAACGGGCTGACGTTTTGGCATATTCACCGATGCCAAGCCACTCCATCAGAATGGGAAGCGGCAATCGGCGTTTCATTTCTGCAATATCACGTTTCATGGCGACAAGAGGCCGGACTTCATCCCGCTGAAAGAAACGCAATGGGCGGAACCCTGATAAAATGATCAGGCTTCACTGCGTCACTTGGGCAGAGATGAGCCGATTTACTGACCAGCCTCCTGGTTGCCGGAGTTCTGCTGATAAGCCGTCTCAAGGTAACCCATGAGCCCGTCGTAAGAGATGAGTCGGATGCCACGCACGGCTCCGCGCTGCCGGTTGGAGAAACTTTTGATTTTGCCCGAAGCGATCAATTCATAAATCGAACTGCGACTGAGGCCGGAAACCCGGATCGCTTCGGGAACCCGAACCCACTCTGGCTTGAGGGGCGGAGTAGAGGATGAGGCAGGACGGGAAAGCGATTCGACGCTGTTTGACACAGAGATGTTTTTCACAACACATCCCATATCAGACGGCGTTTTCGCAAAATTTCCGTCAATCCGAGGTCTTTTTGTCCATTCAAAGACACCGATGGACATGGGTAGTCAACTTGTGTCTTTCGCAGTCCATTTCTGTCCACGATCCAAAAAAGCGTTCTCTCTGTGAGAGAAAATCCGACGGCATTCGACAGCACCCAGCCAGCCACGGCAGGATTTATAACAATTTAAGTCTTCTGTCGGGATACGATCGGACACACAGGGAGTTTCGAACACGCGCGCGTTTCAGGCCAAGGTTGCGCGACGACTTTTGTGCGATTTAGGCGGAGGCTTCCTTAGTGAACGTTACTGCGAAGGCTCGGTATTTTCGAAACAGCGTCCCGCAATGTCTGCTCCTCATGATGCGTGTAACGATCATTCATCCTCGTAGATGCGTGACCTGTCAGTTTCTGGCGTAACTCCTGAGAGACGCCAGCGTTTGCCAACGCGGAGTTGAACGAATGCCGCAACGAGTGAAACGAAAGGCTGCTCTGTGAACGTCCGGCACTGTTTGTTTCGGCCTGCCTCAACACGCGCCCAACAATGCCGGTACGTTCCATGATTCGTTTGAATTGCATCGAAAGCCCGCTTTTACCTGTTCCCGATTTTCCAGCGAGTGTCGTGAAAATAGGTGTTTTGCTTCCTCCCCGAGGTTGTGCGCGGAGCCATTTTTGCAAGTCACCGGAGATTGGAATGGTGAGGTGACCTCCCGTTTTTGAAGCGGTTGTTCTCAAAATCCCCACTTCGGCATCAATAGCTTCCCAACAGAGATTCGTGACGTCTTTGAGGCGTAGGCCGGTGAAGTATCCGGTTAAAATGGCCCCTTTCCAGTCGCCTCCAGCCGTATTGCACAACGCTTCCACCTGCGCGGGAGTGAACACATCCTTCTCAATTTGAGCATCATCCTTCAATGATTCAACTCCGATACAGGGATTTACGGTGATATAGCCGAGCTTTTGCGCCGCAGTAAAAGGAGAGGATAACACTTTTTTGACCGTCTGGTTCACGGTGCAGGGAGAATGTCCGTCTTTTGCCAGCGCATCCCGAAAGCCACGAACGTCGCGGGCTGAGATCGCTGTCAAAGACTGCGATTGCCGATCCCCGAGGTGCGTCAGGAAATCGCGGCACACTTGCTTGTATTTTAAGAGGGTTCTCGCGCCCGTGGTCCCGACTTTCCCCGCCACCCATTCATCCAGCCACTCTTTGCAGGTGTGAAAGTTCAGTGGGACTCCGGTTGCCTGTTCGAGGATTTCTGAAAGCACCCGTCGACACTGGCTTTCGACCAGTCGACCCGAACGCCCAGCTTTAGCGGCTGTTTCCCATTCAATGGCCAACCGTGTCGCCAAGGCGCGATCCTTGGTTTTGGTGGATTTTTTCAGCCATCGACCTTTGGCATCCTGAAAACTGGCGAACCAAAATGGGCTTTCAGGACGTTTGAGAAGGCTTGCCATAAAGTGGGAAAGAAAGTGGGAAAGTGCGAAGGCATCCGAGGGGGTCCGCCATTGAATCGCATCTCTGTAAACCGCTGGATGTAAGCGGCGTGATTGTAAAGGAGGGTTCGATTCCCTCTACCCGCTCCACTTTTAGAACACGTTCTCCGGCCTGTAATTACTCTGTAAAGAGTCTCTTACAGGCCTTTTTGTTGCCCCACTGAAGGGGTCTACGGGGGCTACGTCAATCCACTGCGATTGTTCCTGCAGTGTGATTGGTTGCTATGAGATCCTGACAAGCGGCGTGAATCCGTTGGCGGATCAGGTGGCGCATCGGCGCCTCACCAAACCATCCATTGCATGCGCGATTTGTACAGGAGCGTTGGTTAAAAGAAGTCGTTGAGTTCATGGAGATCGACTACGAGCCGATACCGCACTAGCCCGGTAACGCGGTCAACAGGCACCCGTTGAGCTTCGGCGCTGCTACCTATGCTTAGCGCTATCGCGAATGGAGGCCCAAGGGTGGACGGTGCGTTTCGCTTCAACTTCTAACCAAACATCCGCCATTCAGAAGATGAGTTCTTCCGGTGGGCTCAGGCCAAATCGATTCCGAAAATCGAGCCGAGCTCTGAATCCTCGAAGAAAGCCCCTTCGGTCGATTCCAAATTCAGCGCCTGTTTCGCTCCGGCGGAAAGTAACTCCGCTGGATTCACGTTACGAAGCCCGAAGAACAACTGCGGATCCACGTCAAATTTCACACCCACACCGTACAAAACAGCCGCAACGTGTTTACACATGTTTGCCCAATCAGGACAGGTACACGAAAACCGAATCTCTTTCGGCGCTGGAAACAAACCAGTCTCGGGATTCGCTATTACCTTTAATAGGCCGTCACCGACTTTCCCTGCCAGTAGATCCAGAACGCTGTCCACCTGCCCGGCACACGTCTCTTTGAAACGATGCCATAACTCTTCCTCCAGAGGAGCGATCCGGATTTCGACGTCGTACAACTCGGCGCCCGCAACCTGTGCCGTGATAAATTCGGGCTCGATGTTCAGATTGTAAACGTTCCCTTGTCGCAAATAGCTCCGGCCCCTTGGGAGACGCCCTTCGTAGTCGTGATAGGTTTCGAGGTGCAAACACCACGATCGCCCCCAAAACGTGTTCACCAACTTTTTGCTGCCGCCTGGAGCCTCAACCCGGATGAACGTCTCGCCCAGCTCACTCCGCCGAGCCATTTTTCGGGCAAGTTCAGCTTTGCGCTCATGACCGTCGCTGTAAGAGGACCAGCTCATTTCCGATACTATTAGGGTTAAGCGGAGTGGATATCCAAGCGCACAAAATCGAGGAGCTCTTTGTTGCTCATTTCTGTCAGAAGGCGTTCGGCACCTCCACCCGCAAGCAGATCCTCAGCTAAAGCTCCTTTTCCAGCCAACAAACGGTCGACCTTTTCTTCAATCGTTCCAGGACACACAAATTTGTGCACCAAAACGTTCCGTTTCTGGCCGATCCGGAAGGCACGGTCAGTCGCCTGGTTTTCAACCGCCGGATTCCACCACCTGTCGAAATGAATGACATGATTCGCCGCAGTCAGAGTTAAGCCAGTCCCGCCCGCTTTGACGCTAAGCACAAAAAACGGCGGACCGTCTGGACGCTGAAACTCTTCCACCAACCCGGGACGCTGTTTGACCGGAGTGCCCCCGTGTAAAATCAGTCCGGGTCTGCCATAAATTTGAGCGAGATGCGCTGCAATCGAGGCCGTCATTTCGCGGAACTGGGTGAATACGAGACACCGTTCCTGGCGTTCAGCGAGCTCGGTCACCAGCTCCCCGAGCCGCAAAAACTTCCCGCTGTCTGTCGGGTCAAAACGGCCGTCACCGCTCCATTGGCTGGGATGATTACAGACCTGCTTAAACTTGATCAGATAACCCAAAACCAGCCCCCTCCTTTCGTTCTGCGGAAGAGTCGGGTTAGCCAGATCGCTTTTGAGCTGTTCGACGAGTTTGCCATACAAAATCCCCTGCTTTTTGGTAAGCGGACATCGCGTCTGCATTTCAATCTTCTCCGGCAAATCCTGGATAATACGTCGGTCAGTTTTCAAACGTCTCAAGAGATAAGGCCGAATAAGCTGTCGTAACGGTGCGTATCCGCTCTTTGAAGCGGAGATTCGTTTTGTGAACTCGGCAAACGCGGTGGCATTACCCAGAAGCCCCGGGTTCAGGAAATCAAAGAGGCTCCACAAATCCCCGACCCGGTTCTCTACGGGGGTCCCTGTGAGCGCCAACCGGCTCCGAGTTTTGAGCTGTTTCACAGTACGCGCTTGGGCCGTGGCTGGGTTTTTAATCGCCTGCGCTTCGTCTAATACGGCGAGGTTCCAGTCCGCGAGCTGGAGCGATTCATTACGTTGCAACATCCCGTAGGTGGTCAGAAGTGCGTCGAATTCTTGTAATGTTGCCTGCGGATCGCGAATCAAGACCTCAAGCGATTCCTGGGAAGTCAGGGCGGAGTGCCCTGCAAAAACGCGAAGATGAGGAGCAAACTGCCGTAGTTCTGTAAGCCAGTTGCCCATCAAGGAAGCCGGCACTATCAAAATACTTGCGGGTGTGTCCGATGCGCTTTGTTTGCGTAACAAACAGAGGAGCGCTATCACCTGAAGCGTCTTTCCCAAACCCATGTCATCGGCAAGACAGGCTCCAAGCCCAAGCCGGTTAACGAAGGCAAGCCACGCGACTCCCTGCTGTTGGTAAGGGCGAAGGGTCGCCTTGAGTCCTGGAATGACTCGGATTTCTTCAGGGTCACGAAGTTTATCGAGAATGACCTGCAAATTCTTCCCGGCGATCAGCTCATTCCAATTGCGGCCGGAATCGAGATCAGGCTCCGACGCGCTGGCTCCGTCGGGACTCCCAAAACCTGCGAGCCAACGCATTCCCTGATGGAATGAAATGTGACCAGAACTGTGGGCTGCCTGCACACGAGTCCAGTGGTTCAGAACCTTGGTGAGTTGCTCCCTATCGACCTCGACCCATTGGCCTCGCAAATTTACCAACCCCGATGCTGTGGCGTGGATTTGAGCCTTCTCCTCTTCGGTGAGGGGCACACCATTCAGGCTGACTCCGATATTAAACGCTAACATCGCATCGATCCCAACACCACCCGCTTGAGGCGCATCGAGTTGTACCGTAACAACCGGTCTGGAGGGACGCCCCCCTTTCCACCAATCCGGCACTTTGACCACAAGCCCGCACTCTTCCAGCAGCGGGATCTCTTGCAGAAATTGGAAGGCGTCCTGCGGAGTCCACGCCAGCGCTTTAAAAAGGTGTCTGGATTCCACCAACCCCCGAATAAAGACACTCTTCTGTGCGGCGAGACGTACCGGTTGCAGAAGCGCATCCAACGCCGCCTGGGCGTTTTGATCGCTGAATGTCTGGAGAGCCCGACCTAACGGCACGTGTTGCAGTTGACCGGTGCCGGACACTTGATCGGTGTACGTAGCAAGAAACGCGAATGGTTGCGCTTCGTTCCTCCTGTTCTCCGCGAGATGAAACGTTACACGGCCTACCAGATGCCACATCGAGGCGGACTCGAGTAACCAGGCATCCACACCCCCAGGATGGCCGCCTGTGAGATTCTCGATGAGGCTCCGCAGTTCGTTCCAGAGTCGGAGGAGTAAGGCCTCGCTTAAATACTCAGCCCCACGAAAAGGAGGAGCCGCACTGAGGTGTTTTTGAAGCGTTTCGGCTTCAGGAGGAGGGACGAGCCCGGGTGTGCGAACCTGACAGAGGCGGGTGAAAAACTGACGCCCCCATTCTCGTGCCCAAGCCAGTGGCGACGGCAAATCCTCGAGGTTGGCGTTTGTCGTTAGAAAAAGAATACCGCTGGCAACTCCTCGCTCAAAAGAATCCCTGATCTCAGGGCGGGCAGACGCTCCGACGATTAAGCGGAGTTCAGGTGAGCAGAATAGAGATTCAGGAAGGAGCTCCATACCGAGTGATGAAGCGTAGATCTACCTGCACATGGGCTGAGGTGGCAGAACTTTCGTGCGTCAGAAAGTTGTCGTCGGTTCCGCGTGTATCGAGCCCTATTCCTGTTGGCGGCTATATCCCAGCAGCATGTATCTGCGGCACCGTCTAGCGCGAAGGTCGACACCGATGCTACCGCTGGATGGGGAATCCGTGTGATTACGTGTAAAAACTCCGGATCCCGACTGCGATTCGTCTGACCTGCTCCTCGGTTAACTGCGGATACATTGGCAAACTAAGGATCTCACGTGTAGCACGTTCCGTTTCCGGGAGTCCAGTTTTGGGTTGAAACAACTGGCCCCGGTACGCAGGTTGTTGGTGTACAGCGAACGGGTAATGCACAAGTGCATTGATGCCCATTTCTTTCAGGTGAAACCTCAACCCATCCCGGTTGGGAGCGCGGATCACGAATTGGTGAAACACATGCGAAACAGCATGGTCCACATGGGGTAGTGTAATCGGCAATCCTCTTAAATGTTCGTTGTAATCATTTGCGATGGCTCGTCTGGTTGCATTTTCGGTAGACAGGTGCGGAAGCCTAACGCGCAGAATTGCGGCCTGTAATTCATCCAATCGCGAGTTCAATCCCGGAATCTCACTTGTATAACGGTCTTTCCATCCATATTCCCGCAGCAACCGAGCCTTGGCAGCCACTTCAGGATCAACGGTCACGACTGCGCCACCGTCTCCGAGCGCGCCTAGGTTTTTAGTCGGATAAAAACTGAAAGCGGCAGCGCGTCCCCAAGTTCCTACGGGCCGGGTATTATACGTCGCACCATGCGCCTGAGCACAATCTTCGATCAAAACCAGGTGGTGGCGATCGCAGATTTCGGAAATTCCGGGGAGATCCGCCGGGTGTCCATAAAGATGCACAACGACGACTGCTTTGAGCGGATTCTGCTCCGATTCGGGAGAGTCAAGATAGTCGCGGATTGCTGTATTTAGGTTCTCCGAGCTCATCGTGAAGGATTGCGGATCGATATCCGCAAGTACGGGTACAGCGTTCGCGAGCTGAATTCCTGCAATGGTCGCAACCGCCGTCTGTGAAACGGTAATCACAGCATCTCCCGGGCGAATACCACACGCACGCAGTGCGATGTTCAGGGCATCCGTGCCGTTCCCAACCCCGATGGTTTCCCCTACGCCAAGGAAGGCCGAAAACTCCTCCTCGAAGTGAGCGGTTTGAGGGCCAAGGATGAGATGCCCGCTATCGAGCGTACGAATGATCGCGTCCAGTATAGCGGCGTGATGATGAAGATAACTGGCGTGAGGATCGCTTTGAGGGATTGTTGTTTGTGACACGCGTGGGAGTGAGTTGCCGCCGGATTGGGTGGTGGAAAATGGACGCTGCTGAGTGGTGTTTGCCTGAAGCTGGAGGCGTCGCTTTGGTAGTGCGTTGAAGTTGTTCTCAAACGAGGCGCGCCGGCCTCAAGCTGGGCGCGCTGCTGTGGTTCGTTGCCAGATGCGGCGGAGCTTGCGCTGGACCCGTTTTGCTAGGGTCGGACGGCCGAGGCTGCGGAAGTAACGTTCCACAATGCGCCGTGCAAATAGATCTTCCGCAATCGCGAGGGGATGAAACTGGACCGGTTTCCTCGCTAACCGAACTTCGAATTCATCACTCGGACCGCAATGTCGACCGGTGCCATCGTGACCGATGTTTTGGACCAGGGACTTTCCTGGATACAGCGTCAGCATGTTTTTCAGAAAAGCGGAGGCATACCAGCGGATGGCCCACGAATCGACTTTGCCTGAGAGCTGATCCCGTAACATTTGAGTGTACGGGTAGGCGTTATTAAAATCGAACTCGTCCGTGAGTTCATTGGTTACCAATTCCCGTAAGAGTGCCGCTCCGTCGGGATTAAAAATCCGCCAGCCGCGTTTCCAAGTCGCCCACCCCCAACAATCGGCCCCTTTGAGGAAGAAGGTTTCCGGAAGCGGCGACGTCGTTGGATAAATATACCCGTGGATACTGACAACATCGGGCTCGTCCTCGTAAAGGTTCAGCGCATCGTTCATGTAGCGAAGAAAGTAGGGTGAGGTCACCAGATCATCCTCCAGAACGATCACGCGCCCCTGTTCTTCACACACTTGCGACACACCTCGAATAATCGACTGTGAGAGCCCGATGTTGTTTGGCTGTTCCGTGACGTGAACGGAATAGAAGCCGCGAATATTACGAAGGTACTGGCGAACTGCGTCCACCTCGCCTTGATCGATTTCAGATTTAGCGCCGTCACTGAAAACGTAGAGATCGCTCAAGTTGGCGAGTTCGTTGCTCGCGAGAGCTTCGACCGTCTTACGAGTGTGCGCCAAACGGTTGTACGTGAACAGAGCGATAGGTGCCGGTTTCATACTTGCCTCCAATTCTCCCATTGAGTCCCGCCATTGAGTTCCCCATTCCCGCTGTGACGCCACTCCGGGTGGAGGAAGTCAGACGCGCAGCGTTATGATAAGAATCGGGTGCCGTCCGATGTCTGGATGTCATGGGGGCCTTGCAAGTTTTTGGCATCGGAACCCCTTAGCCTCAGCGTCGCTTTATTGCCGCTTTTCCGATGCCCGATCCGGGATATGTTCGGCGGAACCGCTCCATACGAATAACCATCGTATCGATTTCCACATTGGTTTCACCCCCATGAAAAACCTATCCCTGCTCACTCTAACAGCGCTCGCTGCCTTTTTCTGCTCCGCCAAACCCACCGATGCAGCACCCGGCGATTCTGCCAGTCCGACGCACGAGATACGACAGATCTCGGGTTGGAACGTACATATCAGCTCCAGTCTTTTGACAAACAATGCGGAGGCCACTGATGCCGCATTGAAGCTGCTTTCAGCCCAGCTTGATAACATTGTGAACGTGGTTCCTCCAGCGGCGGTCGGGGAGTTACGCAAAGTACCGCTGTGGTTTTCGCCAGAATACCCCGGGATTCGGCCAAAGGCCGAATATCATGCCAGCGCTAATTGGCTTCGCGAAAACGGACGCGATCCCGTCATGGCAAAAAGCGTCGAGTTTACCAATATCCGTATTTTCGAAACCGAAAATAGGCGCATGCCCATGCTTGCGCTGCATGAGCTGGCTCATTCCTACCACGACCGCGTTCTGGGCAATAACCACCCTGAAATCAAGGCCGCCTACGAGGCCGCGAAAGCCAGTGGAAAATACGAACAAGTCGAGCAGCGATCCGCAGATGGCCGCACTAGAAAAACCCGAGCCTATGCCATGAACAATCCCCAGGAGTATTTTGCGGAATCCACCGAGGCATTTTTTGGACGCAACGATTTCTTCCCCTTCACTCGCGAGGAATTGAAAGAGACCGACCCGCAAATGTGCGCGTTGCTGGAGAAGCTTTGGAGCACTCCACAGAAGCAATAGCCTCTGGCTTTTAGCACCCTGCCACGCTTTTACCGGAGCCCCATCGCTTTTCTCACCCGCTCAATCGTCGGCACGGCAACTGCCCGCGCTTTCGCCGCTCCCCCTGCCAGAATCGCATCCACCGTGTGGCTGTCCTTTTCGAGTTCTGCACGACGCTCCCGGAACGGCGCGAACTTTTCCCAAATCGCTCCGAATAGTTGCTTTTTGAACTCCCCGTAGCCCACTCCCCCGGAGCGGAACTGGTTCTCCATCGCTTCCACATCCGCTGGCGTCGCAAATAGGCGGTACAGCGCAACGATGGAAGACGTACTCGGATCTTTAGGAGCTTCAACCGGTTCGGAATCCGTTTTGATTCCCATCACCTTCTTTTTCAGAGCTTTTTCCTCCTCAAAAAGGCCGATGGTATTGTTGTAACTCTTACTCATCTTCTGCCCATCCAACCCGATTACCGTGGCCATCTCCGGTACAATGCTCGCCTCGGGGACTGTAAAAATTTCACCGAAAATCCGGTTCGCTTTTTCGGCCAGATCTCGCGTGACCTCCACGTGTTGTTTCTGATCTCTACCCACCGGCACAACGTTGCTGTTGTAGAGCAAAATATCCGCCGCCATCAGTACCGGATACGCAAAGAGACCATGAGACGGGATCTTGCCTTTCGCCACGTGATCCTTGTAGGCGTGACAGTTTTCCAGCATCGGCATCGGGGTCAGACATGTGAGTAACCAGGAAAGCTCCGTGACTTCCGGTACATCACTTTGCCGAAACAAAACCGCTTTGGCCGGATCCAATCCGCAGGCGAGGAAATCGAGGGCCGCATCGCGCGTGTATTGGCGGAGCGCCACGGGATCCTGCACCGTTGTAAGCGCATGGTAATCAGCGATGAAATAGAAAGCTTCTCCTTTTTCCTGCCAGGCAATGGCGGGTTGCATCATGCCGAAATAGTTTCCGAGATGAGGTCGTCCGGTAGGTTTGATGCCAGAAAGAATGCGGGGCGCTGCCATAGTCTTTAGAAAATCACCGAAAATGGGCCCTCCACACAAGCGGGGATGTATAAACCGAGTCGGTGTTAGCTCGTTTTCCAGATCCAGAGGCGGGGTTCGCTCATTTCTTCCATGGCTGCCTGGATGCCTTCACGGCCGAGGCCGCTGGATTTAACGCCTCCGTACGGCATGTTTTCAACCCGCCAAGTGGGGATTTGGTTCACCAAAACGGCCCCCACCTCGAGATTCTGGAATGCGTTCCAGGCCAACGAGAAATCCCGCGTAAAAATGCCTGTTTGCAGCCCGTACCGGGAACCGTTCACCTTTTGTACCACTTCGGCAAAGTCATTGTACGATTCAAGCACAAGCACGGGTGCAAACGCCTCTTCGCAACAGAGCTCACAAGTCTCGGGCACGTCTTCCAGAATAGTCGGCTCCAAAAATTGCCCCTTCGCACTTCCTCCAACCAAAATCCGCGCTCCTGCCTGAACCGCAGCATCGATCCGCGTAATCGTCCGGCTCACTGAAACCCGATCGATCATAGGACCAACCAACACGCTGGGATCCAGCGGATCGCCGGAACGAACCGAATCCCGGGTGTGTTTCACCAGCCGCTCACGGGTCTGAGCGTAGATGGATTCGTGAATAAGCACTCGCTGAACACTCACACAAGTCTGTCCCGCGTAGGCAAAAGCCCCTGTCGTAATGAGCGGAATCGCCTGTTCTATGTCCGCATCCGAATGTAGGACAACGATCGCGTTTCCTCCGAGCTCCAGCGTACAGCGTTTCCCAGCCGCTTGTGCCTGTAGACTCCAGCCGACCGTCGCACTTCCGGTAAAAGAGACCATTCGTATCCGGGGGTCTGCGACCCATCCGGGAACGAGTTCGTTCGGGCAGGTAATGACGTTCAGTGAACCCGGGGGGAATCCTGCAGCATGAACCGCTTCGGCGAGCAACAGGGCCGTCAGCGGAGTCCTGGGAGAAGGCTTTAGGACAACGGTGTTACCGGCAGCCAATGCGGGCGCGACTTTGTGGGCGACAAGGTTGAGCGGGAAATTAAACGGCGTAATCGCGGCTATCGGCCCCAACGGGAACCGGCGCGTAATCCCAAAATGAGCGTTCCCGGCAGGCGTGGCGTCGAGATCGAGCAGGCCGCCTTGCTGGTGGCGGGCCTCCTCGGCGGCGAGCCGGAAGGTAAGGATAGCGCGTTGGACTTCAATCCTGGCGAGCGCGATGGGTTTACCCGCTTCAGCAACAATTAATGCGGCGAAATCATCGCTCCGCACTTCGATTTGGGCTGCAAGCGCCGCGAGTCGCGAGGAGCGGAGATGCGCGGGCGTGTTTCGGTTGGAAAGAAAGGTCTGATACGCCGCTGCGGTCGCCTTGGAAACCACATCGGCATCACCCTGAGGCACGTGTGTGATGATTTGTCCGGTGGCTGGATTTAGAACGGAAAACGTGACTTGGGTAGTAACCCAGTCGTTTCCAATGCGGAGTTTTGGATTGTGAACGAGATCTGGCAGGTTTGAATTCACATTTCAGACGTATCACCTTGCCGTCTGGCAGGCCGAGCTTTCCTTTAGAGGTGCTTTTTACGCCATGTTTGTCCCAGGATTTACAGATTATCACGTCCACACACCCCTCTGCCTTCACGCTCAAGGGTGGCCCATCGAGTTCGCTGCTCGAGCCGTCGAACTCGGACTCACAGAACTAGGCTTTGCGGACCATAACCCGATGCCCTCCGCTTTCGATGACTGGCGGATGCTCCGGGAGGATTTACCCGCGTACTTCGAGGCGGTGGAAAAAGCCCGGACAGCATTTCCTCAACTCCCAATCCGGTTAGGTTTAGAAATGGATTACTTGGCCGGTATGGAAAGCTGGTGGGAAGAGCTTCGCTCTGCGGCTCCCTGGGATTTCTGGATCGGCAGCGTGCATTATTTGCCTGAGGGCTGGGAGGTGGATAACCCCAAGTATTTGAGCCGTTACCGTGAAAGTGATCCGGCACTAGTCTGGGATGCTTATTGGAAGACGTATGTGGATTGCATCCGCAGTGGCTGGTTTGATTTCGTGGCACACCCGGATTTGCCGAAAAAATTTGGGTTTCGTCCGAGTGGCGATTTGAAGCGCTATTATGAACCCGCCATCCAGGCGCTCGTGGATACTGGTTTGCCGTATGAGGTGAACACCGCTGGGTTGCGCAAAGATTGCCGCGAACTGTACCCCGCTCGTGAATTTGTAGAACTCGCCTATTCGGCGGGTGTTCCAGTCCTGATTAATTCGGATGCCCACGATCCGGCGGAGCTCGGTGCGGGATTCCACTCAGCCCTGCAACTGGTTCGCGAAGTCGGATATCGCGAGACGCTACGCTTTGAGGGGAAACGCAGGATTGTCGTGCCCCTTCCTCTTACCGCTGAATAACGCCATGTACCTGCGCGCTCGTTCCCACGTTCTGACCTTTCCCAGACAGCCTCTGGTGATGGGGATTGTGAACTTGTCGGTGGATTCGTTTTCCGGCGACGGCCTTGCGGATCCAAAAGCCGCATTCGCTCAGGCTCAGCAGGCGGTAGCCGATGGCGCGGACATCATCGATATCGGGGCCGAGAGCGCCCGGACTAACCGGGGCCCCATCAGCGAACAGGAAGAGATCGATCGGTTATGTGAGTTTGTGGAGTTGTGGAACACAACCCACCAGCAGGCCATTCTTTCGATCAACACCTGGCGCCCGGCAGTTGCCCGAGCCGTCTTGCCCGTAGGAGGCGATTTGCTGAACGACATCGGCGCCCTGCCCACAGACGAAAATGCGCGAATTTGCCGCGAAACAGGAGCCGCTTTGTTGATCATGCACAGCGTCGGTTTGCCCAAAGTACCGCACACTCATGTCGGTTATGGAGATGTCATGGACACGATCGAACGGTTCTTTGAAGAAAAACTCGCGATGGTTCAGGCAGCCGAACTCGCGTTGGAGTCCGTTGTGCTGGATCCTGGGATCGATTTTGCAAAACAGCGCGCGGACAACCTCCGGATTTACGCGGAGTTAAAACGGTTACACCGGTTTGGGCGTCCCATTTTGCTGCCGGTGTCCCGCAAAACGGTCATCGGCGAGGTGCTCGGAATCCAGGACGCCTCGCAACGGGATGCGGGAACGGTTGCCTGTGTGGTTCAGGGGTTACTCAACGGAGCTCATATTTTCCGTGTCCACAACGTGAAAGCTGCTGTGCAAACGGTACGCGTGATTCACGCAGTGCAATCGGCACCGGAACCGTAATTTCGAGCGCGCCTATTGTTCGGAGAATTGCACGCGATGCGCGACGCGTTCGATGTGCATGGCCCGACCGTTGGTCTCGTCGATATCGATCATGGCGCCATGAAGCACCACAGGTCCTTTTGCAATGGGATACGTCACGGGGCGGCTTGTGAGAAAACGCTGGAGAATGGAATCGATATCGCGACCGAGTACACTTTCGACGGGGCCACACATTCCAGCATCACATAAGAAGGCGGTGCCGCAGGGGAAGATTTGTTCATCGGCGGTTTGAGTGTGCGTGTGAGTGCCGACAACCGCCGAGACTTTGCCATCGAGAAACCGGCCCATGGCAATCTTCTCGCTCGTGGTTTCAGCATGTATATCCACGAAAATAATGGGAGTTTCCTCCCGCATTCTGGCGACTTCCGCTTCCATCACATGGAAAGGATTTTCGAGAGGCGGATTCATAAAAGTCCGGCCCTGAACATTGATAACTCCAACTTTGCCTTTGGAGGTTTCGAGAACGATGGAACCGTTACCGATGGTGCCCGCCGGATAATTAATCGGGCGCAAAAGCCTTGGCTCCGTGGCGAGGTAAGGCGCGATATCCCGTTGATCCCAAATGTGATCTCCAGTGGTAATAACAGCTGCTCCCGCTCTGAGAAGATCGATGCTGATTTTCGGGCTGATTCCTCGGCCTGCAGCGCTGTTTTCACCGTTCACGACGATGAAATCGACGCCACGTTCCTGTTTAAACCAAGGTAAGCTTTCGATCACCCCTTTGCGGCCGGGTTCCCCAACAATATCACCTAAAAAGAGCAATCTGAGCATCAGGCAATTTAGTGGAATGGTATGGGGTTGTCGACCCACACAAGTTGATTCATTTTTGGATCGGTTTTAATGAACCTTCCGCGTGTGGTTTATCGTGAAACATTCAGTTTGGCTTTTCCATTATGGACACCGTGAACTCGAAGAATTTACCGGACAGAACCCCGCGTGGGATTCTTCACACCTTTGTTTTGATTGCGTCAGGTTTACTGGCGTTTACCACCGCCACTTTCGCCGCCGAGCCGCCTCGGGTTAGCCCCCTGTCTCCGATCCCGGATTGGAATTGGTTGGAACAGTATCAAGGCCGGTTGCGCAGAAGTGACGTATTGCGAGGGTTGGAAGAATATTACGCCCAGGGCGGAACGGCTGCCGGATTTGTGGAAGTCGGAGCCCGCTCGCTTCGAGTCCGCACGAGTGGTGATAGCTGGAAGGAACTCCAATTTGCGCCCGAAGGAACAGCACCGCGGGAGAGTATACGCTTTTGGAGAAAAGGCGCGGAGATGGGGACGGCCCCGGAAGGCAAGCCACTACAGGGAGTGCGAATAGCCATCGATCCCGGCCACTTGGGGGGAACCTGGGCGAAGATGGAGGAGCGTTATTTCAAATTGGGAAACTCAGACGCCGTAGCCGAGGGAGATCTCACGTTACGGGTCGCGAAACGGTTAAAACCGCAGCTCGAAAAGTTGGGTGCGGAAGTAGTGTTATTGCGGAAAAGCGATCGTCCGAATACGCCGGATCGCCCTGAAAGTCTTGTGGAAGCAGCAACCGCCGATCTGACTGGCGACGTATCGCCGTTTCGGATTCGAACTCACAGTGAGTTGTTTTTTTACCGAATCAGCGAGATCCGGGCACGGGCACGCCTTGTGAACGAACAGATCCGCCCGGACATTGTTTTGTGCCTGCACTTTAACGCCGAGGAATGGGGCGAGCCTGAGAGTCCGCAGCTCGTGGTGCACAACCACTTACACGCTCTGGTGAACGGATCCTACTCAGCCAAGGAACTCGGCTTTGAAGATATCCGTTCGGAGATGTTGGACCAACTCTTCTCCAAAACGGCCGAGGAAGCAGTGCCGCTCAATGAAACCGTGGCCGAGGCCGTTGCGGCGGAATCCGGTTTGCCACCGTTTACTTACTTTTCCAACAACGCCCGCCGCGTGGGCTCCGGACCCTACGTCTATACCCGAAACCTGCTGGCAAACCGCCTGTATCGGGCTCCAGTCGTTTTTCTGGAGCCTTACGTCATGAACAGTGAGCCAGTTTGGAAGCGGGTTCAGCTCGGCGACTATTCCGGCGTAAAAAAGATCAACGGCATTCCCTATAAGAGCCTGGTTGCGGAATATGCCGATGGCGTGACCGCCGGTTTAGCGCGTTACTACGCAACAGTCCGGCACTGAAACGAGAGGCACAGATAGAAACGCGCTAGTTTAAGCGCGGCAGGGCATTCGAACGAGCGTGCTGCTCCGTTCGAATGCTCATACGCCACATCCTTTTTAGGAACTAATGGGCACCGTAGACTTCAGCATTAATCCCGAGTGATTTATTAAACTCGTGGTCCACCTTGCCACCTTCCACTGGCACCGGGTGTATTCCTTTGAGAAGCCCTTTCATCTCGCTGACTGTCGTTGCGTATGCCGGATCTGCTGCGAGGTTTTTAAGTTCACTTGGATCGTTTTGGTGATCGTAAAGCTCAGCGCCTTTTTCTCCATAACCCCACTCTGTGTACCGCCAGCGTTCATTCCGAACGCTGTGGCCAGGGATTGCGCCACGTTGGACTTGGCTATAAGCGGGACGTTTCCATTCCGCCGAGGTGTTTTCCAGAAGCGGACGCAACGAGACACCTTCCAGCGTTTTCGGCGCGGCTAATCCGGTAAAATCGGCGATGGTGGGATACAAATCCACAAGCTCCACAGTGCGAGGACAGTCTTTACCAGCTCCCTTAATCCCTGGCGCACTGATAATCATCGGGACACGGGTGCTTTCCTCGTAGCAGCTTTGCTTAAACCAAAGTCCGTGCTCCCCGAGATGATAACCGTGATCACTCCAGAAAACGATCATGGTGTTGTCCTTCAACCCAAGACGATCAAGCGCATCGAGGACACGTCCTACTTGTGCATCCACAAAGGAAATCGCGGCATAATAAGCCAACTTACATTCACGCGCTTGGTCCGGAGTCACTCCGAGATACGGCCACTTCGGCGTCGATGCCAGAGCTAGCGGCGGCACCGTTTTCTGTTGATCCGGGGCCAGCGGCGGCAGCTGCATATCGTTCATCGAGTATTTCTCGAAGTAACCCTTCGGTGTAATCCATGGGCAGTGCGGCCGATAAAATCCGACCGCCAGGAAAAACGGTGCGTCTTTGTGCTTCTCCAATAGCTCAATGGCTTGTGCCGCGACTTTGCCGTCCGTGTGTTCGGAATCCGTCCCTTCTTTGTCGTTTAGGAAAGCCATCGCGGAACCCAACCCGCTACCAGGCTTTCCTGTATAACGGATCACGTCCTGTTCCAGAGCGGTTTTGTCCCGACCCGCAGGATTGTAGAACTCCCCCCAGGAGGCGGGATCATCAAGCCCGCTGGTCCCGATTTGGCCCGGGTTACCGTAATGATAAAGTTTTCCGACACGCGCCGTGTAATAGCCGTTGTTTTTAAAAAGCTGAGGCAACGTCACAACATTCGGGAGCCCCTGCCGGAAGTGGTAGCTAAGATCAAACGTGCGGTTCGTGTCCGGACGAAGGCCGGTCAGGATCGAAGTCCGGCTCGGAGAACACAAAGGGAATTGGCAGTAAGCGCGCTCGAACTTGACGCCTTCTTTGGCGAGGCGATCGATATTGGGAGACTTCACCAACGGATGTCCGTAACAACCCAGATCGTTGTTCATATCATCCACTGCGATAAAGAGGACGTTCAGCTTCTTTTCAGCCGCATGACTCGAAATAGCGGCAGCCGAAAAGGCAGCAAAGGCAACAAAGAGAGAGGTAAATTTCATCTGGGGTTTACGTATAAATAACCACGGTAAGAACACCGTAAACCGCAGTTAGTTTCACTAAATTTAACTCTGAATGGTAACGCCGCATGACTGGGTAGGCGCTCAGTCTTGAACGAAGCATTCGCCCGGATATACAGAAGCTCTCCCTCATGAAACTACGCTCCCTCTCAGTCCCCTCGTTAGCGGCTTCGTCTATTGTAGCGCTTAGCCCTTTGTTGAATCCACTTTTGGCTATCGCCGCACCTCCGGCTGCTGGCAGCCCTGAGGCTTCAGCCTTTAAGTTCAACGATCCCACTCCAAAATTGTACGATCTGACTTCCCGTGCGAGTGAGATTGATCCCCGCGCAAAACCCCATCCCGAAATCGATTTCGTTTTCGAAAAAGACGGAAAAACAACCGATACCGAACGCGCAAACGTCGACACTCGGGTTCCAGCCCGCGGAAAACTCGTCGTTTGGTTAATGGGTTATAACGCCGCCTTGTTCGAGCGACTCAACAGTTACGGCCTGCACGCGATCCAAGTCAGCTACGCGAATCAATGGTTCGGGAAACTCAACATTGAGCCAGCCCCAGCCGATGAACAGCATCTGGGAAACATCCGTCTAGAAGCCTTAACAGGGATCAACGCAAGCGAGGCCATCGACATTCCCCAGCCCGATTCGATGATGGAACGCACGTTTCAGTTCCTAAAATGGCTCGCGAAAACGAATCCCCAGGGCCGTTGGGAATATTTCCTAACTGCAGACGGAAAAGGGGTCGACTGGAGCAAAGTAATTATATCCGGAGCGTCCCATGGTGCGACTTCCTCGGCTCGTTTTGCAATTCACCAGAAAGTAGATCGCTGTGTGATGTTCTGTGGTCCACGCGACCAATACGAATCCTGGCAGGGACTTCCGTCCGCCACCCCGGCAAATCGCTTTTTTGGGTATAGCCACACGCAGGATGGCGGTTGGTCTGGCGACCATTATCCCAGGTCCTGGATCATGCTCGGTTTGAATAAATTTGGGCCTATCATCAACACTGACGAAGCAAAACCACCCTACGGAAATTCGCGCCGCCTGATCACCACAGCCGACGTAAAAGGCGATGAGAAAAAGGCGCACAGTTACGTGCAGCCCAACGCGAAAGGCTCTCCCAAAGACGCAGCCGGTAATTATTTGCAGGACGATGTCTGGCGTTATTTGTTTACGGCTCCAGTTGAGCAAGTGGGACAACCTGTTCCGCCCGAGCCTCAGACTCGGATGAATTTACGCAAAAAGTAAACTCAGTCCCGGCACTCGGGCACTGGGGAAATAAGGGGACGTCCCGCAAAATGTTCCCGAAGATTAGCAAACGTCAGGTCAGCCATGGCCTGACGTGTTTCTTTGGTTGCACTCCCAATGTGCGGAGCGAGCACCACATGAGGCAATCGCATAAGGCGTTCGGGCACGATCGGCTCCGACTCAAATACATCCAGCGCCGCACCACCGAGACGGCCGGACTCCAACGCCTCGATCAACGCGACTTCATCCACCACGGAACCACGCGCCACATTCACCAAAATACCTTTAGGACCTAAAGCATCGAGTACCTCGGCGTTGACCAGATGACGTGTCTCCGCGCCCCCAGGCGTAATCACAACAAGAAAGTCGCTCTTTGCAGCCAACGCTTTCACTTCAGAGACGAATGGCCAGGGCAAGTCCGGTTTCGCAGAACGGGCGGTATACGCGATGTGCATTTGAAACGCTTCGGCACGTTGCGCGATAGCCTTTCCGATACGCCCCATACCCACTATGCCGAGCCGCGCGCCTGACAATTTTCGAGTGAGCGGCATCGGACCCTTTGTGGACCAACTGCCGTCGCGAACCCAGCGGTCAGCGGCTGGTAATTGGCGAGCCGCGCTCAGCATCAATCCGATTGCAAGGTCCGCCACTTCGTCATTCAAGACATCCGGGGTATGCGTCACACGGATCCCTCGTTTTTTGGCTGCTATGACGTCTATGCCGTCGTAACCAACCCCCATCACGGCAATGAGCTCGAGAGCAGGAAGCTGATCGAGGAGATCAGCTGTGACTCTGGATTCGCCTCCACCAGTGATCGCTCTGATTTCTGGCGCGACAGCCGAAAAGGCAGCCGGATCGAGTTCGTGGAGTCGGTCGTAAACGCAGAAAGCCGAATCCAACAAAGGCGCAAGAAGCGGCGAGGGTTTCGCAACAGCGAGAATAGAAACGGGAGACGTAGACACAGAATTTCTTGGTTGAACGAGCAGGCGTACATACCACCTGCTCGGATTCGCGCTGCGCCTGGCGGCGCCGATCAACTAGAAGCCGCGCAAGACGATCAATTGCGCACCGCTGAGAGCTCCTGTTTGCGTCGTGGTTAACGCGCCCCATTGGGTGCCAGAGAATACAGACACTGCTATAGTGGTGTAAGAACCAGTTTGGTTTGCCGTGAAGGCATTCAACTCAGTGCTCGTGAGCGCCACAACCTGTGAGGTCGAGAACCCGACAATACCCTGACTAGCGAGTCCTGCCAGGAACCCGGTGGAGAGGCTGGTGACAGTCGTTGTGGTTAACGATGCAACTTGCACACTTGTCATCGCCTGATCCTGAACGGTCGTCAACGACGCGAGCTGCAACGTACTCAATACCGTGACGCTCGCAGTGCTGAGAGCCACGATTTGGCTCGTCGTCAGGCTTGGAATCGCAACCGTAGTCAAATACGGAGCCTGTGTGGTTGTGAGTGCACCAATCGCAGCCGTGGTAAATACACTGAGCTGCGTGGAAGAGAGCGTGTTGATGTCCGCAGTATCGAAACCAATGACTGCAGCCGTACTCAAAACTGCTGTTTGTACAGATGTCAGTCCTTGAATCCCAGCGGAGCTCAAGGACCCAGCTTGTGCGCTACTGAACACGCTAATGTCCGCTGTGTCGAAGCCTGAAGTTTGTACGGAGCTCAATACATTGAGCTGCGCCGTGGTGAGAACGGAAATCTGTGATGTCACGAAAGCCTGTAGCAGATTGCTGCTAAGAGCCTGCATTTGGCTCGTGGTGAGTGTAGGCGTTTGAACACTGGTAAGCGCTCCAATCTGCACGGTTGTGAGACCACTAATCGCAAGCGTCGTAAACACTGCAAGATCCGTCGTCAGTAACGACGCGATTGCACTCGTGCTAAATCCAGAGATTTGCGCACTTGAAAGAACGGCAGCATCCCGAGTTTCGAGACCAACAATCTGGGTAGAGCCTATACCTGTGAGCTGTGTACTTGTAAGAACACTATATTGGGCGGTCGTAAGCGCCGCAAACTGGACACTCGAAAGTCCAGTGAGATGCGAAGCCGAAAACCCAAGCAATCCGGCTGTGCTAAAGACGGCGAGCTGTGCGCTGCTGAGCGCGCTGATGTCGTTGGTCGTGAATCCCGCCACTTGCGCCGAACTGAAGATATTGAGCGCAGCGGTTGTGAATCCAGTGGCCCCCACTGTCGACAGGTTCGAGATTTGCGCGGTATTTAGCAGACTTGCCTGAGCCGTGGAAAGCACGTTGACCTGCGTGGATGACAGGACGGCAGCTTGCGCGGTTGAAATACCTGAAATCGTCGAGGTGCTTACCGCAGCAATTTGAGCCGTACTTAGCGCCGCAAACTGGTTGGTCGTAAAGACGCCAAGTTGCGCGGAGTTAAGTGTCTGGACAGCTGCCGTAGAAAGGGCTGCCAGGGCAGTGCTTGTCATCAGCACAATTTGCGTGGAGCTCAACCCTCGAATGTTCGAGGTCGTAAATGCCGCCGCTTGGGCATTCGAAAGGAGCGCCGCCTCAGCAGTGGTGAGTCCAAATATTTGGGCTGAATTAAATGCAGCCACTTGGGAACTGGTGAAACCGGTAAAGCCTGTTGTCGAAAGATTCGATAGCTGGTTTGTGGTAAGAAGCGCCACATTCGAGGCCGAAAGCGACGCTAGCTGCGTAGAGCTCAATATGGACGCCTGCACAGTTGTTAACCCGGCGATTGCAACCGTGCTTATTGCCCCGACCTGAGCCGTACTGAGGGCAGAAATTTGTGCAGAGGAAAGCACCGCCACATGCGCAGTGGTTAGGACAAGAACCTGAGCCGTCGTGAACCCAGCGAGATCATCCGTATCAATCCCCGCCACCTGTGCCGTACTAAACAGCGCCACCTGCGTCGTCAGGAACGCTGAGTATTGCGTGCTGCTAAGTGCATCCAGTTGCGCCTCTATAATGCCGGACAGCGACGATGTGCTGAGGGCCGCTATCTGCGCGCTGCTTAACACCGGCATCTGCACGGTTGTAATAGACGCGATCTGCGTTGAGTTCAGGGATTGCACTCCTGCACTCGTCAGCCCAGTAATTGTATCCGTTGTAAGGGCGGCGACCTGCGAAGCGGTCAACCCGCGTACGCCCGTTGTGGTGACTGCCGCGAGCTGGATACTCGTAAGAACGTTAATCTCGCTCGTAGTGAGGGACGCCACCTGTGATGAACCAAGTGCCGTAGTCTGACTCGTCGTAAATCCGGTGATCGCCGTAGTTGTCAGCGCAGGAAGTTGCTGAGTGCTCAACAAACTCACGTTCGTTGTGGTCAACGCCCCAACCTGCAAAGACGAGAGTAGCGACGCCTGCACAGTCGTCAGACCCGCTATCGCTATCGTACTGATCGCCGCAATCTGTGCCGTACTGAGCGTGGGGATTTGTGCAGAGGAGAGCACCGCCACATGCGCAGTGGTCAGGACAAGAACCTGCGCCGTACTGAGACCCGAAAGATCATCCGTATCAATCGCAGCCACCTGCGCCGTACTAAACAGCACCACCTGGGACGTCAGGAACGCCGAGTATTGCGTGCTGCTGAGAGCATCAAGCTGCGCTTCTGTAATGCCGGACAGCGACGATGTACTGATCGCAGCTATCTGCGCGCTGCTTAACACCGGCATTTGCACGGTTGTAATGGCCGCGATCTGCGCTGAGCTGAGGGATTGCACTCCTGCGCTGGTCAGGCCGGAAAGTGTATCCGTCGTAATCACCGCTATCTGCCCAGCCGTCAATCCGCGTACGCCCGTTGTGGTGACTGCCGCGAGCTGGATACTCGTAAGAACGTTGATCTCGCTCGTCGTGAGGGACGCCACCTGTGATGAGCTAAGCGCCGTTGCCTGACTCGTCGTAAATCCAGTAATCGCTGTCGTCGTCAGCCCTGTCAGTTGTTGCGTGCTTAATAAACTGACGTTCGTTGTTGTCAGCGCTCCGACTTGCAATGACGAGAGAAGCGACGCCTGCGCCGTGGTCAGACCACCAATCGCTGTTGTACTAATCGCTGCTACCTGTGCCGTACTCAGTGCTGGCACTTGGTCCGTCGTCAGTACCGCTATCTGGGCCGTGTTCAGCGAGCGGACCTGCGCAGATGTCAGACCCGAAAGATCATCCGTATCAATTGCCGCTACTTGTGCCGTGCTAAACAGCGCCACCTGCGACGTCAGGAACGCAGACATTTGCACACTGCTCAGTGCGTCGAGCTGCGTCGCCAAAATGCCGGACAGCGACGATGTACTGATCGCAGCTATCTGCGCACTGCTTAACACCGGCATCTGCACGGTTGTAATAGACGCGATCTGCGTTGAGTTCAGGGATTGCACTCCTGCGCTGGTCAGGCCGGAAAGTGTATCCGTCGTAATCACCGCTATCTGCCCAGCCGTCAATCCGCGTACGCCCGTTGTGGTGACTGCCGCGAGCTGGATACTCGTAAGAACGTTGATCTCGCTCGTCGTGAGGGACGCCACCTGTGATGAGCTAAGCGCCGTTGCCTGACTCGTCGTAAATCCAGTAATCGCTGTCGTCGTCAGCCCTGTCAGCTGGCGCGTACTTAATAAACTCACGTTCGTTGTCGTTAACGCCTCCACTTGCAACGACGAGAGTAGCGACGCCTGCACTGTGGTCAGACCACCAATCGCTATCGTGCTAATCGCCGCAACCTGCGCCGTACTCAGCGCGGGGATTTGGTCAGACGTCAGTACCGCTATTTGGGCCGTGTTCAGCGCTCGGACCTGCGCAGATGTCAGACCCGAAAGATCATCCGTATCAATCGCAGCCACCTGTGCCGTACTAAACAGCGCCACCTGCGATGTCAGGAACTCAGACATTTGCACACTGCTCAAGGCATCAAGCTGCGTCGCTAAAATGCCGGACAATGACGATGTACTGATCGCCGCGATCTGCGCGCTGCTTAACACCGGCATCTGGTCCGTCGTGATCGCCGCTATCTGCGACGAGTTTAGGGATTGCACTCCTGCGCTGGTCAGGCCGGAAAGTGTATCCGTCGTAATCACCACTATCTGGGCAGCTGTCAATCCGCGCACCGCGGCTGTCGTCACAGCCGCGAGTTGGATACTCGTGAGAACATTGACCTCGCCCGTATTGAAAGACGCCACCTGCACAGAACTCAGCGCTTTCGCCTGGCTGGTGGTGAATCCGGTAATTGCAGTAGTTGTCAGCGCTGGCAGCTGCCGCGTACTTAATAAACTCACGTTCGTTGTCGTTAGCGCTTCCACTTGCAACGACGAGAGTAGCAACGCCTGCACTGTAGTCAGACCCGCTATCGCTATCGTGCTAATCGCCGCAACCTGCGCCGTACTCAGCGCGGGGATTTGGTCAGACGTCAGTACCGCTATTTGGGCCGTGTTCAGCGCTCGGACCTGCGCAGATGTCAGACCCGAAAGATCATCCGTATCAATCGCAGCCACCTGTGCCGTACTAAACAGCGCCACCTGCGATGTCAGGAACTCAGACATTTGCACACTGCTCAAGGCATCAAGCTGCGTCGCTAAAATGCCGGACAATGACGATGTACTGATCGCCGCGATCTGCGCGCTGCTTAACACCGGCATCTGGTCCGTCGTGATCGCCGCTATCTGCGACGAGTTTAGGGATTGCACTCCTGCGCTGGTCAGGCCGGAAAGTGTATCCGTCGTAATCACCACTATCTGGGCAGCTGTCAATCCGCGCACCGCGGCTGTCGTCACAGCCGCGAGTTGGATACTCGTGAGAACATTGACCTCGCCCGTATTGAAAGACGCCACCTGCACAGAACTCAGCGCTTTCGCCTGGCTGGTGGTGAATCCGGTAATTGCAGTAGTTGTCAGCGCTGGCAGCTGTCGCGTACTCAGCAAACTCACATTCGTTGTGGTCAGCGCCGCTACCTGCAAAGACGACAGAAGCAACGCTTGAACGGTTGTCAGACCGGAAATCGCACTCGTGCTTATCGCCGCTACCTGGGCCGTACTCAGCGCGGGGATTTGGTCAGACGTCAGTACCGCGAGATGTGCCGTGTTCAGCGCTCGGACCTGCGCGGATGTCAGACCCGCCAGATCATCCGTATCAATCGCCGCTAACTGCGCCGTGCTAAACAGCGCCACTTGCGCCGTCAGGAACGCCGACATTTGCACGCTGCTCAGTGCGTCAAGCTGCGTAGCCGAAATACCGGACAATGACGATGTACTGATCGCCGCTATTTGCGCACTGCTTAACACCGGCATCTGGTCCGTTGTGATCGCCGCTATCTGCGCAGTGTTCAACACTCGCACTCCGGCACTTGTTAGGCCAGAAAGCGTGTCCGTCGTAATTGCCGCAATCTGCGACGCCGTAAATCCACGAACGGCGTTCGTTGTCAGTGCCGCAACCTGAATGCTGGTGAGCGTATTCACCTCGCTCGTATTGAAGGACGCCACCTGCACAGAACTCAACGCTTTCGCCTGACTCGTTGTAAATCCAGTAATCGCGGTGTTTGTTAATGCCGGAAGCTGGCGAGTGCTCAATAAACTGACGTTCGTGGTTGTCAGCGCCTCGACCTGCAGCGACGACAGAAGCGACGCTTGAACGGTTGTCAGACCGGAAATCGCAGTTGTGCTGATCGCCGCTACCTGCGCCGTACTCAGCGCGGGGATTTGGTCAGACGTCAGCACCGCCAGATGCGCCGTCGTAAACGCACGAACCTGGGCCGATGTCAGGCCGGCAAGATCATCAACATCTATCGCAGCTACCTGCGCGGTGCTAAATAGCGCCACCTGCGCCGTTACGAACGCCGACATTTGCACGCTGCTCAACGCATCAAGCTGCGCCGCTAAAATTCCAGACAACGACGACGTACTGATCGCTGCTATCTGCGCGCTGCTTAACGCAGGCACTTGGTCTGTCGTGATTGCCGCAATCTGCGCAGTGTTCAACACTCGCACTCCAGCGCTTGTGAGACCAGAAAGCGTATCCGTCGTAATTGCCGCAATCTGCGACGCCGTAAATCCACGAACGGCGTTCGTTGTCAGTGCCGCAACCTGAATGCTGGTGAGCGTATTCACCTCGCTCGTATTGAAGGACGCCACCTGCACAGAACTCAACGCTTTCGCCTGACTCGTTGTAAATCCAGTAATCGCGGTGTTTGTTAATGCCGGAAGCTGGCGAGTGCTCAATAAACTGACGTTCGTGGTTGTCAGCGCCTCGACCTGCAGCGACGACAGAAGCGACGCTTGAACGGTTGTCAGACCGGAAATCGCAGTTGTGCTGATCGCCGCTACCTGCGCCGTACTCAGCGCGGGGATTTGGTCAGACGTCAGCACCGCCAGATGCGCCGTCGTAAACGCACGAACCTGGGCCGATGTCAGGCCGGCAAGATCATCAACATCTATCGCAGCTACCTGCGCGGTGCTAAATAGCGCCACCTGCGCCGTTACGAACGCCGACATTTGCACGCTGCTCAACGCATCAAGCTGCGCCGCTAAAATTCCAGACAACGACGACGTACTGATCGCTGCTATCTGCGCGCTGCTTAACGCAGGCACTTGGTCTGTCGTGATTGCCGCAATCTGCGCAGTGTTCAACACTCGCACTCCAGCGCTTGTGAGACCAGAAAGCGTATCCGTCGTAATTGCCGCAATCTGCGACGCCGTAAATCCACGAACGGCGTTCGTTG
>JBAXNG010000044.1:0-31829 GCA_037133875.1 Verrucomicrobiota bacterium | reverse complement strand
GCTTAAGCACCGCGCAAGTGCGTGTGTTGAGTTCTGCGCAGGTTGCAGGATTGAACACTGCAGAAACCGTAGTGTTGACGAGCGTTCAGTTGGCAGCGATTACCACGAGCGGAGTGCTTGGATTGACGAACACCGAGATCGCAGGTGTAGGCACAACGGGAGTTGGAGGACTGACAACGGTAGCGATTGGAGGACTGACGACTGCTGGAGTGAGAGTGCTGAACTCGGCGCAAGTGTCTTGGATCACCACTGCGCAAATCGGAGTGTTGAGCACAGCGCAAGTAGCGTCGATTAGCACAGCATCGATCTCCGGAATCACGACCGCACAGGCCCAGATCTTGAGTTCGACTCAGGTCGGAGCACTGACCACGGCCGAAGTGAGTGCGTTGACTACTGTACAGCTCTCTAATGTGACAACGGCCGCGATTGCAGGGTTGACGACTGCTGGAGTGCGTGTGTTGAGTTCCTCGCAAGTGGCCGGCTTAACGACAGCGCAGGTGTCGATTGTCACAACGAACGGTGTCAGCGGCTTGAGCACGTCTCAGGTGGCAGCGATCAGTACGGTAGGAGTCGTGGGTATTACTACCGCACAGGCAGCCGTGTTGAGCTCGGTACAAGTTGCAGCGTTAACAACGGCGAACGTGAGTTTGTTGACTACGGCTCAACTGTCGAATCTGACAACGAATGGCTTCTCGGGATTGAGCACGGCACAAGTGAGCGTGTTGAGTTCCGCTCAAGTTGCAGGATTGAACACAGCTGAAACAGTAGCGCTGACGAGTGTTCAGTTGGCAGCAATCACGACGAGTGGAGTGCTGGGATTGACGAGCACAGAGATCGGCGGAGTTGGTACGACTGGATTGGGCGGCTTAACGACAGTAGCGATCGGCGGTTTGACGACAGCCGGCGTGAGAGTGTTGAGTTCCTCACAAGTGTCGTACATCACCACGGCCCAGGTTGCAGTGTTGAGCACGGCGCAGGTTGCATCGATCAGCACGGCGTCCATCTCCGGAATTACGACCGCTCAGGCTCAGATCTTTGGTGCGACACAGGTTGCTGCGTTGACGACGGCAAACGTGAGCTTGCTGACGACAGCTCAGCTCTCGACCCTGACGACGGATGGCTTCTCCGGGTTGAGCACGGCCCAGGTGCGCGTGTTGAGTTCTGCGCAAGTTGCGGGATTGAACACGGCTGAGACAGTGGTCCTGACGAGTGTCCAGTTGGCAGCGATCACGACGAGCGGGGTGATTGGGTTGACCAGCACTGAGATCGGAGGGGTGGGTACAACTGGAGTCGGCGGCTTAACCACAGTAGCGATTGCTGGTCTGACGACAGCTGGAGTGAGCGTGTTGAGTTCCGTACAAGTGTCGTACATCACCACTGCCCAGATTGCAGTGTTGAGCACGGCGCAGATTGCATCGATCAGCACGGCGTCTATTGCTGGAATCACGACCGCCCAGGCGCAGGTCTTGGGTTCGACACAGGTTGCTGCGTTGACGACGGTAAACGTGAGTTTGCTCACGACGGCTCAGCTGTCGAATTTGACCACAGTAGCAGTGGCAGGGTTGACGACAGCTGGGGCGAATGTGTTGAGCTCTGCACAGGTTGCGTCGCTTACGACAGGTGAGGCGAGTGTGCTTACGACGGCTCAAGTAGCTGCTCTAAATACGAGTGCTTACCTCGGACTGACTTCGGCTCAAGCCGGGGTGCTGAGCAGCGTTCAGGTTGGCGCACTTGAAACCCGGGATCTGGTGGTGTTCTCGACAACACAAATAGCGAACCTTGCGAGTGGATCGGTCACGGGATTGAGCACTGCTCAGGTACGTGTTCTCTCGACGAATCAGATCGCGGCTCTCACGACAGCTCAGGTAACAATGCTGTCGAGTGTGCAGCTAGGCGCAGTGAGCTCCACTCAGATCGTGGGGCTTGAGACGCAGGATGCAGCGGTGTTAACCAGCACGCAGGTTGTGGGCTTCAGTACGAGCGCAATTGCTTCGTTGCTGACCAACGACTTGATCGTCCTGAGTACCGACGCGATCAACGCTCTGACATCGAGTCAGTTGACCTCGTTCACCTCGGATCAGATCAGTTCGATAACCACGAATCAGATGCAATCGTTCAACACGGTCTCCCTTGAAGCGTTCACCGCCGTTCAGGTGACATACTTCACGTCGGCGCAGGTTGCCGTGAGTTCCGTCTTGTCGGCTGCTCAATTCAGTGCGCTATCGAGTCTGAATAACTAAGCCGATTTAGGGTTAATCCAATAGCTGATGCTATTGGATGAAAAAGCGACCGGGAGCGTGTAATGAACACTACCCCGGTCGTTTTGTTTTCTAACACTTGGTCCGGATTCAAGGCTTGCACCGTTGAGTTTACGGGAGATTAATTTGTCATGCGTTCTCCCCTTTTATTCGCTATTTTTGGAATCTGTTCGGGTTTTGCGTCTGTCGCTACGGGACTGGCTCAGGATGCCGCTCCTGTCGACACAGTGGCCTTGCTGAAAGAGTTGGCGCGTTTCAAGGACCAGCAAAGTACCCAATCTAAGCAAAGCCGACTTTCGGCTCTCCAAACCGTGAATGCTGCTGCCTCGAGTCCTGAAAAGGCGGCTGCGCTTTGGGAGGAGGCGGTGCATGCAGTGCAATTTAGCGGCCTTCCGAAGGATGGTGTGGAGTTTCGTGCGTGGCGCGAGAAGGAGGGAGAGGCTCTTAATAGTCCTCTCGGAAGAAATGCTGCGCGACTTTATTTTATATGGCTCGGAATCACCATTCAGCGGGACGGCGGAGTCCCAGTGAAAGATTTGTTGCCGCAAATTTTCGCGTACGTCAAAGAGCTCGTAGCTGACGAGGCTTCAGCGATCGCAATCGACGATGCAGTGCGGAGAGAGAAAGAGCAGGCAATTGCCGTGGCACCCTCGGGTGCTAAAAAGCCACAAGTTCCGACGGTGCACGCCAAGGATGATAAGTCGAAAAAGATGCACGACAGTATCTTACGGGTTGCGTTGGGGGCTAGTCCAGTGGCGCAATGGATGAAGATTAGTGACTTTATTAACCCACAAGGTTGGGAGAAATCACCGGGAAGTATTGACGGAATTTATCAGCAAATCGTTTTGCCAGAGTTTAGAGATAAGAAGGATGCGAGGGCTTTGGATTATTGGGATTTCAAAATCAAGCGAGACGGAGATGCCGCGGAGCGTACCAAGCTGTCGTTTGAAATTGATAAATTCCTGAGCTTGCAACGGCCTCAATTGCAGTGGAAGCGGGCAGAGGAGTTTCATTTGATTGGACAGAAAAATCGGGGAATTACGGCGATGATGGCGGTAATTAAAGCAAATCCACTACACCCGGATGCCATGGGCTGGGTTGCAAATCTGGAAGGCATTCTTCAACCAGAAGCGAAGCCTGAGGATGCTGTTCCAGCAGTCAGTGCTGCTCAGTAGGGGTAATGTCGGGCGTGCTCTCGTTTTGGCGGTTTCGTGACGGTAAGTGTCGGCGGTCGGCTGAAGAGTATGAATAATGAAGGCACCATTGAGCTTCGATTCGGGGAGGTGGAAGCGCTCCTTTTTGAGGGCGACTTTCAAAAAGCTGGGGCAAGGATAAGAGAGGAACTTTCCGAGGCGGAGGCCCCTGTCGGATGGCGGCTGTTGCTGGCAAAATTAGCCTGTTTGTTGGGGCAGTTTGTCGAGGCGGAAAGGCTTTTCGTTGAATTACTGAAGGATGGCTTTTCGAGTGCTTACGCCGCTAGAACGCTGGCTTTTTTGCTGAAACAAAAGGGGCAGTATCAGCTCGCATTACAGTTTGCGGAGGCTGCTCTGGAGATGTCACCGAATCAGTTGGGGCTCGTTCAACTTCTCGGGGAATTGGCGAGTGCCTTAGGTGATGCTCAGCGTGCGCAAATGTATTTGAGCCAGGCCGCAGAGCTTGAGCCGAAGGAAACGGCGCTTGGAGTGGCTGCCTTGAATGAGGGGGCAATTGGTGCGGCGTTGGAATTGTTTCATGCAAGTATTAGCGCTCAGCCGACCTCGACAAGGAGCCCCGGACCCTATGCTGCAGCTCTTCAAAAGGCAGGGAGGCTGGATGCTGCGTGTCGGATCTTGAGGCAGGCGATCTTGGTTCGTCCGACTGTGGAACTTTACTTTGTTCAATTGGGCGATCTGCTAAATCGATATCCTCGGCCAGTGGATGCGTGTGAGTGCTTCAAGGCTGCGCTGGCATTGAATCCCCAAAGTGCCAGCGCGCTCTTTCGGCTCGGGGCAACCTTGTTGGAGTTAGGCAATCCGGCGGATGCCATTGTCTGTCTGGAGAAGGCGATTGGACTTCGCCCTGAGTGGACGACACCAGGAGGCTATCTGGCTGGTGCGTTGTTACAGACAGGGCGGCAGCAGGAGGCAGTGGAAGCTCTACGTCGGTTGTTGGATCTGAATTCCAGGGATGCAGCGATTCATAGTCAACTGATTCACACCCTACATTACGTTTCGAGCGACGGTGCCGATTCCCATTTTGTGGAAGCTCGTCGATTTGCGGAGAAATTCGAGAAGACGGTGCCTAACTCTCAAGAACGACGAGTATCAATCGGGAATTCACGTCGGATCCGGATTGGCTACGTTTCTTCGGATTTGCGCAATCATTCCGTTTCATTTTTTGTTGAGCCTTTGTTACGCGGGCATGATCGGAAGCGCTTTGAAGTATATTGTTATAGTACCAAAACCGGCGCGGATGCCGTGACTGAGCGGTTGCGAGAACTGGCTGATAGATGGTGTGAGGTGTCGCATCTGAGCGACGACATGCTTGCCAGACGTATTGAGGAAGATCAGGTCGATGTACTTGTAGACTTAAATAATCACACTTCAGGAAACCGCTTGCTGGTATTTGCAAAACAGCCGGCGCCGGTACAGGTCACGATGATAGGGTTGATGCAGACGACTGGTCTGCGGGCAATGCAGTATCGGATTACCGATGCGTATTTGGATCCAGAAGATGGCGACGACGCCTTCTATTCGGAGAAGCGCGTCAGGATGCGTTCAGGGCCATTTGTGTTTTCGCCGCCTCTTGATGCTCCAGTACCAACGCGCCTTCCCGTGTCTCCGGGAAAGCCGTTCACTTTTGGTTGTACGAATGAATTAGTGAAAGTCACTCCGGAGGTTGCGAGTGCGTGGGCGCAGATTCTCAAAGATGTGCCGGATTCGAGATTTCTGTATTTTGGGAGAAGTGGGAACGTTCTCAAACAGACTTTGTGCAGATTGGGAATTAGCGAGGACCGGATCGTGGAATTACCCCGTCAAAAAATGCACGACTATCTCAGTTGTCATGCTGAGATCGATCTGGCTCTGGATCCGTTTCCATACAACGGATTGACGGTAAATTTATTATCCTGCTGGATGGGGGTCCCTTGTGTGACCTTGTGTGGAGATACGCCGCCTGCACGCGCCGGATCGGCCGTGATGAAACGTCTGGGGCTCCCTGAATTTGTGGCTGAAACCGTTGAGGACTATATTCGCCTCGCTGGCCGTTTAAGCCGGGAGCATGGCTTTCTGAGTGCGGTTCGCGAAGGCCTTCGAGAGCGTGTGAGGCACTGTTTTACGGATATCGAGACGCATGTGGCAGAGCTCGAGGAGAAGTTTGAAGAGATGATGCGTGCTGCTGGAGCCTAGTCTTTAGCGCTCCAGAGTGAGATGAGTTCTTCTACTCTTGTTTCGACTAGATCGAGGACTCTTTCAAATCCGTCTCCTTGGCCGTAGTAGGGGTCGGGCAGTGGTTTGTCTCCGAGGAATAGAGAGAGTTTGTAATGGAGTTCAGCGGGGCAGCGTTGCTTCAGAATGGCAAGGTTGGCCGAGTCTGCTGCCAGGATGAGATCGAAGTCGTGGAAGTCTGAGTCTTGAACCTGACGAGCTCGGATTCCACAGAGGTCATATCCGCGCATTTCCGCGTGCCGGATTGAGCGTGCGTCGGGCATTGAGCCGACATGATAATCTTCCGTTCCAGCTGAATCGACGGAGATCGACAGGTTGGATTTTAGGAGGCCGGCACGCAGTACGGCTTCTGCGGTCGGTGACCGGCAGATGTTTCCCATACAAACGATGAGGACGCGATCTGGAGGGGCAGGCATGGACGATTCCTTTGTCATCACAAGGAGCATAACCTAAGCCACTATCCAAATCTTAAATGTGAATCGAATTGGATTACAGTGCGCTACCTTAAAGGCTCGCGAAGATGAAGGCTCAGGTTTGGTCAGGAAGCAGATTATACGTAAGTGGGAGCTATGTTTTTGACTGGCCGCCCAACGATTGAACTTAATATGAAAAACATTCTCACTCTATTGGCCGCAAGTAGCCTCAGCATGATGGCCGCAAACCCGGCGCAGGAGGCGATACCTGAGGCATTGTCATTGTGGTCGAATGGAGCGCCGGGCTCAGAGGGGCGGGCCCAGGAGTCTGAGAAAACAGAAGGGGCAAACGTCTCGAACGTTCACAATCCGACAATCACGCCATTTCTTCCCGATAACACAAAAGCGAAGGGACCAGCAGTTGTGATAGTGCCGGGAGGGGGGCATTCTAAGCTTTGTCTAGGGCACGAGGGGTATGCCTTGGCGAGATGGTTTCAGGAACAGGGGATAGCAGCGTTTGTATTGAAATACCGCCTGGCCCGAGACAAAGACTCGCCCTACAGCATTCAGGAACATGCTATGGCTGACATGCGACGCGCTATCCGAACGGTACGAAGTAGAGCAAAGGAGTGGGCTTATGATCCTGCGCGAATTGGCGTGATTGGGTTTTCGGCTGGAGGAGAATTGGCGGCTTTTGCAGCGATGCAATCCGATTCGGGAAATGCGGGAGCTTCAGATATCGTCGAACGCGAGAGCAGTCGGCCGGATTTTCAGGCGTTAATTTATCCGGGGACGTCGAATCTTTTTACGGTGGAGAAGGGAATGCCGCCTTTGTTTATCGCCTGCGGATATGGCGATCGACAGGATATTTCGGAGGGAATGGCGTCGCTGTATCTCAAATACAAACAGGCTGGAATAAAAGCTGAGTTGCACATTTATTCCAATGCTGGACATGGCTTCGGATACCGTCCGGGGATGACAACGGGGGCTGGTGCCTGGCCGTATCGATTTACGGAATGGTTGATAGATAGTGGTTTTATGAAGTAATCGGAGTGATTGATTTCTTGGGAAAGCGTCCCTCACGGAGACTCCAAGAGGGTGGATTGTGGAATGCGATGAGCAAGCTGCTTGCGCCCCAAGTTATTTTAGAGCGAGCATGGGGCCAGGAAGGGAAAGGGGATCAACGACATAGAGACTCTCGAAAAATTCGGGGGAGCCCTAAAGAGGAGAGTTTATTGAGGAATGGGGTGTGAGAAAAAGCGGATTTCCTCAAATCCGTTTGGATGGTTCGCGAAACCCTTTCTGAGAGTCGTTTGGTTGTAATTGGTTCCACCGGCTTGAATCACGGTCGGTCCGTTTTGGGATATTTCAGCTTCAGATTTCTGATCAGGCCGCACGATCGCGATATGGCCCGATTTCTTTTGGTCATGATTTTTGTATACCGCCACCACAATCCTTCCGCGGTTGGCTTGATCCTGCGCTTCGACGCCACTTGCAACGGGGCTCCACCCAGCATCGCGTCCAGCGTCGTGTAACCAGTCGTATTGCGCATTGGCGAGTAGTGTCGGGCTGTGTTCCGGAGGGCGCAGAATGTACACTCCGAGCCGCTCGCAGGTGGCTGCAACAAACTGACTGCAGTGTGTATGTTTTCCAATGTCAGTGATGGTTTTGCCGGATGGATCACCTGTGCGCCAATCCACAATTGCGCCTGAGATCCAATGTTTCTCAACCTCCATGGCGTCGAGTTTTTTGGAGAGAATTTCGGCGGGTGCAGAAATGGGTTCAATTGCTTGAACAAGAAACGGCGTTAGAAGAACCGATAGCAGGAGGGCTCTGTTCATGAGTGAGGGGGAGAGGTGTCGCTATTTACTGAATTTGAGCCGAGGCGTGAAGCCGGGACTGGTCTCCGTGTCGGAGTTGTATGATTGGCTCAGGCGAAGCCTAATGTCTCACGAGCTGTGGGGTTGTCTCTCGGCTTGGCTGTTTTAGAGAAGCCCTACGAATCTTCGTCGATGTAACGCTTTCAACCGAAATAAAATTACGCTGCTGCTGTTTATCCGCTGTGTGTCCCTATGAAAAACGCGATTCTGTCTCTGTCATTCAGTGTTCTTTTTGCCGCCCCTTCTATTGTGTTTGCGGCAGACGCTCCAGTGCCGACTGTCGAACAACTTCTCAAGGACGTCAGGGTGGCGGACGGATTTGAAGCTACTATTTTCGCAACACCGGATCAGGTGAATTATCCCGTCTTCAGCGCGGCTGCACCGGATGGAACGTTGTTTGTGAGTTCTGATAAAAACGGATCCCTCGGGCGGAACCCGAAGATGGGTAAGATTGTTCGCCTCCGTGACTCCAAAGGGACGGGCCGAGCAGATGAGGTGAAGGAGTTTGTTCCGAACGTGGATGCGCCGCGCGGTCTCGTTTGGGACAAGGATCGATTGTATCTGATCCACCCGCCACATCTGAGCGTTTACATTGATAAAGATGGGGACGGGGTCGCAGATGAAGAGAAGGTGTTGGTGAAGAATATCGCGTTTGAATACAAGGACAGGCCGGCGGATCACACCACAAATGGTCTCTCCATTGGGGTCGATGGCTGGCTGTATATCGCGTGCGGCGACTTCGGTTTTATGGAGGCTGAGGGAGTTGATGGTCGGAAGCTGCAGTTGCGAGGAGGAGGCGTGGCACGGGTTCGTCCGGATGGAACAGGGTTGGAGTTATACACTTATGGGACTCGGAATATTTTAGAGGTGGCTGTCAGTCCGCTTCTGGACGGGTTTACGCGGGATAACACCAACGATGGCGATGGGTGGGATGTGCGGTTCCATCACATTTCGGGATTGGAGAATCACGGGTATCCACGGTTGTACCGATTCTTTCAGAACGAGCTGATTAAGCCCTTGGCAGATTACGGAGGTGGTTCCGGTTGTGGCGCGGTGTGGATTGATGAGCCAGGGTTTCCGGCCGAATGGAATAATCTTCCGTATACCTGTGATTGGGGGCCGGGACCATTGTTCCGTCACAGTGTTAAAGCGAAGGGGGCGACGTTTGAAGAATTAGAGAAACCCGAGTCGCTTGTTTCAGTCCCGAAGTCTACGGATGCGGATGTAGACGGTATGAGTCACGTGTATGTGAATAGCTGGAAAAACGGGACCTTCAATTTTACGGATCCGAATGTAGGTTTTATTACACGGGTTTCACCAAAGGGCTATACCCCAGAACCGCTGCCGGATTTTGCAAAGGCTGGCGAAACAGAGCTGCTTCGGGTGCTGGAGAGCAATAGTCACAGACGTCGACTTGAGGCACAGAGGGAACTCATTCGTCGTGGCCTTACACCGACCTCCATCGCGGCATTGCAGGAGTTAGTAAAAACCGCGAAGACTCCGCTTGCGACCAGGGTGCTATCGTTGTTCGCGCTAAAACAGGGGCAGGGGGAAAGCTCTCATGGGTTTATTGCGGAACAGGCAAAGGATCCATCCATTGCGGCATGGGCAATTCGTGCGCTTACGGATCGGTGGGATCAGTTGGGCAACGTGCCAGTCGCGCCAATTTTGGCCGGGCTCAAAAGTGAGGATGCGCGTGTCCGTAAGGAAAGTGTCATTGCGGTCGCGCGGCTGGGGAAGGTCAACCTCGCAGAGAATCTTGCTGCGTTGTTAAATGATTCGGATCCTGTGGTTGCGCATACAACGGTGGAAACATTGATTCGGCTCAAGGCCTCAGGTGTTGCTTTTGGGGTAACCGATGCCGCCAACGCGAGTGCGGAATTGTATGATGCGGCGTTACGTGTTTTGCAGATGATTCACGAGCCTGCAGTTGTCGAGGGAGTTATTGCCCGATTTGAAAAAGAAACAAACGCTGCACGGCGCATTGCACTAACGCGGACGCTCAGCCGCCTCTATAACGTAGAGGGCGTTTGGAGTGGTGAGTCCTGGGGGACACGACCCGATACTCGAGGGCCATATTACCAGCCTGAGAAGTGGGAGTGTTCGGATCGAATCAGCGAGGTCCTCGTGGCGGCTTTGAATAAGGCCGGAGCGGAGGAGGCTGCGGCGATGAGTTCGGAGTTTGCGCGCCACCGGATCAAGCCGGGGGATGCGCTTGGGAAACTTGTTGCATTGGCGCAAAATAACGCCGAAGTGATTCCAACTCTGGCGCGACAATTGGCGCAGGAGGAAAGTATTCCAGAGGCGGCGATCCCGATTTTGACAAAGGCATTGTTGGACGAGAAGCAGACGGACTTCGTGCGATCGTTGGCGGTAATGGCTCTAGTGAAAACGGACAATGCCGCTGCTTTTGAAGCGATGAATGACGTGCTTCCTGCATTATCCAAGAGCAAGACGGGTTACCTGAAGGAGGTCCAAACAGCAGCCTCTGCGTTCTTGGATGCGCCAAGGTTAGAGAACTTTCATCAGAGGTTTGAGGAACAAGCTGCTGCAATGGCCGGAGATCGCTCCAAGTGGGCTGAGCAGATTTTAATTAAGTTGGCAAAGCGTACGAGTGGGGCTCCTGAATCGCGAATGATGACAGCGAAGGCGTTGGAAGAGGGATGGGCAGCAAGTCCACAAAGACGGAAGCAGATAATGTCCGCGATGATGGCGCTAAAGACGACGTATCGCCCTCTAGAGAAGGCATTGGTGCTTGCGAGAGAGGATGCCGATGAATCTGTTCGGAAGGTGGCGCTTTCTGCCATCACGAGTCTTAGACTTGATCCGGAGAAGATTCTGGCGGCCCACAAACCAAGCGGTCCCATGATCGCAACGCTTAAAGGTGATGACGTCATTCGGGATGTTGAAAGTAGTAAAGGAGACGTGGGGCGTGGTGAGCAGCTGTTCGTCCAACAGGGATGTGTTAACTGTCACACGACTGCATTGGGGCAGCCACTAAAGGGACCGTATCTCGGAACTATTGCGCAGACCTACAATCGCAAGGAACTAGCCGAGGCGATTCTTTATCCGAACAAAACGATCGCACAGGGATTTGTGACGAGCGTTTATACGCTGAAAGATGGAACCACTCAGATGGGCTTTGTGGTCCAGGAAGGCGCCAAATCGGTGACTCTCCGGAATATTGCGGGTCAGGAAGTTTCGATCGCTATGGAGCAGGTTTCCAAACATGAAACAGATCCTCGTTCCATGATGCCCGAAGGGTTGGTCGGGAATCTGTCCGTGAAGGATTTTGCGTCGCTTCTAGACTATCTGGTCGCTCTGGCGAAGGTCGGAAAGTAGAGGCCAGATTGCTTCTATTTAAAGAGCAGCGCCTTTCGTTTGAAAGGCGCTGTTTTTGTATGGGGGCGGTTGTTATGAGTCTCCAAGCGAGATGCGCGAATCACGTGCAGACCTCTTCGCCGATAGATTTGGTGATTACACGAAATGTTGGGCGCTGACACGGGATGCTGGAAACACAGCGTTCGTGCAAGTTGTGTAATGGACTGTGGGATATTCCGTCGGTGCGCTCTAGTAACTCACCAAGGAGATGCCCGAAGGCCAGCACATCGAAACTTTGCAGAGCGGATGTTTGAGCAGGACTCAAGTCGTGGATAATGGAAGCGGCGCCAAAATCGCCAAGATAACAGTCGCCGTTGATGTCGCGTGCGAGGTTGTGCGCGTACAAATCGCCGTGCATCACACCGTTGGCGTGGAGATGAGTGCAAACGGAAGCGACTTTGGCTGCAAGGCGTCGGGTTTCACTGGCTGAGAATCGAATGGATGGCGGATAGATGTCCCGAGTGCAAGAATCCAGGCTCGGTGGGTTTGCTAGGATTGCGCATGACTCTGGTAGGAGTTCCATCACGAGACCAGTGGTCCCTTGCGGGTGGTCTTTAAGAGTTCCAAGGAGTGGAATTAATTGCGGGTGCGAACCTGCAGCTAGGCAAGCAGCGAGCTCTAGTTCGGGTAGCCCGTCACTCGTCATCGCGCCTTTGAACAATTTTATGGCGACGTTTTTTTGGTGCCACTTTGCACTTAGAATGACGCCGGAGGCACCTTCACCGAGTTGATTGCCGAGCTCGAGCTCTTCCCATGGAATCGGAGTGACGTGGTGTCCCGGATTGATGCGGGTGCGTTGCATTGAATTTGCCGAAAAAGCAAGCCAGGCGAGTCGTGGTAATTGCAGGAGCCATGGTGGGAGTTCGCTCAACTGATTGGATGCGATGCGAAGTAACTCAAGCGCGGCACAGTTCGCTAATTCCTCGGGAAGTGCGTGGAGGTTGTTCCCCGTAAGCATCAATTTCTGAAGCCGAGTGCACTGTCCTAGTTCGGCGGGGATACGGGAGATTTGATTGTCGGTGAGAACAAGCCAGCGGAGATGCTTCGGGAAAGAGTGAGCCGGGATCTCTCGGATCTGGTTGGATTTAAATCCAATCATTGTGAGATTTGGGCACCGGCCCAAAACCTCAGGCAAATGGGTGAACTGGTTATCTGAGCAAAACAGGATTCGGAGGCGATTTAGGCGGGGGAGATCTTCAGGTAAGGAGGAAAGCCGGTTTCCAGTGAGGTTGAGGACTTCAAGCGTGTCTGCGAGGGTGAATATCTCCTCTGGGAATTCGGTGAGACCGGCTGAGAGGTTCAGACGTGAGATGCCCGTTAATAAACCGGATTGGAGTTGCTCAAGTGTGTGTGGAGAGTTCAACGACGAGAATCATACGCTCCTATCCAGGGGGAGCGCAATGGAACCAGTCCGTGGTGTTTTGGTATGAAAAAATGGGTCAGCTCAACTTCCCCGTTGTTCGCGAGTCTTTTCCAGAACGGGTCGAACTTCATTCCATAATACCTCGTGTGGGGGAAGTTTAGCTCTTGCCGCTAGTGCTGCGGTGGCGCCGGCGGCTTCGCCCATCGCAACCGCGTTTCCGGTAACGCGGTAACTTGCGTGTGCGATAAAGTCGCCGCTAATACAGCGTCCTGCCATCATTAAACCATCGACGTCCTTGGCGATTAAGGCGCGGAGAGGGATGTCGTACGGTTTCACTTTTACACCTGCGTTGCTGTAAGCGTGTGTTTTGTTGTCCTCAGCGGAGAGCGCGTGGATATCCACGGGGAACGTGGCTTTGACGACAGCGTCATCTTGGTTGGCGCCCTGAATGAGATCGTCTTTGGTCAAAAAATAGCGCCCTTTGATTCTGCGTCCGTCTCGCACGCCGATTTGTTCGGAAGTGGCGGCGATTTGCACACCTTCCCAGGGGCCGCCCAGGCGTCTGAGAGCCCGTACGATCTGATGAAGCTCACGTCTGGCGTTGATTGTGGCTGTGGTTACTTGTGCAGCGTCGGTGGCGTTGATGCCGTATTCGTGGTTGGCCATTAGGAGCAACAAGTTTTCTTGAATCGGGAAGATGCAAGCGCTGCCATAACTCGGGGTAACACCAGCGCGTTTCAGCGTTTCCCGGAAAGCGGCTGGTCCGGTGTGCCTTCCGCCGTCACCTGTTTTATGAATACAGTCCGCAATTTCGGCGGCGTTTTTTACGACAATCAGAGCGTACATGGTCATGGGTTGGCATGGGCAACTTGCTTCTCTGCCGATTTCAAATTCGCAGCCTGCTTGGGCTCCCAAATCGCCGTCTCCTGTGGTGTCTATGAACACTCGCGCTTTCCAAGCCTGTCGTCCGGACTTTGATTCAGTCACTATGGTGCTGAGGGTTTTGCCATCTTTGTAAGCGGCGGCGACTCTCGTATGTAATTGGATTTTTACGCCGGCGAGTGTGCAGAGTTCATCCAGCAGAAGCTTCATCTCCTCGGGATGATAACTGAGGCCGTTCATTCCGGTTCCCTGAATGGCATCGCGTCCGCGTAGCTTTCGTACGAGCTCCTGATTGAAACCAGGTTTATCAAAGTCCAGTAGGTAACCCAGAAGCGAGGATGTCCAAACGCCCCCCAGCGAGCCGTGCGTTTCGAATAAACGGACGTTCGCGCCTGCTCGGGCCGCTGTAATGGCTGCGGAAATCCCGGCGGGTCCTGCACCGCAGACGATGACATCGGCGTCGGTGTTTGTGGGAAGTGTGTGCGCGGGCTCTCTAAAGGAGTTGTTCGAAAGAGAGGGCTCCTGAGCTTCCGTGAGAAGCGGAAGTCCGAGGCTGGATGCTGCGAGCGTTTGTAAGAATTGCCTGCGATTGTTCATAGGTGGGGAAGCTTTTGATGGTGACTGTCCGTTTGTTAAACTATCCGGAACGTTTCCCTGTTTGGAGTGATGTGTTATTCTCATCGTAGAATGAAAGGCGCTAAACCTCCGAGTCTGCAGGATGTCGCGGATGCGGCTGGGGTGCATCGCACCACAGTGTCGCTTGCTTTGCGGGGAAGTCTTAAGTTGCCGAGTGAAACCCGTGAGCGAATTTGTCGAGTAGCGAGTGAGATGGGGTATCGAATGAATCCGCTGGTATCCGCGCTGATGACAGCGCGTGTGAGTCGCAAAGAGCCGGCGCATCAGGCGACGCTGGCATTTCTGAGCATCGAGCGAACACCGCCGCCAGAGTGGCAAGTTGCGGAATTTTCTTACGCGTGGATGTTTCGAGGAGCAGCGATGAGAGCAGAGCAACGAGGCTATAAACTCGCCCCGATATGGCTTTATGAGCGGGGTCTATCGCCAGATAAGTTTGTGCGAGTCATGAATGCACGAAACATTCACGGTGTATTAGTTGCACCGCAAAAAACTTCGGAAAATCGCGTGAGCCTAGACTGGGAGCGCTTTTCAATCGTGGAGTTTGGGTACAATCTTGTCGCGCCTGCGTTTCACCGGGTGGTGCACGATTATTTCCATTCCATGCAGACCGCATGCAGACGTGCAGTCGATGCTGGGTTCAAGCGGATAGGGTTTGCTGTGCCTCAGAGGGCGGACGTGAAGACCCATCATCTCTGGAGTGCGGCGTATCTTCATTTTCAGCAATCGTTACCCAAAGCAAGACGCCTTGCGGTTCATGTCCCGAGTGAGGTTACGACGGAGAGTTTGGCCAGTTGGATCAAAACGGAGAGGCCTGATGTTTTGATCGTCGGAGGATATCATTATCCCTTATCCGTGGATTCAGCGCATCTCTTTAAGGTGCCGAAGGGGCTGTGTGTCATCAGTCTCGATTGCCGAGATCGAGACGGGACGAATCCCGGAGTTTTTCAGGATTGGCCTGAAATGGGAATTGTCGCGGTAGATTTACTGATCGGCCAGTTGCAGCGGGGCGAACGAGGAGTTCCTCGGCAAGCGCGAAGTGTACTGGTTGAGGGGCTCTGGAGGGGAGAACTCCGCAACTGTTGAAGGCGAGTTTTGTTCTCGCAGAAGCTGTGCACCCTTCCGAGGATGAGCCGCCCCTCCACCTTTGGAAGGGGCGGTGGAACGGGTTAGGAGCGGAAAGCGGAGAGCAATTCCACTGCGGACTCGGCTCTGTTCAGAATGTAGAGATGAAATCCCGGAACGTCATTTTTTTGTAACTCTTGCATCTGACGTAGAGCCCATGAAACGCCAACTTTGCGTTGGGCTTCTTCGTTGTCACCGCAGGCTTCGAGTTCAAGGACGAGGGCCTCGGGGAGTTTGGCTTTACAGAAGCCGCAAAAATTGCGCGCCTGTTTTAAGGAGAGAACGGGCATGATGCCCGGCAGAATCGGGACGTTGACTCCGGCTGCACGAGAGCGTTCCAGAAAGCGGAAGTAGTCGGCGTTGTCCAAGAAAAGTTGGGTTGTGACGAAGTCGGCACCCGCAGAAACTTTCTTTGCCAAAAAGTGTATGTCTGTCTGATCGTCGACAGCATCGGGATGGCGTTCAGGAAAGCCTGCGACGCCGATGGCGAATCGGCCGGGATGGGTCTCTGAGATGTGATGCACCAGTTGTTCGGCATAAGAAAAGCCATCCGGATGGGGCGTGAAAACGGTTTGTCCCTTTGGGGGATCTCCACGCAGTGCGAGGATGCCAGAAAACCCAGCGTCGTCGTATTGCTTGATAACGCTGGAAAGTTCCGCACGGGGATGGCCTACGCAAGTTAGATGTCCGATGAGAGGAAAGCCGAGTTTTACCAGTTCTGCGCCGTACGAAAGAGTTGTGTCTCGGGAGGTGCCGCCGGCGCCGTAAGTAATGGAGGCGAAGTCGATGCCTAGAGGCTGGAGGATTTGAGCCGTACGCAGCATTGAGGCGGCTGCCGTATCGTCTTTCGGTGGAAAAAACTCTACGGAGATGGTGGGACGCGCGGGGGAACGAAGGGCGTTAACAATACGGTCGCGAGACATAGTGGATTCGGCCAAAATAAACGGCATCGAAGCGATGTGAACTCTAGAATTGCCGATTCTCGGCAAAAATAGAGGGCCACGATGATGGCTTTTGAAAGAGAGAAAGACAGGGCCTAGGCTAGATTTTCGCGGAGGGCTTTTGCGACGGCTCCAGAGCGGTTGTGCACTTCGAGCTTCGAATAGATCCGGCGCAAGTGTGTGTCCACAGTGTGAATGCTTAGGCCGATTTTCTCTGCAAGCTCCTTGGTTGTGAGCCCGCTCACGACGTGTTGCAGGATTTCGTGTTCTCTTGGAGTCAAACCGTAGTCAGGGATTTTGGGCGCCATTCTTGAGAACATTTCCAAAACGCGGCGTGCGATAGTGGGACTCATCGGGGAGCCGCCCGAGAGTGCATCTTTAACGGTTTGGATAATGTCTGTGACGCTCGACCCTTTTAGCAGGTAACCCGCAGCTCCAGCGCACACGGCTTTAAAGATTTTTTCGTCATCTTCGTAAACAGTGAGCACGATGATGACGGTTGTCGGCGCCAGTGCACGGACTTTTGAAATGACATCGAGGCCGCTGATATCGGGGAGTCCGATATCAATCAAGAGGATGTCGGGTGCAGTTCCGTTGTTCAGCTCGCGTAACATTGCGGCCCCGTTTCCGAATGCGTACGTGCAGCGGATAGCAGGATCCTTTGCGAAGACTCGTTGGAGCGAGTTTCGCAGCGATGTGTGATCCTCAAGAACCCAAAGTGTTTTCATAACAGAGCAGCATCCAGCGTGATGTGGGTTCCTTTTCCGGGTGCGGAGAGAATAAAAAGGGCGGCGTTTGCTGCGTTGGAGCGATGCTGCATATTGGCGAGCCCACTGCCAGCGAAGTGCGCCTCCATATCGAATCCCTTTCCATCGTCGATGACTTCGATTTGAAGCGTACGAGGGCTCCAAGCAATAATGACAGACACGTTTTTTGCGTCAGAGTGGCGTGCGATGTTGTGGAGGGATTCTTTGAAAAATAGGAAAACGTTTCGGTGAAACGACAATGGGAGCTCGAGCACAGGGGCTTCGCCTTGGCTCTGGAATCGGAGAGAGAATCCGCGAAGGGCTTGTTCAGCCTGAGTTCGAAGAGCGTCCTCCAATTGAGCAAGCGACGGGGCGGATCCATCCTTAATCATCCACAAGATCCCACGCATGGAGTCGGCAGCGTCTACTGCGAGTTGGTGGATTTCCGCTAGTGCGGACAAATCGTGATCCTGTTTGCCGAGTTCGCTGATTAACGCGATGCTGCCTAAACTAGAACCGATTTCGTCATGAAGATCGCGAGCGATTTGTTTTCGCAAGTTTTGGAGTTGTTGGAGGCGGTTGCGCCGTGCCCGCCACGAAAGCCCGATACCAAGCGATAAAGCGAGCCCCACGCCGATCCACGCGAACAGACTCCAGCGCCTTGTTTCATCCTTCCGGGCTTGAGTTTCGCGCTCGGTGATGTCGGTCAACTGTTGTTCCAGATTGGCGCGTAGAGCCAGGGCGCTCAGCCATGTTTGGGAATCAATGAGTAACCCCGAACTGGATTGTCCATCGACCAGGTACTCGGGTTGAAAGTTCTCGTTTGGAGTCTTTTCAGGGCAGCTCACTGTTCCTGTCCGTGCAACATTTACGCCTCCGGAAATCACCTCCAATTCCGCAAGCGCGAAGACAAAATCGTTCCATCTCAGAAATAGCTGCGTGGCGGTAAACCGGATGTAACGTCCCTTCAGATCTGGAATTCCCCAGGATGCCACGTTGTCTCCGGGGTTCGGGTAGTCTGATTGGGTGTGATCGACTGCTAAAATGGGAGATTCAAAATCCGGCGTAGCGGACAATTCGATTTTGAATCGAACCGGAAACCCAAAGCCGGGGCGGTTCGTGAAGGTGACGGGATTGGCCGGAATCGCGCGAATTTCCTGGAGCGAATATTCGCGTCCCAGATCGACTTGAACCCATTTTGGAGTATCCGGGTTTGGGGACTCCAAGCTGTGCCATCCGCTATGGAGTGTTTTGGTGGTGTGTACGTCTGGCTCTACTGGAAGACCGAGGGAGGTGATGCCATCAACGAGGTTTTGAGGAGTCCAGGTGGGGTAGTTGGCTCTTTGGCTCGTGGAGGCGTCGACATTAGCTCCAAGGGCTATGTTGCGACCTCGGGAAAAGGCGAGAATCTCGCCGAGACAGAACATGTAACCCTGCTCCCAATTGGGTTGTCGTTGGAGTTTTGTTGCGGTGAATCGAATCCAGCGAGCCGAGACGCCGCCGCTCGGGATCTCAATTGGGCCCTTGGGAATCGGGTGATCGACGGTTGTTCGATCCAATAAAATGAGTGGATTTGCAAAGGCGGAGTCGGTTGAGACTTCAACGCGATAGCGCATCGGAAACCCGTATCCCCAGCCTGAGGGGGCAAACGCGGGAACGACAAAAATGGTGTCCAGCGGTTGCGTCTCCCGCAGGTCGATAGTCACGGAAAGGGGCGCGTTTGGTTTATCGATCCAACGACTGTGAAAACCTACGGCGGTGGATGGAGCGAATGGACGACGTTCTGGTAATCCCGCGATACGACGTTCGAGGTATTGGCGTTCCTGGTCCAGGCGCTCGACGCTGGCGGTTGGCAAAATGGACCAGGCCGCGAGAAAGAGTGAGAGCGATGAGAGGGCGGGGGACATCCGGGTAAGGGCGTACCAGAGTGCAACTGATGCGGGAGTATATTTCAAATGGTAAACATGGAATGCTTAGCTGTGTAGAAGTTGCGGTAATGGGGGTTGCTGAGATGTGGTCGATGGGAGCAGTCTGTCACGTGCTTGCGTGACATGGCATCGAGTGAAATTCTGGTAGGGTAACTGCATCCCTTCCACCAATGAACACATCCTTTCCCCGCCGACATTTTCTGCAGCTTACCGGATCCACTCTGCTTGCTGCAGCCGCTCCATGGAAAAACCTTTACGGCGCGACCGAGGACGTTGCGCAGACACCGCGACCTGATGGAAAGGTTGCTATCAGCTTTCTGGAGGCTGCCGACGTTTTGATATGCGGTAGTACCCTGTTTGCGTGTGAGCTTGCCATCCAGTCTGCGAAGAGCGGGAAACGGACTGTTCTTGTGATGGAACGCGTGAATCCTTTTTTTGAGGGCGTTACCTGCCTTCGCACGTGGCTTGAAACGGGGAATTCGGGTGAGGTGCCTGCGTTGTTGCGAGGTGTCCTCAATAATACCGAAACAAGTCGGAGCAAAGATGGGCGTACTTATTACAATGCCTCAAAAGTGATCTTGGATATCGAGGATCGGTTATCTGAGGCGAATGTCCGCTTTTATTATAATGCCCCGGTTGCTGCCGCTCTGGGCAAGGATGGCAAATTATGTGGAGTGGTATTTGGTGGGAAGACGGGTCTGTTTGGAGTGGAAAGCCCGGTGGTTGTGGATTGCACCCCGGAAGCGACTGTTGCGCGGGCAGTGGGAGCAGCGTTCACTCCAGTAGAGGGGCCCAGGCGGTATCGATACGTGGCGGATTTAGGGGCGGCTGTTCCGAGAAGGTCGACGCAATACACGGCAAGTAATGGAGCAAAGGTGCAGGTTGAGCTTCATCACTATTATGCGTGTTTTGAAATAACCATCGCATCCCAAAGGAGTGGTCCTCTTGTTTACTCCGAGGATTTCGAGAGTGTTTACGAAGCGTCTTTGGATTGTCCGTATGAGGGGGCTGAAAAGCGCTTTCGTGGGGCCGATGGATTTCTTTGCAGCGGAATCGATCGACTCGATGCAGCACAAGGCAGGGTAAAGGAGTTTGCGAACCTATTCGTGTTTGGTCCGCATGGGGTCGACGGGAATCAGGAGGGGAGCCTGATTCTGAGTGATCCTTGGGTTCTATTTAGAGCATTCCCAGATGCATTGGCTCAGATAAGTGCTTCCTTTGGGGCGGTTCCGCTAAAGCGCCCTGTGTATGAGATCTGGAACAAGGGGGTTTCTAGTGATCCGAATCCTTCACCCGGAAGTATCCATAGTTTTCAGGATCACGGTTTTTCGGAGCCGGGAGCTGAAGTGTCGGAAGTGTATTTTGCGCCTCCCAAAGCGGCCTTTGGAAGCGAGTTGATTATTGCAGGGGGCGGCACCAGTGGTAATGCGGCTTCCTATAAAGCCGGTGAGCTTGGGTTTAATGCGGTTTGTCTGGAACGTGGTTGGGAGCTGGGGGGAACCAATACGATTGGTGGAGTTACCAATCTATGGTTTGGGAATAAGACCGGAGCGTTCGATAAATATTACAAGAAAATGGGGGCTAAAAATGACGGCTTAAATGCGCCGGCCTTCTTCAAAGGCGTCAAAGCGGCTGGTGCTAAAATATTATTTGGGGCTGCAATTACGGGGGTTGGACATGCGAATCGCCAGATCCGCCGAGTTTATATTATAACGCCTTTTGGGCTTACTTCCGTTGAAGGGACGCATCTCATCGACGCTACCGGCGATGGTTCGCTTTGTGCATGGGCTGGTTGCGGATACACTTTTGGAGGGGAACATGACGAAATGACCCTTTGGGGTTCTTTTGCGGGTTTTCTTCCCGGAAAAGGCGAGGCGCTTCGGCCATTTCTTTCTCCATGCGACGAACGCAGTGCGGCAGACGCAACGCGTTTTATTCTGTCGATGCGGCGCAATAGTAAGGTGCCGCCAAAAGGCCTTCACATGCCGCCTCCGTTCTATCTGGCGCCGCGCGAGACCCGGCACATTACTTGCGGAAGCCAGCTGACCTTTCTGGACACTCTGGCCGGCCGAAAATTCGCAGACGGAATTTTCCGAGTCGAATCCAATCCTGACATTAAGGGACTCGCCACGAGTGACGCCGCAAAAGCGGGTTTTATTCCGATGGACTGGAAGGCGTTATTTCAGGTGACGGTGCCTTATGCGGCTTTGATTCCGCGCCAATTGGACAATGTGATCATAGCAGGCAAAGCATACTGTGCGACACATGACGCCCTCTCGATTGCTCGGATGCAGCGTGATCTTTGTGTCATGGGCATGGCGGCGGTGCATGCGATGGAGATTGCTAAAAAGAGAAGAGTGCTGCCACGGAATGTCCCGATTAGGGAGCTGCAACAGCAACTGATAGAGCAGGAAATGCTGAAGGCTTCTGATATTTCCGAGGATAATTACGGGTTTACCGACACCGTGCAGGAGCTCATTGAAAAAGTGGTGAGTGCATCCGATATGGATAAAGCGCTAACGCCATCCGCTCAGCTTTGTGTGTTGCCGAGAGAGAAAACGATCGCGGCATTGAATGCGTACACGGGAAAGATGACGCCTTCGGCTGCGAGGCTGTTTTGTTTTCTTGGGGTTCGAGGTGGGAACGAAAGCTATCTAGCAAAGACCGAGGAGATGTTAAGTGTAAGCCCGCTAAGTAGTGAAATTTACGGGAGAAATTTGAATGGCTATAAACACACAATGCCAGATCAGGGGTATGGTGCGGATTCTGTGTTGATGCTCGGAGCTTTAACCGTCGCAAAAGAGACCAGGGCAATTCCTCTTCTGGTGAAGCTGTCGCAGGTGCTGGACGTGGAGAATCACGATTTCCAGACGTTTTGGGGATATGTGTACACATTGGCGTGCAGTGCGGAACGCTTTGCTGCCAGTGAGATCGTTTGGGGATTACAGCGTCTTCTGCGCGCGGAACGGTTTAAAAATCGGATAGTTTCCCGGACGGACGATATTCGAAAATGCCGGGACACGATGTCCGAAAGACACGCGTATTTACAGTTAGCGCTATCGCGAGCGTTGATTCGTTGCGGGGATATCGAGGGAGCGAAAGCGTTGGTTCCTTTTTTGAATGAAGCTCGAGTCTGTTTTGCCCGGTGTGCCCGTGCCGAACTGGTAGCTGCTACCGGAAAGGATTTTGGTTTTGATGCAAAGCAATGGATGGATTGGTTTGCTGTGAACGCAGGTGTATTGAAGGCGAACCCATTTTCGATGGTCTTGGGGTAACATGAAGCGCACCGTCAAAGTCCTGATTTGGGATTTGCCCATTCGTGTCTTTCACTGGGGCTTTGCCGGTTCGTTGATCGCGTCTTTATATCTTGGGACGTATTATCATCCGGAAGGGGATGTTTTTAAGTTTCACATGCTGTGTGGAATTTTGGCGGGTGTCTTTTTGGTGATGCGCCTGTTTTTGGGCTTCATCGGTTCCCGACACTATCGGTGGCGTCACTATCTGGTGTCCCCGTGGAAGCTTGGTTGTTACGTCGTGGACACGATCCGTGGCGTACAGCATTCGCAGGCTGAGGTTAATCCGGGGACGGCGTGTGTTTCGGTTCTGATGTATCTTACTTTGGGCGGGCTCCTATGGACGGGGTTTACGCCTGATTTGGTGGAGGTCTGGCACGCCCGCCTGGCCAACGTGTTGATTTCGCTGATTGTGCTTCATCTTGGCGGGCTGATTTTACAAACCTTACGCCATCGTGATCCGATTGCGTTGGCGATGGTCACCGGTCGGAAGCAGGCGCCGCAAGACGATGCGATTGGGCAGCCGCATTCCGTTGTGGGATGGGTGCTGCTTGTGGTGAGCCTGCTGATTCTGGCGGTGCTGTTCTACTATTTCGACACGAACACTGCGCGTTTGAGTGTTCCGATGCTGCCCGCCATCGATTTTCCCGAGATGCAAAAGGGATAACCTCGAGAGCTGCGTGAAGAGGTTGAAATGAGAAACTCAGATCGATGGTTCTCCTCCAAAGAAAGGATAGTCATTTTCCGGAACAAACTCGGAGCTGGAATGATCCGGTTCCCGTTTTGCAGGGAGGGCGGCGTTGCTCGGAACTGTTGTCGAAAGCCCTAAGGCGACGGTGATGGCTCTCACGAAGGCTTCCCTTCGGGATAACTCGGAGGTGCTGGATTCTGTTTTCATTATGGGGAACGGTTAAACTTCTGTGAAAGGCCCGGCGTTTTGTGTGGCAAGGGTTTGGCGAACTTTAACTCCATCAAGAAGGCCCACCTCGGATTTTGTCTTTGTTGCCAGCGCGGCCGCACATCCCGCAGCCTCGCCCAAGCCCATTGCTGTTACTGTAACACGAGATGAAGCGGCGGCATCCTTGCTTGCGGAATGACATCTACCCGCGACCAAGAGATTGGTCAGTCCTTTTGGGATCAGCGTGCGGTAGGAGATGTCATAGGGTTTTGGCTGAAATCCACTCCCTGTGAATGGCTTATCGATAGACGTTTTTTGTGGGTGAACATCCAGAAACCAGCATCCAGTGGCGATGGCGTCGTCGTAGCGATTTGTTTTTTCAAGATCGTCCAGGGTTAAAACCTGTTGTCCGACGATTCGTCTGGTTTCTCGTACTCCGATAAATGGGCCGCTAGTGATGAAGTAGCTGTTTTCGAAGCCGGGAACCTTCGCTTTCCATTCGCGGAACATGGTCCATGCATCTTTGCGGCCTTGCATTTCAGCCCGGGTAAAATCTGCGGCATTTGTTGCGTCGCCAGAAATACGGGTGGCGTGGACATAAACTTCATCCTTTGCAAAGGCATACATGAGACCCGGTCCGTAGAATTCGGGTAAATCGCCCCGTTTATGAGCCTCGATCAAAGCCTGTTTTGCAGCAGGGCTGGTTTCTTTTGTGGGGACTACGTTGCCGATCCGAAAATGCATGGTCATCGGCATAAGGGGATCCATCTTTTCGGTTGGGGAATCTGCCCAATGCGCAAGGTCGGCATCTCCGGTACAGTCAACAATCTGCTTGGCCTCTATTTTTGTCAGACCATCTTTATTTGCTACGGTTACGGATGTGATGCGTCCGTCTTTCACTTCAACACCACATGCAACGGTGTGATAAAGTACGCTCAGATTGTCTGAGTGTTTTTGAATCAGCGAATCTGAGAGCAGCTTAAATTCCTCGGTATTTGGAATGTGAACTGTCATCCAGTACTTTGAAATGAGATCCTGGCGACAGTCATCGATATGCTGTGCGCCTTCTTTTGCGGCTCCCATGGCAACGAGTAGTTCTTGAGCTATCCCCTTAACGACGAAACGGCCCGTGAACTTGTCAATTAAGCCGTCGAAATGAGGCAACCCGACTGCGGTAATGATACCGCCGGAAAAGCCGGCGCGTTCGATGAGTAGAGTTTTTGCTCCGTTACGGGCGGAGGAAATGGCGGCAGCAATGCCAGCGCAGCCGCCGCCGCAAATTAATACGTCTGTTTGAATAGTTTTCATAAATTTGGAAATGGGTGGGGTGGGAATCCTCAAAGTGATATGAATCGAAATGGATTTATCTGCAGTAAGGATACCCCGATGAGCTTGGTTCCGTAGCGACTTACTTTATGTGAAAAGCGTCTTTCCTTACTTGCCCGATGGGTGCGATTTCTGGGGGTGACTCCTCTGTAGCCCCCTTTTAAGAGTGGGTGAAGCTGGACGGCGTTCCTACGGTTCATTGTACACACGGAAAATGTGCTGATGCCGTGAGTGCCGCGTACGCTGCGTTTAGAAGTGATCTAGGCAAGGCCCGCGTGGCTGATAACCGTGGCCGTGCGTTATCAATTCAACGCTCGGAGTCACCTAAAATGGAGGCACCTGCGCCACTGGAATGTATCCAGCTTGAGATCGCGCCTGCCGATCCAGCCGCCGAGGAGATTGGATCGCCTGATGTCTATTGGATTTATCGCGATGCCGACGGGCGTCCATTGGGGGCGACTGCGCGACACAATAGACAGGACGGCAACAAGATGGTGCTCCCTTGGATCTGCCTGGAAGGTAAATGGCAATGCAAAGGCTTTGGAGACAAACGACCGTTGTACGGGCTGGAATTGCTGGCAAAACGTCCATTCGATGCGGTGTTGCTAGTGGAAGGGGAGAAGGCTGCAGTAGCTGCGCGAAGGCTGTTCCCCGACATGATTGGTATAACTTGGCAAGGGGGGACGGGATCCATTGGAAAGACAGATTGGAGTCCGTTGAATGGGCGCGATGTTGTGATGTGGCCTGATGCTGATGAACCCGGCAGGAAGGCCGCATTGGAGCTTGCTGACATTGTCGCAGGACTTCACATCGTCGATACGGCAGAGCTTCCAAACAAATGGGATCTGGCGGATCCGTTGACTGAGGGCCGGACGCTCGAACGAGTTCGCGATGTTGCCGCGAAACAGCCAACAGCATTCAATCAATCTGCGTCGATTGCAGAGCGCTCATTACCCGAGCGCGGGGCGTTTCCAGTCGATAGCCTTCCGCCAGTCTGCCGAGCCTATGCGGATGAGTTAGCTCGAGTGTATCAGGTGCCAGTTGAACTTCCTGCGTTGTGTATTGCTGGAGTAATCACAGGGGCGCTCGGCGGCTCGTGGGTAGTGAGTGGCGCGGTGAATGGGCACACTACTGGCGGCAATATGTATTTCGCTCTTGGGCTTCCTCCTGAGGATGGAAAAGGGATCGTCAATCGGATCGCGAAGCCAATAGCAGAATGGGAGAGACTTCGTCGCGAGAAGTGGGAGCGCGGGGATTTGCCGAAGCTGGAAGTGGAATACGACGCATTTAAGGCCGAATACGAACGATATGCCAAGAAACTCAAGGAGGGCAATGGAGACAAGGATGCTGCCGCTACATCGAAAGCAAAGATCAGAGACCTCGAACAGAAACTCAATTTTGACCCATCGCTCATGGAGCAGAATAGCACTACGAGCGGTCTCGCTCGGAAGTTGGCTCAAGTTGAATCCGAGGTGCTGTTTGTGTTCTCCCCAGATGCTGGGGATGTATTTCGCACTATGCTGGGAGCATACACCAAAGGGGCGGATGCCGGTGACTTTGACCTGTGGCTCAAAGCATTCAGCCGGGAGCGGCATCAATAAACCAGAGCGGCTAAACAAGGCAGCAGGAAGGCTGACGTAATTGATTTGGCGCAACCGTGCCTGAGCGCGCGCTTGATGGTTCAACGGTATATTTTGATGGAAGTTGTAGGTAGCAAGGAAGCTCGTGAACGCGGACTTCTCACTCGGGTGCTTTCAATTCCGCTCTTGGTGCCGTTGGTAGATGATGATGGTGAAATCCGCACCATTGATCCAGAGATTGAAGAATCATTCAGAACGTTGGTGGCCGATATTCTTTTCCAGAGATTCGCTGCTGTGAATGAGCCTTACTTGCTTACCAGTGAAACAGCAGCGCGAGATGTCTTTCGAGGCTTTCACAATGAAACGCGGGAGTGGGCTCGTGGATCGTTGGCTGACTTCCGAACCGAGCTCTCCCGGTGGCGAGAACTCGCGATTAGGCTATGCGTCGGGCAGGCAGTCGCCGAGGATCCACAAGCGACAAGAATCACTGAGGAAACAGCAACGCGAGCCGTGGCGCTTTTCAGATGGTGTGGGATTGGAGCCCTTGAGTTATTTGCGGAAGGTCGCGGGGATCGCCTGCAAAGCCGGGCCGACAAGCTGGAACAAGACCTCATTAAATCTGGAGGGTTCAAGTCACTTCGTCTGCTTGGCAATCACAATGGGTTCACAATCGAGGAAGTCACGCAACTGGCGGAACTTTTTCCCGGCAGGTTCCGGATCGAATCGCGCTCTACCGCGTCAAAGCCGGTCCGAGGTGTGGCCCTATTGAAATCTTAGAAACTGACATTCTGGCCTGCGATTCCCACGGTTCCCACGAATCTTACATACTTGAGGTGAAAACGTGGGATTCGTTGGAAACGTGGGCTGGGATACACAAAAATGAGTGCTAAAAAATGGGGTGTTGCTTTGACGAAAGAGGCGTTTGTTGAGGCGAACCAAATTGCGTTGGAGTTGGCGAAATTACACAAAGCCGGAGTCCTCATCGGTTTTGACGATACGCGGGCCATGATTGCTGCGGGGGCGCTGCGATTGTTTGGCGGTAGGTTTGATGTGGACACATCCACCAGCAACACGCCACGCGATTCCATCACGACGGCAAGCTGAGTTGTTAGGTGTGCGGTGGCTCAGTGCGCTCTCGAACTAGAGACGGTTGGACTATCCCCCGAGTCCTGCCGTCTCTTTTGCGTCCGGATGGCCGGCTGTGGACTGTCAGCTCGACGATTGCCCTTGGACGCGACGAGTGAAGATTGAGCTCAGGCAATGGCGGTGTAATTAAGCATAGCGACCCTGGGCGTTTCTGCGGTGTGGTGGCTGCATGTATATTGTGACAAATGCCGGTATGGAATGAGCGGGCACCGAAGGACAAAAAAACGGCACCCCCCGCGGCTGTGGGAAGTGTAGGATCAAGTGTCGCGTAAGTCCTGAGACATGCGTCTACCCCACCCCCACCTGCAAAACTGCCGTCTAGGAAATGGCGGGATGTGATCCTGAAGGTGTGGCACACCGATCCGCTGCAATGTCCGCACTGCCAAAACCGGATGCGGGTCATTACAGTGATCGAGCAAGCGGGTGTGATCGAAAAGATTCTCCGACACAAGGGGCTTTGGTGTGGCACGCCACGAGTTGCGCCCTCGTGTGCGCCACCGAACGCGGAAGCGGCACGGCAGGAAGACTCGCCGTACTATGCGAGTAATTCCATGCCGGACTACCACAACGTGTTCACGGATTAAGGTCGGAACAAAGACCGGGCTGATCTTCTTTCCACGCCAAACGCTGAGGATTCCTCCAGCGAGGCGGTGGCATTGCCCCGAATAGTGCTCAAAAAGGCCCGAAGCCGTAAGTTCGAGGCCAGCCGTGCAGGCCACGCAACGCAGTCAGGCGTAGAAGCAGAACGCCTTTAGCCATGGGACCGTTTTCCGGTGGACGAACACCGCAAAAGGGGTCAAAAAGCAATTCTCCCTTAACGCGCGGCGGCAATGCAGCCTTCCCCTTCATACGTACGCAAAAAGGGAATTTCATTTTATCAGTTTAAGCTAACACAACGTTTATAAGCCCATGCCAGCGAGTAGCGAAGTATCTGAAAGCCAGTCTCCTGCCAGTAATGATGGGCGGCTAAGATTTGCAGTTGGGGTGCTCGCAGGCTTCATTCTGCCCCTTCTGATGGCGGAGTTCTTTGTGCGCCTGCGCCCTCCTGAGGACATCCGAATCTATCTGGGCGACGAATTTCACCGCTCCGGGATTTATCAGCCAGATCCGGTGCTTCGCGCATCATACCGTTCCATCGCCGAGTATCAGCCCTACGAGGCGCCAAAACTGGCGGACCTCAAGCCGCTGAACAGCGAGGAACCCACCTGGTTGTTCTTTGGCAATTCGTTCGCACGGGGTCTGAGCGCTTCGGTTCGTGTGCGGTTGAAAACCCACAGGATACTTTTCTTCCGCGAACCCAAAGATGAGTTGCACTTACGGGTGGGCCAGTTGCGCCTTCTCCTCGAGAACGGCTTGAAACCAGACCACGTGTTTTTCACTCTCATTCCGTCAGAAGTCTCGCAGTATGTGCAGCGGCCCCTCGACTGGGTCTATGTTAACCGGCACGGTGCATTGTGTACGAAGTTCAGCCGGCCGGGGGAACCGCTGAACACCCTTCTCGATCGAAGCTGGGTCGCCCGGTTGGCCTGGGTGCGCAGCCGTCTGCTCAATGCGGACCCGCTGTTCCGCCCGAGCCGCATCACGGAGGGTGTGCCTGCGGGGACAGCCGAAGATTTTCGGACAATGTTCGGTGCACTCGGAGAGTTGTCCCGCAAACACCAAATTCCCGTTACAGTCCTCCTGTTGCCCGAACGTCGCCAGATTTTTGGAGGCTCCTCCTATGCGCTGCAGGCAACGTTGTCGTCCCTCGTGAATTCGGCCGGACTGGACAGCTTTGACCCACGGGAGACTTTCCTTTCCTACCCTGACAAGCGTGCGATTTACCTGCCTGACTGGCACTATTCACCGATCGGCGATGATCTGCTGCTGGACTCCCTGCTGGCGCATTTGAAACACTCTGGTCCGACCTCGGCAAGGAGGAATTCCCCCCAATGACATTCTTGGAAAGCGGTTTTGCGGTGTTTCTTGCGGTGTTTGTTGCGCTGTGGTGGGCTACACGTCGCCACTATCAATGGCGTCTGAGCATCATGCTCGGGATGAGCCTGATCTTCTACGGCTATCATCACTGGTGGTTCGTCCCAATCATTCTCGCCTATTGCTTCGTCGATTGGGGCACGGCGCTTCTCATTGAGTGCTCCGCCCACAGAAAGCTGATTCTTGCACTCGGGGTCGGCTTGAATCTGGCCGCACTGTCTGTCTGGAAATACACACCGTTGCTCGTCGAAAGCCTTGCATCCGCCGCCGGCTGGCCCTCGATCGATGCGGCACAGCGCCTTCAGGATGGCTGGATCGTGCCCATGGGCATCTCGTTCTACGCCTTCAGCGGTATCTCCTACATGGTTGACGTCTATCGTGGTGTCATCCCCGCTGAGCGCAGCCTGTGGCGCTATGCCCTCTTCTCCAGCTTCTTTCCGCACCTCGTGGCCGGACCGATCCTGCGGGCAAGAGAATTCCTGTGGCACATCGGGCCCGACGCCCTGCCTGACCGGCCTCTGGCTGCATGGGAAGGCACATTCCTCATCGGCCGCGGACTGTTTAAGAAGCTGGTGCTCGCAGACACCATTGCGACCATGATCGACCCGTTCTTTGTCAATGTGGCGGATCCGGCAACTGCTGGCGTCTGGTCGGTGCCTTATGTCTATCTGTATGCGCTGCAGATCTATTTCGATTTCTCCGGTTATACCGACATTGGCCGCGGGCTGGGACTCTGGTTCGGCTTTCGCTGGCCGGAGAATTTCAATTGGCCTTACCTGGCAACCTCCGTCCAGGATTTCTGGCGCCGCTGGCATATGACCCTGTCCCGCTTTCTGCGAGATTATCTCTACATACCCCTAGGGGGGAACCGTCATGGCCTCCTGCGTGCCATGCTTGCCACCATGGCCACCATGCTGCTTGGCGGCCTCTGGCATGGTGCCAGTTGGTCCTTCCTGATCTGGGGCGGGCTCCACGGCCTTTTTCTTGTCATCTACCGCCTCTGGAGCATGACCTTCCTGCAAGAGTATCTATCGAAGTTGACGGGCCTCGCACGGCGCTTGTGGGTCGCGGGTGCCGTGGTTCTAACTTTCAATGCGGTCTGCCTGACCTGGTGCTTCTTCCGCCTGACCCGCTTTCAGGACAGCCTGACCTGTCTTCGAAAGGCCTTCGTGTTTGAGGGTGACAAGATGTTCCTGGGCGGGTCGGACGACCTGGCGCTCTGGAGCGTGCTTGCCGTCTATGGGTTCGCCACGGCCCTTGCCTGCCTCATGACTCGTGGTGCCTCCCTGTCGGCTGTCGCGGATGCACTGGTCAGGCGTCCATTCATGCGTGGTGCCGCTTGGGGTGGATCCGTGAGCCTGATCGTGGCGGCCCTGGCCCTGGCGCAGAAGGGCAAAACCGTGCCGTTTATATACTTTCAGTTTTGAGGCCGAACGTCGCCATGCGCGTAGGAGTTTCTACGCCCCCTCATCCGAGGACAGGAGAGCAGAGATTCTGGCGTTTGCACAAGGGTTGCGCGTAAGCGTCACGTGTCGCACAAGGGGGCAAGGATATGAGAAATGAGAGACAGTGGGATGGATGACATATCTCGAAAACCATGAGGCGGTCCGTGGAGATTGGATTTTCGTGAGGCGGGAGTGTTGTGTATGAGTGACCGGATATGGCGAACACATTGTTGAAACTTTCCTGCCCGGATCGGGTCGGGTTATTGGCTAAGATCTCGAACTTAACGCACAATGCTGATTCGGCCCCTTCCTCCACACGTACGCAAAAAAGGGATTTTTGCTATGAGGTTGGTCAAGCTTGAGCTGGAAGTTTCCGCTAGGGTTTGTGGGTTTTAATAACCGGTTACTGCTTTTGTTTCGGGTGAATGGTTTTCGGGGGGGCTCTGGGCTACTCCTAATGTCTTCCTTGCCGGGTAAGCGCCGTTGGGTTTCAACGATCGCAGCCTGCTATCCGCGCGTTTGCTTTTTGGCTTTCGCCTGCAAAGCGCCAAATGACTGATTCGGGTCGAGGAAAGGGCGAGGTACGCGCCGGTCTAACCTATCAATCGGACGTTTTTAAAACGCCCAAGAAATTCACCAGACGCGCGACATTCGGAGGGGAAAGGTTATACGAAAAATCTAAGTGTCTTGGGATCTCGTTTTGGGATATGGACTCTCGTGGGCCGGTTCATTTCAGGGGTGCTCCGACTTTCGTCTCAAGCCGCTTCGGGTAGATATACCAATCCAAACTTCTCCGCCTCTACTTGGCCGGTGAACACCCTCCACAAATCCACCGCCAATTGCCGAGCGATTGCCACAACGGCCTTCTTTTTAGCGGCTGCGTTTGGAGTCGGACTGTAAAGTACGGACGCCCACTTCTGCAGAGGTTTGTATTCGGGTTGCCAATGCATCATTCGCCATACCATTTCCACAAGCATCGCTCGCACTCGCGGATTCCCGCTCTTTCTGACGCTTCCGGAGCGGCGTTTACCGCCACTACTGTGTTGATGCCCTCGCTCCGCTCGCTCGGGTACCCTCCGGGCTTCACTGCGCTACGTCTATCTCGCCAGATGCCTCTGGCTCGATTCCCGAGGACACAACCCTGTGTAACTCGACACCTGCCGCCGATTATTAAACCGCTTCCAGTCTCCAA
>JBAXNG010000043.1:0-33180 GCA_037133875.1 Verrucomicrobiota bacterium | reverse complement strand
ATTTCGCTACCTTAGGACCGTTATAGTTACGGCCGACATTCACGGGGACTTGGGTTCAGAGCTTCGCCTTGCGGCTAACCCCTTGCCTTAATCTTTCCGCATTGGTCACGTGTCACATCGTATACTTGGACTTTCGTCTTGGCACAATGCTGTGTTTTTGATAAACAGTCGGTTGTCCCCTTTCACTGCGACCCTCCTAAGAGGGCATCCCTTCTTCCGAAGTTACGGGACTAGATTGCAGAGTTCCTTAACGAGGTTTCACTCTTTCGCCTTGGTATATTCTACCCACCCACCTGTGTCGGTTTGCGGTACGGGCGGCCATGGAAAGGGCCAAAACGCTTTTCTCGGTGGTCGGATCAAAAGACCGGATTTGGGTTGCCCCGCCTCCTTCTGCCACTTTCAGCCGGCATGCTTTCTCAATTTCCACGAACGTCCTGGTTTAACCATAGCCGGTTTGGGAATATTAACCCAATGTGCATCGCCGACGCCATACGGCCTTGACTTAGCTCCCGACTAACCCTGGGACGAATATCGTTGCCCAGGAAACCTTGGGTTTACGGCGGGGCGGGATTTCACCGCCCTTAACGTTACTTATGTCTGCATCCTCACTTCTGTGAACTCCACGGTCAGTCGCCTTCACGCTTCGACGCTCACAGAACGCTCCCCTACCACTGAACTAATCGTAACTAGTTCAATCCAGAGCTTCGGTATGCCGCTTAATCGCCAATCATTTTCGGCGCGAGATCTCTCGATGAGTCAGCTATTACGCACTGTTTAAATGGTGGCTGCTTCTAAGCCAACATCCTCACTGTCAATGAAATCTCACCTCCTTTCCACTTAGCGGCATTTGGGCACCTTAGCTGCAGGGCTGGGCTGTTTCCCTTTCGACAATGAAGCTTATCCCCCACTGTCTTACTGCCATGCTACATTCGAGGGTATTCGGAGTTTGATTGAGTTTGGTAGACGGGTATGTCCCCTAGCTCATTCAGTGCTCTACCCCCCTCGATCAGCGCATGACGCTGCACCTAAATACATTTCGGGGAGAACCAGCTATTACGGGGCTTGATTAGCCTTTCACTCCTACCCACAGCTCATCCGAGAACGTCTCAAGGTTCACCAGTTCGGTCCTCCACGTCGTATTACCAACGCTTCAACCTGGCCATGGGTAGATCGCCTCCGCTTCGGGTTCAGCCCGTGCAACTTGTCGCCCTATTCGGACTCGCTTTCGCTCCGCCTCCGTCCCAGAAGGACTTAGGCTTGCTACACAGACTGACTCGCAGACTCATTTTGCAAAAGGCACGCCATCACCGGACAAGCCGGCTCTGACACCTTGTAGGTATGTGGTTTCAGGTACTATTTCACTCCGCTCACGGCGGTTCTTTTCACCTTTCCCTCGCGGTACTTGTTCACTGTCGGTCACTAGCGAGTATTTAGCCTTATGCCGTGGTCGGCACATATTCATACGAAATGCCACGTGGATCGTATTACTCTGGGAATCCCTAGGCGTTGTTAAGTTTTCGGTTACGGGCCTCTCACCCTCTTTGGAGCGATTTTCCATTCGCTTCACCTAACTCTTCAACTACCACATCGGGCCCCGAACCCCGGAAGTAAACTTCCGGTTTAGGCTGTTCCGCTTTCGTTCGCCACTACTGACGGAATCGCATTCGCTTTCTTTTCCTCGCCTTACTGAGATGTTTCACTTCGGGCGGTATTGCGTCGACGCTCCTATGTATTCAGAGCGTCACGTAACGAGATGAATCGTTACAGGTTATCCCATTCGGAGATCTCCGGGTCAAAGCCAGTTTGCGGCTGTCCGAAGCTTATCGCAGCTTACCACGTCCTTCATCGCCTGCTAGTGCCAAGGCATTCACTACATACCCTATAAATCTTACATTGTTAAAATCCATTTCGAATAGTGCGGCTTGCGCCACACCGAAATGTTTTCGCCTGATTCTTAATTTAACTTATCTTTCTAAACCTCACGGTTCTCAAGATGGCTCAATTGAATTTGTTTTCTACCCTATATACAGTTGTCAAAGAACATGAATCCCAAAAAACAGAATGTGCGTGATGAATGGTGGGCAGGACTGGACTCGAACCAGTGACCCCCGCCTTATCAAGGCGGTGCTCTAACCAACTGAGCTACATGCCCGCTGATCATTGATGGTGGAGGTTAGGAGACTCGAACTCCTGACATCAAGCTTGCAAAGCTAGCGCTCTACCAACTGAGCTAAACCCCCGCTCAAGGCACAGAAAACAGAAAAACTAAATTGTGCGCTGCGATTACTCATTCGCAGTATTAAGGTTTGTGAGGACTTTCGTCATTCACACGCCTTGCTTTTTCAAGCAGTCGGCGTCGACCTTGTCCGTTATCAGGCGTGAGCCATCGGACATTCTCCATAGAAAGGAGGTGATCCAGCCGCAGGTTCCCCTACGGCTACCTTGTTACGACTTCATCCCAGTTACCACTCATACCTTCGGGCACTGCCTCCTTGCGGTTAGCTCATGCACTTCGGGTACAAGCGACTCCCATGATGTGACGGGCGGTGTGTACAAGGCCCGGGAACGTATTCACGGCGCCGTAGCTGATGCGCCATTACTAGCGATTCCGGCTTCACGCAGGCGAGTTGCAGCCTGCGATCCGAATTGGGCCCAGTTTTGGAGATTTCCTCCACCTCGCGGTTTCGGTTCATTCTGTACTGGGCATTGTAGTACGTGTGCAGCCCTGGACGTAAGGGCCATGCTGACTTGACGTCATCCCCACCTTCCTCCCCGTTTCACAGGGCAGTCTGACTAGAGTCCCTCGGCCTTTCGACCGGATGGTAACTAATCACAGGGGTTGCGCTCGTTGCGGGACTTAACCCAACATCTCACGACACGAGCTGACGACAGCCATGCAGCACCTGTGCACGCTACCTATTGCTAGGTTCGTTACGCTTTCACGCTTCTACCACGTGCATGTCAAGGCCAGGTAAGGTTCTTCGCGTTGCATCGAATTAAGCCACATACTCCACCGCTTGTGCGGGCCCCCGTCAATTTCTTTGAGTTTTAATCTTGCGACCGTACTCCCCAGGCGGCACGTTTAACGTGTTAACTACGGCACGGAAGGGGTCGATTCCTCCCACACCAAACGTGCACCGTTTACTGCTAGGACTACCGGGGTATCTAATCCCGTTTGCTCCCCTAGCCTTCGTGCCTCAGCGTCAGTAACTGTCCAGAGACTCGCCTTCGCCGCTGGCCTTCCTCACGATATCTACGCATTTCACTGCTACACCGTGAATTCCAGTCTCCCCTCCAGTACTCTAGTCAAGCAGTATCAAATGCAGTTCCAAGGTTGAGCCCTGGAATTTCACATCTGACTTACCTAACCGCCTACGCACCCTTTACGCCCAATGAATCCGAACAACGCTCGGGACCTCTGTATTACCGCGGCTGCTGGCACAGAGTTAGCCGTCCCTTCCTCTTGAGGTACTATCACACACATACGCAGTTAACGCTGTGCTTTGCTCCCTCATGACAGGAGTTTACAATCCGAAGACCTTCATCCTCCACGCGGCGTCGCTCCTTCAGGGTTTCCCCCATTGAGAAAAATTCTCGACTGCTGCCACCCGTAGGTGTCTGGACCGTGTCTCAGTTCCAGTGTGGCTGGTCGTCCTCTCAGACCAGCTACCCGTCATAGCCTTGGTGAGCCGTTACCTCACCAACTAGCTGATAGGCCGCGGGCCCATCCGGAAACGTTAGCTTTCACCAACTTTGACTACGGAATGATGCCATCCCTCGTCATATGCGGTATTAATCCGCCTTTCGGCGGGCTATCCCCCATTTCCGGGCAGGTTGCCCACGTGTTACTCACCCTTGCGCCACTAACCAAGTAATGTATTGCTACACCACAAGATCCGTTCGACTTGCATGTCTTATCCACGCCGCCAGCGTTCGTTCTGAGCCAGAATCAAACTCTCCATAAAGAGAATTTTGCCACAGGGGGCAAACCCCATGACAATCTGACCTTTTAATATTCCGTGAAACTCAATCCACAGAACCGGTCTAATTAATATTTTTGTTAACCCAAATAATTTGACGTATAACGCACAATTCAATTTTTGCTTTTCATTTAAAGCCATTCCCCAATCTCGCAATCTTTTACCCAAACCACTTTCTTCACCCAGAGTCTCCTCATGGCATTTCCAGCTTCAGGCTCTTCTTGCAGACTGGTCGGAACCAAACTCTCAAAGATCATTCGCAACTTTCGTTACATCCGCCGTTTCGCAGCGGGTTGAGAACTCTACATGGGTATACTGATTCGTCAATGGCTTTTGATGAGACAGGTTCGTGCTCCGCTCTCTGTATTCACTCTGAGGAAAAAAGTTTAAAAGTTTTGTATTTTGCCTTTTCACCTCGAGTGCAATCAACAAGGCCAATTTACCGTAAAAACCTCTATCCGAGCACATTCGGAATCCGAATCGTATCCCAGCGAACCCGCTGTGCGTAGAGACTTGATGTGCACCTATAACAGCAACCAAATCACACTTATTTCGTGTACTTTACACACATTTGCATTGCCCCACTCACCCCAACTAGGGATCCCACAGAACCACAATAGCTCTTCGAAAATCCAAACCGACAGCAGGTTGAGCTCACCCCCGATCGCATTTTCCACCTTATAGTTTGAGTGCTGTTCGGATCTACTTGAGGAGTCCGATTGCTATGGAGCTTAAGAACGGGCGCATTTGTCACGCTACAACTCAGTTATCCCCTTCCTCTATGTCCTTCCTGCACAGTTCGCTGCTACTCGGTATTAATGTCTCATTCAGCCTCTTGGCGCTCGCCGCAGACAAAGAACCCCCAGTACCCAAAAAAGTGGAGCGCCCACAACCTCCTACTCGGCCATTTGACGCCCCAGGAACCCCAACCTTTACACGCCTCGATGGAAAACCAGGTATAAATCCACCGCTGGATAGCGACGGGGATTTTCTCGTAGGCCCTGAATACGTGCCTGCTCCGGAATTCAAGACAGTCGAAGGTATCCCCGAAGGAAAAGTCTTACAGTTCAGCTTAGACTCCAAGGAGTGCAAACTCTTCAATCCGGGGATTGCAAGGGATGTCTTCGGAACGATTGACCCAAACAATCCCAAGACGTTAATCGTCGAGACTCATCCAATTGATTACAAACGGACGATCACCGTTTACATCCCAGCTCAATACGCAGCTGGTACAGCAGCTCCATTTATTGTCACTCACGACGGCCCCGCAATGGGCCGCCCGGATCTCAATTTTGCCCATGTACTCGACAATCTAATCGCTCAAAAACGAGTGCCGGCAATGATCGCCATCATGGTCGCCAACGGCGGAGGTGATGCACAAGGACACGAACGAGGTCGAGAGTACGACACCATGTCTGGCTTGTACTCGGAGTTTATTGAAACCGAAGTCCTTCCTCTTGTTGAGAAAAACTACAACCTCAAGCTCACAAAGGATCCCGAAGGCCGGGCCACCATGGGAACGAGCTCCGGAGGATCAGCAGCATTCATCATGGCTTGGTACCACCCAGAGCTTTACCATCGCGTTATAACCCTCTCCGGAACATATGTTAATCAACAGTGGCCATTCAATCCGGAAACACCAGACGGCGCTTGGGGGTTCCACAACAAATTAATCCCAGAAGCCGCACCAAAACCCATCCGGCTCTGGATGGCCGTCGGAGACCGAGACAACCTCAATCCGAATATCATGCGTGACGACATGCACGACTGGGTGGAAGCAAATAATCGGATGGCCACAGTCCTTAAAGCAAAGGGCTACCACTACCAATACGCTTACTGCCTCAACTCTGGGCACGGCATATCTAACGCCCGAGCGCAACTGTTACCACACGCTTTGGAATGGGTCTGGAAAGGATATCAGGCGAACAACTAGTCAAATAGCATTGCGAACTCGGGCCAGGCCCACTCATAGAACGGTACCCACTGATCGAAAGCCTGTTAGTGGGCCTTCCCTGATTTCACGGCCTGACCGGTTCCATCTGTCCTTAAAGATAAACGCAACCTCGGTTTGAGATCCACAGCTTGGCGTTTTGCAAGGCGTTTAGTGCGTATAGAATCGCGAACTACCAATTGGTCATTGGTATAGCGCACCATTGCAATCGGCCAGGCATCAACCTTGAACTTACTCAGCAGCACCATGGCCGGAACGTCTTTGATTCCATGGCGTTCATTTACTTCCCTCAACCCAGGATTACTCCGACGTCCAAAGATAGTCCGTAAATGATCATAACGTCCAAACACTGTAAAAGATATTCCGGGGTTCGAGGTAACAGCCTCGTAGAATCCCTTTTTTCGGCAATCGTCACACGGCAAAAACCGCTCTGGCTTAGGATATTCCCCCGCTTCAAAATGCCGATAAAGAGCCTGAGAAATGATTCTAGCGTCCATACCTTTACCATTGAGTTCCGCAACGTACTTATAAGCGATTCCCTCGGCACATTCCCGCACTAATCCTCGATCGAATATAGGTTTTGGGGCATCGCTATTTGAACTTAAAACCAGCCATTGTTCACATCGCCCATGCAGCAAGACCTCCACTAAAGTCAGGCAAAAATAGCGGGCATTCGAAATAAGATGCCACCCAATCTTCTTCATATTAGCACGCAAGAGTGAAAACACCTCACGTGGCGCGGAGGCGCTTGAATCAGCCATAAAACGAGCGATGCGATTCAATGCTGCCGGTTTCATTCCGTTTAGCAACCTTGGAGTAAACACCTTCATTCGCTTATCGATAAAATAATCTGGAGACGGATAAGCCAAACAACCCCCTTTATCACAGACAATCGTATTACCAAACCGGTCTTCAACCATCCGGTTTCCCGTAACACTAAAAAATAACTCCCTAAAAAAGAAGGAACGCCCCGTCAAATCAGAGCACAGCAGCACACGGATAAATAATTTCAGAAATCGATTAAGAAGAGCCTTCGCCATATCATTCAAATAAATATAAGACTCATTCAAACGGAGCGACTTACCCTTATCTATAAATCTATTAATTTCAACAACATGCCCAGCATCCGGCTTCCGCTGCAAGCGCAAGAGCCGGTCCAGATGTGATAAAAACAGCTGAAGATTTTGATCAAAAGCTGGAACCTGCCGAAGGTTCATTGATAAAAGCTCACTGTACTTTTGAGTCAACAGCTTAAGACTTTCAGTATACCTAAGCGCCCGAGCAATCGGATTACTTTCTATTTTCTTCTCAGCAGAAGGCCTTTTAATATGAATCTTATCCAAGCTCTTGAGTAGCCCCTGAATGGATGTGGCCGAAAGACCATCTTTCCCCTGAAGAAATCGCTGTTTCACACCATCCTTCAGGATGGAATGTACTCGCACAAAATTTTCAAATCCATATCCCAGCTCCCACGGAAGGCTGAAGTTTTCAACTAAATTCATAGAACCCCGAATCCCAAACCATTATTTAAGCTCTTCAATTAGATGATCGAATCCTAGCCGAGGCCAACTAACAGCACACGTTGATCAGCGATAGATTTTTCAGCTAAGCCACTAATTTGGGATTCAATCGAAGTGATACTATCTAGGGTCGTTGAAGAGATCTTTTCCAAAGCCTCTTTTGTCAAAAATGCCTGGTGCGAGGTGACCAGCACATTTGGACACATTAAGAGCCAAGCCAATTGCTCGTCCGCCAAAACCTCTCCAGAATGATCCACAAAAAAGACCCCCTCCTCCTCCTCGTAGACATCCAATCCTGCAGCTCCTACCTTTCCTGATTTCAGTGCCTCGACTAAAGCCGGCGTGTCAATGAGCGCGCCTCTGCCAGTGTTAATTAAGACGACCCCCGGCTTCATCCGAGAGATCGCCTCGGCTCCAACGATATGGCGTGTATCAGAATTCAAAGGAATATGCAGGGAAAGGATATCCGAGGACTCCAAGACCTCATTTAACGACTGATAAACCAATACGTGATCTCGCTCTAGTTCAGGATTGTGATGAAGGTCCCAGCCTAATACGCGGCAACCGAACCCCCGCATAATTCGCGCAAACGTGGCACCGATTTTGCCCGTTCCAAGAACGCCAACCGTTTTCCCAAAAAGATCAAACCCAACCAAGCCATCCAAAGAAAAGTTTCCATCACGAACCCGAGCAGTGGCGCGGATCAGCTTTCGATCCAATGCTAACAAAAGGGCTACTGCGTGCTCGGCAATCGCGTGGGGGGAATACTCGGGAACCCGGACCACAGCGATTCCACATTGCTGGGCGGCCGCTAAATCAACGTTATTAAAACCCGCACAGCGCAAAGCAACCAATCGTACTCCCAATTGAGCCAATGCTCGGAGTACCCCGGCATCTACCGTATCGTTCACAAACACGCAGACTGCCTGACAACCCGCAGCCAAAGTGTAAGTCGACAAATTGAGACGCACCTCTAAAAACACCAAATCGTGCCCGGACGTACTGTTGGCTCGAACCAAAGATTCACGGTCAAACTGGTGAGTATCAAAAATAGCGACGCGCATATAAGTATTGATGGTATTGGTTTTGATTCAATTTCACACCCTCTTCCGTCTTTCTACTACACCACCATTTTCCTAGAGGAACCCAATTTGCCGATACCTGTCCTCCGCTCCAAGTTGTTCCGCTGCTTAAAAGCAGCTCAAGTCACCCCCATTCAGAGAGGGCCCTCATGCAAGTGATCGAACACCTCTACTTTCATGTACCGTTTTGCCCGAAACTTTGTCCGTACTGCTGCTTCTACGTAGAAGAAGGCAGTAAAAACAAAAACAAAGCGTTTCTGGACGCCCTGCTAAAGGAAATCGATTGCGCACAGGAAAATCACAGGATCGTTCCCAAAACCATCTACTTCGGAGGAGGCACTCCAACAGCGCTACTCACCGACCAATTAGATTATCTCTTCTCGGGACTTAAAAAGCGTGTCTCCCTCGAATCGCTTCAAGAATGGACGGTCGAGGCCAACCCCGCGACTGTTCGTAAGGAAAAAGCAGCCCTTCTCGTTCAATCAGGAGTCACGAGGATAAGTCTTGGTGTCCAAAGCTGGAGCGAAACGTCTCTTAAAACCCTCGGCAGGGTTCACACCCGCGAACAAGCCCTGAAAACGGTCGAGATCCTACAATTAGAAGGTATTCCCCAGCTCAATATCGACCTGATGTTCTCCGTACCAGGACAAACCCTTAAGCAGTGGGAAAACGATCTAACGACCACCGTTTCTCTGGCTCCCTCACACATCTCTGCCTACTGCCTCACCTACGAGGAAGACACCGACTTTTTCAACAAACTCACAGGTGGTACTTTTACCCAGAACGAAGAACACGACGCCCAACTTTTCGAACTCACTATGGACCGCCTTGGTGAATCCGGATATCGGCACTATGAAATCTCCAACCACGCCCGACCCGGAGGTGAATCGCTACACAACCAAGCTTATTGGGAAGGAAAGGATTTTTTGGGATTCGGCCCCAGCGCGTTCTCGACTGTACAGAACGAACGTCGCCAAAATATTTGTGACACCGCCCAGTACACTCAACGCATCCACTCCAGCACCTGTGCTGTCTCGACCAGAGAATCCCTCACCGCCACCACACGCCTCCGCGAACGGATTGCTTTTGGCCTCCGCGTCGACACAGGCATCGAATCCGAACTACTCACCCCCTGGCAGAGTGCTATCGCAGACTTCGTAGATCTAGGGCTATTGGAAATATTCGGCTCCCGTCTTCGACTCACCCGACGAGGAAAACTCTTAGCAGATTCTGTAGCAGAAGCTTTTGTTTAATTCAGATCGCCCCAAGCGCCATCATACGACCATCTCCCCATATCTCGGCTTCGCTTATTTTCAGCTCCGTCACACCATCGTCTGAATCTTCAGAGTTTCAGCGAGCGCACTTTCAACCCGCCCCTTCCATGATTACCGACATCGTCACCCTTTGCCATTCGGCGACCATCACGAACAACCAGATTAATATCCTTGGGGCATTCGACACGATCTATACGAAATCCGTCCCGACCGGCCACCCGCCCTTTACGGCAGTAGTCAGAGCCTGCTTTTCTCCGGAAGAAGTTGGCCAACACCAATTGATCCTGCGGATTGTAGATCCTGATGGGCGGACTTTGGGCGAAATGACTATTTCCCTATCTTTGTCCAAGGAGTCATTTGACCCAAAGTTCACCCTATCCATCACCTTTCCCATTAATGGAATGGAACTCCGATGTTTCGGCGAATACGCCATCGACCTTCTGCTAGACAACGAAGAGCCGATTCGTACCGCTTTTTATGTCAAGGAAGCCAAATAATCCCCATCCCCGAACCTTGGGAAGGCTTCAAGCATGCCAATGTTCCACGCTGAGTCTGTCCCCTAAACGCCGCAGAAATCGGTAGGCGAAGGTCCGAGTCTCCCGTTCTTCCTTAGCCAAGAGCCACCCGCACACTAATCCGATCGCGCCTCCACCAATACAACAGGCCAGAACACTCGCTGCCGGATTGCGTTGGATCAAGCGTTCTCCGCTATCAAACACCTCCCCCACAGTCTCTTTCCCCCCTACCCAGACACGAGACACCCCTTTGAACAAACTGTGTTGCATCGAGGCACACCGACCCGATTTTTCCGCCTCTAACAATCCCGAGTCGGTCTCAGGCATCCGGCCATTTTGATGTTCCGCTCCACCCTGCATTTCTTCGTTTTTCATATTTTATCCTCCTCACTTTCTACAAAATCTTCAGTTACCCGAATCCCTCGTGCGAAATCCACGTGCACGCCCCCCCTACTGCCTCATGAGTCCTCACAAGCTAGGCATCCTCATTTTGGGCACATCGTTCCACTACTCGCCCCCCGGCGGGGTACAGCTTATAGCCCTCCCCCTTCCCTTACTCCGTTAGAAGGGATACAAAGAGCGATCAGGAAAACCCCTATTTCCACTGTTTTACTAAAATTGCCACTCCACGCCTCCACTGAAAATCTCGCCTCTTATGCCCAACAATTCACAAGACCCCGAACCTCTATCCGAAATCGCAGAACACCACCGTCTTGCAGCCACTCACTTCAGCCTCGCCGCGCAACATCATCATGCCGCTGCCGAAGCCGATCACGAAATGGATCTCGTGACAGCCGCTTTCCACTCGTATTCGGCCCACGCTCAGCAGCTCCGGGCCATCCAACATGCCGAAACCGCTGCCGAACTCGGAATCATCGAAGAAATGGAATCTCACTCTGAAGACTGCGACTGCGAATAACAAAGACTGCAGAACTCGCCACCTCTGGCATCCGACGACTCGCAGAAGCGCCTAAAAACCAGTCCCCTCGCTTTCCTGTCTCTTCTCTCTAAGAAACGGGCAGGAAACCCATCGATATGGGGGAGAATCTCCGACTTCAACTTCGGCCCCCGATGGACTACCCCCGCTTAATCTCGCCCCTTATGGCTTATCCCATTTCTCGAAATCTGCTTAAGCTTTCGTTATTAGGATTCCTTTCACTTACCGTATCCACAGCCCTTACAGCTCCAGCTAATAAGGATACTCTGTATTTCGAAGAAAAAATACTACCTACTCTAAAGGAGTATTGCTTCGATTGCCACGGTGACGGATCCAAAAAAGGTGGAGTTACACTAGACAAATACAATAGTCACGAAGCGAGGACTACAGACATTAAGGGTTGGCTGGCCGTATGGGGTAACTTGGATTCCCAACTCATGCCTCCCAATGACAAAGCACAACCCTCAAGCGAGCAAGTGCAAGCGGTTAAGGAATGGATTGAACGCAGCGTCTTCAAATTAAATCCAAACGAACCGGATCCAGGGCGCGTTACCGTTCGCCGACTCAATCGGACCGAGTATAGAAACTCGGTTCGTGATCTTACCGGCGTAGATTTTCCAGTAATGGACCAGCTACCAGCCGATGATACGGGTTATGGCTTTGATACTATCGGGGATGTATTAAATATTTCCCCACTCCTAATGGAAAAATATTTGGAGGCGGCTGAGAGTATTACTCAGTCGATCTTAAACCCTCTCCCTGGACCACAAGGGCGCAAACTTTTCACCATGGGCCCACCTCATCCCGATGAAAAGACACGCGAAGTAATCGCAAAGAACATCATTCAAGGATTTGCATTTCGAGCCATTCGCCGCCCTGTCGAACCGGAATTTCTAGATCGTTTAATGTCGCTCTATAATCAGGCGGCGAAACACCCTGACATGAGCTTCGAGAAGGCTACAGCTCAAGCGCTTGCGGCTGTACTGGCATCACCTCGCTTTATATTTCGTACAGAGATTCAGTCTGAACCGGATAATCCGGCTAAAGTTCAGGACATCGATGAATATTCATTAGCTACACGTCTCTCTTATTTCCTTTGGAGTACAACTCCTGATGAAGAGCTATTAACTCTAGCTAAGAACAGCACCCTTCGGAGCAATCTTCGAAAACAAGTGGATCGAATGATCAAAGATTATCGATTCAACAATTTCAGCCCCAACTTCGTGGGACAATGGTTACAGACTAGAGACGTGGAGTCGGTGCCAATTCAGGCAAACATTGTTCTCGGAATAAAGAGCTTCGAGGAAGGCCAACGGATTTTCACAGAAGCACTCCGGCGCTCTATGAGACAGGAAAGCGAGATGTTGTTTACACACCTTATCCAAGAAAATAGGCCTACCATCGAATTCCTTACCGCTAAATACACTTTTCTAAACGAGTCCCTCGCGAACTTTTATGGAATCCCAAATGTCACCGGTTCCAAAATGAGGAAAGTCGACCTTGCGGAAAACAGTCAACGCGGAGGGTTCCTGACGCATGGCAGCTTTCTCGTTGTGACTTCCAACCCAACCCGTACGTCACCTGTAAAACGGGGATTATTCGTACTAGAAAACCTGCTTGGAACACCAGCCCCCCCCGCCCCGCCAGATGTACCCACACTGGAAAGCGCAAAGAAGGGCCTTCCAAATGCCAGTATGCGTCAGTTGATGGAGATGCACCGGCAGAAGCCGCTCTGTGCTTCATGCCATGCTCGTATGGATCCAATCGGGCTTGCTTTGGAAAACTTCTCAGCCGCTGGGAAATTCCGCGACAACGATAACGGAAAACCAATTGATTCCGCCGGGGTGTTAATTACCGGCGAGAAATTTAATAATATCGCTGAATTAACGAACATCCTAGCCACCCGACGTAGCCACGACTTTTACCGTTGTTTAGTGGAAAAAGCGCTCACCTATGCTTTAGGACGCGGAGTCGAATATTACGACACCCCAACTATCGAAAAAATTGTCCGCTCCCTAGAAAAGGACAATGGATCTGCACGAAATCTTTTATATGAGATTATCGAAAGTGTTCCGTTCCAGAAACGGCGTGGTGATGGCCAAAGATTAACCAATGCCCCGACTGGCACTTCAGTCGGAAAGTAATTAAAACGCCGCCATGCCAAAAATCGCTGTCGTCATTCCAGCCCGCTGGGCGTCCACCCGTTTCCCAGGAAAGCCACTGCATCTCATCGCCGGAAAGCCGTTGGTGCAACACGTCTGGGAAAAATGCCAGCGAGCCAAAGGCGTCGATTCAGTCATCATTGCGACAGACGATATGCGGATCGCAGAAGCAGCTTTTGCTTTTGGCGCAGAAGTCACACTGACTTCTCCTAAATGTGTCTCGGGCACAGACCGCTGCGCGGAGGTCGCAAAGCGCCTGAAATCCATCACGCATATCATCAACGTTCAGGGCGACGAACCCCTGATTGATCCCAAGCTTATCTCTAAACTGGCCGACACTCTGGTAAAGCACCGGGACATTCCCATGGTGACTGCGGCAACTCCATTTACCGCCGAGGAAAACCCCAACAACCCCAACATGGTCAAGGTCGTGCTGAACCGTGTGGGAGATGCCCTTTATTTTTCCAGAAGCTGCATCCCATTTCTTCGGGATGGCGGCGAGTTCCCATTTTTGCGGCACCTTGGAATTTACGGTTATTCGAAATCTTTTCTGCTGGAATTCGTGAAATGGAAACCCGGCAAACTCGAACAAGCCGAATCGCTTGAACAACTTCGAGCCTTAGAAAATGGCGCAAAGATCAGGGTGATCCCAACAAAACACTCCTCCATCGGAGTCGACACCCCTGCCGACGCAATTGCAGCCGAGGAACTTCTTCGCAACGCTTAACGCTTGCCCATGAAGGCAACGTTAGCTTCCCTCCCACACTTGCTTTCTTTGAGCTTTTGCTGAAGCGGCACTGAACACATCATTTTCCAAATCCATGAAGTACATTTTTGTTACGGGAGGCGTCGTCTCATCCCTTGGTAAAGGCCTAGCTGCTGCTTCGTTAGGAACGCTCCTTGAACATCGTGGCCTAAAGGTCGTGCTCCAGAAGTTCGATCCCTATCTGAATGTGGATCCGGGAACCATGAACCCATTCCAGCACGGCGAAGTATACGTTCTCGATGACGGCGCCGAAACAGACTTGGATTTGGGTCATTACGAGCGCTTTACAAACTGCGTTCTCACCCGGACCAATAGCATAAGCTCCGGGCAAGTGTACGAAACCGTTCTCGCACGCGAACGTCGCGGCGATTACCTCGGAAATACGGTCCAGGTGATTCCTCACGTCACAGATGAAATCAAAGCCCGCCTTCGTTCCCTTTCTAAGGAACAGCCCTGTGATATTCTCATTACTGAAATCGGAGGAACAACGGGAGACATCGAAGGCCTTCCGTTTTTAGAAGCTATCCGTCAGTTCGTATTGGAAGTGGGTCCCAAGAACGTCGTGATTATGCATGTCACACTCGTTCCCTTCATCAAGGCGGCGGGTGAGCTGAAAACAAAACCATCTCAGCAATCCATCGCAAAACTGCGTGAAATTGGTCTGCACCCTCAGGTTTTGGTCTGCCGTACGGAACATCCAATCGAGGAAGACGTCCGTCACAAGCTTTCCATGTTCTGCAACGTCCCGCTCGAGGCCGTCGTCGAAGCCAGAGATGTCAACTCCTCCATTTACGAGATGCCATTGATGCTTCAGGACGAACACCTGGACGATACAGTTTGCGATTTACTCAATCTGAACGTGCCCAAGGCCGACATGACGGAGTGGACGAAGTTCGTCAAACGCGTCATTCACCCCAAAAAGCGCGTAAAGATTGCCGTCGTCGGAAAATACATCGAGTTACAGGACGCCTATAAATCGATCTACGAATCCTTGACCCACGCTGCTGCCGCAAACGATTGCGGAATCGATCTGATTCGTATCGACGCCGAAAACCTCGAAGATACCCCTGCGAAAAATCTCCTGAGCGAAGTCGCAGGCGTTTTGGTTCCCGGAGGCTTCGGTGAACGCGGCGTCGAAGGTAAAATCAACGCCACTCGTTTCGCTCGCGAAAACAACGTCCCATTCCTGGGGCTCTGCCTCGGAATGCAGGTCGCCACTATCGAGTTCGCTCGCAACGTATGCGGCTTGAAAGACGCCAACTCCGCTGAATTCGATCCAACCGCCGAACACCGCGTCATTCATCTCCTCGAGGAGCAGAAAGGCGTCACCGACAAAGGCGCTTCCATGCGTCTCGGAACATGGCCGACACTAATCAAGGAAGGCACCCGGGCTCACAAAGTTTACGGCACAACCGAAATCCGCGAACGTCACAGACATCGTTACGAATTCAATCTGACTTACCGTGAACAGATGGAGTCCAAAGGCTTCGTCATTTCAGGCACTTCACCCGACGGGTCACTCGTCGAGTTGATCGAATTAAAGGATCATCCCTACTTCGTCGCCTGCCAGTTCCATCCGGAATTTCAGTCGAAGCCCAATCATCCACACCCACTTTTCACGGGCTTCATCCAGGCCTGTCTCGGAAAGATTTAGTCCTCTTTCAGGCGCCTGTTTACAGTGAACACTCCCGCTCCAGAAAACGTCGTGTTAGTCGGCTTTATGGGGAGCGGGAAGACATCCGTAGGACGCCTTGCTGCAAAAGCGCTGGGCTTCCAGTTTCAGGATACCGATCAACTGATCGTCGATCGATGCGGGCGACAAATCTCCGAGATTTTCGCCGAGGAAGGCGAAGAAGCCTTCCGGGAACATGAAACCGCTGTGATTCGTTCCCTCGTCCACCTGAATCGTTGCGTCATCTCCACCGGCGGCGGAGCCGTAATCCGCGCGGTCAACCGTGACATGCTCCGCCACGCAGGTTTCGTCGTTTGTTTGACCGCCTCTGAAGACGTCATTTTTGAACGTGTTTCGAGGAACTCCAAACGCCCCTTGCTCCAGTGCGAAAACCCACGTGAAGCAATCAGCCGTCTCCTTGCGGCCAGGCGTGAAGCCTACGAGTCGACGGCACACTGCACCATCGACACTTCCCTTCTTCCACAACACGAAGCCGTAGACGCCTTGGTCACTGCCGTACGCGCACACTTCGCGTGGAACCGCTAATCCTCAAACAGCAGCTTCTCGCAAAAGCCCAAGAACTCGGCTTCGACGTCTGCCGAGTCGCTCCGGCAACCGTTCCGCCTCATGCCGAGGCATTCCGAGCCTGGTTAGCCGCCGGAAAAGCCGGAGAAATGACGTGGTTAGCCAAAAACGCTGACAAACGGACCAATCCGGACCTCGTTTTACAGGGCGTTCGTTCGATTGTTATTGTGGCAAAGAGTTACACTCAACCCGCTCCGATCAACGCATCAGCATACCAGATCGCCCGTTATGCATTCGGGGCCGATTACCACGACATTCTGACTCCCAGAATCCGAGAACTCGAATCCGTACTCGAGGCCGTCGGGGGCCTCCAGCGCAGTTATGTCGACACCGGCCCAGTCCTCGAACGCGACTTCGCAGCACTTGCCGGAGTCGGCTGGCAAGGCAAGAGCACCATGTTGATTTCACGCGAACTCGGCGCGTTTTTCTTCCTCGGAGCCCTTCTTTCCACCATCGAACTTCCGCCGGATACCCCCACCAAAGACCGCTGCGGTTCCTGCACTCGTTGTATCGATGTCTGCCCGACCTCGGCCATCACCGCACCGCATCATCTCGATGCCACTCGCTGCGTCGCCTACCTCACGATCGAACTCAAAGGGAGTATTCCCGAGGAATTCCGGCGGCAGATTGGTAATCGCATTTATGGCTGCGACGATTGCTCTGCCGTTTGTCCCTGGAACAGATTCGCAAAGGTGTCCACGGAGGCGCAATTTCAGGCTCAAGAGAATCATCTTCCGACAAACCTCCGTGAGTTTCTGTCACTGACTGACGATTCATTTCGTGCCCTTTTCCGAGGCTCTCCGATTAAGCGGATCAAACGTCGCGGTTTTCTCAGGAACGTCTGCGTCGCACTTGGGAACACCGGCACTGAGCTCGATTTGCCAGCCTTACAACAGGCAACGTTGGACCCGGAGCCTCTGATTCAGGAACACGCGCTCTGGGCGATTGCGGAAATTCAACGCCGTACAGTCTAGCCTCCCAAACGGGGCAGGCCACAAGGCCGACACGGCTTTCGCTTAAAGAAAGACCGTCTTTTTATTCGTCAGCCCAGGGGGCTTCTTCGCTAACCTCGAGGGATGCCAACGCCACCATTTACCTTTCAGGACACTTTTCCTCTCGGCAAAGACGAGACCACCTACCGACTTCTTTCCAAAGAAGGCATCTCTTTCACCACCTTCGAAGGACAGGAGATCTTAAAAGTCGAACCCTCAGCGCTGGCGTTTCTTGCACAACAAGCGATGCATGACTGCTCGTTTATGCTTCGGGAGAAACACCTGAAACAAGTCGCCGCAATTTTAGACGATCCCGAGGCTTCGGATAACGATCGCTACGTCGCATTAACCCTCCTTAAAAACGCCGAGATCGCCGCACAAGGCATCCTGCCATTCTGTCAGGACACTGGCACAGCGACGGTCATGGGAAAGAAAGGGCAACGGGTGTGGACCGGGGCCAATGACGCTGAGTGGATTTCGAAAGGCGTCTACGAATGTTACACGCAGGAGAATCTGCGTTATTCACAGACTGCGGCTTTGGACATGTTCAAAGAGGTCAACACTGGGACCAATCTCCCTGCGCAGATCGACCTCTACGCAACAGAAGGTGATGAATACAAATTTCTATTCGTGGCCAAAGGCGGTGGCTCAGCCAACAAAACGTTTCTGTATCAGGAAACCAAAGCGCTCCTGAATCCGAAGGCGCTCGAAAAGTTCTTCCTGGAGAAGATGAGTTCCCTCGGAACTGCGGCCTGCCCCCCCTATCACCTCGTATTCGTCATCGGCGGAACCAGTGCGGAGGCTTGCCTCAAAACCGTGAAACTCGCCTCCGCGAAATACCTGGATAACCTGCCGACCACAGGCAACGAACACGGACGCGCATTCCGCGATCTGGAAGCGGAACAACTCGCACTCAAGCTTGCGCAAACGACGGGAATCGGCGCCCAATTCGGCGGGAAATACTTCGCCCTGGATGTACGCGTCATCCGCTTGCCACGACACGGAGCGAGCTGTCCGGTTGGGATTGGCGTTTCGTGTTCGGCAGACCGGAACATCAAAGCCAAGATCAACAAAGACGGGATCTGGTTGGAACAAATGGAAACCAACCCGGGCCGATTCATCCCCGAGAGTCAGCGGATGCTGAAGGAAAGCGGCGTGGTGAAGATCGATCTCAATCAACCGATGAGTGAGATTTTGGCTGAACTCTCGAAACATCCGGTCACAACCCGCGTGTTGCTGAACGGTCCGCTAGTCGTCGCGCGCGACATCGCACACGCAAAACTCAAAGAGCGGATCGACTCGGGATTAGGGCTCCCCGATTACATCAAACAGCATCCGGTCTACTACGCTGGCCCCGCCAAGACGCCGAAGGGTTATGCCTCGGGCAGCTTTGGCCCAACCACAGCAGGGCGTATGGATAGCTACGTGGATCTGTTCCAGTCGTTAGGCGGGTCGATGGTGATGCTTGCCAAAGGCAACCGGAGTTCGCAAGTGACACAAGCCTGCCACAAATACGGCGGCTTTTATTTAGGGAGCATCGGTGGCCCCGCCGCGATCTTGGCTAAGGAAAACATCAAGAAAGTGGAAGTGCTCGAATATCCGGAACTCGGGATGGAAGCGGTGTGGAAAATCGAAGTGGAAAATTTCCCGGCGTTTATCCTCGTGGACGATAAAGGGAACGACTTTTTCGCAAGCGGCTGCGCGAAGTGTGTCCCGAGCAGCCCGGCTAAGGACGGGCATTAGTCGATAGGGCTGGTAGCTTTCACAAACCCGTATCCGGAGCACTTCCGGATGCGGGTTTTGTTTTTTGGGCCAACTGCACTATTCCATTCACAGGAAACAAGCGATCGTCACCGCGAGATTTTTCGACAGCCTCAAAAAGGCGTATTATTCGGATAACTTAGAGTCGCCTCTCAAGATTTGTCACTTGAGAGGGGACAGAAATTTCCGACGTACTTCCTCCCAATTGTTTACCCTGTAATAGCGCTCTTCTCGGATGTTATGAGACGCGGTGAATAGAATCCCTTCGCCCTTAAAACGACTAAAGTGTCGTGGGCTATCGTCGATGAGATAATCCGCGCAAACTATGCTTTTATCTCCGCAAAAAACGATGTGAGAGTCTTGGATAAATGGGAAATGCTTTTTGAGCCATTCGTACTTGGGGGCAAATGAAGTCGGATATTCCATTGCGGCCGTCGCGATAAACACCTCATAAGATTCGCTCAACGCCGCCACGGTATCCTGGCTCTGCGACATCACGGGAATGTCCCGAAAGAAGCCGGGATTCAGCGGATATCCCTGAACCTTTTCTTTGTGTTCCTGGGGAACCGCATCACAAAACTTCTTCCCCTCGACAGACTGTTTGGTGAAAGCCGCTCCATGCTCCTCGTTATAGTACCGAATAAATTGAGCGAGCGTATCCGCAAGCACTTCATCCATATCTATCGCGATTCGTTTTTTCATCAGAGTAAACAAAGAGTGGAGACCAACCGGCCTTTCGTCAAAGGATCGGCATCTTGATAAAAACCAAGAGCACCAACTACTCGGAGAGGTTGAGCCCCGCGGCTATTCCTTTATCAACTTTGCCCCCCTCGATAAGCCCCATCCCGCCATATCCTTTGTAAGCCCATAGCGCCCACGGAAACCCAAACGCCTCCGCCGTTTCCCTTATCGAACGCAACCAAACTGAGTGGCTCGCTCCCACCGGAACCTTATGTGCCGAGGCCACACACCCAAACTCGCCAAGGAAAATTCTTTGGACAGGTATCCCTTCGCTTGTCGCCCATTTACTCAGGGCCTCAAAATCACTTCGAACCCGGGTCTGATCGTGTGCGGTCAGCTCGTAATCCTTTAACAGCTTAGTGGTAACATCTTTAATCTGTTTGATCTCTTTGGATGAATTTTTAGTCCCCTCAATCCGTCGGTACGCCTGCTCACGCACCTTCTTTAGGTTGTCCTGAGAGATAGACCAGTTGAGCCCGGCGAGAAACTCTGCCTCATCCCCCTCCACTCCCTGATGGGTGAAGGTATGAGGATCGTAATAATGAAACGTGTAGAGAACGTTACTATTCTTGAAGGGCTTCAGATCCAATCGCATGAGAGCCTTGCGGTCACCCCATTGAGCTCCCGTCAGCACTAAAGGAAGCGTGGCGGAACCTTTACGTGCTCTCGTATGTAAAAGCTCCATCATTGCCTGCCAACGAGCCACTTCCTCTTGGGTATCCAGCCACGGCTCATTCATAAGCTCGAATGCAAACCTGTTTGCGTCCAATTGAGCAAAAGATCCAGCAAGGACTTCGACCAAGTCAGCGTAAGCTTTAAACGTGGGTGAATTGATGCTTTCGACAAGTTTCAGCGGCGCGTAGTCCGGATTTACACCAACAGGGTGCAGATCAAAAAGTACGCTGAAACCAGCATCGATTAGGCGTTGAATAGTAGTCTTTGATACCTGAATCAGATGCTTGCGCTTAGGGCTGTCTGCAGATGCGCTGTGTGCAAGGAATATACTTGGGTCGACGGTAACGCGTAAAAAATCGAACCCCATTGCCTTCAGGTGGACGAGTTCCGTATCGCTAATTTGATACTCGGGAGTTTCAAACGGAGGCCAGATGTACTCGGTTTTACCCTTATCTGTTTTGGCATCCGGCCAGTTCAGCAAATGATGTAGGCTGATTCCTTTGATTAACTTAGGATAGGGCAAATCCGCAGGTGGATTCTGTGCAAATACGTTGATCCTCAAGAACACCGAGACGACCACACTCCATAAATAATAATGGGGGCTGAAAGAACGCATACTAATGAAACTGATAAGACGTCGCTTTTGTGCTGGGGGAAAGGACTGCCTTGTCTCGCCGCGACAAGGCGGATTCAGGGGGACGAATCATGATCGATACGTTAGTCGATCCGAAGCCAGATGTATTGAGTGCTCAGGCTCCCGTTTTGGTACGTATTGACCATCCCGCTCCCTGGCGCCACACATTTGATACCATGGATGCAGTCTTGCGACACCCGGAGAACTCCAGATCTTCGGACCTCCTTGTGAATGGCGCTCAGGCGAGATTACTCTGAGGCATGGCTTCTACGCTCACGGCCGAGTATCGAGCATCTATGCGCCCGCAAGAGAAGCTCCCAAAGGCACCGCACCACCTTTGGCCTGTACTGGTCCGCTCGAAAACTCAAAGCCACCCGCCTACTGGAGCTCGGCTTTTCCTTTCCGGCGATTGCACGGCGCGCGCGCGAAATCGAGGCCCGAATGGAGCAACATCAGGAACCTGAGCAGAAGGTCTCGCGAATTTCGATGCCCTCAATTCCTTCGCTACGCGGCGCACCAGAGCGCCTATCCTCCCCCGGCGGCTTGAGAATCTCATCGGCTCCCTTTCATTCCCTCAAACCTTCGTTAACTGCGCCGCACACTAATCCCAGTGTCATCGACTGGATCTAAGATCTCCCAACTCCAGCGCCCTCCGGGGCACCGATAAATACTGTCCACAGTACGACGCACTCCGTTGATCGTGATCGAGGCCACGCGATCGTCCAAAAGTGTAAACGTCGAGGGTTGATCCTTGAGGAGATCAATACACGACCATTGGCCGGCAGAAGTTCCACGCCCGTAGCTGCTAATTCCATCACTGATGAGGCGATCAAACTGCTCGTTGTGAGAGAAAATGCGGGAAGCCGGCGGTTTCCCTAGCTCCACCTCCACAACCGTACCGGGTGCTGTGAGTGCCGGCATCAGATCGCCCGTACGGCGCAGTCCGGTCGCCACGTCCGGAAACCCCAGGAGCGGGAGCGCCTTTCCCAGCACATGGTCTGTCGATCTCGTTGCCACCCACACACTGGGTTCCTTTGTGTCACGTCGCCTGCAGGCGACTCGCACGGCACATGCCGTAACCGCCGGACCATAAGTGATGGGCGCCCAATCCGGAGCGGCACGATCCATGACAATTATTCACAAACTCAAAACGCCAAAACCATTCATCAAGATGGGCTCAAGAAACGGGGCTTCCAAAAAAGCGGGGGCCTCCTCTTCACTCACCGCCATATTGAGGAGCCAACGCTCACGAACATCGGCGTGAACTGTGCGGATTTTGTTTTTAGGCAAATCCCAACGGACACCGGTGTCGGGATCCACAACCCTGACAATTTCCTTGTTCATTAAAATTTTCAGGATGTTTTGAAAGACCACGTCAAAAAAAAGGCCCTCTAATCGCCCAAACATTTGAGTGCCCAGGTAATAATGGTGCTCTGCTCGGAACGTGCCACCCGACTCACAATCCCATTCGACGTTTCCATAAACTCACAGAGTGCCTTAGTTTTTTTATAACTATCTCGGCATCCGTCTCTTTCAAGCCTTCCACTTTAGATATACTGTCTTTGATAAGAGAGCCGCGAGTTGATAAATATTTGGCGGAGGCAACACGGTGCATCGGGTCGCTTGTAACGATAGCCGTAGCAGAATCTCGAAAGACTTTTTTAAAGTGAACCGGAGGTTAGTTCGCGGGAATCACGGGAGGCTCAGTCGGACACTTGGGACGTGGATGCCTTTCATTGCCCTTTATTCTCATTTTATTGAAATTAAACATATTAAAGAAGTGCATAACTCCCAGAGTGAGGAGCACGACACCCAGCTTGGTGGCAAGATACTCCACTCCTTCCACTGCATTCTGGGGACGGACGCCTAGCTTCAGGAAGAGCAGGATGAATCCCAGATTTATGAGATAAAATCCGACTACCAGCAGGTGATTCACAGACTTGGCCATCTCGAGATTTCCATGGAATGCATCTTCCAAAAAGATCTGACCGTTTTTATGAAGGGTTTGAGCCACCCAGATAGTGAGGCCAACACTGATGACGACGTAGAACAGGTAGGTAAAGACGACGGTATTCATAGATTTTTGGGTTATTACTTAATTATTTTACTCTTACTGAACTTTCATGATCTTCCGAATATTCTTGGCAAAACAATCACCCGAGGAGCCGAATAGCCCACTGAAGGGCTGCCGTATAGCGCATGCCGCGTACGGTGTCCGAAACCTTGATTCCGAAGCTCAAAAATTCTTCCAGTTCTTTCATCTGCCGGTGGAATTCACGCCCTGAGTCAGACTGCTCGTCTTTGGTTTTATCAGCACAATCTCTGAGAAGTTTGACCGCAGGTTCGATTTCCCGGCGTTTGCGTTCCTTAGTGATGGTGACGAAGATGGTCCAAACGTCCTTTTCAGCTTCAAAGAACTCCCGTCGCTCGCCTTTTTTGGTGACAATCCTCACAAGTTCCCACGAAACGAGCTCTTTCAGATTCGTGTGGGCGTTACCCCGACTGACCTGGAGCTTCTCCATCACATCGTCGGTGGATAAAGGTTCGGGCGAAGTCATCAGGAGCGCATGAACTTGCGCCATAGTACGGTTGATACCCCACTGGGTTCCAAGAGTCCCCCACTGGGCGATAAATTCCTCCCGCGCTTTCTCCCACGGGGTAATGCTCTCAGGGTGCTCGTTGCCGCTCATGGTTTTCAGTAATTACTGAAACATTCATAAATGCAATGCCATTTTTTCACTCCGTCCCATGAAACTCTTTCCGCACCCCAGCCGTCAATGTGCTCCGCGCTTCGGGAATCCGCACGGCCCACTGTGTACGAATGACCATTTCGAGATTCAATTAATCGCCCGTATGAGGGTTGCACCCGACCCCACTTTTGAATCCACAACAGTAACCTGTTCCATAGAAGAGACTTCGCTCGCACTGAACGCCTCCCCTATAAAAATCGAATTTGCTGTGGGATATTCGAGGGTATCATGTTGCGAAAAACAACGCATTCTGGTTAGGCCATAGTTACCATAGTGTCGCCTCGGTGTTTATTCTTTGCTTATGCTTAATCCGCATACACCTAAGGAGCATTTTGGTGCCTTATCCGGATACCAACCCCTTCTTCGCTGACCCCCACTCCTCCCATAAGCCCCAAAATAACACCCGAAACTTTCCTGATTACCGCAGTATCGATCTGTTTTTTGCTATCCCATTCCTTCACCTCAACGATTCCAGTAAAGACGCCATTACTTGGATTAAAATTGATCTGCGGCTTACTTTCAATGGCCGAGCTCATTAATACAATCGCTGGCATTTTTAATCCATCGAATCGGATAGTTCCGGCGATAATCTCATCTATTTCGTCGTTACCCACCAATATTTCGTAGCGATTTGTGAATGTATTTGAGAAAATACTTGGCGAGAAAATTTGTCTCTTTGAAGCTAATACGAATGCAGCACCGTTGAAGGTCCAATTTTGTGTCGCGCCAATCCCCGCTCCCGGATTACTACGATCTAAACGACTCGAACCGGATACCTGAGATAGTCCAAGTTCAAATTCGGTAAAGAGACGCTTCGTTATGGTTAATTGGGACAACAAACGTACAACAGCATTTGCTGCCTTTGAGGTATTTACAGGATCAGCTTCCATCAGCAGTCCGCTTCCGGAGAAGCGTTCTCCCGTTGGTAAGGCTCCAACAACAATGGCGCTGCCAGAAGAGCTGTTTATCGAAATCGACAGGTACCCTACTTGTTTCGATAACGCTGTATAACCAGCGGTATAAAGCGGAGCCCCCGCAAACTTCTCGCGGAACTCTCTTGTCAGAGCGGTTGTTATTCCTCCGATCGCGATTTGTAAGTGCGGTGTATCAGCTTGATCCGGCCAGTCTACGCTTAGCCGGATGTCTTTTTCCTGAAAAGCTATCGGCGCTTTCCACGTTATAGACCAGTCGCTATCGAACGCCCCGGCGTATCGATGGCTTTTCCCGTTCACCTTGAGTTCTCCGGAGATAGTGCCTGTTTTGGTTATTGTTGCGATGAAGACCCCAGGTTGTTGTTCCTGCACACCTTTTGGGGTTAACAGTACCGAGGCAGAGACCTTACCCGTTCGGCCATATAATAAAGGAAACGGGTCTTTTATTAAAACGGGTACCTTTATGATGGTTGGTGTACCTGAGAGAGGAGTGATCCGGAGGGTGTACAGTCCTGTAGTACGAGTGGTCGTCTTTGCTATGGAGAGAGTAGGCTGGGTTGCCTTCGGAATAGCCACATTGTCTTTGAACCATTGGATTGCCGCACTCGAATCGTTTACCTGTGCTTTAATATCCAGTTGTTTACCCGCATGAATTGTGACTCCCCCGTCATCTTGAAAAGGGGCGCTACTTGTGAGAACTCCCCATGTGCCCCATCGACTATTCTGAGAGAGACTGGCGATCCAGCGTTCCACCAAAGTTTTAGCCGCGGTATCATTTAAATACGAGCCAATGGTAGGCATTCGCTTAAAGATATTCTTATCATCGCGTACTGCTTTTAAATGCTCCAATAGAACCGAACGCGCTGGATCCCCGGGCGCTATTAGCTGGCGAATAGTCGGGCTTGTGGTCTTTGCAGTGACATTCAATATCCGCATTTGATCCAATACAGTGGAGTATCGCGCGTCCCAGTCGGCGTATGCCATTGGATTATCGGGTCGATGACATTGCGCGCAATTTGCTGCTACATAACTCTTAAACCGAGCCGTTAAGCTCGCTGATTCGTCAGTGGATTTGTAGAGCTTGGGAAACACTGCCAAATTCCAATAATTCGGAGTATTGTTCAGGAAGCCTGACTGTTTAAGCCAGTCGAGTTGGTTTAGCCCGCCATGGAAGTCACTCGTGCGATTAAGCTGCGCCGTGTTGAAGCTCAGGCCTCGCCCTGTCGCCTGGTTGTGACAGGTGAGACAATCCGCCCAACTCGGGATTTCATAGGTTTGAGTGATGGGTTTGCCTCCTTCCTTGAGTGAGATCGAAAAGGTCACGCCTGATTCGGGAACCAAATCGGCGTCGGTTTGATCCTCATTCCAACGATAACTCAGGCCGTATGCCTCGGTTTCCGTTTTCACAAGAACTCTGGTCTCGATCCGACGTCGAGCGCCCTCTGGATGGAGTCGGTCCTCTGCCAAATCGAAGTGCTTAATCCACGTAGTACCCTTTGGGAAAATCCATGGATCATTTGTATTAAATCCAAAGGAGCTTGCTCCATCGGCGACGGCGACCCAGCGTTGTTTGATAGCGTTATCCGACCAGAACGGCACGTTTACTTCGTACGGGGTGACACCCGAGTTGGGAGTAAGTTTGGAAGTGTCGCTAAAAATTCCCGTAGCACTGAGTTTTGCAGGGACATTCGATGGCAGCTTGTTTGTTTTGATCAGTCGCCTGATTTCTCCACTTTGATAATGGCAGTAAAGAATATCGCCATTACTCGGATCTATCCCAAAGGCAGAGGCTGGCGTGCCGTTAAATAGACGCTGCACTGTGACATTCCCGTCTATCCGACGAAGAGCCCAGAAGCTACCGGTGCTATATCCGAAATCTCCAAAAATATAAGCGCCATTGAGTTCGGGGGTATGCTCGCTTTGATGCGGAACGACCCCACCTATCACAGAGTTAGATCCGTGATGGGCATATTCCCAGATCGGGTCGATCGGAGGGGATGTTGCCCAGGATTGAGGTTCTCCGCCCGCGTAAGGATGTTTGCCTTCCCGATACCGCCAGCCGTAGTTACCCCCCTTGGTAATGAGGTCCACTTCTTCGTAAGCATCTTGCCCAACATCCCCGACCCACAACTCGCCGCTTTCTGAATCAAACGACATCCTCCAGGGGCTTCGTAAGCCGACTGCCCAAAACTCCGTACGAACCTCTTTGGGGTTCACGGGGGCATCGTTAAACTTTTGAGCGTTCAAAAAAGGATTATCGGCAGGGACCGAGTAATAGGCATTGCCATGCGAATCCGTCGGGATGCTTGAATTGAGGCTGCCTTTGTTACTCAAACGGTTCGGTTCGCTATTTCCCTGCTTTTTGTCGACGTCGATTCGAGCAATGCCGGAAAACAGTTCCTTATCGATAAATTGCGCATTCCGCTCGGCCTCAAAGCCCGCGTTTCCGCCGTCACCCAGAGAGATGTAGAGGTATCCATCGGGGCCGAAGTGGATATCTCCACCGTTGTGATTAGCCATGTCATCGAACATTGAAAACAGAACAGTCTCCGTCTTAGCCATCCCGTCGACCGCTCCGGTCGCCGTAGCTGGATCGAAAGTCCCATTCACACCTTTTTGTACGCTGAATGCCGAAAGTGTGTTGGTTCGGTTATCTTGTGGCGCGACCGGCGTATAAAATACGAAAAACTTACCGTTGGTCGCGAATTGCGGGTGGAGCGCGAAGCCCATCAGACCGCACTCAGTGTAACCGTCTCCAGCTACATTTGCACCGCTTCGTTGCGTAATATCGAAGAAAAGCTCCTTGGTTGGAGGATTCGCGGCGATATCCGGGATACGGTAAATTTTTCCGCCGCGTTCACCGACAAAGAGCTGCTTTGGTTTGTTTGGAAGTGTCAACGAGCGGATGGCTACAGGCTCCTGAAAGGTGAGACCGGGCAAGGCCGAGACACCTAAATAAGGCGGAATTGGGGCATCAGCCGCGAAATTCAGTCCGCTGGCGTTAATTCGTCCGCTCGAAAGGGTCACCTCCACCGTTGCTTGGGCTCGGAATTGACCACTCCAATCTTTGGCTCGATATACAAACTGGTCCCTCCCGTCTACGCTTCCGGTGTGGGTATAACGAATTCGCCCGGAGGAAAGAACTTCTGCGGTCCCGTTGCTTGGGCCGGACACGATCTCGATGGTTGTCGAATCCAATACAGGCGAATCGTTAGAAAGGACATCAATCAGCGCCCCAGCGCCGAGACCAACTTGAACAGTGTCGTTGTGTGCCCAAATCTCCGACTGCCGTGGTAAAAGCTGTTGAGGGCCGTCCGTGTGATGCCGGGTTATCTCTTCCTGGCTCAGTGCTCGGTTCCAGAGCCGGACCTCGTTATAAGACGCGGACGCCGTAAAATCACCACCATAGTGAGAACGACCGAGCCAAAAAACATCGTCCGGAATCTCCGCAAGTGTATGCCCCGAAGTCGAAATGAAGCCTATCGCCTGCCCTTCCCGGTACCAAGACACGCGTTCCGTCTTGGAGTCCCATGTAACAACGTAGTGATAACGTTGCCCTAATGTGGTCGATAGATAGGAGTCGTATGTGCCGATGGGCTTGAATTCAAAACGCTGTGCGTTGATGTCGCCTCCCAGGAGAAAACTCAAAAGAAACGAACTCTCCGGTTGGACACCATCTCCGAATTCAAATACGCGTGCCCAATTATCGATTCCTTTCTCCGGAGCCGCCCAGACTTCGACTGTAAAATCTGTTTGTCCTTTGATTAGGCCAGCCGGGAAAACTGCGTAGCTCGACATCTCCCGCCCCCCCCCGCTCAGGCGTAATGTTCCCCCACTCAAGCTAGCGTTTGGAACACCATTATTTGGCGAGGTAATCGTTCCGTGAGCTGAACCAATCGAATCATGGATTGTGACTCCAGAGGTTTCTTTAAACGACCACCGATGAGTAAGCCCTGGCGGGTGAGCCGCAGCAGGCACGCCCGCACAGGCTGTGCTAATGAGGCCCAGAAACAGAATGGCAAGTAAGCAGTAATTTCCGACGCGAGACGAAGCTTTGCCAGCTTTCGTTCGGTACTTAAGATAAAACTGATTCATAAGTCGGAAGCACTGATAGGGTACGGCAAAATGAGCACAGGGAGTGTTTCCGTGACCCAAGGTCATCGTAACAAGAAAGGAGATTTTTTTTGAATGAATAACCCAGCCAGCCACCCGAGCCTCTCTTCTGGGCGCTCTTCCGGCTCCTGCTCCTCACCTCTCTCCTGATCCTACGTCCGCACTACATCCAGCTCCTTCGACAACTCAGCCATCATGAAAATCGTCATCCCAGGCGGCACAGGTCAAATCGGCACTTTTCTCGCCCGAGAATTCACAGCACTCGGCCACGACGTCACCGTACTCAGTCGGACCCACCACAAACTTCCGTGGCGTGTTGTCCACTGGGACGCCGAGCATCTGGATTCGTGGGCCGCTGAACTCGAAGGTGCCGATGTGGTAATCAACCTAGCCGGTAGAAGCGTTAACTGCCGTTATACCCCCGCAAACCGGAAGCTCATTCTCGAGTCACGAGTCCGTTCTACGAGGATCATCGGACAGGCCATCGCAGCAGCAAAAAATCCCCCAGCCGTCTGGCTCCAGATGGGGACCGCAACCATCTACGCTCATCGATACGATGCTCCAAATGACGAGTTCACCGGTATCCTTGGGGGAACTGAAGACGACGCACCGGATACATGGCGGTTTAGTATTCAGGTCGCGAAAGCCTGGGAAAAGGCGCTCGAAGACGCAGTCGCCCCCCAGAACGCGCAAAGTTCTACTGCGAACCGCGATGACCATGAGCCCCGATCGCGGCGGTGTCTTCGACGCATTATTGGGTCTCACACGCCGAGGCCTCGGGGGAACCAGCGGGAACGGTCGCCAGTATGTGTCGTGGATCCATGAAGTGGATTTCATAAGGGCAATTCTTTGGCTGATCGAACACCCAACCATGAGCGGACCCGTGAATATTGCGTCGCCGAATCCGTTACCGAATCGCGAATTCATGGCGCAACTCAGGGCCGCTGCGCGGATCCCTTTTGGGTTGAGTGCACCAGAATGGATGCTCGAGATCGGCGCCTTTTTCATGGCGACAGAAACGGAATTGATTCTGAAGAGTCGCAGAGTGGTTCCATCGCGCCTTCTGGAAGCAGGGTTCACTTTCAAGTTTCCAACATGGAAGGAAGCCGCAGAAGAACTCTACAACCGCCGAATGTATTCCGGTTTTTCAAAGGCTTAATATTTCACGACGGGCATGCACTTTCGCTCAAGCAGTGCGTATTTGGCGACATAGACACATTTTATCGCTCTCGCTCATACCGATCCATACGCTGACTAAAACAGCATTCGAACGGTCGTTCTCCACGCATTTACCCCGTTCATTCCAATACTGTAGTCGCTCTTGATTGGTAGCGTGTAGCGGATCCCATGGCTTTTAAGATCGCGGTATCTCACATGGATCTACGACATCGACTCATCTATAAAACCTTCCCATCCCTGTCCCCTTCCCATCCCTTACCCCCGGAGTTCCCCATGTTTCGATCTGCCGCTCTCCTTTGCCTCATCGCTCTCAGCTCCTGCGCCGCGCAGGAAAACTGGCCTGCCGCCGCAGGTCCGCAGGGAGATTGGACTTTGCGCACAACACAAAACCCGCCGGTACATTTCAGCGTCCGCAGCGGTGAAAACATCCAGTGGAAACTCACCCTGCCGGAAGCCGGACAGAGCGGCCTGTGTGTTTGGGGCGACAAGATCTTCCTCACTTGCCTCAAACCCGTGGCCGACGCCGAGCCGGCCTCGCTATTGGTCAAAGACATCGTCGCCTTCTGCGTCGACCGCAAGACAGGCAAGATCGTGTGGCAACAAGACATCCCCGGCAGCCTCGCGGGTGAAGCAATGTCCGGCTTCAGCGACCCGAGCTCACCCACACCGGTCTGCGACGGCCAGCGCGTCATTTTCACCAATGCCTCCGGACGCGTCGCTGCCTTCGATCTCAAAGGCGCCGCTCTCTGGGCCTTCGACTTTAAGCCCGTCGAAATCCTCAATGGGGTTCACTTTCCTTTTAATAAACAGGTCGAGCCGATGCTAAGCGAAGGTCTCTTCGTTCATCTCGAAACCGACTGGCAGGGCGAAGTTGGGACGGTCGGATGGAACCGACTCGCCGCCTACGACGCAGACTCCGGCGCCCGCCGCTGGCTCTCGCAGGACGCCCTCACCCAATACAACTGCCCGCAGCTCGGCCGCGGACCCGACGGCAAACCAGCCATCCTGGTCGGACGCGGCGGCCACCACAGCGTACCAGAAAAGCCCGACGGCTATTCGCTCATCCGCCTCGTCGATGGCCAGCGCATCTGGTCCTGGCAGGCCAAGACTGGCATCGCCTTGTACAACTCCTCGATCGGCATCAAAGAGGCCCTCTGGCTTAGCGAAACCGGCACGGTGCAGAGTCTCGATCCTGCGAACGGTGTGGAGTTACGCAGCTACTCCCTCGTCGACAATGTCGACCTGCGTCTCTGGGACACGAGCGCCGGCAATCACGGCAGCGACATCGGCGTCGACCTAAAGACCCGCCAAATCACGGTCTTCCCCGCCTGGTACAGCAACATTGTGGTTGGTCGTCAGCTCTTCTTTCTCTGCTTCAAGTCGGGCAAATTTCGCAAGGCCATCGGTCCGGATTATTGCGCAGCCCGACTCAATCTCGACAGCGGCCGGATCGAATACCTAGAGCTCCCCACGGCCGTCGACAACAGTCTCAAGCCCTCGGCCTACACGTGGCACACCGAGGCCAAGAGCGAAACCCTCAACAGCCGCGGCATCGACGCCGCTCACGACAAACGCTCGAAGCGCGACGGGTGGCACTGGAACTTCAATGGCAACCCCATCGCCGTTAACAATCGGGTCTACTTCACCCTGATGAACGGCCTCGTCTACAGCCTCGCCACCGACACCCCCGACTTCGACGCCAGCGCCCTCCTCGGCGTGAGCGACCTCGGCCCCGCCGACGGCACGTGGAGCCTCAACACCCCGAGCGTCACCGATGGAATCCTCTACCACCGCACCGCCACCGAGCTGATCGCGGTGGGGCGGAAGTAAGAGTCCTCGCGAGTCGCACGTTTTTGAGCTCGGCCTCTTCTTGGCCAAACCAGCGATGGGAGAATAACAAAAGCCATCGGCTGCTCTGCCCCAATATCGTTTCGTTTCAAGCTCCGGTCCCGTGATGGGCCGGAGCTCTTTTTGTGTGGTCTTCCCCCAAGAGCCGGGCGGGAGAGAGAGAATGAATGTCGGTAAAAAGGCGCATTTTCAATTGCATTACATTCGTAATCCAATAAAGGACTACGAATGTAGTCCGGAGCAATCTCGCCGCGTCCCCGCCCGACATTTCGCCACTCGAAAATCCAATACGACTCCATCTCCAAACCCCGAATCCATTTATGTCCACACCTCCAAAAATCTCTGAAGCGGAATGGGAAGTAATGAAAGTGCTCTGGAAAGAGTCCCCGCTCAGCGCCGCTCAAGTGGCCGCGCACCTCGCCGAAAAAACGCCTTGGCAGCCCAAGACAGTAAAGACTCTGATCGACCGACTCATTGGCAAAGGCGCGATCGGATTTCGGAAAGAAGGGAGAGGCTTCCAATTCTTTCCTTTGGTGGAAGAAGCCGCCTGTATTCAGAGCGAAAGCCAAACGTTTCTGGATCGCCTCTTCGGCGGCGCACTGAGGCCCATGGTCGCGCACATGGTTGAAAATAAGAAATTGTCAGGCGCCGACATTAAGGAGCTGCAGGAACTTTTGCGGAAACACTCCAAATAAATGAGCCCGCTTCCCTTGGCTGAGTTCTTTTCCAGCCTGCTACAGGCTTCCTCACGTGGAGCGCTGATCATTGCTGGAATGCTACTGTTGCAACGGCTGCTGCGCCGCCAGCTTCCAGCGCAATGGCGTTACCTACTGTGGTTCATGGTTATGATACGGCTCTCGATACTGTTCAGTATTGAAAGCCGATTCAGCGTGTTCAACGTGTTGCCTCACGCCCCGGAGTTTTTGTCCAAACCCGAAGCCACCCACTCGCCAGACCAAAATGCAGGGCGGGTTCCAGAGATCGCCCTGCCGGGTATTCCGACCAGTGGAGCTCCTGCTTCACAGATGAGTTCAGCTTCACAGATGAGTTCAGCTCCACAGATGAGTTCAGCTCCACAGATGAGTTCAGCTCCACAGATGAGTTCAGCTCC
>JBAXNG010000042.1:0-33824 GCA_037133875.1 Verrucomicrobiota bacterium | reverse complement strand
CCGGACTGTGACGATGATGTCACCAATGCCTTTCGGCTATCAGGCTTATTAGGCCTTTTGCCAATACGGGAGCGGGTTAGTCCGCACTATGAGTAAGTCACCAATGCCTTTCGGCTATCAGGCTTATTAGGCCCCAGTTCGCACCGTGTGCGCTAACACGCTCACAAGTCACCAATGCCTTTCGGCTATCAGGCTTATTAGGCCAGCCGAGGTAGGGCAGTGGGTGCGTGAGTCGGAATTGAGTCACCAATGCCTTTCGGCTATCAGGCTTATTAGGCCGGTATGCCCAAGCTTCTACGCTTGGAAAAAGAAGCAGGGTCACCAATGCCTTTCGGCTATCAGGCTTATTAGGCCTTTTACACTCTCTAACCTAAACAACACCAACACTATGCAAAAGTCACCAATGCCTTTCGGCTATCAGGCTTATTAGGCCAAGAAGTAGTCTTATGATCAATCGAATCGAAAACAAGTCACCAATGCCTTTCGGCTATCAGGCTTATTAGGCCCCTGTGGCACCACATCAGAGAGGGGTACCCGCATTTCGAGTCACCAATGCCTTTCGGCTATCAGGCTTATTAGGCCATTGTTCAAGGGGTAGAAACTGAACGATTCTTTGATCCGTCACCAATGCCTTTCGGCTATCAGGCTTATTAGGCCCAAAAACTCCAAGGAATGATCTTCCTGCCCTCTCGCAGTGTCACCAATGCCTTTCGGCTATCAGGCTTATTAGGCCACGGCGCTCACCTCGGGAAACAGTACGGATTCGTCCGCGGGTCACCAATGCCTTTCGGCTATCAGGCTTATTAGGCCACGTTCTCTATTTCCTGAAAATCGCTCTGGAAAACAGGTCACCAATGCCTTTCGGCTATCAGGCTTATTAGGCCCCTATGAAAATCACAACTAACCACCCTCGCTCCAGCTACGGAAGTCACCAATGCCTTTCGGCTATCAGGCTTATTAGGCCAAGGCTTTTGCCGGAAGGTGTTAGCTATCGCAGACAAGGAGAGTCACCAATGCCTTTCGGCTATCAGGCTTATTAGGCCCACAACGTCTTTACTCTGGACACCCTACACCTGTCGCCTAGTCACCAATGCCTTTCGGCTATCAGGCTTATTAGGCCTCGCCAAGCGGAGTGGTACTTAAATGGCATCAATAAATGGTCACCAATGCCTTTCGGCTATCAGGCTTATTAGGCCCACAATGATTACACTACAACGCTACACGGAAGGATGGCGAGTCACCAATGCCTTTCGGCTATCAGGCTTATTAGGCCGTGTATGGGGAGCGTGTAACGCTGCCATGAGCGCATTGGGTCACCAATGCCTTTCGGCTATCAGGCTTATTAGGCCGCACGCAAGCCAAACATGTACGGCAGACAAACGCGAGGGTGTCACCAATGCCTTTCGGCTATCAGGCTTATTAGGCCAATGGCCGCCTATCGGGCGGAAGAGGGCTTAAGCAAGCAGTCACCAATGCCTTTCGGCTATCAGGCTTATTAGGCCCCCTGGGTTCTAACTCACTGCGTGCGAGCTATGCAAACTGTTCGTAGGTCGGGAGGCCGGCTTTTTGTCTAGGCCGTGGCCGTGACCCACATCCTGAAGCCTGTTTCCTCTGTAGCATCTCAGGTCGGGACCCCCATCGATTTGGAGGTTTTGGCCTCCCGACCTCACGTATCCGGTCAACGCTTTCATATGAGATAAACGACTACTTTCTCTGAACAGACCATGGTTCCGGCGGTTCGTGTCCGTTTAGCGCTCTTTGCATCGATTTGATATGCCACCAATCGGTCCTCGGCCGGATCTATTTCGGCGTTGAGGCGTTCCCAGAATCGTTCAAACCGCCTTTCGTCCAAATGACATTCAAAAATGCTGTATTGGACCCTGACGCCAAAGTCTTCACAGACTTTCGCAACTCGGTACAGGCGCTTTGGTTCACAAATATCGTATCCGATGAGACTTAACATTTCTTTGGACCCCGGGGCGGACCGGGCGTAAGGGACTTCGGGAAAGGCATCCATCCACCATTCAGAGAGCATGGGCGATATCCGGTTAATTCATTTCAAACGGTAGAAAATAGTCGGGGTTTTCGATGGCGGATTTGTACTGGGCCGCCATGTCGAAGAGTTGATCGCGGATTGTGGTTCGGTGTCCCGCGTGTTCGCTCATAAACTGACGATCCATCCGACGTTCATATTGGAGCACGAAAATGCGGCGGCCTCGTTCCGAGAGATAAATTCCGCCTTGGTGTGGTTCGAAACAGGTTCGATCCACCATTTTGTGGGTAAAAAGATCCAGCGCGAGGGCTTCCACTAAAACCGGCCGGAACGGTTCGATCAGATCCAGCGCAAGCGACCATCTCCCGTTTTCCGTGGCGTGTAATATGCCGAGTGCCGGATCTAAACCGTGGGCATGGATCGCGGCAACCGATTCGTTGTAGAGAATGGTTGCACCAAACGAAATACAGGCGTTTACCGCATTGTGCGGTGGACGGGTGGAGCGTCTCTCGAATGGAAAATCGACCGGGAGGAAGGTTGCCCACGCCTGAAAATAGCGGGCAGCGGCCGCGCCTTCGTAACCCCGTAATTCGTCAAGATTCTCAGTGCGCACCGCCAGATCGCGCATGTTCTGGAGGAAACGCATTTCTTCCGGCATCTGCTGAGCGCGGTTTGCCGAGAGGCGCTGAAGAACACGCCTTTGGTTTGCGATCTTTGCGAGTACCAATCGTTTCGCAATGTTGAGCGCAAAATCAGGGCTCATGGTTTTCTCGTATTGACGCAATCGCCAAAGCCCATGGTGGTTCGTGGGTGGCAAAAATCCTCCGGCAAACCGGTCATTCCAGCCCAGAAGACTGATTGGGATGTCAGCACGCAGTAGAGCACAGAGGGCCTCAGTCGAAATATGGGACCCTTCCCTGAGAATGAGTCGCTCGACGTCATGGATCGGTACATCGCGTATCCGGGAGAGAGTGCCTCCTTCCTCGGGCGGAGCCCAAATCTCGATGCGTTCCGAATGCAGGCGGACACTGGCGCCACGTTGAAGGATACAGGCGGTCGGCATAGATGGGGATGGACAAGTCTACGGAGCGCTTCTTGGAAGGGTCTCCAAAAGAACATTATGGCAGATGCCCCTCAAAAATAGGTTTGGCCCTTGGGATCAGCGTTTGGAAAACGCTGTCGGGGTTTGGTTAGAATGTTTCCCGCTCGGGGGAAACCGGCCGATCAGTCGATGAGCTCGGCTCCATTCAGGGACAGGTCGCGTTCTGGCACGACCCAGCGAACTCCAAATTTCCGTAGCAAAGTGCGCAATTCCGAGAGCTTTTTGCGGATGAAATCTTCAGGGTCCTTTTTGTCGACAGTTGGGATCAAGGAACGCTCTACTTTTTTAGGATGCCCTTTCTCCATCCACTCGAGGAGCGCTTTTCCCGCGTCGGGTTGGTCCCTAAAAACACGGCCCTTTTTTCGGGATTCGAGAAGAAATTGCACGAGGAGAAGAACAGGGCGGGATGTCGTGAGCGGGCGTCCATCAACAGAGAGACGTTTGGCTGCGTAATCGAGGCTGATGGCGACGGGTCTGGCATCGATTTGAAGTGCGGTGGAAAAAGTCTGGATGAGACCGGCAAACGAGCCAGGCATCTGGTTGAGCTCTTTAAACCGGTTGCGTAACGGTACAAATGGAACATCGGCAAGGTGTATGGTGGCGTTGCTCGGAGCGTGTAATTGACCGCTGCGATCCGTCAAAGAAGGTCCTGGTTGGCTTGGGAAAAAGAACCCCGGCATCGTTTCGTAAGGTGAACTGACGAGAACATGGGTGATTCGGTCCGTTTCCCGGGCAATGAGAGACATGGCAGCGTGCAGCAGTGCCCCCATGGTTTTGCGTCCTCCTGCGATACTGGCGACAAGGCGGTGGTCAGGGTTTTCGACGAGGGAGCGGACTCGTTCTAAAATACAATTAGCCGCCGATTCATTCTGGGCTGGTGTGGAGATATCGTCGAGAGGTTCGTTCCTTCCGGTGGCGGGATTCGGAACGCTGAGGACTTCGACTGGCGCGGCTTGGAGCTTGTCCGGACCGGCACCGAGAGCCTTGCGGAGGGCCTGCCATGCGGTGTCTCCTCCGAAGGCATCGTTTGGAGTAAAGAGCTGCTCCTCGATTTTGCGTTGGCCGGTGAGTGTCGTGATGAAATAGACCTTCGAGGGCAGTTGTGCAGGGTTTTCCTGTACGAGGGCCCAGATGGTTTCAGTCACAATGGCTGGTGAGAGGCCCGTGACTGCGAGGAGGACGGTTTGTTGCGAGGCTGCCTCGGGGACATTACGCTCAGACGAGCGGGTTGCGGTCTTTGGTTTAGTAGGTGTTTTTGCGGGAGAACCTCCTTTTGGGGATACAGGGCGTGTGCGCTTCATTGAGACGATGGGATAAAGAGGCCTAGGCGAACGCTTCCGGTGAACTCAGGATCTCTGGAGTGAGGATCCGGATGCGGAGTTCCTTTGCTCGAGTGAGAACGGATTGAATCATTCGGTCGTAAGGCTGTTGAACGGCAAGAATTGGCCTCGTGAAATTACCGCCGACGGCCTTGGCGCGGCTACTGAGTTCCTCTAGATGAGGAAGTAATTTTTGCCGGCTACCTCCGGTTTTGCAGGACACGCAGACCGCGTCCGCTCCGTTAATTGCAAGAATGTCTTCTTCAATCGTAACACCGCTTTGCTGCGTAATATTTGCGGACCAGCGGAGATCCTGAAAACGGCCGGAGCGATCCATGGCTTCCGCAACGATGACTTCCCACCATCCCCCGCCGAGAAATGCGATCGTTTGTTGCACGGGTTGGATCGCCGCAAAATAACGCGACTGCGACTTATGCTGTTCCACATAGTCTAGGGATGACAGCACCGTGAGCTCGGGCAGTGTGTGGTTTGGAAGGCGCGCCGATTCGATAGTCGCCCCGCGCTGTACTAATCCGCAGGCGAGTAGATGGGGGAGAATCGTTTCGGGTACAAAAAACGACTCGGGCAAAATTGGTAGCCAAAGATAGGGTTTACGCGGTTCACGGCCCTCGGGAATGAGTCCGGAGCGGCCCGAGAGAGCTTCGCGCATGGCGGCGGCGTCCTCCGGATTTTGTGAAATAGCCTGGGCTGCGGCCAAATAATGCCGCCAGTCACGTCCCGCGGAGACGGAACGATGGCCGTTGGCGACCACCATCATGTCCAGCGTGAGATTGGCTAGAATATTGGAGAAGGAGAGATCCCCTCCAAACAGGGCAGGCAAGTTTTGGCCGGTTCCAGCATCAAGAAAATGTCCGGATTGGGTGTCGACATAGAAGCTTGGAATACCCGATCTGGCAGCTTCCTGGTAGGCGCCGATACTCATGAGTTTCGTGCCCCCGGTGAAGTTGACTACTGGAAGGAGCCCCGCCTCTCTTGCTGCAAGGATACAACGAGAGACGGTGCGGGAGGTTTCCGGAATGCTGGGCATGTCCGAAAGACGGATGTTTTCAAACTTGGCGGCGATGCCCGAAGCGAGGGCAGCGTCCTTTATCTGAGTGGAACGGAGAGCGGTTTTTGCGGTTGCGAGATGAAGTAGGGCTTGCGGCTGGAGCGCATTAATGGGGAGCAGATTTTGGATGGTCTGTTCGCTGATAAGCTGAATGAGGGCGATTTTCGGCGAGGGAGTCATAGGCGTATTGAAGATGGGCCAAGCCTCGCAGATGAAGATCACCTAGTCACGCCCATGGATGTCCGCGGATGTCTAGTGGGGGAGGAGGAAGTTGGTTAAGACCGCCTTGTTCGTTAGCGGGTGCTCGCAGGGCATTCTAAGAGGTAGGCCTCACTTCCAATGATGAATCGTTGAAAACGAGGATGACGAACCGTGGATTGGCATTCAGGGTTGTCTGCCGGATTACGTTTCTGTGTCGTTGGATCAAACCGTTTCCCAAGGCCTCAGTGGTGCCCAGCGGCGGTTATCCGATTTTTTCCTGAGCGCGTCTTCCGCTTGTAGCAAGAGTTCCGGTGTTGGACCAATCGCAAGCAGGCAGAGGCCGCCGTCGTTTGGGAGGACGATCACCTTGAATCGCGTGGGAGAGGGGGTTCGCGGCTTAATAGAACCAAAAAGCCGTAGATCTGAAACCGTATCCGACGCTGTGGTTCGGAGGGTCTGAGCATCCATGCCCATGCCTTTTCCGATGAGGGATACAGAGTAGTTGGCGCGGCCAAGTGTTGTCAGAGCCTCTCCGAGTTCTTGGGCTGTTTTGGGAATCCAATTTTGTTCGGAAAGGTGCATCGGCCAGATGCTGCCGGCGGCTCTAGAGGAACGGAGGCCAAGCGTCCCTAAAACGAGCCAGAGTTTTGTGGCACGCTGCGCCGTATTCCACTGGTCGTCGGAACACAAAGGGAAACGGGTAATTTCAAGCGTCGCACTCGTTCCTGCTTGTACAGATTTATGTGGTCCTTGGTTCTTGTGAGGAAGAATCTGACTTCTCGTCGACGAAGGTTTGGGGATTTCGACCAAACGGATTCCTACACGGCTGCCTGCTCCGTTGCCGGCAGTGCTTCCCCAAATTTCGTTACAGGAGTTGGCGCCGAAAACTTTGGAATGCCAAAGCCGGATATGACCACGAATTGGCGGAACACGGAGGATACTATGATCGGCCTCTTTACCCCCGGCGGTGCCGCTAAAGCAGTCGGTCAGGAGCTGAAACGGGAAGGTTGCTGTTTGTAATTTCATGGGGTGGGGAGCCATTCCTTAGGGAACCACGGTTTGTCCCTCAGGCGCTTGCGGATGTCTTTATAGTCTTTCGAAGCGAGTATTTGTTTGAGCCGCTCCAAAGTGGTGGAATTCTCCGGTTTCTGGAGAGTTTCGATTTCCCCTTTCAACTGATCAAGGGCTCCCGGATTAAGGCGATTTAGGATTTTGTTCTTAAACTCCGCCTCGGTGCCATAAGCTTGGCGGAGGCGTTGAATCGTCGCGTCTTTCTGTGCCTGCTCCTCGGGAGTCAGAGATTTCGCAGTTGTTGCCATGGAAGGAGGAGCTGTGTTAGCGCCTCCAAATCTTCCGTAACCGGCGGCTGTTTTTGCTCCCAGACCACTCTGTTGCAGCGCATCTTTTAGCCACGTTTCAGTGATATCCAATAGATCTTTCGAATCCTTGGTGCTGACATTCGTGTAAAAAAGGAAGTCCCATTGGGTACCCGATTCGACGCACAAAAAGACATTCGGCGTTAGCCTCTGAAGATCATTTCCCCTGGCATCGCGGTGTGGGTTGACGATGTCTAATCCGACCACGGGAACTGTTTTCGGGTATGCTCCTACAAACACGATTTCTCCAACATGTTCCGAGCCGGAATCCGAATTAGAACCCAAGATTCGATCTGCGTGTTCTGCGGGGAACCTAGCTCGGTCTGCTTGCCATCCGTCAGCGGCGGGAAACGAGCCGTCTTGCTTTTGGTTGGCTTCCCAAGTGGCCCAAGTGCTCAACACACCTTTGACTGCGGCGCCCGGTATCGAGGGGAGCCCCGTTGTGCGGTCTGTGTAGATACCAACGTTTTCCAGTACGCTGGCGCGTCCCAAATGCAGGATGAGCGGGCTTAGGTTGCTCAAAGTAACGCATCGATAACGTTCGCCGTGTTGCTTCTCTAGCGCATGTAGCCATCGTGTACTTGGGAGCGTTTCCTTCAGACGTTCCGTCTGCGTTGTGTAAATGGACTTGGCACGTTTTAGGGCATCGGTTTTTGCCTCAGCTCCTCCATCGCGTTCAAAGCCGAGTTTATCGAGGTACAGTGTCCACGACGCGCACCCAGGCTGGCGCAGGAGCGGACTAATCGAGTTGAGAACGGCGTTTGCCATAAACGGGTTACGCGACAAAGCGCTTGAGGTAATTGAGGTAGGCTACGGCCTCAGCTGTCGCCCGGGTTAGTGAATTCACGTCGCCTCCGGACAGTTGGTCTACCAGATCCCCGGCATTTTTGGCTTCGCAGATTGAAATGCTCCTGTCTGAAAGGTGCCTTGCAATCCCGTCGACGATCAATTTGTGCCCGGGATGTTTCAGGTCTCCGTTTTGCTTCGTTTCAACGGCAAAAGCGGCAGCTGCGAGCAGGCCATTTGTTTTAATCAGCATGGCGAATCCACTTAATGCATCTCCGCCTTGTTGACCATGCCCCATGCCTTTGATTCGGCTATCGGCGAGGGCGTTTGCAGCACGAATTTGGGCAAGGGTTCTCATGCGTTTAATACCTCCCGCTTGGTTTCACAAATCCCGTGTCCCGTTGTTTCGTCGCCACCGATTTGGAGTAGGGGTGGCTTTTCTATGGGTAGCAGCTGGTCAAGTAAGGCGTTCGGAGTGCTTTGGCTTTCAGTATTGTTACGGCGGGACGCCACCACGGTTAGCACACTATAGAATAGCGTTTCACAGGGGATGTTCTCCTGATTAAAGAGGTTCGTGTTTGTCCGCGTCATGGGATCGATCACAATTCGTGCAACCACCTCGGTACAGGTCGTTACGAATTGCTGGAACATTTCGTCCGAAACAATCGCAAGTCGTGACTTAAGCTTGGAAGTCCAGAGCGGATCGTTCGTGCAACCTTCGAGCGCCGCCGCCACGTCGGAGATCGATCCGTTGATTACTGTGAGCGGGTATTCTTCAAAAACCACCTGCTTTTGAACCGTCAGATCACTGCCTGCGACAACTTCGCTTTTGCCAGGTTGCGGGACGATGAAACTTTTGCCGGAGTCACGCTGGAAACGTTCGAGAGCGGCGGGGCAGGTGATCCAGGCAAAACACCCGGCGAGCGAGCGGACCGGAAAAGCCAGCAGTTTGGCCTCCATAATCTGGATACACCCGGCGTTACTGACGTGTTTTCTGTCCGAACCCTCTGTGTCAATGGCGCCGAATAGCACTTTCGCTGCATCTGGCAGCGTACCCGAGCTCCGAGCGTGTTGGCCTTCGTCGAACACTTCGCGGGCGTGTTGGAGTAGAACACCTTTGATGCTGCTACCTGGAACCACCGGGAAGCCGGTAATTCGTTCCCTCATAATCGGGAGATCAACGACGTCCACGCTGGTGCCGCAACCCACGTGAAGCGGGGTTCGCGTATAAAAGGTGAGGAGATGTTTTGTCATGGGATGAGTAGGCGAAACGGAGTGAGAATGGGTTTGTTAAAAATGAAATTTCTGAAGGGTCTGGATGTCTGCAGACGTGGCGTGAAGGTGTGCATCGAAGCTGCAAAGTCCCACGCCGCACCCCTTCTCTCCATAGTGATCGGAGCGGGGTTGCCAATGCAGTTTGGCGGCCAGAGCCGTCGCAACGTCGGCATTTTCACAGAGGAAATAGTACACGGAGCCCGCAGGGACGGCGAGTTGGGTGGGTTTGGCCTGATGCGCTAGATTGTCCCAGCCACTTACGGTTTGCGGCTTTCCGAGACACCACGAAATCAACTGGGCACGGCCTGACAGTCCCTGGGTGCCGGCTTTCCTCTTAGATGCACCCAGTCGTACCTGGCCGATAGGTAAACCGTCAGATTTTCCATCGGTAAAAGTACACCAGCCGGGGATGTTTCCGTGTGCAAAAATCGCCGGAGTTAAAAGTATCCACTTTAGTAAAACGGGACCATCTCCAGCTGGGGCCATGGGTGTTTTTCGGAGTCTTTGCACGGGATCGCTCTTCAACTTACGGAGGCGGGAAATGCGACGTTCCCCACCGAGAAGGAGCCATTGCAGATCCTCAAGGGCCGCGACTTCATGCGACCTTTCCGCAGCAAGCTCCGCTTCAAAATAGAGCCGGGCATCCGGATCTAGACGGAGATATGTACCGGCAAACAGTTGTCCATCTGCAGCTGCAAAACTCGAGGCGTCGATTTGGACTCCAATTCGGTGCTCCGGTCTCCAGAGAGCTTCGGTGGGAATTGGCGTTAAATCCTTCGATTCGCCGCAGAGATATGCCGAATATTGTTCGGCTGTCCACCAACCGTGCAGGGCACCGAGTTTGTCGGGTGGACTCACGGCGACCGGTAAACACGGGGGGGCGAATTGGGAGGTCTGAGCGGAGGCCTGCCACCCATCGACGACAAGAAGTTGAAGGCGTTGGAGCGTCGTTCGGTCCTGATTAAAGGTCCCATCCATCGGTACGGGGAACAGCACTCCGTGGTCTTTGTGCCAGGGAAACGGCCCGGTAGTCCGCATTGAGGAGAACGCCTTGGTGGCAATCTGCTTTTGGTTGCTACCTTGGACTTCGATTTTGAAAACCTCCCTGCCAGTCTGTTTTAGCAAGGATGCACGCAACCCTTCATGCAGAGTGCTTGGAAACGGGAGACGACACCCCGCTCCTTTTCCCATGCCGGCCGACATAGGTATGGCGTCACGAAAGAAGAGAACGTCCGAAGGTTCAATGAGATGGAAGGATGGCATTCGATTAGGCGGATAGACGTTTCATGAAGGACCACGCCATCCAGAAGTGAAGGAAGGCGCGTGGGCTTAGGCTAGGTTTCGAAAGGTCGCCTATGAGCAGCCGAATCCAACGGTGTGCATAAGAGGCAGCAGTCTCGGAATCCAGACTCGCCTGATTTTTCAGAACGTGCCGGAGCTCGGCTTCACTGAGCTCCCAGAGTTCCTGCGTCCAATTTGGTTCCCAACCCTGATCCGAATGTTGATCAGAACGAGCGAACAGCGGCTTGAGGAGTTCGAGGTAGCGATACACAAAACGGCCGCTGGTTTCCAAGTTGGCGGCATTGAGTTCCTGCCAAAGAGCTGGAACACCACTCTTAAAAGAGGCGGCAAACTCGGCGCTTTCCCCGCTTCGTTTTAGGACCCGCAGACAAATCGCACCTTTGTTCGGGACCTTTTTTGCTCCTGATTCCGCCTCCCGCGCAGCCTGAATTACTTCCTGCATGGGACTGCGCGAGTGCCCAACGGCGATCCCGACGCTCACCGACGCCGTTGGCCCCATGACCATTAATGGCCAGTTGGGACGCAGCTTTTCGTGGGTACCTGCGTGGGTTTTGCAGGTCAAGAAACCGCCTTCTTTTGTTGAGAAATCGAACAGCTGATCCAACGCTTCTTTGATTTCCGGAGACGTCTCATCCGGGATGAATCCTTGAAACGCACATTTGAGTGCCTCTGCACAGGCTACCGCTTCTGAGGCCGGTAAAATAGCCAACACATCATCTCCGCCCGCATAGAAAAGCTGTCCCTTAAATTGTTCTACAATCGGTCCGGCAGCATAGAGACTGAAATGATTTAAGGCTTCTGATAACGCGGCATGATAACTGGGAGATAATACCCGCCTTACATCCTTGGATTTCACTGTGGGATGATTCCAATGCTGTCTAAAATACGCGGCTGCTTTATCAGATAAAGCAGTTTCCATAGGCAGCGTCTTGGTGCCGCTAAGCCATTGGCCCATGTCATCCCCATCCATACAGAGAACGGCATAGTATTCCGGTCCGGTGTTTACCTCGCCTTCTTCGGCGTCAATGGCCTTTGCTATATCCTGCACTGATTCAAACCGCGGGGCAAAAGCATCCCAGTGCAATTTTTCTTTTAAATACGTTTTGGCCCACAGCCGTTTAATCACACTAAGCGCTCCGTAACGCTGGCTACCTTTAAAATCTCCAGATTTCTCACCACGATAAGCATCACGCAGTACTTTCCAAAAGGCAGAGGCATCGTCTCCTCCCAATATTTCATCCCGACCGTTTAGGTTATCTTTCTCGGAAGGGGTTTTCGTTTTCCATACATCAAAACGACGAGCGTTTTTGGTGGCCGCAAACTTCCAGTCGACCATTGCATAATGCAAGGACCAAGCACTTCCCGGATTAAGACCACTATGCTTCGAGTCCCCTACAATTTGTCTCCAATGCTCTGCATGATTTAACGGATAGTTTTCCCAACCACCCGCTATGGGAGGAGTGTTTTTCTTTTCGGCCCATTCAAGGGCCGTCTTGGGATCAGCCCAAATATGGATTTGAGAGTCAACAACGGGGAACCGAGAGACTTGTTTGTGCCAATCTTTATCCCAGTCTGGAAACTGGCCTGCTCCTAAAACGTCCTGAAGTTTCAAACAAAGGTCAGCGTGAACGGCATCGCAGATCTCGGTCCAAACATCCCGCACGGCTTTCACCGCGATCTCTTGAATTTCGGCGGCTTGATCTGCCGGGATCAATGCTAGAAACCGATTCGGCAGGCTTGGAATCAGAAGTTCATCCGGATGAAGGCGCCCTTTGCCCATCTGGAATGTGTCTTCCGGGAACAGGCCTTTTTCTCGGGACCACCACCAGTCTAGAAGGGGCGCTCCTTTCAGGCTCGGATAAACAATCGCATCGGGGCCCAGCTTCAGAGCTACGGCGGCAATTGCTTTGGAGATTATGAAGCTCAACAGGTAACTTCCCGACCACAAATCCTGCATTTTGCGGCTCTGAGCTATGAAGTCCTGCACCGGTCCAATTTGAAAAAGAAAAAAAGCCGGTCGGCTATTAGTCGCGGTTAATGCGCTGGCAACGGCGTTGTGTTGCCAAAGGGTGTGATCCGGCAAACGAGTGTCGGCGACCAGATACGACATCAAATCGTGTTTTTCGCGAGTTGCGCGCTCGGCCCAGAAGCGCCAAATCCGAAAGTATTTGGCGCGTTCATCGGCATTCTCAAAATTCAGCCCGTGCAGCGCCGATTCCAGCCAAGCCTCGCCTACGGCCGAATTGCCTCTGGGTTGCTCTGAAGGAGTAAAACGTGTACCCGCAAGTGGGTGATGGAACTGCAAACGCCCGTCGACTTTCCAATCCACAAAAAGCTTTTGCGCATCCGGAAAAGAGTATCGGTCGGCAGCGGAAGCCCACCAGTCTGATTGCCGATGCCAGGCCTTCATCTCATCGTCCGTAATTCCGAGATGTCTCAAAAATGGTCCACGTGCGTTTTCGTGACCAGCGATTCCGAATGCTTTACTGGGTGGATCATGCAGAAACGCGGCGAGCTTTTGTTTCCAGAAACAAGCGGACGAGGAGGCAGAAGGTGACTCGGTGGGCATAGGTTGTGACAGGGAAAGGAGGAGCCTTCGGATTTTTGATTAGCTGGCGGTGGGCTGAAAATGAGCAATTGTTACGCCTACTCCATCGTGGAATACGTTTCTTCGTAGATGTCCCGAAGCAGCCTCCCGTTAAAACGCCAGTAAAGCGCCGGTGGCAATTGGGAGTCGGACTGGATGGCCTGTTTTGTCGCCGCCGATAGGTAGAGCTCCTCATCTCCCAAGCGGACTTTTTTGGGACCTATTACTACGGCAGTGACTCCGTTATGAGTGCATACCAGTTCCGACCCGACAGGGATGGCCATCTCTTCAAAGTTCAGGTTTGGACGACGGCGGCTGTACTGCTCAGCGGCAGCAATCGATTGAGTGTCCACGTTTCCTTCCCGGGGCTGCATTGCCAGTTCTCTTGTGGTGTCTTGAGCGTTGAGGAGGCGTAGAATCGCAATAGCCTGTTCCGGTGCGATTTGAAAGAATTCGCGTTTGGGATTTACCCGATTCGGAGCGAATGCCGAGTGTAAGGCATCTTCCACGATTGAGGCATTCGGTACCTTACAGGCAAATTCGAGCTTATAAGGAAATGGCACGCCGGTTGTGTATAGCTGCGCGATTCTTACACCTGCGTCTTCTTCAGTCGTTAGACCAATCTTCACGAGGCCGGGCATTGCCGGATTGGTTAAAACATAGACGGTTTCCATAACGTGGCTTTGTGTCGTATTTGCGGGCGTAGTGTGGGCGTTGAATGTTATTTTACCGGACGGACGTGATAGGATCCGTGATCGGTTGCGGAGGCTTTCAAATTGAACTAGGTGGCGGCGCTACCGAGGTATTGTGCAATCACAGTAGCCGCAATGAATCCCGGCGGGCGGGAGAAGCCTCGACTCGTTATGATCGGACATTCCATCCGGCTAATTTCAAGGAACGTGATGTCGCCATGATCGCAGTCCAATCCGATGAGTTTCCACTCCCGGTGGAGGTACGTAACGTGGTAGGGACGGACCGTTCTGAGGATCTTCTGATCAGCGAGCCGCCGATAGTGAAACGAGATTTCCTTTCGATCCAAAAGGGCTCTTTTTATCGTTCGAAATGTTTCCGGATCTATGGGTGAAGCTGTCTCGGGGTAAAACGAAAAGCTCTCGTTAACTGACGATTCGATTAACAATGCTCGTGGATCTCCATTAAGACGGTTTATCGCATTAAGTTCATCGGCGCTGACGGCCGTGCTGTTCCCGAGCAGTAGATCTAAAGCGTTCCTCGCAAGAATCGTGTCGGCGTAGTCATCCGAAATTGTTCCGGGTGGGAATATTTCAGTCGGAGGAGTTCCTCTCGTTGCGCTCCAGTTATAAACCCACCGGTGTTCGTTCTGAATGTATTCTGGATTGAAACGCAGAAAATCCCGTAGAAAGGCAATGATCCTGGCGATGGTGCTTTCACTACATTCTAGGAGATGACTCATGCCCTTGGTGGTGAGTTGTCTTCCGGGTCTGGACTCAAGAATGAGACGATGCGTCTGTAGTAACTTAAGGAGGTGGCAATTTCGCTCTCCATAGCTCTTCCCGGAACCAGGCTTTCGATCGCCCGGTTGAATCCGATTCTTTTTTGATGAGGTGTTGTTGATTTCGAAGAGGGATACCTCCGGTTGTGTGTTGCTTGGGTTATAGCTCGCCTATGGGGATTAGTGTAATTCGTGGACATCTCCGGATATCCGGAGTTCTGCTCTCGCTGATTCACCGCTCCTTTTTGGCGGATGTTGTTGGGGAGCTTCGAGGAATGAAGAAGCGGCTTTATTGGGCCGATCGAACACGCCTAACCTCTAATGTTCATCGCTCCACCAGTTGTCATGCCCTTCGAGTCCGGTTCATCCGATTTTTCAGCTTCTCCGTTTCTAAGGATTTCGGAGTCTGAATGGGTTGCATCGAACAATTTGGCATTTGCGATACCGGATGGATTCCCCGTGTCCCCCGGGCATACCCTCGTGATCACTCGTCGGCTTGTACCTACTTGGTTTGAGGCTACAGCGAATGAACAGTCGGCTCTTATGGAGCTGGTCAATGAGGTGAAGTCACACCTTGATGCAGCACTACCCGTTCGCCCAGATGCTTATAACGTAGGTTTCAATGCCGGTTCCGCTGCCGGCCAGACCGTGCCTCACGTTCATATTCACGTGATTCCACGTTACGCCGGAGACGTTCAGGATCCGAGGGGAGGCGTCCGTCACGTAATTCCAAGTAAGGGTAACTATCTCGCCCCGGAGTCGGCGAAGGAGGTGGATCCAGATACATCAGTCCTTTCCACCGGGCATCCGTATTCGCCGCTTTGGAAACAGCTGGCGTGTCGGTTAACCATGGCCGAGTCAGTGGATATACTCGTGTCCTTTGTCCAGATGTCAGGACTGGAACTTGTCGGGTCAAAGCTGTTCGCCGTCCTCCGAAATCAGGGTACTGTACGAGTTCTCGTCGGGGATTACCTTTATATATCGGATCCCAAAGCATTGCGTTTGTTGCACGGCTGGAATGTTGCTGCCGCTGAGGAGTTCGGTCCGGGTCGATTTGAAGCACGTTTGGTGGAGCTCAAAAAACTCCCTGACAATCCGCGTTCGTTTCATCCCAAAGCCTGGCGGATCCGGGAGAACACAGGCGGTTGCCTTGTGGTGGGTAGCAGCAACTTATCTCGGGCCGCTCTGATGGACGGGGTGGAGTGGAACCTGCTTTCGCCGGTAGGCCAAGACTCCGCAGTTCAGAAACAAGCGGACCTCGAATTTACGCGGCTTTGGGAGAATGCCTCGCCGTTGACGAGTGCGCTGGTGACTTCCTATGCGGAGACTGCCGGAGCCTTTCGCCAGCCGTACCCGAGTTCCAATTTGCCAGAAATCCGGGAGCATTTGCCGGAGCCTCGATTCTGGCAAATGGCTGCTCTGGCGGCATTGGCCCGAATCCGTTCGCTCGGATATCGACGTGCTCTTGTGGCGGTAGCGACAGGGATGGGTAAAACTTGGCTTGCCGGGTTTGATATCCGAGCCGTTAGCCGTGAGTTGAACCGGGCCCCAAGAGTTCTCGTGCTTGCACACAGGGCCCATATTTTAGCGCAGGCAGAGCGGGTATTAACTCGGACTCTGGAAGCGGATTTTCCTTCTTGTACCCCCTCTTGGTTTATTTCTGGTGAAAATGACCTGAGCGGCGGATTGGTACTGGCTTCAGTGCAGAAGTTGTCCCGGCCTGACGGTCTAGCGCAGCTAGCGCTTCAAAAGTTTGATTATGCTCTCGTTGACGAGGTTCATCATGCTCAGGCGCCCAGTTATCGGCGGATCTTGGCGATACTTCAGTCTGATTTCATACTGGGCCTCACTGCCACTCCCGAGCGCGCAGATGGAGTAGATGTTGCGTCCATCTTTGATGACAACCTTGCCTATGAGGCTGGTATTGGCGACGGGATTTACGAAGGGGCTCTTGTGCCGTTTCATTACATCGGCCTGCGCGACACGGTGGATTTTCAGCAGATTCCTTGGCGTAACGGTAAGTTTGATTCTGAGCTTCTGGATGAAGCGGTTCTCCGGAGTGAGCGCATGGCCCGCCTTGCCCTCGCTCTTCAATCAAATCCAGGGGAAAGAACATTGTTCTTTTGCTGTTCTCAACGGCACGCGGTGTTTACTAGGAATTGGCTTCGAGCCCTTGGATTTACAGCTGCCTGTGTATTTTCCGGTGAGGGGAGTGACCCGTGCGCCGATTCTCTTGAAGGTTTAGAGAAGGGTAAACTTTCGGCGCTGTGTGTGGTGGATATGTTTAACGAGGGGTTGGATATTCCAGCGGTCGATCGTGTTGTCATGTTGCGACCCACCGGGTCGAAGGTTGTGTTTCTACAACAACTCGGCCGTGGTCTGCGGGCGAGTGAGGGCAAAACGCATCTTAAAGTGATCGATTTTGTCGGTAATCACCGAGTTTTCACTCAAAGACTGATCCATCTACTCTCTCTCACCCGCGCATCCGCGGGCATTCCGGAACTGCGTAATTGGCTAAGCGGGGAAGAACCGGCATTGCCACCGGGTTGCCTCTTGAATGTCGAATTGGAGGCCAAGGATATATTGAGACATCTTTTGCCATCCGGGAATCTCGCTGTCCGAGACGAATATCGGGCGTTGCGTGAAGATCTCGGGCGCCGGCCTCTGATGGTCGAGTTGTTCCATCGCGGCGTTCTACCTCGTACATTATCGGCTGCGCACGACGGCTGGTGCGGCTTTGTAGAGAGCGAGGGGGATTTTAATCAAATGGAGGCGGCAACGGCGAGCCTCTTGAGCCAGTGGTTTTCCGTGGTGGAATCCACTTCACTTAATAAATCCTACAAAATGGTGCTCCTCCGGGTTCTGCTCGATCTAGGCGGGTTTTGGAGCGGGATAGAGTTGTTAACCCTCTCGATTGCGTGTCGCAGGTTTTTGCTGGGGCATCCGGTTCTCCGCCGGGAACTGGAAGGGGCCGGCCATGCGCTGGATCACTTTAACGCTACGGATACCGAATGGGCAGATTGGTGGATCCAATGGCCCGTGGGACGCTGGCTGGCCGAAATGGGCGGGCGAAAATGGTTCGTCTGCGAGGCTGATCGACTCCGGTTTGTCGTGGAATGCCCCATGGAACTGCGGGAAACCGCTGAGTTATTGACCGCTGAAATCGTGGATTATCGGCTCGCTCATTACTGCAAGAGCCGCGAACTCGTTTCTTCCGGCGAATCTGTAGTGGGTGGATCCTGCACTTTTACGACCAAGGTCTCCCACTCCGGTGGAAAACCGATCTTATTCCTCCCCAATCGGTTCCAAAATCCTGGACTGCCGACTGGCCCGACTCTTGTAAATTTGCCGGATGGCGGGCGTTGGGAGTTCAAGTTTGTGAAGGTCGCTTGTAACGTGGCACGGCCCGAAGGCGGGAATGACAATCAACTACCGATCTTGATCCGGAAATGGTTTGGAGAAAAGGCTGGGCTCCCCGGCACGAATTTCACGGTGAAATTTACTAATGAATCCGGTCAGTGGTGTGCCGTTCCTGAGACCTACGACCCGATTGTTCGGGTGGCTGGGTAATAACATATTACCCGTCCAAACCGCACACCTGCCTCGCTTCCCGGTAGTGATCCATCGGCACCGGGTGTTCCAATTGCCAGCGGATCGCGATCGGTTTGTTCCCTTGGGCGTCCAGAAAACGGCCCGTTCCCAGGAAAACAAACGGCGAAGTGACCCCGTTCGTTGCGTGTTTGCGAATCCGGCTGAAGAACAGGATCCGGTAACCTTGCGCCTCGTGGTTAGCGTAGATCCTCCCCATTGATCCGTTCTGAGTCGCGGCTGACTGGCTTTCCCAATGGAGCAATGTTGGGTTCGTCAGATAATCCCGGTACATCGTGCTATCTGAGAAAAACTTCTCTGTTTTCTCAAACGTCACGAGGTGAATGATCACTTTCTGTGCGTGAATTGGGATGACCCCCGTTCCGATCGGGCCGCGCCCTTTCAGGTCTGCTACACCAAAGGCAGCGTTGATTTCTCCGCTGGAATACACTCCATGTAATTCGAGGGTTTCGGGAAGCCGCGGCAGCGCCGGGACTACGCGATTGGATAAAGGCCGCAGCCACTCAAGCAGCTCGGTTAGGTCGGTTATAAAACTCCGGTTGGTTTGCAATTTCTCGAAAGCTTCCCTCAGGGTCGATACCCCGAGCGTGGTACCCCGAGTGTTCCATAAGAGTTCGTATGCTAGCGGCGCAAACGGCTCGTTAGCCATTTGTACAATCTCAGCTTCGGATGCCTTCGTCATACGCTCGAGCCACGCTAGGTAGTGGGGAGCTCTCTGTAGGGTCACCCGAGCTAGAGACAAGTGCAGTTTATTCGCAGAAAGATCGGGATCGGTTGGAGCCGGAACCAGGCCTGCGAGTGCCTTCCATTCCGTCCAAGACTTGCGCCGGAGCATTTCCAGTGGGTCTTCCTCAGTGCGTTCAAGAAAAGCGGAGAACGTCGGGACCTCCCCCTCGGGCCATTCACGAAATGCATCCTGGATACGCATTTCGGGGTTTTTGTAAGTCCTCTTCACACTTTCCAAAATTACTTCGCGAGCCTGGCGTTCCATGTGGTAGGCGCAACCGCCAGGCAAATGAGGGAACCCAAGCTCGATCTCGTTCACCAGTTTATGGCGTTGCCCCGGAAGAAGCGCTCCGATGCGCAGGTCGTATCGGAACTCCCGACGGCATTGCCCTACAAAATCGAGGACGGTGAGGTGATCCTTATGGTTCGAATGCCGTAGGCCGCGTCCGAGTTGCTGGAGGTAAACCACGTGACTTTCCGTCGGACGAAGGAAAAGCACGCAGTTAATTGCGGGGATATCGACGCCTTCATTGAAGACATCCACGACGAATAGGAACTGGATTTTGCCGCTTTCGAGTTCGCTCCGCATCGCTGCACGATCGTCTGAGGAAGTGGATGCGCTTAGGGATTTGGATGCTACACCTGCGGCGTTAAAGAACTCCGCCATGAAACTTGCGTGCTTCACACTGATGCAAAACCCAAGTCCCCGAACATTCTTTCGATCAAAATCAGGAGCGCCATACGGGTCCGGGAGATATTCCCGAAGTTTATCCAAGATCAATTGTGCCCGTAGCCGGTTTCCCGTGATGAGCCCGTTAAGCTCCGATTCATCGTACTTTCCGCGTCGCCACGTGACCCGCGAAAGGTCCACCGTGTGGTCGCTGATCGCAAAGTAATGGAAGGGACACAGCAGTTTTCTCTGTAATGCGTCCGGCAGGCGAATCTCTGCCGCCTCGGGATGATCGAAATGATCTTTGACGCTCGAACCATCTGCTCGTTCCGGGGTCGCGGTAAGCCCGAGCAGGATCTTGGGTCGCAACTGATCGACTATGGCATCGTAAGAACGGGCCTCGGCATGGTGAGCTTCATCCAACACAACGTAGTCCCAACGCTGGAGTCCTTCGAATTCGTGGAGTCGTTGGGAAACGAACGATTGTACTGAACAAAAGACATGTTCCAGGGAAGGGGGACGTTGACCGTCCACTAAGAGGCCTCCGAAATTTCCATCCCCTAGAACGTTTCGGAAGGAGGCGAGGGCTTGTTCGAGGATCTCTTTACGGTGCGCAATGTAGAGTAGGGAGGGACGCGCTGAGTTTGCGTGGACTTGTCGTTGGTAATCGAAGGCTGCCAGCATGGTTTTGCCGGTGCCTGTAGCGGCCACCACTAAATTGCGGCTGTGTCCACGCACCTCCCTCGAGAGTTGGAGCTTCTCAAGAATCTCCTCCTGATAATCGTACGGTCTGAGAGTAAAAAGGACGGGGAGAGTACCGTTGGAATACGCGTCGCGTCGTTCATGCCGGATTGCTTCTCGGAAGCGCTCGGGGCGGGCGGGGTCGAAGAGGTCAAACTCGGGGTTTTCCCAATAGCCTAAAAACTCGGCCCGACTCCGACGAAAGAGATCGGGAAGCTCGCGTTCGGCGACTTTGACCGTCCACTCAAGTCCACTGGTCATGGCGGGTCGTGAAAGGTTCGCGGACCCAATATAGGCCGAGGACAATCCAGTATTGCGTATGAAGAAATAGGCTTTGGCGTGGAGTCGAGCGTGTTGAGTGTCGTAGTTCACCCGGACTTCAACGTTTGGCAGTGCTGCGAGTTCCTCAATAGCTGCTGGGTCTGAAGCGCCCATGTAACTTGTGGTAATCACTCGCAATTTACCGCCACGTTCCAGAAACGTTTTCAAAGAGGGACGAAGCAACCGGAGGCCGCCGGTTTTAATGAAAGAAACCAGCATGTCGCACTCGTCAGCGGTTGCGAGTTCAGTATCGATAGCGTTACCGAGTTGTGGTCGTCCCGGAGCGCCAGTAAAAAGCGTACTGCTGGAGAGTGGGACACTTGGCCTAAGGGATGGACCGATGCCAGGACGCGATATTTCCTGAAGTAATTCGGCGGAACCGTCGCTAAGAGCGATCCGTTCAGCTAGCAAATGGGCCAGAGATTCGTCGTCCGCTCCGAGTTGAGAAAGCAGGTGATTGGCTAGGGTGATGCTCTGTGCCGCACCGTGTTCTTTACTGTCTTCGAGGATTTGCGAAAACGCCTGTCGCAGTCGCCCCGAAAGGAACCGAGTTAGAAATTCCGGGAGCTGTGCGTTTTCAATGTTCGAGCGAATCGGAATCAGAGAATCCGGACTGAGTGCCGCGATTTCGGCGGCCAACTGCTGGGTAATGAGGTCCTCGTAAAGACCTTGAAGGAGCGAGGCCATAGAGATTTTCAGGATTGGCTAAATATTGAGGTCCGAGGCCTGGCCTCGTTTTAGCCATGCCGACAGTTCAGGGTCACTCGCATACACGTAACAACCCTTCATTCCGCGGCTCATTAAGGTCCGGTAGGTATTCTTAATAATCGAGTCAGTGATCGCTCTCGTGCCAATAGGATCCGTCGTAGAGCGCTTCTTCCAGCCAAACACACTTTTATCCGTGCGAGCTCGGGCTGAAACGTTCGGAACGACAACACCGTCCCGCACCGTCAAATCCGGGCCGATGATCACACCCACGTAGTCCAGCTCCAACCCCTGACACGTGTGGATACAGCCAACGTCCCGAATCGATTCCGGCTCGATGATCCATTTCATCCCATGTTCGCTCAGGTTCCAGCGTGCGCGGAAGGACGTCCCCTCGATCTCAATATCCCAAGCCAGCGGATCGTTTTTACTTACCCAGTTCCAGCAGTAACCGGCAACAAGGCGGGCACTATTCCCCGTGTTTTTCTCCTCAATCGCGCGCCTCATCTCATCGGGGCAATCAAATACTCGGAAGTCGTAGTTGATATCCTCGAGCGTGGGATTTGCCGTTTCTCTTACCTGCAGCATGTGATCGATCCACGCTAGATATCCATCGCTCCCTCCGCAGCGAAACTGGCTTTGCAGCTCCATCTCCGTCACCTCAGCCTTTAACGAATCCGCCCATTTCCGGATTTCGGCAACCGCCCCGATGTCGCGCAAAGTGACTCGCTGGTTTTCATCGATAAAAAATACGCTGCAGCGAGCAGATCGGATCACTTCCATGATTTGATTGACTCCGTCTGTGCCGTACAGTCCGCTTTTTTCCGTAAGGCGGTGTGCTTCGTCGACGATCAGACAGTCCATCACCCCCGGAGGAGCAGCGTGATACGAGCCGGATCCACGGAATAACAGAGACACTTTCGCTCGAGTGTGTGTTCCCCGGAGTTTCTCACCGTAAACATCGCGCGGGGCTTGATTCCGGCTAACGTACTGAGCGCTAATCCGTTCGCCCAATAACCGCGTCACTAAGTTGAGGGCCACAACGCTTTTACCGGTGCCAGGTCCGCCCCGGACAATCAGAACCTGCTTTGGAGCGTCTTTTGCCGAAACAGCCCGGCGAGCAAGCAACATCCCGGTTTCATACACATCCTTCTGTTCGTCTATCAGTGCAAACTCAGGGCGCTCCTGGACCATGCCAACAACCGCATCCGCAAGCATCTTACTCGGGCGCAGACGTCCCTTTTCGATACGGTACATGAGGCCTCTTTTGTCGCCTCGGGCGAGTCGCTCGCGAAGGAAGGCCTTTAGTTCCGGGACTTCGGTCCGCAGAAAAATTGGGGCTTTGAGCAAGTATTCGTTAAAGGCCGGATCTCTTAACTCAGTTCCATCCGTACAATTGTGCAAATAGGCGCACGGATGTATTCCAATATCCTCAGAATAGACCACCTCATTGAACTGCTCGAGTAGGTAGGTATAGGACCACGCCTGATAACTCGGGTGGGGCGTGTCTCTGAGACCGCCGCCCAAAAAAGTGGTCACCATATCGGCCTTAGGGGAGCGCTGAGCTTGCTGCCACTGCTTTAACTCAACGATCACGGCAGTTTCGCGGCCCTCGACTGTCTGGCCGGTTAGGATCACGTCGATCCGCTTACTTGTCTGGGGGATCACGTACTCTATCGAGACGCCGATATCGTCCTCAAAGACGTTATCTCTGAGTATCTTGCCGATGGAATCTAGTGAGTTTCTGAAGGCCGAGACTTCGCTTTTCCCTACGCGATGTCCAAGGTTTCTCTCGAAGCTCTTGAGGAGAATTTCATCGACGCGGTTGTCGTCTACATCTTTCAGGAACTGTAATTTGGGGTTCTGGTAGATGATCATTAAAATGAGTCCATTGACTGTCTCGCGTTGAAGTCGAGGTTGGTTCTGGGATCGCCTATTGCAGACTTACCGCTAGGTAGTTACCTCATTTGCTTTGCCATTTCGTATTCTTTGGAGAAGTCGATACCTGCATCTTTTCCGGGAGCAACCTGTTGCAACCCTGCATACAGATACGCCAGAAGGTGTAGGCCCGAGAACTTGCCAGGCAGCGACTTCAATTCGTACTTTGCGGTGGGATCGTTGATGTCCAAGCCCTTGCTGCCAAGTAGCGCAATCTCAACGGTGAGAGCCTGGGTCGCTTTGGTTCCCAATTCTCCAAACAGCTTCAGCGCGCCGCTTATGTACATCACTACATCCATCCGCACTTCGCCGCCTCGTTCGCGCAGTGTAAGTTCGGCTAGTCTGGTGCGTTCTTCCTGGGCGCGTCTGGCGATCTCAGAATAGGGAGCCAATCGAATTACATTTTGGAATACCTGATCCGCTGCATTTGTTTCTCCACACTGTAAAAGTGCCTGTGCGTATCCAAATGCGACTACGGACTCGGTTGGGAGTAACTCAGCAGCGCGTTTTAGGTAGGGCAAACCAGCCTTCGGACTCTCGTTTGCAAGCAGCGCTCCAAGGTTCCTAAGCGTGTATGGATTGTCGGGATCTAGTTCGTGACTGCGTTCAATGGCTTCGAGCGCGCGGACTCTGTCTCCCTTGCGTTGAAGCGCTATTCCCAGGGCATTCCATGCGTCTGCAGCCGAGGGACGTTCTTCAACCACTTGTTCTAAAAGTTCCACTGCTTCATCTAACCGGCCTTGGTCGCTCAGAAGCATTCCGAGATTAAATGAGGCCATGACCGGTGGTGTTGGCGACTTTAAGAGCCCGCGTAAGATCGCTTCGGCCTCTGTGAACGCTCGACGGCGCAGTAACGACACGGCGTATTCCAGCAATTTATCCGCGTCTTTGCCTGAAGCAGGAACCCAACTCACGGCAACCCGGTCACCGCGCACTAGAATGTTTGCCGTACCTCCCAAAGGTTGGAAGCGTTCGGTTAGGTAGCGGACGATGGAATCCGTTAGAAGGACTGGATCTGCCTTGAGAACCGTTTCCGCGATCGGCAACAAGGAAAGATCGAACTGCAAGATGGGAAACTCAAAGAGGAGGGGATCAGTATTCACAGAGTTCGAAGTTGCCAAGTGTACCAGTCTGCCATGTCGAGTCGCGTCGCCCAAGCGTCGACCGCCCGGACATACGACTCCGGTCCGAATGGCTCGATATCAGCCAGTACCTCGTTCAATTCACGCCCAAGGTTCAGGCTTCCGATCGCTTCGTAGGGAATTAGTGCTACTTCCGAACCCGTCAGTCCGCTCCAAGCCACTGTAAATGCAGCGTTCATGGCCAGACTCTTCTCGAAAATGTCAGGCGGACAAAATTCGCGAATCTGGGGGTTCATAACAGCAGAGATCTCGCGCAGGTACCCGGATACGTAGTTTTCCTGTTCGCCTCTAAGTTCGGGAAACGCCCCGTGGAACCAGCGCAGGGAAAGAATTTCAAGCGGCATCGAGGCGACTTGTTGTAACAGACCGCTCACGGTGGCATCAGCGAAACGAGCGGCATTCTGAGGTGGTACGCCTTTGCGCTCGGTCTTCTGTGCGATCTTGGTCCGGAGAAAGTCTGCCTTTTCACGGTTCTCCACAAAGTTTTGGATTCCCCTGGGATCGGCCCACTTAAAAAGGATTCCGGCACACTGAATGGCGATCAGGTAATTGGCGCTATCCTGATACTTCGGATTCAAAAGAACCGTATGGACAGGAAACTCCTTTGTGGCAGCCCGCATACTGACGTGGGTCGTCTGTTCGGGGGACGACATCACAACGACTGGGAAGCCGGTGCGTTCTTTAACAAGGGCGAAAACTGCGTCGAGGGCGGGCATGGGCAGACCTAAGAAGCTAGAAAACGCCGATTTTAATATCAAGTGATGCTTCCGCGCGGCGGAAAGTGTCAGAAATGAACTGGAGGCCTGTCCGAAAACAGTACGCACCGAATTACCGTGCTCGCCTCAACGGCTGGCTCGAAAATTTAGTCACTCGTTCCACGAGTTGGGGAAGAAAACTGGACATAGCTCGGAACGCTTAATCTTTGAGTTCTCACTGCTACTGTTGGGGAGCACATGCTACTCATGCGCCGGTCCACTTTGAGGAACTTGCCCGCCTGCGCGTTGTTATTCCTCAAACGACAAAACGCCGGAAATGGCCATCGCACGTCCAAATTCCGTGCTCATGAATGCCGGGTCCGGAATAATTCCAACGCGTCCCAAATCCAGACGATCTGCATCCCAGCAGGTGCCGATCGTAGGGTTCGAGTGATATTGTTCATCCGTGTGCCCGATGCAGGCCTCTGTAAGGAGTGCAAACCGGGCGTCATCCAAACTGAAAGCCTCGTTTCTAAGGGAAGCCGCGTAATCGGCTCCGCGCTTGCCATGGTCCGGGTCGGTGTGTTCATTCACCTGGCGGCTATCATGAAAAATCGCGAACAATCGAACCACAATTACGTCGGCGCCTGTTCTGCTGGATAAGAAGAGACCGTTCCGTTCGACACGACGCCAGTGATCCGGGCCGTGGACCGAATGTTTTCGTAGGCGCCGCTGATCCGAAGCAAGGCGCCACAACAGATCAAAATCGATGTGAGAATCGTCGGGGCTGCTCATGGGATTTAGGTTCCTGATAAAGAGGCGAAGAAGACCGTGGGATTCGGAAGTCTATAAGGTTTCCCTATCAAACCGTTTAAAGGTTGAAAAACAGGTAACTCCGGCGCCAAAGCCCGTTTATTCCTCTTCCATCTCCAACTTGAGGAGCGCCTCCTCCGGAGACTGATTGCCAAACAAGACCGCCATAAATGCCGGATAGTATCGATCCGCCAGGATGAGGCTTACTGAAAGCAATCGCCCGATCACACTGTCCTCAAGCCTGCCCTCCGGAGACACACTACTCGCATGGAAACGGATCTCGCCGTCGTCCATGTCTAAATCAAATGCTCCGACCTTCATGTTGTAAGAGGCACGGGTGCATAGTTTGGCATCTCAACGCGTTTCGTGGCTGGAACCAGATTTGGAATCGTTACGAACGTCTGGATGAGATCATCGTCGCTATCGATCAAGACAAGACACCGGAACTGCGCGTTTTCCCCGGTAAATCCCGCGCGGATAATCCGGTTTTCATCGTCCCGATCAAAGTTCCAGTCGTTGGAGGTGAAGTGCTCAATGAGGGTTTGGGAGCCTGAAGACATATCGTGGAATTTCGAATCAGAGATGACGGGATCGGGGACGATCTTTGGAGTGATCGAGCGGATCCGTTTGCTTGGGTCGTAACTCATATACTTCCATTATGGCACACGGGCTCCCAAAGGAGCGGGAGCATCCTATCCCGTCGGCTTGTATGAATGTCCTTCTTCACATAGAATGCCGGAGTGCCCAGAATTTTCGAAAAGGACGGCTATCAGTTCTTCTTTTATAGTAACGAGCATGAGCCTATCCATGTTCACGTTCGTAAAGGAGGAGGGGAGGCCGTGTTCCTTATCGATGAAGAAATTTCTCTGCGCGAATCTGAAGGGCTTAAAGTAGCTGAATTGAGCAGAGCTGAATCCATTGCCGAAGAGCACAGAGAGCTTATTTTACAAAAGTGGAATGAATACTTTTACCGCCCATAAACGGACAGCCCGCTACGAAAGGGGATTTGTATTCGTAGACATCGACGGACTTGTGGAACTCAAGTTTCCTGTCGCTGCAAATCGACGTTTGGCCACTGGAAGTGAAGCCCAGTTGAGAAACATCGAGGTATCACCTTTTGGACTTCATTGGCCTGACCTCGATGAAGATTTGTCGTTCAAGGGGCTCTTGAACGGCGACGTCGGGGCTTCTTAAACGGCTCCCTCAGGAGCTTTCTCAAAGGCTGCTCCAACTCTATTCTTTCCGGACAAACTCGTTTGAAGACGGCGCCTGGAAAAGGCGCACAAAATATGTGCCGCGTAGAGCGGGCATCACACCTTTGTGACCGGGCAAGCGGCGCTCCTATGGAGGCCGCTCTCTAAACTCAATGGGAGCCTCGCGACTTACGCCGCCTGTTTCTGCTGTTGCGCTTTGAGGCGTAACGAAAAAATCGCCCGCTCTTTGATCCCCTCAAGCTCCCTCTTTTTTAAGCCTAGTTGCGAAGTAATCTCCTCTTCACTACTGAGAGCCCCCTGGTTTAGTCCGAAGCTTAAAAGAATCACCTGGCGCTCGGTATCCGTTAACACCCCGATAAGCGACATCACCCGTTGCCTTGCCGCTTCCAGACGATCCTCTTCGGAGGGATCCCATGCCATTTTGTCTGCAAGAACCGATTCCAATGTTTCGCGTGAATCCTCACCCGTCGGTTCGTGAAGCGATATGGGCGTCTGTTTGCTACACATCAGTTCCTGGATCTCCACGGCGCTTATTCCAGTGGTGTCGGACAATAATTGCAGGGATGGGGTGCCGCCGAGGGATACCAGAAGTTCTCTTTCGGTGGATTCAATTTTCCTGATGGTCTCGCAGGCGTGGACCGGGATCCGGATGAGGCGACCGGAATTATCGATGGCGCGTTTCAGGTCTCCCTTGAGGTGGTGCATCGCGTGAGTCGAGAATCTGCATCCTCTGGCGGGGTCAAAGGAGTCTGCAGCCGCGATGAGGGTTTGGTTTCCGACTTGAATAAGGTCTTCGAAACTTAATCCACGGGATTGATAGTTTTTTGCTTCCTTCACGACCAGTCGCAGATTCGCGTTCACCATGATGTTCCGCGCATGAATCCAGCCCTTTTCAAGACGCCGCGCCTCCCGGAGATGCTCGTCCGCCTCTTTAATTGTCATCCAGTTCGTGTGGCAAAACTCCGTTGTGGCTTCGCCTCGTTTACTTACGTTGAGCATGGCTTCCAGATCCTGTAGAAACTCCAGGTACATCTGGGGTTTTAAGGGAAACGCTTCGCAAAGGGTATCGAGCTTCGAGTACGCCGACTCAAAGCCGGTTCCACGCGTATAAGCCTGCTGACAATCGGCGATGGCCGCCTGAAAACCCGATACATGGGAGAGCGTTTCTTCCCGTGAGTTGCCACGACTTCCAATGCGTTTCTGACTGGTAGGTAACAGTGCGCTTTCAGCCATCCGGCGTGCGATGAACCCCGAACGGCGCACATGAAACTGGAAGGCGCGTCTTGCCGCTTGAATATTGATCCCGACCTGACGCTCCAGGGCTGGAGTTAACAGTTCAAAGCTAGAGATGCTTTTAAGGTACTGCGAAATGGAGGAACTGGAGGACTCCAGTCCGTCAAAATCCGGGATCCGGTTGTCTTGTGCAAATGCTTTGGAAACGGATGTTTTTTTGGTGATAGTAGGCATGGCTTGTAGTGGGTGTCGGTGTGTCTATGGATTCCTGCTCAGTCCTGCGTTGGTTTTGAAATGACCTTACAGGGGTGGGTGGCCCATTTGTGGGGGTACCCCCGTTTTTCTTTTGAAAAATTTTGAGGGGCGAAGAATCGAGCCCGTGTATGAAGCGGCCGGTCATGGAAGGGGGGGGGCGGAACCTGCGTTCTGTGGAGCAGGGAATTTCCGGAACCCTTCACGAATACCGGCTCAAGGATCGGCCCGGAAATCGGCGGCTTGTGATAGAAATAATGACCAGGCCACCGGGAGGTTTTTGACCCAGGTCTCTGAGGTGTACGGATCGTTACGAATTTCTCACGGTTGTTTTCGACAGGGCACTTTGCGAAGGTGGATTAGTGAGCAAAGCCAAGAAAAACCAAAGGGAGTGTCCCGTACTCAAGAAGCCGATTTCGTCCGCTGATTGCGGCTCCGGAAGAGGCTCTTTGTATGCCTGTCCAGCAGAGTGTCCTCATTATCCGTTCACTCCGGCAAACTATACCCGCCACGGCGAAATCGAAGCGGCTTTGGTTCAAAAGACACATGCTCGGGCCGAACAAGTGTTGGCGGGGGAAGAGCAGAAGCAATGGCGCGCTGTTTTTTATAGTTCGCAAAAAAGTGCTATTCAGGGGATTCGAACCCACGCGGAATTGGTTCAGTTATACCATCTCCAACGGGATGCCGACGGGCTTTCATTCACTGATCGATGGCTCGCGGATCCCGGGGCGGGTTTGAATAATGACGAGCGTGTTCTTTTAAGGGCGATGGGCCGACTGCGGCCTGTGCTCCTCGAAGTTCACCGGTTTTTGGACGGGCAGACAACCGAAGGGGTCGATCATTTGACGGGAGAGACGGTGCGGGTGATCGACCGGTCTCTGGCCGCAAATATAGATCGGTATTCCACTCTGCTCACCTGGCAGTATTCGATGTCACACTACGAAAGATTGAGCGGAACGGTGGAGGAAGTCCCGGAGTGTGGACCGAAAAGTTCCCTGGAGGTGGTGAGGGAGTTGATTTGCCATTTGGGCGGTCCATCCGATTCCGCTGGTCAACAAGACTGGCTTACGTGGAATTTCTCCAAAATCAGTGAGGCGATTTTGGCGGTTTCAGAGGCTCGCTGGCAGAAGTCTCTGGCTAAAGCAGACTATCGGTTCACCAAGACGGACTATGTGTGCCCGGATCAGCGCCGTGTGGAGACGCTTCTAAAAAAGAACGAGAACTGCGAGGAGGACGAGTTACAAGGTGCGGATTTGGCCTCGGGTTTCGATATGGCATTTGTGGTACTGGAAAGAGCGCACGGAAAGGATCCTGCCCAACTGCAACTGTCGCTGCCGGGACAGGGTGGGACTGCCGGTTTTGGTCAGGGCCCGACGCTTCTTGGAAGAGTGCTTCTTGGGAAAAATCGGCTGCGGATCGAAACCAACGGGGACAAACGGCGTCAAGCCGTACGTACTCTTGTGGAGCGGATCGCCGGTGGCCAAATCCAGTTTAAGGGGGAATTGACGGACGATTACGGCGCAAGATTAGCCGGTAAGGCTCCCGGATTTGATGCCTCTTTGGTCCCGGCCTCTTTGTTGGAGGACAGTGAACCTTTTGAAATCTCTACGCAATTGGTGGCGGACGAGCCTGGCGGCGCACCACCGTCGCCTGAAATTTTGTTCCGAAAACGCTACGAATTTTTTCTCGATGAATCGGTCCCGGCGCTTCAGGGGCTCACTCCGCGTGAGGCCGCGGCCAGACCTGAGAAGCGTCCGCTGCTGGTGGCGCTGATGAAAACACATATCCGGGGGTGTGACCAAAAGAGGCGCGAGGAAGGACTGGACCTAGATTTAAATCCACTGCTTTCGGAATTGGGGCTCTTGGAACTCATTTCGGACCCGCGTCCCCTGGATCCGTTGTTGATCCACAAGCGAGAAAAGAAAGGGAGGCCCGAGGAAAACGAGTTGGACCATGTGGTGCGAGGAGTCTTTGGGGAGGAGCCGGAGGACGATTTTGAATCGCTTACGGAGGAGGAAATGGAAGAGCGGCTGGAAACCATGCGGCGCCGCTATCCAACAGCTGCTGATGCTGCTGAAGGCGTCAAAAAGGCGTTTCCCGGATTGTTGGAGAAAATGCCCAAGGCCCTGGAGGCTCTCATTAAACCCGGGGACTGGTTGTTTCTAAAGCCGCTTATGGTGCGGGCATGTCACATTTTTATTCCGAAGCAGGGACGTCCGCCGAGGTTGCGAATGGAGGGCCTCATGGATCGGGTTCACGACGAGCTCGCCAACTTAAGCGAGGTAATGGCGGAGTCGAGTGGGGTGGAGGAAGCTGTGGATTTATGGATTCAAGGATCTATGGCGCCGGTCGTCATGGATGAGCTGGTGGGGGCTTTATTCGAGTTAGTCGAGAGCGTAGGCAAAAAGGACCGACCGTCTGCGGAGTCGGCCCTCGTAATTTTGGCGTGTATAGGCGCATTGGTCGAAGAGCTCGCGTTTGCGGATTGATCGGTCGCTGGCGAAAAGGGAATCGGGCTCGAATCGGTTCCCTGTGGGGCGAAATGGTGTCGTGGACTCCTGTTGTTGCGGGCAGGTTTCGGGGAGAATTAGCCCCTTTTACGCGTCCAATTGAGGAGAGTTCTTCACTGAAACCAAGTATATCGAGGTGCTTTGCATTGATCTGCAACAGTCCGAGAATGTCGCCCCACTGCCGTTCCGAGAGTTCCCCTCCGGCCCGATACCACTCCAGCTTCCTGCCGACTTTTCCAACATCATAAGCTGGATTAGAATCATGGCATGATCGAGCGCATCACATTCAACCCTAGCCAATGCGGAGGACGTCCCTGCATACGAGGGATGCGGATTCGGGTGAAAGACGTCCTCGATCTGCTCGCCGCTGGAGTACCAGAATCGGAGATTTTAGAGGATTTTCCATACCTTCAACATGAAGACATCTCGGCATGTCTGGAGTATGCAGCCGCCGAAATGGATCATCCTGTTCTGGTTGCCAGGTAGCCAATGAGGTTCCTTGTCGATGCTCAGTTACCGCCTGCGTTGGCGCGTCTCCTTACGGCTCAAGGATTTTTTGCTGAGCATGTTGTCGATATTGGATGCGGCGCAGCCGCCGACTCATCGATCTGGGATTACGCTTTGCAGCATCAAGCTGTAATTGTCACAAAGGCCGAAGATTTTCCGCATCGCATACAGCAAAGTCAGAAAACGCCTATCATTGTCTGGTTACGCATCGGGAATGCCAGCCGCCGGGCGTTGCTCCAATGGTTCGAGCCCTTGGTCCCCCAGATTGTCCACCTGATCGAAGAAGGGAATCGGCTCATCGAGATCCGCTAAGCAGCGGAAGGGAAGGGGGGCCGAATCAAATTTGCACACAGGGGTTTTGGGGCTCAATGGAACAGGGGAACGGAGCGAATGCACCCACATTGCACAAACGTCCGTTTTTGTGGGGGAATCTCAGTCTCCAGTGATGGCGGCATGATGCTTCTGCGCCAAGTCGATCGCAGGCTCGGGCTCATTCAGTCCTTTGCCTCCCTTTTACCAGATCCTCGGGATCCAACTCTTGTCACCCACACCCAGGAAGACTTGCTGAGGCAACGCATTTTCGGGATCGCCCAAGGCTACGAGGATCTCAACGATCACGACGCTCTGCGGCATGACCTGGTTTGGCAGACCGCCATCGAACAAGACAGAGCGCTGGCTTCGAGTCCGACCCTTTGCCGACTCGAACAGCGTGCCAATCGCCAGACTCCCGTCGGGATGCACCAGCTTTTACTCGAGCAGTTCATTGCCTCTTTCAAGGAGGCTCCCTCCGAGTTGATCCTGGATTTTGATGCCACCGATGACCGAGTGCATGGCAATCAGGAGGGACGTTTCTTTCAAGGCTACTACGGGAGTTACTGCTTTTTGCCGCTGTACGTTTTTTGCGGCGAACAGCTGCTGGTGAGCTATCTGCGGCCCAGCAACATCGATGGCGCCCGGCATTCCTGGGCGATCTTAAAGTTGTTGGTCGGCCGACTGAGAGAGGTGTGGCCGGGAGTGAAGATTATCTTTCGGGCCGACTCGGGGTTCTGCCGGCATCGGATGTTGCGGTGGTGTGACTGGGCGCGAGTGGATTATGTAGTGTCTTCCGGAGGCCGCATGATGATGCAAATCGTCGGCAGTTTCGCCGAGTTCGAACGGGCAATGTTACGTGAACGCACTCGCAACGGCTTGGACGCCGCACGTAAACAAGGACGCATCGGAGGAAGACGACCAAAACTCACAGAACACCAACGACAAGAGATCCTAACTTTGGTTCAAACTGAACAAAAGACTGCCGCTGATGCCGCCAGACTGTTCAACGTCCACCCAGCTACGGTGTCGCGACTTATGCAACGCAGCAACGAGCTTTAACCGAGTTTTATGTTCCATTGCTCCCTAAACCCCTGTTCTCAGAATTTTTTACACTCTCTAGCTCCTCAATACTAATGGCAGCCTTTGCCATTTTGTGCCATTTGCACTACACTCTGCAGACATGACCTCCATGAATGTCTCTCTGCCCGAAAAAATGAAAGAGTACGTGGACCTTCGCCTCGTTCGCGATGGATACAGCTCCGTAAGTGAATATGTCAGAATGCTAATTCGCCAAGATCGTGAACATAAAGAACGCGAACAGCTTCGCTCGGCACTTATCCTCGGATTAGCTTCCGGTACTCCCATAGATGCAGATGCCTCTTATTGGGAAAATAAACGGAACGCCATTCTTGGGAATTCGTGAATACACTTCGACTCACCCCTCAGGCCGACATCGACCTTACAGAACACACCACCTATCTCGCACAGAGGGATCAAAAATCCGCCGAGCGGTTTTTAAATTCCATCCAATCAGATCTTCAAAATCTTTGCCTGCATCCGGAACTGGGAAATGAACACTACCGCGATCTATTACCAGAAGCTGGCCCCATAAGATATTTTCCAGTAAGTAACGGGTTTTCCAATTGGCTTATCTTTTACGTTTATGCGAGCGGTAGTATCCTCGTAATTCGAATTATACATGGATCACGAGACATCCCAGATTTACTGACAGGGCACACTGAATAATAAGTATTCAAGACAACTGTCAGAATAGACTCTAGACCATCGCGCGCCCTGCCAACCATTGTCAAAATAGGCCCTATTCTGACGTGTTTTCGGAGCCATGCCTGACGTCCGGTTAGAGTACACTTCACTCGGACATTGCAAAACAGAGGGAGAGCGGGGTCTACGTCAAAGTTTGGGGAGGGGCGTGTTTAATTGTGGATGGTTGGGTT
>JBAXNG010000041.1:0-34766 GCA_037133875.1 Verrucomicrobiota bacterium | reverse complement strand
CATCGACATTAGTGTCGAGTGGAACGCTTGGGCGAGCCGCAGGAAACGCGAGCAGCGTGAATGCGAGTGGCGTGACGGCGCCGCAGTTTGCAGCGCTCATGATCGATGCAGGAACATCGAATCAACAAAAGACTGGCTGTAAGAGTGTGACGGTTTCGAGCACGGGGATAGTGACCACAGTGATCCGGACTGGGGACGGCGCAGATGCGTCGATGAGTGGAACGGCGTCGTGTTACCTGATGGGAGACGGAACGGTGCCTGAGTATGTGGGATTGTACGGAGCGGCGTATCCTGCGAAGGGATATTTGGCCGGCGTAGTGAAGCTGGATTGGACAGGGGCGAACGCTGTGAGTGTGTTGTCAGGGAACAACACGGAGATGGAGTGGAAACGTCCGGCAGCGAGTGGCGGTGCGTTGTTCCGGAAATTGACGCTGATTGGAAGCCGGTATGATACGACATTAAGTGCGAGCAACGTGTATGGGTCGTTGAGTGGGCTACGGATCTCGGTGTACCAGAATGCGCTGGAAGCGTTGCCCGGAAATACGACGGCGTATTTTGGAATACAGGGAGTGAGGATTAGCAGTAGCTGGGTGATCGATACCACGGTGGTGCCGACGGCAGAAGTGTCTCCGGCTCCGACGAACATCACGAAGTGGACCATGTCGAATGCGCCAGGCTCGCCGATTGTGTTGGTGAATCTGTACGATGCAACCGGAACAGGGAAGCTGCTGCAATCGCAGGGAGTGATCTTGCAGAACCCTCCGACTACCGGAAGCTATGTGGTGACGCCTGGGGTGTACGGAGTGATTCCATACAACTCGAATAACTACGAGTGGTCCTTGAGGTAGGTCGGGAGATTTTTTGGTGGTTTGCTGTGGCTTGACGTTCCGGAAAGGAAGGCTAAGCAAGTGGAGATTATGCCCCTCAAGAAACTGTTCCTCTTATCGGCTTCGCTTGTCGCGACTTCTGCATTTGCTGCAGATACTGCTAAGGTCAAGGTGATCGATGCTTGTGATCGTATTGACCCGAAAACTTCTATTCTTGCCGATGTGAAGGCCAAGGTGGTGCCTACGAATGATCCAGATCATCGGCGGGCGCTGGAGCTGTCCATCGATTATGCCAAGCCGGGGTCTTACCCTGGCTATATGAAGACTTTTCCGGTTGGGATGGTGAATCCGAAGAAGTATTCGGCTGTACGTTTTTGGTATCGGAGCAACTGTGCGACGGGTTTCTCTGTTGAGTTATTCCGTGATACACCCCGAAAAGATGACAAATTGACTTGGTTTTATGGCGGGAATTTTACGGGGAAAGAAGAATGGGTTCAGGCGACTGTTCCGCTTGAAAGTTTCAAGCGCGTGGGGGGCAAGTTTTGGAAAAATGGAGCGCAGGTGATTCTTCCTGGGGGCGATCCAATCGATGACGACGACTACGCAAACATTCTAAAGATAAAGTTTACGACGGATATCAATCGGCGAGGTACAGCAGTCGTCGGGCATCTGATGTTCGATGCCGTTGAACTGGTTGAGAAATAGAGCGTGGCCATTTCGAGCAGGGTGGTGTCCTGTCTTTACCTGCTGAATCCGTGCGGCCAAGCTTGTGGGTGTGGGCCCGGAAAATATTCGTCGAGCGGATGTAGCCGAGCGCTTTTCTTCGTCTGAAGCTCAGCGCGATCCGTTGTTTTGTGCCCGTGGATTGGAGAAGGTTTACGCTTCCTCCAGCGGCGAAGTCCGTGCGTTAGATGGCGTGGATCTTGAGTTGTATGCTGGTGAGTTGGTTGTTTTGTTGGGTGCATCAGGAAGTGGTAAATCCACCCTGCTGAACAATCTTGGCGGACTCGATCTCCCGACAGCAGGTACGCTGACTTATCGTGGATGGGATCTGGCTCACGCTAGCGAGGATGAGTTGACCCAATTCCGGAGGCACTCGGTTGGGTTCGTGTTTCAGTTTTATAATCTGATTCCAAGCCTCACGGCGCGGGAGAATGTGTCTTTAATTACGGAGATCGCGCGTGACCCGATGACTCCTGAAGAGGCGTTGGCGCTGGTGGAATTGAGCGACCGCATGGATCACTTTCCGTCCCAGATGTCCGGCGGGCAGCAACAGCGGGTGGCCATTGCTCGAGCGATTGCGAAGAGACCGGAGGTCCTGTTGTGTGATGAGCCCACTGGAGCGTTGGATGTGAAAACCGGGGTAACCGTGCTCGAGGCGATTGAGCACGTGAACATGACCTTGGGCACGTTGACGGTGATTATTACTCATAATGCTACAATCGCGGAGATGGCGGATCGTGTGATTCGACTGTCCGACGGGCGGATTGTGGATATTCGTCGGAACACGAATCGTCGAGCGGTACGTTCGTTGGAGTGGTGAGTTTGTGATGAGCAAATTTGTATGAAAGCTCTTCATCGAAAACTTCTGCGGGATATTGGCAAGATGAAGGGGCAGATGGCGGCGGTGAGTCTCATTATGGCTTGTGGGATTGCGGTGATGATTATGTCCCGGAGTCTGATCCAATCTGTGGAGTCGACGCGGGATGCTTATTATGAGCAGTACCGGTTTGCGGACGTTTTTTGTGATCTGAAAAGGGCACCGAACTCGTTGCGTGAGCGGTTGGCCGAGATTGACGGAGTGGCGGCTGTGGACACCCGCGTGGTTGGGAAAGTGACGCTTCTTTTACCCGGGTTTCCTGATACTGCGGATGGGCTTGTGCATTCGCTTCCGGAAGACAGGCCGGCACGGCTGAACCTATTGTTTCTGAGGCTGGGACGTATGCCTGAAATAGGTTCGAGAAATGAGGTTGTCGTTGGTGAAGCATTTGCAAAAGCGCACGGCTTTATTCCGGGGGCGAAGATTTCGGCCGTGATTCATGGCGCGCGACAGACGCTGACGATTGTGGGGATCGCTTTATCCCCGGAGTATGTGTTTGAGGCGAGGCCTGGTGAGAGCTTGCCTGACAATCGGAGGTTCGGAGTGTTTTGGATGAATGAACGAGAGCTTTCGGCAGCATTTCAGCTGACTGGCGCGTTTAATAATGTGCTTGTGGACGTTGCGCCAGGAGCCAATCCGGTTTCGGTGATGGCCGAATTGGACCGGGTATTGATGCCGTATGGAGGGCTGATTGCCTATCATCGGAAGGACCATGCTTCGGCGACCCGGTTGAATGATGAGCTGCGGGTTCTGACAGGTATCTCTGTGGCGTTTCCGGCTGTCTTTTTGAGTATTGCCGCCTTTATGACAAGTGCGATGCTCTCGCGCCTGATTCGGCTTCAGCGTGAGCAGATCGCGCAGCTCAAAGCTTTTGGATACTCTTCGGGACAAGTCGGGGCACACTATATGGGGTTTGCGCTGCTGATTGTGGTTGTGGGAGTCGTAGTGGGCGCGGTCGCCGGGATGTGGTTGGGCGGAAATATGGTGACTGTTTACAAGCGGTTCTTTCAGTTCCCTGCGTTAATATTTTATCCGCACCTGCCGTCTATTGGCGCAGCCATTTTCATCAGCAGTGGGTCTTCGTTCCTCGGGGTTATTGGGTCGGTGCTGCAGGTGATGCGTCTTCCGCCGGCGGAAGCGATGCGTCCGGAGCCGCCCGCGGATTTTAAATACTCGATATTGGAACGACTGGGTTTGGGCCGATTTGCTTCGCCTGCGTTTCGGATGGTGTTGCGAAATATCGAGAGAAAGCCGTTTCAGGCGATGTTGGCGTCGTTTGGTCTGGCGTTGGCCACGGGTATTCCGGTGGTCCCGGGAGCGCTGAGAGATGGAATTCAGTATATTCTAAATTTCCAATGGGATTACGCGCAGCGTCAGGACCTGACGTTGAGTTTGTTGGAACCGGGTTCTGCTTCGGCGTTGAGTGATTTGCGTGGGCTTCCCGGTGTGTTGACCGCAGAGCCGTTTCGGAGCGTGCCTGCCAGGATCCGGTTTGGGCATGTGTCGCGTCGGTTGGGGGTGGTGGGTTTGTTGGAGAATGGGAGCCTGAATCGGATTTTGGATGGAAATGGTCAAGCGCTGGTGCCGCCGTCAGATGGGGTCTTGATTTCGTCAAAGCTTGGCGAGGTGCTTGGGGCGCAGGTTGGGGACAAGCTGATTTTGGAGGTACAGGAAGGGAGCCGTCCGCAGAAAGAAGTGAGGGTGCAGGGGTTCCTGACTGATTTCGCCGGGCTGGGGGCGTATATGGAAATTTCTTCGTTGCACCAACTGATGCGTGAAGGGGAGAGCGTGAGCGGAGCGTATTTAAGGTTGGACGAAAACCGATTGGATGCGTTTTTGGATAAAGTGCGAGAGGCTCCAAAGATTGCGTCGCTTGCAGTGAAACGTGCCGTGCGTGGATCGTTTCAGAAGAGTACGGGGGAGATGATTGGGATGATTCAGGGGGTGTATTTTGGGTTCGCTGTCGTGGTTGCGTTTGGAGTGGTTTACAACAGCGCCAGTATCGCGCTTTCGGAACGGAGCCGTGATTTGGCGACACTTCGAGTGATTGGATTTACGCATGGGGAGGTGGTGCGTATTATGATTGGGGAGATTGTTTTTCTGACGGTGGTGGCGTTGCCTATTGGTTTGGGTATCGGTAGTTTTCTTGCGAATCTGATCATTCAGACGGCGAGTACGGAGACGGTGAGGTTGCCGTTGATTTTGTCTTCACGCACTTACGCGACGGCTGTTCTGATTGTAGTGGTGTCTGCTACTGTTTCGTGTGCGATTGTGAGTCGAAGGATCCGGATGCTTGACCTGCTAGGTGTTTTGAAATCCACGGAATAAGGCAGAGAAACGATGAATATGAGACAAGAGGAAACGCGAATGAGGGGAGGCGGTCTTGGGCGAAGCCTTGTATTTCCGATGTTTGGCTTGGGGTTGGTCGTCTTGATTGTGGCTGGGCTATGGCCGAAGCCTGTGGGTGTGGACGTGGCGAAGGTTTCGAGAGGGGCATTGAGTGTGTCTGTTTTGGAGGAAGGGAAGACACGTATTCGTCACAGGTATGTGGTTTCAGCGACGTTTGCTGGGTCACTGAAGCGGATAGCGTTGAGGGCCGGAGATCGAGTGGAAGCCGGGAAAACGTTATTGGCAGAGTTGCAGGGGGAGTGGGCAGGTTTTTTAAACCCGAGGGTGTTTGCGGAGGCTGAAGTGAGAGTGAAGGCGACGGATGCGTCTCGAAAGAGGAGTATAGAAGGGATGGAACGTGCTCAGGCGGGGTTGGATTTGGCGCTGAAAGAACAAGTGCGTTCGGAGAGTCTGAAGGCGACTGGTGTCATTTCCTCGCGGGAGTGGGAGGTCGCGGTCAATCAAGTCGAGGTTTTGACTCGGGAGTTGCGATCCGCAGAATACTCCAGACAAGTGGCGGAGTTTGAATACGAGCAGGCGCAGGTTGCGCTACGTCAGGTTCAGGGGCCATCCGAAGGTCTGGCGGGGGGGCATCAGCTTGTGGCTCCGGTTTCGGGAGTGGTGTTGAATGTGTTTGAGGAAAGTGCGCGATTTGTAAACGCGGGTGCGGCTCTGTTGGAAGTTGGTGATCCGTTGGAGCTGGAAGCCGAGATCGAGCTGTTATCGAGTGATGCGGTTGGCGTGAGTGTTGGTGCACCCGTGGCGATTGAGCATTGGGGTGGAGGCCGGCCATTAAATGGGCGTGTCTCCACGATTGAGCCTAGCGCGTACACCAAGATTTCAGCGCTTGGGGTGGAGGAGCAACGAGTGAAGGTACGGGTCGATTTTGTGGATGCGCTTCCAGAGCCTCGGCTATTGGGGGATCGGTTTCGGGTTGAAGCGAGGATCCGGACTTGGAGTGGGGGTGATGTTTTGCAGGTGCCAGTAGGGGCATTGTTTCGCAGGGGGGGAGAGTGGCAGGTTTTCGTTAAAGACGTCCAAGTTGCGAAGGTCGTGGCGGTTGGGGTGGGGCACCAGAATGGGGTGATGGCGGAGGTTTTGTCCGGACTCAGTGAAGGACAGACCGTCATATTACACGCACCTGACACAGTGGCGGATGGGAAGCCTGTGCAGGAGCGATCGGTGAAGGGGCATTGAGAAGGAAGGCGTTTTTTTTGAGTTTTTGGGTTAGTAAGCGCTGGGAGAGAGATTTTATGATGCAGTAGTTCATGCTTAGGATCCCCCAGAGCATTGTTGGTAGAATACGGGTACTCCATCTGTTGGGGTGGGGTTTTGCTGCCCTGATAGTGGCAGGGGTGATGGCTTTGGGGGTCGGGATGGCTCGGGGGGTGAGCGCTATGTACACGGAGCATGATCCGTGTTCGCTGGAGGTGATTCGGGATAGTCGAATGAGTGCCTTGAGTGCGTATTTTAAGGAACGCGAGGATGCGATGGTCCTGTTTGCTCATTCGAGGGAGGTGAGCGGCGGCTTGACGGCTTTTTCTCAAGCTTATGCTGGTGTAGCTCAATTGGTTTCCGGCGCGCCTACAACGGTTGCAGATGTGTGGCGGCAGGAGGTGGGGCGATTTATTGATCAGAAATCTGAGAAGAACGGATTGCCTCTGCCCCGCGAAGAGTATCTGGGACATCCGAGTCAGGCGTTAATTTTGCAGGCGCTTTATTTGGCGAAGTCTTCCGAGGTGGCGGTTGCTCCTGAGACTGCAAGTTATCGGTATGCCTATTCTGTGTGGAATGATGCGTTGGTGCGCATGGCTGATTTCGGGGGCTTGAAGGATCTAATGCTCGTGGACCTGAATGGGAACGTGGTTTACACGGCCCGCAAAGGGCTGGATTTTGCGGTGAATTTAAAATGGAACCTTCATCCCAATACGGGGGTACGAAAGGTTTACGATGCGGCGGTGCAGGCCACCGAAGACTCGCGTGTTTTTCAGAGTGACTTGGTGAAAAGCCTTTTTGAGCCTGACTCAGTGTCGATTCATTGGGCGGTCCCTGTGTTTTCGGGAGGTAAGAAAATTGGGGTGTTTATGGCGAGTCGTTCTAGTGCCGAATTGAACCAACTGATGTCGGCGGTGGAGGGCTTGGGACGAACTGGGGAGACGTATCTTGTTGGTGAAGATTTTCGGATGCGTAGTCCAAGCCGTGTGTTTGGATCGAGTTGGGTGTTGAAGCAGGAGATGTGTGTGGAGCTTGTGAAAGAGGCGCTTGAGAGTGGCCCGATTCGTCGGGTGGATACGAATTACCGGGGAGTAAAGGCGCTCTCAGTTGCGGCGCCGTTGGAGATGTCCGGTGGGCGCTGGGTTGTTATTTCCGAGATGGCTTACGATGAGGTGATGGAGCGGGTACAGGCGTTGGTGCGTCAGATTGCGTGGATGGGCTTGGGCGTTTTGACCTGTTTGCTTGGAAGCCTTTATCTTGCCTATCGGATTGTCTTTCGGATGTTGAGTGAAACGCACATCCGTTAACTGGCCACTATTTTGTTGGGAAGCGGCGTTAGTGTTTTTGGTACGCTGCTTGATTCTTTCGGGGGCAAGGTGTTGCCGGGGAATAAAGGAGGGCCGCGTATTTAAGTGAGAGCGTTTCGGCTGGAAATCTGCTTTGTTCCCAGTTTCTGCTCAAAATATGGAAGTTATAATTCAGCCCTCCCAAGAGACCGCGAGTGTGTTGGCAGCCCGTATGATCGCCAAGGTGATCCGCTCCAAACCTGAAGCTGTGCTGGGGCTTGCTACTGGAAGTACGCCACTCGGACTTTATCGTGAATTGATCCGGATGTATCGCGAGGAGGCGCTCGATTTTAGTGCAGTCACTACATTTAACCTGGATGAGTATGTGGGGTTAGGACCGAGCCACCCGGCCTCTTATCACCGGTTCATGCATGAGAATTTGTTTAGCCAGATCAACGTGCGTCCCGAATTGACGCATATTCCTGACGGGTTGGCGCCGGATGTGCCTGCGAGCTGTGAAGAGTATGAGGCCAAGATTCGGGATGCGGGGGGGATCGATATCCAGATTTTAGGAATAGGTAGCGATGGGCATATTGGATTCAACGAGCCGATTTCGTCACTGGCATCGCGTACCCGGATCAAGACTCTTACTCCGAGAACCCGTGCTGATAATGCCAGGTATTTTGATTCTCCGGACGATGTCCCGCATCACGTGATTACGATGGGAATTGGGAGCATCATGGATGCGCGCGAGGTATTGCTGCTCGGGTTTGGTGCGGGGAAAGCCGATGCATTAGCGGCGGCGATTGAGGGGCCCGTGAGTGCGCAGGTGCCGGCGTCGGTGCTGCAGTTGCATCCCAAGGCGCACGTTTTGTTGGATGAAGGGTCCGCAAGCAAGTTGCAGCGATCTGAGTATTACCGGTATGTGTACGATAATAAGCCGGTTTGGCAGTTGGTGAGCTGAACCGCTTCTTGCTAGCCCATGGAACTGGATCTCAATAGCACGCCCGAGCGAACGATCTTGGATTTGACCAGATTGGGGATCGCGAATCTTCGGGTTTTGGGGCGGTACCGCTACCTTCGTGCGCATCCGCCGTTGGAGGATCATTCGCATCCGGGGATGATGGAGATTTCGTATTTGGCTAGGGGGACGCAGAATTACTGGTTGGGTAAGGAGTGTTTTCGGATGTCTGGAGGGGACCTGTTTGTGACGTTTCCTGACGAACCTCACAGCACGGGGCCGGATCCGGAACATTGTGGGATGATGTATTGGCTGATTCTGGAGTTGCCAGACAAGGCTGATGGTTTTTTGGGGCTTCCAGAGAAACAGGCGCAAGCGTATTGGCATGGGCTTAAGTCGTTTCCTCACCGGCATTGTTGCGCGGGGCCAGAGCTGCATCCTATTTTGGAGCGAGTGTTTCGGGCGGCCGCATCCGAGGGGGATCCGTTGAGGGAAGCGCGAATGCACCATGGGATTCTCGAGTATTTGCTGGAGGTTATCTCGTTATCCCAGAGGGAGCCTATTCGTGCGCTGAGCCCTGCGATCGCAGCGGTCACGGCCTATATTGCCGCTCATTTGGACGATTCCCTAGTGGTCGAGGTTTTGGCGAAAGAGGCGGACCTTTCCGTGCCGAGGTTTAAGGCAAGATTCCGGGCGGAGACGGGGTTCCCTCCAGCCGAGTATGTGCTGAGGTGTCGGATCGAGCAGGCCGGAAGACTGCTGGCATCAAGCAACACGTCGGTGCTTGATATCGCAATGGCCTGTGGTTTTTGTAGTTCTCAATATTTTGCGAGCGCGTTTCGTCGAATTACTGGAATGACACCGTCGGATTTTAGGGAGCGTATGGTTGCGGGTGCCGAGACGGATGTTTGATTTCGTACTGCGATATGGCGGCGAAAGACAGAGTTCGAATTTTCTCCTAGTCTCTGCACCGTTCGCGATCGAAGGCTCTTTGGCGCGGACATGAACCATTACCAACCTCCCATGAATCCAAACCTTCCATCCTTTGATTTCACTCGTCGCGATTTTATTCGTACTTCTTCGGTAGCAGCAGGCGCTTTGTCGTTTCCTTCTATTTTGAAGGCGGAAAACAAAACTGATAAAATTCGAATTGGTCTGGTGGGATGCGGAGGCCGTGGAACGGGCGCTGCGAATAATGCACTGACTGCGGATGCGAATGTGCAACTGGTGGCAATCGGGGATGTGTTTCCCGAAAAATTGGAGTCGGCTGTAAGCGGGTTGAGTGCGAAATACGCCTCCACACCGGGCCGTGTCGATTTGCCCAAGGAGCGCCAATTTACGGGCCTAGACGCTTATAAGCAGGTGTTGGCTTCGGACATTGATTGTGTGTTGCTCGCGACACCTCCGGGATTCCGCCCGCTTCATTTCGCTGCGGCTGTTGCGGCAGGGAAGCACATCTTTTGTGAAAAGCCGATGGCCACGGATGCAACGGGTGTGCGTTCTGTATTGGAATCTGCGCGTAAAGCGAAAGAGAAGCACCTCAGCGTGGTGGCTGGGTTCTGCTGGCGTTATGAGACACAACGTCGCGCGTTGTTTGAAAAAATTCATGCCGGTGAAATCGGCGAAGTCCGGAGTCTTTATCACACTTACATGGGGGGGCCAGTGAAGCCCATGCAACCCGCGACCAACCGGAAGGAAGGTATGACGGATCTGGAATGGCAGCTTCGTAACTGGATGAATTTTGTTTGGTTGGCGGGAGACGGATTGGTGGAACAAGCCTGCCACAGCGTCGACAAGATGATGTGGGCGATGAAGGATCAGGCGCCGTTGCGTTGCACCGCGACAGGTGGCCGCCAGAACCCGAATCCGGGAGGAAATATTTTTGATCATATCTCCGTCAGCTACGAGTGGGCTAATGGGATTCATGGATTCATGGCGCAGCGCCAGATGGGAGGATGCTTCAACGATAACAGTGACAACATCACTGGTGAGAAAGGTTTCGGGAGCACCAAGGGAGGCGTTGTTCAAATCATGGGAGCCAATCCGTGGAAGGCTGCAGGGAACGTTCCGAAAACGCTGGGGATGTACGAGCAGGAGCACAAGGAGTTGTACGATTCCATCCGTGCGGGTGCTGCTCACAATGACGGAGAGTGGATGTGCCAAAGTACACTCGCTGCAATCATGGGCCGTATGGCGGCCTATACCGGTAAAGAAGTGACTTGGGAGCACATGCTCAAGTCAGAGGAAGATCTCGCTCCGAAAAATATTACGTGGGATATGGCATTGCCGGAAGTGCCGATGGCGTCACCGGGAATTACAAAACTGATCTAACGATTCGCTGCTCGAATTCGGTAATTTCACGTTATGAAACCGTACCTTTATTCCAGTCTCGCGCTGCTCTGTAGTGGCGCGGTGCTGCAGGCCGCACCGACACCACCAGCGGGTTTTACCGCCCTGTTTAACGGGAAGGATATGAGCGGGTGGCGAGGTGGCGCGACCTTCGATCATCGCGCGTTGATGGAGATGTCTCCGGAAGATCGTGCTGCAAAGATTGCGAAGTGGAACGAGGAGTTGGGTAACCACTGGACCATCGAAAACGAAGAGCTCGTGAACGATGGGAAAGGGGCGTACGCAACGACTGAAAAAGAGTACGGTGATTTCGAGCTGACGCTTGAATACAAGACTGTGCCGACGGCTGACTCAGGAGTTTATTTGCGTGGTGTGCCGCAGGTGCAAATCTGGGATCCGACACAGCCCGATGGTGGCAAACTTGGGCGAGAAAAAGGCTCTGGTGGATTGTGGAACAATCCTCCGGGATCCCCAGGGAAAGACCCATTGGTGCTGGCTGATAAACCTTTCGGTGAATGGAATCAGTTACGCGTAGTGATGGTGGGAACGCGAGTGTCTGTGTGGTTGAATGGCAAACAGACTGTGGATCATGCGGTCTTGGAAAATTACTACGACCGTGCGTCGAAGGATCCTTCGATTAAAGTGAATCCACGGCCCATTCCTCGGATTGGTCCTATCCAACTGCAAACACACGGTGCCGAGATTCGCTGGAAGAATGTGTTCCTTCGCGAAATTGGTGGGGAAGAGGCAAATCAAACCCTGGCTTCTCACGGAGCGGGCGAGGGCTGGAAGTCCGTGTTTAACGGGAAAGACTTCGATGGCTGGAAAGGACCGGTCGAAAATTATGAGGTGATCGACGGGGCGATCGTTTGCAAAGCGAAGAAGGGGGGGACGATCCACACTGTCGATGAATACACGAACTTCAAAGCGCGCGTGGAATTTAAGCTGCCTCCCGGCGGTAACAATGGTCTGGCCATTCGGTATCCGGGCACTGGAGATACGGCGTATGTTGGGATGTGTGAGTTGCAGGTTTTAGACGACACGGACCCGAAATACGCATCGCTGGATCCTCGTCAGTTTAATGGGTCCGTTTACGGCATAGTGGCTGCTCACCGTGGATATTTGCGGCCTGTAGGGGAGTGGAACTTCGAGGAGGTCACGGTTGACGGCTCGAAGATCAAGGTCGAGTTAAACGGGACAGTGATTGTGGATGCCGATGTTGCGACGGTCACGGAGTATGCAGCTGGTAAGCAGCATCCGGGCAAGGATCGGACCAGCGGATACTTTGGATTCGCGGGTCATAATGATCCTGTGGCCTTTCGTGCGGTTCAGCTGATGCCTTTAAAATAGGCTTTCGGAAGGGGGCGTCACTTGGATGTGGCGCTCCAATCCAGACAGATGAGAAGCTGTTCGTCTCGGAGATAAAGACGGCGATTTGCTAAAACTGGACCGGCCCAACATGGGTATTGAAGTCCCGGAACCTGCCAGTTGCCGACTTCCTGAATGCTTTCAGAGTCGGCTTTGAAGATGCCGAGACGACCGCACTCACCGAGAGCGATCAATTTGTCGCCGGCAAAAATGAGGGAGCCTCGCCCGTAAACGGCAGGCGGTTTTTCGCCTTCGCGTAGTTTGGAGTGTCCGGCGTTGGGCCAACCTTCATAACGATCCCATTTCAAAACTCCAGTGTCCCATTGGACGCAACGAAAGCGGGCGTCGGGTTCGTTGCGACCGCTGAAGCCGTAAAGATGGCCGTTCCAAAGGATGGGTCGGCTCCAGTGCATTTCGAGTTGTAGGCCTTTCCAGACTTCATCCACGGAATTGCCGTCGGGTTTTACCTTGAGGAGAACGGATCCGCTTTTGAAATAGGCGGAGGAAATGAGAATACAATCGTCTTGGACGACAGGAGTCATCGCATTCACAGAGGAGTCTTGGCGTGCGCGGAACCAGTAAGCGAAGTTGAATTTGCCTGTTGTGGGATCCATCGAAAGGAGTCCTTGTCTGGTTACCGAGAGTAGATGGCGCTTTCCGTGAATGGTCGCGATCACGGGGGTGCAATAGCTGGCCTGTTTTTGATAAGCAGGATCCGCTGGGTTCCATTGAACTAGCCGTTCTCCGGGCCATCCTGTCATCGGAACTCCATTCCAGGTTTTCTCTCCGCCGTTCTCCCAAAGCGTTTTTCCGGTTTCGGCGTCAATCGCGACGACTGCGGAGTTTGGCTGTCCACCGACGATCACGTAGAGCCTGCCCTCATCCAGGATGGGGCTGCTTCCAACACCAAAGAAAGCTTCGGGGACATCGAAGTCTTTTTGAAGATCGCGTTCCCAGAGCACGGAGCCGTCCTTTTTGTTTAAGCAAACGAGTCGTCCTTCGGCTCCGAGGGTGTAGCAGCGCGAGGCTGTAAGTAGAGGGCTACAGCGAGGGCCGTTATTGTACCCGAATGGGTCCACGAAATGGCTGGGATAAGCGTAACGCCATTCTGATTTGCCGGTTTCGGCCTGAATGGACTCCACGATTTCCTCATTGCCGATTCGGTGATGAAGAACGAGTTGAGCGTCCATGACGCTAGGTGCGCTATAGCCGGTGCCCACGTTACGTTTCCATAATACAGGGACTCCTTGTTCCGAAAGAGACGTGCGAAGGTCCGTCGCATCGGAGATGTTGTTGCGGAAGGGACCGAGAAATTCTGGCCAGTCTGCAGCTTGAAGTTGAAGCGTCGCAAGAAGCGCAAGAGCAGAAATTCGTGGGAGGTTCATAGGGCAAAGAGAGCGTGACTTGCTAACAGGGGCTCGAGTGAGAATGCTGCAATCCAAGAATCAAATGGACGAAATTCCAAATCAGGAAAAGACGAAGGCCGGTATTTTGAAAGCTGGGATTCAATCGGCAACCAAACATGTGTTTGTGTGTATCGGGCCGGAGTGTTGTGAAGAGGCGGACGGGGCGGCGCTTTGGGAGGTCATCAAAAGACGAGTGCGTGAAACGGGAGTGGAGCTGATGCGGACCAAGGCAGGATGTTTTCGTGTGTGTGCTGGTGGTCCTTGGCTGTTGGTTTACCCAGATGGAGTTTGGTATGGCGCGGTCACTCCGGAGCGCTTCGAGGTGATCTTGCAAAAACACCTGATCGGCGGCTCTCCTGTAGCGGAGTGGGTCGCGATTCGGAACGGTCTTGGCTGCGTCCCGAACTGTTCTGAATAGATTGGAAAAGCCCGAGGTCGCTGCGTGTCTAAACGAGAGCGACTACGGTTTTAACCATTGGACCAGTTCTTTGGCCGCATACGTAATAATGAGGTCTGCGCCTGCACGTCGGAATGCGATCATTGATTCCAGGAGGCAGGCTTTTTCGTCCACCCAGCCGTTCGCTGCTGCAGCCTTAAGCATCGCGTATTCACCACTGACGTGGTACGCGACTGTTGGTAGGCCGAAGCGTTCTTTGACCCGCCAGACGATGTCGAGATAGGCGAGTCCAGGCTTCACCATTACCATGTCTGCACCTTGTTCGATATCGAGCGCCACTTCTCGGAGCGCCTCGTTTCCATTCGCCGCGTCCATTTGGTAACTGCGGCGGTCTCCGGCTTTAGGAGTGCTCTCCGCGGCATCACGGAAAGGCCCGTAGAAAGCGGAGGCGAACTTCGCCGCGTAACTTAAAATTGGAGTGTTTTCGAATCCGTGACTGTCGAGCAAGTGCCGCATCGCTCCGATTCGACCATCCATCATATCGGAAGGAGCGACGATATCGGCGCCGGCTTGAGCGTGGGAAAGTGCTGTTTTTGCGAGGAGTTCTACGGAGGCGTCGTTGGCAACGTGTGCGTGTTCGCCGTCGAAATGTGTTACGCCGCAATGGCCGTGAGACATGAACTCACAAAGACAAACATCCGTTATGACGATGAGCTCCGGGGCTGCTGTTTTGATTGCACGAACCGCACGTTGAACAATCCCATTGGGGTCGTAGGCACCCGAAGCCAATTCATCTTTGTGCGCCGGAATGCCAAAGAGCAAAATGGAGGTGACGCCGGATTGGTAAGCCTCGAGCGCTTCAGCAACAACTTCAGTTTGGGTCAGCTGAAAGACTCCAGGCATACTGGCCACAGGGACGCGTGCGGAAATCTTTTCGCTTACAAAAAGCGGGAGGATGAAGTTTTCGGGCGAGAGGCGTGTTTCGCGTACGATTGAACGGAGCGCCGCCGTGGAGCGAAGGCGCCGAGGCCGATGTAAAAGGGCGGGGGTGGGCGTCATTTTGAGGACTGAGTAGGCGCTAGAAGCCAGCAGGCCGATCGGAGAGACGGGATTTGGTCGGAGATGTTTCGGCGGCGATCTCGGTGTCGGTGACTTGGATGCCGCCACTGATGACAAGCTGGCCATCTCGAGAGCGACGCATGCTGGGGCGTCCCTGGCGATTGGCGATGGCGGATTTGTAAGGAGCCTGGCCCATGCGTCCGGTGGCGACGTCGATTTGAGTGAGCATGTAGGAGGTGTCGTTTACGGCGTGGAAAACGTAGAGGTTGTTGTTATCGTCGAGCTGCGCCTGCGGTTGCATGGCGGCTAGGACTCGACCCAGTGGGTAACAAGCGAAACGGATGCCTTCTTCTTTTCCCTCCAGTTTTGCGAAGAGAAAAACGCCGTCTGTGCGTTGGTGTGAAATGACGGAAAAAGTGCGGTATGCGCCCGCGGAGGGGCGCCCATCGGGAACACCAACGGTTTGGTTCCAAAGTAATTTTCCTGTGTCAGTGGTGATGACTGCGGGTTCGCTCCAAAACTGTTTGTGAGTTGGAGAGAATGTGACGCAGGCGCGAATACGAAACTGAGAGGGCTCGTTGATGTCGTACAGTTCTGTGAGATCGATAGTGCGCGAGATCGTTTCCCCAACTGGAATTTCTATGGGCGGGAATGAAAGGTTTGCTTTGCGGGAAGGAACATAGCCGCCGCGTACGGTTTTGATTTGAAATAAGCACCATGGACCGTCGGCTGGTGTGTCCTCGAGTATGATGTCTCGTCCTGCGAGGTTTTTGATGTTGAGCGTTGCTTTGATCGGCTCGTCCACCAAGTACATGGAGCGGTTCAGCTCGAGGGTCACGGTTAACTGGGCCTGTGCGGAGATGGCGCCGACCATCCATGTGATGATGCTGAGAGCGAGGACGGTTATCTTCACGATTATGGTTTTTTGGGGGTGTGGGTGACCGTTCGGAATCCAATGTATGGTTTACGTGCGGCAGGTTCGACGAGTTGTGCGGAATCTAGCTTAAGAAGTGTAGATTCGAAATGGCCACCTTTGATGACGGCCATGTTTTCTTTGGTTCGAGTAGCGGTCCACTCGGAGACGTTTCCAGCCATACCGTGTACGCCAAACGGACTCACGTCTGGTTGAAGGTCGACATGAGTGGGTTTGGCGCTAGGCCCGGAGGCGACAGGTTTGACCGTGGCTTTCAGGAAGTCGGATTCGTCGCCCCAAGGAAACAGGAGGCCTTTTGATCCCCGGGCAGCGGCTTCCCATTCCTCTTGAGTAGGGAGTTCCCGGCCTGCCCATTTGGCGAAGGCGAAAGCACTCCACCAAGAGATCCTTGAGACGGGCATCTCAAGCTGAGGGTCTTGTGCTTTTTTGCCTTTTTCGCGGACAAGTGTAGTGAGGGATTCGTTCCAGCCTTCTGGGGTATGACCAGTGTTTGGCGGCTGTTCCGGGTGGTTGAATTGGCCCGCTTTTTCGGGGTGTTTCTGAATCCAGACGAGGAACCGCGCGTACTGGGCTACGGAAATCTCAGTGGCATCAATCCAGAACGTGGGAAGGTTGGTGGGAGTGCCTTTGCCAATAAGGTATCGCCCTTCTGGAATGGTGATCTGTTCCGGTAGCTCAGGTTTTTCGGAGGCCGCCTGTTTCGCGAAATAGAACCCAGCGCCAGCAAGTGAGAGGAACAGGCCCAGTGCGATTCCAATGGAGGCGGCCTTCGGGCGTGATGCGGTTTTGAGTTCGGCGTTTTCCTCTAGCGCTTCTTCTGCGCTCGCCTCTGCGAGATCGAGTGTCTCGAGAAAAGTGTTCCAACCAGTGAATGTTTCGGGATGGCCGGGTTGTGAGCGTTCCAGAGTGAGTCTGAGATTCTCAGGAGCGTCCTCTGGAAGCAGGGTCAGCAGGGTTTTCCCCAGGAGACCTAAGTCTGATGCGGCGGGAAGATGGGTGTCTGTTGGTGCTATGGCGGGATTCAGTACCCGGGGCATGCCATCGGCGGTGAGAAGAATGTCCGACGGAGACAGTGGGCGGTGAGGAGTTTCGGCGGATTCCAAATACTGGATGACTTCTGCGATGCTGCGTGCGATCCGAAAGATAGTCGGAACGGGGAGCTTGTCGCCGCGATCACTGAGCATTTGAAGATTTGGTGCTTCCAGGCGTTCAGAGGCGTAGTAGGTCCAGCCGTCTGCTTCTCCAGCTTCGTAGACAGCTAGGACGGTGGGGTGTAGCACGCGGGCCTTTGCGCTTGCGTCGGCCAGGAAAGCTTCGCGCACCGCAGGGTTGAGCGCCTCTTTGGAATCGAGGACGGTAATAAGTGCGGACCGGTTTAGGCCGACTTGAACGGCTGCAAATTGGAAAACCCAGCCTTTGTTACCCGCATCGCGCAGGAGATGGAATGTGCCCAGATTTTTCCCTTCAGTGAGAGGTTCAGGCAGGTTTGGGTGCGCTTCGATGGAGGGTTCGAGGACTGCCAGCAAGTGTTCGGGGGCGGCGGGCCTATGTAAAACGAGAGCTCCATTGAGGGCTTGGGTGTACGAGCTTAGATCGTAAACAGTCAGGAATATAGTTCGGGCGGCGGGGCAAATTCCCCGAATCGTGGCTGACAGTGTAAATCCGTCCATTCCGTGAAGGAATGCGTCGGTAAAGAGAAGGTCGATGGATCCTAAAGACTGGACGTATTGAATGGCGGTTTCAGCGTCTTTGGCACAATAGACTTCGACACCGGACCGAGAACTAAGGGTCTGGTGAATTTCGGGCAACAGAGTGCCGTCTGGATCTACAATCAGAACCTTCATTGGGTTGCGTCCTTGGAGATCATCCGGGGTGGTGGGTATTGCTGGCCGAGGCGGGGGGGATCGGCTCGTGTATCCAGTAGCTTTTCTTTGTAATACACGCTGGCGACGTAGCCGTAGTACCGGCGAACTTCTCTGGGAGAACGCTTAGGGCCCTGGCTGTAGGTGACGAGAAGTGTTTGAGACTTCTGCGAGGCCCAGTTGACGTTTGAAGAGGCCCACTTTCCGGAGACGGAGCCGTTGGTTCGCTCGAGCGCACTTCCGTTTATCTGGTCGTAGAATTGCACCTGAATAAAGACGTCAGCGGTATCGAGGGGTGTATTGTCCAATCGTTGGACAGGCACACTTAAAGAGAAGCTACGATGAGTAGGGGTGTTTCCTGGGGTGTCTTTGCTCGCAAACTTACCGAATTTGAGCAGCCCTGGTTTTGGCAGAACGCTATTTGCTTGGGTAGGTGTGGATTGTCCGGGCGCAGTGCCAGGGGCTAATGCGGCGGCAGGGGCGTGTTCTTTGAGAATGCTGAGTTTTGCGTCTGCGGCTGAAAAATAGACACCGGCGGAAGGCCCGAAGCGGAAGACCATTTCCCAAAGTTTGATGGCCTGGGCTGAGTTGCCCATTTTTTCGTATTGCACAGCCATTTCGGCTAAGGCGCCCGGCTGTTGAGGAAGCAGAGCTTCGGCTTCATTAAGGGCTTTGAAGGCGGCATCCGGTTGTCGGTTGGCAGCAGAAGTGCGGGACTGTTCGAGGAGTTCCTGCCAGGGCGGACGAATAGTGAGGGAGTCCAGGCGGGGCTGTACCAGCAGGTTTGGCGAGGGGGATGCCGAATCGGCGGCGGGTGACTGGTCTAATCGGATGGTCGGTCCGTCTTGCGATGTGTTTGGGGAGTGGAATAAGCCCCAGGTTGCGAGGATTAGCTGTGCGACGAAGGTGGTGCCCAAGAACGAGAGGGCCAAGGGCAATGTTTTACCCGAGGGGAAGTGCCAGGGGGAACGCAGCATCATGACGGGAGCTCGCAGCATGAAATTCTATTCTGGAAGTGCTATTGCTAACAACTGGGGCTGGAGACGAAATGCAGGTTCCTTTTAAGGGGAAACGTCGGCGGATGATTCGGGAATGGTCTGCTGATTATTCATCAAAAGCGATGCTAAGAACACTTTTTTTAAAAAATGACGATGCATCGGGAATTGGCTGAGTAATCGGGTGCGGGTCTTGCTTTACCCAGTGGGCCGCATTGCCTTTTTATGATTAGTTTCTCGAAATTGGTCCGCCACGCCAACCAGCTCCTTCGGAACATCAAAAAGTACCGAACCCCGCTTTTGATAGGGATTTCGCTTCTGGTTTTTGGGCTAACGCAGGTGCCGTGGGCCAAAAATTCGCCTTCCTTACTAAAACTTAAGGGGCTGGCTGAGGATACCCGATTTCTCACGCGGCATCGGATTGAAGAGTATTCCAACTCTCATGTGGGAGCGCATCCACAGGTTGCGCTGGTTGGAATTAACCAGTCGTCGTTGGATCAGGGGCTATTGAAGCCATTTCTTGAGGACAGCCCAGCGATCGGATTGATGTCTCAGGGAGCCTGGCCTTTCCCTAGGGCGACTTATGCGTACGTGTTGGATCGCTTGTTTGCGCTCGGAGCAAAAACCATTGTTATCGATATTCTCTATTTTACGGGGCGGCCGGGGGATGACGAGCTAGCGGCTGCATTTAAACGGCATGCAGGTAAAGTGGTTATCGCCTGTACTACGGTGTCGCAACAAACAGAGGATGGCGGAACACGATATCAGTTTATTTATCCTAATCCCGAACTTGAGGAGGCGATTACTCCGGCGGGTATCGGGTACGCTTATTTTAAGCCGGATGCCGGGGATAACGTGGTTCGTCGGGCTAGGCTGCGCGTGTCTAAATACGCTGAAATGGGGCATCCTGAGATGTCCTCCGGTAATGATTTAGTAGCGTTTTCGGCTTTGGGGGTTTCGAAGTTCCTAGGACAGGACCCAGGTGAAGGATCTCAGATCATCAACTATCGAGGCGGAGCGGGAACGGTTCCGGTGATTCCGATTGAAGAGATTTTTAGTGATCGGTTGCTTTATGGGGTTAAGGGCCCAGATGGAAAATACCTGGAACACAAGGGGCCGGATCCTCGATTCCAAGGGCCGAATGGAGAGGCTGGGGGCGTTTTTAAGGACAAAATCGTTTTCCTAGGACCGATTTCCGAGACATTCCACGATGAACATCCGACTCCTTTGGGAACGATGCCTGGAGTGGAAATCCACGCCCAGCTGGCGAGTGCACTTTTGGATAATACGCCGATTTTGGAGTTTCCTGAAAAATACGAGATTTGGATTGTTCTCGGAATGGTGGCGGTGGCGTTTGCCCTGCTTTTAAAGGTGGAAAAGGTGATGACCCGGATGTTTCTGGGCGTGTTTGTGGTTCTGGGTTACGCGGTGTCTTCCTATTGGTTGTTTGCGAATCATCGACTCATGATCCCAGTGGTGATCCCGCTGTTAGCGCTTCTGTCTATCAGTGGGGTGATTACGCTTCTGGATTTCGCAGTGGAACAGTTGGAGCGGGCTCATGTGCGTTCGGTTTTGGACAAATACGTGTCCAGTAACGTTGCGAGTCTGGTGATCGGGCAGGGGGATTCGTTCGAAGATGCATTACGCGGGAAAACCAAACCCGTAAGTGTTCTTTTCTCGGATATCCGGAGTTTCACGACGTTGTCTGAGTCCCGTTCACCGGAGCTCCTGGTTGCTCAGTTGAATGAATACTTCCTTCCGATGGTGGACAAGGTGCTGACGCAAGGGGGGACGCTCCAGAAATTCATCGGGGACGCGATTATGGCGGTCTGGGGAGACACGCATTCTCTGGGATTAGATGTGGATGCTCGTGGGGCGGTCCGTGCAGCGATTCAGATGCGTGATGCGTTGAAGGTGGCGAATGCCGAATGGCGTGAGCGCCCGGATCGCGTTGAGTTGTCCACGGGGATTGGGATTAACCATGGGCGGGTGGTTGTGGGAGAAGTGGGGCACCCGAAACGGATGGAGTTTACGGTGTTGGGAGATGGGGTGAACTTGGCGGCACGTTTGGAAAGTTCAACGAAGCAATTCGGTTGTGATATTCTGGTGGGGGAAACGGCTGAGGCGCTTACTCGGGATCACTTTGTGTTCCGTCGGGTCGATCGGGCTGTGTTTAAAGGGAAAACGGAACCCATTGATGTGTTTACGCCGGTGGGTGAAATGGGGATTCTCGTTCCGGATTGGTTGGGGCGGTATCACGGCGCGATTGATCTGTATCGCAACCAAGAGTTCAGCGAAGCGAAGCAGAAGTTTGGTGAGGTATTGGAGGAACTCAACGGAACGGACTTCCTCTGTAAGATGTACCAGAAGCGGTGCGATCACTTCATGGAAGAGAAACCGGCCCCGGACTGGAATGGATCCTGGGTATTATCAGAAAAATAAGAGGGATATTATGAAAGATCCGAAAGTCACTGATGGGCGAGGGGTTTCTGATGGAAATACAGTTGACGGGGAGGAGCCTCGCGTTGTGTCTTCTTGGCTCGCTTTCCTCATGCAAACGAAGTTCCGCTTTTTTAAGAAGAGTTCTCATATTGCTCTGCCTCTCACATCGGGAGGAGTGGCTGGTGTGTTGCTCGTAGCGGCGACGGCCGGATTTTCTCAATTACCTTCCGCAACACAGACGGCGATCCAGCAGATTGATGCCGCGAAGGTGCGTGAAAAGAATCAAGTGCCTCAAACTCGTTCCAAGGTTGAGGGGGATAAGGTTCCTGAGCTGTATGCTGGTGAGTCTCAGGACCTTGGTTCTCAGATGTTGCTGAGCGAAAAGCCGGTGGTGCGTTATTTTGAGGCTTCAGCCGATACGCAGCTGACATACACATCCAATGCTTTTCAGGATCAGTTTGACCCGAAACAAACGGGTGTTTGGGCGACCACTCTTTCCCTTGCGTTTGCGCCGCAACCTTGGGACGTGGGTAATGGAAAACTAAGTTTTCGTTCGGGTTATCGTCACTTGTTCTGGGTGTACGATCTCAAGGATCGGAAGCTTCCAAGTGATCCTCGCTATCTGAATGGCGGAAATTTTGAGCTGAGCTCATTCTTCATTTCCAGTCGGTATTCGTTTAATGAACATTGGACGGCTTCGGCGGGGGTGGATCACAACCGAGTCATGCTTGGTCGCTCCACTTGGAATTTGGGCCGTCTGATTCAGACTGGGAACTGGAAGGAAGCCTACACCGAGTTCAACCCGAACTGGTCGCTGGATCGGGCCTTTAATTTGACGAAGACGCTTTCTGGGTCATTGAGTTATTCGGGCGGCTATCATTTTACTGAGACCGATCCGTTGCCTAGTCGTCGCACTAACGATCGGCTGGACTCGAATCTCATGTTGAGTCTGATGTACACGCCGATCGAGAAGTGGCTCATTCAGCCGTATGTGCGTTTGGGCCACAGTGCATATACACGGTCTGAAATGTCGGCTACGTCTCCTCATCGCCGGGATTTGACGCGGAGCCTTGGGGTGAACGTGACGTGGTCCGCTAGCGAGCGGGTGTCGGTTCGTCTTTCTGTGAGTGGTGAGGCTCGTAAATCGAATGAGCCGCTTGTGAATGACTACAGCAAGTTTGATGTCACGAGCGGTGTGAGTTTTGTGATCCAATTTTAATGTGTTCCGGGCGAGCTTTTTGCCCGTGTGATAACGGGGAGTCTTTTCTCGATGAAGATGAAGCCATTTGTTTCGACAGTTCTATCTACGGGGCTGGTTTCAGCTTTCGTTTTTGCGGGTAGCCTGAACGCCGCTGAGTGGGCTGCTTACCGTGGGCCTGCCCAGAATGGGGTCTCTTCGGAAACTGGATGGAATGTTCCAGCAAATGGAGCGCCGGTGCTGTGGAAGAAGTCGGTGGGTATCGGAACGTCTTCTGTCACAGTGAGTGGCGGGCGTCTGTTCACAATGGGTCACGAGGGGGAGAAGGACGTCGTGTGGTGTCTGGACGTGGCTAACGGTAATGAAGTGTGGCGCTCTGAATACAACGCCTCCTTGGATCCGAATTTGTTTGAAGGGGGAACGCGTTCGACTCCAACGATTGCGGGGAATGCGGTGATCACGCTGGGGCATGAAGGACAGCTTTTTTGTTTTGCTGCGCAGACGGGTAAGCTTCTTTGGCAGCGCCATTTGGTGAAGGATTTTGGTGGGCGAAAACCAGAGTGGGGTTACTCAGGGGCTCCGTTTGTGAGTGGAGGAACTTTGTTCGTGGATTCCGGCGGGGAAGGAGCGTCGACCATTGCGCTGAATGTTCAGAGTGGTGAGGTGTTGTGGAAAGCGGGTTCTGATAAGGCTGGGTACGCGATGCCTTGTCTCTTCTCTATCGAGGGAAAACCAACGCTCCTGGTTTTTAAGGCCGATGTTTTGGTTGCGAATGACCCGCAGACTGGAGCCGAGCTGTGGCGGTTCCCTTGGAAAACGAGTTACGATATTAATGCAGCGACCCCCATTCAGGTCGGTGCGGATCAAATCTTGATTTCTTCCGGATACAATACGGGTGCGGCTGTTGTTTCGGTGCGGGGAGGCAAGCCTACCCAGCTTTGGACCAACAAGTTGCTGCGGGCGCATATCAATTCGCCGGTGCTAATGAACGGTGCGGTATTCGGAATAGACGGGAATACCGGAGGCGGAAATCTCGTGTGCCTGGACCCTGCAACTGGAGCAAAGCGCTGGGAGGAAAAGAGCGTTAAGGGAGGCGCGTTGATCGGGACGGATGGGAAATTAATCATCGTTTCCGAAAAGGGGGATCTCGTGGTTGCAGAAGCCAACGGCGGATCGTTTCGGCAGATCGCTCGGCAATCTGTGTTGTCCAAGCGGACTTGGGCGCAGCCTACGTTGGCTGACGGCCGGCTTTTCCTAAGGGATAACCAGGGAGCCCTGGTTTGTTTGGATTTGCGTTCCGCTAAATAGCGGAGGCCGGGGTGGGGGATTCCTTACCCGAGGCGAAAGCGGATTTCGCGGATGGTGTTTTTTCCGAAGCGCGCTTGGAGTTTCTGCAAAAGGGTGCGTTTCCAAACCCGTTCGAGCTCAAAGTGTACCGTGGGCTGAAGGACGTGTACAATCAGGAGGCCGTCGGAGAGTTTTGCGGGAGCTGCGTGTTTTGCGAGAAAGTCACCGACGACTTCTTTCCACGCTTCCTGGATTTCTTCTTCTCTCAGGCGTTGTTTGAGGCCGAGCTGAGCGATGAGTTTGTGGAGGGACTCCGAAACAGGGCGTGCGGTATCGCGAATGAAAGGTTCTTCGGGGAGACCTCTCCATTCGGCGAGCACACGTGCTTTGAGCTTCGGAGTCATCAGCGATTAATTTTCCACAGCCTTGATTGAGTTCATAGAAAAACCCTCTCTTGGATTGCCCAAGAGAGGGTTTTAAAATTAAGCAGATAAGCGATCGAAAGGTGAGGAGCCTTAAGCGTCCTAACGGTACTTTTCGATTACTGATCGATACGGGGACTATTCGCCGTCGTTTCCGATAGCCTCTACAGGGCAGCCTTCCATTGCCTCTTTGCAGAGTGCTTCTTCTTCGGGAGATTCAGCCTGTTTGTAGACGTAGGAGTGACCGCCATCGTCGTCACGTTTGAAGTTAGCGGGAGCCGTTTCACGGCAGAGGTCACAGTCGATGCACTGATCGTCCACGTAGAACTGACCTGTTACATTTTGTGGGTAGCGGTTTGCTGCGTCAGCCATGGCAATAATAGGTAAAAATGAACGGGTAACTTTAAATCGATTAGGAGGGGGTGCAACATTTTTGTATATTGTTGTTACATTCTTCTATTCCTCTCCCCCCAAACGTGTGGGCTGACAGTGTGCAACTGAAAGCTTTAGTATGGCGTTCTCATGAAGATCCCCTCGTCGTGTGTGCTTCCGTCGTTGCTTTCGTTTAGGTGGATAACATTTTGCGGTTTAACGGGCATATCGTTGGCAGCGCACGCTGACACGACGGTGCAGTTTAACAGAGATATCCGGCCGATTCTTTCGGATAACTGTTTCTCTTGTCACGGTCCTGACAAGGGGCACCGCAAAGGTGATTTGCGCCTGGATATTCGCGAGGCTGCTGTGGCACCGGCAAAAAGTGGGGAAGTGGCATTGGTTCCTGGTAAGCCGGAAGCCAGCGAGCTCGTGAAGCGAATGCTGAGTAAGGATGCGGATGAGGTGATGCCTCCGCCGGAATCGCATAAAAAACTGACTTCAAAACAGTTGGCGATGCTTCAGGAGTGGATCCGCCAGGGTGCGGAGTACCAGATGCATTGGGCGTATCTCCCGCCGGTGCGGGTTCCTACGCCTAAACTGAAGTCGGATGCGTTAGTTCGGAATCCGATAGATTCATTTGTACAAAGCCGTTTGCAATCAAAGGGGATTCAGCCTTCGCCTGAAGCGGGACGTAAAGCGCTTCTCCGGCGCCTGAGTCTGGATCTCATTGGATTACCTCCAAGTGAAGCTGAGCTGGATGTCTTCGAAAATGACTCCAGTCCGGATGCGTATTCGAAACAAGTGGAGCGCCTTCTGTCTTCACCGCATTTCGGGGAGCGGATGGCGAGTCAGTGGCTCGATCTGGCGCGTTATGCCGATACCGTTGGGTTTCATGGGGACCAAAATCAGAACGTGTGGGCGTTTCGAGATTGGGTGATTGCGAGTTTTAACAACAACAAGCCCTTCGATCAGTTTACGATTGAGCAGCTGGCCGGTGATCTCCTGCCCAACCCGACTCCAGATCAGCTTACCGCTACGTGTTTTAACCGGTTAAATATGATGACTCGCGAGGGCGGGGCGCAGGCTAAGGAGTACCTGACGAAATATACGGCTGACCGTATTCGGACAGTCGGGACGACTTGGTTGGGGAGCACCTTTGGCTGTGCGGAGTGCCATGACCACAAGTTCGACCCCATCTCGACACGGGACTTTTATTCGCTCGGGGCCTTTTTTGCGGATGTGAAACAGTGGGGCGTTTACACAAGTTACGGTTACACGCCTGAACCGGAGCTTGAGGGATATAGTAATGAATACCCGTTTCCTCCTGAAATTCGGGTGGAGAGTCCCGCTTTAAAGGCGCGGATGCTGAGAGTGGAGCAACAAATCGGCGATCTTGTTGCGGGGGCAGATCTAACTAAACCGCAACTAGACGCCTGGCGTAAAACAGCAGAGACATTTTTGCAGTCGCATCCGGACGGGTGGGATTGGCCGTCATTTGAACGAAAGCAGGCTACCGCTCCGGTTTCAGTGGCTCCCAAACATGAGCCTGATGGTGAGGCGGAGGAGAAACCGGAGGTGAAAAAGGAGACGAAAAAGGTCCCAGCCAAAGCTGAACCCCTACATCTCGAGTTAAGCCCTGCGCCAGGGCCTATTGCTTCCGTGGGTGTGTTTCTCCTTACGGAGCCTTCGGAGAAGTCGTGTAACGTTCATGCAAACGATCCCAAGGGTTCAGCGAAAACCGGCGTGATCACGAAATCGGGTAAGAACGTCAACGTAAACGTCTCGTTTAAGCTGATCCGGAAAGGAAAGGCGCAGCCGCTTAACGTGCGTTACGCGGTTGCGGACCGAAATAAGCCGGATTTCAAAAATGGCGCGGAGGTTTTGGGAGTCGCTGGCGGGTGGAAGACTGCAGGTGCTGAGCATCCTCACCAAGCGGTGTATCTTTTGGACTCGCCTGTGGATTTGCAGGATGGAGACCGGATTTCGGTAACCATTCAGACTGGAGATGCCAAGAAACCCGATTGTGATCTGAATTACGTGGCGATTGCGGTTTCACCGTTTGTTCCGGCTGAGTTGTCCACAGTGGGATTGGCTACGGAGTTCGGGACGGACTCGGCGTTACGGTTAAGTTATTTGCAGGGCGTGCCTGCGACGGGGGATTATTTGAGTCGCCTGAAGGTATTGCAGAATGATTGGCTTTCGTCTCATCAGGGGAAGACGCCGGTATTGGTCACGCAGGCAGTGGAGAAACCTCTCCCGATTCGAATTCTGCCGCGAGGAAACTGGATGGATGATTCGGGGGAGGTGGTGCAACCGGAGACGCCTCATTTTCTCCCGAAGTTGGAGAGCGAACAGTCCCGGAAAACGCGTTTGGATTTAGCCCGCTGGTTGGTATCCGAGCAAAATCCGCTGACCTCACGGGTCATCGTAAACCGGCTGTGGCGTCAGTTCTTTGGAAACGGGCTGAGTTTGCAGCCGGATGAACTGGGTTCACAGGGGGAGCCTCCTTCTCACCCCGAATTGTTGGATTGGTTGGCTGTGGAGTTTCGCGAGAAGGGATGGGACATCCGGCACATGGTGCGGCTTATCGTGAACAGCCACACGTATCGTCAGTCTGCTCAACTGCGGGCTGAATTGCGGGAGTCGGACCCGGCGAATCGCCTTTTGGCCAGTCAAAACCCGCGTCGGTTGGAAGCGGAGGCGGTTCGGGACAACGCTCTTGCGATATCCGGATTATTAAACCGGGAGATGTGGGGGCCACCGGTGAAGCCTTACCAGCCGGAGGGATATTATCAGGCTCTGCAGTTTCCCAATCGTGATTACGTAGCGAGTGAAGCCGCGCAGCAGTACCGTCGCGGGGTTTACTCACACTGGCAGCGGACGTTTTTACATCCGATGCTCGCGAATTTCGACGCACCAAGCCGAGAGGATTGTATCGCGATTCGCACAAATGCGAATACTCCGCAACAGGCGCTCACGTTGTTGAATGACCCCAGTTTTGTGGAGGCGGCGCGTTTTTGGGCGGCTCGTCTACTGGAAGGCGGGGTGACCGTTTCGGATGAGCAGCGCTTGGTTCGGATGGGGCGTGAGGCTTTGAGTCGTGAGTTTAACGAGGCAGAAAAAGCCAGTCTGACGAAGTTGCTCGGGAAGTTGCGGGAGGAATACCAGAAGCAGCCTGAGGATGGGCCGCGTTTACTGAAAGTAGGGCGTGTTGCGGCTCCGCAAGGAGTGGACGCAGCGGAACTGGCGGCGTGGACCAACGTTTGTCGCGTAGTTCTCAATCTTCACGAAACAATTACTCGGTACTAAGTTATGGACTATCTTGTGAATTCACCGGAGGCGCAGGCGGACATTAACCGGCGCAGTTTTCTGTATCGAGGTGCAGTGGGACTTGGGGGACTTGCTTTGGCTGATTTGCTTGGAACGCAGGCTCGCGCGGAGTCTTTCGCCAAAACAGGAGGAGTCATCGGGGAACCTCACCTTCCGGTGAAAATCAAAAGGGTGATTCACCTGTGTATGGCTGGTGGCCCATCTCACTTGGAATCCTTTGATCCGAAACCGGAATTGAAACGGATCCACGGGGAAGCTTTTCCGGAGTCCTTTACCAAGGGGCAGCAGTTGGCTCAGTTACAGGGAGCGACTTTGAAGGCGCGTGGTTCCTTCGCCGATTTCGTGAAATGTGGAAAGAGCGGTCAGGAGATATCCGGACTATTTCCTCATATAGGTAAAATTGCGGATGATATCTGCATTGTACGCTCGATGGTTACGGAGCAGATCAACCACGATCCCGCTCAGGCCTTTATGAATAGCGGGACGATCCTGAAGGGGCGTCCGAGTATGGGGTCCTGGATGTTGTACGGCCTCGGAGCCGAGACGCAAAATCTCCCGGGATTTATCGTTTTAACGTCGCAGACTAAGGGGGGCGGGGCACAGCCGATCTCTTCGAGACAGTGGGGTGCGGGTTTTTTACCCAGTAAATACCAAGGGGTCCTGCTGCAATCCCGGGGGGATGCTGTTCACTATGTGGGGAATCCGGAGGGGGTATGCCAGAGTGTGCAGCGGTTGGTGGTGGATGAGATTGGGCGCATGAATGGGATCGCGGCGACTGAACACGTGGATCCGGAGTTGCAGACTCGAATTGCCCAGTACGAGCTAGCGTTTCGGATGCAGAGTAGCGTTCCTGAGTTGGCGGATTTTTCGAAGGAAACGCAGGAGACGTTTGATCTATACGGGGTCAAACAGCCGGGTGACGGTTCGTTTGCTTCAAACTGTCTGATGGCGCGTCGACTGGCGGAGCGAGGGGTGCGATTTATACAGCTGTATCATCGAGGATGGGATCATCATGGCGATATTGAGAAAAATATGCCGATTTCGGCGGCTGAGACCGACCAGGCCTGCGCCGCGCTAGTGGCTGACCTCAAGCAGCGGGGGATGTTGGAGGATACTTTGGTCCTCTGGGGCGGGGAATTTGGGCGAACGCCGATGGGACAGGGAAGTGGCCGGGATCATCACATTAACGCGTTCTCGATCTGGATGGCGGGAGGCGGAATCAAGGGCGGACTCACTTACGGAGCGACGGACGAGCTGGGATATCGATCTGTGGAGAATGTGGTTACGATGCATGATTTACATGCGACGTTGCTGGCGTTGTCTGGAGTGGATCACACGCGGTTTACGTACAAATTCCAGGGGTTGGACGCCCGGTTGACGGGAGTTGAGAAGAGTACGGTGCTCAAGGCGCTTTTTGCGTAGGGGCTTGAGCTGAAGCAAATGGGGGGCTGGAGCAAAAGGTGTCGAGTTGAGAAAATAAGACTCACAGAAGTCACGGGAATCTGGATAAAGTTCCGATTGTGAACATTCCTCCAGCTGCTCGTAGTACGCAACCTGTTCCCCCTGCAGATCTTGAGATCAAGGATGCGCAACTTATTTTTAATCGGGTTTGGAAACAACTCGAATTGGACTATGGGCGGAACCGCCTTCGGTTTCCGAAAGAATTGATCCTCTTAGGTGGGGCTCCGGGTGCAGGGAAGGGGACAAACTCCGATTTTATTCGAAAGCTGCGTGATATCACGGCGGAGCCGATAGTGGTCAGTCAGCTACTGAGTACGCCTGAGGCTCTCAAGATTAAGGCTCAGGGTGGGATGGTGGGGGACGCAGAGGTGGTGAGTATTTTGTTTCGAAAACTTTTGGAGCCTGATCACCAGAATGGAGTGATTCTGGATGGGTTTCCTCGCACGAAGGTGCAAGTGGAGTGTCTGAAGATGCTGTTTGATGAAATGGCAGCTTTAAGACGTCAGTTTTCGGATACGCCGGACGCAGCCTATTTCAAGCAGCCGATTTTCCACATCATGGTGCTTTTTGTGGATGAGTCAGAGAGTGTGGCTCGCCAATTAAAGAGGGGGCGTCAGGTCATCGCTCATAATTCCGAGGTCGAGCGATCTGGTATCGGGGAGATGTGGGAGGAGCGGGCGACGGATTTTAACGAGGACTTGGCGAGGAATCGGTACCGCGTCTTTAAGGAGCAGACCTATGATGCGCTCGTTTCCTTAAAGAAGATATTCCACTACCACTTCATTAATGCCCAGGCGTCATTGGAGTCGGTTCGTGAGAATATCGTCCACGAGTTGGAGTATCAGAGTTCGCTGGAACTGGATCCCCGCACGTTTGAGCTTTTGAGGAAGTTGCCTCTCGCGAGTGAGATTGTTCGGCATGCGCGGCAAGATTTGGTGCGTCGTCTCGACGATTATGAGGTGGAGCATGCGGATCTGCTTCGCCGGGTTATTGCCTTCATTGAGGAGAAAATGATGCCTATTATTTCGAGGCACGCGATTTCAGGGGAGGCGAATATTAATTCAGAGGATTTGCTTTTTGATGACCCGAAGGCGTTAGCCATCTTAATCGATATTTTCTCGGAACGAGGTTATCACGCAGCGGTTGATTTGCGGCGCGTTCAGATTCCTGATCGATTTGATTTGGCTACAGGGGCGATCAGTTGCCGTCAAAAGAAGGTGTTTAAGTTCCACGTTCGATTCAAAGGATCTCAAATTCGGCGGGGCTAACGTATCCGGGATGGTGCATTGTCGACGAGAGGGGGATGCCAAAACTCAGGCTCCCCTATGTGAGGCGGCTGTTTGGGTTCTCTGTTCTCAAAAGTGAAACAAGGGTCGTTTTTGCCTGTTGCTTCAGGCGAGTCTTGGTTGCTCTGAGCTTCGAACCGTAAAATCTCCATGCTGGATAGCTGCTCGCGGTCATGTGACTCAAGGGCGCGGTGGGCACAAAAGCTGCTTTAAAAGCTGCGCGTTTTCTATGGTTTTCAATGGATGTATTAATGATTTTTTTGAAAAATTAGAAAAAAGAACCCCAACTGCTTCTTAATAAAGCTTTAGATCTCCCATATTACTCCCCGGCTGCCCTGAAGGCGGCACTTTTTCCTTAACCCAAATAGGCCAAATACCGATAGTAGCATACCCTGTCTGCTTTCGCGGGCCACTTGTACCTTTACCCAAAACAAAAAAATGCCAAATCAACTCAATCTTGCACTGGTTAGCACTACGGATCTTCCTCTGTTGTCTACCAACGTGATACGCGATTTATCGACAGCGCAGATCGCATCTCTGTCGACAGTGCAGGTGCCATTTTTGTCCACTTCTCAGGCTCGGACGCTGAGTACGGTTCAGATCGGTAGTATTACAACAAGTGCAATTGGTTTCCTGACGACTACGCAGATCGGTGTTCTGTCTACTGCTCAGGTGAGATGGTTTGGAGCTTCTCAGGTGGGCGTTTTGGGTAGCGCGCAGTTGGCAAGTGTCACGACGGCAGGGGTACGGGCGTTGACGACTTCGCAGGTAGGGGTGATTTCCACTGCGGCGGCGCTTGGGTTTGGATCGGCGCAGGTGGGGGCATTGACGACGGCTCAGGTTGTGAATTTGAGCAGCGCTGCGGTTGGTGTTTTGAATGGGACTCAAGTGGCAGGTTTTACGACGGGTGGCGTGGCTGTTTTGGCAACAAGTCAGCTCTCGAATTTTACGACGGCCGGCTTTGCTGGACTAACGACCGATCAGGTGCGGGTGTTGAGTTCCGCTCAGGTCGCTGGATTGAACACGGCAGAAACGGTGGTGCTGACGAGTGTTCAGTTATCGGCAATTACAACAAGCGGCGTGGTTGGTTTGACGAACACGGAATTCGCCGGGGTGGGTACAACAGGCGTCGGAGGATTAACCACTGTGGCTATCGGTGGTTTAACAACCGCTGGAGTTCGAGTTTTAAGCTCTAACCAAGTGTCTTGGATCACAACCTCGCAGGTTGCTGCCTTGAGTGCCTCGCAGGTTGCATCCATTAGCACTTCGTCGATTTCTGGTGTCACGACGGTTCAAGCGCAGATTTTTAGTTCAAGTCAGGTTGGGGCGCTTACGACTGCAGAAGTGAGCGTGCTTAGCCCAGCTCAGCTTTCGAATTTAACAACGGCGGGGATTGCGGGGCTTACAACCGCAGGAGTGCGCGTGTTGAGCTCTGCGCAGGTGGCGGGATTAACCACGGCCCAGGTGTCGCTTGTAACGACGAACGGTGTCAGTGGATTGAGCGCTGCGCAGGTGGCGGCGATTAGTACGGCGGGGATTGTGGGTGTTACCACGGCTCAGGCGGCAGTGTTGACCTCTGTGCAAGTGGGTGCATTAACAACGGCGAGCGTCAGTCTGTTGACCACGGATCAGTTGTCTAATTTGAGTACGGGTGCCGTGACTGGATTCACTACAGCCGAAGTACGCGTTTTGGGGGCGTCTCAGATGGCTGGTTTGACGACCGGTGATATGGGAGTTTTGAGTAGCGTGCAGGTTTCGTCTATTTCGACTGCCGCTATCACGGGCCTCTCTGCCGCGCAGATCGCGAGTCTGACATCAACAGCGGTTACTGGTTTCACGAGTGCGCAGTTGGCTGCATTTGCATCGAATCAATTTGCTGGGCTGACTACGGTTGAAATCGGTGCGATGTCCAGCTCGCAGGTGGCAGCTATTCGGACTGCTGCGTTAGTTGGGTTGACCACGGCGCAGGCTCCTATCTTGAGCAGTGTTCAGTTGTCTGGTCTAACCAGCGCGCAGGCTGCGGCGTTGACGACAGTTCAGCTGTCCAGTCTCACCTCCGTGGGCTTTGCTGGTTTAACGACAGGTGCATTGCGTGCGTTGAGTTCTGATCAGGTGTCGGGTCTTGCGAGTGGGGAGATCGGAGTTCTAAGCAGTGCGCAGATTGCAGCGATTAGCACTTCCGGAATTCTGGGGCTCCAAACCACCCACGGCTTGGTTCTTAGCAGTCTTCAGGTGGGCGGCTTCACCTCGGCGGAGGTCGCTGTGTTGAGCCCGACGGTGCTTTCCAATTTCACAACGGTCGCGCTGGGTGGATTGACTAGTGCGCAAGTTAAAGTGCTTGGGACTGCTCAGGTGGCTGCACTGACGACAGCGCAGGTTGGTGTGCTTGGAAGCAATCAAGTTGCAGCGTTTAGCACCGTAGGTATCTCTGGGGTAACGACAGCGCAGGCGGCGGTACTGATCGCTTCGCAGGTGGGTGCGTTGACGACGGCGAACGTTAGCCTTCTGACCACTTCGCAACTTTCGACTCTAACGACGGGAGGTTTCTCTGGATTGAGTACAGCTCAAGTACGCGTTTTGAGTTCCTCGCAAGTGGCAGGGTTCAATACTGCGGAAACAGTGGCGCTGACCAGTGTACAGGTGTCGGCACTCAGCACGAGTGCTGTGCTTGGCCTCACGAGTACCGAGATTGCTGGTATTGGTACAACAGGAGTGGGTGGCTTAACGACTGTCGCTATCGGTGGATTGACGACGGCCGGTGTACGCGTGTTAAACACCGTACAAATTAGTGCGATCACGACTGCGCAGATTGCTGTTCTATCCACGGCACAAATTGCCGCAATTAGTACAGCCGGAATAGACGGACTCACTACGGTTCAAGTCTCTGGATTCACCTCAACTCAGGTTGGCGTACTCACAACGGGTGAAGTAAGCGCATTGAGCACTGCCCAGTTGTCGAATTTGACAACGGCAGCGATCGCAGGTTTGACGACCGCAGGAGTGCGAGTGTTGAGTTCTAGCCAAGTGGCTGGGTTAACTACGGCGCAGGTGTCGATCGTTACAACGAGCGGAGTCAGCGGATTGAGCACCGCCCAGGTAGCGGCAATCAGTACAGTAGGAGTTGTTGGTATTACTACTGCCCAGGCAGCAGTGTTGAGCTCAGTGCAAGTGGGTGTGTTGACTACGGCGAACGTGAGCTTGTTAACCACAGTCCAACTCTCGAATTTGACGACGGTCGCAATCGATGGTCTGACAACAGCGGGAGTACGAGTATTGAGTTCTACTCAAGTAGGGGGACTGACAACGAGCCAAGTGTCCGAATTGGATGATGCAGCGCTCGCCGCATTGAATACGAGTGCTGTTGCTGGAATTACGACGGGTCAGGTGGCAGTGCTTGATAGCGAGCAGGTGAGTGCGTTGACTACGGCAAGCGTGAGCTTGTTGAGTACCGCACAGTTGTCGAGTCTGACAACAGATGGCTTCTCGGGATTGAGCTCTGCGCAAGTGAGAGTATTGAGTTCCGCGCAAGTTGCAGGATTGAACACGGCTGAAACGGTAGTGTTGACTAGTGTTCAGTTGGCAGCGATCACGACAAGCGGAGTGCTTGGATTGACGAACACTGAGATCGCAGGGGTTGGTACGACGGGAGTTGGAGGGCTGACAACGGTGGCGATTGGAGGGCTGACGACAGCCGGAGTTCGAGTGCTAAGCTCTAACCAAGTGTCTTGGATCACCTCGGCGCAGATTGCAGTGTTGAGCACGGCCCAAGTAGCGTCGATCAGCACGGCATCGATCTCTGGAATCACGACAGCCCAGGCCCAGATCTTGAGCTCGACGCAAGTCGGAGCATTGACGACCGCCGAAGTGAGTGCGTTGAGTACAGTACAGCTCTCGAATTTGACGACTGTAGCGGTGGCTGGGTTGACATCATTTGATGTGGCCTTCATGAGCTCCACTCAAGTGGCTGGATTAACAACGGCTCAAGTAAGTGTTCTTAGCACCGTGCAGTTGGCGTGGATTAGTCCAGGAAGCGTATCGGCAATTACAAGTGCCCAGCTTGCAGTTTTGAGCAGTAACCAAGTTGCTGCTCTGACCACGCTAAACGTGAGCTTGTTGAGTGCTACTCAAGTATCCAATTTGACAACAGCCGGGTTCTCTGGATTGAGCACTGCTCAAATGAGAAGTTTGAGTTCCTCTCAGGTGGCAGGATTTAATACGGCTGAGACAGTAGTGCTGACCAGTGTTCAGTTGGCAGCGATTACGACGAGCGGAGTGCTTGGATTGACGAACACTGAGATCGCGGGGGTAGGGACCACTG
>JBAXNG010000040.1:0-38097 GCA_037133875.1 Verrucomicrobiota bacterium | reverse complement strand
CATCTTCGCCATCTTCGCCATCTTCGCCATCTTCGCCATCTTCGCCATCTTCGCCATCTTCGCCGCCCCCACCGACTCCCCCCACTTCGACTCCTGACTGTCCGCTGACTCCTATGACACGTTCCGAGCGGCTCAGCGCAGACTATGAAACCACTCGTGTGACTGTGGGAGCGCATCCCGTAGAGTTTTTGAGAGTACAACACCCCGACGCCTGGACTGCAGCGGAAGTTAAACACGCAGCGCATGGGGTTCGTTTGGAAACGATAGGGATGGTGATATGCCGCCAACGACCGGGAACCGCCAAGGGGTTCGTGTTCCTGAGTCTGGAAGATGAAAGCGGGGTCTCAAACATTGTGATCACCCCGCAGCTATACGAACAGAGCCGGCTCTTAATTGCCGAGGAAGCGTTCCTTCGGATTGAAGGAGTGATTCAACAACACGAAGGCGTAACCCATTTACGAGCTATGCGAGTGCGGGCGCTGCAAACCACGGTTCCGGCGTCAGAATCGCATGACTTTCACTAGTAGGCAGTGAGGGCTTTTTTGACGAAAAGGGTCTTCGGCCTCCGAAGCGCCAACGGCGCGGCTTATCGTAGCCCATGGTAAGTGAGGCTTTGCGAACGCCACCCTAGGTATCCATGGGAAAAAGCAGAAAGGCCTGTAAGGCCGTCTTAAAAGCCCCCGTAAAGGCGCAAATCCACTTCTACTTCCAAATGCCATACACCGGCGCCGTTTCACTAACCCGTGCGCCAAAACAATTTCATACAAGCCCCATTAGTGCACTACCATGAGGCGCGAGTAGTCTGCCCCACTCTTCATCATGCAAGAACGAACAACTCCCCACAAAGCACCATGGAAACGCTGGCCCGTAGCGGCGCTGTTTGGCGGTGCCGTTGTGCTGGCGATCAGCATGACAGCGATGGGCGCCGACGTCCCCACTCGGGCTGCGGTTATTGCGGTCTTTTGCCTTACGTTATGGCTCACCGGATGGACGCCTGTGTGGATACCAACCCTCGTATTATGGGGGGCAACCCCAATGCTGCTCGCATTTTCCGATGCACGCTTCCAACCACTCAAAGTGCTGCAGTGGTCCGCCGACCCGGTACTGGCTTTATTTCTGGCGGGATTCTCGCTTGCGGCAGCGGCGCGACGCTGCGGTGTCGACGAACAGATCGCGGCACGCGCCATAGCCCACGCCGGGACTTCGTCGAAGCGATTGCTCATCACGGCAGCATTCTGCACTGCGCTACTGGCCATGTGGATGTCTAACGTGGCGGCGGCGGCTCTAATGCTTAACGCGTTTCGTCCTATTTGGGAACGGGAACCGCAGGACAGCCCGCTGCGACGAGCCCTTCTACTGTCCATCGCGCTGGCCGCTGATGTCGCCGGTATTGCCACCCCGATTGGGACCGGCGCCAACGGTATCGCCATAGCCGCAGTGGCCCCAACGCTTCCCGTAGGATTCCTTCGCTGGATGACCTTCGGAGTTCCACTCGCGTTGTTGTTAGTGGCAGCCACCGTGGGGTTGGTGTTGATACGATTGAAGCCATCCCCCCTCCAAAAACCATTACCTGCACCCGACGCGATGCGGCCAGCCTTACACGAAGGCGCTCCTTACCGACGCCTCGGCGCAATTTTCTGCATCACCATCCTTCTGTGGCTGACCGAACCACTCACCGGAATTCCAGCGTGGATGGTAGCGCTGGGCTCAGTGGGTGCGTTGTTAATGTTTCGCGTATTAGGATGGCGTGACATTGCTAAACTCGACTGGAGCACACTTCTCCTGGTCGCTGGAGGTATCGGTCTTGGCGCACTACTCGAACGGTCCGGAATAATTCACCAGTTTGCGGCGGGGCTGCCAATAGAGAGCGTGCCGGAAACCATCCGCTTGCTGGGATTGTGTTTAGTAGCCGCGTTACTTGCCGCGCTGATGAGCAACACAGGAACGGCCGCACTCCTAATTCCAATTGCTGCCACGGTAGATCCAGCTCCCTCAACCGCAATCATTGTCGCTATCGCAACCTCGCTAGGCATGCCCTTTGTCATCAGCACTCCCCCAAACGCCATGGCTGTAGCCTGTGGACTACGAGCAAACGATTTGTTGGTACCTGGGATCATCCTCATGCTCGGCGGTTGTGTACTGATTGCCCTGACCGGCCCCTGGGTCATCCAACTGATGTGCGCCCCCTAAGTTGCAACAAAAACTGCACCTGAACGCGCAATTCCAGAGCGACGGATCTATTCCCCCATAAAACGATACCCAATTCCGGGTTCCGTTTTAATGAGACTTGGAGCCGTTGCGTCCTCTTCAATCTTCTTCCGAAGATGGGTGATATAGACCCGAAGATATTCCCGACGTTCGGACGCCTTCGGCCCCCAGATCTCCCTGAGAATTTGCCCATGTGTCAGCACTCGCCCCGGATGCTGCACAAACATTCTCAGTAGCGAATATTCAATGGCACTCAAATGGAGTTCTTTCCCAGCGAGACGCACAATACGGGTCGTAAAATCCACTTCAAGTGCCCCCGTCGTATACACTGGCTCCCCATGCGACATCTGTTTTCGCCGTTGAACCACACGAATTCGGGCCAATAGCTCCGGAATACTGAACGGCTTTGTCACATAGTCATCCGCACCGGCATCCAGGGCTTCGACCTTGTCCTGGTCCGAATCGAGCACCGTCAGAATAATCACCGGAACATCACTCCATTCACGCAACCGTTGCAGGACTGCGATCCCCGTACTGTCAGGTAACCCCAGATCCAGTAGGACGACATCCGGTCGCTGCATGGCAACCTCGGAGAGTCCGGATTGACCATCGGAAGCTTCCAAAACGCGATACCCCGAGCCTTCCAACGTCACACGGAGCAGTCTGCGAACTTGGATCTCGTCATCAATAATCAGAACGGCTGGGTTCATAAATCGGGTAAATTCAGGCGGTCATCCACTGGAATCCGGATCCAGACAATCGCTCCCCCGCCCTCACGATTACGAGCTCCGAAACCTCCGCCATGGGCCTCAACCAGCTGTCTCGTGATCGACAGCCCCAACCCAAGTCCGCCGGGAGAATTGAAAGCACCACGGTAAAACTTATCAAAGATCCGGTGCTCCTCGCCCTCGAGGAACCCGCGTCCCCTGTCGAGAACTTCGAACGTCACCGCCCCGATCTCCCCTATTCCTCGAATTTCCACGAGCCCATGCGGATCACTATGCTGAGCTGCATTCGCAATCATAAAACTCAGAGCCTGGGCCAAAAGAGGCACATCACACAGAAGGCTGGGTAAATTCCCTCCAAAATCATAACTCACACTCCGCCCTTCGAGTTCGGTTATCTGGACTGCTTCCCTTGCAATCTCATCCGGCTCACACCACTCCTTTTGAAGCTGAAGCTGCCCCTCTTCCAGACGCGTCGATTTTAGTAATAAATTCACAGTCCGGGTAAGTCGACGGACAGCGGCCTGCATTTCGCCCCGGTTCAAATCCACCTGTTCCAGCGCTCCGCTCAGTACGGCAAGAGGCGTTTTCAGTTCATGCGAAACACTATCCAGAAGTGTCTTGCGAAGCCGGTCTGATTGTTCGGCTACCTTCGCACTTTGAGCCCCGAGCAGGGCCCGCTCTTTTTCAAGATACACAGCCAACTGGGCTGCGATCGCCTGCAAAAGCTCCTGTTGAGCAAACGACAACCCCTGATCGGTACGCACAACAAGCACACCTTCGGTCTGCTGCCCACTCAACAGCGGAAGGTGAAACGCTTCAGCATCCTCCAAGGTATCCGTAAAACGACCAGCGGGTTGCCGATGCTGAAACGCCCAGGCCGCAACCTCTTCCTCTTTGGGTGTCAGACAGAAGTTCGCAGCACCCGCCGTACAGAGCTCACCTTTCACATTCAGTAAAACCGTCGCCTGCGCATTAAAACGCCGCTCCACCTCAAGCATCACACGTTCGATGGCCGCTGCCCGATCGGAAGCGCCAGCCAGTTCCCGGGTCACTCGATAAAGTGCACTAGCGCGTTCTTCCCCCAAACGCTCCGCATGTTCTCGCTCCCTCAGACGACCAGTGATCTGAACCACAATCTGTGTGACCACCAAAAACACCACAAACATCACCACATCCGAAAACTGCGCGATCGAGAACGCGAACCTCGGAGGAATAAACAACACATCCCATAAAACCGCCGAAACCAACGCCAACAGAAGGGCGGAACGACGTTCCAGACGCGTTGAGGCCACCACAATTGCCAGCAAATACACAAGCGCCACCGACCAGTATCCCGCGAAATCGTGAATCAGTAGACCAAACAACGTCACCCCCACAACAATGCCGGTTGCCCGCAGCGGATCCTTCCAGTCCCAGTTCGCAGATCCGGCAGACACCGCCAGCTTGGTTCTGACACGAGGCATGGCCTGCGGGTGGATTAAGTGGATTCCGATCGGGCCCGATTCACGAATGAGTTTATCCACAGGCGATGGCTTACCAAACCAACGACTCCACCAGTTCTGCAGAGGTTTTCCCAAAACGATCTGGGTGACATGTTCCTCACGCGCGACCCGTAGTAGGGCTGTAGACACATCCACCCCGCTCGTCGAAATCACGTCCGCTCCAAGCTTGCGAGCAAGGGATAGGTTTCGTGTGAGTTGAGTCATTTCACAACGCGTTGAATGCCCTGGAGTCTCTATGTTTACCGCCACCCAGGAGGCCTTCATGGTTGCTGCCAACCTTCGGGTATATCGTAGAAGTTTCTCTGAAAATGGCCCCTCTCCCACGGCTACCAAAAGCCGCTCCGCACTCCGTTGCGCACCCAGACCTCGTCCGCTGTTGGAGCTTTCCCGAAGATTTCGATCCACGTGTTCAGCGACCACACGCAGCGCCATCTCCCGCAAAGCAGACAAATTCGCTTCACTCACCTCCCCCTCACGTGTCTTCCCCACCTCACTCGGTTCATTAAACAGACGCAAAAGAAGTCCCGCCGGAGTGAGGTCTATAAGTGTTATCTCGTCTGCTGCATCCAGAATGGAATCGGGCACCCGCTCCGAAATGGAGACGCCCATCATCTCGGAAACCAGATCCGCACGGCTTTCGAGATTGAGCACATTGAGTGTCGTAAAAACATCAATACCGGCCTCAAGGAGCTCCCAAACATCCTGATAACGTTTCGGATGCCGTGAACCCTGCGTATTGGAATGCGCCAGATCATCCACAATCACAAGCGACGGATGCCACAACAGAAGGGCATCGAGGTCCATTTCCGGCATCGCTTGCTTTTGGTGGACGATCAGGCGACTCGGCACCACCGCCAACCCCGCCAAAAGTCCCTCGATATCCCGCCGACCGCGAGTATCCAGGGAGCCCACAACCACCTCGACCCCCGTGGCTGCGATTTGACGGACCGCTTGTAACATTGCGTAGGTTTTACCCACGCCCGAATACATACCGAAAAACACCCTCAACCGGCCACGCGGTTTGGGGTGTTTTTCAACCAACGGGGATCCCTGCAAACTCGGATAAGGTTTTCCCGCTTCCATTGAGATCGAAATCAATGCCTCAAGTAATCGCTAAGCAAAAGCCCGAATCTCTTCACCTGCAAATACTCCATAACATTGCCATGCCATCAGTTTATACGCGGATCGGTAGGACAAAAAATGGCATCCCTTGTTTAAAAAACTCACGCTGTAGTCCGAACACTGCAAAGTTATGCAGCACTCGGGTAAAATATGTTTCCTTTTTAAATACAATCTGCCCTCCGAAAAATATCACATTTGGATATCTCGCGGAAATTTCCGCTGCCAGTTCCGCAGCAGTACCAACGATTTCGGTACCGATCGCATAAATGGCCTCCGCGTAATAACCATGCGCGTTCATATAGTCAGCATAACGCTGTGTCTCCCTAGCCACTGAGGACTGAAGTTCGCCTAATTCTTCCGCACCTTTAAAGTTACCTGCATCCACCACACCAATTTCCGCAAATATGAAGTTTTTAAATACATGCGGAAACATTCGTTGTACGGCCAGTGTGCTATGAACCCCCAATCCATTAAAACCATTTACAAATATCACCGCAGTTTTAGCCACAGGATCACACTTTGGACTTACCCCTTCATTTATACCCTTGTCGGTAAATGCATGAACAAGACTATCCAAACGCGAGAGCTGCTCATGCGAATGTTTATAGTGCCGCTTAATAGCTGCGGCGGCTGCAATCAACGATCCAGTGACCAGTATGGTGATCCAGCCCCCTTCATGAAATTTAATTACACTTAACGCCACTAAAATTACTGCCGTAAGCATAAAACCAACCGCATTAACCAACAATTTACTCTTCCATTTCGGCTCCGAATTCCTGTGATTCTTCCAGTGAATCACCATCCCCAACTGCGACAATGAAAATGTTACAAATACGTTAATAGAATAAAGAACCACCAACCATCCAACAGATCCTTTGGAAACTAAGATCAAAATAAATGCAGCTGCCCCCATTAGCATTATTCCATTCTGCGCAACCAACCTATCACTGAGCGTTGCAAAACGCGACGGAAACCAACGATCCAACGCCATATTACACAATACACGCGGACCGTCCAAAAAGCCTGTTTGAGCTGCAATAAACAACAAGGCAGCAGCCGAGAACATAGACACCCAAATAAAAGATTGAGAAAGCCAAAGCGGCCAACCAGATGTCATTTGACCAAACAACACTGCATTCAGAGTCACTCCATCTTTGGGAATAGACTTATACAACTGATACATCACAAGCAGACCTGCCACCATAAACCCCAAAGAAAGACCCATATACAACATGGTTCGCTTCGCTGTAGCCACACGAGGCTCCCGCAAGATCGGCAACCCGTTACTTACCGCTTCGATTCCAGTATAACTACCAGCTCCTAAACTATAAGCCGTCAACAATAGCGCAATAACCTTCCACCATCCAAGTTCAGTGTGAGCCGTGTGCACATCCTGCATGGTTGCAGTCACAATGTCGGGAATATTCCCGAGATGCGTCGCGAATCCATAAATGATCGCGAAGCAATGGGTAATGAGAAAAACAAAGAAAATCGGCGCCCAAATCATCACCGACTCTTTCACACCACGCAAATTAAGAATGGTTAATACCAGTGTCGCCACCAAAGCCACTGATAATTTCCAAGGTAACCACGCCTCAGGAAGCACAGAAAATAACGCATCTGCACCGGCGGCGATGGAAAGCGCGATCGTCAGCACGTAATCTACAAGTAATGCACAACCACTCACGAGTCCCGCCGTCGGCGAAAGAAGTTTACTTGCCACAAAATATCCGCCGCCTCCGCTAGGAAACAATTCGATAATCTGCGAGTAACTCACACAAATCACTGCGATTGTAAAAACACAGGCAAGAGCCACAAATATGGCTAATGCGGGGTGTTCTATAAGAGCCCTCATGGTTTCCTCCGGACCATAACAAGAGGACGACAATCCATCTGCTCCAAGTCCAACCCAAGCCAATATCGCGACCAAGGACATCTTATGAAAGATTCCCTTATCCTCAATATCCAAAGACTTACCTATAAATAGGTTTTTAAGCCAATTTCCCTTCGGTGTACTTTTCATTTTTATGTTATTTCCAACGGATTTCTTAGCTCTGGGGAAACAATGCGGACTGACAAAATCCGCTAAGCAGACTCATTCGCGATAACGAAGAGCCCAGGCGACAATTCACCTCGAAACCCACTAGGCAAAATCACCCGTTGCATACCGGGGAATACTAAATCGCCTCAACAAACCGCGTGAGTTAAAGGGGGCCCCAAAGGTGTTAAAATATCGTTAAAACACCCCGCCACTCACTGTTCCCTAAACCAAAACCTCTCCGTCCTCCCCTACACCCGAACCGCCTCAGAAAGCGCGTTTTGAAGACTCGCACGTGTCACGGGCTTCGTAAGCACGCCATCCATATCAGCATCAAAACAGGCCTGCCGCTGCTCGTGCATCGCAGAGGCCGTAAGTGCAATAATCGGAATACGACGTCCCGAAGTTTTCTGTTCTAACGCGCGAATTTGGCGTGTCGCTTCCAACCCGTCCATCACCGGCATTTGCACGTCCATTAAAACGACATCGATTTGCGCGAGAGCCGCGTCTAGCGCCTCCTGACCGTTTAGCACCACCTGAACCGTGTGCCCCAGGCTTCGAAGCATTCCGAGTGCGACCATTTGATTCACCATATTATCTTCCGCCAACAAAACACGTAAACGATTCGCGTCCAAAGGTAATTCCAAAGACGCCCCTTCAGTAGGTTTCCTCGCAGGAAGTTGACGTTCTTGGAGCGCCCGAGGCAAACGCAGGGTGAATGTACTGCCTTTGCCCAACTCACTGTTGACGTGAAGATTTCCATTCATCGCATGGGCCAGCTCCAAACTAATCGCCAACCCCAGACCCGTGCCTCCAAATTGTCGGGCATCCCCGGAACTCACCTGCGTAAACCAAGTAAACAATTTCGGCAAATCAGACTCCGATATCCCGATACCACTGTCCAACACCTCAATCTGAACCTGCTCCGATCCCTGTTTCAAAATCCGGACCGTTATCGAGCCTTGTTCCGTAAACTTGATCGCGTTCCCGACAAGGTTGGTCAGGATTTGCCGTAACCGTTGCGAGTCCGCCTTTACGAGCACACCGCCGCCATCGTCATCGATGACAATTTGCAGTCTTTTTCTGGAGGCTGTCGGGCGAAGCGAATCCAAAACTTCGCGAACCACCTCGGACACGGACACGTTCTCGATAAAAACATCCATCCGGCCCGCCTGAATCTTGGACCAATCCAAGATGTCATTAATCACCCGCAAAAGCAGCCGTCCACTGTTGCGAATGGTCTCCACCATCTCTGCTTGTGACTCTTCCAACGGACTCAGGGCCAGCAGTTCCGCCAGACCGAGAACCCCATTGAGTGGCGTCCGGATCTCATGGCTCATCGTCGCCAAAAATGCCGACTTCGCCTTACTCTCCGCTTCAGCCGCAGCTGCCGTCTGTTTAAGTTCCTCCCCCGCTTTGCGTTCTTCCGTCACGTCGCGAGCTACCGCAATAAATACCTCATCCTCCGGAACTCCAACCACGGACCAATGCATCACACGATAAGTGCCATCCACACAACGATAGCGATTCTCGAACTGAACCGTCGATCCACCACTGCTTAAACGCGCCGCTTCCGCATTTGTCGCTTCCACGTCATCCGGATGCACAAACCAAATAAACGGTCGACCGAGCAGCTCCGCCTCGGTCCATCCCAGTAGAGCATTCCAGGCCGGATTGAGTCGCTTAAACATCCCATCCATTCCGGCAATGCACAACAGATCCAGACTGATCGAGAAAAACTTGTCCACTTGCCCCTCCACGCGCCGACGCTCCTCTTCTTCCTCACGAAGTCGTGTAATGTCTGCAAACGTGGTCACACAACGCTCCGGTAATCCACCTGAACCACGTGCACTCGGAATCGAATTGATCAAAATCCAACGCCGCTTTTCACCATCCAGCCCCACGCCCATTACGACATCCCTTACCGGCTCACCGGTACGCAGCGTCACCATCGCAGGATGCTCCGCTCCTGGAAAAGGCGAACCATCCTCTCGAATCGCACGCCACCGTGGATCCAAAGATGTACGCCCACAGAGCTGATCATGCGTCAGCCCCAAAATCCGTTCCGCAGCAGGATTACAGGACTCAATCGCGCCGTCCCGTCGCTGCACAACCAATCCCTCGCTCATCGAAGAAAAGATCGCACTAATCTGGCGCTGACTCTCATGTTTAGCCAACAGATGATCTTCCAACTCCCGTTGGTGCATGCGAAACTCCAGCAGAAGTTCAACTTGTCTCGCCAACAAGCGTAACTGTTCCAGTTTCTCAGGCGCGATCTGATGCGGCTTTTGGTCGATCACACAAAGAGTACCCAGCGGCAACTTTTCGGGCCCCACCAACAGCGGGACGCCCGCATAAAACGTCACATGAGGACCACTTGTCACCAGCGGGTTGTCAAAAAAACGCTCATCCTCCCGGGCATCCGGAATCACAAACGGGTGTTCAGGATCCAAAATGGCATGCGCACAAAAAGCGTATTCCCGAGGGGTTTCAGTCGCGTCTAACCCGTGGTGTGCCTTAAACCACTGACGCGTTTCGTCGATGAGCGAAACAAGCGCAATCGGAGTACCCGCAATTGCAGAGGCAAGCTGAGTTAACCCATCAAAATCCGAATCCGGAGCAGTATCCAAAACTCCACAAAGCCGGAGCAAAGCTATACGTTCCTCTTCTCTAGGATGATGTTCTGGGACCTGCATCTGGCAGGAAAATACCATAAATACGCCTCGTGTCTAGGCACACAATAAATCTCCTAACGAACAGGTTACCCACATACACTAACAAACTGAAACACCCACCCACCTCCACTCTTAAACAAACCATCAGACTTATATTAGACAAAAAATCGCCCTGCAGCAGCCTGAATCTGGGACACCTGCTCCGCCGTATATGTCTGCTTGCCATCAAAGGACCAAACCACTCCAGGCCAGGCCGCGTCCCCCGTGCTGCGCCCTACAATTTGCACATGCATTTGCCGGACCTGATTCCCAATACAGGCCACATTTAACTTCTCGGGCTTAAAGTGCATCGACACAAACTCAGACACTTTTCGAATCACTCCCATCACCTCCAAATAACGGGCCTCCGGCAGTTGATGCAGATCCTCCACCGCATCTCCCCCCAGAACCTCTGGAACGACAATCATCCACGGAAACCACGCGTTGTTTTTTAACAAAACCCGACAAGCACCTATCCGAGCGATTTCAAAACCACCCGCCGCCAATCTGGGATGCACCGTAAATTCCATTTCAGTGAAGCTATTTGCCAACAGTCGCACCCGAATCCACCCGATAGAGCGCGGTTTTTGTCCGCACAAATAACGCATCCCCAGCCACTGCCGGAGAAGCCATGAATCCATCCTCGAACTTTCCTTCCCCGAGCACCTTAAACTCCCGCTCCGGAGCAATCGCCGTCATCTTTCCCTCTTCATTTAAGAGATAAATCCGTCCATCCACGTAAACTGGGGAAGCCGAAAAATTCCCGCCAATCCGCTGCGTCCAAATCACCTCACCCGTTTTAGGATCCACACAGTTGGCGATTCCGGCGTCATCCACCATAAACAGAAGGCCATTGATGAGGAGCAGCCCAGGTTTGTTCGGCACCCCTTTTTTCATCCGCCAGGCAAGTTGGGATTCGTCCAGTAATCCGCTTCCACCGAGACGCAACGCCAGAAGCTGCGATTTCCCAAACCCAGTCTGGATATACACCACCCCGTCAGCCACTAGCGGGCGGGTCGATGCGCTCTGTTGCGCTCGCTCTTCAAAACGCCAAAGCTCTTTTCCCGTCACCGGATCGTAGGCGTAGTGCGCCTTTGCTCCGCTACTAATCATCACCGGTTTCCCCTGCCACTCCACCACAACCACAGTGGCATACGCCTTCCGAAAATCGCCTTCCCCAGTCGGTTTCCCCTGCGCGTCGAGGTCCTGGAAGTCCACGGAACGATTGGTTTTCCAAACCGTCTTGCCCGTATGTTTATCCATCGCAACAACGTATTGTTCGTCACTGCCGTCAAAATTGAGCAAGACCAGATCCTTCCACACCACCGGCGACGACCCCGAACCCCGATAGTGGTTACACACAAAGTCCGTACGCTCCCAAAGCTTCTTACCTGTTTTCTCGTCTAAACAAGCCGTGCCCGGTGAACCAAACGTTACGTAAACCTTGCCTTCCGAAATCGCGGGAGTCGGGGACGCGTAACTGTTGAACTTGTGACAGAACTGAGGGTTGGCCACTTTGAAAAGCACCTCATCCTGTAGAATTTTGCCAGTTTCCCTATCGAGACAAACCACCGAGAGTTCGGTTCCATCCTCAGTGGCGGTCGTGAGCCAGATTTTATCTCCTGAAATCACTGGGGACGACCATCCCTTCCCGTGAATGGGAGTTTTCCAGCGCACTTTGTCTCCTTCGCCAAATTGTGGAGGAATGTTGCGAGCGACCCCGTGCCCATCCCCGGTAGGTCCGCGGAATTCCGGCCATTCATTTGCGGCCCAAAGAGGTTGCGCAAACGAAGTCAGGACCGAGAAAGAAACCAGGCTCAACAGAGTAAAATGACGGGGGGACATCATCTCTCTATAACTCTGTGGCACAACGTTTCCAACGGGTTAAAATGGAGGGGACGACAATTTTCTCTCTAATACCGATCAAGCCCCCAAACAGAAACGCACCATCCGGTTTGACTCATCCCAGCACTCAGGCCCCACCTCAACCAGAGCCATCGGAACCTCATTGCCGGCTTTGCCTTTACCTCAACTTCTGGGTTAATGGCACCCGCCTTCATTTCCCCCATGTCCAATCCCCTCTCTTCCCCTCTCCCTAAAGATGACGTCGATGCCATCGACGAACTCCGCCGCGTCTACGGCTCGCTGTTAACCGAACTCGGCAAAATCATCATCGGTCAGGAGAAAGTCATCGAACAACTCGCCATCTGTCTCTTCGCAAAAGGACACGCCCTCCTCATGGGTGTTCCCGGACTTGCAAAGACTCTGCTCATCAGCCGGCTCGCTGAAACCATGTCCTTAAGTTTCAGCCGGATCCAGTTCACTCCGGACCTCATGCCCATGGACATCACCGGCACGGATATTTTGCAGGAACTGCCCGGAGGCCGACGCGCCTTTGAATTCTCCAAAGGCCCTGTTTTTGCGAACATCGTTCTGGCCGACGAAATCAACCGCGCCCCGTCAAAGACCCAAGCCGCAATGTTGGAAGCGATGCAGGAACACCGCGTCACCGTCGCGGGACGTCCCTACCCGCTGGACTCGCCCTTTTTTGTTCTCGCAACCCAAAACCCCGTTGAACAGGAGGGCACCTATCCGTTGCCGGAAGCGCAGCTCGATCGTTTTATGTTTATGATCGGTGTGGATTACCCCTCGCGTGCCGAGGAGATCGACATTGCCCGAAACACCACCGGACAGACGTTGCCGCAGCTCAACCATGTTTTGGATGGGCCAAAGGTACTCGCCTTTCAGGATCTCGTCCGCAGGGTGCCTGTTCCGGATCATCTTTACGAATTCGCGGTGGATTTGGTGCGCCGTACCCGCCCCGCAGGCGACGAGGCTCCTCAATGGCTCAAACCGCTGGTCAGTTGGGGCGCGGGCCCTCGGGCGGTCCAATACCTGATTCTCGGAGCCAAAGCGCGTGCGGCTTTACACGGCAGTTATGTGGTCCGCCTCGAAGACATCATGGAAGTCGCCGACCCTGTTTTAAGGCACCGCGTCATGACCACGTTCACGGCTGAAAGTGAAGGGATCTCCAGCCGCGAAATCGCCAAACGCCTCGTAGAAGAACTCAGCAAGGAAGCGTAATCCCCGGCATGAGCGATCAGCGTTCATTTCTGGATCCGGCGGTCCTTGCACGTCTCCTGGCGTTGCCTCTATTTGCGCGACAGGCAATGCTCGGCAACGTTTCGGGAAAACACCGGAGCCCTGTGCGAGGCTCCTCTCTCGAGTTCGCCCAGTACCGCAAATACGTCCCCGGTGATGACACACGCCGCCTCGATTGGCGGACTTGGGGACGAAGCGATCGCTTTTATATTAAAGAATTCGAGGCCGACACGAACCTGCGCCTCTGCCTGCTTCTGGACACCAGCGGCTCGATGGGATTCGGCACGCCCGGCGCCACACGTCTGGACTACGCCCGCAAACTCGCAGGCACTCTGGGTTACCTCGCCGCCAAACAAGGGGACGGAGTCGGTCTCTGGAGTATGGCGCAGAAAGGGATCGAGCTTCCGGCCCGACGCGGCGCAGCACATCTTGGCTTGGTTCTCGATCAAATGGCCGGCCTGAAACCCATCGGCGGTACCACCCTTCTGGAAGCCTTACACGGAGCAGCCGAACGACTCCGGCAACGAGCGCTCGTCATCATTCTATCAGACTTTTTTGTTGCTCCATCAGAGCTCAAATCCGCAATCCAACATCTGCGATTCCGCAAACACGATGTCGCGGCTTTCCATATTTTAGACCAACAGGAGCTCGATTTTAACTTCGATGGCCCCGTTCGATTTGTAGACATGGAAGGCGGTGAACCCATCATGGCGGACCCGTCGCTGATGGTCCGCAATTACAAGAGCGCCGTTACGGCTTATCTTAAAGAACTGGATGAAGTCGTACGCACCACAGGCGTGGATTATCACCGGATCAAAATGCAGGACCGGTACGATGACGCGCTCGTGAAGTTTCTATTGGGACGCACACCGAAAAGGAGTTCCCGATGACGTTCCTGGAGCCACTGCTTCTTTTTGCACTACCGCTAGCCGCCCTTCCGGTGGTCATTCACCTTGTGCATTTGTACCGCCGCAAACAGGTGCAATGGGCCGCGATGATGTTTTTGCTCGCGGCGCAGCAGATGCAAAAAGGGTTCTCCCGTCTCAAACAAATTCTCATTCTCGCCCTCAGAGTCGCGGCCGTAGCAGCCATTTTGCTGGCGATCACCCGCCCGCTTTCGGGCGGCTGGCTGGGGCTCACTGGCGGAGCACCCGATACGGTTTTGGTACTGCTGGATCGTTCTGCGAGTATGGAACAACACCCGGCGTCCAGCTCCCGAAGTAAACGCCAAACCGGCCTTCAAAATGTCTCCAAAGCCATCCAGGACGCTATTGGAAACAGATCACACATCGTCCTGCTCGATAGCGCCGCATCGAAGCCGTTACTCATCGAAAAACCCGAAGCGCTTCTCTTGGACCTTCCCCAGACGGAACCCAGCGACACGACTGCCGATATCCCGGGTCTGCTCCAGAACGCTCTCGATTACATCGTCACAAACAAAACGGGCCGCACCGATATCTGGCTCATTAGCGATCTCCAAAAGGGTGACTGGAACCGTTCCGGTGGCCGCTGGGATACGCTGCGCACGGCCTTCAGCAACACGAAGGGAGTCCGTTTTCATCTGCTCAATTACCCGCAAAAAACGCCGGACGATTTCGCGATCCGGATCGATCACGTCACCCGCAGGCAAACTGGCGATAAAGCCGAGTTACTTCTCGATCTCAAAATCAGTCGGACCGCCGAGAATCTGCTGCCACAGGAAATCCCACTTCGTTTTGTCATCAATGGCATCGCAACCACAAGCAAAGTGACCATTCAGGATTCCCAACTCTCGCTACAAGCCTACTCGCTTCCTATCGACAAATCGCTCACCCGGGGCTGGGGCTACGTCGAACTGCCCGCAGACGCCTATCCTGCAAACAATACTTTTCACTTCGTATTTGATGAGCCCCCAGTGCTGCGCTCGGTCGTTGTTTCCGAGGATAGTACCGATCTTCGTTCCATCACCGCCGGATTGGGGGCCCCCGCTGATCCTTCACGGAAATATGAAACGCTTAAGCTCCCACTCGAGCGTACCGCTGAAATCCCATGGGAACAAACAGGCCTCATCGTATGGCAGGCCCCGATTCCCAAACCCGACTCTCCAGTGTTCCAACAACTCACAGAACACATCGCGCTCGGACGAACCGCTCTCTTTCTTCCCCCAAACTCCCCTTCCGAATCGGAACTCTGCGGACTCGCCTGGGGTAAATGGGAAACCGCCGATCCGGCAAAATCACCCGAATGGTGGAGGAACGATTCCGGCTTACTGGCCAACACGCAGGATGGAATAGCACTGCCCGTAGGCGGGCTGGAAGTATCGCGTTTTTGCCAGATCACAGGTTCGGGAGTCCCGCTCGCAAGGACAGCCGACGGCGCTTTGCTGATGCGCTCCGCAGTCCAACCCAACGTCTATTTTTTGGGAACTCACCCAGCGCCGGGTGCCTCAAACCTGGCTCGGGAAGGAGTCGTGTTATTCGCGTTGTTGCACCGCGCTTTAAACGAAGGCGCTCAAACGCTGGGAAAAGCCCAGCAACGTGTAGCCTCACCCGCGCCGCTTCCGGGAAATGCGGAAGCCTGGCACGTCGTGGACGAAACAAAGGCAGGCGGAAGAAACTCCACTAATCTCAACCTACGCGCCGGAATTATCGCAAACGACAGCGCCCTCATCGCATTAAACCGTCCTGCGTCGGAAGATGATCTCGAGACTCTTTCCACGGAGACTGTGAATGAGCTTTTTGCGGGGCTCGATTTCAGAATTCTCACTGACACGCTCGAAGGAGATCACAGCCTGACAAACGAAGTCTGGCGTACTTTTCTTTTCGTGATGGCACTGGCGCTTCTCGGTGAAACGCTGCTTTGTCTGCCCCCTGCACCAAGTAGTGCTAAAGGTTAACCCCAAGTTCACCGTTGCCGATGCCCCCCTCCAGCCAGTCGCTCATCTTCACCCAAACCCCGACGTCATTATTCCTGGCGCTGGGTTTTGTCGCGTTGATAGCAGGACTGGCATTCATCGCCGCCCGACGCAGCGGGTTCCGGCGGATTGTCGTGTTTCTCGAAACACTTCGTGTCCTCATCGCCGCAGCCATAGCCCTGACCCTGAATCAACCGGAGTGGCGCCAGATCTTCCCCCCGAAAAACAACCCCACATTGGCGATTTTATCCGATGTTTCCCGGTCCATGGAAACCCGCGATATCCTTCCTCCAAACGTTCTCTCAGCAGAGGCGACCTCGCGCAACGAAGCGGCTAAAGCACTCACAGACCCCGCCGTTTGGAAACCTGCAACCCAATCGATGGATCTCGTCTTCCAGACATTTTCCTCAAACCAAACACCCCCAGAAGAAGGCTCTGATCTCAACTCCGCCCTCCTCCAGACGCTGGAAAAGCAGCCACACCTGAAGGCCGTTGTGCTCCTCAGCGACGGTGACTGGAACACCGGCGACTCCCCCACCCAAGCCGCCACACAATTCAGAATGCGCGGCATCCCCGTGTTCACCGTGCCCATTGGCGCCGAAACACGTCTGCCCGATGTCCAACTTTCCAGCTTCGAAGTCCCCACCTTCGCCATCGCCGGCAAACCCCTCCGAATCCCATTCACCATCGAAAGCTCTCTTCCGCGCGACGAAACCACAACCGTGGAAATGACCTCCAGCACCGGCGACATCGTTTCCAAATCCGTCACCATCCCAGCCATGGGACGCATACAGGACGTCCTTACCTGGAAACCCGAAAAACCAGGCGACCTCAAACTCGTCCTCAAAATCCCCAAAACGGGCGAGGAACGTTATCTCGAAAACAACTCTCTGGAAGCGGCTCTCACAATCAGGAAAGAGCAACTGCGTGTCCTAGTTATTGAAACTGTTCCACGCTGGGAATTCCGTTACCTCCGAAATGCTCTGGAACGCGATCCGGGAGTCCAAGTGCAATGTCTGCTGCTTCACCCCGATTTGGGAAAACCGGGTGCAGGACGTAATTATCTGGGGGCTTTCCCAAAAGACGATGAACTCGCCAAATACGACGTCGTCTTCCTCGGCGATATTGGCGTTGGCAAAGATCAACTCACCCTGGAACAGTGCACTTCCCTGCACAAACTCGTACGGGACCAAGCTGCCGGACTGGTGTTCCTTCCCGGCATCCACGGATTCGAAAACACGCTGCAAAGCACTCCTCTTGGTGAATTGTTCCCGGTGGTTCTGGACGAAAATCAACCGCGCGGCTGGGGCACCTCGACCCCTGGCCGGTTCAGCCTCACCGAAGCCGGCACCCGCAGCCTCCTCACCAAACTGGAAGACACCGAAGACGCGAATACTCAGATCTGGCAAAATCTCCCCGGCTTCCAGTGGTACGCTCCAATCGCCCGAGCCAAAGCCGGCAGCCAGATTTTGGCCACACACGACACAGAAGCCAACCGGTCGGGACGGATCCCGCTCATTGTCACCAAGACTTATGGCGCGGGTAAAATTCTCTTCATGGGAACCGATGGCGCCTGGCGTTGGCGAAAGGGCGTCGAGGATCGCTATCATTACCGCTTTTGGGGACAGGTGGTTCGCTGGATGGCCTATCAGCGAAACATGTCGCAGGGAGACAAAATGCGGCTCTTTTACTCCCCGGATCGCCCCACCCTCGGTGCTGTTCTTTCGCTCAACGCCAACGTGACCGGCGCCAACGGTGATCCTCTGCGCGCAGGCACCGTGGTTGCCCAAATCTCAGCGCCCTCCGGTAAAACGAATAACGTCCGCCTCACCTCCGCAGGGGAAGATTCGTGGGGCCTTTTCTCCGGGACATTCACACCAAACGAACCAGGCGAACACCGGGTTCACCTGACCTGTCCCGAAGCCGCTTCGACCCTGGACACGACCATTTCCATCCAGGGCACCAGCCGCGAGAAGATCGGACAACCCGCAAAATTCGACGTGCTACGCGAGATCGCTCAACTCACCAAAGGCCGCTTTTTGGAAAGCCGAGAACCGGAACCTTTGCTCGCCGCAATCGCCGCTTTGCCGAAACTGGAGCCGGAAGAGCGTAGAATCCAGATTTGGGCACATCCCCTTTGGGCTGGATTCATCGTGTTTCTTTTGGGGACATTCTGGGTCGCAAGAAAATCCGCAGGTTCATTCTAGGAGGCGCTCTGATGAAACTCACCTTACCTCTGATCCTTGAATCGAAGCTGGCGACATTTCGGAGCCGCGTATGGTTCGTCAAACTCGCAGAGGCTTTTCTGGCTGCGATCTCCGGGGTGACACTCTCTTACTTAGCCGTTTTTATACTGGAACGTTTCGGAGACACTCCAGCGTGGCTACGGCTCACCCTTCTCGCCGCTGGAACAAGCGCATTTGTCATTGGTGTACCACTGAAATGGTACCGCTGGGTTTGGCGCCAAAGGAGTCTCGAAGATGCCGCGCGCCTTTTGCGCCGCACCTTTCCTCGATTGGGTGACCAACTTTTAGGGATCGTGGAATTAGCCCGCCACGAAAGCCAGTCCTCCGGCAGAAGCGAACGGCTCGTTCAGGCTGCGATGGAGCAGGCGGCAGATGCGGTTAAAGATAAAGATTTCACTCACGCTGTGCCCGAGGCCACTCACCAACACTGGGCCTACGCATCCGCCATCCTCCTGGCTCTCACCGCAGCCACCGCACTCCTAGTACCCGAGGCCGCCCTGAATACATGTATTCGCTGGCTCAACCCCTGGTCACAGGTTGCACGCTTCACCTTCACAAAAATCGTCCCGCTTCCCAACCGACTCGTTGTCCCGTTCGCCGAACCTTTTGAGTTACCCCTCCAGCTTAGTGCCGATACACAACGCACTCCGGAATCCGGGACCGCACAAATCCCCCCGCAGCCTTTGGTTTCCTCGCCTTTCGAATCGGGCCAATACCTCTTCCGTTTCTCCCCGCAAAAGCTGGAAAGCAGCATCCAAATCTCCCTCGGCGACCTTCGAAAATCGGTCGAGCTACTTCCCAAACCCAGACCTGAACTCACCGAAATTGGCGTACAACTGCGTCTGCCCGAATATCTCGGATACAAGGATGAGCAGCACCTCACCATCCGGGGAGGAAGCGTCAATATCCTCAGGGGTGCAGCAGTCTCCTTCGTCGCAAAAGCAAGCAACCCACTGGCGACTGCTCAACTCGATGAACGTCCGCAATCCGTCGAGCACAACGAAATCCGCACCACCTTCCTTCCGGTGGACTCTGATTCCACTCGCAAACTTTTTTGGACCGATATCGACGGGCTCAGTCCACGGGATCCACTGATTCTGAAAGTACACAGCACGGAGGATGAACCGCCCCGAATTTCTGCGAAACGGGAATCCCTCGAGCAGGTGGCACTCGACTCCGAGGTCGTCACATTTGACCTCCAATCTAGCGACGATTTCGGAATTAAGAATGTCGGGCTGGCTTGGAACGGCACCGCGCCAATAAAAGGGAAATCCGCTCCGACCCACGGAGAAAAGATCTCGGCCGCCGGTAGTTTTCAAACACGCGAAATGGCGACCCGCGCGACTTTTTGCGCCAACCGCGATGGCGTGACACCGCAAACGATCGAAATCCGTGCATGGTCAGACGACTATTTGCCGTCCCGACAGCACACGTATTCGGCGGCGTTTACCCTGCATATTTTGAGTAAAACGGACCACGCGCTCTGGTTAATTGAACAGTTCGGAAAATGGATCGAGGCCGCAAAAGAGGGATACGACCTCGAACAGCAATTGCACCAAAGCAATCTGGAGCTTCAAAACCTCAGCGCAGAAGAGCTGGATCGATTTGAGACCCGTAAACGCATTGCTCAGCAGGCTGCCGATGAAAACGCCAATGCCGCCCGCCTCAGCAACCTTAGCCAAAACGGTCGCAACCTTCTCGAGCAGGCAACACGCAACAATGAATTCGATGCTCAACGCCTCGAGTCCTGGGCAGGTATGGTCAAATCGCTGACGAATATTTCCGCCAACCGGATGCCGGACGTCGCGAACCTGCTCAAACAAACGGCCAACGCCTCCGCACAATCTTCCACACCCTCATCTCATTCTGCGCAGACATCACCGTCCCCAACCCCAACTGCAGCCGGAACACCCGCGCAATCGCCCTCCGCAAATTCCGCGAGCACCCCAAACCAGCCCGCCCCTTCCCAGGCACAGCCTACACCGAACACCTCCTCCCAACCTTCGGCTCCGCCAAGCCCCACCCCGATCGCTCAAAACGCAGCAACACAACCGGCACCTCCGCCGACACCTTCCGCACCAACGTCACCCGCGCCTCAACCTCCTTCACCTCCGCTGCCATCCAATAACGAGCCCGGATTTTTGAAGCCGGACACCGCGCCCAAACCTCCCCCAAAAGATCCGCCAAAGGAACCCACTCCCTCATCGAACGGACTTCCCGCGACAATGCTAGCGGCTGCACCTTCCTCAAAAGAAGAGCCTCCCACCAAGCAGGAAACCTCACCCGCACAGCAAAAGCTGGATTCAGCAATCAAGGAACAGAAAGAGCTGCTCGCTGAATTCGCAAAGGTGGCGGATCAACTCAATGCGATCTTAGGGAGTCTGGAGGCCAGTACCTTCGTGAAACGCCTCAAAGAGGCTTCTCGCCAACAGATCCGGATTGCAAATGAGGTCACCCAGAAAACGTTGAATTCATTCGGGATCACTCGCGCCACAGTTCCGGAAGCCGCGCCAATCGCCAAATCCGCAAAGACCCAAAGCGAGTTTGTCGGACTTATCCAGAGCGATCTCGACGCCTATGCCACCCGCAAACAGGACGCCAAACTCAAAAAGGTCCTGGAGGAGATGAAGCGAGCCGAGATCGTGAATGCCCTTTCGCGCAGTCCTGAAAAGCTTCTCATCAACCTCAGCGGCCAAACAGTTTCGGGCTCCGAATTTTGGGCCGATACACTGGACCGTTGGGCGGAGGAACTGGTGGCAGCCAATAAATCGAAAGCCTCTAAATCAAGTTCGAGCGGCAACAGCGAGGGACTTCCTCCGGAAATTGTTCTCAAAGTCATGCAGGCTTTACGGGACGAAATGAAACTTCGGGACGAGACGCGCGAAGCCGAAAACGCCAAACCTTCCCTGGAGACCAGCCAATATAAACGCGACACCGAAGCGTTAACCCAAAAGCAATCGGCAATCCATCAACACACCGAAGGCGCTATTAAAGATATTCAAGCGATCCCTGAGGCGGATTCGAAGTTTAGCGAAGAACTGAAACTCCTGAATTCCGTGGTCGACGTCATGACCGAAGCCGTGACCATTCTCAAAACTCCAGAAACCGGCGCCCCTGCCATCGCCGCAGAAACAGAAGCTATCGAGCTGTTGCTACAAACAAAACGCAACAAACCCAATTCCGCCGGAGGAGGCGCCGGAGCGGCCTCAGGAGAAGGAGGTCGGGCAGCCACTGCATCCTCCGCACTTTCCGAGCTCGGACCAGGCGGAAACAAAAACTCCGCCGTCACGGCACGCCCAGTCGGTCAAGCAACGGGACACGCCGGCAAAGAGTATCCAGCCGAATTTAAGGCGGGACTGGATGCCTATTTTAACCAACTCGAAAACGCCGTAAAATGAGAACACCCCACATTTCTCGTCTCGCGATCGCCTTGGTTAGCGGAGTCCACCTCTCCAGTGTGTTCGTGCTCACACCCATTTTCGCAGACACGCCGAACTCCGAAAAGCCCAAGCCTATTGCTGAGTTACAATGGCCCGGCGTCCCTCCCGAATGGATGCCTTCGATTAAAGAACACCTCGAGCGCCTCAAAGCACAGTGGCAGGCACGGCTCGTTGACGATGTCGATTATGTAAAAGCCGCTACTGATTTCGATGAAGCACTTGTGCCTCAGTTCACCTCGGCCGCAGAGCAACTACTGGCAGAAGCAATAAACACGCGGGCCGCATCCATCGAAGCACTGCTCCGCCAACAATTGGCAACAAACGCGAACCTCAGTATCCAGGCGTTTCTACAGAGTCTCTCGAATATCAACGCCGCCTCCGCTCAAGCCGCGCAGGTCCCGGCCAATACCGAACCACACGAAGATCCACGCTGGTCGAAACTACTGGAAGCACAGCTCAATCCGGAGCAATTGGAGCGGCTACAACGAAAGAACACACAGGTTCAGGAAGCGCTGAATCGTTATTTGGCGACCATCGAGACGCAACTCCGCCCCTTCATCGTTAACGCTGCAAATCACATCGTGGCCGATCTGGACCGGGACCTGAATCTGAGCGACGAACGTTTCAAGCTCCTGGAGGAAGCCTTTTCAAAAGCGATTGATAGCTCCGTAGAAAGCTGCGTCACACTCGCAAGACGTGAAATGCTCTCGCTCCCTCGCGCAAAACGCGAGGTGAAGATCAAAACAACTCCCGGCATCAAACTCCCCACAAAGGAACAGGCGCCTGAAAACCAGCCCATCTGGCTGGAATCGCTAGCCACGATTCTCACCTCGGAAGAACGCCAAAGGCTCACGGCCGATGATCGAACCTTTCTGCAACGCCGCACCCTCGTTCGCACCGAACTTCTGCTCTCGATCATGTCCGAAAGGGTCGCGCCCTCCTCAGCGCAACGCGAACAACTCGCAGTAGTCATCGAGAAATTGATCCGAGAACAAGCGAGCGCGCCGGATTCCAATCCGTTCGTAGTCGACGGTGAAATCGACCTGAAGCGCTTTCTCGCATTCTCGGCCAGAGCGGACAAAAACGAACTTCAACGGATTCTGTCCCCCGTACAATACGAGCAATGGCTCCGAGCCGGTGCTGTCCGCCCACGCCCTTCACGAACAGCCGCGAAACCAGCCAAAATAGAGGCAGTCCCCGCAGACAAAGACACGGCGCCCGTCACAGAAAGCGAAGATCCCGAAAGTATCATCTCCGATTTTCTATTCAAAAAGGCGGAGGCCTATCGCCGCGAAAAGAAAGAGTTCATGTTGCTTCAGGTGGAAGACGCAGCCAGAGCCGCCCAACTTTCCACAGACGTCACGATGCGGCTAAAGACAGCCGCACTAGGTGCCGTCGAAGCCGCAATCATTCCCTGGAAAATTGCCACCGAACAAAACACGCGTCAGAACGCACTACAAACCTCATTAGGTGAGCTTCGGCAGCGACTGGCAGGAATCGGGGAGAACGTTTTCTTCCGCACCGACACCCCAGTAGAAAGGCAGCGCGTCTGGCTGAATGCCCTACAAAACGAGCTTACAGAAGCCGAACTAAAGCAGTGGCAGTCCTTGAAGGACGAAAGACGCCTCAAACAATCTGGAGCCATTGCGCGTCTGCTTTTATTGAACATCGACCGCACTGTCGGCCTACGGAACGATCAACACGAACTTCTGCACTCGGCACTGACCCGTAGCATCTGGGATTTCGGTCCAGATATTGCAGATATGTTCTCAGGAAACGACGATGCCCCCTGGTATTTCCGAGGGTTCACGATGTACCTCCCGTTTCAGGGCATCCCGGAAGGCAAAATGAAGGAGATTCTGAATTCACGCCAATGGGCACGCTGGATCGCCTCACAAATCCCGGAAATCAACAGAAGCAATTGGGAGAGCGTGCAACAGCGCCACACCATTCGAGTTAACCAATCGAGCAAATGAGAACCTCGCACCGAACTCTTCGTACTGCCGCAAGCGCAACATTCGCTTTCTATTTGCACGTTTCAGGGATGCTCCCAGCATTTGCTCAAGACACCACACTTCGGTTCGGAGGCCAAATCCCAGCGGAGGTCAGTACCATCTACAGTCGAGGATTGGCATGGCTCGCCGCCACACAATCTCCCGACGGTCATTGGAAAGGTAACCACGAGGGCGCGGGTGTAACGGGCATCTGCCTGATGGCGTTTCTCGCCAACGGTGAAGATCCGAATTACGGACGTTACGCCCCCACGATCCGCCGCGCCATTCGCGGGATCTTAATGCGCCAGGATGCTGGTTCAGGCTATTTCCCGGACAGCATGTACCACCACGGATTCAGTCTGCTAGCACTGTCCGAAGCCTACGGAGTCGTTGACGAATCCCTGCTTTGGGAAGGCCAGCCTCGCGTACGCTCCATCGCTGAAGCGCTGGAACTGGGGATTCGCTGCGCCGGTACTTCGCAGAAGAAAAACAAGTGGGGAGCCTGGCGTTATTCTCCGGATGCCACAGACGCCGACACTTCCGTAGCGGGTGCGATGCTGATGGGATTACTCGCGGCACGTAATGCCGGGCTTGAAGTCCCGGACGAAACCATCAACGCCGGACTCGAATACATCCGACGTAGCACCGGCAAAGACGGATCCGTATCCTACTCAGGGAACTTCGGGGGCCTCGGCGGCTCGATGAACCTGAGCGCGATTGCCACACTGCTCGGTGCAGTTTCGAGATCCAAAGAAACCGAACAATACAAAGCCAGTCTCGGACGACTGCTCGACAACCTCGACCATAAGGAAACGGGATATGCCGAGTATTTCGGCTACTACATGGCTCAAGCTCTGTTTCAAGGAGACTACAGCGCCTGGCAAAAGTGGAACTCCGAGAAAGTGCATTCCCTTCGCGAAACCCAAAAGGAAGACGGCTCCTTCGCGAACGGAGCTTACCAAACGGGCATGTCGCTTCTGGAGCTTGCCCTGAATTACCGTTTTTTACCGATCTACGAGCGATGAAACCCCGCGCCGCTTTCGTTCTCCTTTTCATTTCGATACAAGGGCTCCAATCCTTGTTTGGCGATTTGCCTGCGCCCGGCGCCCAATTACGATGGAATAGTGGCGAGACTATTTCCGGCGAAATCGCCGGAGCCTCACCCTCCGAACTCACTTGGAAAAGCCCGTTTTTCGATGAACCGCTCGCGCTAAATTGGAACGCTTTCACTCGTATCGATCAGCCTATCGCCCCAGAGCGCTCGCCTGATCCGTTTAGTTTCGCGTGTCGGGACGGCAGCCATTTTTACGGCACAATCACAAGCATCACCGGCGACTTCATCCACATCCATAGCACACGCCACGGCGACACGCAGATCGCACGAACACAGCTGCTCTCGATTCGCCGTATCCAAACCCGCGCCCAGTCCGGCTCCTCGAATGATCCACTTTCAGTCACCGGACTTCACGGAGATGTTCAATGGGTCCCCGCTCAATCGCCCGAAATGGGCCGTAGACAGAACCAAGGGTTCCCGGTGAATGCATTCCAAAACGAACCCATCATCGCAGGCCCTGGCGGTTCACTACAAATCCCTTACTGGAACCAAAGCATCGTCCGGAACATCGAATTGCCTCCACGGCTCGAACTCGAATTCCAAATCCACACCGTGGAGCGTCCCGACTTTGAACTCTCGCTCACAGGCAAAGGAAACCTCCATTTCTCCATCGAAACATGGGACACCGAACTGGTCGCGCACACCGCCGGATCGTTTAAACACATCCTGACTCTCCCCGTTTCCGAACGAATCATCACCCTCCGACTCTTCTGGGATCAACCCGCCCAGACCTGCACCGTCTACGGTCCCAGCGGCCAAAAACTGGCCGAATTGTTTATTGGCAAAGACCAAAGCAAAACGCCTCACGGTATCCTTCTCAAAAATAAAGGCCGCTCCCTGAATCTCGACTTCCTCCGGCTGCGCGAATGGAACGGTGCAGCTCCTCTCCCGATTGCACTGCATAAACCTTATCTGGAACTTGCTGACGGACGTCTTCTCAACTCAAAGATCCACTCTCTCCAAAACAATCAACTCACTCTGGAAGCATCGGACTCCAACCCAGAAACCGAGATCTCCCTGGACGCCGTGGATGCGATCATTTTCTCGCGAGATGCCGTTCAGCCGGATCCAGCGGCGATCACACTCAGTTATTCGGACGGAACGTTTTTGTGTGGGAAAATTACTTCCATCAACCACGACAAAATCGAACTTCAAACGAACTTCGCCCAGTCCCTTTTCACTTCGAATCTAGCTGGTCTACGCCAACTCAAAAACGGGCTGGGTAAACCTTCTCCCGCACTCGGCGACGAGACCGACAGGCTCGATATTCTCGGAAAAGTCTTCCACGGACAACTCGTGTTCGATGGCAGCGTATCACCACGCTGGCTTCCGGAAGGCGGGGTAAAACCGACCACTCCCGCGAGAGGTTCCGCAGCCAAAATCACCCGTGCATTCGAAGAAAAGGCGACGATCCCGACACCCGAAGCCCTTGTTTACACGGCAAACGGCGATGTGTTGCCGGGCAGTATCGGTGAAATCCAGAACACCTCGGTAACGCTGCATACCGATCTTTTTCAAAAGCACCAACTCCCCGCGACAATGATCAACGGGATCCAAATGTCTCCCCGCCCGCAGGTCCATATCGAGGGATTCACCGAAGGATGGCAAATTCTCAAAGGCGACGAGACGTCCGTAGTACGCAACGGACCGGATCTCCGCATGGAACCCGACACGGCCCTATATCACCCCGATGCCATGTCCTGCAGTGTACTTCGGTTCGAAATTCCACCGTCCAGTTTTGCAGTCACCGCGTTCCGTTTTTTTTCGGACGGCACCTCTACGCCCTGCCCCACATTGCTCATCCTGCGAACGGATGACCAACTCGTGCTCAAAACGGAGAACGTCACCGGCGGGGTCGGTTCGCAGACCTCCGCCAAGATCTCCGGCGAGCAGGCCGTGGAAGCCAAGTTCCTCCTGAAAGACCGAGTCATCGAGATCTGGCTCAACGGAGTCGCTCAGCAGAGCATCAAATTAGACGGGAAAAACCTCTACAACGGTCTGCTCATCGAGCCCGGTTCGTTGTGGGGAAACCGGATTCAACCGATGGCACTGGCGAAGTTTTCCGGAAAATCGCAGCCCGGAAAGCTAGCGCTGTCAGCCGTCCAGCCTGAAGCAAAACAACAAGCGCTGACTGTTCCCCGTTTTCGCAGGGACAATCCGCCACAACACGTTTTGCTGGCCCCCAACGGCGACGTCTTACGCGGGGAGTTAGAAAGTGCATCGAAAAAACACGTTCAGTTCCGTTCCGGAAACGAAGTCCTGACGATCCCACGAGACCGGATTCAAGCGGCGATTTGGTTGAAGAAACAAAGCGCGACCTCCCAGTCGAGTGACGCGATGCAGACGACACTCAAGAAACTCGACCGCAACCTCGCGGACGGTCCTTGGGGCGGCGACCTCCAATCGCATATCTACCACCTGAAGGAAACGGATCCCTCCCTTCGTTACAAAGTGTCCGGGCAGACCAGCACACCCCACGCGTCCTTGATATTCGAAGGCACCTCTCTTGCCAAAGCGATCGAAGCCATCGCCACTGTCTTCGGACTGCAATCCAGAATCGATTTGGACGGTTCCATCGTACTCGAACAACGCGCCACAGCTTCGCCCATTCCCCTTCAACAACAGAGCTACTGGCTCAACGAACAACCCTTTCCGCCGGGAAGCGACTTAAAGGCTTTCCTGAGTGAATTTGGAATCACGTTTCCAAACGATGCTCAAATCGCGTGGGAACCCGGTTCCAAACAACTCCTCTTCACAAACACCCCCGAAAATCATCTGAGATTACGAAGTGTTCTAAACAAAAACTTCGGCGGCATTCTCGGCTCCCCCACACATTGGGTGGTCCTCAATAACGGAGCTCGTTTCGGCTTAAACGTCGCAGCCTTTGGCCCGGACTACATCAAGGGCCAACACCCGGTCTATGGACACTGCTCCATTCCAGTCACCCAGGTTTTCGAAATCGCGAACTTTGTGCAACCTCCGCCCGGTGCCTGGAAATCGTTGGAAAACTGGGAGCTTATCCCTGCCCCCGAACCCGTCATTCCGGAAAGCGGCGGAGAGAACTCACAGTTACTGGGGAAACCCGCCAAATTGTTTCAACTGCCACGACTCGATGGATCACCTTTCGATTTGGAGGTCGACCGGGGCAAAGTGATCATTCTCGATTTTTGGGCGACTTGGTGTGGCCCCTGTGTCAAAGCGATGCCCGAGCTGATGGAAACGCTTTCGTTTTTTCCAAAGGATCAGATTCATCTCGTCGGGGTGAACGAAGGAGAGGCCCCCGAAGGCGTCCAGCAGTTCCTCAAACAACGTGGCTGGAATCTCGATGTGGTCTTAGATGCGTCGCAGGAGGTCGGAAAACAATTCGGCTTAGAGGGGATTCCGCACACAGTCATCATTGGACCAGACGGCAAAATCGAGTGGATCAAAACTGGCTATTCGGCAGACAACGCAAAGGAAGCGGCCGAGATAGTGCAGAAACTGCTAGGAAAAACGCCTGCAACCCCGAAGCGGTAGGCCCCAGTGGCCTTCGAAAAGCAGACCTATAACAATTAACACTTTTGTGTCCGCAATATCGGCTCGTCTTCACCTAGCGGCGGGCGAGACGGGTAAACAGATAAAGCCCCAACGAAAAAAACAGGATGTTTGGCGACCACATCAATAACTCTGGATGCCATTCCGGTTTTCGCTTCACCCACTGCACCATGATAATCATGAAGAAATAGGTAAACGCAACTAAGAGACTTAATAGAAAGCCAACCGTTGTCTCCTTTCGCTGAGCCGTGACCGCCAAGGGAATCGCAATCAGTCCAAACGCCATCGAGGCCAACGCAAACGAAAACCGCTTACTCCACTCCGTACGCGCCTCACTTGCATCACCAGCCTTGTCCTTTTCGGAACGCCGCGCATCGGCATCCTCCGATTCAATTCGGGACTTCAGCTCCGCAATCGTCAGACTACTCAGTGGACGGCCTTTTTTGCTCCGCTCATAGAGCTCCTCCAAGGAGATAGGCAAAGTAGTCTTTTTGATCGTAATGCCCTGACGGATTCGCGAAAGCGAACTGGGATTCGCCTCATCACGTTGCTCGTAACGCGCGTCAAACAGGTCCAATAACAAACGCCGGTTCGCAGCATCCGGATGCAAGACCCCGCGTTTGGCGAAGATCACCTTCATTGGCTCGTTTTCGGCATTTAACTCGTATACTAGAAGATTCGAAAGCTGACTTCCATCACTGGCCCCGATGTAGATTTTGTGGCCGGGAAAGGCGTCGATCACTTTGTCATTGTCGAACATCGACATCGGACGACTGGTCGCCAACTCGTACAGGGCTTCTTTCATGCGAGTTTGCGCTCGGGGAGCGACATCGACGTTGATCCACATACAAACCGCAGCGCACAGAGCGGCGATCACAAAAACCATTGCCGAAATCCGCCAAATACTGATCCCACTGGAGCGGAAGGCAGTGATTTCATGTTCCGCGGACATCCTCCCAAAGACCAGAAACACAGCGGTCAAAAACCCCCACGGAATCGTGAAAGTCATCGAAAACGGCAGAATAAAAGCGATGAAAGTGAAGATAAACTCTGGGGGAGCACTTTGATTTATCAACAATTCCAGAAGCTGCTTAAGCACATTCCCAAGCACCAACACCACACTCAACACCCCCACGGCAATCATCGTCGCAAATGCCAACTGCTGCCCAACGTAGCGATCCAGCGTCTTCATTTTACGACAATACAGAACGATCCCCCCAACCGCTCCTCATTCGACCTACCACACGTTGCATTTTAAAGGACAATCTCAAGTCCCTCACGAGCCGCTTCCACCTTCATACTCCAACCCTTGTCCGCTACAATTTTCCGCGCCACTTGAATCAATTGGTTTACACCAGCATCGGTTCGGGTCGGATCATGGTGAAAGAAATACAATTTTTCGACCCCGGCTTCTCCCGCCATCTCGACCACATCCTCCAAACAGGAGTGTCCCCACCCGACCCGATCCACGTACTCTGCGCGAGTATACTGGGCATCGTGAATCAACACACGCGCTCCAGCTACAGTCTCCACAAAACGTTCTCTGAGATGCTTTGCAGTTTCGCGCGGCATATGGGTCGCTTGCCCCGATTGATTCATCTCATTGTCAGGCACATACACAACCGCTCCAGCACTGGTATCAAATCGAAACCCAGCACATTTCCCTGGATGATTCGTATAAAACGCGTGCCCTTTTACCGGTCCACAATGGAAAACCTCCCCCACCTGTAACACATCGATCTCCGCCATCATGTCCGACATCGATATAGGGAAATAAGTGCAATCCATCTGCCCACTCAGCACATCCTCCAGATCGTGGCGGACGCCTGAATATCCAATCACCCGAAGGCGATTGGAAGGCTGATAGGCTGGCCTAAAAAACGGAAAACCCTGAATGTGATCCCAATGAGTATGCGTAATTAGCAAATGAATACTCAACGGCGCCCCAGCCGCTTCTTTGATCAAATTGTCGCCCAAGGCACGCAAGCCACTGCCCGCGTCCAAAATCATCGTTTCCCCATCTGCTTGCAACTCCACACAGGAGGTATTTCCCCCATAAAATGAGGTGTTGGGACCGGGCGTCGGGATCGATCCGCGTACCCCCCAAAAACGGATCTTCACACGCGGCTCTTCATCCAGATCAGATATTGGCGGCAACGGATCATCGAGAAAATCACTTAGTGTTTCAGCCGACTGAAAGCCTGGTGACAGAATCACTGGGATTCCGGACGTAAAAGTTTGGGACTTCAGCCACCCGGCCACTGCATCCGCTCCTAGAGAACCCGCATCCAACACGATCGCCTGCACTTGATCCGGAGTCAAAGCCTCCTGAACTCCAAGCGTTTCCGAACACGCAACACTCCAACCTCTCGCCAGCAAAGTCCCCTCGGCCACAACCCTCCAACGAGCATCAGAGGATACGAGAATCGCGTTTTTCATCGTTTGTTAGGGGAGATAGATTTCCCTGATATAAAAATATAAAATAAATACAAGCTTCTCCGCATAACACCACATCGAGCTGCTTGCCTGTATAGCCACAGCGAAGTAAACAAGAGTATGCCTTTGGAAAATTTACGGAGTCCTTACGCGAAAGTTGGTGCCATCTGTTATTTCGGCCGAATGTTGGATAAAATTCGACTCCACTCCGCTGGAAAACTACCCGCTGACTACATTCCTAATTTGGGAAGCGGTTTCGACGAACGTTGCGTAAACTTTTTAGACGTAAACTACGAGGTGCTTGTCAATCGAGTGATCGAAGGAGACCCGGACGAGTCCGATGAAGAAATCTTGGACTGGTGTTTCCGATCAGGACAGCGCCCTTCCCTCGAACAAATTGAGGTTTGGAACGAATTTATGCGCAAACGCGGCTGGAATGACGATGGCTCTGCCCGCCTCAAACAACGGCTCGCTGAAAGCGGCTTTGCCGATCGGACCGATATCCACACTTTTTTTGATTATATCGATTTGGATGAACAGCGCATCTCATAGCGTTGTCTCAGCAAGCAACCAAAGCCACCAGACCTTCGGCTCCCACATTCGTTTCATTTAATCCCATTTAGTCCCCTTCACGTTACGTATTATGCCGCAATTTCGCTTTGTCGCTCGGTCCCCTCAAGGAGCCGTCTTAGAGGGTGTTCTCGATTGCCCAGACAAAGCATCTGCAATCCGCGAGGTTGAGAAAACCAAAGGATTTCCTGTCCGGATCCAACCTGTAACGGGTGATTCGGCTAAACCGGCAGTCCAAATCAGTGCACCGCAAACCAGCGCCACTGTGTTGTCCATGTCGTACGGACAACAGCATCTGTTTACGGAGCAACTTGCCCTCCTTTTGAATGCCGGAATGACTCTCGACGAAGCGCTTGGAATCCTCGTTCGCCGAATGAAACACCCGAAACTGCACGGTCTCGCCAAAGGATTGCATGTGGCCTTGGTCGAAGGCCGCAGTCTGTCCCAAGCGCTTCGGGATTACCCAAAGATTTTCTCCCCCCTCTATGTAAATATGGTGGCGGCCGGAGAGGCCTCGGGAACCTTGGGAGACATCCTGATGCGTTTGGTGACTTACCTTACTGACGTCAAAGCGCTTCGGGACCGGGTTCAGCAAGCGCTCGTCTACCCAGCTCTTTTGGTGGTTGTCGGTGCTGGGATGGTCACCCTCTTCATGACGGTGATGGTCCCAAAGCTCATGAAGTTCTTTGATAACAATAATCAAGAACTGCCCACCGCGACCAAAATGCTGATCGGTGTACACGACATCCTCGCCCACTATTGGTGGATGGCCCTGCTCGCCATAGGGGCCCTCGTTTTTGGAATCAAAGCCTGGAGCAGTAACGCCACAGGAAGACGGCAATGGGACGCACTCCAATGGAGACTGCCCGGTTATGGAACCATCATACAGCACCGTTACTTCGCACAGTTTGCGAGTACGCTAAGCACCCTTACCGCAAATGGAGTCATCTTACTCAAAGCTCTAGAGCTCATCGAAGACATCGCCGGAAACTCGTTCGTCCGCGACAAAATGAAAGCCGCCAGACAATCGGTCGTGGACGGGATGCCCCTTTCCAACGCCCTTGGCCAACAGCAAATCTTCCCGGAACTCTTTCTGGATATGCTAGCGGTGGGCGAACAGTCCGGTCGCCTCTCCGAAACACTCGGCAATATTTCTCAAGTCTACGGCCGCGAATTGGACAAAAAGGTAAGCATCATTTCCACGTTAATCCCGCCTCTTGTCATGGTCGGAATCGCAATCGTCGTAGGGTTCGTGATTTACGGCATTTTAAGCGCCGTCTTCTCGATGACCAAGGGACTCCACACTTAATCCACCCCACTGGCTTCACCTTTCTAAGCGAGATTCAGGATTGTTCCCGTTGCAGCCGAATTTTAGATTCCCCTCCCGTATGCGCCCCCATTTTACGCTGCTATCTTCCCTCTCCGTCGCAGCCTTCGTTGTATGTTCGACATTTGCAACGAGTAGGTCAGCCAGCGCACAAACCGTCCTCCAGCCGACCACATTTTCCCTCGATGTTCCAGTTGCCACATTGATCGCGGAACGGCCAATCCATTCACTTCCAGTTTGGATCGAGTCCCTTTCCGTACAACCACCGATCAAAGAGTCCGGAAATCCCAAACATAAAATCGTTCGGCTCCGACTCCGGAGGCTTTCTGGACTTATCCAAGCAATCGAGCTGCGAGTGACGCTGAATGCTGCGTTGGGACCTCAAGGCTTCATTTCCGGTTGGAGCGAATCCGGACAGGAGTCATTCCATTCCAAACCGTTCGGCTCCCATGAAGCCACAGTCACGGAAGTAGTAGAAATCCCGACCCTCAACGTCGATTACATCGATATTGCGATACCGGGGGACGGCACTCGCCTGGGAGGGATGTTCGCGACGGCGATGAAAAGCAGCCCGGTTCTCCACCCTATTGACTTCCCGCCACCCAGCGTTTTGGACGGGTTTAGCGCCAGCCCCAAAAATCAGCCCGAAGAAGACAAGGATCTCCTTTTGATGGGGCGTGTTGCTGCGCTCTTGGACGCCGGACCGTTCACTATCGAAGAAGCCTCACCCTCTACGCTTGAGTTTGAACTCTCCAAAATCCCATCCGTAGCCCTATTGACTTTTGAAGTCCGAAATATTCTGGGAGGAGATCCACCCTTGGCTCGAATCAACGGAGTAGAACTACCACCGGGCTGCCTTCACTTGCCCGACCTTGCCGATCCAGCGTGGCGAATCAAAAAAGGCCTTGGACTGCCGGAATCGGCGATTCAGTACACAGGCTGGATCCGAATTCAGCAGCTGTTACCAAAATCAGTGCTCCTGCAAGGGGTAAACGAATTTTCGCTCCAGCAACCACGTTTCGGTGGCGCCGCCGAGGTTCGTAACGTACAGCTCCAAATCCGCAATTTGCGTTAACACACGAGGAGATCTTTGCTCTCAGCTTTTCCGATTATTCAGCAGCACACATTCCCCTACAATTTTTATGAAATGTTCTCCTAAAAACACTCAGAGACTCTCGCTTCAATCAGGTTTTACCCTATTGGAAATCATGATGGTTGTGGCCATCATCGCGCTACTGGCCGGGTTGGCCATTAACAATCTGGGCGGTAGCTTAGATGTCGCAAAAGAAACCAAAATCAAAAGCGATATCCAGACCATCAAAACCCAGCTCATGGTTTATGAAAGCTTGAACGGCTTTCCTCCAAGTACCGAACAAGGTATCCGAGCGCTGGTACAGCAACCATCCTCCTCCCCATCTCCACGCAGTTGGCGTCAGCTCATGAAGGAAGTCCCTACGGACCCCTGGGGAATGGAATACCAATACATCCAACCCGGCAGACGTAATAGCGACAGCTACGATGTCTTCTCCGCAGGCAAAGATCGGACTCCCGGTACTGAAGACGACATTGGAGACACCACTAAACGCTAAGTTTTCCTAGAACCTCCAACAGGAGCCCACACGGAATACCCCCCCTGCCACATGGCAGCGGGGGTTTTTCTCTTCAAAACCGCAGGTCACTGTTGCCACCTCGCTCCAACGAGTTCCAAAGCTACGCTAGGCGCCAACGGGCAAGATCCTGGGAATCCACAACCCCCACCGGAATGCCCTGCTGATTGAGGACAACCAATTCGTCCACCCGGTGTTTTTCCAGCACCAACAGCACTTCAGCCGCCAAACACTCTTCCTGAACGCACACCGGTTTAACCGTCAAATACTGCCCAACCGGAGCCTCGCCAATATGCGAATTACTCTGGAAATGCCGTGCAAAATCCCCGTGTGTAAAGATTCCGAGCATCGTCCCTTCCTCGGATACAGCCACAGCCGCTCCGGCTTTGTGAACAGTCATCGCGTGTAAAACTTCGCGCACCGTCATCGCGGGATTCACGAGCGCCATCTGAGTGGTATCCCGCATAATATCACGTACACGAAGCAACAAGGTCCGCCCCAAGCGTCCCGCAGGATGATACCGAGCGAAATCTTCCCGAGTAAAACCTCTCACCTCCAACAGCACCATCGCGAGAGCGTCCCCCAGAGCCAACATCACTGTTGTGCTGGAAGTCGGCGCCAGTTCGAGAGGACACGCCTCCCGTTCTACATTCGTATCAAGCACTACGGCACTCGCCTGCGCCAACGTCGAACGCGGATTGCCCGTCATCGCAATCACCTTCACTCCAATCCTCGCGACGGCCGGTAAGACACCAAGCAACTCGTCCGTCTCACCGCTGTATGAGAGTCCCAACAACACGTCGCCCTCAGCGATGACTCCCAAATCCCCATGTAACGCATTCACTGGGTGAAGCACCACTGCGGGACAGCCAGTGCTCGTAAGCGTCGCTGCGATTTTTTCGCCAATGGCCCCCGATTTCCCCACACCACAAACGACCACCTTTCCCTGTCGTTCCACACAGGCTCGAATGAGGTCAACGGAAGCTACAAAAGACTGATCCAAACGCGCTTCCAAACGCTGTAATTCGCAAATTTCGAGTTCAAGAACCCGTCGGGCTTTCTCAAGATAATCCATCAGATCTCACGTTAATCCCAAACCACCGGAGTCTCACTCCCTTTTCACTAAGCAAAAAGATTCAGGAAATATTTAGCTTAGCCTTGTCCGCTTAACTCTGGTTTAGGCGGCCCTCAGGGGTACGGGGATCGGCGCTCCAATGGCGTCCGCTATCAATCGAACCAGCACCAATTCTTTTTCAGGAATTTCACCTTCGTAAACAGCAGCAATCCCAACAGCCAATAGAATCTGTCGCTTAAGCACTGCCGAAGCCTCCTCACAAGAGTTCAACGCGGACACCAGCTGGGCCAACGAAACCTCCGCAATCATATCCGGCAAATGCTCCACATTAACTCCCAAAAATGCCCAAGCGTTTGAATATGCAATCAACCGCGAGGTTTGCGTCGGCGATGCAATATTTACCATCATCGAAAGTAAAACGCGCACATCTTCCCAAACGGAAGGTAGTTCCTCATAATACACAGGCGCCGGATCCCTAAAGCTCAATGCGATTCCCAGACGCCGCCCCAAAACATGTGCGGTCATAAAACGAAAAACATCCACATTTTCGCCCGCCCCCCGATGCACTTCCCTCCGACAAAACCGCATAATCGTCCAGTATTCTCCGGGATCAATCCGGCGCAACAAAGGCATCGCCAAATCAAGAAGGAGCACAATTTGCGAAGGCGAAGCACTCCCGAGGTCCAGCTCTGCCGTACTCGACGGTTTACAAATCTCGAATGCAAGCTTACGTGCGCCATCGATGGAACGAGTCAACTTACGCCACTCCGCAGGCAGGGCGCGAATCGCAGCCTGCCCTTGCGAGGAGTGCCCGGGGCCTGCACTGTTCGCCAACAGATCGAGCACCGAGGAACGATACGACACGGGCCGAGGCCGACCGATCGTGGCGCCCGAGATTTGATTTTGCGCGGGTACTACTTCCTCGACAACAGGCTCGGCTACGGACCGCAAAAAATCTCCACTCCAGTCAGGCTCCAACTGAAGAATTCGCTCTTCGATCGGAGGATGCGTCGGAAACATCCAAGAAAACACACCTACTGCCGCCTGTCCGAAAAACAAATGGCCGACTTGCGAGGCGTTCGGACTCATAAGCAACGAGCCACTTTCCATGCCGCCCATCTTCTTCATGGCTCGAACCAACGCCGCTGAATTGTTTGTCATCTCCACTGCCGCAACATCGGCAAAGACTTCACGATCCCGACAAATCGCGCCCTGAAAGATTCGCCCGAACACCGAAGACACCGACCCAATAGCCACGAGGATCAACCCGAGAATAGGAATACTCTCCCCATTCATATTGGTTCCTTCGGAAGCTGGGATCGCTTTTTTGGACTTAGCACGTTTCGGTGAATCGTTTCCCTCGAAACCGCTTCGGATCATTCTGCGTCCGACCAAAGTCAGGAACAAGATCCCTTGAACCCAAGCCAGAAGACTAAAATTCAAGCGCATCTCACCGCCAACAATGTGACTGAACTCGTGCGCCAACACAGCCTGCAACTCCTCGCGGGTCAGACGCTCCAGAGCCCCACGGGTGACCCCGATCACGGCTTTGGAAGGATCATTTCCCGCAACAAACGCGTTAATCGCATCTTCACCTTGGAGAACCCAAACCTCTGGCACCGGAATCCCGGCCGCAACCGCCAATTCTTCCACAAGCGTAATAAGGCGCGCCTCGCCGGGGTTCCGTGTGGCCGAATGGATTCGATGACCGCCCAGCTCTTCCGCGACAGCGGACCCACCATTGCGAAGTGCGTACACCCGAGCGATAACCCCACCCGCAACAAAGAAAACGGCGAGCGGCAGAGTCCACGGTAAAACTCTGAGATGGTCTTCAGAGGACGAGAGAGCACCTCCCGAAAGTATAACTCCAATAAAATGAAGGACCAATACAACCCCGGAGATTACCATCACAAGGAGTGACACCAATCCTCCAGTCCTTTGGCGTGCATCATCCTGTGCTAAAAAAAGGTCCATCTTGGTAGATCGGTAAAATACCGATGTAATTTAAGAGAAAATCAATTTCTCTCGCATACTTTTTATAAGGCGTTCCCAACTGATACGCATCAGGTTCCAATCGAAGCCAAGTGGGGAGTTTTGCAGTTATTATATTTTATCCCTTGCACATTTTCCCACCTGTTGTTTACAGTCTCCGCCCCGTTTCAGTTGTTCGGGTTGGTAGCTCAATGGTAGAGCAGCGCCCTTTTAAGGCGTTGGTTGGCGGTTCGAGTCCGCCCCAACCCACTCCCCTAAAGACCGTCTCATTCAGAGAGTTAGGGAGTGGGAAAAGGTCAAAAACAGGGTCTACGTCAAAGTTTGGGGAGGGGCGTGTTTAATTGTGGATGGTTGGGTTGGTAGGTTTGGGGGAACGTTTAACCGCAAGCTGCGGGGTCTACGGGGTCTACGTCAAAGTTTGGGGAGGGGTGTGTTTAGTTGTGGATGGATGGGTT
>JBAXNG010000039.1:0-41033 GCA_037133875.1 Verrucomicrobiota bacterium | reverse complement strand
CTAACATTGTATTATACGACAATTGGTTTTTAAAAATTCGCAGGCAGAAAAGGGAGCATTTTGTCACGTATAGGGTCGGCAGTGCCCCTAGGTAACTCTCTAAAAATCTGGGCTTTTTCAAGAATTTCCTTTGCTAACCTTAGACCTTTTTTCCGTGCACATGGTCGGGAACCGTTTCTGCTCGACAGTCCTATGTCGGCCACGACTCCAGCCGTGAATTACGGACTTTCCCTGGGTCCTACCAGGGCGTCGGCCGGGCTGCGCACTGCCAGTCCTGGTCGGTTGAGTACATGCGTGTAAATCATCGTCGTTGCGACATCGTGATGCCCCAACAATTCCTGTACCGTTCGAATATCGTAACCTGATTCCAACAAATGCGTCGCAAACGAATGTCGCATTGTATGGCAGGTTGCTGGTTTAGTAATCCCACTACAGACAACTGCAGCTTTCATCGCACGTTGCAATAGACTTTCGTGGATATGATGTCGCCGAATAACACCACTCCTGGGATCCAAAGACGGTTCTGGAGCAGGAAACAACCACTGCCATTCCCATTGTTTGCCAGCGGCAGGATATTTACGATCCAAGGCTCCGGGTAACTTAACGCCCTCTAATCCGATACCCCGATCCGAATCGAACAATTTTTTGTTTTCCGAAAGTTTTGCTTTTAGTGGCGTTACGACCGATTCAGGCAGGATAGTGATTCTATCCTTATTTCCTTTTCCATCACGAATGGTTATATGCCGATAAGCAAAATCTATATCTTTCACCCTGAGCCGTAGGCACTCCATAAGTCGCAAACCACCACCATACAAAAGTTGAATCATTAATTTCCAAGGATCCTCCAGAGTTTTGTGTAAAATCTCCACTTCCTGGCGATTGAGAACAACAGGTAGAGATTTTTGCGTTTTTGCCGGAGTAAATCCAGCGATGCTTGCGGCTGGCAGTTCCAAAACATAACGGTAGAGAAATACTAAGGCATTGAGTGCCTGATTCTGTGTGGAAGCCGCAACGTGAACGTCCGTTGCAAGGTGGCTCAGAAAGGCCCGGATTTCAGGCGCTCCCATTGTACTGGGATGCCGCTTTTGATGAAACAGGATGAAACGCCGAATCCAGTGTACGTAAGCTTCCTCAGTACGAATGCTATAGTGACGTAGCCGAATACAGTCACGAACCCGTTCCAGTAGGCGCTTGGGCGCTGGCTCACCAACATCCGATCGAAACGACGGCCTCGTATCATCGGCTGGGTCGGCACGAAAGGAGCGCCTAGGCTGCTTGCTAAAAAACTTCGCATCCACACATGTGTTACGGAAATGAAGAGCGACTCAGCGGGGCCTTTTTTAAAAATGTTTAACGGCTTCACCCCTGAAAAACACCGGGCCGACCAAATGACTGAACCGAGGCGCCAGCATTTCCATCGCCAAGGCGCACCCTTCTCCACTCCATATGATATATGTTGTATTAGGTTATCATCCTCTGGCTCAACAGGTTCCGATAGACCCAATGCAGCCATCCAGACATCATAACCGCGCGAAGTTTGCAACAGTTTTTGTGCAGACCACGCCACCACGGCACACTCATTTTGTGCAGGATTGTGCTCCGTTCTCCTGCCCCGACTTCGCCAAAGAACAAATGCGTTAATTTTCCGACTACTTAACCCCGCTTGAAGAAGAAGGATCGGTTCAGCGATTGGTGGCGCTTTTTCGAGCACGACTTGCCCAGTGAATTTCCGGTACATGCCCAATAAGCCATTCGAGGCGATCAAGCCCAGCCGCACGGCTTCTTGAGCGACCTCCAAGCCGTCCGGGATGTTGCCCGAGTAGCCATCGCCCGAATTTGACCTCTATGCAGCGCTATAATCGAAGGACAGATTGAAAGAAGGTATGCTGAAAATACGGGTAGCGTATGGCTAACATTGTTGGCTCCCTCGGATTGTATCTGGAGACATGGTTAAAGAACTCCGTGCAAAATCCAACGATCTGCGACCCGCACTCTCAGGTGTCTAAGTTCAAGAAAGCCGTTGAGACAGCTATTAACTCAATGGCGGCAACCCAGTCTTCCCCTTCGTTGGTAAATTTCCACCTCTTCCTCATGAACTACTCCTCCATCCGACATCTGGCCTTTGCGATCCTTTGCCTCTCTTCTTTTTCCTTTGCTACGGAACCGCCCGTCGCGAAAGAAAGTGATCCTCGTGTTCAATCCGATGGCAAAGGATGGCGTCTGGATAAGGCCACTAGGACCGATCCCAAACTTCCCCGAGTGCTTCTGATTGGCGACTCGATTCTCAACGGCTACGGTCACAGTGTAGTCAAGGGACTGGAGGGCAAGGCTTACGTTGATTCTTGGGTGAACCCGTATAATCAGAGCGAGAACCTCAATAGGATCCTTGCCGACGTGCTTTCCAACGGCCCTTACGACGTTGTGCATTTTAACATGGGACTGCACGGCTGGCAGGAAGGTCGAATCAAACCCGGAACGTTCGAGCCTCTGACAACCGCATACGTGCAGGTTATTAAAACACAAAATCCTCAGGCGAAAATTATCTGGGCGTGCAGCACTCCCGTAACAGTCAAAGGCAAACCGACCGAGCTCGATGACACCATCAACACCACCATCGTGGAACACAACAAAATGGCCGCTAAAGTAATGCGGGAACAAAACGTACCGGTGAATGACTTTTACTCCGCTTTGATTTCCCATCTGGAACTTGCCAGAGGCGACCAATTCCACTGGACCAAGCCCGCTTACGAAACCCTCGCCAAACTCGCAACGGAATCGATTCTGCGCGAACTCCAGAGTTCGACAGAAATAGCCAAATAAAGTCCTCTTCTGTTTAAAAACTTCCGCTCGTAGCGCGAGATCGCTCGACCTGCGGACTCGAGTATCAGCAGCACAACCGCTCGTTAAACTCGAAGTCCGGCCCGGGGCCAGAGCAATGCCTGTTTTATCCCAAGTTGCCGAATATCATCACGCTGTCGACGTTTCGGAAGAACCGCATCGACAGCTATTGACGGCCACAGCGTGCCTTACACTCTGCGTAAAGAGCCTCATAGACGATAAACTCGCGTTCTAAAATCTCGTGGTCACTCAGTCCCAGCGCACTAAAACCAAAGGCTATCCACCGGAGCCCCTCCCCAGCAGGATGCGGATTCGAGGGGTGTGAATCAGCGGCTCGTACAATCTCTCCGAGTAATTCCAAAGCAGAATCCGTAAGATTGTACCGTTTGAGAAGGGTGTTGAACGAAACGTCCTCTCCGTGATGCCCAAGGTCGCAATCTGGTACATCGTATACATTGCCATCTGTGATAGCGGCCCAATGGGTATCGGCGGGAAGGAAAACAAACTCAGCGTCCGAATCAATAAACCTCTTGATAAGCCAGGGGCAAGCGACGCGATCCACCTTTACTCGTTCACGGGTAATCCATTTCATATTTATTCCTCAAAAACCGATCATTACTTACTACTGAGCGATGCGTTGTGCATAATTATTCTTATAAGTAGCCAGATAAAAAGCGGCACCAGCTAGACCAAGAGCGGAAGCGGCCCAGAAATTCACGGCAGGACCGAGTTTCCAAAGTGCCGCTCCAAGAAAAGCGCCTATAGTGACAACCAAATCACGGATTAGGTAATAGGCACCCACCATCCGACCACGAAGTCCCGGGAGGCAATATCCCATAATCAACGCCTTGCGAGCGGGCTCGCCAAATTCCTTTAGACCCCGAATTACAAAAGCAAGACTGAGCCAACCAAAGCTTTGTCCCGGCAGCAAAAGAAGTGGAAACGCTGTAAAGAAAAGGAATGTGACCAGCACGAACGGCTCCCTTCCATAACGATCTGCATAATACGAGGCAGGGATTGTACAAACGATGGCAGCAATCATCTCAAAAGAGGTCAAAAGACCCACTTGTGTGCCGGTAATCCCGCCGGTTTCCATGGCATAAATAACGACCCAGGCAGCCGGAATTCGTTCGCAAAAACGGATAAGAATGTCACTTACCAACAGACGCCGCAACGCAGGCGGAAATTGCTCAATAACGCGCCGAAGATTGTTGCAGGTTTCGTCGGCTACAGGAGCAGCTTCACGGATACGCTGCTGGATAAAAATCGTTGCAACCCCGAGGGCTATAGAAGCCAAAAGTGCGTATTTCACGCCGGTAACAATCCCATAGCGATCAATCAGGAGGCCTCCAGCTAAAGGGCCGACAATAATGGGCAATCGCTTTACAACAGACTGTACGGCCACACCCGTGGCATGCCGATTAGACGTAAGTGAAGTCGCAATAAGTGAAAACGTCGCGGGTAAGGAAAGGCAGCTCCACGCAAGGAAAAGGAACATACCCACAAGAACCGCGCTCCAGTGAGGTATAAACGCAACAACCACATACCCTGCCACAGACAGGACATTAAAGAATACCAAAGCTTTCCTGTGTCCCAGACGGTCAGAAAGCAAACCGCCGGGCCAAGCATATACCGCTCCTAAAAAAGTCTTCAGCGCATCAAAGAGCCCAATGATAAATACTCCGGCACCGAGCGTTTGAAGATACTTTGGCAAAAACCGCATCCACATTTCCTCTCCGCTTCCAATGAGTACAACAGCGATCAGAAGCAGGACGAGATTGGAGCGGCCAGAGCGTGGCTCCGCATCAGGCGAATCTGGATTGGTTTTCAAAAGGGACATAGGTAATTTTTAATCCGAGATGCCCTATTGGGGATAGGTGTCGTATTTAGCAATCGGACTGATCCTGGCAATCTTTCCAGTCTTAAAGCTTTTTAAGAGCCACCCCCTCGGCCTACGAGCAAAGTCGTTGTACACTGAGAGTCTGCTTATCGAAGACGATCCAAAGAGGATCGGGTGCGTGGACTCGATGCCGGAGCCGGTGACTAATACCGTGTTTTCTGGGGCTCGCGTGGCTTGTCTGCAAGCAGGCGGCGGACCCCCCTTTTTTCCGCCGGTGCCTACGTCTCCAGACTGACTCAAAACTGAAGTCGCCCCGATTTGGTGGACGGCGAAAAGCGCGTTCGAGAACAAAAGACCCACAGCAGCACATTGCTTTAACGCATAGCGCTTAGTGAATCCCCTCTTTCCCAGGGCTCTGATTAGCGGCAAATAATCCCCCAAGCCCGTAACCAAAAGACGGCGCAAGAGTTTTTGGCATCAAACGCAGCACCTGCGGACAAAATCCCCACTCGGAAGACCAACACCTACCCTGTCTCTTTAACCTCAATCCCCCTATCAGCGGACCAGAAGACTCATTACGCCTCCTTCTCCCGTGTAGTCCTTCACTTCCGGCACCGGAGTAAGGAAAAAGCCATATCCCCCCGTTTGACTTCCCTTCTGGTAAATGACCCCCTGGAACGTCGCCTTCCCTCCGCTATTCTGGGTTACGCTCCCACTGAAGGAACCTGTCGCTCGAGTAAACGCCACGGTATAACTCGTGTCCGTCGCCACTAAACGACTCACGACATCCGTCACACTCAGATTTAAAGCTTTCTCCTGCATCCCACTCGCCTCTCCGCTTAGCCTTAACACGGCGTTCCCATCGGCATCTGCCGTCCCTAGCCCAGGCAGAACACTCTGCGATGTACTCACAACGTACTTCGCTCCGATGAAGTCCAGTTTCAATCCGTCCTCCCAACCATATGGATAGTGTTGCACATCCATGTAGGAACGCACCCAGAGCATGTCGCTCGAACTCATGTCACTTTCCGATGCGGTTGAATCCAGAGCCACCTCGCCCCGCAGGAAACCAAACCCAAGCTTTCCATAAAGCTGCGCAAAAAGTGGCCACGTTTTAGCTTTCGACAATGGAGCCGAAGCACTCACTGAAGCCCCATCGGCAAGTACGCCGGCCAAACTTACAATCCCAGTTTTGCTCACCTTGAGTGTCGCAACTCCTTTGCCTTGCGGATAGGCGCTCGACCTCAAATCCCCTTCCTGTTGGGATTGCGGTGTCCAAAGGGCGGTGAAGGCGCCGTCCGCGCGAGCTGTTCCGGTGACCGTCAAATACTCGTCCGGAACCACAACAGTGCTCCCGTTATAAAACGCCCGATCGGCATTTACATCCGACACGGCGACAATATTCGAACGCATGTATTGGCTTACGGTGCCTCTTAACTTGCCACTCCCGCCGGAGGAAGCGCTCAAGTCTAAATTCAATGCGACAACCAACCCAGACTTCCCAACCCGTGCCACAACCTGGTTTTCCGCACGATTCGCCCCAAACCGAGCGACACCAGTGGAATCAAACTCTCCCGCCACACTCAATACAGACCCGTCAATGGACAGTTTCCCACTGAACGCCCCGGTATTTGTCACCATCACACTCAGGTACCCTTCTGTACTCAGGTCTGAATCCGTACCCCTCCCCTCCGGTAACGAGTGAGAGGCTTTCACTAGTCCATTATAGTTGCCAGCAACAGCGACAAAGGGATTGGCCACAAACTCCGGAGTTAACGATATCCCCTCCACAAACGTGAATTTCAATGACGGACGCGCCAGATCCACCTCATTGAGCCCTGCAGCACCCATATCACCTCCTTCAAACTTCCAGCCACCAAACACAAACCCAGCCTTAGGGGTTGCTGTCACCGTATAACTTACTCCGACCTCTCGGTTGCTACTGCCGCCAAAGCCCGTCGACACACTTCCCTGCTCCGCTGCACTCACCTGCAATGTCCCGGTAACCACATATTGCAAACTGCGTTTTACAATCCCCGATTCGTTCCCGTCGCCGTCGACCGCTTTGACTTCGATCAGATTCGTTCCGGCCATGAGCGTCACCGGAGCACTCCAAGTTCCCTTGTTAATCGATAACACCGGCTCGCCATCTGTGGTTTTCCCTACCTGCCCAAACACTAACTCGGCAGGCGTCCATTCCTTTCCGTTTACTCGCACAGAAACTTCTCTCAGCTGCATATCATCACTTGCAGTTCCCGAAACCGTGAGCGATTCCCCTGCACTTTGCAGGATCCGTGCGGCATTCCCGGGCGCCCCAATACCACAAACCGGGTTGATGTAATCAGTGACCCCTCTGAGCGTCGCACTCGCCAGAGTTTTCTCTTCCGCCACCTCCCCACTGCCCACAACCTTAACGGTTGAAGTCGCCGTCCCGGTTACATGTACCTTCCGGCTTCCTTCTATCCCGCCAAAGCTCACCGTTGCGTTCACTTCCGAAGCCACAGCGCCCGGTGAACTAGACGCCTCTTGGGCAGCTACGCTGCCGGCCGCTAATTTTAGCGAACCTGTCACACTCACCGAAGTCGTCGTCCAAACATAAGTGACGCTTCCAATACTAATCTGACGCTCACCGTTAACATCCGTCGGATCCGGTCCCTTCAAATCATACACCGCTCTATGCCCGCTTATCGAAAGAGAGGTCGCATCCGCCAAACTGCCACTATGACTGTATCCCCCCACCGTCACACCCACCGATGTCGATGCATCCGCAACTGGTAAAGTTCCCTGCGGAAAGGTGCCCACAACCGTAAACGATGTGGTTCCGTTCGGAACGGTATCATACGTCGTTCCCCCATCATCAGGCATTACCGTCGTCTTTAATGCTTCCGTATACGACTCCGAGAAATTCCCGCTCACCTGAAACGTACCACTGGAGTGCTCCGCTTCCTTGGGCTCTAACTTCGCCAAGCCTCCCTGTCCCCCATAATTCTTTACCGCAGGCGTGGCACTCAGGAAAAATCCGTGCCCTCCTTCAAGTGTTCCCTTTTGGTAGACTACACCCTGGCACGCAGACTTAGCTCCATTTGAATCCGTAAATGTTCCACTCCAGAGCCCGGTTCCCCTCGTGACCGCAAGCGTAAAGCTCGCATCCTTGCCCTCCACCTTGGTGACCACATCCGCAGCACTCAAATTCACCGTCTTACGCACCTCGCCCGTTGACGCCTCCCCATCTTCCGGTCCCAATGGTCCACCACTCATTCGCAGCGATACATTTCCAATGAGGTTACTCGTGGTCGCAGTGACTCCAGGAAGCACGCTCTGTCCGGATACCGCTGCATATTTGGCTCCCGCCATGTCCAGCTGAAGCCCCTCGGGCCAACCGTAGGGATAATGCTGCACATCCATATAAGACCGGCACCACAACATCCCGTCGGCGCTAAAGTCACTGTCCGCCTTGGTGGAATCCAACACTACCCATCCACTCACAAATCCGCCACCCTTATACAACGGCACAAACACGCCTCCCCTGTTCTCCTGGGACAACGTCGTTGCAGACGTAAATGGCGTTCCATCCGCCAAAGTCCCGACTATCGACAAAACTCCTGCCTTGCTCAGTTTCGCTGTCGCGAAGCCTTCACCCGCCGGATAATCCGTGCCCCTGCGCTCACTGGAATCCCCATCTCCAGCGGCTGGAGCAAACACCACCGTATACACCCCATCCCCCTTGGTATTGCCTGTTACGCTCAAATATTCATCCGGCACTACCAAGTTCGTTCCGTTGTAATAGGCTCGATCCGCCTCCACCTCAGAAACTGCCCCCACCGAGGATCGAATCCGCTGCGTGAGCGTTCCCGTCAGCTTACCTGTGGTTGAGGAAAGGTTCAGCGTGAGCTCCAACGGCGACTTCCCTGGGCGCGCAATACTCAACACTTTCCCTAACGCCGGTTTGAAGTGCGCAGCGCCCGTACTATCAAACGTCCCGTCCACTGGTAGCACCAATCCGTCAATCGTTAGCTTACCACTAAAGGCGCCGGTCTTCAGCACTGCGGCAACAAACTGCCCCTCCGTATTGACGCCCTTCACAGTCCCATTCGGCGAGGGCTCCGAAGACGACGCCTTCACTAGCCCACTATAACTTCCAGCCAAAGCAGAAAATGCGTCAGCCGAACTAATCAGCACTTGCACAGGATTACTCGTAACACTGCCTCCTGCGCTTGTAATCACACAATCGTATAACCCCGAGTCTTCGGAGGTTGCCGGTACAAAACTGTAATCCTTCGACGTCGCCCCGACTCCCGTAATCGCCACCCCATTCTTACGCCATTGATAAGTTAACGTGCCTTTGCCCGTCGCAACAGCACTCAGCTTCACCGTGCCACCAGGCAAGGCCGATCCTCCTACTGGTTGCTTACTGATCACTGGCACTCCATCCAAACTCTCCACGACATTAAAAGCGCGAGTGACCGGAGCCGCCGCCTTGTAATTGTCATCCCCCAACTGGGAGGCCTCAAGGGTCACGACCCCTGTTGTCCCTTTCAACGTCACTAGATTCTCGCTAATGTCCGCCGGCCCGGAAACCACTTTTACTGTCACTGGTAACCCGGACGTCGAGGTCGCACTCACACCAAACGGCGCGGCACTAGGGAGCCTGTTAATCATCGGGGAAAACACGATTTCCTGTGTCCTTGCAGGCACCGGCGTCACACTCACTGTAAACGTCCCGCTGCTTACAGTTCCTCCCGGCCCGGTGACCACACAGGCATAATTTCCCGCATCCCCAACCTTCGGCGCCGCGATCGTATACCTCGCAGAGGTCGCACCTTGGATATTTGTTCCAAGCGTAATCTTGCGAATTCTGTTGGAAGGAACTTCAGCCAAGTACACGTAGCCGTCTCGATCCACGGTTAGTCCCCGGCACTCACTGAGTCCTACAAGATCCGCTACAGTTGTCACCACACCGCTGCTCGTGATTTTGCGGATTCTTTGGTTGCTTAACACCAATACGTTTCCATTCCCATCCAAGGCTACTTCATACGGCACCGTAATCGATGCCGCTCCTCCAACCCCATCCACAGATTCGTGCTCTCCAGAGCCCGCCAACGTAGTAACCACTCCAGTACTCGTAATCTTGCGAATCTTATTATTGTTCGAATCTGCCACGTACACGTTTCCATTTCCGTCCACCGCAACCGCGCTAGGACCGTTAAATGATGCCGCTGCTCCAATCCCGTCGGTGGATCCCGATACACCGGAACCAGCCAAAGTGCTTACCACTCCAGCACTCGTAATCTTACGAATCGCATAATTCCCAGAATCCGCCACGTACACGTTTCCGCTACCATCCACCGCTATGCCTGCAGGGTGATCAAATAATGCCGCTGCTCCCACTCTATCCGCGAATCCCGATTCGCGGGAACCAGCTAGCGTAGTCACGACTCCGGAGCTCGTGATTTTTCGAATCGTATTACAGTCAAGCTCTGTCACATAGACATTTCCACTCCCATCCACAGCCGCGTGAGCAGGACGTATAAACGAAGCCGCTACTCCGATCCCATCAGCTTCAATATACTGCCCAGACCCAGCCAGCGTAGACACCACCCCTGCACTCGTAATCTTACGCACCTTAGAATTGTTCAAATCCGCCACGTACACGTTCCCGCTACCATCCACCGCTACTCCATAAGGATTGTCGAATGTGGCTGTAACAGCTGTCCCATCGGCGTCCCCTCTTACTTCGGAACCTGCAAACGTTGTGACCCCGCCTTCTTTGCGCCACTGATAGGTAAACGGCCCGGTGCCAGTAGCCCCAACATTCAACGTCACGGGTGTTCCAGCCGCAACAGAAAGCGACTGCGCCCAAAGCTCCACAACCGGAGGCACACTCACCGACACCGTCACCATTCCGCTACTTACCGTACCCGCGCCATCTGAAACCACACATTCATAGCCCCCTGCATCCGCAACACTCGAGGCAGGTATCGTATACGTCGCAGACGTGGCCCCGCTGATATTTGTCCCACTTGTAATTTTCCGGATCTTATAATTTCCGGCGTCCGCAACATACACGTTTCCATTCCCATCCACCGCCACGCCTGTAGGGCTCCTGAACGACGCCGAGGCTCCTGCCCCGTCTGCGGAGCCCTCCTCGAAGGTACCAGCCAGTGTGCTGACCACTCCACCACTCGTGATCTTCCGAATTTTTTGATTACCAGCTTCCGCCACATACACATTACCGTTCCCATCTACTGCCACTCCTAGAGGGTACGTAAACGATGCCGCTGCTCCAATCCCGTCAGTAGATCCCCTCGTTCCGGAAGCCGACCCAGCTAACGTCGTAACCACCCCTGCACTCGTGATCTTCCGAATCTTTTGGTTGTTCGAATCCGCCACGTAAACATTCCCGCTACCGTCCACCGCTAATCCAGTAGGATTGTCGAATGTGGCTGTAACACCTGTCCCGTCAGCAGCCCCGGCTACTGCAGAACCTGCAAGCGTCGTTACCAATCCTGTACTTGTGACCTTGCGGACCCTAGCCCCGGAAACCCCGGAATCTGTCACATACACATTTCCGCTACCATCCACAGCAACTCCCGATGGTCCGATAAACGAAGCAGCAACCCCATTCCCATCACTGAACCTGAAACCTCCTGAGCCAGCGATAGTAGTGACATCTCCAGCGCTCGTAATCTTGCGAATCCTATAATTCCCGTGATCTGCCACGTACACATTTCCATTCCCATCGACAGCAACTCCACCCGGACTAGAGAACGAGGCCGCCGTACCCTTGCCATCAGCAAACCCAGACTCCGCAGAACCAGCCAGTGTACTCACCACTCCGTCACTTGTGACCTTCCGGATCACGTTACCATCGACCACATATGCGGTTCCATTTCCATCCACGGCTACTCCAGTCGGATTCACGAACGACGCTGCCATTCCTGTACCGTCGACTGATCTTGGTCTACCAAAGCCGGCAAAGCCACTGACTACTCCGGCGCTCGTAATCTGGCGAACGCTCCTGTTCGCAGAATCCGCAACGTACACGGTTCCATTTCCATCCACGGCTACTCCAGTCGGATTACTAAACGAAGCCGCACTTCCAGTTCCATCCTCCGATCCAGCTGTTCCAGAGCCAGCCAGCGTACTTACCACCGCTGCGACTGAAATCTTTCGGATTTTCTTATTCTGGGACTCTGCCACATACACGTTTCCGCTCCCATCTACCGCTACTCCATCAGGATTAGCAAACGATGCCGCTACTCCGGTTCCATTAGCGCTCCCATAGTCTCCGGAACCAGCCAGGGTAGTTACCACTCCAACGCTCGTAATCTTGCGAATCTTATTATTGTTCCTATCCGCTACATACACGTTTCCGTTCGCATCTACCGCTACTCCGGTTGGAAAACCAAATTTAGCAGCCTTACCACTGCCGTCAGCGAACCCAAACTCAGATCCAGCCAGGGTAGTTACCACTCCAGCACTCGTAATCTTGCGAATCTTACTATTGTCGCTATCCGCCACATAAACATTTCCAACTCCATCCACCGCTACTGCATAAGGAGTCCCAAATGATGCTGCCGTTCCTTTACCATCAGCAGATCCATGCAATCCAGAACCAGCCAGCGTAGTAACCACGCCAGCGCTCGTAATCTTACGGATCCTATTATCAAAAGTATCCGCTACATACACATTTCCGCTCCTATCTACCGCTACTGCATAAGGAGTAATAAACGATGCCTCGGTTCCCGTTCCATCTGCATAGCCTGACACACCAGACCCAGCCAGGGTACTCACCACTCCATCGCTTCTGATCTTACGGATCTTATTGTTCAACGTATCCGCCACATAGACGTTCCCACTCCCATCGACTGCAACATTGCGAAGACCGTTAAAGGAAGCCGCCGTACCCACTCCATCGGCATCAAGCCCCTTCCCCGCCAAAGAGGTAACCTCACCCGCCCTGCGCCACTGGTATGTCAGTGTCCCGGAGCCCGTCGCCGTCACACTCAACGTCGCCGGAGCGCCAACCACAACAGAGGTGGACTGCGGCGCCGACGTAATCACCGGAGCTGCTCCGGCCTTACTGGCGCACAAACCGACGGCCACTAGGCAACATAGAGACAAGAGTTTAAAGAATCGCTTCATAAAAAGGACAATGGAGAAAGACGGGAGGGCATCAGAAGCCCCGGGGGTGGCTGCACACGGAGAAGACCGCTGGTTTCTCCAACAAAACTAACGGAACCAAGTCGGCCTTCCTCCCGTGCACGCCGCTCCGAACCGTGCGGTGGGAAAGTTGGAATGAACAAAAGGCCATAAAAAATCGGCGCATACCCATACGCTTCACAGGCGTATTTACAATGCATAAAACAGCCACCCAACCCGCACGAGGCCAGCTAATACATTCCACCCGAGACTAATCCAATCCATTATCGCTTTTCTGCAAACCTTCTCCACTTATCACAAATGAGATTCCATCCCGTACGTTGAAAACTCCAATGCGGTCACCACATCGGCTGCCCTGCTGTCCCTGTCGCAAGCAGAGGTAATTGATAACGCCGGGCGCAACCTTGCCCTACCGGCACCAGACTGTGTGCTGAGATCAACGGATCCAGCCGTCGCTAAAACGTCCGTTTTGAGAATTGAACTTCGGGCTGCTTCAACAGCTCCGTGACTGTAACTCGGGAAGGAAATGGAGCCACAACTCCAAGCAGCGCGCCGGAAGGTTTGTGTGCAATTGGAGGTGGCATGATTTTGGCGGGCGATGGAGTGCCAGTCAAAAGCCCCGGTCTTTTCGAAGTTCAGTCGTTCGTTTAAGTCACGGGCGCGGGATTAAACAGCGCCAGCGAATTGTGCAGCTTCCAGTGCTCCGCCCAGGTTTTCTTTCCGCTGGCAACCTCTAGTAACAGGTGGAATATCTCCCACCCGACGGTTTCGATAGACGCCTCACCGGTTGCAATTCGCCCCGCATTCACATCCATGAGATCATGCCAGCGGCGGGCAAGATCGGAGCGTGTGGCAATTTTCAGGACCGGCACCGCAGCAAGCCCATAGGGTGTTCCACGCCCCGTTGTGAAAACGTGGAGGTTCATCCCCGCGGCGAGCTGGAGCGTCCCGCAGATAAAGTCGCTGGCAGGCGTCGCCGCATAAATCAGTCCCTTTTGCGTCAACTTCTCGCCCGGACGCAACACCCCTGCTATCGGACTTGATCCGGACTTCACAATGGATCCCATCGCCTTTTCCACGATGTTCACCAAGCCGCCTTTTTTGTTGCCCGGCGAAGTGTTCGCGCTGCGGTCTACCCGGCCATTTTCGAGGTACTCATCATACCATGCCATCTCCCGGATGAGTTCCTGCGCCACGTCCAAATTCGCAGCGCGCGCAGTGAGTTGATCAATCCCGTCACGCACTTCGGTGGTCTCCGAAAACATCACCGTCGCGCCCGCGCGCACCAGCAAATCCGACGCAAAACCCACTGCCGGGTTTGCCGTGACGCCCGAAAAAGCGTCGCTTCCACCGCATTGCAATCCCACAACCAAGTCCGAGGCCGGACATGTTTCGCGTTTGCGTTGATTGAGGATAGCCAGACGGAGCGCGGCCATTTCCACGATGGAATCAATCATGGATGCGAATCCTACGTGCCTCTCGTCCTGTAAACACACCACGCAGGCACCGTGTTCTGGCGGAAGTGTACCCTCCGGCATGAGCCGGGCCGGTTGGAGCTTCTCGCATCCCAGACTGACAATCATCGCCTGCCCGCCGAAGTTAGGATTCAGACTGATATGACGAAGGGTTCGGATCGGGATATCAGCATCCGGGGCTTCAATGGCCACACCACAACCATAGGTGTGCTCCAAGGCCACGACGTCATCGACATTGGGGAACCTGGGCAGCAACTCCGTTTTGATCCGCCTCACCGCATGTTCCACGACCCCGGACACACACTGCACGGTTGTGGTGACTGCTAGAATATTGCGGGTCCCCACCGATCCGTTTGGATTTCGGTAGCCTTGAAACGAGTATCCCTCGAGCGGTTCAAGTGGGGTCGCGTGCCGCGTTGCCATGGGCAAATTGACCAGCGCCCGCGCGGAGGGCATTTGAACGAGTGATTCCTGCACCCAGCTTCCCTTCGGAATATTCTCGAGGGCATAACCAATGGTCACATCGTAACGAACAATGGCACTGCCTTTGGAAATATCGATCAGCGCAACCTTGTGGCCCTGCGGCACAAATTCACGCAACGCGAATCCCTCGGCAAGTGGCGTGCCTTCAGGAAGACCGCCGTCATTCACCACAATCGCCACATTGTCGTTGGGATGAGTGCGGACTAACAACGGCGCGGGGCGGGGACTCGGTGTCATAAGCAGGACATGGTACTAGTAAACATTAGCTGGCGACGACTGGGGATAACTCAACTCGCTGAATCTTCTGAACGATCCATAAATAACTGATCACAGCGACCAGTGCATTCGCTCCAACATAAAAAAGCGCCACGTTAAAGGACCCGGTGCTCTTGAGAATATAACCAATCACGATAGGGGCCGTAATGCCTGCTATGCTGCCGAACATATTAAAAATACTTCCAGTAAGACCAATCAGCTCCTTCGGGGAAGTATCTGAGATAACAGCCCAGCCAAGCGCTCCGAGGCCCTTTCCAAAAAATGCCAGGGCCATAATCGCCACCACCAGCGCCTGGCCTTCAACCACCGTACAAAGAACCATGGAGGTCGACAAAATGAGGCCTGTGACGATTGGAATCTTACGCGCCCGAGTGAGGCTGACCCCGCGTTTCATGAGGCCATCCGAAAGAACGCCACCGAGAACTCCGCCGATGAATCCGCAGATTGCCGGTAACGAAGCCACGAAACCCGCTTTCAAAATAGACATGCCCCGTTCCTGAACGAGATAGACCGGAAACCACGTCAGAAAGAAATAGGTGATGGTGTTAATACAATACTGCCCGAGATAAACACCGAGCAGCATCCGGTTGCTTAAGAGTTGTTTTATTTTGCTCCACCCAACTCGAGACCGGGACGGCGATGCACTCTTGGGTTGGTCCATGTCAACCAGGCCGCCGCCGCCGGCTATATGATCGAACTCTGCGCGCTGGAGACGCGGGTGTTGTCTCGGACTGTAAACGACCTTTAGCCACACGATGCCTAGAAAAACCCCGATACTGCCCATGACGACAAAGACCGGCCGCCAGCCTCGTGTCTCCGTAATCCACGCCATCAACGGCGTGAAAAGAACGACGGCCAGATATTGAGCCGAGTTAAAAATGGCCGATGCCGTGCCGCGCTCCGCAGTCGGAAACCACGCCGCAACAATACGTCCATTGGCGGGGAAAGAAGGTGCCTCGGAAAGCCCCACCAGAAAGCGGAGCAGAAACAACAGAGGCATCGCACATGCCGCTCCAAAGACCATGATCCCGCCCTCCAATCCGGTAAACACCGACCAAAGAATGATACTAAAAGCGTAGGTTTTTTTGGACCCGAAACGATCGAGGAGCCATCCGCCGGGGATTTGTGCAAGTACGTATGCCCAGCTGAATGCTGAAAAAATATAGCCCATCGCTACAGGGTCGAGCGTCAGTTCCTTGGATAACGAAGGCGCCGCCACCGAAAGAATTGCGCGATCAGCATAATTAAAGGCTGTCGCGGTAAAGAGCATCAGCAGGATCCCGTACCGGACACGACCCACAGGCGCAGCCCCGGGAGCATCGACCGCCGAAGAAGGCTCTGAATCGTGGCGTGTATTCATGTCACGAAGACAAAGGACGCTGAGCTTTACCGGACAAAGTTCCCCTCGGCGTCAAAGGCCATGGCTTGCGGCGTGCCTGCCAGCTTGATCCTGGGATTTTTGAGTGCTTCCTCGATCAGATTCTCGGAGATGAACATCCGGTCCAAGGACAAGGTATTCTTCATTCGCGCCAATCTCACATCACGGGGATTGGCAATGAGACAAGTCCGGATAGCAGCTTGAATGGCCTGTTGTTCATTGCGCAGAACCATCGGGATTTTTCCGGCCGTCGCCGTCGTGGAGGTCAGCAAATTGCAATAGGTCTCTATGAAATTGAATTTTCGAAACACTTTTTCCGTCGTGAAATCTGCAAGGCCCAAGCCCGTGCCATTACCTTCAGAAACATCGGTAATATCCAGCACGGCGATCCGGGTGATCCGTGGATCGCGGTCTGTTAACTTCACATCTGCCGTGGGATATCGCCCCACGACGTTAGGATCGAATCCGGTGCCACTGATGTTTTTGCCCACCTCATCAATTAGCAATACGTCCAGGCGAGGGATGGGCACGGTTGGCATGAGACGCCGGGCCTCTTCCAACAAAAGAGGTTCTTCGGCCTCGATTCGGTCTGCCGGAACAATCTCGACACGGCACGTCTCGTGGTAGGCATTTTCAATTAACCCCACTCCGAACCAGATCTTTTGACTCGTGAGGGTTGCGTGACACAACGCGAGGAGGTTTTCCTCCATCCTCGGGTAACCTAGATTATGGCAGGTCTCCGCGCCCTTCTGCTTTCCAAGACCGATCACGATCATTTTACTCAGACCGCTCTCGATTTTCCCGCGGAAAGAGGTGTGGGGTTTAATGCGGTTCACGATGATAATTCCATCGGCCTCGGCCGCGATGGCGTCGACATACGCAGGAAGACCGTCAGGGGTAGTTCCAACCTGCACCACATCCATCGTGGTACGAATCGGGACGCCCATTTTTTCTTCGGTAAACCCCATACGCGCCAATACCGCCCTTTGCCCCTCGGCTGTAGCGCCTCCGTGACTGCCCATTGCTGGAAAAATAAAAGGCCGGGCACCTGCCTTGAGGAGTTCCTGAGCAAGCAGGCGTGTCACCAAAGGGAGATTGGTGATTCCGCGACTGCCTGCTCCTATGGCCACGGACATCCCGGGACGAATGCGCGCGAGCACACCGGAGGAGCGGAGTTTTTGCAAAAAGGTCTGTTCCACATCGGCGAGAATCGGCCTGTCAAAAGTCGTCTCGATAGGGACCATTTTGGGGAGCGGAATATCCTTCAAAATGGCGTGGATCGGAGAATCTGCGGGATTGGCGAAGTTTTGCGGGAGCGGGAAATCGGGGGGCTCCCCCTGCCCATCTAATCCTTTAACGGCAGCCGCTTGCGCGCCCTTTTCGAGTGTTGCAAGAAAGCCGGTGGCGGCGACTTTGGTGAGGAAGGAACGGCGGTTCGCGCCAGCTTTGCGGTGGGAACTCATGGGGGTGTCGAAATCGTGCTCCGATACGACGTGTTTTGCAACCCAGAGACACACTCTGCCTCGGCTGTTTAGGATCCACGGTTCCGCTGTGAGAAGTGTAGTGAACAACCCACAAAAAAGAACCGACTACCTCCTGTACACTTTGATCCTAAAATTGAACATTCCGCCCAACCGGCATGACGCATGTAGGGCGTCGCTGAAGTGACTTGTTAGGCAGGGTTGATCGCATGAATGGGGTGGATGCAAACATCATCAATTAAAAATAATATGAAATAATCCATAGCCCAGTATTAGCGTGAGTAGTGGTGTAATCCACATTTCAAGCGAATAGTCAACGTATACAAATTCGGGCCACGCCTTAAAGTAACGGATGGTAATTTTGGCGCCAATTGAAATATTTCGATCAACAGATCCCAATAGAAATGTGAATTGATGCCTTTTTCCCCTCTCATCCTTGTATGTAAGCACTGGATGGTATGTGATACATCCAAGGGAGCCATATTTTTGATGCCCGCTTACAATGCCTTCAACGGATACACCATTTGTATAAGTGTATAATCGAAGCAAAAAAAACAAAATGCCAGGAAGTAGAAACACCATCAAAACCATATCGGATATTTAAACTGATCCGTTGTATTATATCTCTGACGGAAGTCCACATTGAGTGCCACTGTACTCTCTCGATTTCAAATGCAAATGGAGCGATAAAAGAGCGCCTAAGGCCAGAACTCACCCACGAGCGGAATGCTGCGGGCAGCCAGAATGTTGATTTCATTCACCAAACTGTGCAGCACCGGCTCCTCAGACGAGCAAGCATCCTAACGCAAGGGTTCGTGTGGGAGTTCGAGGGTAGACTTAACTTGTGGCTGGATACAGGTCTTCCTCCAACCAGTGCTGGACTGGTTCTATAGCAGTACAATGCCGTGGCGAATCGCTTCGATGGCCGCCTGTGTTCGATCCGTAACACCCAATTTGTGAAAGAGAGACTTCAGGTAACTCTTCACGCTTTCCTCCCCGACGCCCATATCGCCTGCGATCTCCTTGTTGCTTCGGCCTCGCACAATCAGTTGTAAAACCTCCAGCTCCCGGACCGAGAGATCCTTCCTGTGGGCACGCTCCTTTAGTCGTCCCGCCAGAGCTTCCGGAATGACCTTCCCGCCACGATGAACCGTCTCAATCGCTGAGATGAGTTCCGCACTACTCAGTCCTTTCAGCAAGTAACCGCTAGCCCCCGCTTGAATGGCCCGGTGAATATCCTCATCCCCGTCGTACGTAGTGACCACGAGCACTTTGGTGTCCGGCCATTGTTGGCGAATCCCCAGCGTCGCTTCTGCTCCCCCAACTCCCGGAAGCCGCAAATCCATCAGCACCACATCGGGCCTATGCTCCTCGCAACTTGTCAGTGCACCCGCAGTATCCGCCGCTTCCCCGACAACGAGCATGTTGGGATAGGATGAAAGCATCGCCGCCAAGCCAACCCGCATGGCGTGATGATCGTCCACGATTAAAATACGAATAGGCTCAGACATTTGGGATGGTGAGTTTGATTTGGGTTCCAAGGCCGGGACGACTCTCGACCTCGAGCTTCGCGTGGATTTCTTTGGCGCGTTCAGCCATTCCTGACAATCCAAACCCGCCCTGGTGGGATTGAGTTCGTGAGCCCGGCGTAAAACCAGCGCCGTCATCTTTGATCACAAGACGAAATTCCTTCGGATCAAACGCAACCGCGCACGTGATACGTTGAGGGTGCCCGTGACGGATCGCGTTGGTCAGCGCCTCCTGTGCAACTCGCAGCACGTCGTTTTCAATCGACGGCGCTAAGGTGCGAACGTCACCTTCCGCTGTAAAACGGAACTCGGTTTTCTTTCCGACCACAAGTTGTTCCCCAAGCCGTTCCAGTGTCCCCAATAGCCCGTTTTCCTCGAGAGTCTGGGCGCGTAAATTCCACACTGATCGCCGTGACTCCTCCAGACTGCTCCGTACCAATTGTCGCGCCAGATCGAGATGTTTCCTCAGGCTCGTGGAGAAATTGGCCGACTGATCGTGGATCACTTCCAGTTGTGCTGAGATCGCAGTAAATCCCTGTGCCAAAGTGTCGTGAATCTCGCGTGCCATCCGGGTTCGCTCTGCGATAACGGCAACAAACTGCGCCTCTGCTTCGTCCCTGCTTCGCGACAGCTCTCGAATCCGGCGTCGCGCTCGGATCCACACCATGCCTTGCGCTGCCGCGAGAACAAAAGCGACGAGTCCCAGCGACACAGCCACAGAGCGGGCTGTCCAGAATGGCGCGGGTCGTACAACAGTCACATCGCTGACTTGCCTTGCCAGGAGCGTAAACCCGCTCGGTTGATGGCGGACCACGAGTGCCTCCCAGTCTGTAGCCTCCACACTACAAACCCCAATTGCCTTTACGATGCAGCCAACGGGAAAATCCGCAGGCGTCGCTCCAGGGATCGTGACTCGAAAAGGAACCCCGCGTTCCTCCATCCTCAATACCAACTCACCCGGGTTGAGCGCATGGCCTGTCACCTGCCCTTCGAGACTTAAAAGACGTCCATCCTGGCGCAGTGCATCCGCTGGAGTGCTCGGAAGAGGTGTCAAAAGCGTTTGCCCCGAACCGGGCCGCCAGTCGGCATCGTGGAGGGACGGAGAAAACGCGCCCGGTTCAGGAAAGCCGATTACGTCCACCTCATCTCCAAGAGCGGGACTGGATGAATCGCGGAGGAACACTTCCAGGCCACGCGTTGCATCCTGTAAAAAGAAGGACTGATTGGGACGAAGAGCTGAAACCACTCCACGTAAATGGATCCGGCGTCCGGAACCGCCCGCCACAGGGTCCCGCATCACACGGTCGAGGGGAACAACAGGTGATGCAAGCGGCGCTCCGACGGGGGGATCTATAATCGTAATATCTTCCAGCGAATGTGCGTTTAACACAGGCAGAAAGCCGTCCTGATAGCGACCCAGCGCACGGAGATTCACTCCACGAATCCGAACCCGGGCATCCACCAGTTCCGGATGGCCGGAGATCTCGTGCGTCACATTCGCGGTGAAACGACGTCCTCCACTGGCGACTTCAAGCGCCAGCCAACCGAGCCCAGACTCCGGATTAACTCTCTGGCCGCGAACGATGCCAGTGACCTCGACTCTGACGCCATGGAGCGTATTGCTGAAAAGGTCGTCGTAGCTCGCTGGAGTTGCAGCCGGAAGGACGTCCGGATCTAGAACGCGCACCGCGTCTGCAAGGACAATGGTTCCAATGGCGCCGGCCTCTGTGCGCCCATCCAACTCGATCCGACTGCCGACCGCAAAATTGGGGGGGAGGGCCACAGGAGGGACCCAGACGGCCCCGGAGTCATCTTGGATTGTAAATTCCGAGGTGCCTTGGTGCCAGGTGAAGGTCACCACGCCGTTTAGGTGGACAGGTAAATGTTCCTTCGCCTTCACCTCTGGGGTGGCTGCGACTTTAGCCGCCGAGGCGAGCGTGGATCCTGACTCCTTCGCTTGAATACAAGTACCGCCGAGACAAAGGCACAACGCCAACGCCCAGCTCGCAGCGAATCGGCCCTTCATTACATGCAAGCCTCCGGAGCACTCCCGCTCCCGTGGGATCCCGGGTTCCCCCAAATGGGGGAAGGTCGCAACATTGCGGGACGAACCCAAAAGAACGAAAAACATCCCGTCGATCGCATTCTCAAATTTTCCCGCTTATGAAGCCCTTTCTTACACTCCTCATTGCCGGCCTCGCGCCATTCGCCTTCCAGAGCTGTAAACCCAGCACTGAGAAGTCGGGGCCGACGGCTTCGACGAAAATGTTCGGGATCTCCGTTCAAACTCTGAACAACCCATTTTTCGTGGAGCTCAACAACGGACTGAAAGCCGCAGTGGAAGGACGGGGAGATCACGTGGTGACTTTAGATGCTCAATTTAACTCCCTTAAACAAAAAAACGACGTCTCGGATCTTCTAAACCAACAACCTGCCGCCATTTTTCTGAACCCGGTCAACTGGGAGGGCGTCAAAGGCATTCTTATTGAGGCAAAACGCAAAAACGTGCCGGTAATCGTGGTGGATGCTCCGGTCAGCGACCCGGAGTTAGTGCTTTGCCAGGTGGCCAGCGACAATTTCGAAGCCGGGCGCATGGCCTGCGAGGCTCTCGCGAAAGTGAAACCAGCCGCAAAAATCGTCGTCCTGCACTTGAGCCTAAACCGAGCCTGTATTGATCGGGTCGCTGGATTTAAGGCTGAAATGGCCAGGCATCCCGGCATGGCTATCCTCGATATTCAGGAGGGCAAGGGAAGCGCTGAGGGCGCCAGACCTGTCATGCGTGACCTGCTTGGCCGGTTTCCTGAATTGGACGCCGCGTTTCCCATCAACGATCCCAGTGCGCTGGGTTGTGTCTCGGCCATCGAAAGTGCGGGACGCGCCGGGCAGGTCAGCGTGGTCACCGTTGACGGTTCTCGAGAAGGGATAGCCGCTGTTGCGAGTGGCAAACTGTTGTCCACTTCGGCTCAGGCACCCACCGAGATTGGCCGGATCGCCGTTGAAAAAGCGTATGCCCATCTGGAAGGCAAACCTGTGGAGAAGGAAATCAAAGTGCCAGTCAAACTGATCACGAAAGAAAACGTGCCTGTTACCCCGGAAGTCAAATGAACCGGCTCCCAAACAGCACAGGGACAGCGCCGCTTCTCAAGCTGTCTGGAATCCAAAAACGCTTTGGTGGCGTTGTGGCTTTGGGGGGAGTCGATTTCGAACTACGCGCCGGAGAGGTTCACGCGCTTTTGGGGGAAAATGGCGCGGGCAAATCGACGTTGATGAAGGTGCTGTCCGGCGTTCATCGGCCGGATCAAGGCGAAGTGAAAATCGATGGTGTGACCGAGCAAATCCGCGACGTATCCGACGCCAAACGACTTGGAATTCGCCTCATTCATCAGGAACTGGCATTGGCTCCCAATCTGACCGTTGCGGAAAATCTGTTCCTTGGACACGAGCCCACCCGCTTCGGCTTTCTTGATCGTCGCCAGTTGGTGAGTGACGCGGAGCGGCTTCGCGACGAACTCGGTTTTCCTGAATTGGGCGATGTGAACGCGCGGGTCAGTGATCTCAATGTGGCCCGACAACAATTGATCGAAATCACGCGTGCCCTGGCCGGCGAAGTGCGAATCCTCGTACTCGACGAACCTACCGCCGCGCTCAGTCATACCGAATCCGAGGCGTTGTTTGCGAAGCTCTGCCAACTTCGGGAACGAGGGGTAGGGATAATCTACATCTCCCATCGCCTCGAGGAAATTAAACGGCTCGCCGACCGTATTACTGTTCTGCGTGACGGCCGGAGCATTGGCACCCAAGTCGCCGCACAGCTCAACATGCAGCAACTCATCCAGTGGATGGTCGGACGCGAGGTCACTGCGCATTATCCTAGGCCTCAGTCCAATCCTGGAAACGTGGCGCTTTCCGTCCGGGATCTGCGCGGCCCCGGCGTAAACGGAGTCAATTTTGAATTGCGTGCAGGCGAGATCCTAGGGGTTGCAGGGATAGTGGGAGCCGGACGGACCGAGCTGGCACAGGTTCTGGCAGGAGTCACCGCAGCTACCGCCGGCTCCATCCTCGTCGAGGGCCAATCCGTCCGTTTGGGTTCACCGATGGAGGCTCGCTCCGCCGGGATCGCCCTCGTGCCCGAGGACCGCAAACGACAGGGACTCATCATGACCCAGGACGTGGGTTTCAATCTAACGCTACCGTGGACCAACCGTTGGTCCCGAGGAGTCGTACCAGATCAGACAAAACGGCAGGGGATCATTGAGCGGGCAATCTTGGGGTTTGGAATCAAAACGCATTCTCCGGAAACAAGGATCGGTGCGCTTTCAGGGGGCAATCAACAAAAGGTCGTCATCGGAAAATGGATGGAATCGCCACCCAAGATTTTGATTTTAGATGAACCGACGAGGGGCGTGGATGTGGGAGCGCGTGAGGAGATCTTTGCACTCCTTGGACAACTCGTCGCACGCGGCATGGCGATTCTACTCATCTCCTCGGATTTGCCCGAAGTGCTGAACCTTTCACACCGCCTCCTTTTATACCGGGACGGCACCGTTGTGGGTGAGGGTAATTCCTCCGACTTCACCCCCGAATCGGTCATGTCGACGCTTACGGGATCTTACCACACACCCGCTTTATTATGAATAAACGCTCTATTTTTCCGCTCCTCGGAGCCATCGCCCTGCTGCTGCTCACCTTTGCCCTGTGGGTTCCCCACGGCCTCTTTTTTACGGTCGGTAACTTGCTCGATCTGGCCCAACAGGTTTCAGTGAACGCAATTCTCGCCTTCGGTCTGACGCTCGTGATTCTGACTGGGGGAATTGATCTCAGTGTGGGTGCAGTCGTGGCGCTTGCGGGTGTGGTGAGTGTGTCGCTTCTCGGAACCGCTGGCCCAGTCGTCGGCATCGCTGCCGGTCTTGGAACCGCGATGCTGCTGGGGCTGGGGAACGGGTTCTGTGCTGCCACGACTGCGATGCCGCCGTTTATCATCAGTCTGGCTAGTATGATGATCGCCCGTGGCCTTGCTCTTGGATTTAACCAAAGCCGGCCATTGCCAGTGGGGAATGAGCAAGGTTTCTTCCTCGCGATTGGCAATGAACGACTGGGAGGCTGGTTGCCGCTACCCGTGCTGATCATGCTGCTCGTTTTCGCAACCAGTGCAGTGTTGTTGCATCGGACTCGCTTCGGGCAACACCTCTTCGCCATCGGTGGCAATCGCGAAGCCGCCCGTTTTACCGGGATCAACATCAGGCTACATGAACTCGTTGTTTACGGTCTTTGCGGCTTGTGTGCTGGAATGGCCGGGATGATTCATGCGTCCCAGCTATTCTCCGCAGAACCGTCTTCCGGGCAGGGCTTCGAGCTCAATGCCATCGCTGCCGTAGTGGTGGGTGGAACCAGCTTTTCAGGCGGAATCGGCTCGATTCCCGGGACCCTGCTTGGCGCCATTATTATTGGAATTTTGGACAAAGGGTTGAACCAGGCGGGAGTCCATTTTTCGCTTCAATACATAGTCAAAGGAGCCGTGATTCTCACCGCCGTCTGGCTCGATGTCCGGCGCAGAGACAAAAAATAGCTCTCCCCATGCGCGGTGTCATTCAGCGGGGAAGTTTGAGTGATATTAGCGCCCCCTAGTTGCGATTCGGTTGCGAATGGTAGCACTTGGAGAGTCCCAACCTAGTGCCTAAATCCTTAGCAGGTTGAAAGCCTGCCATGACAGGAGTGTTAAATCACTGCCGTAAAGCAATTGCTGCCTTCTCCCTGATCGTAGCATGAATAGGCGGATAAATGACCGCAGCAAAGGAACCAAATATGTCCCTTTTGCTTCCGAAAAACCTCCCTTTACCGTGAAATACCCAATTCCCCTTATTGCGTTTATCTTGCTCGCGGTGCTCCCAGCGCTGCATGCATCAGAACCCGTCTCGCTGGACTCGCTTCTCCACGAGATGGTGGATGTCGAATCCATCGCCCGCTGGCCGAAACACGAGTTCACATGCAGGCAGGCGAGCAGTTATGACCGTAAAAAAGTGGCCCCAAACCAGCCCGGTTGGTTCGCCAACAAGGATTTTACCCAATACATTCGGGAGGAAGAAAACGAGGGGCGCAAAGAGCATGTGATGTTGGATACCGAGGGGCCGGGAGTGCTGGTTCGCTTTTGGCTCACCGCAGGCGGCGAGAAACAGGGCGCCCTCCGTGTGTACCTGGACGGCAACAAAGAGCCCGTTCTGACCTCGCAAGAGTTTGACCTGCTCAAATCGAACATTCAAGTCGGTGCTCCGCTGGCTCAACCGCATCCGGGGTATGTACCGAATTTCGGAGGCAACACCCTCTTTCTCCCCATTTCCTACGCGAAGCATTGCAAGATCACCTGGGAGGAGAAGGCCAAAAGCGCACGGTATTATCAAATCAACTACCGCACCTATGCCGCCGAGACAGAGGTAAAGACGTTTTCACTGGAGCAGGTTGAAGCGTCGAAGAGTTTGATTGAAAAAGTGAATCAGTCCCTTGCCTCGCCCCCGCATACGGCTGAGGGCACTGAATTAGCATTTTATGAGTCGTTGCGAGGTGGCGCGGAGGTCTCCCTGGGGCTACCGAATGGACCAAACGCTATTCGAAGCCTTATTTTGAACCTCGAAAGTGACGAAACGAAGGAACTGGAACGCACGCTGCGCGGAATCATTGTCAAACTCACATTCGATGACGAAGTGACTGCGTGGTGTCCTGCCACAGACTTTTTTGGCACCGCGGTTGGGATCAATGAGCTCCGCAGTTGGTACCGCGATGTCGAGCGGAATGGCACGATGAGCTGCCGCTGGGTTATGCCGTATCAGAAATCGGCAAAAATCACCCTACTCAACGCTGGATCGCAGCCCGTCAAGGCCTCGCTCAAAGCGACCACGTCATCGTGGCTGTGGGATGATCGCTCCATGCATTTTCACGCCGCATGGCACTATGAGTCTGGCTTGAATACTCCACCGGCAAGCGATTGGAACTTTATCAAGATCAGGGGCCGGGGGGTATATGCGGGCGATTCACTGGCGATCTTCAACCCTGTGTCGACTTGGTATGGCGAGGGCAATGAGAAGATCTGGATCGATGGAGAGTCTTTCCCGTCTCACATGGGCACCGGAACGGAAGATTACTACGGATATTCGTACGCTCCGAAGGGAATCATCCAAACGCCCTTTAACAACCAAGTCCGTATCGACGAGAAAAGGACGCAGGGATGGAATGTCATGAGCCGTACTCGCCAACTGGACGGCATACCCTTTCGTGAGGCACTTCAGTTTGACATGGAACTCATCTCGTGGAAGCCGACCACGCTGATCTATGGCGCGACCACGTACTGGTATGGCTTTCCGGGAGCGACCACCAACCTCAAGCCGCAACCGGATGCCGCCGCATTGCCCGTGCCGACGCTCGCTGAAGCTCAGGAAGAGAATCCGCAACAACAGCCGCAAGCTACAAAATCCGACGGAGGCAATTAACGCGCAATGCTGATTCGGCCCCTTCTCTCATGAGTAATTAACAGGAAATTCCTGTCCCCAAAATGAGGTAGGAATCCACCCGTTGCCCTTTCCCACGTTTCCCATCCGCTGTACTGAGGTCCGGTTCTCCTTTCCAAAAGACTTTGCAGAACCGTTTGCCTTTCAAAAGTGGTCACCATATAGTCAAAACATGGAACTGAGCGTCTCTGAGTTCAAAGCGAAATGCCTCGCGATTGTGGAGGACATCGCAAACAAAAAGGAGCGCGTGGTGATTACCCGGTACGGTCGCGCCGCCGCCGAGGTTATTCCATTCTCAGGCGGTACAGGGACGCCTCTCTTCGGGCGCGCTGCCAATACAACCAAGATACTCGGAGACCTCACCAGCACGGGGGAAACTTGGGATGCAGAATCTTGATAAAATTGGAGCCGCAGTGCTCGACACGCACGCTTGGATTTGGATCAGTGCCGGCGCGCCCGAGGCCGTAGCAGCGGCCACATTTCGCGGTCGCTGCATTGTGTCGGCCATTTCTGTCTGGGAAGTTTCGATGCTGGCTGAAAAAGGCCGCTTGGAACTCGCCCCCGACTTGGATGTTTGGATTTCAACAAACCTGACTGCCCCTGTGGAATTGGAGCCAATCTCTCCGGCCATTTGCATCGCCAGTTGTCGCTTGCCGGAATTTCATGGAGATCCAGCCGACCGATTGATTGTGGCCACAGCCATTACACTCGGACTTCCCTTGATTACCGCAGACAAAAAAATCATTGCGTGGAACCAGTCCCAGGCTCGCCTTCAAATTTTGAGTCTTTGAAAGGAAGACGGTTTTTCCGTTCTCGCCCACTCCGGTGAAAACCAACAGCCAAAGGCATTGTCCATCCTCTTTTTGAGTTGAGTTTGTACGGCGCGAGAATCACGGATTTCCGGCGACAATACTGCGCGGTTCGGAGAGCGGAGGGGAAAGCGTTTTGGGATCGAGTCTGCGTGCCGCTGCTCAATCCGGAAATAGATCTGATATAGCTTTGAGCGTGAGATGCTTGAGCTGGAATTCCTGGGCCGCCTAGCGTGATTTCCCGCTTCAAACCATAGTCAAAGGAGCCGTGATTCTCACCGCCGTCTGGCTCGATGTCCGGCGTCGGAACCCGAAGTAGAACCTCGAACCTTCGTCCACCCGACTTCCCCCAAATGGGGGAGGATCGCTCGGTTGTTTTCCACCCCGCTCACCACCAACAATCGAGAGCAGTAATCAAACGACCACACCAACTTTGTTTCCCCCTTATGAAAAACCTCTCCCTTTCCAGTCTTCTCCTCAGCCTGCCATTAGCGCTCCTGGCCGCCGACAACCTTCAGCAACCCGCCAAAGCCAATACCCCGCTCGAGAAGGACATTTATAGTTTCCATCTTCAGCATCCGGGTGGCAACAGTGCGCCGGGCGATCCCAATGCGGCCTTCTATCTGGATGGCGTCTACCACATGCACTACATCATTTCGCATCCGTGGAATGGTAAGAGCTCGTTTTCCTTCGTTCATGTCACAAGTCCAGACATGCTGCACTGGACCTGGCAGAAGCCGACTTTACAGCCGTCTTTCACTGGGCACGGTATGTTTAGCGGCACCGGGTTCATTACGAAGGAAGGGAAGCCCGCTGCCATCTACCACGGTCAGGGGTCTGGCAAGAACCAGATCGCCATCGCCCAGGACAATAAGCTGTCGGCTTGGGAAAAGCCCTACCCGCTCGATGTCAGGAAAGCCGATGGGAGCGAGGAGAAGATGGGACATTGGGATCCAGATTGCTGGCTGATAGGTGATACCTACTACGCCATCTCGGGCGGACCGAACCCGCCGCTGATCAAATCCAAGGACCTGAAAAGCTGGACCAAGGTAGGCGATTTTCTGCAGCACAACATGCCCGACGTCGCCTACGGTGAAGATATCTCCTGCGGGAACTTTTTCCCCATCGGAAACAAATGGATGCTCCTTTGTATCAGTCATCCAGTCGGATGCCGGTATTATCTTGGAGATTGGGACGCCAAGGCCGAACAGTTCGTCCCCGAGAAACACGGGCGAATGAACTGGCGTAGAGACGAACAGAGCATCTTTGGCAGACCGCCGTGGCGGGTGGATTTTTTTGCACCGGAAAGCCTGCTCACACCTGATGGCCGCCGTGTGATGTGGGCGTGGCTGGCCTCGATCGGAAAGTCCGATGGCACCATGGACGCACGAACCATCCAGTCTCTGCCGAGGGAGTTGAGTCTGCCCGAAGACGGGGTCCTTCGAATCAAACCGCTGCACGAACTGGAGACGCTCCGGGAGGAACCGCAGACTCTTAGCGAAATCAAAATCAGCGAAATCACCAAAGAAGTGCTCACCAATAAGGCACCGGCGGGTACGAAGGTCGCCGCCCTGCCCGGAGATTCGGTTGAGTTGCGGGTCACAATCGCGCGCGATCAGGCCGAACGAAAACTCTTCGGGTTCACTCTTTTTTCGGACGGCAAAGGAGCTGGCCTGCCCGTCCTTTTCCGGCCGGAGACCGGCACGATTCGGGTTGGTACCACCGAGGCTCCCTTCAAGGTGTCCGATCTACCGGAGGGCGAGGACATCAGTCTGCGGGTGTTCATCGACAAAAATCTCGTCGAGGTCTTCGTCAACGATCGACAGGCTGTTGTTTCGTCCGTCGCGGACACACAGGGACTCACGGATCTGAGTGCGTTTACGGTCGGTGCGCCCACAACACTCAAGCAGATCGAAATCTGGAAGCTCAAGCCGAGCAATCAAGGCTTCCGCGAAGCGCAAACCAATCGCATTTGGGCACCCGAGGAGAAGTAAACCATGGAATCTATCACAGAAGCCAATCTTATTAATCCACTGCCTGATGAGCTGCTTGTAGAAAAAACAGCATCCGGGCTCGTGATCCATTATCAGAGCAGTCCGTCCGTTAGGTTGTGGACGTTAGTGTTTGGGGGTATTTCAATTTTGCTCGGTTTGTTTTTGGGCTATGTCTTTTGTCAAGATTCACATATAGCCACAAGTTTAATAGTGGCATTGGAAACAGTTCTTTTTCCGTCGTTTTTTATCGTTGGGGGAGCGAAAATTATTTTGGATACCCGCTTTCCCACATTCATTGAAATCTCCAAGAGTAGCGTGACGATAAGAAGCTACCCGCTTAGACGCAATAATGGATTGGTTATTCCAAATGAGGACATCATAGACGTATTCGTGCTAAAAAAGAAGGTTTTCATGCCCCGTAATAAAGGGTCTCGCAGCGGAGGGGGCTACGAGACCTGCTATTATCCTCAAATAAATTACACTATTAATAAACCGCATGGCATGCTGGGATCCCAGAGACGCAGTAAATCCATCAGCGTGTATGGTGCCGGCAGCGGAGTATTCAAAGAGACAAACTTCATTGCCGATAGCATCATCTCGGAGCTATCTAAAAACGGCTTTAATTTGAGCTGAAAGAACAACGCTTCATAGTGTGCCCTCCTTGGAGTTTCCTACTGCTTCCATTCTTCCGGACCACAGCACCCACTGACGCTGTCCTTGGATTGAGGTGAAAATTCGCAATAGCTCAGGGAGCAGACATTTCCTGAATCAGTAAACTCAAAAAACCCCATTCTGTATTATGGCATCCGTGCGTGCAGCTCCCGAAAGTTCATTAGTTTCGTGTATTATTGCGCTACTTCTGGCGATGATTTTCGGATATGGCATTAAGATTTCTGGCCAAACCAGCGATTCCTATTGCGTTCGTCCAGATCCATCCAATCCTTCGGTAAGCCATTACGAGCTTACGGAATCATGGATGCACCTTTTTAAGGAAAGAAAAACTTTTCATAAAATTGAAGGCGTTAAGATTGAAGACAAACCGATGCCTAAAGGACAGATACACAAGAGGGTACTCTTGCAAACCCAGGAAGGTAATATCCTCGTCAAGAAAGTGCCCTCGCAAGCTGAAGCGACTATTTTATTGGATAGAATAAATCGTTTTCTCCAGGATGAATCCATCAAAACAGCTGTTATATTAGACTGGGATAGGGAGGACGGGGGAATGATTTGGTTATGTGCCGGGTTGACTCTGGTTTTCTTGTTAATGGGTTTGGCGCTCCTTGTGGCTGTTGGGCATGAAATGCGTTATAGGGAAAGATTGGCCAAGTTGACATATTCTCATAGCAAACAATAGCCCGCCCATTCCTTTATAGTGCGTAAAAGGAATTTATTATCACTACTACTAATCGAGGGATCTGCGTTTCAAACCTACCGAGCCGTGGGAGCCGAAAGTTCAAGGAACCACGAGAGTGAAGCGCACGTTCAAGATCCAAACGAAGTGCCCTCAAAAACCTCAATGTCTGGGAGCGAAAAAAGCAGGAACAGGAAACCATCGTTCCCCCAAATGGGGGAGGATCGCCCCGTTGTTTTGCCCCCGCTCTCCCACAACAATCGGCAGCAGTAACCAAACGACCACACCAACTTTGTTTCCCCCTTATGAAAAACCTCTACATTTCCAGTCTTCTCCTCAGCCTGCCATTGTCGCTCCTGGCCGCAGACAACCCCGCGCAACCCGCCAAAGCCAATACCCCGCTCGAGAAGGACATTTATAATTTCCATCTGCAGCATCCGGGTGGCGGGAGTTCACCGGGCGATCCCAATGCGGCCTTCTATCTCGATGGCGTGTATCACATGCACTACATCATCCAGCATCCTTGGAATGATATTACGTCGTACTCCTTCGTGCATGTCACCAGTCCCGACATGTTGCACTGGACCTGGCAGAAGACGACTTTGCAGCCTTCGTTCAGCGGGCACGGGATGTTTAGCGGTACCGGATTTCTGACCAAAGAAGGGGTGCCGGCGGCGATTTATCACGGATATCAAGGAAAGGGTGGTGGTGGAAGAAATCAGATAGCGCTCGCCAAAGACCACGCTCTCAGCGCGTGGGAAAAGCCCTTTCCCATGGAATTCCGCAACGCCGACGGTTCCCCTGCAAAGTTCAGGGACTGGGATCCGGACTGTTTTCTGATTGGAGACACCTACTACGCCTACTCGGGTGGGCAGGAACAGCCGCTTTTCAAATCCAAGGATTTGCACGACTGGACCCACATCGGGCCATTCCTAAAACACAACATGCCCGACGTCGCCTACGGTGAAGATATCTCCTGCGGGAACTTTTTCCGCATCGGAAACAAATGGATGCTCCTTTGTATCAGCCATCCAGTGGGCTGCCGGTATTATCTTGGGGATTGGGACGCCAAGGCCGAGCAGTTCGTCCCGGAGAAACACGGTCGCATGAACTGGCGCCGGGAGGATCAGCCTATCTATCAAATTCTGAGAAGAGATGACTTCTTCGCTCCGGAATCCGTGCTGACCCCCGATGGCCGCCGCGTGATGTGGGCCTGGCTGGCCTCCATCGGAGTCCCTGGAGACGTCGACAAGGTAAACTATCAAACTATCCAGTCACTGCCGCGCGAGTTGAGTCTGCCTGAGGACGGCATTCTTCGCATCAAACCGCTGCACGAACTAGAAGGACTTCGCGAGGAGCCTCAGAGTCTTAGCGAAATCAAAATCAGCGAAATCACCAAAGAAGTGCTCCCCAACAAGGCACCGGCGGGCACGAAGGTCGTCACCCTGCCCGGAGATTCGGTTGAGTTGCGGGTCACAATCGCGCGCGAACAGGCCGAGCGAAAACTCTTTGGGTTCACTCTTTTTTCGGACGGTAAGGGAGCGGGTCTCACCATCCTTTTCCGGCCCGAGACCGGCACAATCCGGGTGGGTACCACTGAGGCTCCCTTCAAAGTGTCCGATCTGCCGGCGGGCGAGGACATCAGTCTGCGAGTGTTCATCGACAAAAATCTCGTCGAGGTCTTCGTCAACGATCGACAGGCTGTTGTTTCGTCTGTCGCGGACACACAGGGACTCACGGATCTGAGTGCGTTTACGGTTGGCAAGAGCACAACACTCAAACAGCTCGAAATCTGGAAGCTCAAACCCACCAACCAGGGCTTCCGCGAAGCGCAGACCAACCGAGTTTGGGAGCCAGATACTAAATAAGGATGCGAACCATGAAACACACATTCACTCTCCTAACCAGCCTTCTGCTGGCGTCGCTGGCCGCACTGCACGGGGCCGAGACTAAAGATATTGCTGCACGCGCCACGAACGACAACAACAGGCTGGTTCTTCACGAGGAGTGGCAGACTCTGGTGATCGAGGGCTGGGGGAAGGACGGCCTGCGCGTACGCATCACTCCCAACAGCGCCAAGCAGACCTCGGACTGGGCACTGGATATCCCGCAGCATGTTGACGCCATGGTTGAGGTCTCCCCGAAAGAGGCGACGATCCGGAATGGCAAGATTTCGGCGAAAATCAGCGATATTCCGATGCAAAATGGCCATCTTCAATTTTACAAACAGGTTGATGGGAAAGACATTCCCATCCTGCGTGAGTATGATTACGTGGTTGCGGCCAATAATCCCGGCACGCGCAGTTTTGCCCCGGTTGGAGACGGGCTTTATGAGTGCGAGCAGCATTTCGCGCCGAACGAAGGCGAGCGCCTCTACGGCATGGGCGAGAACGCCACGGGCCGCGTGAATCTGAAAGGCAGCGTCATCGACCTCTACCAGCGCCACGTCAAGGCGGTCGTGCCGTTTGTCGTTTCCAGCGAGGGCTATGGATTTCTCTGGAACAACCCGTCCCTCGGGCGGGTCGAGTTCGGCAACAACCGGACCCGCTGGGTTTCCTACGGCTGTCGACAAATCGATTACTACATCACGGCTGGGGATTCCTACGCCGATATCATGGAAAACTATGCCGACGTGACCGGACATGCGCCGGAGTTTCCTTCATGGGCATCTGGGTTCTGGCAGTGCAAAAACCGTTACAATACCCAGGAGGAATTTCTCGGCGTGGCCCGAGAGTTTAAAAAACGGGAGCTTCCACTGTCGGTTCTGGTCATTGATTATTTGGCTTGGGATGTCTTGGGAAACTGGCGGCTTGATCCCAAGCGCTGGCCCGATCCCAAGGGGATGGTGAAGGAGATGGACGAGCAGGGCGTGCGAATCATGATCTCGCCCTGGACGCTGGTAGATGAGAAGAGCGAGAACTTCGCCTACATGAAGGAGCACGGTTTGTTCACCGGCTCGATTAAAGGGGAGAAGGATACGGTCAATTTTGGAAAGAGGATGAGTTACCAATATGATCCAACCAATCCAGAATCGGCGAAATACCTCTGGAGCAAGTGGAAGCAGAACTATGTCGACATTGGCATCAAGACGTTCTGGTTGGATCCGTGCGATGAATTCCACAATATACGAGATTACGATAAAGCTCTGTTCCATATCGGTCCGGCCAAGGAATGCCACGCCTGGTTCCCAGTGGCACACCAGAAGAACATCTATGACGGGCTAGTTGCAGCCGGCGAGAACGAGGTGGTGACCATCTGCCGCAACGCCTGGGCTGGCAGCCAGCGGTATGGTGCCTGTCTGGCGCCACATGACATCATGTCGTCCTTCGAGCATCTGGAGGAATACATGAAGGTGGGGCTGAACGTGATGATGAGTGGTATCCCGTGGTGGAACTGCGATATCGGCGGTTATGTCACGAAAGAGGACATCCAGTCGCCGCATTTTCAGGAGCTGATGACCCGCTGGTATCAATACGGAGTCTTCCTGCCTGTTTTCCGCACGCACGGCGCCCGTGCCAACCAGCCCTGGTCGTTTGGCGAGGATGCGTACAAACATATCCGTTCCTCCATCCTACTGCGTGAACGACTCCGCCCCTACGTCATGGAGCAGATGAAACTCGCCTCGGCTAAAGGGCTGCCGCCGATGCGCCCTTTGTTCTTTGATTTCGCAAGTGATCCGAAGACTGCCGATGTCGAAGATGAATTCCTTTTCGGACCGGACATCCTGGTGGCGCCAGTGACCAAATATGAGGTTCGCAGCAGAAAAGTTTATCTGCCAGCAGGGACGGATTGGACTGACGCCTGGACCGGCAAGGTCATCCCTGGCGGACAGACAGTGGATGCAGATGCGCCCATCGAAAACATTCCCGTCTATCTACGCGGCAACAAACCGGAGCTGTTGAGATTGTTTGCTGAGCAAAAACAATAACGAACAGGACAAAGGAATTCGCTTCCCACTTGCACGAGTTCTTCAGCCTAGACGTGAGGCGTTAACGCAGATTGGCGAGCGGATGAAGAGGCACCGACCTCTTCGTTCGTTCATTGATCCAATCAATCACCCCCATCCCTCCCTATGAAACCACTTCCCATCATCGCGGCACTCGCCGTCTGCACAGCCAGCGCAGTCGCGGCAGAGCCTTTTCAAAAGGTACTCATCAGCGCGAGCGACAACATGCGCGTGGATGAGGCGACGATCAGCGGTAAGGACGTGACTCCAGGGAAGCCTAACTGGTCGATCCAGAAGCACACGCTGCACGGCGGCAAACAGGAGGGCGTGGAGGTGGTCGTCGTGGATAACGGCAGGTTGCAATTCACCGTGATTCCGACACGCGGGATGGGTGTATTGTCCGTCACGATGGGCGACGTGCGGCTGGGCTGGGATTCGCCAGTGAAGGAAGTGGTGCATCCCCGGCACATCAATCTACAAAGCCGCGGCGGACTCGGCTGGCTCGATGGGTTCAATGAATGGATGGTGCGTTGCGGGCTCGAGAGCAACGGCCATCCCGGCACGGACAAATTCATCAACAATGTCGGTGACGAGGCGACGATGGAACTGACGTTGCACGGCAAAATCGAGAACATCCCCGCGAGCGAAGTGGAGGTGGTCGTGGACCGCGACCCGCCGAATCGCATCCGCATACGCGGGCGCGTGGATGAACGGATGTTCTACGGGCCGAAGCTGGAACTGCAGACGGAAATTTCGACGGAACCCGGCGCGAATACTTTCCGGATCTCTGACACGATCACGAACCGCGGCGCCGAGGAGCAGGAGTTCGAGATTCTCTACCACGCCAACTACGGCCAGCCGCTGTTGGAGGAAGGCTCCACGTTTCTCGCGCCCGTCGCGAGCGTAACGCCGTTTAATGCTCATGCGGCGAAGGAGGTGGCAGACTACGCGCGCTACGCCGGACCCACGCCAGGGTTCATCGAGCAGGTTTATTGTATCCAGCCACTGGCCGACAAAGACGGCAGGACGGTGATCGCGTTGCAAAACAAAGCGCGCGACCACGCCGTTTCGATGAGTTTTGCGGTGAAAGAATTGCCGTTCGTGTCGTTGTGGAAAAACACGAATGCCGAGGGCGAGGGCTACGTCACGGGGTTAGAACCGGGCACGAATTTTCCAAACAATCGACGCATCGAACGCAAACACGGGCGGGTGCCGAAGCTCGCATCGGGAGCGAGCCACAGCGCCACGATCGACTTCGCGATTTATACCAGCGCAGAGGAGACGAAGCACCTCGCCGAACGCGTCGCGGCGATTCAGGGAGATGTGAAGCCGGTGCTCGAACAGCAGCCTGAGAAGAAGGAGTAGCCGTTCCCCGAGACGCGTGGAGCGTCCTTTCAAATAGGCCCAGAAAAAACCAGTTTTATCCGAGCAATGACGTACCCCCACCTCACTGTCCTGCTGTTCGCGCCGCTGGCCGCTCTTCATGCGGATGAAACAACCTCGAAAGGAGCTAACCCAAATATTTCATTGGGGTAGACAATATCAGCGAAGTCCCAGCAGTAAACTGCTATGGTTTAGGGTGTTCAATCCAAAGCAAAAAGGACTTCGCTAATGCAAGATTGTACTCAGAACGAATTCGGTTTTCCCTGCTTCGATCGACGTAAAATCGAAGCCAGTTTCGAGGGCGGTGATGTCTCCAGTGATGGCGGCATGATGCTTCTGCGCCAAGTCGATCGCAGGCTCGGGCTCATTCAGTCCTTTGCCTCCCTTTTACCAGATCCTCGGGATCCAACTCTTGTCACCCACACCCAGGAAGACTTGCTGAGGCAACGCATTTTCGGGATCGCCCAAGGCTACGAGGATCTCAACGATCACGACGCTCTGCGGCATGACCTGGTTTGGCAGACCGCCATCGAACAAGACAGAGCGCTGGCTTCGAGTCCGACCCTTTGCCGACTCGAACAGCGTGCCAATCGCCAGACTCCCGTCGGGATGCACCAGCTTTTACTCGAGCAGTTCATTGCCTCTTTCAAGGAGGCTCCCTCCGAGTTGATCCTGGATTTTGATGCCACCGATGACCGAGTGCATGGCAATCAGGAGGGACGTTTCTTTCAAGGCTACTACGGGAGTTACTGCTTTTTGCCGCTGTACGTTTTTTGCGGCGAACAGCTGCTGGTGAGCTATCTGCGGCCTAGCAACATCGATGGCGCCCGGCATTCGTCGCGATCTTAAAGTTGTTGCTCGGCCGACTGAGAGAAGTGTGGCCGGAAGTGAAGATTATCTTTCGGGCTGACTCGGGCTTCTGCCGGCATCGGATGCTTCAGTGGTGTGATTGGGCGCGAGTGGATTATGTGGTGGGACTTGCACGCAACAGCCGGCTCGAAAGCATGGGCGCTTCTTTGATGGACAAGGCGTCTCTGGAGTTCGCGACGACTGGCCAAAAACAGCGTCTCTTTGAGTGGATGGAATACGGAGCCGCCACGTGGGACTGCGAGCGACGGGTGATCGCCAAAGCCAAGTTCACTGAAAAAGGGAAGAATCCACGCTTTTTGGTGACGAGTCTGGAGGGATATCCGCAGGAGATTTACGACAAGGTTTACTGCGCACGAGGCGACATAGACTGTCCACAGGACAGCCCGAAGGGTGAGGCGGAGCCGAATCAAAATCGGATCAAGGAGCAGCAACTCGGGGTCTTCAGCGATCGGACATCGGCGCATCGGTGGTGGGCGAACCAGTTTCGAGTGCTGCTTTCGGCGGCGGCGTATGTGTTGTTGGAAACCATTCGTCTAGTGGCTCTGGAAGGAACGGAGCTTGCGAAGGCTCAGGTTGGGACGATCCGACTGAAGCTACTCAAAATTGGAACGGTGATCCTGCGTAACACGCGCCGGATCCGGCCGCTCTTCGCGAGTGGGTATCCGTATCAGGAGTTGTTCCGGAAAGTGGCGCTACGGCTTGGGGCTACTTGAATCCAAGCAGGCACTGTCCCCGGTGCCGTTTTGATCGATGGGGGTTGGGAGCAGTCTACCTAGATTTGAATAATCCCCATCAAAAGGTCCTCTTATCCAATTAAAGGGAGCTGACACACCCCAAATTAAGACAACTTACCCCACCAGCGGCCACCCGTGAAATATTGAGGATAACCTCTTTTCTCACAACACAACCAACAGGCCGTGTTTAGGCCTGTTTAATGGTGATCCAAAACCAGCTATTCTACTCAGGGTTAGGGGTGACCCACGTTTACACCATTCAAGTCCGCACTTAATTGGGGGAGTACCCTCTTCGCACAAGCGCACAAGTGCACAACAAACGAACATTGGAACACTTGGAGGGCCTTGCCGCAGTGTGGGCAGTGACTTGTTAGCTGAGCCTGGGCGCAGACTAGACCTTAATAAACGATCTCCTTAAGGCGTAGTCTTATTCAGATAACGGACTCCAGGCAGATCTTTGAAATGCTCGTCTTGGGTCCATAGAGTTGCCTCATTCTGAATGGCCGTTGAATAGATTATACTGTCTGCAAGCGGGAGTGGGAATCTTGCGGCATCCAGTGCAAGAGTAACATCGAGGTCTACGACGGTGCCATTTTGCATCATGCTGGCAACTTGAATAGCGGCATCTTCACCACGCTCGCGAAATACTTTTTTGAAGACTTCGTAAATGGAGATAACTGGGATGATTAAATTACTGGTATCTTCTATGGCGGGAGCAAAGAATCCAGCGCGATCGGAGTCCGCTAGGTATTCGAGCCAACCGGAAGAGTCGACGACATTGAGAGAACTCACAGGCGATCGCCCTCCCGTTCGATATTCGTATCCATGTTTTTAAGGAACCCGCGCATCTCTTGAACTGGGCGAACGGGTATAAATTCAACTCGGTTTGAATGGCGGATAACTCTAAGCTTCTCACCTGGCATTAGATGAAGAGCTTCGCGAATGGCCTGCGGGATGACCACTTGAAATTTCGGCGAAATGGTGACGGTGCTCATATCGATGGATCAATCGTAGCACGAGCCAAGCATCGATGCAACGTATGCGAACAAAAGGCGCCAGAACCCAGCGGCGCCCGGAATGCGGCGGGCGGGCTGGAGCCAAGCGAGTAGTTCTCGCGAGGCGCGTAGTGCGTTCTGCTCCAATGACTTGGCAGGCTGCCATTCTCTGTATGTGCGCTGATTTGGAACTGCTGTGTAACGAAAATCGGGATGACTAGTTTTTGCGTAATTTTGTGATATTTGGCCGCCTTACTCCCGGAATCTATTTGTTCACTATTATTGCTTTAACTTTATTGATATGTTTGATTGTAATATCGGAATTCCTTTTCTGTATTGCCTCGTGCTTGCAATTGCATAATACAGCAAGCCCACAAGTGAGACAACAAAGATAACGTTACTGACAGACTGCGGATCGTTGTAGATCCAAAAAGCAGTTAAAGTGGATGTCGCCAAAACGCCTGTCCATAATGCAAGGCACAAAAATAGCAGAGGACGCATTTCAGTTTTTGTGAATGATTCCTGCGGTTTTTGCATAATTATTGGAAATAATTTGTTTGGTTGTTGAACAAGGATTTGAAAGGCGCGATTTTGGTGACTGAATCTTCAGTGGGCTTTTTGTTCTTCGGGCGATCAGCCCGCTCTGTTGTCTTTTTCTGGAGAGCGAACCTCGACTCATGATCTGGGCCACGCCCGGAGTGCGGCGGGCGGGCTGGTGCGAAGCGAGTAGTCCGAGGACGCATGTAGTACATTCTGCTCCAGTGACTTGTTCTGGGCGCGGATGGTAGAAATGACGACAATAAAAAAGTCTTTCCAGTAGGACTTATAGAACACCGGAAAGCCTTTATGTAAGCATTGAATTTATGAGGCGTGTACTTTGCCTTCAAGTTTTTCTGTAATCCACATTTTAATCAGAGATTGGCGACTTACGCCTACACGCGTTGCCTCTAGGTCTAAAGACTTAATAACCCAGATCGGAAAATCAATATTTACCCGCTTTTGCTCTAAGCCTGGGCGTTTGATCGATGTTGGAACGATATAGGAAGTAATGTCTCCTCCTTCGTCGAAATATTGATCGAACTGGCTAGAATTGGAAATAGATGGATTCTTCATTTTCTCTGGCCCTCCTCACTGAGATGATTCTGATATTCTGATTTCTTATTGTATAAATGGCGCACCAAAGTCTTTCTCGATAGGCGGCTATAATGCCGCTTCGCTTCTCGTCTTGAAATGGTGTATCGAATGTGATTCGCCTCTCGTCAAGCCAGAGGCATTGAGCTGTTTCGAAATCGATGCCGTGTTTTTCTAGGTTGCCACGGCTCTTTTCTGGGTCGAACTCAAATTCCACGACACCACCATAATTATACCGTGGAAGGAGTCAAGTTGAGATGCTCGATTTCACGGGAGACGCGATTATGGAGATGTCTAACGCCAGAACTCGTGGACGGCCAGAGTGTGGCGGGCGGGCTACTGCGAAGCAGAAGTACCGCATGTAGCGCGTTCCCTATAATGGCTTGTTAGCTACGGGTAATTACAAGCAGCTTATCTTCGAAATGTCTTTATTCGTAGCGAGTCCACATACGAATAACTTTTACCATCTGCTCTCCTAAATAACGTTTATAGCCGATACGGTGCTGAATGTTGATTCTTCGCGATATTGTTCCAGAAAGGTCTCCAACGAGTTCTTGGTAAGGCGGAGCGTTCTGGAATGGATCTATCGCGAGGATATCCAGTAGCCTTTGAGTCTGTGTCTTCAAATTTGATGCCGCGATTTTTTTTGCATCTTTCTGAGCCTGCTTTGTGAAGACGATAGTCCAGTTCACCATCCTGGAGAGTTAGAAGATTGGTCTAAAGGTTCAGCGAGGCCTTCACGAATGGAGTCCAGGTGAGGCTACCCGGAGCGTTCGTTGAGTCCAGTGAGTTTGATGACTCCGCTCTCCGGCTCTTGATCAAAGATTGGGGACAGAAGGGGTAAAATCCTAGTATGTCCCG
>JBAXNG010000038.1:0-44765 GCA_037133875.1 Verrucomicrobiota bacterium | reverse complement strand
TTATCCTAACGGAGTCGCTGTGGATGTAAGCGGAAACGTGTACGTTGCGGATTCCTCGGATCGCAAGATCCGTAAGATCACAAGCGCAGGAGTTGTGACAACGCTAGCTGGGTCTGGAGACTATGGGTCCGCTAACGGCAATGGTACGGCTGCTTCGTTCCGTTATCCTAACGGAGTCGCTGTGGATGTAAGCGGAAACGTGTACGTTGCGGATTCCGCGAATCACAAGATCCGTAAGATCACAAGTGCAGGAGTTGTGACCACGTTAGCTGGGTCTGGATCAGACGGGTCCGCCGACGGGCCGGGTGCCGCTGCTACGTTCTGGCATCCTTATGGAGTCGCTGTGGATGGGAGCGGAAACGTGTACGTGGCGAATTCCGGGAATGGCAAGATCCGTAAGATCACGAAAGAGGGAATTGTAACCACGCTAGCAGGGTTTGGAGAAACTGGTTTCGCCGACGGCCTAGGTACGGCTGCTAAGTTCTCCATGCCAACCGGAGTCGCTGTGGATGTAAGCGGAAACGTGTACGTTGCGGATTCCTGGAATAACAAGATCCGCAAGATTACCAGTGCAGGAGTTGTGACTACCCTAGCTGGGTCTGGATCAGACGGGTCCGCCGACGGCCCGGGTGCGGCTGCTAAGTTCTCCAGGCCAGCCGGAGCCGCTGTGGATGGGAGTGGAAATGTGTACGTGGCGGATTGCTGGAATCATAAGATCCGTAAGATCACGAGTGAAGGAATGGTAACTACGCTAGCAGGGTCTGGAGAAACTGGTTTCGCCGACGGCCCTGGTACGGCTGCTAAGTTCTCGAGTCCTGTCGGAGTCGCTGTGGATGTGAGCGGAAACGTGTACGTGGCGGATTCCGGAAATAACAAGATTCGTAAGATCACGAGTGCAGGAGTTGTAACAACGTTAGCTGGGTCTGGATCATCAGGGGCATCTGACGGCCCAGGTACAGCCGCTTCGTTCGACGGTCCTCGCGGCGTAGCCGTGGATGGGAGCGGAAACGTGTATGTGGCGGATTCTTGGAATAACATGATCCGGAAGGTTACGAGTGCTGGAGTTGTGACAACGCTAGCAGGGTCTGGACCAGAGGCATTTAGCTCATTTAGCTCATTAAAAACCAGGTTCGCCGACGGCCCGGGTACGGCTGCTATGTTCTGCCATCCTTGTGGAGTAGCCGTAGATGGGAGCGGAAATGTGTACGTGGCAGATTCCTGGAATCACAAGATCCGTAAAATCACGAGTGAGGGAATGGTAAGCACGCTTGCTGGATCTGGGCCATCTGGGTTGGGGATATTGCCGATCGCCCTTGGGATCAACTCGAATGGGGGCAACTTGACTGGGTTTAACTTAACTGGGCTTAACTTATTTTTGGTTAACGTAGCTGGGTATTACTTGGCAGGGGCTGGATCAGTCGGGTCCGCCGACGGCTTGGGTACGGCTGCTGGGTTCTCCAGTCCAGCCGGCGTAGCCGTGGATGTGAGCGGAAACGTGTACGTGGCGGATTCCGCGAATAACAAGATCCGTAAGATCACAAGTGCAGGAGTTGTGACCACGCTAGCAGGGGCTGGATCAGACGGGGCCGCCGACGGCCCGGGTACGTCCGCTTCGTTCAGCGATCCTTACGGAGTGGCCGTGGACGGGAGTGGAAACGTGTATGTGGCAGATTCCGGGAATACCAAGGTCCGTAAGATCACGACTGGGACGAATATCAATGGAGCAACGGCCGCCACGTATACGATAGGTACGGTGGGGATTGATGATAGCGGGAGTTATGAGTGTGTTGTTACGGATCAGTTTTCCAATGTTGTTGTTAGTGCGGCGGCGAGTTTGACGGTGGGGACTTTGGTGGAAGCGCCTGTGATCAAAATCCAGCCTGCGGGCAGTAATGTGGTAGTGGGTGGAACACTTCAGTTGAGCGTTGCGGCCACCGACGCTACGGGGCTGACCTATCAATGGTACAAAGATGGGGTAGCGATTCGTTCCGCTACCAAGGCGACGTACAAAATCGCGAAGGTTACGGAGCAGAATTCAGGGAGTTACACGGTCCGAGTGAGTGCCGGCGGAAGTCAGACGATGAGTTCGGCAATGACGATCAATGTTCGTGATCCGATTGCTCAAGTTTATGGAAAAACGGGGCAATTGAGCTCCCGGCTTTCACTGAAACCGACAGGAGCTACGGAAGCGCAACCGGCGTTACTAAATATCGTGCTTACGAGAACGGGGGCGGTTTCCGCTAACCTGTTGGTGAACGGAAAGAATTATTCGTTTAAAGGAAACTTTAATAGCGAGCTAAAGATCGAATGGGATCTTCCCTCGGTGCTTATTCAAAAGAAACTGACCCTGAAGATCAGTGATGTAACTGAGGGTAATCTGATTACTACAAAGATTACTACAAATGTAGATGATATGGAGTATTCGGTATCACAGGGAGGAAACGGTCCGTTTGATGTTTCTAAGCAGTATGTGAATACCTATATCGGAAGTTCTGCGCTTAGGAGCGGTTATGTCTCGGTTTCGATGACGCCGAAAACGGGCCGACTGGTCGTAGTCGGGGCGCTTCCAAGCGGGGATCGTTTTACAGGAAGCGGGATGCTTCAGATTTCATCGGAGTCAACTGCGCCTGTGGCAGAACTTTTGTTTACGGTTAAAAAGCAGCCGAGTGTATTTTCTGAATTTCACTTCCTGGCGCCATCCGTTTCGGGAAATCAAATGATTGGATCAAGTCAGCTTGTACCGTTGTTTGTGGCTGGCATAACAACAGCTCCTATTCAGAGTTGGGATTTGGCATTGGATGGTCGTTATTCGATTGCCTCCACGAAGCAGCTTATTGCGTCGGATTATTTTACACCTACTTATCCGAATCTTTTTGATCTGAGGGTGGATTCAAATTCTGAGAATCCGGTGATCGCAGGGACATTGAAAGTGGACGGCCTGAAGTTTGTGACAACGGCCTCGATTTACGCTGTGGGAAGGGGCCGTCCGGTTGTGAATGTCGATCCTGTGACGGGACTAGTAAATGGGAGCGTCGGAGTCAAAGACGTTACTGGCAAAGTGACGGTTCAGAACTGGACTGGAGTGTTTCTGGGGACGGCGGGAGTCCAAGGAATGACGGCACAAGGGAAAGATGTCAGTATTACGAACCGTCCAGGGAGCAATAGTGGAGGTTTATCTTCGCCCCAAATGACGAGCATTATACTTTCTGCAAACAACGGTTGGAGGCTCGAGGTTTGGGCGGATGGAGCAGCTGTTATTGAAAGTGGAAGCCTTGATAGTGCAGGAGTGCGTGTGGGAACTATTGATTTCGACCGATTAATGAAGCTTGTTGAGGATGATCTAAAAGTTGGAACAGCAAGCAATGGATCATTGCTTGCGGGAGGAATTTTATATCCGAATCAGCATAGTATTACGCTTTTGCCAATAGGCAGTGTTCAAATCTGGAATGACCTAATGGAGCAACTAAACGGTAAGTTTATTTCGCTATCGCAAACGCGTTTCAATGAATTAGTGGCAAAGGTTCCATTGCTCCTCAAGTAGTATTGCCAATGCTCTTGAAAATGGAGCTTGGTAAGATCTGAAACGATTTTAACCTGATGTATGCCTTATGTCACTTTTGAGTGATGCTCTAACGGGAGGTTAGTCAAGGTAGTGAAAATACGTCAGAATAGGGTTGGTTTTGCTGTTAATTAGCAGCAACGATCTAATGTCAATGAGGCTTCCTGCCGCCTGGGTGCTAGAACCTATTTATGGGTAAAGGTTCGATTATTTGTAAGCGGTCTAACCGGTCCACCTGTTTACAGAGCGCCACATTGCGTTGCTCTATCAAACGCGAACACGGGCGTAGTTCGGGTCTCGCAATTACCTCTCTGTGCTATTTTCTCAAAACGTATTTTCATCCATCTGGAGCTGACGCCCAATGCATATTCACCGACTCACCGATGTGACTCGATTGAAGTCCGTATCCACGGCTGGAATGTGTTCCGCGTATGACCGCTGAGCGGTTAATTTCAGGCGATGTCCTTGTAGTCCCCATTTTCTCTACGTTTGATGAAACTCCTCCAAAATCTCCTTTTCGCAGTGCTGGTCGGATGGCTCCTCTGTGGATCGGCTTTGGCCATTGATACAAACCCACCGGTGATCTTGGCGCCCGGTGATATCACGGTGGAAGCGACATCTGCCAGAGGGATTGCGGTAAGCGATTTGGCAACGGCAACGGATGATGTGGGCGTTGCCTCCTTAGTCTTTAGTGCAAAGGAAAGCTTCTCCATTCCGAATGGCGTAGCGGTGGACGGAAGTGGGAACGTATACGTCGCGGATACTAATAATAATACGATCCGGAAGATAACGAAGGGCGGAGTGGTGAGTACACTGGCGGGCAGTGCAGGTGTATATGGAAGCGCGGACGGAACCGGGAGTGCTGCGAGGTTTGCCAATCCCCGAGGAGTAGCGGTGGACGGAAGTGGGAACGTGTACGTTACGGATAACAGTACGATCCGGAAGATCACGAGTGGCGGAGTGGTCAGTACGTTTGCTGGCAGTGCAGGTGTATTTGGAAGCGTGGACGGACCTGGAAGTGCAGCGAGGTTTTCAGATCCCACTGGAGTAGCGGTCGATGGAAATGGGAGCGTGTACGTTGCGGACTCTTACAACAGCACGATCCGAAAGGTCACAAGTGGCGGCGTGGTGAGCACGATTGCAGGGAGCGCGGGTGTATCGGGCAGTGCGGACGGAACTGGAAGTGCAGCGCGTTTTAATTATCCCACTGGAGTAGCGGTGGACGGAAGTGGGAATGTGTATGTCGCCGATAACAGTACGATCCGGATAATCACGAGAGGCGGTGTGGTGAGAACGGTTGCTGGCAGTGCAGGTGTATCCGGCAGTGCGGACGGAACTGGAAGTGCTGCGAGCTTCGGCTATCCCCTGGGAGTAGCAGTGGACGGGAGCGGGAACGTGTACGTCGCGGATTCCGGTAACCATACGATCCGGAAAATCACGAGTGACGGAGTGGTGAGCACACTTGCTGGTAGCGCGGGTGTATCCATAAGTGATGACGGAACCGGGAGTGCTGCGAGTTTCGTCTATCCTAGAGGAGTAGCAGTGGATGGCAGTGGGAACGTGTATGTCGCGGATAACAGTACGATCCGGAAGATTACGTCCGGAGGCGTCGTGAGCACGCTTGCGGGCAGTCCTGATGGAAACGGACGCGTGAACGGAACTGGGAGTGCTGCGCGGTTTGCTAATCCGACATGCGTAGCGGTGGACGGAAGTTGGAACGTATACGTCGCGGATACTGATAATAAAACGATCAGAAAGATCACGAAGGGCGGAGTGGTGAGTACACTGGCGGGCAAAGCTGGTTTATATGGAAGCGCGGACGGAACCGGGAGTGCAGCGCGGTTTGCTGCCCCCCGAGGGGTAGCGGTGGATGGAAATGGGAACGTGTACGTTACGGATTACCGCACGATTCGGAAGATCACGAGTGGCGGAGTGGTGAGTACGCTTGCTGGCAGTGCAGATGAATCCGGAAGTGAGGACGGAATCGGCAGTGCCGCGCGGTTTGTTTATCTAACTGGAGTAGCGGTGGATGGAAATGGGAACCTGTACGTCGCGGATAACAGCACGATCCGGAAGATCACGAGTGGAGGAGCGGTGAGTACACTGGCTGGCAGGGCTGGTGTATATTATGAAACTGTTGATGGCACTGGGGGGGACGCCAGGTTTCGCAGTCTCGGAGGAATAGCAGTGGACGGAAGTGGTAACGTGTACGTTACGGATGGCAGCACGATCCGTAAGATCACGAGTGGAGGAGCGGTGAGTACGCTGGCGGGTAGCGCTGGTGAATCCGGCAGTACGGACGGAACCGGGAGTGCCGCGCGTTTTTTTTATCCCACTGGAGTAGCGGTAGACGGAAGTGGGAACCTTTACGTTGCGGATAACAGCACCATCCGGAAGATCACAAGTGGCGGAGTGGTGAGCACGCTTGCAGGTAGCGCGGGTGTATCGGGCAGTGCGGACGGAACTGGAAGTGCAGCGAGGTTTGATCATCCCACTGGAGTAGCGGTGGATGGAAGTGGGAACGTGTACGTCGCGGATACTAATAACCACACGATCCGGAGGACCACGAGTGGAGGAGTCGTGAATACATTGGCTGGGAGTGCAGGTTCTAATTATGGAAGCCAGGACACGATTAATATGTTTTTGCCGTTTGGAGCGACGAGGGTAACGGCAACAACTACAGATACCTCTGGAAACTTGATGCACGCCATTTTCAATGTGACGGTAGTAGATACAACGGCCCCAACTATAGGAGTGCCCTCTGACATAACAGTGTCTGCGGAGTCGGTGAACGGAGCGGTCGTGAATTACTCCGTAACAACGACGGATAATGTGGGAGTGACATCGCTCATTAATTCCGTTCCCTTGTTTAGCGCTCCCAAAGGGCTAGCGGTGGACGGAAGTGGGAACGTGTACGTCGCGGACTCTGGTAATAGAGCGATCCGAAAGATCACGAGAGGCGGAGTGGTGAGTACGACGGCACGCAGTGCTGGTTGTTCGGATGAAACCGGTAGTCCGGTGTTTTTCGGTGATCTCTCTGACGTAGCGGTGGACGGAAGTGGGGACGTGTACGTCGCGGATTCTGGTAACCATACGATCCGGAAGATCACGAAGGGTGGAGTGGTGAGCACACTGGCGGGCAGTGAAAATATATATGGAAGCGTGGACGGAACCGGGAGTGCAGCGCGGTTTGCTGATCCCCGAGGAGTAGCGCTGGACGGAAGTGGAAACGTGTACGTCGCTGATTCTGGTAACCATACGATCCGTAAAATTACAAGTGGCGGAGTGGTTAGTACACTGGCTGGGAGTGCAGGTGTATCCGGCAGTGCGGACGGAATCGGCAGTGCCGCGCGGTTTGGTTATCCCACTGGAGTAGCGGTGGACGGAAGTGGGAACGTATACGTCGCGGATACTGGTATTAATACGATCCGTAAGATTACGAGTGGCGGAGTGGTGAGTACACTGGCTGGGAGTACAGGTCTATTCGGCAGTGCGGACGGAACGGGAAGTGCCGCGCGGTTTGTTTATCCCAATGGAATAGCGGTGGACGGAAGCGGGAACGTATACGTCGCGGATACTGGTAATGCTACCATCCGGAAGATCACGAAGGGCGGAGTGGTGAGTACACTGGCTGGGAGTGCAAATGTATCCGGGAGCGCGGACGGAATCGGGAGAGCCGCGCGGTTTGTTTATCCCACTGGAGTAGCGGTGGACGGAAGTGGGAACGTATACGTCACCGAGACGTATACCCATACTATCCGTAAGATCACGAGAGGCGGAGTGGTGAGTACACTGGCGGGCAGTGCAGGTGTATATGGAAGCGCGGACGGATTTGTGAACCCAACAAGTGGGGCAACGTTTCCGATCGGGACAACGCAGGTTACACTCCGTGCGAGTGATGCCGCAGGGAACACGAGAACTACTAGTTTTAATGTGACCGTGACGAAGATGGCGCAAACGATGACGTTTGCTGCACTGGCGAATAGATTGTCCAATGCGGAGCCGTTTACGCTCACGGCTTCAGCGAGCTCTAAATTACCAGTGAGCTTTACCCTCACCGGGCCGGCTATGTTAGATGGCTCGACGGTGACGCTGACAGGTGTACCAGGGATTGTATCGATTACTGCTTCGCAAGAGGGGGACGCCACTTACGCGGCTGCGACCTCTGTGACACGTGAGTTTAGTGTTATGGGAACGCAGAGTATCCATTTCCCTCAACCTGCCCCTGCGACCTACGGGGATGCGCCGATTACATTGAACGCCTCGGCGACTTCGTTTTTACCTGTAGTGTATGAGGTTGTGTCGGGGCCCGCCACGGTTTTGGGGGCAACGCTCAGCATCACTGGGGCGGGCTTGGTGGTGATTCGTGCATCGCAAGAGGGAGATTTGTCTTATACAGCTGCGGCGGATGTTTCGAGGACGCTCGTGGTTGCAAAGAAGACGCTTACGGTCTCGATCCCTTCGCAAAGCCGCCTTGTTGGTTTGGTGAATCCTAAGTTTGGCATGAGCTATGTGGGTTTTGTGGGAAGTGATACGGAAAGTGTGTTGGAGAAAAAACCAACGGTCGCCACAACGGCGACGGCGAATAGCCAGTCTGGCACTTATCCGATCACGATTTCTGGTGGATCGGATGCGAACTATACGTTCGCCGTTACCTCTGGAGCGACTCTGTCGGTGTTGGGTTTCGGCGGTTCCTATGAGGCACTGCTTTTTGACGGGGACGAGAATCCGATTGGGAAACTGGACATTACGGTTTCTCGTAACACCCTTCAATACTCAGGGAAACTCACGTTATCTACGGAAGCCAAAGCCAGCACGCTGACGGGAACACTTGTTTCTAACGCTGAGGGTACGTCCGCAAATTCGACGCTATTGCTGACTCGGAAATTCCTTCCGACGTTGAAGCTGGAGTTTGCGGTGTCTGGTGAAGTGTTAACGGCGTCATTAGCGCGTTCTGGATTGAGTACGCTGGATTCTGGAAGCAGTGGGGCGCGCCTTTATTCGGTTCCGACTAAGACGACGGCATCTTGGACTGGCTCCTACACGTTGTTATCACGCGGGGCGACGTCGTGGGTTGGTGGGAGTCGGGATTACGCTCGCGGGGCAAGTTATGCGGCGGTGAAAGTTGCCCCTGCAACGGGGGTAATGACGTTGGTCGGCAAAATGGCGGACGGAACGCTGTTAACCGGAGCGCTACCGCCGGACGCGAGTGGGCGGTATCGGCTTTTCCTCAAAGGGGGACGTCTGAATTCGTATGTGTCAGGAGTGCTTGCACTGAAGCCACATCCGGATGTGGAGGGGCGATATTATATTCCGCTGAATTCAGAGGAGAGCGGTTTGGTTTGGTCGTCTGTTGGGTTGCCTTCTGACATATCGTATAGGGCAGGTTTTGGTCCGCTATCGTTAAGGGTATCGTTGGATCCTTGGAGTCCACCGGTGGCAGGAAGTGCGAAAGTGGGGGCCGTGACGTTGGCGCAACGGCTAGGGCTTGTGCAATCGAACACAGGGTCAGGGATTCTGAACGTGAGTTACGGTTCGGAAGACCATGCGATGGACCTTGGCTTGAGTGCTTCCGCCTTGGCTGCGCAAGTATCGATGAATACGAAAGCGGAGGTGAATGTTCTTACGCCTCAAGCAAACACGGATAGCTGGACTGTGAAAATGACGCCATTGACGGGATTGTTTACGGGGAGTTTTACGTTGAAGGAATCGGGGGAGGTAAAGCGCTCGGTGACATTTTCCGGGATATTACGGCAAGGACCGGTGGGTGATGTGACGGTGGTTGGAGCGGGGTATTTCTTGTTACAAGCGCTTCCCGGAGCGTCGACAACGGAACAGCCCTCACTTGAGATCCAGCTGAGCGCACCTGCACCGTAGGGTGTCGAATCTCCTTCTGATGGAGGTAAAAGGCTCGGAACTGGCGAAGAGAACGGGCAGAAAATCCTTTGCCAAGATTATAGGCAAGCCTTTGAAGCAGGCCACTGCCATAGACTGCGCGAGCCGCATAGTAAGCAAAATGCCAATCGCAACATTCACCTGCAGCGACGGCCCACACTGAATTGAATGCCCTTCAACAGAGTCAATCTGTTCCGACTTGAGCGAGTTAACCTAAATGCTACAGTACAAGCCATGACACAGGCTGTTGCCCACATCCTTGAAGAAGTAGAGCAACTATCAGTCGTCGAGCGTGCTGATCTGGCTGACCGGCTATTGGCATCCCTCGCTTACGACACTCCGCCTGAGATCGAGCGGAAACAAATCGACGAAGTTCGGCGGCGCATTGCTCAAATCGAGGCCGGTGAAGTGACGCTAATTCCTGGGCACGTTGCATTGGAGCAGGTGCGTCATCTAGTTCAATCTGCACAGATCGCCAGTTAATGGCCTCTTACAGTTTTCATCCAGAAGCGCTTGAAGAATACACCCAGAGCACGATTCACTATCTGCAAAACGCTTCCGCTCGTGTTGCAGAAGCATTTGCCTCCTCAGTGGAATCGGCGATTTCAGAAATAAATATAGATCCAACGTTCCGTGGAGTAGTCGCCGAACCGGAGATCCGTCGCTACGTGTTTAAGCGATTTCCCTACGTTCTCTATTACCGTTGGCAGAGCGACCGCGAATTTGTGACAATTTTCGCCATCATGCACTGCAGTCGGGAACCGGACTATTGGAAGAACCGAAGCCTATAGATAGTTCTCCGAAATTAAGGTTCGGCAGATTGCTCTGATTTTCAATTAGTTGCGAGGGGCCATTTTCTCGGAAAGTTGTTCCGGATGGGCTTGTCTCGATTTTGTGGACACCTTTGAGAGGCGAGATGCGTCAAGATATCGATCTTGTTGTGGGTAAGAAACACTTGGCTTCGGAGGAGATGCCGCCCTTGCGGTGACTCTTGCCCGATCAGATTGCCCAGAGTAGACTCGTGGCATGGATTACCACGAAATCATTACCATCGAGCCTGGCAAGCGCAGTGGAAAACCGTGTATCCGTGGTCTGCGAATCACAGTCCAAGACGTCTTAGAGTATATGGCTGGAGGAATGACCGAAGAGGCGATCCTTGGCGACTTCTCCGATCTTACCCGCGATGATATTCGAGCTTGTCTCGCCTTCGCTGGCGACCGCGAACTAACCGTTTTTCGGAAAGTGGACGGGAAGGATTATTGCAACAAGTTAAAACCCTCACCGTACTTGCTTCCGGTAAAACCGCAGCTAGCCTGAGAGCGACCACTTACTTTGAGCGATGAACAAGCAACTGAACCAAGGTTCCTCCCCGCTCGTCGTTTCACCTCAAGAAATGCGGGTGCTGCGCTTAGAGAGCTCCAAACGAGCTGCCGCAACGATGACGAGGGACCAGATTTTAGCTCAGATGAGACGGAACGGTTCCATCGTGACTCCCAATCCTTGGTATCGTGGGCACAAAAAAACGGCTGGCTCTGGAGCCTAGAGGAGTTTGAAGAAGAGATCGACCAACACGACTATCGGTACGTGGATGGCGGCTCAGAACACAACGTGTTCTTGTTCAGTGACCTTGGGATCGTCTTTAAAATAACGAAACCTTCGAGCTTCGGCCAACAGGGAACCGTTTGCCTGTACGTGAGCAACATTCACTGGTCGAATGAGCTGTTAGGAGACGACATTCGGTTTGAAGGTGTCATTAACGGGGAAGAAGGAGTGTCTATTGTGACATCTCAACCCTTTGTCTGCGGAGAACATCCCGAGCTAAATGAAATATCTCAATGGTTTGAAAATCAGGGATACCTAAGAGTCGGATATAACAAGTGGTCCAACCCAGTTACAGGTGTTGTGATCGCAGACAGTCATTCCGGTAATTTTGTGAAACTCGATACCGGAACTCTTATCCCCATCGATCTCCAAATTTTGGATTCAGGCCGTTTCGGTAAATAATCCGAGTCACGGCTGCGGCTATTGGCTGTTGCCGTTTTCGCGTTTTTCTCCGTCGTAAGTTGCACAAATTCCATTGCCGTTATTGCCAATAAGAGGGGAAACAGGGGGATATTGCGGGTTGCGAAGGGCCACGGAAGGAGTATTTTACTCTGTGAACGTAAATATTACTCGACAAAGGCGGGGATTCGTAATCCGTAGGTCACGGGTTCAATTCCCGTCATCGGCTCCAGTCTTTAAGTGGTTGTTGAGGTGGGGGTTGTGGGTGGAGGTTTGGGCAGGGGGAGGCGGATGAATTACGTTCACGGCGCATTACAGTCCGGAGTGCCGTATGTTTCGGCCATTTACAAGAAATACCACTTCTTCCGCGATGCTTGTGGCTCGGTCGGCAGCGCGTTCCAAGGCTTTGGAAATCGTAAAGAAATGCAGACCGGCCCCGGCATTGGAAGGTTCCGCTCTGATGCCTTCTTCCACTTCTCGTTTTGATTCTTTGTGCTGGGTATCTATCAGGACGTCTTGGCGGATTACCTCATGAGCGAGATCTATGTCTTGCTCCAGGAAAGCACGGATGGCTTTTCTCACCATCGCCAGCACCTCGGGAAGCATCGCTGCAATGGTTTGCGAGGATTTAAATACAGGACGTTGATTTAACTGACGCGCTCGCCTTGCGATGGTTGTGGCTTGATCCGCTATTTCTTCCAATTCAGTTCCGATCTTTGTTGCGGTGAAAAGAAAGCGACAATCTTGAGCTTTTGGACTGTGAGTTGAGATGAACGTTACCACGTAATCGTCAATTTTCTTTTCGTATTGGTCGATCTCGTGATCTTCGTTTTCCACAAGGTCAGCCAGAGCATCATTCCGCTCCAGCAGGGCTCGAATGGCGTGGTCCAGGGTGTGTTCCACTAAGCCACCCATCATCAAAATATGGTCCCGAAGTTCAAAAAGGTGATGTTCCCAGTACGCACTCATTGCGTGAATCGTTAGAATAGAGTGATCAGCTTGTAGATTAACCATGCCATGATGGCAGATGCGGGAATCGTAAAGATCCAAGCCCAAATAATCCGTTCGACGAGGCTCCATTTTACGCTGTTCCAACGTTTTGCAGCGCCCACGCCCAAGATGCTTGTCGTGATGGTGTGAGTCGTACTCACGGGCATCCCTAACTCACCCGTTACAAAGAGAATGGTGGCAGCCGTGGTCTCGGCGGCGAATCCGTGAACAGGCTGCATTCGAACCATTTTATGGCCCAGCGTTTTGATGATTTTCCAGCCCCCAGCCCAGGTTCCAGCCGCCATGACGACTGCACATGTCATGATAATCCAAAACGGAATCGCTGCATTTTTATCCGAAATTTTAAGGAAGCTCAGCCACGCCGGTAGGTGGTCCAGTTCACCCGCGGCGGTAGCGCCGTAAAGGGTGAGAGCAATGACCCCCATCGTCTTTTGTGCATCTGCTTTTCCATGGCCAATGCCCATGTATCCCGCGCTGAAAATTTGCAGGATACCGAATACTTTATTCACTGTATGTGGGCGCCATTTACGGATGAGAAGGAAAAGGAAGCCCATTAAGATGAACCCGATGCTAAATCCCAGAAGAGGGGAGGTAATCATCGGTATAACGACTTTATGAAAAATCCCTTCCATTACTTGGGTGCCAGTTTTTGGGTCAATTTTAGGCCGGGACCATATAAGCACATGCCAGTTCCAAGGCTCTTTGGCCGACGCCATGGCAGCCCCGACTAAACCTCCAACCAAAGCGTGACTTGAGCTGGAAGGAATACCGAACCACCAGGTAATGAGATTCCATATGATGGCACCTAGCATCGCGCAAAGAATGGTAAGGGAGGTGATTGCGACGATTTTGTCGTCGACCAAGCCGCTTTGAATGGTTTTGGCAACGGCTGTTCCCGTGAACGCACCCAGCAGATTCATACTGGAGGCCAGCAAAAGAGCCTGCCGTGGAGTGAGAACTTTGGTTGAAACAACCGTCGCGATGGCGTTGGCGGTATCGTGAAAGCCGTTGATATATTCAAAGGCTAAGACCACGAACAGCACGACCAGCAATAGGATCAGTGCAGAGCTCATAAGCTTGCTCAGGAATATTTCAAAACGATGAGCGAAAGAACATTCCCAGCGTCCCGACAACGATCCACGACTTTCTCCATCAGGTCGTAAAGGTCACGAAGCATCATTACTTTGATGGGGTCGTGTTTGCCGCTGTAAAGATCCTGAAGGAGTTCGATGATCAGTTTATCTGCATTTCCTTCGATCAACTGGAGCTTGGCGTTCATGTCCTTCATCCGCTCCAGATGCATTTTCTTACGCAGTTCCCGCACCATTAAAACTACAGTGCTTGCGGCTTCGTCCATCATGCCGAGTTGTCGAGAGAAGTCTGAGCCAACCAATTTTGAGCTGCAGATAATGTAGCGTTCAGCGATCTTCTCGACCGTCTTTGGAATCTTATAGAGCGCATTACTGAGCGCTTCGATATCTTCGCGTTCCAGATCCGTGACGAAAGTCCGGCACAGCTCCTCGTTTATCTCTTCTGTGATCTTTTTGTCCTTCCGCCGGACGAGTTTGAATTCATCGATCTTTTGCGTCTCCGGAGACTGTGTGAAAAGGGTTTTGAGCGCTTGAACTCCATGCAGCGCTTCTTCGGCGCTCTTTTCTAAGAGATCGTAAAAGACGTCGGATTTGCCAAAGAACTTTTGTAGCGAGAACATGAGGTCTTGAGATTGAGGATGCTAAAAACTGAGGTGGTTATAAAACTGAGCCTTTTAGGAAATGTCACCAAAATGTAACCCAGTTGTAACGGTTTGCTAAGTGTCACAAACACAGGTGAAGTTACTGAACTCAGCGATGGAGTGTATTTTGCATCCGATTCCGAAGCGTAAATTCTCCGACAACAACGACATGAAGCTTAGGCCTCTGATAGAGTCAGACGGCCTTGCTAAGGCAAAAACTAAACGATGCCCCAAAACGGGGGGGGCTCAGTTTGCCTGCTACGTATATATTTGGGTCCCGCCCGTATAAGGCAAAGGCAACCAACAGGACACGAATTGCGCCTATTTAGGAAAATAGGCCCGAAATGCAGATTCTTGTGATTAAGGGCCTGCAAACTGCACGGGATAGCGTGCGGTTCGGGATGGTCTACTTCCTCGTGACCCCTCCGCTTCAAACTGATGCGCGGACCAGCTTGAAGCGAACCTCAAAGCGTTGAGGTGTGCGTTGGAGGGGCAAAGGGTGCGGCGCGGTTACCGCGCGTGAATCACTACTCAGCTATGAAGCCAGCTGCTTTGTGAGCGGCGTCGCAGAAAGGTTTGGTTTTGCTGAGGCCACAACGGCAGAAAGCAACACGCCCGCCGCGGTCGATTTCTTCGCCAGCGCTGTTGATCACCTTGACGTCGCCTTGGACCAGAAGAGGGCCATTGGGGCGGATCGTGATGGTTGCTTGGGTGGGTTTGGGGGTCTGTTCAGTATTGGACATACAGAGAGAATATGCAGGGATCCGGCCTCCGCTATCCAAAAGACTGCGCCAGCGAGTCCATTCATGCTCCATTTCGCCTCGTTCGACCATCGAGTCTTATCCTGGGGAAACTGTCGGCGCTTGGCCGATTGTCAGTTTCGCTTCAGGCGAGTGTTGGGGCGGTTGGGCTTGGAAGGCAAAACGTGTAGTTCCGATCTTTCAGAAGGGTGAGTGCGCGATCGAGCGTTTGGGCACGTTTTCCCGGCGGGGTGTTAGTCACGCGGCTGTCGTGGAGCAGCACAATGCCACCAGGCTGAACGGAACGTATTAATTTTCGAATGACGTTTTCTTGGGTGTGTGAAACCCCATCAACTCCCGATGCCGACCAACCCACCAGGGTGAGGTTGTTTTGGGCCGCAGCGCGATGAACGTTAAGATTGGCAAACCCGACGGGAGCCCGGAAGTAGCTTGGGAAAACGCCAACCGCATCGGAGATGGCTCGGGAGCCATGAACAATCTCGTCTTCGGCCTGACGCTTGGTCGCGAACCAGAACCGGTATTCAGGATGCGAATACGTATGGTTTTCTACCGTGTGCCCTTCCGCGATCATCCGCCGACAGATGGAGGGCTCCGCCCCGACCTGTTTCCCAATGACAAAGAAGCTCGCCCTTACATTGTGTTTGGCGAGGACATCGAGAGTGTATGGAGTTTGATCCGGAACAGGCCCGTCATCGATGGTGAGCCAAAGTTCCCGGTGAAGAGTCGGGATTGAGGTGAGTATGGGGCCCCACCAGAACGAGTTTTTGATGAGAGTCGGGGCCAGAGACACCGCACTGGATGCAATCGCGAGACCGAAGGCTGTGGCGAAGTTGCCTGAGCCAGCCTGATAAGCCGCACAACCGAGCAATGAGGTTGCTGCGGTTTGGGGCAGTAGTCTTCGGAGCTTTAGGGGGGAGGGGGCTCAATTCGGGAATTCTTGGAAATGAACTCTGGCGTCAGCGAGTGCCGTGGCGAAATACCGGAAAAGTTTTCCTAAAGTGTGGGCTCGATTACGCTGGGCAGCGTTCCTCATGCGGGAAACCAGTCGAGCTGGAGTTGCCAACCTTCCGCAGCGATAGCGCTGAACGGTAAACGTTCCTGAAGGGTTCGGCACCAATCGTACAAAGGGAACGATCCGGCACCGGACACTTGTTTGAGGGTTATTTTTCCCAGGGGGGCCGAGCCGGGGGAGTGAGTCAGAGCACAAGCGAAAGCGAACGAGTATTCGCTTGCGACCCCTTGCTCCGTAAGCCAAGTAGCGCGTTCTTCTCCGCCGCAAAAAATGACTCGGGGTGAAGGAGCCAGCGCGGCAACGAGGAGGGCTTGAATCGTGAGTTCAGCGCCGCCCGAAAGTGGGAATAATTCGCCGATGGGCTGTTGGATGCCAATGAGGCACTGTTGAACCCCGCTTGGGTGGATGGACGTTTGAAACAGCGTAGGACTGGGTCCGGGAAAACTTTCCAAATAGCTTTCGATCGCGCGGCTTTCGCCAAAGCTCGTTGCGTAGACCACCGTGTCTTCCGGAACGGGCTGTAAGTCCTTAAGCGTGGCTCCCACAAGCAGCCCAAGCTGGGTCATTCGCCGGACGCTTCCCACTGGAAATGCCGATTTGAGACGGTCCCGCGTCTGTTGGGGCGATTCCGTTTCGGGAAGGTCCGTTCGGATTGCCTGAATAAAAAGGTCAATCATGGCGAGTTAAGAGAAGAGCCGCGTGGGCACCGCCGAAGGCATTGCTGGCGCAGACGACGCCTTCAAAAGGGGTGTTATCGAAAGCGTCTGTGGCGACGTTATGTAGCGTGGTTGGGTGCGTAGTGCCTACTGTGCCGGGAGTTTTACCTGATCGGAGCGCGGCAGCTGCCAGGGCGAGTTCTACGATACCACAACTGCCGAGGGTGTGTCCGAGGCTACCTTTCCAGCCGACGAGGGGAGCCTCTGGAAATATGGCCGAGACAGTTTCTGCTTCGAGGCGGGCTGCATCGAGGGTCCCCGTCCCGTGGCCTTTGAACCAGATGCGTTTTCCGGCGGCAGCTTCACTTAGGGGTCCGAGGCAGGAGCGGAACCCGGAGCCGTCTGGTTGGTTGGATGTGAAGTGGTGCAGTTCGTTGTAATGGCTCTGGGCCTTAATAGCGAATTCGCCGCGGTCTCGCGATAGAACAGTGTATCCAGCGCCTTCCCCGAGCCCGATAGATCCAGTGGCTTTCGCGGCATAAGGCGCGGGAAAATTGGAGTTGAGGATCTTCAGTGCGTGGAAGCCTCCGGTGACAAACGGACTGAGGAAATCAAAGGTGAAGACGAGCGCTTCATCGGCGAGCCCGGATTGAATGGCGCGACTGGCTTGCAGGAGTCCGATGTGAGCCGATACACAGGCGTGCGAAAACGTCGTGATAGATCGGCCCCAGCCCAATTCGCGCCGGAGCCATTCCACACATAATGCGGGGGAGCCATATGCGAGATGAGCGCGGTCTTTGGTCTGCTGATAAGCGACGAGATTGCCGATGCAAAAATTACTGCTCGTTATGTAGATGGGGCGGCGGGCGGTGCCCCATTCGGAGCCGGATACCGGGGCGAGCAGTTTCTGAACAACGGGCAACCAGCGTGGAGACGCGGTGCTTTGGAGAGCGTGGCCTGGAAAAAGCGCTAAGGGAACGAGATCATCGCCTGTGTTTCCACAAACTGGAAGGCTCTGGAGGGCGATCTGGTTTTGTAAAAGCGCTGCAAACGTCGCCTCTGTATTACCGAATGGGGTGATACATTCGCAGGCCGCCAACCGGATATTGGCGTTGGACAAGCCTGAGGATGCAACAAACGGGTTCATTACAGCGGTCGGAGTCGGACGAGTCAGGAAAACGGATTGAATCGGGAGTTATTGGGGCAATAGCTCAGGTTTGGCGTGTTGTCGGATGAAATTTGCCAGGTGTTGCACACTTGCAAGAGCCTCGCGGGATTCTTCGCTGCTGGAGATTTTGATCCCGAACTCTTTTTCCAGTTTGATGACAAGCTCGAGGACATCGATGGAGTCCAGTGAAATGCCGGAGCCGATCAACGGTTCGTTATCCGTGATTTCTTCGGGAGTGACCCCCTCGAGATTGAGTGTTCCGATGATCAGGGATTTGAGTCGGGAGTTGAGCGGATCTGCCATACTTGGTTGTGAAAATAAGGATAAGAAAGAGGGTCCCTTGGCAGACGTTGCTTCCGCCAAAACCGCTACTGTGATTCAAATCGCTTTTCGGACTGTTAAAGGAGGATTCACGGGGAGGATGGAATCGTGTGATCTTTCGGGGCGGGTCATGACAAGTGCTGCGGGTCGGCGATTCTAACTGAATGCGCCAATCAGACAAGTGGAGGGCTTGTTGCTGTCGTAATAGGGGACGTTTCTCCGGTTTCGTTCCCGAAACTTGAAGTGGAATGCTTTACGGGCTCGGGGGCTGAGCGCCAGGTCTGCCAACCTTCCCGGAGTTCCAGTGCCACCCAACTTGCCAGTGCGCTAATGATTCGGACTGGGAGATGCCCATCCAATTGATAGCTCATAAAAGGCACATAGCGTCCGTTGTTGTTTTTCCCCCAAGTGCCTCGAGCCATGCGAGAACGCGCAATTGCAGCCAATCGCCGGTTATACAGAGCGATCAGCTTTGCCGCGGCGTAGGAGCCCGGTCTTGCAAACGCGGGGGTGTTTAAAGCTTCGGCGCCTTGGCGGAATGGGGGACTGACAACGCCGATGTAATAAAGGCCGAGGTCTAGGCGGAACGCTAAAGTCATGAGTTCCTGATCCCCCATGTAAAAGTATTTATCCTGATAAATGCCTTCAAACCAACGGCTGTAGCTTTGTTTAAAGCGTGCATTGTGAGCGGCAACAGACTCCGTAGCGGGATGCCCGCGGAGGGCAGAGTCGATCAGAGTGGCCGTGGCACTGGTTGTGAAAGCGATCCAGTCCATGCCCGGTGAATAGAATGGATCCATAAAGCCGGCGGCATCCCCTACGAGCGCGTATCCGTTTCCTGCGACTTGAGTACAGGAATAAGCGCAGTTGCGTCGAAAATGGACATCCCCTGCGTTCCAGTGAGCGTCGGTGAGTAGTTCGCGGGCAACGGGGTGTTGTTCCAAAAAGGTCTTCAATCTGGAGCCTAAATGCGCACCCGGCGGAAGCTCGATGAGCCGTTGGTCGTAAACGATCCCGATACTGACATCTCCACCTTTCAGTGGGATCCACCAGGACCACCAACCCTTTCCGACTACATGATTTGTAGCGGTCATTCGGGTGGCGAAGGTTCGCTGGGACCATTCGGGAAAACGATCCGCCAGTTCCTGCGAGTCCCAGCTCTTAACCTGACTCCAACGACTCCAACAGGACGCAATGGGGTGTGCTGTGTTTGGCTGCAACCAGCCGTTTTTTCTTGCGAGAATGGCCGCGATTCCTGAGGCATCCACGACCCATTGAGCCGTGCACTCACCCTGTGTGCCGTCGTTCTTTTCCCAAGAAACAGTCTGGAGGCCGCCCTCCTGAAGGGTTACGGAAGTGATCCGGGTGGCTCGCCAGAGAGTCGCTCCGAGGGACGTGGCACGTTCCAGAACTTCCTCGTCTAAGATTGCCCGATCTACTTGGTATCCGGGAAAACGAACATTGTAGGCTGGGCCGGTTTCACTGCAGTCGGCGAGGGAGTGGGTCGTTTCGTTATGGAACCAAAATCGCATGCCTTGTTTGACGAGGTGCTTTTGGTTGAGGTGTTCACTCAGGCCCAGAACACGGCCCAAAAAGAACGCACTCACTTCGACCGTAGATTCTCCAACCCGCCGAGAAAAAGTGGAGTTGCGCTCGATGATGAGGACTTTGAGTTGCGGGTTTTTGCGGAGAAGCTGAAAAGCGGTGGAGGAGCCCGAGAGTGCTCCACCCATAATGATGACGTCCCAACGGGAGTCGTTTGTGGTAGAGGGATCTTGAAGCATGTTGTGGAGCGAGTTGTATTTCCGCTTGAGACGGGGCGATAGCATTTTTTCCTAGCAGTGCGGTGGATTTGCGGCGCAGGTTAACGAGATGCCGGCCAATTTGGTGACGCGATGGAACGAAGTGGTCCGCCTGAATTCTGAGGCGGTGGCGCTTACTATTGCTGAAACTGGGAGGAGTTGGACTCGTGGCGAGCTGGCGTCGGAGGTGGAGATGGGAGTCCGTCGCTTGGATGCTGTGGAGCGGGAAGCGATTCGAGGACGACGTGTCGTTTTGGCGGTGCCGAATGGCATGGAGTGGCTGGTGGGTTTTTTGATTTTGCTAGAAGCGCGAGCGATTCCTGCGCTGTTAGATGCGAGCGAATCCGACGAGAATCAGCGCGTCACAGCACGCGCAGTCGGGGCGGTGGCTTTGTGGCGGGATGGTGGGTTGGAGATGTTGGAAGCGAGGGGACCAGTGTTAGGGGAGGACCCGGGGGCTGCTCGTGTTGGGCTCAATCGTCGGGAGAAAGGGTACACACGACTGGCGTTGGTGAAGGTCACGAGCGGGAGTACGGGGACTCCGAAGGCGCTTGTGTTCACTCATGAGCAGATGATTGCCGATGGTGAAAACGTATGTGCCTCGATGGGTATCCGTACAAACGATGTCAATCTGGGGGTGATTCCGTTTGGGCATTCGTATGGGCTGGGGAATTTGGTCATGCCGCTATTGCTTCAGGGAAGCCACATCGTTGTGGCTGCGAATTCGTTTCCCCATGTCCTCGCAGCGGCAATTGAAGATTCGCGAGTGACCGTGTTTCCGGCTGTGCCCGCAATTTTGCGTGGTTTGGTTCGTTCGGAAATTGCGCGCGATACACTTGCCAGTCTGCGGTTGGTAATTTCTGCCGGAGCCCCTTTACCGGAGGGAATCGCAGCGGAGTTGTTTTCGAAACTGGGGTTGCGAGTCCATAATTTCTACGGATCGAGTGAAACGGGCGGGATTTGTTTTGATCGGGACGGGCAGGCAACGCTGGAAGGTCGAAGTGTTGGGACTCCACTCAACGGGGTGACGATTCAATGGGGGCGTGGGGGACGATTTTGGGTTGAAGGCGGAGCGGTTGTGGGGAGGGGACGGTATTCGCCGCCGGATCGGGCGGAACGAAACGAGAAGGGCGAGATGATGCTGCTGGGGCGGGTAGGGCGGATGGTTAAGGTTGGGGGTCGGCGCTTGGAGTTGGCGGAAGTGGAGAAGGCGGCGAGGTTGCTTCCCGGAGTAAAGGATGCGTGTGCTTTGCTTATTCCGGATCGAGTGGATTCGATTGCTGTGGTGGTTGCGAGAGACGCTCAGGAGGCAGGATCCGGGGAGGAGTTGAGGCGGCTTTTGTGTACGAAAATCGCCCCCTGGAAGGTGCCGTCACGATGGATTGTGGTGTCTGATCTACCCTATACGGCCCGAGGAAAACTGGACGCTCGCCGATTACGCGAAATGGTGCAGGGACGCTGAGCCTGGTTCCGGTCGACGGATGGAAGAACGAACTCGGTTAAGTCAGGGGAGTGAAGATCGAGGCCTCGATTTCGAGAGTAAGATCAGCGCGACAAATATCGGATCGAAGGTAGCTGACCTGGTCTGATGGCAGCAGGAGAGTTCTGACGAGATTGGATTGAACAAAATCCAAGTCTGCGGCGTGGCGCAGATAGACTTTAAAATGCCGCTCAATCGCGTATTCGGCGGCGAGGTTGTTGCCTAGTCCGCAGGTGGCCGAGATGAGACGCAGGTTATCGAGAGTGCAATCGAGTTGGGCGCTTGTGTCGTTTGGAAAGGAGGTCTTGTGGCCTTTGATGGAGGCTGTTCCAGAGATGAAAATGGTCTTGGAGTCGAGCGAAGTCAGGACGGTTGCACGTGCGAAACTGGGTGAGCGGGGGCCGTGTTCCGGTGGATAATAGTAGGCTGGCACTTGTTCAGGGTTTTCAAAGTGACAGGTGCGTCCCGAGTGAGCGGCGAAGAGCACGCTGAGAGAATTGTTATCGGTTCCGACGGCGGAAGCGGCTGGAAGATTTTGGGGGAAATTGAGTCCCAAGACGCTTTCGATAGCCTGAGATCTGGCTAGACAGAAAAGCCGGTAGTTTTCTTCCCCATGGGTGCCGCTTTTATTGATTGCAGGTAGGTAGTTCCAGATTCGGCAAAGCGAGTATCCGGCGGAAGCAGTCAGGAGATCTTTGTAGAGGAGCTGGGTTGCGGCTTCGAGGTCGGGGCTCAGAGGGGTTTGTGCTTGGCCGAGGAGCCATTCGCCATGGCGGCAGACTGAAAAGGCGCCGATTTGTTTCGTGTCGGTAAGTCTCGGGAAAATGGATTCTTCTGCGGATCCAGCGAGCAGCGGAGTGCCTACAGCCAGTCGAGAATGGCCGCAGGTGAACACAGGATTGGAAAGGTCACGTGCAGGGTACGGCATCGGCGGCGATTATCTAGAGAGTGCCGAGACAAGCCATCAAGCTTGTTGTTGGTGGGCGGGAGTAAAACGGTGCCAGCACAGCAGAGGTATGACGTGTGATTATCTGATTCAGAAGCGCAGTCTGGGACCATTGGCTCTAAGCGGATAATGAAGCGAAGACGCTGCCCCATAAGTTGCTGGGGGGGTAAGAGGTGGAACAATTTTAATGATCGTTAATTAGCTCGTTTCACGATATTACGGTATGGCGTATGAGCATTAGGTCGTTGAACGAGATTGATCTGAAACAGATCAGCGAAAGGGCACCTGAAAAGGGAATGGGGGATAAAATCGAAGCGCGTCTGACAGTGGCCCTTAAGATCAAAGACTATGTGTTTCGGTTGGGATACTCCCTGGCCGATGCGAAGGCATTTACGGTGCACCTCCTCACAGCGGGTAAAGTGCGCTTGGCTTTTCCTGATTATATCGAGCGATTAGAGCTCGTGAATAAATCGGATATTTTGTCCGCATCAGAAGCTGAGACCGCTGTGAAGGCCCATTTTGAATCGATCGCCCACGAACGTATAGAAGCGAGCGCGATTGCTGAGACGCAAAAGATGCCTATTAAGCCTCCGGTTTAATGTGCAGTTACGATTTCTTCCTGTGCATAAGCTCTGAAATTCACTAAGTTAACAGGGGTTGGGGGACCCTGAAAGCCTACCTGATAGTCCACGTTCCCCGCCTGTTTTACCCCCTGTCCCATGAGAGCTTTTGCTTTTGCGGTCGTTTCATGTCTGGCTGGAAATGCTTTTGCGCAGACTTCTGTGCCAAGTGTTCCAGTCGGTTCGATCGACGTTGTTATTCCTGCCGCCGATCCTTCCCAACCTTCGATGACGGCCTTGATCGTGCCGTTTAACAATGTGCCGAGTTATGTCGGCGCCGTTTATTTGTTGGACGCTTCAAATAAACTTTCCGTCACTGGGGCCCCTTGGGTGAGCGGAGAGATGGTTTCCGTCCCGACGTATGTACGGCTGAAATCAGGTTCGGGAAAAGGGCGGTTCTTTTTGGTAAGCTCAAACACCTCGAGTCAGGTGACGTTGGACACTGGGGGATTCACGCTGGTGTCGTCCCTCCCGGAAAATCCCAACCAGATTCAGGTAAATGTGGGTGATAAGGTGGAATGTATACCGGCGAGTACACTTGGAAGTCTTTTTGGGGCAAATCCCACGCAGTTACAGTCAGGCGTAAACGCTACACTCGCTGATAACGTGCTGCTTTATGACGGAACACACTGGAAGGTCTACTTCCACGACGGAACAACTTGGCGAAATCCGCAAGCCGACGGCTCCCAGACTAATGTCGTGATTCCTCCAAACACGGGCTTTTTCGTTCGGCATCGGGGAACAACGCCTCTGACTTTGGTGTTCAGCGGGATTGTGCCGACGACACCCGAAGCGGTTGGTCTTTCCAAGGGAGCGTCCCGTTTTACAGGAAATCGGTTTCCAATGGATTCCACACTTGCCGGGCTAGGATTGCAGGCAACACCGGGATGGACTTCGGGAGTGAATGCCTCGGCAGCTGACGGTGTGAAGCTCTGGAACGGATTCAAATGGGAGCACTATTACTATAACGGGACGAATTGGCGGAAGGCTGGCAGTATTCTGAACTATGATGATGTGGTGGTACCTGTCGGTTCCGGGATTTATGTGGTGCGGCAGAAGGGGAACACTGCCGATGTGACTCTGGGATTTGCGGTTCCTTATGCGTTTTAACTTATGAGGACCTTTCCCATGGCTACGTTAAGTTCCTTTTCACGCCGTATTCACGGTGTGTGTGTCTTTTCTTTGCCCACGACCCTTCAGGTGTGTTTGGGTGCGCTTTTGCTTTTAGGGTTACCTGTCCTGGCATTGGCGGAACAGACCACGGTGAATTTTGATACCGGAAGTCGGACACTCGTATCGGAGTCGGCTACCCCATTGAGTGGGGGGAACAGTGCGGATGGAGACGGGTTTGCTTTCGAAATCGGGTATTACACCGCTGCGACGGACGAAAATAAATTTGCGGGTGACTGGGTACCCTTGACTGGGCGGTTATCGAAAAACACTGCGTTTTCGAAAACATCTATTGGTGATCAGACCGGAAATGGGGGAACCGACGGCAAAGTCGCGCTCAGTCTCACTTTCACTGCGGATAGCGTGACCACTGGAAATGATCTGCCGCTGGAAGGTACATTTTTGGCAGTGCGCTTCTTCAATGCCACGAGCAGTGGGAGCGCGACGTATTACAACACTGTATCCTGCGCAATCTGGATTTGGAAAACACCGGTTGATCAGGCTGCGGACTCCGATGTGTTTCTTTCATTGGACGACTCGGGGCTTGAATGGTTGGGGGGCAATTCAACGGCTTTTGCCACAAAACTCCCCATGCTCGGGACGAATCTCAGAGCGATTAGTGGCATCACAGTTCCGAACAATCTGACGGCCGAGGCCACCTCTTCAAGTGGTGCCCTAGTTCAATACACGATGCCCACCATTCCCCCAAATATGGGGATTACCTCACTCGAAGCCAGCCAGGCGAGTGGAACAGTTTTCCCAGTGGGCACCAATACTGTGACGCTTACAGCAAAAGACGGTGCCGGAAATGTCAGTACCGCTTCTTTCACCGTGACGGTGACCGATACCACGGCCCCAGTGTTCACCAACGTGCCTGCGAATATCGCCGTCCAGCAAACGAGCTTAAGCGGAGCGACGTTTCAATACACGATGCCCACGGCTTCGGACAGTGTCGGCGTGGTTTCGTTGACCACCTCTAAAGAAAGCGGGAGCGTTTTTCCACTGGGTGAAACCTCGGTCACATTTACAGCGAAGGACGCCGCGAACAATACGAGTACGGCTTCGTTTAAAGTAACGGTGGTGGCCTCGAATTCGCCTATTATCCAGAATGTACCTACGAATCAGACTCTCGAAGCCACAGGTCCGAGTGGTCGTGTGGTGACTTATTCTTTGCCAAGCGCAATCGACAACAGCGGGATTCTCTCGGTGACTTCGGATTATCCCAGCGGCAGCACATTCCGGCTGGGAACGACGAGGGTCACGGTTACTGCGATCAACACTCTGAATGTAAGCAGTCGTGCCACTTTTGATGTGAGCGTGGTTGATACTACCCCGCCTGTCCTTGCAAGCATTCCCCAGAATTTGACGGTAGAAGCAACCAGCGCCAATGGAGCAACGGTTGCCTACACGCTGCCGACGATGACTGATACAGTCGGGGGCGGATCGATCTTTGCGAGTCCCGCCAGTGGCAGCCTTTTTCCGATCGGTGCAACCCCCGTGACCATCACCGCCAAAGATGGCGCCAACAATACCACGACGGCATCGTTTACCGTTACGGTGCGAGACAGCACGGGGCCGGTTATCCAAGGATTACCGCAGAACATAACCCAGGAGGCTACCAGCGCAGGTGGGGCAACGGTTGTGTACACATTGCCGACGATGCGAGACGCAGTCGGCGGCGGATCGCTCTCTGCGAGTCCCGCCAGTGGTAGTCTTTTTCCGATCGGCGCAACCCCCGTGACGATTACTGCTAAGGACGGAGCCAACAATACCACGACGGCTTCGTTTATCGTGACGGTGCGAGATACCACGCCCCCGGTAATCCAAGGGTTACCGCAGGATATTACAAAGAATTCAACTGACGACAGCGGCGTGACGGTCTCGTATGAGATGCCGACCATGAGTGATGCAGTCGGTGGAGGTTCGATTTCTGCGAGTCCCGCGAGTGGTAGTCTTTTCCCAGTAGGAGTAACTAAGGTGACGGTTACTGCTAAAGACGGCGCCAACAACACCAGTACGGCTACGTTTAAAGTGACGGTTAAGGATCTTTCGGCGCCCATTATTGAGAACCTGCCATCTGATCAGATTGTGGAGGCCACAAGCTCCGCCGGGGCAACTGTGTCCTACACGATGCCGACCATGACCAGTGTCGTTCAAGGGGGGACGATTACCGCCACCCCTGCCAGCCACAGTGTATTTCCAATTGGGGTCACGACAGTGAACGTCACAGCCAGAAACGGAGCGAACAAAACCAGCACCGCTTCTTTTACTGTGACCGTAAGAGACACTACGGCGCCACTATTCGGGGGAACTCTTGCGACTCAGATCCTCGATACGGATGCTGAAGGTAAAGTTAGTCTTCCGGATTATACAAAACAGTTAAGTGTGACTGATGCAGTGGGAGTCAGCCGTATCGAACAGACACCCGTTGCCGGAACCTCGTTGAGCCCGGGGACTCGGAGTATTGAGCTTGCTGCAACGGATGCCGTTGGGAATAGAAGTTCCACATTTTTTAACGTCGAGGTCCGGGAGTTTCCCAAAATCAGCACCCAGCCCAATTCGGTGCGGATTCGCCCCAAGGCCAACGTGACCCTGATCGCGTTGGCTCAGGGATACGCACCGCTTTCGTATCAATGGAAGAAAGATGGTCAGCCGTTGAACGGAGAAACGTCGTCGACATTGAACCTGCAAAACGTACAGGCGGCTCAGACCGGAGAATACACACTTACGGTGAGCAATAGCGTTGGATCGGTTGAAAGCGCTGTGGCGAAAGTGGATTTCCTCGATTGGAAAACGGCTTCGGGAGTTTACCAGGCGATATTGGAGCATGATAACTCAGGGGCTGTTACCGAGTTAGGGCGTCCTGCGCGTTTGACTGTTACAGTGACGAGTGCTGGGACGTTTAGTGGAAAACTCGAGTATATGGGGTTGAGTTATCCGGTAAGCGGGATCTTCGCGCCTCAACTGACTTATCAGAGTGCCATTATCCGCAGGGGACGCAATAACTTGGCTTTTGAACTACGGCTGCAGCCGTTGGATGGAAAACTTTTGGGCGCAGTATCAGAGGTCGGTACTTCTTATCGGTGTGAGGCTGCGATGGTGGCGCAGCCGGTTTACGCTGCAAAACACGTTGCTCCGGAGAGCGGTCGTTTTACGGTGGTCTTTAATCCCGCATCCACCCTCGGGGATGGTCCCAGCGCTTCAGGTTACGCGGTGGCAGTTGTGATGCCCACGGGAAGTGTGACTTTGGTTGGGCGCCTTGCGGACGGTTCGCTCACTACGTGTAGCTCGCTGATTCAATCGAACGGTTCCATCGCCTATTACGTTCCGTTGTATTCAACTGTTTTTCCAACGGTTGGGTATATGGCGGGAACGATTGGTTATCTGCCCTCTTCCCTGGATCATTCCGTTACGGGGAAAGTGGAGTGGAATAAACCCAAACAGTCTCTCAAGGGATTGTGGGCGGCGGGTTTTGTTCAAACGCTCGAGCTTGATGGATCGGTTTACATGGTGCCTCAAAATGGCAACGTAATGAAAGTATCCGCCTCGGATGTTTTGAAGTTTAGCACGACCCAATTGGGGGCAGAAACAGTGCCCGTGAGTATGAATCTCAAAAACACCTTTGTCGTGACTCAGCCTGGAACCAGTGGGCTCAGGTTGAGCGTAAACAGTCCGACTGGGTTGATTTCGGGAACCTTGCTGAAACCCGGGTCCAAGACGCTGAGGCCGTTTTATGGGGTGGTTTTACAAGACAGGCACGAGGCGACAGGCTTTGCGATTCAGGAAACGACCACCGCTGAGTGGTCCTTGCTCCAAACGAATCCGTAAGAGCCTAGGGCTGCGCTGAAGGCGTTTTGGGAAGTATCAGATCGTCATCGGTATACAGCCGATGATCGGGACCCGCGCTGCGCAGTTGAATGAAGTCCCCTGAAATCGGGTGCACTTGCCAAGGCGTCCCCCAACGATCGATGAGTCGACCATCGCGAATAGCGGGATGATTTTTGGGAATAGCGGCGTCCCCCAAAATCGAGCGGTCGGTAAGCGTTTTTAAGAGATCCTCATTAAAGCCGATCGCTGGGCGTGCAGGGCTTCGGGCCGCCTGTAGATAGGTAATCAAGATATCGTTTAGCGATGCAATGTCTTCTTCCGGGCTACCATCAACCGCGAGAAATCGTTCCCAGGCAAGGTACGGCTTTTCCGGAGTCGCGACCCGTGATGGCAGAAGAGCGGGTGGAGCGCCTGACCGAAAAGGGGGAGTTGGCGAAAGTGTTCCGGTAGTCGGCGAAGCCGAGTTTTGAAACGAAGCGGCTTGGGAGTCTGGAGAGGTTGAACTCTTGGAGCCTATCCACCAAATCAAGCCACTGGTCAAACTCACCAGAGCGACTGCGCTCAGCGAAACTCTGAGGTTGTGGTTCTGCGAAGCCATCGAACGGAGATCAAACCTTCATGAATCCCAAAGGCAACGCCGAGCCCGGGGTGTAGAAAGTTCGGATACGGGGCAACACGGACGGCAAATCAGAGGAACCGACACCCAGCCAGAGGGCGAGTTCAGCAAAATACTCCTCACACGAGACTCCGGGAATCGTGATGCCTCGTGAAGTCACGATGCTGGAACCGTTGAGAGAAAGGTCCGGATAACTTCCATAAACGCGTCCGCCTTGGACAGCACCGCCGAGGACAAACTGGTTTCCGCCCCAGGCGTGGTCCGAGCCCGCGCCATTGGAGGTCAGTGTGCGACCAAAATCGGAGGCACTGTAAAGGGTGACCTGATCCTGCATGCCGATTTCCCCGAGTGCCTGCCAATACGATATGAGACAGCGGTTTACGGTATCGAGCATGGAATCCATGTTCAAAACAACTTCGTCGTGATGATCCCAGCCGCCGTAGTTTACAAAAAACGTCTGCCGTCTCATGCCAAGCGCGGTGCGTGCTTTAATGGAACGAACTACGGCCTTTAATTGCTGCCCCAAAGTCCGTGCCGGATCATTACTAGCGGTGTAACCGTTGGGATAAGTGTAGGCAGCGTCACCGGGAAATGGCGTGGTGATCAGGTTGGTGTTGAATGCGTCTTGGAACGCGGCGGCGTTGTCTACGGAGTTATGCAGATTGCCGATGAAGGCGCGTTCGAACAGGTTTTGATATTCTTGCTGAAGTAGATTGTCGTATGCGGCGGTGCGGGTCACGCCACGGCTGGTTGCACTTACCACGGGTGTTGCGAATGGGCTGATGTATTCGTAGGGCAGGGTGCTTCCCGAAGAGCCGATCGAATAAGAGGAGAGGGAATGCCCAGCCTGCCAGACGTTATCACCTCCGAGGGAAATGTTCATGGAAACCCTGGCGTCGGTATTCCCAGCCTGGAGGAGATCCGCTGCCTGCCCCGCCCATCCGATGGTGCGGCTGTCGATGGCGACTGAAGTGTGCCATTGCTGAACCTGATCGGAGTGGGAATAGAGGCCACGAGGTAATCTCGCCGTGGATTTGGTATAGGCGGTTTTGCTGGTGCGCTCGACGAGGGTGCCGACGTTCGTAATAAACGCTGCTTTGTTGCTCGTAAACAGAGACCCCAGTCCAGGGAGCCCGCCGTAATCCGCAAATTTGGAATGGATCGCCAGGCCGTATTCGGAGTAGGCGCTGGAAGGGAGGTTGTAGGCAGTTGGAAGAGCGAGCCCGTCCCGATTTGTGGAGGCATCGTAAAGACCACCACGAGTCGCGAGGTAGTTGCCGTAGGGCACCCCGGCACTGCTCGAAGGGAAGAGTACGTTGTAAGAGTCAATTCCACCGCTCAGAAAAAGGCAGACTAACCCACGGTAATCGTTTCCAGAGGGAATCGACTGCGCAGCCGCTGAGTTGGCCATACGCAGGTTAAATAACGTTGAGAGCAGTCCCACGGAACCCACAGCGGCACAGGAAGCTTGTCCAAGAAACTGACGACGAGTTGTAGTGCGGGCAGTCATGGATAAAAATGAAGTGAAGAGGGGGAATCTGGGAGGATCATTTTAGCGAAGCACCGCGCATTCAGGGGTGATAGCCACAAGGTGAAGCGCCACCCGTAATCGGGTGAGTGCCCGTTGCTCGGCTACAGCCGCGGTAATGCCGGTGGCGTTGGGGTCATCGAGACGACGTACCGCCCGGCAGATGGTTCGAAACGAAGCGGGACTGAGTCGACCAGCACAAAGAGCGCTGTCTGCCGCAGAAACCAGGGCGTCGGGCTGGCCGTATCCTAAGGGAAGCCATGCGTCTTCATTCGCGCGGGTATTCCACAGCGCCTCGTTTATCGCGCTGGTCGTTGTGTTGTCGTTCTGGGTGGATGGATTGAATTGGGTCCAGCCCGAGTTGGTGGTGGTACTCCGAGTTACGTTGGTCACGCTCAGGCTCGATCCGAAACGATTTGGGAGCAGGATCGCCGTCACGCCGTTCATGATTTGAAGCTCGGGGGATACGAGGTTCCCATTCAAAAGTTCGCCTAGCGGGCTATAGTCGGGCGAATAGAAGTTGAACACGCTGGGAGCACTCAGCGGGCGTTGGAGAAAATCCGCGTCCAAGAACGAAAACCCGCGATAGCGACCGCCTGAAGATACGAGATCCGGCGGAGCGGCTTCCAGAGCACGGGCAAGCGAAACGTAGCGGGTGTATGGTTCACGTACCTGCCCGAATCGGGGATTGCTCATCTGAGCGGGATCCCTTGCCTCCGAGTCCATGAGGATCGCCCGGAAAACGGCGCGTAAATCGCCCCGAACTCCGGAACCGTTATTGGCGAACACACTTGAAACGCGACTGATATAGGCCGGTGTTGGATTCGATGTGACCAGGCGTTGGATCAGTTGACGGCAGATAAACGGGCCAACGTTCGGGTGATTGCTGAGCCAGTCTAACGTGGCGCTGAGGTCGGCATCTCCAGCGGCTCCTGTGTCCGGTGAGCTGGCGGTGCGAGCGGGCAGGCTTAAAGTGGCGTGACCTGGCAAAGTGATGGTTTTTGCAGCGACGTCATGCTCGACATCAAATATGCGCATGGGAGCCCAAGGAAGGCCGTACGAGTCGTAAAATTTGGTAGTCGGGATTTCCGTTGGGTTTGTTATCGAAACATAACGGGTTCCATAATTGAGCCCGGTAAACACGCGAGCCAGAGTCTCGATCTGGGATTGGCCGTAAGTGGGAATGGGTTCGCCAGCAGGAATCACTTCACCGTCCGGCCCGAGGTATGTACCGTTGGAAAGAACTCGGGAGCCATCGGGATTGAGTAACCAGAGGCCGATCGAAAACAGCTGCATGACTTCACGTGCATAGTTTTCATCGGGAAACCGGTTGATCGCCGGGTTCGCTTTCCTGTTGCCGATGGCACTCAAATAAACCCCCATCCAAGGGTGGCGTGTGACACCTTCCAACAGGGCGCGATAGCTGCCAAAAGAATGGGTCAGCAAGACATCCTGATATCCTGCGACTCCAATTTGTCTGAAGCCGATGGTGCTGTTGCGGTCGGAAATTACAAAAATCTGGCTCAGCGCAAAAGCGGCACGCTGGCGAACCGGGTCGGAGTTGGCGTCGGAACGCATGGCCTGACGCCAGAATGCCTCAATTCGGTGATCCGTGTTGATGACCGGAGTGGGGGAGAGATACGTTGAGTTGGCGTCTGCGAGTTCGGCCTGCCATTGATCCAGAATCGGTTTGTGTAACCCAATGGGTCGTTGGAATTGCTCCTCGAGCCAGGCAGATATCCCTAGATCCTGAACCCTCGCGACCTCGTTCGGGCACGGACCGAAAGTTGCCTGCTGTAAAAAACGCGAGGCTTCCTTCAATGATGGTTTCCCGTCTGCTGAATCTTTGATGGTAAGGTTTGCAACGGTTTGGCTGCCAACGGTGTAGCCGGTGCCGGGTAGTAAGGTGACGGTAATGGTTTCGGTTCCTTCGACGAGATTGTCGGCGATTGGGATCAGCTCAAGATAGGCTTCGTCCTGGCCAGCCTCGAAGCGTACGGAACGTTGTTTGGGGGCGACATAATCCACGTCAGGTGTGGCAGTGCCGCCTAGCGTGAAATTGACTGTGATGGGATCCAGTCGACTGACGACCGTACGGCTTTCCCAACCGCTTCGTCGGAAAACAACCAGACCTGGGTCGGGCCAATTTTCGGCCATGTTGGGATCCAGAGCAGAAACGGTGATAGTGCTAGTGGTGGCGTTTAGGATGGCGGTCGCCTTTTCAAAGTCTGTGATTCTGGGATTGCTCACAGTGGGCGACGCTGGGTTGTTTCCCAACCCTTCACTGAAAACACGTTTAGGATCCAATCCTAGAATACGTTCTTCCCAATCTGTGAGACCGTCTCCATCACTGTCCATGTCTTCAGCTCGCACGCGCAAAAAGCGTCTGGCGGTACCCGCTGGAAACTTGAAGGTTTCTTGCTGAAGTTGATCGGTCCCGAGAACCGTACGGGCGCTTGTCCAGTTGACGAGGTCAGGACTGCTTTCGATTTTGTAGCGTTTTCCGCGAAGCCCCCTCCATGCGATGGTCATGCTGGCGTCGGAATTGGATTGGACCGAGGTATAAAGCCGGGAAGCGGGGTCGAGCGGATCGGTTCCGAGGATGCTTTCTTCGAGATTGGTAAACCCATCTCCATCACTGTCTGCAAATGGCGGGAGACCGAATGCGTTGAAGCGACTTTGCCAAACATCGCTCATTTGATCTTTGTTGAGGTCAATGGCGGGGGATTGTGGCGCGAGGGCACAAACTAGGACTGTCGCCAGAATGCTAGGGGGAGCGGTTCGCATGGCATCGGTATCATAGTCGTGTTGTGCTGGTAAAAGCAACCATGGGTGCTTTTATTGGAGCTCGGATTTTTGCTTCTGCTACTATCCGGACGGGATAGTGTTACATTGTATCGTCTGGTTGAGAGAGAGGGTGATTTTGAACAAGGATAAATCGTGATTCTTGGGGTGCGCGAGTTCAGGGGGGAATCTTAGAAAGTTTTTGGAGATTTTTTGTCCAAACGGTGAGGAATGCGCGGTTGCTAAGTGCACCCACCGTTGTTCGGAGGTGCACACCATTAAAACTCCTCCCATGAATGCTCGTTCCCTCCACGCTGCTGCGGCTGTTCGTGCCGCTTTCCCATCATATCGTTCCTCTGTGCTTATGACATTAGGTACGGCTTGTTTGTCGACCCTACCGCTTCGAGCGCAAACTGTGGTGGCTCCGCCCGCCGCAATCCGGATTAATCCAGACTCGAGTCTGTCTTACACTCCGACTAGTAAAGGGGACGTTGTACCGGATTTCTCTTATGCGGGTTATGCGGCTGGCTTAAAAACGGTTCCGGGTAATCCAGGTGGCGTGTTAGTTCCGACAGTTATCGTGTTGGAGCCTCAATCCGGTGATCAAACGGGCCGGATTCAAGCTGCGATTGATACGGTTTCAAAGTTACCTGTCAACGGGGACGGATTTCGGGGAGCGGTACTGCTAAAGTCAGGTGTTTGGGAAGTGGCTACGGGATTACGGATTAGTGCATCCGGAGTGGTATTGCGTGGGGAAAGTAATCATCCGCTGACCGGCACCCATTTGCGCGCGACCGAGGTCACCACTGACGGGCTAACGGGGAACACCAAAAAAAGTAGCTTTATCGCTGCGATAGGGAGCGGATTGAGTAAGGATAATTCACGTGCACGGGCGGTTCTCGATGCGTACGTGCCGGTTGGGGCGATGTCGTTTCGCGTGGATCAGGTGGGGACATTTAAGGTGGGTGGACTGGTGTCAGTGGAGCGACCGAAGACGCAGGATTGGATCAACAGTATTGGGATGGCCCCAAACGGATGGACTCCGAGTGCTTCATTTATCAAGTGGACGCGAAAGATTACGGCCATTGACGGCGACCGCATCACGTTGGATGCGCCGATTACCACAGCACTGGACGTCACCTACGGGGGCGGGATCGTGATTCCTGTGACTTCGGATCGGCGAATTTCGAATGTCGGCGTGGAGAATCTCTACATTTCGAGTCAGTTTGCGGCTCCGAATGACGAAAACCACAAGTGGAACGCGATTGAATTTAACAATCTTGTAGATGGGTTTGTTCAGGACGTGGTCACTCGTTATTTCGCGTACACACTTTGTTACGTGGATTCTGGAGCGCAGCGCGTGACTATTCAGAGGTCGCAGTTTTTGGATCCGGTTAGTTTAGGTGGTGTTGATGGAAATATGCATACGGGCGTGCCGGCACAGGGGGGGCGACGGTATTCGTTTTTGTTAAACGGGGAACAGGGGCTTGTTCGGAATTGTGTAGCGCGGTTTGGGCGGCATGACTTTGTGCAGAGCTGGCCGGGCATCGCGGGTCCCAATGCCTTCGTGGATTGTCTGAGTAAAAATCCGTACAACGAATCCGGATCTCATCTCGGGTGGGCGAGTGGTGCCCTTTGGGACAACGTGAACACTTGGAAACTAGAGGTGAAAAATCACGTCGGATCTCACGGTTGGGAGGGCGCCAATGACGTGTTTTGGAATACAACGGTGAGTGGAGGGATGATTTTCTCGGTGCCACCGACCGCGAACAACTGGGCGTTTGGTTGTAAGGTTGGCAGCTTTTCAGGGAACGCAACTTTGGTGAATCAAGCCACGGGTAAGGTGCCTGCGAATCCGATGCCTGTTAGGAGTCTGTACGATGCCCAGTTGGCAGCGCGTTATCGGGCGCTCGGCAAATCGTATACGGCACCTGCACCAGCGATCCCAAGTATCGTTCCAGTTCTTGCAAAGGTAACCAATGCCGAACGGACCGTTGCTGCGGGGAATCCCTTCTCGTTTCAGATTGAGGGCACGACGTTGCCTCGTTCCTATGACGCCAATGGGCTCCCAGCCGGATTAACTGTGAATAAAACGACTGGTGTGATCAGTGGTACTCCGACTTTAGCGGTGGGCTCGACTGGAGCCTTGGCGAACATCACGTTGATCGTGAGTAACGGAGACGGTCCGGCGTACGGGACGCTAAAGTTGGCGATTACGGCACCTTCGCCGGTCGTCAAATAGAGCTCACTTCATTGGAGCCTTATCTGGGACATGCTTTTCCGTAGACCATTCTCCCTCCGCTATCTTTAACCGGGCAACTTCCTGACCGTTCTCGAAAAATAGGATACGTCGATAATTCTTCTTAGGGATTTGTAATTTAAGTTCATTTTTAATCGCACCGGTATCCTTCCTGTTAGGCTCGGATGAGGAACCTGTGTATATGTAGTAGAGTTTTAGCTCTTCATTATTTTCAATCAGATCTTCCACTTGGAAATAACTTTCAAAAGATTCACCGAAAAGAGCCCGATAAAAATGCGACAAAAGCGATTGATTGAAATAGGTGATTCGCCCGACAGCAAGAATCTGCTGATCCTCAAATAGGGAAGCCGATGGCTTTACAGGGCTATTATCAAATATCAGATAAACTGGATAATATAACCCTCCGTACTGCTCGAGGGTTTGCGCAAGACCAAATCGGCTATTGCCTGATTGCCCCCACTTGCCGAATTCATGGTATTCGTGCAACGGTAGTCGTTTATATGGGACTCTTTTTTCCTGTGTCGAAACAGGATTCGATATGGCGCAGTTAATGAAACTTAATCCCATGCCGGTTAGGATTAATGTACTTAAACCCGTTTTAATTTTCATATCAATCACTCGGATAGCAGCCCCTTCCGTTACCAGCATGAAGCAGGGTATCTGGAACCCGATTTCCAATCGTCGGGGATAGGATGGGGAATTTATTTATTAAGTATTTAAGGTGCGATAATGCAATCTTCCCCTCTAAGGATACGTTAAAAGGGATTGTCTATCATTTTGTTCCACCAGCAGCTATTCAATGGCATGCCCAAATTCGTAGGTTGGTTTCTCTACAGTCGCCTCCAATAGTTCCACGGGCGATTCCTGTGTTAACAACTTTTGCACAGGCTTGGGCGGGTTTCGTCTCCGCTGACACGCTCAGGCACTGAGAGTAGCGGAGTGTCCCACCCGCAAGACCAGTAAACCGTATTCCGTCCAACCTGCTCCTTTCAAAGTCCTCGAGCAATGCCTCTCGTTGTCCCGAGCTTGTTAGGATTCGTCCACGCAAATCCACAGTCAAAGCCTCTGCTTCTCTTCGAGCTCTGTCATGCAAGGTACTGTTAATCATGTTTTTCATCTTTTGCTATAGGTTTTACGTGAGACATATACAGTGGCAGTGCGTGAAGCTCATTTTTGTGGAAGTCGGCGCGAGACCTGTCAGCAACAGTGTGTATAGAAGCCTTTGAGGACTCATTTAAGGCGCACCGTAGCGTCCATTTCGGCCATGTGTTAGCGAGGCAATTTAAAGTTTTATTTTTGAGGAGATCCAAAAATCAATGGCCCCTCGGAAACAGATCAAAACAACCTTTCTCTCTGTGGAACATCCCCACTTTTGGGGATACCGCTCACGAGGGATATCGGCAATCTTGATTGGGTCTACAAAGTGAACAGTGAACCGATAACCCTTTATTCAAAATGAAATTACCGTTACCCCTCATAACCCCAATCGCATGCATCCTCATAAATTTTGCGTCACCTGCCCAAGCAGGATTCGGAACTGGGAGACTTGAATCCATACAAGACAATCCCCAACCGAATCTCAACGAACCTATTGCCGTACTAACAGAACTCAAATACGCTCTTGAATACAGTCACGACTATTTGCCGGGAAACTCTAAGGGCTTCAAGGAATGCGCAAAGAAGATAGATAAGTTAATAAAAGAACTATCAAGGCACGATGCTCTAACACCAAATGCTAACCAGCTGATAAAGGACATGGCCGCACGCAGAGCGAGGGATATAGGTGTGAGAACAATCTTAGGGCACGGTCATGATGCCTTGGTTGTAATTCAAACTGCTTTTAAAAAAGCGCAAGCAGATGGAGCGCCTGGTAAAATTGGAAATTCCATCGAAATAGCAAAGGAGACCTTGTTGTCTGTTGATGAAATACTCAAGCAGGCTAACTAGTTGAATTAATAGTAATTTCCTTTTGCGTACGTATGAGGAGGTGCCCCGATCAGTATTGCGCTTTATAAACGTCAAGGCTGGCAGGTCGCCTCCTTTACGCACGTTTTAAGGAAAGAGATTCATGGAACTGAAGAGTCGGGCGGCTTAGGTTGAAGCTCGGCTCGGGGCTTTGTTCCCTCCTTCACATGAAGGTGCCCACGGATCGTTGGTGTATTTATCCCTGGATATTGGGGGTAAGTAGAAGCATGGTAGCGTCCAGTTAAACCCATAAGATGGGTTTGCAAACCGAAGCCAGAAGTATTGAGAAGAGAAATTTCCCTCGGAAAGCTCTGAGAAGAAAGAAGATCAGGCCCGATGCTTGGCGACGGCTTCCGTGCGATTGCGGACCTGCATTTTAATGCAAATGTGCTTGATGTGTGTCCGTACCGTCTCGACTCCGATACCTAATTGGTCGCCTATTTCTTTGGCAATGTATCCCGACGCCAACAATTCGATGACCTCGGTCTCGCGTGGCGAGAGTGGCTCTGCGGTTCTATTCACTGGCGATGGGCCGCGAAAGTATTGGACAACGCGCCTTGCTATATGGGCTGAAAACGCGGAACCGCCACCTTTAATATCTCGGATTGCTTTATATAGTTCGTCTGGGCTGCTTGATTTCACCAAATAACCGCTAGCGCCCGCCTTCAGTGCGCCAAACACGCGGTCTGCATCCGCATAGACAGTGAGCATTAGAATTTCGGTGTCAGGGATTTTAGGTTTTAATGCGGTGACAGCCTCGATTCCAGACATGCCCGGCAGTTCAATGTCCATGAGCACCACATTTGGAGGGCTTTGTGGGATTCGTCGGAGGGCTTCTTCAGCGGACTTCACGACATAGATGCACTCTATATCCGGAGCTTGGGAGAGAATCAGTTGGAGCTGTTTACTGATTGCAACTTTGTCTTCGACAATGACGACACTCGTTTTGGGGTTACGCATACTGTCGACTACTTGGGAAGTGGAATCTCAAAGCTAATTTGTGTTCCCCCCGTTGGTGCCGGTGTGATCCGGCAGACGCCGTTGAGGGCCTGCATGCGATGGTGCATATTTTTGAGTCCCAGACCTTGTTTAATGGTTTGGGGGTTGAACCCCCGTCCGTTATCGCAAATGGAAATAGACAGGGTGTTTTCAATAAGTCCGATATTCAGCGTGAGTTGAGATGCTGCGCTGTGCTTTATCGCATTATTCAGTGCTTCTTTCACGGCGAGGATAATATGGTGCCGCAGGTTGCTAGAAGCGGGTCGGTCTAGCGGCATGGTTTGAGCCTGGACCCGGTATCGGAGGCCAGCGGTTTCGGAGAGCGTTTGCGCGAGATGACAAATGAAATCACTGACGGAGTTAAGGTTGTCGTTCTCCGGATTGACTGTCCACAAGGTTTCATGAAGAGCTCCCACCAGATCTTTAGCCATGAGCGAGATTTGCGTCAGCGTTTGGCTGGCATTTGAGGAGGGATCGTTTTGCGTGTAAGCGCTAAGTAGCGAGATCTGAGTGATCCGCGTGCCGAGATCGTCATGGATATCGCGGGAGATACGCATGCGTTCCGATTCAATGAGCCGAGCCTCATTCGCAGCGGCCAAATCTGCACGGTAGCGATTAGTTGTGACGCGATGGCGTATTCTAAAGAATGTGGCGATGATGCAACTGCAGACAAATGCCCAGAACCAGAGTCCGCTCCAGAATGGCGGAGGGATTGAAAACGCCAAGCTTCGATGAATGGAGAGTGGCGAACCAAAGGCATCCGTGGCCTGTAGATCAAGATGATAAATTCCCGGAGGCAGAGCTGCGTAAGTGAGATGGAAACCTGCACTTAAGCCGACGTTATACATTTCGTCCCAAGTCAGGGCGATTTCTGTTCCTGGTTTGAGACCTGAAATGTCTGCTATGGGAGAGACCCACTCGCAATGCCCCGAAGGCGAATTATCACGGATTTGGAAGGCATTGAGTGGCGGACTCAACCAGTCCAGGTTGAGTCGATTTCCCATAGAGGGGATAGTGCCTACTCGGCGCCAGTGGTTTAAACTGCTACCTGGTACATCCGGTGGAACTTCAGCTTCAGGCTCCTCAATGAGACTTAGAGGGTGGGTGTCGACTGCAGTGGCGAGCCTGAGTCCTTTAACGATGAAGGTTCCGACACTATGTGGTGGACCGGCAGAGGTTATGAATATCGAAGCGAAGGCGGCTCCTGAGGGGATCGAGACACGCAGCTGGTTTGATGTGAACGTAGATTTTTCAGGGCTTCCGTTCCATCCAGAGCTTTTCCCTCTGACGGTTGCGGACTGCCGTTGAATTTCATCGCGGTTAATAGATTTAAATTGGATGCCGACAGCCATCCATCCCGGCTTTTCCTGCCAGACAGTATCGATTTCACGCAACCGATATTGGATCCGGGCTCCCTCGTAATTACGAAGGTTCGTCGACGGATCAATCGCCAGTTCGATTTTCGAATGGGAGGATGGAACTTTCAATGGTCCCTCCTCTGTAATAGAGACGGCTTGGCCGTTGACTGTTAGTTCAATCTGAAAGTCAAAAGGTGCCGATTCAGTCTTTCCGGAAGAGGCCAGCGCTAGATTCGATGGAAAAATTGCCAGAGCCACTAGAATGGCAGTAAACACTCGAATTGAAAAACCCGAGCTGGCATTAGAGGACTCCGATTTTTGGAGATCCCTGAAATCGCATTGCACGAACATAAGGGGGGCAGCTTTCATAGAGGTAGCTGGCTTTTCTCCCAAGAGCAAAGGGAGTCATGACAGAGGCCACTAACTGGGGGGCGTCGTGGTGGGCGGATTAACCAGCCTAGCGGTTGGGGCCCGAGTGCATAAGTCGGAGGAATGGCTCGTCCCCCTTCGCTCAGGCCTTATTGCTTCGCGGACTTTCGGAGTGTTCAGGATACGGTAAGCCTCGGTGCGTGGATTGCTGTATCGGTGCAAAATGCTGCTTCTTGCGACATCCGCCGTTTGTCACATATTCACGCACAAACGTGGTTTGCGCCTCGTTCAGGGGATGGGTTGGGGGGGGACCGTCCATGATATCCATCTTTAACTCCGCGTTGCGTAACAAGCAGAGTCTTCATGGAAAGCTAATGTATTTGATGGCAGCTTGATAAACCTACGGCACATCCCGCATTCAAGAGTAGGGGACAGCGTCAGGCGGTACAAATAATACAGGACATTGTCATGCGCCGAGGATGCGTAATTGCGGGTGGCTATCGACCTATGAAATTGCCACATTGCCCATTCAATCCCTGTTTACTTTATGGCAATCACGACTACGACAGATGTTTCCAAGCTTTCTAAGGGGGCGGTTGGCGCGCTTTCGTCGGGGGATATCGTAATTCTTACTACGGCGCAGATAGCCTCTTTTACGTCCGTCGGAATTAGCGGGTTTACTGTTTCACAGCTCCGGATGCTTTCGACGGATCAAGTCGCCGCGATTACTCCCGTTGGAATTCAGGGAATTTCTCAAACTCAGATTGGTGGCTTCACTTCCGCTGACATGGCGGTTTTGTCGGAAGACCAATTGTCGGGATTGAAGCCAGTGGTTCTTGCGACGTTGACGCCTGCTCAGATTTCCTCAAGTGGAGCGAGCTGGATTACCCACCTTTCGGCCCTGCAGGTTAAAGCATTATCCGCAGCTCAGGTCGGCGCGTTCACTTCCGGTGCAATTTCGGCTTTGAGCATTGATCAGGTTGCAACGTTGAACCCATCTCAGGTGGCCTCTCTAACTCCATCTGCTGTGTCTGGTTTTACCGCGTTTCAAATCGAAGCGCTTCCGGTAGGGGTAATCTCCTCACTTCGCCCTGCACAGGTGGCCGCATTATATGCGGATGCCGTTGGTGGTTTGACACCTGCGCATATCCGCACCTTATCCGTGCCGCAATTGAATAGCCTGAGTGCAGATGGGTTCTCGGGGTTCTATGGGGAGCAAATTGCAGTGTTCAGCAGGGTCCAGCTTGCAGGACTGAGTGTAGTGCAGGTTGGGCGTTTATCTGCGGATCAAGTTTCTGGATTGTCTGTCGCCTCGTTAAGAAAATTCAGCCTTTCACAGGTCGCTGCTTTGAGTGCCGACGGGGTGAGTGGTTTGAGTGAAGAGCAGATTCGCGCTCTCTCTGCTGCACAGGTCGCGGCACTTACGCCGACAGCGCTGGGAGGACTTGGTGCCGATCAGGTCTCTAGGATCTCCGTATCTCTGCTTAAAAAGCTAACAGCGCGTCAAATTGGAGGCCTGAGTGCCGATGGCGTAAGCGGATTGACGTCGGCACAAATTAAAGCTCTGAGTTCCATTCAGTTCACCGCGATAAGTCCGGAGGGAATACGCGGCCTGACTGCGGATCAGATCATCGGGTTGAGTCTTTCGGCAGTAAAGAGCCTGACTTCATCGCAAGCAGCAGCCCTAAGTGATGATGCCGTTAGTGGATTCTTGCCGTCTCAATTGCGCATTCTATCGAGTACCCAGGTTAGTTTGTTTAGCTCCTCATCGGTGTCGTTATTAAGCGCCAATCAGATCGCGGCGCTTTCGCTTGGGGCTGTGCGTGCACTGTCCCGTAGTCAGATCGGGGCACTGACAGCGGATGGACTCTCGGGGCTGACCGATCATCAGTTGGCACTCTTGGGGGATTCCCAAGTCCGTGAATTTAGCGCGGAAGCGATTTTTGGTTTTTCTCAGACTCAAATTGCAGGGTTGAGCGGGTCTCAGGTTGGCTCGTTGTCTTCAGCGGCAATGGCCGCCTTGACTGAGGAGCAAATTGGAGCGGTTGAAGTTCGCGATATCTCGTTTCTGACTTCTTCTCAACTGGTCGGATTAAGTGCGAATAATCTCGCGGGCTTAACCGCTTCCCAGTTCGCAGCCTTCAGTTCACTTCAAGTCGAAGGGATTCCTTTCAGCGCGCTGAGCAGCACTCAACTAGTGGCAATTACCCCTAGTGTGTTGTCGGGATTATCGGGTCAAAAATTCAGCACATTTGGGACGGACACCGTAAGGCTTTTAACCACCGCTCAGATATCGGCATTAACAGGGGTCCAAACAGCGGGATGGGATCAACGGATGTATTCAGCGCTCTCGGACACTCAACGGGGATTTTTAAGTGATTCGGCTCTAAATGGATTGGCGGGAATCTATACGGCGAATGTGATTAATGCTTTAACGACAACTCAACTGAGTTCTCTCGGAACAACGGTGCTCGCGGCTTTGAATACGGCCCAAGTTGCGGGGCTGACGACGACGCACATGGCGTCCCTTACTTCCAGTCAGGTGGGCGTATTTCGGACTAGTGCGGTTGCGTCGTTCACGAGCAGCCAATTGCGGGCATTAAGTACGGCTGGAGTCGTCGGGCTTCGGACAAGCCAAGTACACGTACTCTCTTCCATACAAACGTTGGGTTTCGATACGGCGGATATTAGCGTCCTAACTTCCGCTCAAGTTAGGGCATTAGAGACGGGGATAGTGCGGGACTTTTCTACAACACAGATTACTGCGCTCAGTGCAGGGGGGCTGTTTGGGATTAGGACGGAGGAAGTAATAGCTTTGGGAACGTCACAGATAGCGGTTCTTACGTCCGAAGCCGTTTCGCCAGTTTTTCAAGGAATCTATCCGGAGTACCAGATTGCGGGACTCGGGACTTCGCAAATATTAGTCCTCAATGCCGCTCAGATCTCTGCACTGACTACAATTGCTCTGAATACATTTAGCAGTGGTCAAATTTATTCGCTATCAACAGCGGCTGTTACGGGTTTAAGGACTACACAAATTACCCTCCTGAATTCAGCACAGATTACCGTCCTAAATTCAGGTCAGGTTGCCGTCCTGGATTCAACGCAGATTACCGTCCTGAATTCAGGCCAGATATCGAATCTTACCACGAATGCAATCAGTGCCCTGGGCAGCCTGCAACTTCAGGCGCTTACGACACAGGCCATTCGAGGTCTCACTACGGCTCAGGTTCGAGTGTTGTCATCCCAACAAGCGGTGGGCTTCGATACGGCAGATATTAGCGTCCTAACGTCTGTTCAAATTGGAGCGCTAAAGACGGGAATAGTAACAGCATTTTCTACATCTCAGATTGGTGCACTAAGTGGCGCGGGGGCACTTGGCTTGAGTGCAGAGGATATAATAGGCTTTGGAACCGCGCAGATCGCAGCGTTCTCAAGTAATTCTATTTATCCGCAGTTTAACTCGCTGGGCTCTGGAGCGACACAGATTGCCGGGTTGGGATCTTCTCAGATATCAGTTCTCAGTGCTGCGCAAATATCGGCATTAACTACAGATGCTCTAAGTGCATTCAGTAGCGCTCAGATTTATTCGATCTCAACAGAGGCTGTTCGTGCGATAACAACAGATCGAGTGGCATTGCTGACTTCTGCTCAAGCCACGGGGTTTTCGTACGTGCAATTAAATGCTTTTACCAGCGAGCAGGTTGCTGCAATTACCAGCGCTCAGGTTAGCAGTCTTGGCTTTTATGGAAATCTCGGCTTCTACGGCTACGATCGAACTAATTTCTTCTACTCTAATAATGCCGCATTTTTTACGTTGAATGCACTCTCGTCGGACTTTGTCGCAAATCTTTCAACCGCAGCGATCGCTGGAATTGGCGAACTTGCGGTCTATTCTAGTCGGTTCTCACTGACTTCTACGCAGGTTGCGGGGTTAAGGACGACACAGATAACAGTCCTAAATTCAGGTCAGATATCGAATCTCACCACGAGTGCAATCAGCGCGCTGAGCAGCCTGCAACTTCAGGCGCTTACGACACAGGCCATTCGCGGTCTCACTACAGCTCAGGTTGGTTTGTTGTCGTCCGAGCAAGCAAATGGCTTCGATACGGCTGACGTCCGTGCCCTCGTTTCATCACAAATTGCGGCCCTTAGGACCGATGCGGTAACAGCACTCACAACGCAGTTCATATCCAGTCTCTCGTCTGACGGGATTAGCGGCCTTTCCGAATCACAGGTGGGTGTATTGACCGCAGGTGAGTTGAATGCGTTTGTTGCTTCGCAAGTGCAAATTACTGGGCAACCAAATCCCGGGGTTTTCGCTGCGACGCAGTTTGATGTGTTAAGCTCAACGCAGCTCGTGGGCGTCTCGAATGCGCAGATAACGATTCTCCGGGGCTTCTAACTTGTCCGAGAGAAAGGCCCTCTTCGGGGCTCGGGGGCACGTCTCACCAAAATAGAGCACGTGCCCCTTGTTTATTGAAACGAACCGCCCGGTTTGTTTTCAAAACTTAAAAATTTAGCGATTATCCCTGACCTTGTCTCAAGCAAACACGTTCGGGGGTGGGTAGCGGGGTTGCTGCCAGGTGGAGGGTACCCGAGGGGGAATGCGCCCCATTTCCGAACACACCCGTCCCAAGATGGATCGTACAGAGAAAGTTGAGGACGCAAAAACCGGACAGAAACCGGACAGCGAAATGCGACGCCCGGAATACGGCGGGCGGGCTGCTGCGAAGCGAGCAGTCAGCATGACGCATGTAGGACGTTCTGCTCCAGTGACTTGTTAGGCATCTTGGTGACGATGGCCGGAGTCCACAATTAAACACACCCCTCCCCAAACTTTGACCTTTTGACGTAGACCCTTTGACGTGGCTCTTGATCAAAGATTGGGGACAGAAGGGGTAAAATCCCAGTATGTCCCGAA
>JBAXNG010000037.1:0-48630 GCA_037133875.1 Verrucomicrobiota bacterium | reverse complement strand
ACGACGACGTACTGATCGCTGCTATCTGCGCGCTGCTTAACGCAGGCACTTGGTCCGTCGTGATTGCCGCAATCTGCGCGCTTGAGAGAACACGCATCTGCGTGCTCGAAATTGCAGTTATAAAGTCTGTCGTGAAATTGGAAATTTGTACCGTGCTTAATATAGCGATTTCGTTGGTATTAAGCCCAACGGCCTGCGTTGAGGAAAGCACCCCAATCTGCGAGGATTGCAACCCTGCAACCGCAACCGTATTTATTGCGGTAAGCTGAGCCGTGTTGAGCACCGCGATTTCTGCTGTAGTGAGGCCTGCAATCTGAGCCGAGCTCAACATCCGTGCGGCATTAGTCGTCAGTCCCGTAAAAGCCGTTGGATCGAGGTTTGAAAGCTGCGTGCTCGAAAGAACCCCAATCTGCAATGTGGTAAACCCTCGTACTTGCACGCTTGTAAATACTGCAATCTGTACGCTCGTGAGTCCCGCGATGGACGAGGTCTTGATCCCAGCGACCTGGGAACTCGTTAAGGCGCTGATTCCGTCGGTCGTCAGTGCACTAAATTGGGCGGAGCCAAACATCGCCGCCTGAACGCTCGTAAACCCTGTCAGAGCGGTAGTGCTCAGGTTTGCGATTTGAGATGCAGAGAAACCACTGACAGAACCCGTGGCGACAGCGGCGATTTGCGTGCTTGTGAAGACACCGATTTCGTCTGTGGTGAAGCCCGCAATTTGGGTACTGCTTAGCGCACGAACCTGAGCTGTGTTGAACCCCAAAACGGCTGTGGTTGTAAGGAAGGCCAGATGGTTTGTACGCAGAACGCTCACTTCAGCTGTCGTTAACGCATTCACCTGCACGCTGCTCAAAGCGGCGACTTGACCCGTTGTTAATCCAACGATTCCGATTGTGCTGACAGCCGCCACTTGGCTGGTGCTCAGAGTAGCAATGGTATCGGTTGTGAGGCCTGCAACTTGGGCCGATCCCAGTACACGGAGCTGGCCCGTTGTAAGTCCCGTGATGCTTGTCGTCGCAATATTTGCGAGTTGTGCCGCGTTGATCACAGTCACTTCTGCCGTGGTAAAAGAAGCCACCTGAACGGAACTCAGGACGGAAATTTGGTTCGTCGTGATTCCGGCTATCGAGGCGGTGTTTATAGCGGCGACCTGAGCGGTGTTTAGAGCCGCAACAAGATCTGTGGTGAACGAGCTAATTTGCGCCGTATTCAGAAGTCGGACATTAGCGGAGGTTAATCCCGCTATAGCCGAGGTTGAGACAAGCGCGATCTGGGCGGCAAGCAGTCCACTAATTGCAGCGGTTGAGACTGCCGCCAATTGAACGCTGGAAATATATGAGGCTTGGTCCGTCGTTATTCCTGCAACCTGAGTCGAACTCAATGCTCTGACCTGAGCGCTCGAGAGTCCGGTAAACCCTGATACGGTGAGCGCCGACAACTGGCTTGTAGTCAAAAGAGCTACGTTAGCAGTAGTAAAGCCAACAACTTGTACGGACGTGAGCATCGCAGATTGCGCCACACTCATTCCGGAGACCGCTACTGTGCTGATAGATCCAATTTGGACCGAGCTCAGTTCGGTTATCTGATCTGTTGTAAGACCACTAACCTGAGCCGAATTTAGGACGCGAACCTGAGCCGAAGTGAATGCGTCTATGTCCGTTGGAGTGAAGTTCGAGAGCTGCGCGGTATTCAACGCACTGAACTGGGCGGTCGTGAAAGCCGCTATCTGCGAACTTAACAAGGCTTCAGCCTGTTCGGTTGTGAGCCCCGCGATGGCTCCGGTAGTGATCGCCGAAATTTGTAGGGATGTCAGCGTCGCAAGCTCATCCGTCACCAAAGAACGCACCTGCGAAGAATTCAATACACGGACCTGGGAGCTCGAAAGCCCGGCCAACGCAGATAGAGCCAAATTTGAGATCTGGGTCGTTGTGATTCCTGTGATGGCTGCGGTGTTGAGTCCCGACACCTGAAGCGAAGTCAGGGTCGCAATTTCCACAGTGGTCAATCCGCCAACCTGCAAAGAGCTAAGCACACGAACCTGTGCGCTAGTAAGACCAGTGAACGCATCAGGTGTCAGCGTGGATAATAGGTCCGTGCCGAGCACAAGAAGTCCAGACGTGCTAAATCCAGAAACCTGCGTGCTGTTGAGATTACTTGCCTGGTTCGTGGTAAGTCCCGCGAGCGCTACTGTATTGAACGAAGCAAACTGGGCGCTGCTTAAAACCGTGATGTTCGTGGTTGTCAGCGCCTTGATTTGCGAGGATCTGAGGGAGCGCACCTGCGTCGTCGTCAGGGTCGCAACAGCGTCAGTTGCCAGAACAGAAACCAGTCCTGTGCCCAAACCGGAAAGGCCCGAGGTACTCAGAGCAGCCGCTTGCGCACCGCTTAAAACTTCGACTTGAGAAGTTCCCAGTCCGGCAACCTGCAGACTGGAGAGCACACTCATCTGCGCAGTGGTTAGGCCAACTACCGAGGAGGGAGAGATATTATAGACTTGGGAGGTCGTAAGCGCTCTCACCCCAGCGGAGGTGAATCCCGTCACCTGGGTGCTATCGAAGGTTCCGATCTGTGCGGTGTTTAACGCTGAAACTTGTGCGGTACTAAGCGAGCCAATTTGCTGTGTCGTAAAACCAGTGATGGCGTCGGTACTAAGATTTGCGACCTGCGAACTACTGAAAGCTCGGAGTTGCGATGTCCGCATGGCTCCCAATTGGCTCGCCGACAACTCCGCAACCTGAGCCGTTGTCAAAATGCGCATTACACTGGTACTCAGCAGAATAAGGTCTGCAGTATTCAGCTGGCTGATTGGGACCTGGATTGGCATTGGATAGGAAGTATGGAGTAGCTAGCCCATCTGCGTATTTAACACAGACAACCAGCGGCAGTTTTGCGGGTTGAGGAGTATCTTCCAGATTCAGCCGGAAGAAATGCAAAACTTTAATCCATACAGCATAATCCCAACCCGAACAATCGGGTATTATTGATCGCAAATCTGACCTTCCCAAAGGCTCGGTCGCGATCCACTAGGGGCCCGACTCTGCGTCTAAGCCCTCCCTCAGATATGCTGCACCTGGCGGGCAAACTGACTTTCCGTACAAACGATGCTTTTGCGGTGTTTTACCGACTCCACCTCAAGCTGGTACCCCTCCGCAAATTTCCCCAATGAAGCGATCACCGCCTCCTTAAGCCGCAGGTCGCTTTGAATGTACTGATCCAATGCCAACGTTATAACGTGCGAGCTACGCATCCCTTGCATCTGCGCCACCACACAAAGTGCGAATTCAGTATTTTGAGGTAACATAGAGTTTATCACCTCAGGAGATCGGCTTTCACCTTCCATTCGGACGTGTTCTCACATCGGGCGAACCGGACACCCTCTGGTTTTCACCCTAAATTTGGCTCCGCTTCAGGCGCTTGGACTCGAACTCACACTCCGAAAACGATCGTCACTCGGGCTCCTTTGTGGTCCGGCAGATTACAGAGGCTCAGCGTACCTCCATGCAGATCGATAATTGTTTTCGTCACGCTCAGCCCCAGACCAGTCCCTTTACCAGTCGCCTTAGTCGTAAAAAATGGCTCAAAAACCTTGTGCAGTGTGTCTTCCGGAAGACCGTGTCCGGTATCGTCGATCTCTACGACCACCAAAGTCTGCCCCACTCGAAACGATTCCGAGCGGGCATCTCCGATATTCGGACCAACACCAGTCAGTTGTTTCAGATAAGTGCGGGTGGTAAGCGTACCTCCGGGAGGCATTGCGTGGACCGCGTTGGTAAAGACATTCACGAAAACTTGTCCTATTTTTGGGCGGTCCAGCTTCAAAAGAGGTAGGTCCGAAGCGAGTTCCTTCACCACACGAATCTGAGAACGATTCAGATCCCCACGCACCAGCAGAAGGGCGTTTTCCAGTATCTCGTTCAGGTTCTCGTCATCTGCCTCTAGCTGTTGGGGCGCAGAAAAATCCAGCAATCCACGAATCACCGAATCGGCTCGATCAAGGGCATCCGTCATATCCTTGAGAATACTTGGAGCCGCCTCATCCTCGATCTCTAGTTGTTCCAGGTATTGCAGCCCCATCAACATGATCGCCAAAGGGTTCTTCACTTCATGGGCAACACCGGCAGCAAGCCTTCCAATCGACTTCATTTTCTCGGCGTCGATCAGCTGCAACTGCACAGCCCGCAATTCCTGATGCGCATCCCGGAGCTTCTCGAGAGTGCTCAAAAGGTCCTCCCTGCTCTTGGAAAGCTCCGCATGACTCTGCTTGAGGTGATCCTCCGCACGCTTCAATTCCGTGATGTCCTCCGAAATACCGAGCAAATATTCAGGACGTCCAAGGCTGTCTAGAATCGGTATCTTTTTAGTATGAAACAGACGCGGTCCCTTGGAGGTACGGACCGTCTCCACGGGGATATCCAACATTTGCCCGCTGGCGAGCACCTCGCGATCCTTGTCTACGAAGAATTTGGCCTCATCTGCAGGGAAAAGATCAAAATCACTTTTGCCAATCAATTCAGCTCGGGAATATCCAAGAAGCGCTTCCTCCTCTTTGTTTACACGCACCATACGAAGATCCTGAGCGTCCTTCACGAACAGCATCACCGGGATATTTTCGACAAAGTTCGAGAGGAGATTCCGTTCACGTGCGAGGGCCATCTCGGTACGATTTCGTTCGATGGCATACCGCATTGAACGGATCAACAAGTGGGCATCAAACTGCCCTTTCACGAGATAATCCTGAGCGCCGTGTTTAACGGTTTGGAGCGCCAGCTCTTCGTCATTGGATTCACTCAACACAATAACCGGCAAATCGGGAGCGTGTGTGTGAAAGGTTGTAAACGTGGCGGCGCCCTCGCTGTCAGGCAACGTTAACGCCAGAAGCACCAAGTCCGGTCGTTGTTGCTGAATGTATTGAAGGGATTCGTCGAGTCGGCCAGTCGATTTGGCGATTCGAAAGGGCGATTTTGGAAGAATCGTTACGAGCTTTTCCAACTCCCTAGCGTCTTCTGCAGATTGCTCGACCAGAAGAATGTGAAAAGACGGTTCGATTGCATTCAACATACAGAAAGGGAACCCTGAAGCGCCCCCGTTCACAAGGGAGGAGATTGGGTTCCCGCAATCTCAGTCAGCTTTTGAAGTATACATTTCGGCCCAAAATTTAAACAGCTACCGGATTGCATATAAAGTCGATGGCATTCTCCGATAGATGCTTGAACACCTGCGTGTTAAAAAACGCTTAGAATTATGGAAGAACGTTTTCTTTGAAGAAGCGAACCATCAGAGCTGGAGCTTGAGCGGGGAACTCGTGTCCGCCCGGATGAATGTACGCCACGAACGGTGTTCCAGACCGGGAGGGGTATTTGAGGCAAAAGCTCCCCTGTTCCTCTCCCTGTAAAGCGCATCCGTTATTTTTCCGAATCACCTCCATTGTGCGGTTCTGCCATTCAAACCTCACCAGCCGATCACTCTGTCCCGCAATGTGTATTGCAGGTTTGGGCTTTAACTGGCCGGCCCTTGGCGTCGCGGCACCCGAAGGCGCAAATGCGGCAAATTGATCTGGGCGCGTTTCCCAGAGCAGATACGTAAAAGCGCCTCCATTAGAGTGTCCCGTGGAATAGATCCGCTTCGTATCCACGTTGAACTCTTTTTGGAGCTGCAAAAGGGTCGCGTCGAAGAACTTGAGATCCCTGTCATTTTGTTCCCCAACCGATTGTTGCCAACCAGTTTGCCTTCCTTCGGGATCGGTAAGTCGGCCAGGCGTATTGAGCCCCTGCATGTAAACGCAGATTGCCTGAGGCCATTCTCGTGCCAAATCAAAGGATAGAGCCGCCTGATGCGCGTTGCCTCCGTGTCCGTGAAAAACAAAAACCACCGGTGAAGGATTAAACCAAGCCGGTTTCGGGACTGAAATCAGCGCGTCTCGCTGGATTCCGTCGACTTGCACACTCCATTTTCGGAGCCGTGAATCCCCGGCTGATTCAGCCCACGAACACGAGGGGAATCCCAGCCCCAGACTGATTCCACTCGTAAGAAGGAAGGTGCGACGATTCATTTTACAGTAGAACCCATAACACCTCAGCGAGATTGAGGAAAGAGAGCGCCACGACAGGTCGACTCTTAGTTTCCCAAAAGGAGGCTCCCTAGGGTAATTTGGCTCCACATCCACATCGTTCATGAAATTGCTTTCCCACTTTTTGGCTCTGAGTCTCCTTCCGATCGCTCTGGGCCATGCAGCTGCACCGGAAAAAAAAACTGCACCGGAAAAGAAATCCGCCGCACCCGAAAAACCCGCAGCCCCCGATCTTGCTTTGGCTAAGACTTGGCTCACGTATGCCAATGCGCTGGTTGGAAAAAGCGTCTCAACCGTTGTACAGGAGGTTCTTGAGATAGGTCAGGTGACCTCCAACGCCCCTTGTGCGGTTGTTCCGATTGTCACGGGGAACGAAAAAGGCGAACTCGGCGGCGAAATACTCGCGCTGGTGCCTATCGCAGAGACCCAAGCGTTTCTCGATAAAGCAACGGTCACAGCAGATGGAAAAGCAACGAAGTTCGGAACCAAATCCGCAGCGAACGTCACAACCGGAACCCTCGTGCTTGCGGAAGGCGAACTCGTTTTGGTGATCGGTTCCACGATGCCAGTATTGGGTGGCAAAAAACCCTCAGCACTTCTCGCCGCTCAACGGGGCCAGAAGTAATCGAGCCTGAACGAGCCCTTTCTCAAGAGCCAGATTCCACCCTTCGGGCATCTAGCTTATTTGGCGAGGAGGCGCGCCGGATTCTTTTTGGCCAGTGAGAAGACCCCCAGGCCAAGCCAAGGCACGTCACGGTATAGAGTTGGATTGAGGCGATCTGGAGCGGAAAATCCACCAATGCGTGAAGAAAAACCCCGCATACCGCCAAGCATGCAACGAACAGTAAGGCTCGATCCTCGCCAGTTATGCGTGCCTTGCGCGGAAGAATCCGCCGGAAACCTACGATAAGGCCGCCCACAACCAAGCCCGCCCAAAGCGACGTACCAACCCAGCCCCACTCAACCAGCGTTTGCAGATAATCTTGGTGAGCAAAACGCCAGATACCGGCGGTACGCCCAACCAGATCACCTGTGTAGAACGGAAAACAAAGCGCCCAGGTCCCCGGCCCCGTACCAAACGCTCCGCTGTCGCGGACCATTTGCCAGGAAATGAGATAAGATCCCCATCGTGAATGGGCAGATTGAAGGCCCCCCGCCTCCCATCGATCCCAAGCCATCACCAACAACAGTGCCCCTAAAACACAGGCAATGCCCAAAATCAGCCTCCGGGTAAATGCTGCCATTTCCTGTTCGCGGTCCCGATTCAATCGGTTCCAAGCCCAAACCACCACAGCCGCAAACAACAGACCCGCTACCACAAAAGCCGCTTTCGATACGTTCGCGAAAGTTGCGAAAAACGCCGCCGCCGTACCACTCACCCACGCCGTACGCCGCAAACTCTGATCTTCGCGCCGGAAGGAAACAACCGCCAATCCAGCGAGCAAGGGCCACACTATATTCAGGTACGCCCCCGCATTTGCGTGATACCTGTAACCCGCAAAATGTGAGCTATCAAACTGTGCCGGATCCCACAACAGGATGGGGCTCTGAAGCGCTTTCTGCGCCAGCCCAAATAGCGCAATAGATGCTCCAGTTAACGCCATTGAAACCCACACCTGCCGCCGAAACGAACCGAGGCTAGACAAGTCGACAACGGCCAAAAGCCCCCCCAAAAGTACGCTGATTTGCAGCATCTTTCGAATCGCAGTAGCCGCATCCACTCCACTCGGGAATAGCGCAAATCGCTGAGGCACCTCCACAAATGTAAAAAAATCCGCACGATACAACAAATGCGGATTCACCGCTAAACTCCAGCCGAGCCCAAGAAGGGCCAGAACCAACACAATCAGCATCCCAGGAATACGAGGCCAGCGCTTCTCGATCAGTAATCCCAGCACCCAGAGCCCTATCGCCCCCCCCCCAAGAGCATTCAGATAATCCACCGTCCACGCGCGGGTCCCTCCGTAAAGCCAGGGAGCCAGCAGGAGAACTAAACACCACAGCCAACCAGCACCCCGATAAATGAAGTTCGCTTTAGAGTGAGCCACCATCTTTGTCAGGCCACCTTGTTATAAAATCCTCATATTTGCGAGAAAGAACACTAACTCGCAACTATGCACCAAGCACTTCTCCAGTTTTACAACCTTAGCTTTCCTCGAGTATAGTAACCAGATGTGGCACAAACGACTCAAAGCAGTTCTCAAGGAATTGCTCCCTCCCATTGTCCAAAAGACGATTGGCGAGTTTATCTGGGTCCGTTGGCACGGTGACTTCCCAAATTGGAAAACAGCTTCCGATCAATGTTCGGGATACCATTCCCCACTCATCTTCACCAAAGTCCGAGCTGCCCTTTTAAAAGTCAAAAACGGTCGGGCCGCATCCGAGCGCGATTCGATGGTCTTTGAGACGATCCAGCATTCGTACCCACTACTGGCCGTTCTGAATTACGTGGCCCGAAGATCCGATAACCAGCTCCATGTTCTGGACTTTGGAGGTTCTATGGGAACCAGTTATTTCCAAAACAGAGCCATGCTGGGCGGCCTCAAAGCGTTTCACTGGTGTATCGTGGATCAGAAGCATTTTGTAAAAGAAGGCCAGCTGACGTTCAGCAACGACAACCTTCATTTTTACGACACCGTCAACGAAGCTTTCGCAGCTCACCCAATCAACTTCGTGCTCCTCTCCGGGGTGCTGCAGTTTTTGGAAAAACCCTGGGATTTTCTGGAAGAGATCCTCGCGCGACGCCCCGAGTATCTCATGATTGATCGTACGACTCTTTTAAAGAGCGGCCAGGATCGCATCACCATCCAAACCGTGCCCAAAAGTCTTTACGATGCCACTTACCCCTGCTGGCTGCTGAATCGGCAGGCGTTGTGGGATCGTATTTGCCAGGATTACGAGCTTCTTTTATCCGACGATGTACCCGAATGGATGAACATCAAAGAAGCCGGTCATGTTTTAGGATTCTTCAAACTGAAATCCTCCACTTAAATCCGATAAACTTATGGCAGGTTTAATCGATCTACAAAAGCACACTGACGCCAGAGGCAATTTGGTAGTGATCGAAAAAGTGCTCCCATTCGAAATCAAAAGGATTTTTTATATTTATGGAGTAGATCATTCCGTACGTGGCGGACATCGACACCACGAGACCATCCAGGCTGCCATCTGTATTCAAGGAAGCTGCCAAATCACGAACAACGATGGCGCCAAACGAGAAATATTTCACTTATCCAGACCAGACCAATGCCTGCTTATACAGCCACAGGACTGGCATCAAATGGAATCTTTTTCCAATAACGCAATTTTAATGGTACTGGCATCCAGAGAATACGATCCGAATGATTACATATATCAACGATATGATGATAGAATATGAAAGCTTAGGAAAGAGCAACGCGCATTTTCTGTCCGAATATCTTAACGCTGCAGCAGACGTTATTCACTCGGGTTGGTATATCCTGGGACAACATTTACAAACATTTGAGCGTTCGTTTGCAGCATATAATAACTCGCCTTATTGTATCGGTGTAGCCTCTGGGCTCGATGCGTTAAGTCTATCGATCGCGGCTCTCGAATTGGAGCATGAGAGCGAAATACTCGTGCCTTCGAACACCTATATTGCGACCATATTAAGTGTATTACATCAAGGTATGCGGCCGGTTTTGGTGGAGCCCAACCTGCGCTCTTACAATATCGACGCCGACAAAATCGAAGCCGCCATCACTCCAAAAACCCGGGCATTAATGGTTGTCCACTTGTATGGTAAACCATGTGAAATGGATAAAATTCAGGCTCTTTGCATCAAACATCATTTGCACCTTATTGAAGATTGCGCTCAATCTCACGGCGCAACATTTCGTGGCCAGAAAACAGGTACTTTTGGAGACTTCGGAGCCTTTAGCTTTTATCCAACGAAAAATCTGGGCGCATTAGGTGATGGTGGTGCGGTTTTATGCAAAGACTCGAAGCTCTCCGACCGTATTAGTACACTTCGAAACTACGGCTCAAAAGAAAAATACCACAATAAGGTTATCGGATACAATTCCAGACTAGACGAGATACAATCGGCATTTTTATCTGTAAAATTAAAACACCTCAATGAAATAAACACCCACAAGCAACTTCTCGCGCAGTTGTATTTTGATAGTCTGAAAAACGAATTTATTCTACCGGAGAGACACCCCGATTACTTCGACGTTTACCACATTTTTAACATCAGGCATCCGGCACGAGATCGTATACGAGCTCACCTTCTTCAAAATGGGATTAAGACAGAAATCCATTATCCCGTCGCTCCCGCCGAACAACAGGCATTGGCCGGGATGTTCCGCAAAGAAGATTATCCTATCAGCACCGAGATTCATCAAACCACACTCAGCCTGCCTATCTCGTTTGGTCACACTTCGGAGCAGATAGAATACGTTATCAAGACTTTAAACGCCTTCTAAACCGCAGTCATTCACTGGAATCCCAGCCTCTATCAAAGCGGTGGTTTTGATTTCTGCGGAAAGAAAATCAAGGCCTGGTTTCGAGTCGATGTCACCCACTGGAGATGATTCATCATTTTCGCATAATACGAAGGACCAAAGAATCTTAAAACCATCCTAAACAAGCCTCGAATCACCCGGAGGCGTGGGTCCTCGTGTTTTGTCGTCCAGCGATTTGCGCCCATCGCCTCGTGTTGTTTGCCGAACAAATTCCATTTTTGGCAAAACGCGAAAAAGACCCCATCTGCGTCAAATGGATCGTCTCCAGAATGACAAAAATCAGAAATCGCATACAATTGCCTGGACGCCATTGAAATAGGACTCCCATCAGAGAAACACTCAAACCGGTTGGGCAGATCTAACGAAGCAGGCCAACCTTGCTGCTTCAGCGCAGCAAAATACCCCTCTACCAGCGGCCTCAGTTCAGGCCGATTCGTCAAATCGTACCGGCTCGCATACTTCGTCAAAAGATCCGGGTCACGGGGCGAGCACCCACTAAAATGAAAGAACGCCAACGGCCTTTCGTTGTTCACCCACCACTTGCCGTCTCGATGAATCAACTGCCTCTCGTGCAAATTCCAATAGGCCACATTAAACTCGCGGGAACGCTCGATAAACACCCCGGAGAACAGCGTAGGTAATAAATTGTACCACTTTTGATCCGTACAAAACCCCGTTGTTGAATCATCATAACATGCTTCACGACAACGCTCCTCCAACCACAACAAAGCACGTTTCGCTTCCTGACTCGCATTAAACCCGATGAATCCACTGTTGTAATCTGCGGCCAATAAAAAGGTAGCCTCACCCGGCTGATAATGATCAGGAAGCGGACAAGTCAGGTGAGGGATCAACACAACAGCACTCGAGTCCAATCGCTTAAAAAGCAGATCCAACCGGTCATAAACCAATACATCCGCATCTAAATGGAGCACTTTGTCGTAAGTCTCCAGCAGCAGGCGCATAAACGGCGCCTTGAGACTCGTGATCAATTCCATCGCGTTGTACCGCATCGCGTACGAAAGAAATCCCTCTACCGGTAAATCCTTTCCCCACATCACACGAACCCCCGGAGGAACCACCAAATTTGGATCCGGGCCATCAACCACCAAAATGTAGAACTCAGACTCCGGATGCTGCTGAAGGAAGCTATGTCGTACCGCTAGGGCATTCTCCCAATAACTCAGGGTAATGGTCGTACACGCGGCGGTTTGCGAAGACATCAGGAAGGATGGGTTAAGCTGGAACTCCGACTTCCCGAGGAAATCCAGTGCGCGGGAACCTAAAGGGTGCCCGAAATCGAAGCAAGTTTGTAAGGCCCGCCCAGCGTCCAATCAGATACCCGAACGCGACAAATTCCGCGTTTAACGCCCAAATTGCGTGCTGATAACTATCAAAACAGCAGTAAGTGGATTAAGCATTACAAACTTTGTTAGACATCAATCCCTATGGACTCGCAATTATCGGACTGCACACTCACGCGGAGACCTCTGCGCATTACGCTCCGCCTCAATCTTGCACTCATTCTGGGGATTTTGTGGGCCTCAGCTTCGCTCTTCGCAGTTCCGGAAACCACCGTTCTCAAAGGCACTATCCTCATGGACGATGGCGCTGGAAAAACCGTTGAGCTTGCAGCCGGACAAACGATTCTGCCCGGCAGAAGTGTCAAACCCGCTTCATCCGAAGGGGCCACGCTTTCGCCGGTCCCAATGGTGGAAGTCACGATGCCCGACAAGACATCGATTGAAATCCAAGTCGGGACCCACGATGACAACGCCGTTAAGGTTATCACAGGCGCATTGTCGTACACCACAAAACCAGGGTTCACCGGCGACTTCGTCATCCAAGCAGCCGGCGGAGCGGTCTCGGTCAAAGGTGGTAGCGGCGGGAGTCTGATTGTCACAGGAACCTCTGTGAGGGTGGCAGCAAGCTCCGGGCAAACCACGTTTAGCGCGCCTGGGCGCGATCCGATAAGCGTCCCGGCCGGAAACGTTCTGGGCGTAACCGGCTCTACCGTCACAATTACGGACGTCGTTAACAAAACGGTCGCAGTGCTCGCCCCGAATAACTCGGTTCAGTCCATCCGCCCTGCAACGACCTCAGACCTACAACTCGCCATCGCCGCACAAACGACCGCCACAACCTCCCCGACCACTACCCCCCTCACGAGCGGCAGAGTCAACCCAGTGAACGTCACTGGAAACGTCAATTCCCCAGCCGAATAACGTGACTCTCCGGCGTTCTCTTTTCCGAAACCGCTCCCTGAAGGAATGGTGCAGGAAACTGCGCGCCGAAATAGTCGTAGTCTTCTCAGCGAGTATTCTGGCGGTCGCACAAGTCGAACTCGAGTTGGCATCCAATGCAGACGCCAACCTTGGGAAATCAAACGGCGACTCAGAAAACACTCCACCGGGAGATCCGAACCCGGTGGATCAGCCCTTCAAAGAACAACCCCCTGAGCAGGAATCGGGGTGGACCGGAGGATTACTCGATCCTTCCAGCGGCGTGCAAGCCGGCGAAGATGCACTCCCGGATCTTGGACGAAACACCGGCTTCAGACTTCGTCTGGGGATTTTGGAAGTGCGCCCGATTTTTCAATTCGGCAGCATGTACGACGACAATCTGCTTCTGAGCCACACACGCCCCCTCCGAGATTGGGTTACGAGCGTGACGGTGGGCTTGGCGGCAGGCATAGGCGATTACATCGAGCGCAAAGAGAACTACCTCTCCTTCGGGTACACTCCGAATTACGTTTTCTATCGAAGCCACCGGAATATGAACGCGCTAAATCAAGCGGCGCTATTCGGGGGACAAATTGTTTTTAACCGCTTAACGATTGCCAGCACGTTGCAATGGGAGACGCTCGAAAGCACAGATCGGGATGCCGGCGGCCGCACTATTCAAGACAGCATAATGGCTGAGTTGAAGGCGAATTACGCCCTGAGTGAAACGTTCAATTTTGAGATGAAAAATTCGGTTATAAGCCGGGATAATCACGCGCTTCTCAAGTCTATTGAAAAAATTAACCGGAATTGGATTGTCTATAAGTTAACCGAAAAGCTGGATTTTAGCGGCGGCGCCACTTTAGGGCAAATCGAACCAAATAATTCTGCATCAATAACTTATCAGCAGCTATTATTGCGCTCCCGTTTAGAATCGACCGAAAAACTAAGTTTCAACGCATCTTCCGGGATTGAATTTCGGCAATTTTCGAGTGGGGCCGCTCCACTGGTCACCCCAGTCTTTGACCTCGGGGGCAAATGGCAACCCTTTCACAGAACTGAGCTCTCTGTTTCCACCTACCGGCGCCTCGCTAATTCTTCAGCCGGCCAAAGTCACAATTACACTACGACGGGATTTTCTGGGAGCCTACGACAGCAGTTTGCTCGAAATTTGAGCCTGGAGATGAGTACCGGCGCAGAGAAATCCGATTATTTCACAACCGCTGTAAACGCCCCGAAAACAGCATTAGACCACCGATCCGATGATTACGTTTTCGGAAAGGCTATGTTAGCGCTAACAATAGACACACAAACCTCTCTTTCTTTATATTATCTGACTCGAAATAACACATCGAGTGTGTCTCAATATAGTTTCGATAACAATCAGATAGGACTGGAGTGGAAAACAACTTTCTAAAACGTCATCCCCTTTTGCTTCGCCTGTTATTGCTGACCGCCCTTTGGACCAGCATTACCAGCTTGGGCCCTTATCGCCTGCTTTTTGCAGCCGAGCCACCCCCAGTCGCGTCCGCCTCCAGCAATTACGTTCTGTCAGGCAGTGACGTGATTTTAGTCAAAGTCTTTCAGGAACCGGACTTGGACTCCCAATACCGGATCTCCAAAGACGGCAGTATTAACATGCCCCTGATCGGCACGGTAAATATAGGGGGAAAAACCATCACCGACGCCGCAGCGTTAATCCGTGATCGGCTTGCCAAAGGGTACCTCCGTAACCCTCAGGTTCGAGTTAATGTCATCCAGTACGCTCCCCGGCGCTTTAGCGTCCTTGGGAATGTGCAGAAGCCCGGCAATTATACAATGGGAGAGGAAATCTCGACCAATCTCCTCGAAGCCATCGCCATGGCAGGTGGTTTTTCGAAATCCGCGGATCTAGGAAGCGTTGTGGTTCGCAGGCGCGAGGGGGGGAAAGAGACCGTTGTCGAAGTAGACGCCCGGAAAATGGGCAAAATGCACGCGCCCCCGCCATTTCAGATTCTTCCTGGCGATACGATCATTGTCGGAGAACGGTTGTTTTAAGCTCATGACACCCACTCCTAATCCCGAAGATGGATCCGCGTTTGGGGAAATTGACCTCACACGTTACTGGCATCTGTTGATTCATCAGTCGTGGGTCATCGCACTTCTTATCGTTGTCGGGCTCGCCGGCGCCTCCACTTATCTGGCCCGAACACCCAAGGTTTATACATCCACAGCGACTATCGAGGTCGAAGCCGAGTCCCGTAAGATGACGACCTTCCAGCAGGTCATGGCCTCCGAATTCAAAACGAGTGAGGGGCTCAAGACCGTCGAGCAATCACTCCTGACCGCTTCGTTAATGCTCCGCGTGATCCACGTAAACAACCTTACCGAAGATCCCACTTTCGTAAAACCCCGCCCCGATAAAACACCCTACCCGGACAGTTACCTCGTCGAGCGTTTTGAGAAAAAGATCTCCGTAACCCTCCGCCGGGGAACGCGTCTGATCGATATCACATTAATCGACGAGAGCCCCGAAAAGGCACGCGTGCTGGCACAATCGGTGGTAGATCAATTTTTACTCGAGAACTCGGAACAAAAGCTTCGCGTTTCACGCATGGCCAGCAGCGCGCTTCAGAGGGAAGCCGATGAGCTCAAAATGAAAGTCGAACGCTCCGAGCGAAACCTTCAGGAATACCGGGAAAAACACCATGCCGTTTCGCTCGAAGACAAACAGAACATCATTGTTGATAAGCTAAAAGCTCTCAACGAAAAGACGACCCAGGCAAAACAGGACCGCCTAAAACTCGAGTCAGATATGGCTGTCATTAACGCCACAGGTACCGGAAATCCCGAACATCTCCTCCTGTTGTCAGCCGTTTCCACCCAGCCCGAAGTGGAAAACTTGCGGAAACAGATTCAGGAGAAAGAAGCAGAGTTTTTCGTTCTGAAAGAACGCTACCTGGAAAAACATCCGCGTTATATTCAGGCCGAAACCCAAATCAAAGACCTCAAGGCCGCCCTCCGCACCGCCGCGACACGGGCAGGAGAAAAAGTCGCCCAAAGTTATCAAGCCGCCAAAACCATGGAGGCCAAATTGGTCGAAGCACTCGCCGAACAAGAAAAACTCTCCCTCGAACTGCATTCCATTTCCATCCCCTACAACGTTCTCGTTCGCGAAGTCGAATCCGACCGCGCCCTCTACTCCTCCGTCTTAAACGGACTCAAAGAAACCAACGCCACCAAAAGCCTCGAATCCACCAATATCCGCCTCCTCGACGCCCCGATTGTTTCCTCCAGCCCTTTTAAACCCAATCCCCTCAAGATTATCCTCATGGCGATCGTTGGCGGTTTCGCCATAGGTACAGGGCTAATCATCTGCTACGACATTCTCAATGGCGCGATTCGCTCCGTGGAAGACGTCGAGTCCGGCCTCTCCCTACCCGTTTTAGCAGCAGTCCCTGCAGGGAAATTCCCACCTGGAACTCCGGAAAACATCGTACACAGTTTACCACAATCCAGTTCTTCGGAAGCCTTCCGTCTGCTCCGAACCAGTATCGCCCTGCTCGGAAAACAGGCAGAACACCGCGTGGTCCTCTTCACCAGTGCCGTCCCGGGAGAAGGCAAAACTTTCTGCTCCATCAATTACGCGGCTTCCCTTGCCCAACAAGGCCTCCGAACTCTCCTCGTCGATGCCGATCTACGCAATCCCCGCTTAAGCAGAATTATGCTGGAAGACGACCCCGATTCCTCCGGCTCCAGCACGAACATGGATGGACTCAGCGGCTGCCTCAGCGGTGCCGTCTCTCTTCCCAGCGCATGCAAAAACACCAAATTTCCCTGGCTCAGTATTCTTCCAGCAGGGCGCAAAGCTCCAAACCCTTCTGAACTACTCGGATCCCGAGCCGTGCAAGAACTGATCGACGAAGCCTCTCAAAATTTCGATCGCGTGGTCATAGACACTCCTCCCGTAAACGCCGTGAGCGACGCGCTGATGCTTATGTCTTACGCTCAATCCGTCTGTATGGTCATCCGCACAAACTCCACCTCACGCCGAGCCGTGTTTCGAGGTCTCCGGCTGATCACACGGGCGGGACGCAAACCCGACGGCGTGGTTCTCAACCGGACAATCGTTCGAAAGAAAGCCACCCAGGATTATATCCACTACACCCCCACCCCCCATGACGTAAACCAAGACGAGACCCCCTAAAGGCCCTTTAAGAATCCACAAGCGTGTCCACAACATCCTCCTCTCCCACTGGCGCCCCCCCAGCTCAAGGATCTTCCCCTGCCTCCTCGGCTGTGCAATCCCGCGGACGAGCCCAGTACATCTGTGATCTGGTTCAAGGCATCTCGCTGATCGGTGACACTCTAGCCACTTTCTTCGCGCTAGTAATCACTGCATTGATCACTGCTAGCGAACCCCACAGGGCATGGGAAACAGCAGCCGAACATTTCGCGGAATCCTCAGCGCATCTCGCCTTTAAAACTAGCGCGCTCATGGCCATTCTTCTGGCCCGACACGTCTACGATCGCCACTTACATGTGGCACACAGGGAATCCGTACTGGAGGCTATTACCAAATCTCTGCTCATCTGGGGAGTCGCCTGGTTTTCCTTAGCCGCTGTTTTCCACTCTCTGAACTCACCCTCGACACGTTATGTCCTGCGAGCCGTTCCCGGTGTAGCGCTTTTCCTAATCACCTGGCGTGCGATCCTTCACAGAGTCGTGTCCCGGCCCGGCATCGCACAATTTTTAAAGCGACGCGTTTTGATCCTCGGCTGGAATTCAGAAGCCGCCAGCGTCATTGAGTGTCTCGGAGACGATCCCACCCATCCCTACGAAGTCGCCGGCTGCCTTCAAGTCTCAGACAAAGCCCTCGCTGTTCCGTTTCCCAAGAATATCCATACCTTCGGGCTCCTTTCGACCGACCCGAGCGACCCAGCTCTAGCCCGCCTCATTCGCAACGAACACATCGACCACGTGTTGTTGGCCGACGCTGAAATCGCAGGCCCCCGCATCGCTGCCCTTTCCCGGTTATGCGAAAACGAATTGGCCGAACTAACCATTATCCCCTCCTACTTCACACTGTTTCGCTCGGGCTTACGGATCAATACAGTGAACGGCGTCCCGATGGTCTCCGTTTCGAAGCTACCCCTCGATTCCGTCTCCAACAGAAGCATCAAACGCCTCATCGACATCCTCGGTGCACTGGTCGGACTCACGCTCGCCGCTCCGATAATCGCCATATTTGGCCTCCTGGTTTACCGTGAATCACCGGGCCCAATCTTCTACAAACAACGACGCCTTGGCCTCAAAGGCCGCCATTTCGACATGTTTAAGATCCGGTCCATGCGCGTCGACGCCGAGGTCGGAGGAAAAATCGGATGGACCACCAAAGACGATCCCCGCTGTCTCAAGATTGGTGCGCTGATGCGGCGTCTCAATATCGACGAAGTCCCGCAGTTCTGGAACGTCCTGATCGGCGATATGAGTCTGGTCGGCCCGCGTCCCGAACGTCCCGAGCTTACGGTGAAATTCAACGAATCGATCGACGATTATAACGTCCGGCATGGCGTGAAACCCGGTATGACAGGCCTCGCTCAAGTCAAAGGTCTGCGCGGGGATACGGAGATCGCTGACCGGATCCGACAGGATCTGAATTATATCGAACACTGGAGTGTGTGGAATGACTTCAAGATCATGTTATTCACGCTCATTTCCTACAAAAACGCAGCGTAAGAGCTTCTTTTAAAAGCTTCAGACGCGTTCCTGCACTCCTCTTATGGCTGTCACAAGATCACGCTGGATTCTCAATTCCAGCATGAACCTGCTCGGTGGAGCCAGCGCTGCACTCGTCACGTTTTGTATTCCTGCCATTCTCGCACGATTCCTTCCGGAACTGGATTACGCTCTCTGGAACCTGATTCTACCCATCGTCGCTTATCTGGCTCTGTTCGGCTCCGGGATTCATCTGGCCACTGCCAAATTTATTTCGCACGAAGACAAAAGCCATTCCACCGAGGATCGGGAGCGCACGGTTCGCGCCGCCTTCGCAATCGCTTCCGTAGGTGTTTTGATCGCACTTCTAGCCGTGGGAGCGCTCACCGTTTTTTACCCGAAGGTATACCCAGGAATTCGGCCGGAAATGCTCCCGAATTTCAGGTCCTGCCTCTTGTGGATTGGGTGCTCCGCCTCCCTGCAACTTTTCGCCCTTGTCCCGTTGGGGGTATTCACCGGGCATCAGCAAAACGGCTCCTACGTGAGTGCTCAGGTCGTTGTGCGCGCTTGCACGCTTGGCGCAGTCTGGTGGGAGGCTTCGCACCATCAATCATTAACGATTCTCGCAGTGACATACGCCATCACTGGATTTCTGCTGGTTCCCGGAACTTGGTTGGTTCTTGCTCGGACCCATTCCCACTATGTTCGGGGGCTGTTTCATCTCCCGGATTTCACCCGATTTAGACAACTGCTCGGCTATTGCGGCACTTTTTCTCTTTGGACTCTGACCGAGATCCTCGTCAGTTCCCTGGACACTGTGCTCATCGGGCGCGTCGAGATGCTCGCCGTAAATCCCTACGCTCTATCTCTTTCTCTCATAGCCGTTTTTAGCGGCCTCCTGCACGCCCTGGTCTCCCCGCTTCTACCGGGTGTTTCGTCGCTTTCGTCCACCGCCGAAGGCATGGCAAAACTTCCTGCGATCCTCAATCGCGCGACTTTCTGGGTCAGTATCTTTGCCCAGGTGGTCCTCATCGGGTTTCTTTTCCTAGGACACCCCTTTCTCAAAATCTACGCAGCTAAATACGCGAAGGCGGCTTTCCCATTTGTAACCATTCTCCTGATTAGCTCCATAATTCGTCAAATCACAGTGCCCTACGGTTTCTTTCTGCTCTCTACCTCCCTCCACGGAAAAGCTGGGGCCGCTCTCCTTATCGAAGGGATCGTCAATTTGGCCGCCAGCCTGTTTCTCGGGAGCCGATTCGGCGCCATTGGTGTCGCCTATGGAACGCTCCTTGGCGCCATCGTTGGAAAAGTGCTCCTCGGTACCCAAGCCTTCCCGAAGACCCGCCATTTAGTTCCCTCCACAAGCTCCTTTCTCTTTCACGCATTCGGTAAGCCGCTCCTCTATCTGAGCCCAGCTTACGCGCTCCTGGGCCTCTGGCTTCTGAAATTCAACACCTTTGCTTCGAAGTGAACCGTCCAGACTCCCATTTTGCAGGCGCTTCTGTGGCCACCCATACCCAATGGGACGACGCCCTCCGCTTGGTCGCATCTTTCCACACGCACCATCCCGGCCGCCCCTTCCATCTGCTCTGCCTCGCACCTCCGCCCAAGGAGATCCCCCTTCCTCACAATTTGACAATCACTCTGGCTACCGAACTCGCCATCGCGGACTTCGAATCCGCTGCCATGCGCTACCAGCCTGAAGAATTTGCCGCTCGACTCAAACCCCATTTCCTTCTCCAACTTCTCTGCCAATACGAAAAAGTCTGCTACCTGGCACCCGAGATTTTCGTCTGCGCATCACTCGCACCGGCGCTCTCCCATCTGGACAAACACTCCATCCTACTCGCCCCTAAATTCACGAATCCTTTCACAGACCCGTTGCCTGGGCCTGAGGTCGAAGCCCTCATTTCTGGTCATTTTCATTCTGGCTTCTTTGCGGTCCGCCAAGATCCCACTGGCTCGGCTTTTCTCCGCTGGCTCAATGACCGTTGCCGCGAACTCGCTTTCGATGAGCCATTACAGGGGCTCTTCCTCGACCAAAAATGGCTTAATCTCGTCCCCTGTCTTTTCGAGGGCGTTTATATTGATCGTTCGCCCGGGCTCTTAATCGGGGACTGGAATCTCCGAAACCGGACGCTCTCTAAATCACAGACTTGCTGGTTCCTAGAGGACGAAACATCAGTGACACTCTTTTTCAGGCACCCACAAACGGTGGACTCTCATCTTCCCGAAAAAATTCTCCCCTCCGAATTGCTTCTCGCCTCGGACGCCTCTCCGGAAACACAAACCCAACTTGATTACCCATTCGGGAGCTTCTCTGACGGTGCGCCCATATCTCCGATTGCCCGGCAACTCTATTCGATCAGCTCGTTTCCTGGCGCACACAAACACCCATTCGATGCACACTCTTCATTTGAAGCATTTTGCAGAAAACACCGCCTCATCGGCCCGGGCAATCCGACCCTTCGTCCGGAAGCCTTACCACCCAACCACCTTCTCGCTCGTACTATCCGCTGGTGCTTTTATGCTGTGCTCCGAATCTTCGGCGCACCTCTCTACGAGCTATTTTTGAAATACCTCCGTTTCCTGTCCTCCGTCCGGAATCAGAACGAAGTGTTCTTCTCTTCCACAACTCCGGAAGATGTAGGGCTGGACTCCAAAGTGTACGGGCGTATCCGAAAATAACGCGACCTCTGCCATGCAAAGCCAGTATCCCCTATTTCAGGGCAACCCCAAACAAGAAGGCGGCGAACGAGGCAACCGACTTTTGCATCTCCTCGACTTCTACATCGGTGTGCCGCTCGTATTTCTCCTGAGCATTTTCAGAGACCGCAAGAAGCGCCCGCAGGATTCCCAAATTCGCAAAATCGGTATCCTCCAGACCGCAGCGATCGGCGACACCTTGCTCATGTCTTCACCTCTTCGGGATCTCCGGCTGCAGTTTCCGGATGCTGAAATCACCATCTTTCACGGGCCAAGCAACCAAAGCGCCCTCCCTCTGTTTCGGGGTGAGTTCAAAACCCAAGTCCTCCGAATCAAAAATCCATTTTATTCGGCGCAGCTTATTAACCAGCACGGCCCTTTCGACCTCTGGATCGATTTTGGACCCTGGCCCAGGCTGAACGCGCTGCTCTGCTTTTTTGTAAAGGCCTACTACAAAGTAGGGTTCCAATCTGCCGGCCAGTTCCGCCATTACGGCTACGACCTAGCTGTCGAACACTCGCACCTCCGCCACGAAATCGAAAACCAACGCGCATTGATCCGCGCTTTCGCCCCAAACCTTCCGTCAGTTGGCCCGCTCACAGTAGTTGCCTCCGAACAGAAAGAACGGTTCGTGGTCTTTCACATGTTCCCCGGAGGCAGTCGTCCCCATCAGAAAGAATGGCCCACCGAATACTGGCTCGAACTCCTCGCAGCAGTGATTCGCCAAGGCTACCGCGTCGCATTTACGGGAGCACCCTGTGATCTTTGCAAAACCGAAGCGCTCCTTGCATTCTGGGCGAACTATCCCGGAAATCCTTCCCCTCAAGATCCCACACAACAAATCGACAATCTGGTGGGCAAGAAGAACCTACTCGAAACCGCCCAGCTCTTGGCCAGGGCACAAGCCGTCGTCTCGGTAAACACCGGCATCCTTCATCTGGCGGCTCTGGTGGGCGCCAATCTCGTGGGCTTACACGGGCCGACCTCCGCCAAACGTTGGGGCCCAGTGAACACCAACTCGGTTCCCATTCAAAGTCCCAGACCTTGTTCTCCATGCCTCCACTTAGGCTCCGATTACGCCTGCCCTCTGAATTCCTGCATGCAGGAACTTTCGCCAGAATCCGTACTCTCCGCCCTACAAACGTTCCTATCCCCTTCCGTTACCGTTTAGGCGGCCTATGAACTATTACTTTGACGAACGTTGGATTGGCCCCCACGGCATCGGCCGCGTAGCAGCACGTTTGGCTGCGCGAATCCCTTTCCTTCCGCTGGGCCTTCACGGAAAGCCTTCCCAACCCCAAGATCCGCTCCGGCTCGCCCTCGCTCTTCGCCAGCGGCCAGATGCCGATCTCTTTTTCTCTCCGGGTTTCAACGCTCCGCTATTCGGTCGCACTCCCTACGTGCTCTGTGTCCACGACCTTTGCCCCTTGGATAACCCCGAGTCCAAGTCGCTCGCCAAATCCCTCTATTTCCAAACCGTCACCCGATACCTCTGCCATCGGGCGCGTTTTGTCCTCACCGTCTCTGAGTTTTCCAGAACCCGGATCCTGGACTGGTCCGGTCTCCCCGAATCCCAAGTCATCGCTGTGCCAAACGGCGTCGACCTGGAATATCAACCCGAAGGCCCCGCATTCACCCATCCCACGCCCTATCTGCTTTGCGTCAGCAACCGGCGTCCGAACAAAAACGAGTTTCGTACGCTGGAAGGGTTCGCCAGAGCCAAAGGTCTCGATTCTCTGCCCATTCTGTTCACCGGATCACCCACACCCGAGATCACAACACACATTCAAAAGCTCGGGATTAGCGACCGCGTTCATTTTATCGGGCGAATCACGGATGCCGCTCTTCCGGCCCTCTATCGGAGTGCACTCGGCGTAGTCTTCGTTTCTTTGTACGAAGGATTCGGCCTGCCCGTAGTGGAGGCCATGGCGAGCGGGACACCCGTTTTAACTTCGTCGACCACGTCTCTTCCCGAGGTAAGCGGCGACGCAGCGCTTCTGGTCGACCCGTGTTCCGTGTCTGAAATCGCACACGGTATCGAACAACTCCTCACAAACGAGACCCTCAGAACAACCCTCCGCAAACGCGGTTTGGAACGTGCAAAAGCCTTTTCCTGGGACTCCTCCGCCTCACGTGTTCGGGAACTCCTACATCAGGCCGCCGGGTGTCGCGTCACCATGTGAACCGTTCAAAGCGCCGCACCCATTCAAAAACAGCTTTCTGAACGAATCCCCATTTGAGCCGTCCCCTCCCTGTAGTACAACGATACCCATCGCTTCGGCGATGTTCCCCCAAGCTTCGCTCTTCCTACGCCCATGGCATCTGGATATCTCAGCCGCTAAAATCGGTGTAGTCACTGTGACCGATAACGACGCGGACTATCTGGACGCGTTCCTTCGCGATTGCTGGAAACAAACACATCGCAATTTCAACCTCTACATCATCGATAACAAATCTTCGGACAATATATTACAGATTCTTGCCAACCAAAATGACACGCGTTGTAAAGTCATCCCGAAGGAGCAAAATTACGGTTTCGCTGAAGGCTCCAATATCGGTATCCGCCAAACCCTCCAAGACGGGTGCTCTCACATTCTTCTACTAAACAGCGACATCGAGTTCCCTGAGACGCTGTTCGAAGTCCTGCTCCACGAACTCACAGCACTGCACGGAGCCATGATTGCGCCGAAGATCTATTTCTTCGATCGCCCCACGTGTTTCTGGAGCGCCGGCGCGAAATTCGACCGATTGCGCGGCTGGGGTGCGGTTCATTACGGCGAGGGAGACGAAGATGTCGGACAATTCAACGAAACGCGCCGCGTCGAAAATGCCCCGGGGTGCTGTATTCTCATGGAAGGTGGCCTTTTCGAGCGTATCGGCCTTTTGCCTGAGAGCTCTTCGCACAGGTGAACCCCTGTTTTACACCCCGAAAAAACATCTGCTGCACAAAGTCAGTTCTGCCACCGGAGGAACGGGCTCTCCATTCTCACTGAAGATGTACTCGCGGAACAAGGTGTATTTCTTGTTCAAGAACTTCGGGCTACTGGGCGCTCCCTGGATCGTTGCGTATCTGGCTTATATTTTGTGGCTGGGCTGACTGGAAAACGCGGGGGTGGCCTGCCATCTGCACGCGACTTTTCCATTTCAAGGAGGGCCTGATACTAGCCGCCATCCGCTCCTGAGCTAATCGCCTCTGAAGGAGCTTCGTATGAGCGAATACGTCGCCGCTGCCTAAGCGAACACGTCGCTGATCATCTTCGACTTGTTCCCGATCGTAAATGGACGCCCATTCGGCGCCGTCACAACCGTTTCCAGCGGTAATCCGGCCGCCCAACCTATCGTCGCGTGTAAATTCCCGACTGACACTCCTTCTCCCACAGGCTCGGCACCCGCTGCGTCGCTTGCGCCATGCACGTAGCCGCGTTTCACACCGGCTCCGGCTAAAACCGTCGAAAACACTTTCGGATAATGCCCCCGCCCGCTGCCGGACATCTCCGGTTTCCGACCAAACTCACTCGCCACAATCACCAGCGTGCTGTCCAGCAACCCACGAGACGCCAAGTCCCCAATCAGCGCCGCGTAGCCCTGATCAAATTGCGCTCCAGTCGAATTCATCGAATCCTCGAGGTTGTTGTGCATATCCCAGCCCCCGCTGCTCACCTCCACAAAACGAACCCCGTGTTCCACCAGACGCCGCGCCAGAAGGCAGCCCCGCCCAAACTTCGAAGTCCCGTAACTGCTCCGCACGGACTCCGGCTCATCAGCGATACTAAACGCCTTCAAATCCGTGCTCTTCATCAGCCGCACCGTGGCGTCGTAAAAATCGTTATACGCCTTCACGTTTTCGTCCGGGAACTGTTTGCGAAACTGCTCGTCCACCTGATTCACCAGCTTCAATCGCTCCTCCACAGTCTTCATCCCTGCGTACGGAACCGAATATTGTAGCCCAGCATCCGGATCAATAATCGGTAACGGACTAAACGTGGCTGGGAAAAAGCCGTTCCCATGCTCGGCATTGTGATTCACCGCCACGGAAGACGGCAAATTCTCATGACTCGGCCCGAGGAAATGCTGTGCCCATGCGCCCAGCATCGGATGCTTAATCGTACCGCGCTGTTCGTAACCAGTCCGCATCAGATACGTCGCCGCCGCATGTACCCCCACTTTCGCCGCCATCGAACGGATGATGCAAATCTTGTCAGCCACCGCCCCTGTCTTCGGCAAAAACTGGGACACTTGAAATCCCGCCTTGGTAGAAAGCCCGCCCTTTGGCCCTTTGGTGGCCCCTTCCTTGGGATCAAAGGTATCGATGTGACTCATTCCACCGCGCAATTGCAGGAAGATCACCCGTTTGGCGGAGCCAAAGCCTGCTCCATTCTCCGCGGTAGCCGCCTGAAGAGGGCTCAACGAAGGTATCACACTCAACCCAAATGCCGTTTTGGCACACCGCTCCAAAAAGAGACGCCGGGAGACAGGATCCGAAAAAAGCCGGGACGGATTCATAAAAAGGGAACGGTTATTGGATGAATATAAACTCTCGGGTGTTCAGGAAGACCCACGCCAAATCTTTTATTGTCAGTTCTTTTTCCAACATCCGACGCACACTTGTCATATCCGCGGCCGAAGGCAGGCGCCCCAGAAAACTCAAATACATGTGCCGGATCTGCTCATCCTTAGAAGGAAGCTGATTAGCCATTTTCAACACCAACGAACTAGGGCTCGTAATGACCTTCTGCACATCCCCGTTCATGACCATCAGAACCTGAGGCACCCCGCCTTCTGTCGAATTCGTGTCCGCTATCTGACGATCCGATTGCCCGAAATTGCGCAGAAAATGCGATTCTTTCGTGGGCTGCGGAAGTTCCGAAGCACGCGCCAGAGTTAAGCCCTCGAGTTTCGGAGGTGGATTCCCCTCAAATTCCTCCTCCTCGCTCGCCTTCGCAACCTTCCCGCGCCCCTTCTTTCCTGCACCGCCTTTCAGCTCGGCCACTTTCGCCAACACCGCGGCATCCGTCGGATGATTGGAGCCCAAATCCAATTTACGAACCTCGTCCGCACGATGCAGTTTGTATTGGTCCACCTCGGGGCCAACCGCAAGGGTTAAGAGCGAATCCCAAGCCTGTTCCCCGCTCATCCGACGCAGGACCGGCCCCGGAAATAGATACGGGCCCGCCTCCAGATTCGGCGAAACACTCGCCTTCGCCTGATAAGCCGCAGTGTTTAAAAGAATCCTCTGAAACTCGCGTAAATCGAAATGAACCCGCTTCATTTCAGCAGTCAAGTACGCCAGCAGCTCCGGATTAAACGCGAGCTTGGGGTCATCCAAATCCGTAATGGGCTCCTGAACCGCCAACCCAAACAATTTTTTCCAAACCCGATTCGCTATCGCGGCCGCAAAACGCGGATTGTCTGGATGCGTCAGCCAAACGGCAAAACGCTCCCGCAATTCTTCGGGTTTATTCGTCTGCGCCCCCAGGTAAGCCGGACTCTTTTCGTCGTCTTTATTCCAGGTAATCAAACGCGGCTGCACAGGTTGTCCCGGCTTCGCATCGTCGTATTTGTAATCCTTCGGGAAAGTAGTCGTGACCTTCGGGAGCGTCTCAACCCGCGCACCGTTTGGAGCCCCCAAAGCGATACCCAGTTTCTTATCTCCGATAACTTTCCCTAACCCTCCCTTCCCGAAACCCTGCTCCGTTGCACCAAAGAACGCCGCCATTTCGTAAAAATTCCGCTCCGTCCAATTTGCCAAGGGATGATCATGGCACTGCGCACACGCCACGTTCGCGCCGAGAAATGTCGTCAGCGTATTGGACAAGTTGTCCAACGGCATCCCGCGATCCCGCAGTAAATAACCCACCGGACCGTTATCTGAAATCCGGCCCTCTGCCGTCATCAATTCGTACACGATGGAATCCCAGTGCCGGTTGGCGGCAATCTGATCCTTCAACCACTCTTGGTACACAAACGATTTTACACCTTTCCCGTAATCGTCCTTCAGTCGAAGCATGTCTGAAAACCAATCGTACAACTGGGACTTGTACCCATCGGAATTGAGTAGCGAATCAATCAACTTCGAACGTTTATCAGGCGCCTTATCACTGGCATAACTGATGAGTTCAGCCGCTGTTGGGATACGCCCCGCAACATCAAGGTACAGTCGCCGAACCCAAAGTTCCTCGGCTAGTCGCGGGTTGAGGGTTTGGCCGGCTGCCTTGAGGCCTTTCTGAACCAAGGCATCCACCTTCCCTGCCGCCTCCGCCACCGGCACCTCTTGTACTGGCAAGAGCCGTTCCGCCTTTTCGGCAAATTCCCGATCCGCCGTCACCAACCTCGTGAGATTCAAGCGGTAACTCTGCCCTTCCTTCGTACGAACCACCACATGGTCGCCGTCCAAATTCAGCAACTCGGCCTCCACTGTATTCCCCTTCGCATCACTCCAAACATGCCACGCGGACTGCGGCAGGGTTGTCTTTAACTCAGGCCGCGGCTCATTTTTCGCGCCTTTAGCCTTCGCCTTCGCCGCCTCCGCAACACAAGGCATCAAACACACCAGCGGCAGGACCACTGCTGCCGCACCGGTCAGGACCATTTGGATTGGAATCAAACGCATAAAACGGCTTCTTTGTTTTGAAACACCAATACGCGCCTCCGGTTGCGACTAATTTGTCATTTTAAGATTTCTTCAAGTCGCTGTCTGCCCTCCCGGACACGCCCTTCGAATAACAAAGCCGAAATCTGCTCCAACCGCTCTGCAAATACAGCGTTCCCAGAGTACCGCTTCCGAACTTCAAACAACTCCTGCGGCAATCGCAAATCCGCCGACGCAAAGCCGCCCACTCCGCCCGCCTCCTTCGAGATCCTAGACTGAACCTCCTCCAACAAGGTGTAGCCCTGACGCCAGGTGGGCTCGATCACTGTCCCTTCGCCGTAATCATTCCAAGTGGCGATTTGAACCACCGGTGCGCCACTCTGAAACGCCAAGTCTAGCGTCTCCCGAAAGGTGGCGCCCTCGCGTTCATCGATACTCCCGTAACTCCCATGTAAACCTGCCTCTTTATAGATGTCGCGGAAGCCAGGAAACGCCGACGCCACAACCGGCTCCCCCTGTTTCATCCTCGCGTAAAGAGAATCCAAATACGCCCGCCAAACCTCCGGCGTGATCTCCTTCCCGCCGGTAACAGGTGGCCACCCAAACGCGCCGTCGGCCCGAGCTTGTTTGCACAAATGGGGCATCGCAAAAAAGAGCGGTTTCACGGACTGCCCGGCCCACAATTGCGCCCACTGGCTTTCCTCCAGATACTGAGGCCCAAATACCAACAGGAGGGGGCGCTTCTCCACCTGCACATAAGCCGGATCGGCAAACCAGTTTTGCGCGACCCATTCCATGACCGCTTTCGCGTGTGGGACGGCTTCGTCTGCCTTTAATGCACCTCCCTGAACCATGTGTTTGAGCGATTGATCCTCATAACAAAGCGCGAACTTCAGCCCTGCTTTTTTCAGATACGGAATCAGCTTCAGCGTATTTTTGTGGATTAACCCATAGTCATTGAACTGCTTGGTTCCATACCAATCAATAATCACCCCGTTGATCCCGGAAAACTTCATCTGCAAGACCTGACATTCCAGGACATCCGCATCTGCGCAGTCGTAGAGTCCCAGGAGCGGATAGTCGTGGGAAGCCGCCGAGCGTTGGCCGTTCTCCAGAATCTTTTCGGGATTGAACGAGTTCATGGTCCAATGCCACCCCCAAACTCCGCTCACGGGTTTACTCGCAAACCACGGGATATAATGCGCAAGGACCTCCGGAGATTTACCCAAAGCCGGCCCCCTTCCGAAGGCCATAAATACAGCAATCAGAAGGACATTTAGCCATGCAGATATGGGTACAAAATTCATAACGGAGGTTTAAACAGGGAAAGCTCAGGCTCTCCGGTTGCTCAGGAGGCACACACCACGGGAGATACCAGACGCACCCCAAGAATCGGACAACCTTATGCGAGAAGACGAAGCATCAACGATTCGTTTCTGTTCGCCTGGGCAAAGGCGTTCATCGCCATCTGCAACAAGACTTTGTTCTTCGCGAGGTTCGTCGATTCCTGCGCCATATCCGTGTCCGTAATGCGACCTTCTGCCTGTTCCAAATTGGACTGATAATTTCCGAGCCGCTCCAACTTCGATTGAATCGCAGAAAGCTCCGCCCCCACCTTCGCTCGATGTTGCGACACCCATTGCATGGCCGCATCCAACTTTTTCGCGGTAACAGCCGTAACCGTATCCTTCTGAAGTAAATATCCCTTCACTCCACCCGCATTCGGATTGCCCGTAGAATCATAAGAAGACCCTTCAGTCCCGCTAATATAAGCCACACTTTCCCCAAGACTACCCGACGAACGGTTATCCAGCTCACCTCCATGGAGGCTCAGCGCCCCAAACCCAATCCCCGCATCTGTCGCCGCATGAGTAAGCCCGTCTGCCGCAAGCGTATCGGAAACCCAGTGCCAGTTCGCAGCTGCATTCGCTTCCGTTAAAGATCCCCCAGACTGATATCCCCCGAGCCACAAAACAGTGTTCGCCCCAATTCCCTGTGCCTCAAGCTGGGTTTTCGCCGCGGCATATTCCGCCGTACTTTTCAGCGTGGCTAAATGCGCCAAAGGATCCGTATCCGCCGACAACGTAGTCGCTCCAGTAGCGGTTGGAAAATTGCTCAATGTAACATTATTACCGGCTATAGCGGTCACCTTCGTGCCTGCTGGAATCTCGCCCCCAGCCCCGGTCACCACCATCCCGACCTGTAATCCTGCGGTCGACGTGACCGTCACCGTTTTAGACGCCACATTCGTAGTCGAAGCTCCCAAATTCACCGGCGTACCTGCCGGCAAAAGTCCTCCTCGGGTCGCCCCATAAGCCGCCAAACGCGCTGCGTCCCAAGACAAGGCAGTGCCAGTCACCGCCTGATATTTGGTAGCGCCATTCGAGTCCACGTACTGAATCACGTACCCTGAAACGACCCCGTCTCCATTACTCAGAAGCTCATCACCCACATGCCCCGAAGTGGAGCATTCGGAAGCCGGCTGATTCCATGCGAGCCCATCTGCCGACTCTGCAACGGTCGACTCACCGCCGCCTCCATTATCAGGCTGTCCGGCGGCCCAACGTGCACCCGCGCCTGATGCCTGCTCACCGGAAAGCCACTTCCAGTTTTTGTCCACATCTTCAGCATTCATTGTCTGCGTCAACCCGACCCAAAGGGGATCAGCCGTTAACGCCGCCTCGCCTAACTGGAATATGGCCTGAGACCAGTCCGCCTCATTCGGAAATCCTCCCAATATGCCGCCCTGAGCCTCAGCCGCAACCTTCGCCTCACCCCACTCAAAGTCGCCCTTTACGATAGAATATTGTTTATCGGTAATCACATCGATCAACGTCTGGACCGACAAAGACGGATTGGTGATTTCCATCGTCTCGCTGCCATCCTCGGACGTCGCCACACTCAAAGAAACGTCCTCTGTCGAAGCCGAAAACAAGCGGACTCCATTAAATTTACGTTCGCTGATTTCCCGCGCCTGAGTGCTTAAAGCGGCGTACTCCTTCGCATAATTCTTAATGTCCCCAAGATTTTTGGTGGGATCAGCCGCCAGCGTTTTAAGCTCCCCCAAACGTGTAATGATATCTCCGAGCTCGCTTAAACTCTGTTCCTGCACCGTTTTAAACGATTGCAAGTTGAGCAGGTTGGATTGGGTCGCGCTTAAACGGTTAAAAGCCGCCGCCATCCGGATCGATACCGCTAGCGCCCCAGCATCGTCGTAATTATGAACCATACGACGACCGCTGGAAAGACGGCCCACGCTTGTGTCCACGGCATCAGCGGCCTGCTCGACCGCTTGAGCGGTGAGCAGAGCTGCATTATTGCTGGAACCTAAAATCAACATGGACTGCGGTTTATATGGGGGATCCCGTTTTCCTTCGCTTTTCAGCTAAGAAACGAGACTAACCTCTAAATAATAGGCAGTTCCGACCGTTTTCTCTAGGCGTTTTTTTCCCCCAAAAAATCCCCGCCGCCCTTAACCGCCCTACCCAGCATAAATAGCCCCTATTATCGGCCTAAATAGGAACTTTTGCTTACAGTTTAGGCGCCAACTTTACTAAGTTCGACCGAATGGAGGGTTATTTTAAGTTAACGCTATTTAATGGCACGGAAGTTGTCTCTGTTTGGAACAGTGGTAGCGCTAAAATAACACTCGGAAGCAGCCCGACCTCCTCTATCCCCCTCTATGGCCCGGGAATTGAATCTCGTCACGTGGTGCTTTGGCTCCTGGATAATCGAATTCAGGTCGAAGAACAGGGCGCCGCGCTCGAAAGCCAGGTCAACGGGTATCCCATTGAAGGCCGAGTGGAGGTGGAGGTGCCTGCAACGGTTCAGATCGGCAACTCGACCCTTTTGGTGGAAGCCGTTCCTGAAAACGGTCCCTTACCTGAACCGACTGATTCCTCTCTGGACGTCACCATTCCCGTAAAACCTCACGAATCAAACGCTGCAAACCGTTTCAGGAATCCCAATGCCGACACTCCGCACGGCACCTTGGCCGCGATTTCCGGCCAATATGAACTGGTTAAGGAAATTGCACGCGGCGGTATGGGCCTGATTTACCACGGCGAAGACCCTCAATTGGAGCGGCAGGTTGCAGTGAAAGTCAGCAGCCTCGTCTCGGATGGCTCCGATCCTCGCTTCGAAAAGGAAGCCAAAGTCCTCGCGAACCTCGCTCATCCAAACATCGTGCCAATCCACGCCATTGGACGTGATTCGAAAGGACGCCCTTTCTACAGCATGAAGTTGGTTAAAGGACGCACTCTCCAGGCGATACTAAGCGCGCTCCAAAAAAATGAACCCGACGCACTCCGAGACTATACGCGCGACCGGCTTCTCACTGCGTTTCGCAAAGTGTGCGACGCCATGTCCTTCGCACACTCGAAGGGGATTTTGCACCGGGATCTCAAACCTGAAAACGTGATGTTGGGCGAATTCGGGGAGGTGCTCGTCATGGACTGGGGCCTCGCCAAGGTCATCGGTGAAGCCGCCCCCGAAACCGCACCCACGGGCTCTGGGGTCAGTGGCGACTTTAGCATGACGATGGAAGGCGAAGTCATGGGGACTCCCCAGTACATGTCTCCCGAACAAGCAGAGGGCAAAATTGGAGAACTGGATGAACGGTCCGACATCTATGGGTTGGGTGGAATTCTGTACGCCATTCTTACCCTGCGCGCTCCGATCGAGGGCACTTCCCTGGAAGAAGTGCTCACCAAAGTGAAACGGGGGGAGATCAGTTCGATGACCAGCCGGAGCCAAAAAACGGGCTCCGAGCGTTCGAAAAGACGCGCAGCAACGCCACTAGGCAAAGAAGTACCACAGGAATTGAGGGCCGTCACCATGAAGGCGCTCGCCAAAAATCCCAAGGATCGCTACGCAGCGGTGCCGGATTTGGAAAGAGACGTTGAGTCCTACCTCAACGGATTCGCGACGCGAGCGGAGTCTGCGAGCTACTTCCGAAAACTTTTATTGTTGATAAAACGGCACAAAGCGATTGCAGCGATGGTTGCTGTTCTGCTGCTTGTAGGTGCTGCGTTCACGATAAAACTCACTGCGACTGAAAAGGTGGTAAAGTCGGAGAAACAGCACGCTCTGGAACAACGTAAAATCGCCGAACAAAAGGCCAAGGAAGCCGAACAACACAGAGATACCGCTCAAGCGACCGGGCAAAAGCTGGCAGCCAGCCAGTTAACGGAAGTCGAACAACGGCAGCGTGCGGAAAAAAGCGCGCTTGAGGCGGAGGAAAATAGAGCGGTGGCCGAAACGAACGCGCAAAAAGCCACAACCAACGAGCAAAAGGCCATTGCAAACGAACAGAGAGCGTTAGCCAGTGAACAGAAGGCCCTCGCCAGTGAAAAGAAGGCGTTGGAAGAACAGGAAAGTGCGCGACGTCAAACCGCCATTGCCAGAGTGGTTTTGGCGGAGGCACTGGACCGTGATTTCGATGGCGCTGGAATGCGCAACGAGTTGGCGAATGTGCCCGAAGACTTGCGTGGATCCACATGGGAATATCTCAATCGCAAAATCGACACCTCCCTGCGGACCGTCCAAGCACGCGCTGACAAGCCTTACGCCGCCGTACTGCCAGTGCCTCAAGTGCCCTCAACCTTTATCACCATTCTTTCATACGGAACCGTCCAAAAGCTCAATGTCCAATCCGGCCAGATCGATGATCTCTTCGGATTAGATCCTTGGGTACTCCCACCTTATGTCACAGCGATATCCGATGACGGGCAAAGTCTCGCCATAAGTTACAATGGAAGTAAAACCATAGATATCCTACGCTTACCCGATGGAAAGAAACTAACGGATGTTTCTTTTGTCGGAATACTCAAAAACATCTCTTTCAGCCCTAATGGGTCCCAACTTATTGTAGCCTCATCTAGTCCAGACGGCTCGATAGATCAATCCCAGGTATTGAATCTAAGCGCCAACAAGGTCGCCTATCAATCCGCCCCTAAGGATCGTATTATCGGTGGCTTTTCGGATGACGGCAAAAACGTCCGATTTCTTTCCAATACCGCCGGTTTTTATGATTGGGATACGAGTACCGGAAAAATACTTCGCAAAATATGGATCCCATTTGGTGGAATTAACGCGAGCGTAATCGGAAAACAATACGTTGCAGATCGCAGTTGGTCTTCGTTATTTTTTGTGCACAAAAAGCGATCTCTTTTCGCACTGGACCTGAATCAAGAAAAGGTCCTGTTCGAAAGCCAACTCGCGGATGGTAAATGTTTAAATATCTGCTCCGAAAGTAAAATCGTTGTCACATCCACACAACGTTCCGACGGATGTCTTGTATTACAATTTTGGAATGCTGTAACCGGTGCAGTAGTAAAATCCGCGTACTTTTTCGGAGACAGTTATTTAAACAGCCAGCTTTGTGTACACCCGCTTTCCAAAGAAGTCATCGCTACCCTCGGCCCCACCTTAAAAGTATGGACTTGGGTTAGCCCAAAACCACTGCAAAAATTTTCAGGAACAGGCGCTGAGTTTTTTGCCGTGCCCTCTTTTATCTCACGCTTTTCGGCTGAAGGATTAGAAATCCTGGACCTTCGCCATCCTCAACCCGAGTCCACACCAGTCTTTAACTTACGAACCCACACGTTCGACCCCGCCACTCGGGATGGGCGGATGTCCGTTTCCACAGACGGCTCCACGATGGTATTTCAAAAAGGGCCGGATGGAAAGTTCGTGTATGTTTATCGCTGGGATGGAAAAGCGGTGAAAAAAATCTCCGAATGGAAGGTGAATTTTAAGCCGTCACTTTTACAAATCAGCCCCGACGGTTCCCGCTGTTACGCCGGAGAGGGTATTTACGACACAATATCTGGCGAGCTGCTACGCAATTTCGATCGAAATGCCATTGTAAGCCCCCAAGGGGGTCCTGTTTTAAAATGGACCGCCCCCAATCGCATCGCCGAATTAATGGTGATCGAAGATATTAAGGATACTGTTGTGCAAAAGAGAACCAAAGCAATCGTTCTATCGGACACGGATTCCGGACAACGGCTTGCCAATGTTTTCACTCCGGAAACGAATACGTTCTGTGTATCACCCGATAGGAAATGGATCGCTGAAGGAGGCAAAGATAAGCGTATTCGCATCCGTAACGCGACGACACTGGAAGTGCAGCGAGAAATTCGGGTGTACGACGGTGAAATACAGTCCTTGGTCTGGCATCCATCCCTACCGATCTTAGTCAGCGCAGGGGACGATGAATCCGTCCGTATATGGGATATTCGAACCGGCAAACTTCTTGAGGAACTAAACGGGGTCGGCGCGCAAGTAAGACTAATGTTAAGTCTAGACGGAAAGACTCTTGGTATCGATAGATCTACCGAGGTGGAGTTCTACACATTACCCTCACTTCGGGGTGAAAGAAAATAGGGCTAACCAAAATGCATAACGTATGAACTACACTGCAACACTTACGGTTCTAGTCACGTGCCTTGCCCTAGTCGACTTATCCGCTCAAAATTACGCACCGGATTACCCTGCGAATCAGAGTATGTCGGCAACATTAAACGGCGCGCAAGTGAGACTATTAGAGCTCTGCGAAAGAAACGTAATCCACACCACCACGCATAAAACAACAAACTTAGAACACTCTATTTCATCCACCATCACAAATGCAGATATAGATTATTATGACATTTTCGAGGTCTGTTACAATGACATCAAAAATGATAAAGTCACCTGGGGCTTTATCGCCGAAAGACTCATTTCAAATCCAAATAAGTTTCTGATTCTACGGTGCTGCCCAATCAAAATCGAAGATCTTCGAATCACAAAACTCAACAAGGGAGCCATGCGTGCCTTGAGTATGCGACAAGCCTCAGAAGGATTCCTTGTCGAAAAATACCAGCAGGGTATGCAGGGATGCGATATCCTGAATATAAGGGTCGCCAAATGTGAAAGGGAAGGTGGCCCCGATTATCCTCATAAAGATAAGGTCGAAGACGCTATTTTACGTTATATCGAATACGCCAGATCCAAGAAGGCTCCCCCGAAGCCTAAATCCCGGCCCTTTTATCACTAGAAACCAGCCAGTCTCTACCACCCCATCCCATGGAACCGATTAGATTTGTGATCCATAACGAAGACGGTTCGCAAACCGTACTCCAGCTCGCCCTGGGTTCCTACACCGTGGGACGGGACGGTTCTTGTGACCTTGTGATACCTGCATCTGGAATCTCGCGTTTACATGCCCGCCTTCAGTTCTCCGAAACCGCAGTCGACGTCGAAGACCTCGGTAGCACCGGGGGCACCTCCGTCGATAACCAACCGATCACGTCCTGTACAAAAATCGCACTACCCGCCGTTCTGTTGTTTGGAAGCCTGCCGGTGGAGATTTCGTCGATAAGCAGTCCGTTCCCGGCCCCCAAGCCGGGCAGCCCCCTCGAATCAGACAGGCCCGAAACCATTCAGTTCACCCTCAGCGGAAGTACACACCGATCTCTTTCGGTCAGGGATCTCAACGATCAAACCTCCCGGCGTTTGGAGATGCTCTATGAACTGCCGCTCAAGTTTGCTGCGGAAAAAAATCTCTCCCGTCTTTGTGCTCTGATTCTCGACGAAGTGATCGCCTTGATTCCCGGAGCCGTGCGGGGCGCATTGCTCGTCAAAGATGCCTCGGATGGAAAGCTAACGGTTCGTGCTTCCGTACCCCGTGACGCCCCTGCGATTAGCCGGACACTCATCCGCAAGGCGGCCATCGAGCAAATCGGGTTTATTTGGGGCGACGTTGAATCGGACCGCCAAAACGTGTCTGCCAGCATGGCTGCGATCCGAATTCGCACCGGGATGTACGCTCCCCTTGTTTGGGAAGGCGATATCGTTGGGGTACTCTTGGTGGATAACCCACACCGCAACTCCGCTTTTCAGCCCGCCGATTTACAATTCCTACTTTCGGTCGCTCATTATGCGGCTTCAGCACTGACCAACCAGCTGCTGCAAAATGAGATCACGCAGAACAACCGCACACTCCAGCACCTGCTCGCAAATTTTTCCCCGAAGATCCGGGATCGTCTCCTCGAAAAATCACGTGCAGGCAAGCTTCAGCCCGGTGGCGAAAAGTCTCTCGTAACCGTACTGCTGTCGGACCTCAGAGGATTTACCAAAGCCAGCGCATCACTCGATGCAGATGTCGTGGTGGAGATGCTCAACGATTACTTTGGTGTGCTCGGACAGGAGATTTTCAGACACGACGGCACCATTGATAAATTTATCGGGGACGCAATTTTGGCAGTTTTTGGAAGTCCCGAGCCGGACGAATACCACGCTTGGAGAGCGGTTTGTGCTGCCATTGAAATGCAACGGCGACTCAAAGAGGTGAATACACGCCGGAGTGCAGCTGGCTTGCCGTTCTGTGACATGGGCATCGGAGTATACACCGGCGAAGTGTTACACGGTTTTATTGGAACCGAAGAATGCCTCGAATACACCGTCATCGGAGACACGGTGAACAAAGCGTCTCGTTATTGCGATGGCGCAAAAGCCGGGGAAATTGCACTCGGTCCATTTACGTATGAGGCGGTCAAATATCACATCCCCGCGAATTTACGGATGATTCAGACAAAACACGAAGGCGCGCTCCCTTCGTACATTGTGGATTGGGAAAACGCGACTTTCCCCGAACAGACCTGAGCCAAACCTCGAGTCAGCACGCCCATCGATAGCGCGAAACTCAAGGTGAGATAATCCGGTTTGCTCCCAAATAGCCGACACTCGCAGGACCTCGAACCTAGTCACCATTAGGTGCCAGCGTCGTTGCCGTTTGGGTTTTCTCGAGGCCGCGCCTCAACGATTCCAATACATCTCCCCAAGAAGCTTCACTCTGCGCGCCAAACGTCGCCAGTGAGTCCCACCAAAGCTCTACGTCCAACGTGCTCTCGCGCTCATATTCGCCCTCGATCAATTCCGGGGCTCCAAAAAACGAGGCATCTCCTCCAAATTCCAACCGCCCGCTTGCCCAATAGCTCTCGAGAAGCCCATCCGCTACACGATTCGCCACGACTGAAAACTCAGCCCGTTCATTGTCTCGTACTTCCACGCTCACCTGATCTGCGGGTGTCCATTCCGATACGATAATTCCAGCGCCTTTAGACCAAACCCAGGCCGTACGTCCCGCCATCTCTTTTCCGGCAATGAAAACTCGTTCCACGGCCCAGTAACCGGAACGATCCGTCGAAGTATCACGCACCCCAGCAGCCCAGTTCTGTGCGGCGGCAGACGCTCTATACACCCACCACTTGCTCGTGCTGAAGGCACCAAGATCGACCCCGCCATTTGTAACACCACTCGCTGTCTTACTCACTCGCGCCGACGCTTCCGAGTAGACCGCAGCATCACTTACGGCAACCACCCGGACGGTATACCTATCCCCACCAGCGCTCACATCAGCTCCTGAAATGGATAGGATCGGCCTTGTTTCACCAGCAACTTCACTTCCATTTTTATACCATCGGTACATTAAAGCGCCCTCGTACCGAGCGACCACAAACAGCTTCACCGGGCCGCTCCCGACAACCTGCGAGGCCGGGCCAACCACAATATCAGGAACCTTCCGCACAGTTACGTGCGTCTCCGCAGAAGCGACACCTTTCGCACTACGCACCTCCACCCGGTAAACACCCGCGTCGGATGAGATCATTGGGTTGACCAACAACCGCTTGGCAGATCCCAACACCTTCCCGTTCTTCGTCCACTGGAACGTAAACGGCCCAACCCCTGAAGCTGTCGCATTCAGGCTCAGCGCCGCGCCCAACGCCACCTCACCCGAGAAATCGATTTCAACACGTAATGCAGGATTCACCTTCACCGACACCAAATCACTCAAGACAGACCGCGCATCGTTGGAAACTTGCACTTGGTATATCCCCGCAACTTCATACGCCCCATCCACGGGTGCCTCGGGCTTCAACATTAGCTCTGCAGACGTCCCACCAACCACAGCGACCCCATTGCGGAACCATTGGTAACCTGTCACGTTCCTTGCCTGTACCGACAACACCCCGGACATGCCTTCCTCAAGCGTCACCGCCACCGGCTGCCTCGTAATACTGACCCCCTCCACGAGAAGGACCCGCTCCGCAACGACACTCATTTTGGACTCACTTCCATCCGCATAGTGAATCTGCAAGCGGTACGTACCCGAATCCCGGACGTCAGCCGCCTTCAGTGTGAGCACTTCACTATTTGCGCCCGTGATATTCCCGCCGTCCGCTAACGCCACACCGTCCTTGAACCAGGCAAACCGCAACGCCTTCCGGCTACTTGTCCGCACACGAAAACGCACACCGTCTCCGGGATTAACCCGTTCGGGCCCTTCCACCGACTCCACTCTTGGATCCACTTCGAGGGTTAATGGGATGCTATACGAGAAGTTAACCCCGTTCGTCACAACAAGATCGTACAAGCCACCGCTGTCATTCCCGACAATCAGGCTAAACGACAATTTCCCATCGGCGCCGACAACACCAGAGGCACCCGGTGCCAGTATCTCGACCCCATTTTTACGCCACTGGTAACTCAACGTCCCACTTCCCTTTGCGGTTGCTGCAAACGTGACGCTTCGTCCTGGCAACGCAACACTGCCGCCGTTGATCACAGTCAAGACTCCCAACAACTCTCCACTAATCGACAAGTCTCCGGGGGTTGTCACAGTGATCTTCGCAGGCGCGCTGCTAACAGGAGCAACCCCGGAACCGGCTCTTGTCACGATCGCGCGCACGTACTTCCCACTATCTGCAGCCTTCAGATTTACAAGCGTGAGGACCTCTTCAGCGCCGACAACTTGCGCTCCTGAAAAATCAGTCGCACTCCGACTCATCAACCATTGATACCGCAGACCACCTCCAGACGCCCCCACCACAAACGTCGCAACACCGCCTTCACTTACCAACACGTCGATGGGTTGCTTTGTAATCTGCGGCGCCTGCTCCACGGCGACATTCAGGGGTTCGCTGACGGTTGCTCCCCAGATGTTACTAACCACCACATCATAAAGACCCGCACTGCTCGCCGACGCTGCGGAAACGGCGAACTCTAAATTCGAGCTCTTCGTAGTCACCACCCCGCTCTTGCCCACGATCGGCACCCCATTTTTACGCCACTGAAATTTCAGCGGCACCACCTCAGAACTTAAGCCAACCCGCAAAACAAAAGACGCACCCTCATCAAAAGATGCGGTAGCAGACACAGCAGCAACGCCGCCTTGTACAACAGAAACAGGAGTGACTCGCGGAGCGCCTTGAACCACCACATTCGCTACCGAAAACGCCCCGACTTCAATCAACGCAGCCTCCAGCGAAGTAATATCCGGCCTTACCACTCCTGTATACGGTCTGGCCCCCGCTGCCGAAAATTCATTGTAGATGAACACCGAATACACGCCCGCATCCGCTGCCGTTACGTTCGGGAGATTCAACGTCGGGCCGTCAGAAACGGACATCAGCTCGTTGTCCTTATACCACCAATAGTGGACATCACTTCCGGTAGTAGCCACCGACAGAACCGTCGATTCTCCCTGCGTCAGCGAAACGTTTTTAGAGGAGAATCCCGGCGCAAATGCGACCCGATTTCGAACCTCCACCTTAAACGGCGAGCTATCCGCTGCGCCACCGACAACCCCGTATGCTCGGACACGATAGAACGCCTCGTCGTCTTCATCGACCTTTTCCAAAGCCAACTCTTGTTGAGTTGCGCCTTTTATAGCAGTCCACACTTTCGCTTTAGAAAGTTTGTACCACTGGAACGCTTTTTCCACAGGGGACACCAAGTCGCCAGACACCTCTGCGTGCAACCTCACGTCCGACCCAGGATTCACTTCGCCATTGATGTCTCCGTCAATGTGGACGCTCACTGGCTCGAGTACCCGTAGCAGCGCCGCACGGCTCGTAACCGTGCCAGCCGAGTTGGTGGCTTCCATTCGATAGTAACCCGTATCCTGCGGTATGACTGCACTAATCTTAAACGTAGGCTTGTCTGTCCCCGACCGTTGACCGCTCGTTGCACTTTCTGCTCCACCCGGAATCGCGATCCAACGATCACTGTCCATCGCTTGGAAAAACCACTGAAACTTCGTTTCTGACGTAGCCGTGATCCCCACGCTAATGAGCCCTTCTTCTCCGGGTCTAGGGGTACTATCTACGGGCTCAGCCGTCACCACAGGCATTGGAACAACCTCAAGCCGCCAGTTTACAAGAGCACCGGTCAACGTGCCTCCTTTGACAATCGCCGCACGATAGACTCCCTCATCACGTGTTGAGACGTCCTTTAGCACGAGGCTCGCGCCACCCATCGCGCCCTTCGCGCGGTTTGTATCTAAAGTGCCGCCCACAAGACTCCAGTTCGCCCCGGACGCAAAGGCGCTCAGTCGCGCAGTCGCTCCCTCATTCACCCGCAATGTTCCCGCATCAACAACTCCCGTAGGCTCCTCGCCTTCGACACTCACCTTAGCCTGACGACTCAAGACGCTCGAAACGAGCCTATCGCCAACCTTCTTCGTGACCTCCACGTCATAATATCCTCCATCAAAAACGCTCAACTCATGGTCCAGAATTAAGTTCGCCTGTGTTGCACCGCGAATCGCCAAACCACCCCTGCGCCATTGGTAACTCAACACCCCATCAGATCCTCCATTCGCGACCACCATCGCAACTACCCCAGCCGATGTGCCTGCCTTCAAAACCACATCCACAGGCTCTCTGGTAAGAACAACAGGTTCACTCACCAACAACCGTGCCGCAGCAGAGATCACTCCCTCCAGACTGATCGCACTGCGCACCACGACGCGATACTGGCCAGCGTCCATCAACGAAATCGAACCCAGCTCTAGTTTACTCGAATTTGCCCCCGGAATCTCGATGTCACCTTTCATCCATTGATAACTCAAGATCCCTGTCCCAACGGCCTCTACATCAAACCTCACGGCTTCACCGGGCAGCATCACCCGTGAAACCCCCACTGGCTGACGCACAATTTTGACAGGTTGGGTCACTACCACCTTCGCCGCATTACTGGTCAATCGGCCATCCCCACCTGCGCTTGTCACGAGGACAACATACGTTCCTGCATCCCCTTCTTTGGTTGATTTGATGCGTAATGAGCTGCTTGTTGCGCCCGTTATTCTATCCGAGTCAATCAACGGAACCGAGTTGCGCCCAGCTCCCTTCAGCCATTGGTAGCTCACATCAGACCGATTGACTCCCACATCTAACAGGAGATCCTGACCGGGATTCACCACAAGCTTCGGCGTGGGCTGGCGGGTTATTGCAAGCGCCTGGCGAACCGAAAGATTGACGCCCGCACTCACCTGCCTGTCGGTACTTCCAGAAACAACGAGATCGTAACGTCCCACGTGCGCCTGTGCCACGGCTGCCACTTCAAATCGAGACGTCGTCGCTCCCAGGATCGGGTTCCCATTAAACCTCCACTGGAATTTATAAGGTGCGTCTCCCCCAGCAACAGTCGCCTGCAGCACCATTTTGGAACGCGACAGGACTTCAAGCTCCGACTCAGGCTCGCGCCCAGCCACAGGAATCAAGGATCCAACATTCGAACGTACTGCGACCGTAAATGCAGGTTCTACACTCAAACTTATCGTCGCCGGCTCGCCGCTCAAACTGCGGTAGCTCGCACGAACGGTGTAAGTCCCAGCATCCAACAGAGACGCATCAGCGATCGTCAAAACACCCTTTGCATCCACCCCTCTCGTAATGACCTCACCGTTTCTGCTCCACTGATATGTGACTCCGATCTCCGGAGCACGCTCAAGGCTATGGGTATCCAGATTCAAGACACTCACCACTGGCGCGACCACAACAGTCTGACCAGGGCGCACTTTCTGGTTCGTTAACGGCGCTATAACCGGACCATTGTCCACCACAAGCAGCGTCCCCTCCTGGGTGGTCCGCTCTAGTTCACCCCCATCGTTATCGCCACCAGGAGTATCCACGATCATACGGACACGTCTCGCATAGAGACCTGCATCTGTCTTTTTCACGCCAGCGATCGTGCACTCTGAAGCTATTTGCCCTGGGATCACCACCCCATCCTTAAGCCATTGGTATTCATACCGCGTGAAGGGCCATACCGGCATCGGCGTTGCCACAAATGTCACGGCATCACCTCTCGCCGCCACTTTCACCGTGGGGTTAACGGCCCCGTCCAGGGCACCCCCAGTGGGCGCAGGGAGGTTCGAAATCATCACTGAGAGTGTTCCCGTTGAACTCATCGTGCCACCCACGGCATTACTCACCATGACCGAATACTTCTTTCCATTTTTGTTTGCGGCAGTCTGTAAATCACCAATCCATATGGAGAGCCTATCCGTATCGTTACCGGGGGCCATTGACGTCCCATTTTCAAACCACTGGTATGTATATGGAGGTGTTCCCGCGACTCCTACGCTAAACGTTGCGGTGTTGTTAAGACTGCGAACCGCTGCGTTTCCTGGATCTTTGGAAATAGTCGGCGGTGAAATGACTGACAAATCACAAGTTACGGAAGGGACAGGCCCCGTTTTTCCAGTCACGATGACGTAATATTGCCCCGTCGAACCGGGGTTCTGCCCTGAAATACCAGCAAGATTGGTTAAGATTAACTTCTCGGTCGTCGATCCTGTAATCGAATTCTGCACATCCGATAAAGCCGTCACGGTGGTCTTACCAGTATTAGTATTAGTATTACTCTTGTACCATTGATACTTAAGAGAACCGCCCGCCACAACCGGTGTGCCTGTCGCTAGCACAGAAATTTCAGCCGTGCCCCCTACGGCTTTCTTTAAGGTAGTCGCAGGGCCTTCTACGCTCACCGGAACTGTCACATCAACAACCGCTTTATTACTCGTTAACGAACCCACCGGATTTGTCACCACCACCGTGTACGTTCCCGAGGCTGCCACACTCGAAATACTCCCGGTTTGCATCGGTAGATCCACGCCGTCCTTCCTCCATTGGTAACTGAGCGGCTCCGAACCTTTCGCCACCACAAACATGGATACCGAACCCCCAGAAGGAATCCCAGCACCCAACGGTTGTGTCGTAATGCTGACAGGCTCGCGAACCACTAAATCCACCCTTTCGCTCACAGACGAGCCAAACGCGTGTATCACTTTGACGCTATAATACCCAGACACCCGCGCATCCGCGATTCGTAACGAAGCGCTGTTCGCGCCGGTGATGTCCACGCCGTTTCGAGTCCACTGATATCTCAAATCCACACCTTCAGCCCGCACCTCAAAGACCGCTGTATCCCCAGGGTTCACAGTCTGTGACAGTGGTTGTGTTTTAATTACGTCCGCCTCACGGACCACCAATTGGACCTGTTTAGAAACCGCACTACGCGCATTCGAGACCGTGACACGATAGGTCGCACTGTCACTCAGACGCACCGCCGCAAAACTCAAACGCGGACTCACACCTCCCGTGACTGGTTGCCAAACACCATTCTGAGAGCGCTCCCACACATAACTGACCGGCGCGCCTCCCTCCGCAACGACATCGAACGCCGCAGGCTGGCCCGCTTCAACCGAAACGTCGACAGGCGCACTCGTTACTACGACTGGGCGGAGCAACTGAACCGGCACGACTGCACTCTTCGCCGTTCCCAAGGTCGAAGTACCCGCAACCACCGAGACTTCAACACTGAAAGTCTGGAGTTCGTCACTAGGAACTACCTGGATGGACGAACCGGATCCAACGAAGACACCATTTTTTAACCACTTGTAATCAAGCGCACCGCCACCGCCTACAACCGTTGCCTCCAGTTTCAATGAACCCGCCGAGATCGCTTCAGGGAACCCACTCGCAGGTGAAACACTCACACCTAAAGAATCGTAAACATCTAGATTCACTAAATCGCTCGCAAGCGTGCTTGCACCCGCACTCACCACAACATCGTACCGGCCACGATGCTCCTTTTGGACTGTGCCTATCGTATAAGACGCAGATATTTCGCCCTGAATCGGCACGCCATCCTTACGCCACTGATAACGTAAAGTCTTCAGGCTTGATGCAACGACCTTGAAAACGACTGATTGAGGCGCGCCACCAAGAAGCACAGGCGCAGGCTGCATCGGCTGTTGCTTAATCTCAAAAGTATCGTTGATGTAAATTCCCGCGGCATTACTCGTCGCTGGAATCCCTGCCAGATTATTTACCACAACATCATAACTCCCTTCATCGGACTCCGATAAACTGGGGATCACATACGTGGATGCCGTCCCTCCACCAAGCAGCAAGCCATCCCTCCGCCACTGGTAATTCAAAGGCGCAGTTCCGGTCGCCACAACGACCAACGTAACCGAACTCCCAGAGTTTGCGTTTTTCCCAGCCGGTTGTTGGGTAATAGTCACCGGGATTTTTGCCTCTACCTCGATTGGGGTGCTGATGACCTCGTTTACGAGATTCTTCACAACGACATCGTATTTCCCGGAATTCAATGCGCTGGCACTACTGATCGTGTAGGTGGACTGCGTTGCCCCTGCGATATCTGCTCCATTCAGACGCCACTGATATTTCACATCAGTTCCCGTCGCAGTTACACTTAGCGGCACCGATGTTCCAAGATCTACAAACTGTTTATCTGTCGGACTCACTGAAACAATCGCAGCCGGAGTCCTCACCGTGACCGCCACTGGGTTGCTAGTGACAGAACTTAAAACTACCTGTGTATTCGGATCTTGATTGTACGCGCGGACGGACAGTTTTGCATCGGGGTGCAGAGCAACATCATCCGCATTACTGAGGGTCAGTGTATACGTCGCTCCGTTAGCACCTGGAATCGCCTGTCCTCCCCGTAGCCATTGGTACAACACACCACCCCCGCTGACCTCGACATTGAAGGTTACTGTTTGTCCGGGATTGAAAACGCCACCGATCGGCTGAGCCGTGATCACCACGGGTTGAATCACGGTTAAGGCAGCAGAAGAACTCGTGACACTGCTGAATTCGTTCGATGCCGTCACAGTGAAATCATCGGCGTCAGCGAGAGTCACATTTAACTTCTGTAATACAGGCGCACTGGTTGTCGCGTATACGACCCCCCTCTTCTTCCAAACGTATGACAAAGCCAGATCCCCAGGTGCGACTGCAAATCCATTCCACTTCAATTCAGAGCCGCTCAAAATGGTCAGCGGTTTTAAGTCAGACACTAACGAAACCGGTCTTTGGGTGAGTCGCATCTCAACTCCGGGCCAAGCAACATCACCGAATTCGTTCCGTAACACGACGTCATATTGGCCTTCCTGCTCAAGGGTCCTGATATCAACCAAGAGCAATTGTGGACTGGTAGCCGCACTGATCGGAACACCATTTCGCCTCCATTGATAGGTCAGGTTGGAGGTCCTACTGCTCAATGGTACGTCTGCCTTTAACGTCACATTAGACCTAGGCGCGACTGCACCCAATGAACTGCCATCCACGTCCGGTCCTCCGTTTACCGATGCGCGAATCACACCAGACTGCGGCGCAAGATTGATGGCAATACGCACGCCTGCGGACTCCACAGTTCCTGCCAGGTTGGCAATTTTGACAGCATAGAGTCCCGCGTCCTCGGATTTCGCGATAGGCACGAAATATGAAGCGGCTGTCGCACCCGGAATCAAACTCCCATCTCGGAACCATTGGTACTGTAGTGGGCTGCTACCGTTGACTCCAACGCTCAATGAAATGGGCTGTCCAAGGAGAACTGTTCCGCCAGGTGTGAGACTTGTAACTGTTGGTGCCTGTAAAACACTGACCACAGCCGTACCACTCGTCACCGTTCCTGCCGTGTTCGATACCACCACACTGTAATCCCCGGCGTCCCCTACCTGTGCGTTCATCACACTAAAGCTCGCGGCGGTCCCGCCACTGATCTGGATCCCGCCTTTGTTCCATTGGTAACCCAACGGCGCTGTCCCCGTCGCACTCACACTCAACGACAGCGTGCTTCCTACCACCACTGAACCGCCCACCGGTTGCACCGTAATCGCGGGTGGTACCAACATCGTCACCGTTGCTGTTCCACTCGTCACTGTCCCGGCTGTGTTCGATACCACAACACTGTAATCGCCAGCATCACCCACCTGCGCGTTCACCACACTAAAGCTCGCGGCGGTTCCGCCACTAATCGGTGTCCCGCCCTTGTTCCACTGGTAGCCCAACGGCGCTGTCCCGGTCGCACTCACACTCAACGACAGCGTGCTCCCCACTACCACGGACCTACCCACCGGTTGCACCGTAATCGCTGGTGACACCAGCATTGTCACGGTCGCTGTCCCGCTTGTCACTGTTCCTAGGGAATTCGATACCACCACACTGTAATCGCCAGCATCACCCACCTGCGCGCTTGCCACCCTCAAGCTCGACGCAGTTCCTCCACTGATTGGGGTCCCGCCTTTGTTCCACTGATAACCCAACGGCGCTGTCCCGGTCGCACCCACACTCAACGACAACGTGCTTCCCACTACTACCGACCCACCTACCGGTTGCACCGTAATCGCCGGCGGCACCAACATCGTTACCGTCGCCGTGCCACTCGTCACTGTCCCGGCTGTGTTCGATACCACCACACTGTAATCTCCAGCATCACCCACTTGCGCGTTCACCACGCTGAAGTTCGCAGCGGTTCCTCCACTGATCGGCGTGCCGCCCTTGTTCCACTGGTATCCCAGAGGCGCTGTCCCACTCGCACTCACACTCAACGACAGTGTGCTTCCCACTACTACCGACCCACCCACAGGTTGCACCGTGATACTTGGCGGCACCAACATCGTCACTGTCGCCGTGCCGCTCGTTACCGTGCCAGCTGTGTTCGATACCACCACACTGTAATCGCCAGCATCACCCACCTGCGCGTTGACCACACTGAAGCTCGCTGCGGTGCCACCACTGATTGGGGTTCCACCTTTATTCCACTGATAACCCAGCGGCGCAGTGCCTGTCGCACTCACACTCAACGACAACGTACTTCCCACCACGACCGATCCGCCTACTGGTTGCACCGTGATACTTGGCGGCACCAACATCGTCACTGTCGCCGTGCCGCTCGTTACCGTGCCAGCTGTGTTCGATACCACCACACTGTAATCGCCAGCATCACCCACCTGCGCGTTGACCACACTGAAGCTCGCTGCGGTGCCACCACTGATTGGGGTTCCGCCTTTATTCCACTGATAACCCAACGGCGCCGTTCCGGTCGCACTCACACTCAACGACAACGTACTTCCCACTACTACCGACCCACCTACCGGTTGCACCGTAATTGCCGGGGGTACCAACATCGTTACCGTCGCCGTCCCACTCGTCACCGTCCCGGCTGTGTTCGATACCACCACGCTGTAATCGCCAGCATCACCCACTTGCGCGTTCACCACGCTGAAGTTCGCAGCGGTTCCTCCACTGATCGGCGTGCCGCCCTTGTTCCACTGGTAACCGAGCGGCGCAGTGCCAGTCGCACTCACACTCAACGACAGCGTGCTTCCTACTACTACCGACCCACCTACCGGTTGCACCGTAATTGCCGGGGGTACCAACATCGTTACCGTCGCCGTCCCACTCGTCACCGTCCCGGCTGTGTTCGATACCACCACGCTGTAATCGCCAGCATCACCCACTTGCGCGTTCACCACGCTGAAGTTCGCAGCGGTTCCTCCACTGATCGGCGTGCCGCCCTTGTTCCACTGGTAACCGAGCGGCGCAGTGCCAGTCGCACTCACACTCAACGACAGCGTGCTTCCTACTACTACCGACCCACCTACCGGTTGCACCGTAATTGCCGGGGGTACCAACATCGTTACCGTCGCCGTCCCACTCGTCACCGTCCCGGCTGTGTTCGATACCACCACGCTGTAATCGCCAGCGTCCC
>JBAXNG010000036.1:0-49401 GCA_037133875.1 Verrucomicrobiota bacterium | reverse complement strand
GTGTGTTGAGTTCCCACTCCGCGTGGGAAACTGGGTGCTCAAAAGCACGGAATACTGCTGTTTGAGGCAGGCCGAAGCCGCTGCCTCTGCCCGAAACAACGGTGACCTCCACGGAAACCTGTCCGAAATAACGGGGTGGGTGTGTTGAGTTCCCACTCCGCGTGGGAAACTGGGTGCTCAAAAGCACGGAATACCGCTGTTTGAGACAGGCACAAACCGATACTTCTGCCCGAAACAACGGTGACATTCACGAAAACCTGTCCGAAATGACGGGGTGGGTGTGTTGTAGTACCATTCCACTTGGGAAACTGGGTGCTCAAAAGCACGGAATACCGCTGTTTGAGGCAGGCACAAATCGATACTTCTGCCCGAAACAACGGTGGCAGGAGCGAATCGATGCGGTGTCAGTTCTATTTAGTAAGGGTATCCTTCTTGGGGCTCAGCGGGCAGACGCGAGCTTACAGCCAGTCGAGTATGGCTGCAGGTGATTCAATGGATGTGGCCGCTGCTATTTAACGGGGAGTCCGAGTTGGCCGGCCAAATCGGAGTCATAGCTCGAACCTTATTTTTACATCCGCAATAAGCATAGCCGTCTTCAATCAGAAGGCGGGAAACCATGCCATTCATACAAAAGTCACCGCTCCCCGACCGGCCCTGCGCCGTCCTCTATTCGTGCGCCGTTAAGTGCGAAGCGCTTCACCTCTTCACTATCACTACCGTCTAACGCCCAGTCGCATAACACTAATAAATCTCCCGGATCTCCCGGTGGTATCTTCTCGAGAACCTCTTGCAATGCGCCGGGCGGTACACTCGCACTCTGCATCGGGGCTTCGGATAGACGCGAAGCCGTTTTCGTTAGCCGGGGAAAGTCTGCATCCAAAAGGTCTCCCGTGAACAAGCGTGCGAGCGACAATTCCGAAAGGACGGCCATCACAAACAATGTTGAGAACACGCAGGAGAGATCCCGGTGTAACCAGAGCAGGGGTTTGCCCCCGGTAATTGCGTGTTCTTGAATTCTGAGGGCCTGATGAATCAAAAGGTCCTTTTTACCCGGGGCGAGGGTGTCTCTTAAAAGCTCACGGAACCGAGTCCCAAGCCGGTTGTGAATGTTGGGGACTTCGGCGTCTTCAGACGGCTCGGACAACAGTTGTAACTCATAGAGTATTTGCAGAAGACTAATCGCGTGGCGTGTTGCCTCCGGGGCAGGCAACAACGCAAGCTCCTCGATACCGCCGGGTGGCTGGAGATGCTCCAACAGGTCGCGATCCTCTCCCTCGACGACCCCGCACACGTCTTGAATCCATTTTTCTCCCGAAGCGGTCGATTCTTTAGCAAACCGGTAATCGTCCCCTTTTAGCAACCAGTCGCAAACCACCCAGAGGTCCCGGAGGCCGTCCGGGTAGGTGGAAAGAATTGAGCGCAGACTGTTGTAGTGTTTGATTTTGGAAAACTGCACCGGCGCTCCTTCCAGACTCGATGCTTCTTGAAGGACTTCCGCAAAAAACCACGCCAACGGGCGCCCGGGTTTGAGCTCGTTTACCCAAACATCCACCACGTCACATAAGAGCTGGCTCAACGTGATAGCGGGATCCAGCTGCCTAAACAGAAAGAGGACCGGTTTCCTCTCATCCCTAGCCCGAGTCCACAGGATCTCGCGATAGTTCTTGAGGTGTCGTTTATAGGCGGGAAATTCAAACATTGATAATTCCGCGAGCGCACGGAGAACCCCCGGCCGTTCATCGGGCTCGCAACAACCGTTTCGATAGGCCTGGATCGCTTGCAGTGTTGTGATGCTCAAAAGCAGCGTCTCGTTGATTGATGCGAAGGAGTGCGTGACGGACATGAGTGGATCGGTGATGGGCGGTTGAGGAAGGGGGGATTGGAACCCGACTGGGGGCATCGGATGAATGAATCGAGCGCAACGGTGCAGTGGAAAGCGCAAGTCCTCCGTTTCATGCTCTCATTCTACCGGACGTATCCGAGTGCCTCTGCCGGGCTGCCGCTCCTAGCGGAGGCCTGATCCGGCATAATGTTCGCATGTTTGTGCGCCCACCATTTAAAGCGTCGAGGCCCTTTTATCCTGCCGCGCCAGTGGACAGACTGGTTGAGGAAGCGGGCTATCTTCTCTTAAGCCCGACAATCGTAGCGAACCGACCGCAGGATGTTTTGGACGATGAAACTCTTTTGAAGTCGGCCGCCAATGAACTCGGGATCGGTTCCAATGAAACTTACTGGAGGATTCAGGCCTGTCTGGGACTTCAAAAAAGGCTGGAGGAGTTGCCGGCTCCATCGGCTTCCGGCCTCCGCGGCTGGAATAATCTCCGGTTTGCAAATTTGCGTGCCTTGTCTTTTGAGAGTGCACAAGCACTCGTGCCGCTTCGGCGCCCGGAATTCGACCTGCACGCGGCACTGCCACTCGTAGGCGAGTTGGAACCCCGGGTTTTAGGGGAACTGGCTTCGTTTGCGGGGAAATTTACTCTCGGGATTCCACAACTTGAGGTTCCTCACACACTCGCCCTCCAGCAATGGGCGCACCGGGAGCAGCCTTACGATTTTACGGTTCACGGGATCGCTCCGGGAGGTGCGGCCGCAGAAGTGCTTTTTTGGAACCGGCCGGTTCGCTTGTATCTTGAATCGCCGCCCGACTATGCCAGTTGTGTTGCGATTACCGAGGCGAAGCATCAAGCCCGGAGCTTCCTTTCGATTAAATACACCGACGGGGGTAAACCCATGCCACAGCTGCGCGCCCTGGAATCTTTTGAGGGAGGGCTTGGAATCTCGAGCCTGGAGGAAGTGTCACCAGCCGAAGCCCGGGCTTTCGCAGCCATTGAGGTCTACCATCTCCTGATCGGCAGCGAGTATTTATCCAGACACGCGGCGAGCATTTTAAGTTTTAGCAAAGCGCATCACCTGGTTGTAGGAGCCGATGGGATGGAGGAGGGAGCGCTTGAGGCGCTTTTGGAGTACGACGGGCCTTTGCTAGCTTGGGGGCCGACCCGCTTATCGGAGCGGGCCGTTCGTTTGATCTCGGAGCGAAGCGCTCCGGTGAGTCTGCCGACTGTCAAAAGTTTGTCTGATTCCCATGCGCTTTTGCTTCGGGACAGTCATTCGCCCGTTGAACTTGGTAAAAATACCCGCCTCGGTTCACAGATGAGGATCCTCTTAAATGAAGAGGGTTACGGGGCGATCTCCTTTGCCCGCTCCAGTCCTGAATTAGTGGAGCTCATTCCGGTTTCAATCGGCGGCGAAGCCTGAGACATACCGCCGTTTTGACAGGATCAAGATTCGGCCGAAGCGACCCGGTATAATGAGCGTATGGAACTCATTCGCGTGCCGTTTGACTTGGAGAAGAACTCGCAGGAGGCAACGAATCCCAGTGGAACCGTACATCCTTGCTCACCCGCAGGGACACTTTTCCTTGGTCGTGTGCCGGGCGCGCTTGAACCGCTGGCTCTCTCAGTGACCGAACTGCTCGCCGCCGGAATCACAGAGATTGTGTGTCTGGCGCATGGTGCGGAGTTACGGGTGTTGAGTGCTGAGTATGCCGTTGCGCTCGGCTCTAAACAGTTTCCGTTTGAGACCACCCATTTCCCGATCGATCGCAATGGTGCGCCTCGTGATGTGGCTGCGTTTGGAGCCGTCGCGGTCTCCGTGGCCACAAACCTTCGCGAAGGCAGAAATATCCTCGTGCATGGCGGTTTGTCTTTTGGGCGAAGTACGATGTTGAGCGCGGCGGTCTGCTGTGTACTGGGATCGTCTCTGGAATGCGCTCTGGCCCGTTCCATGGCATTGGGGCCCGCCGAACTGAACGGAGCCCAACATCTCGCACTCCGACGCCTGTATGCCCCCGGCGTAACCGCCTCCGATTCAATTCAACCATTATCTATTGGCGTAGCTACCAGCGCCGCGGCGGCGTGAGTCGTGGGCATTTAAAGCAGCACTCCTTTAGCGACCAAAATTCTAAACAACCCATCCCCTAAACAAGATCCTTATGTCCGAACAAATGATCGTTTCAGAGTTTGCCAACCCGTTTCATCAGGCCATCAAAGAGGCGGCTTCCAATCCCGAGCCGAGGTGTCCTTCACTCCTTCTTTTGGATGTTTCGGGGTCGATGGCTGGTGAACGCATAAAGCAGCTGATCTCGGGCCTCAGGATTTATCAGAGCGAACTTGCGGCGGATCCCATTGCCCGAAAGAAGGTGGAGGTGGCTGTGGTGACCTTTGGGGAGAAGGTCGAAGTGATTCAGGATTTCACCGTCGCGCCAAGTTGGAGTATCCCCGAGATGAATGCGGACGGGGCAACGCCAATGGCGGAGGCGATTGTAACCGGGCTGGAGCTGCTGGAATCGCGAAAGCGCTTTCTGCGCTCCGGAGGACTCGAAATTCACCGGCCCTGGGTCTTTTTGATTACGGACGGGGAACCAACCGACAGGGAGGGGCACGATTGGGATATGGCGCGTCGGATGTTGCTTGAGGGGCAAAAGGACGGCTCGTTTCTGTTTTTTGCCGTCGGGGTGGAGGGTGCGAATATGGACGTACTCGGCGAACTTTCCCAAGTGGTGTCCCCCATGAACCTCAAAGGGGTGAAGTTTCGGGAACTCTTCCAGTGGCTCAGCGCCTCGCAGAAGAGCGTTGCCGCGAGCCGGCCCGGCGACAAGCTGAAGCTCGCGCTGCCACCGTGCATCGAGATCGAATCCTAAGCGGAGGGTTATCGGATCGTATGCCGTGGAAATGTACAGCGGCTTCGGTGGTTGGGAACAGCCATCGGGCTTCGGGAAAACCGAATCAGGATGCGGCCCGGGTGTGTTATTTCGACGCACCGGAAGGACGGGCCGTGGTGTTTGCGCTCAGTGATGGAGCGGGGTCTTCGACGTATTCACAGGAAGCGTCGGCGCGTGTGGTCGGGACGCTTTTACGGTTGGTTCTGGAGTGGAACAGGTCCCTTGCGGCTGTAGATTTTGATACGGCACGCCGCTGGTTTGAAATTGCGGGAACGCATTTGCGTTCAGTGCTCACCGCAGAATGTCAGTGTGATCCGGCGGAGCTGTATTGTACTGCGATCCTGGGGGTGTTTTGGCCCGGGGGAGGTTTCTGTGTGCAGATTGGGGACGGGGCCGTCGGGGTCAAAACCGATGCGGGCTGGAGTCTTGCGACGGTTCCGAGTGTGGGCAAATATGCAGGGGAAACGTACTTTCTTACCTCGCCTAACGCGGTATCGGAACACTTCCAATTCGTGCGCTACGACATTCCAGTGCGTGCGGTGGTCGGATTTACCGACGGCTTACAGCCGGTTCTGCTCAACCCGGGCTTTCAAATTCATCCTCCGGTTCTGGAGTTTCTTCTGCAACCGGTCGCGTCTGCCTCCGATCCATCGGGGCTAACGCCGCAGCTTGAGGCGTTTCTCAATCTTCCTGAACTCGTGGAAAAAACCGATGACGACAAAAGCATTGTCCTCCTTGTTTCTGCGTGAGGCGGGAACTGCAATCAGACTCCAGCTTGGGAACCGGCTTGCAGAGGCCGGCGAGGGGACGGTTTATGAGTTAAGAGATCGTCCGGACAAGGTGCTGAAGGTTTATAAAGAGGCACGCTCCCCTTCACACATTGCAAAACTCGAGCGCCTCATCGGGATGTGTACCCCGGCGCTCGCCAAATGTTGTGCGTGGCCTGAAGCGCTCGTTTGGGATGCTTCGGGACGGGTGGTTGGATTTCTAATGCGGCGTGCGGAGGGGCTTCCCATGCATCAACTCTATCATCCCACGGACCGGCAGACCTATTTTCCAAACGCCACATGGCGTTCGCTTGCGGCCATTGCACTGAACGTCACGAGTGCGTTTGAAACAATCCACGCGCACGGCGCTCTGATGGCGGATGTCAATCACAGCAACCTGCTGGTTTCGGCGCAGACGGGGCTTGTGACCTTGATTGATTGTGATTCGTATCAGATAGCCGGGGCCAATGGTGAAGTTTACCGGTGTGAGGTTGGAGTTCCGGAGTGGACGCCGGGTGAGTTACAGGGGATCGATTTTTCTACCAAAACGCGCACACTTCAGAACGAGGCTTTTGGAGTGGCGCTCATGTTATTCCATATTCTCAACAACGGATGGCACCCGTATCAGGGAATTCCCAAACCCCAAAGCACCCAGCCCAAAGGAATAGCCGGTGCGATTCAATCGGGTGCGTTTGCGTTTACGATGGCGAGGGATGTTCCGGTGCTTCCCCATCCCGGCAGGCTTCAGAACCGCGATTTTCCAAAGCCTTTGTGGGAGGCATTTGAAGCAGCCTTTGGCCTTCATCCCGAACACCGGCCGGATGCCGGGCAATGGCGGGTCTTGCTCACCGGGATGTTTGAGGGGATACAAAAATGCGGGTTCAACGAACGGCACTATTTTGCAAGGGAAGCCGGCGATTGTCCGTGGTGTCGGATAAGGTTGTCCGGAATGGGGGACGATGTTTTTTTGGGCCTCAAAAAACAGCCGACCCTCAAATTCCTTTCCGCTGAGCTGGATCTTTTCCGTGCCCTGGCTCCGGAGTTTCTCGAAACGGTGGATGTGACGGGATCCGGGGTCTCAAGATCCGGCGCACTGGAAGCAGGGGCTGCCAGTGGACTGCAAACCCATGAACAGAGTGTTTCGCTTTTTAACCGACTGGTTTCTCACCTGGGGAGGATCACAGGTTCGGGAAGTGTGACGCGTGATGTAATGCGGGACGGGGAAGTATGGAGGCAGAAGTGGAAGGTGCTTTTAGAAGAGCTACAAAACCTTGTGAAAGAGCGCTGGGCGCTTGTGTGTTCTTATCAAAGTGATTTTCAGAAGCTAAAACAGCGACTGCTAACGGATTTGGAAACGCATCTGGAGGAACTCAAACAGGCGCAGATTTCACCCAATCACATCCCTGTGAATCCTTATTGGCAGCAACATGCCTATCTTCTGGAGTGCAGAATCGAGGATCACGACATTCCCAAACTCGGGCAAAAGCGTTTGGATGCGCTCCTTGCGTCAGGGATCCGGACCGCGGCGGATGTCACTCCCGAGGGTTTGTGTGGGATCCCATGGGTTGGGCCCGTTTATCAGAAGCGCATATTGAAGTGGGCAGAGCGTTGTCTGCGGCAATTTAGGCTCGATCCCAATCGCCCGTTGGGACGGGAGGCTCGGATCCGGTTGGAAAACTATCGAATCCATGTGGGCGAGACGTTGCAGACGGAGCTGGAAATGGCTCTGAGTACCCTGGCCGGGATCACAGGTAATTATCGGGTCGCAGTAGCCCGAAAAGAGGATCGAATCGTCCGTTTACTGGAAGAGCTTAAAGCGGCTCGCGAAACCTTCGAAGCGCTCGCGAATTAAGCGCCATTTTGATCTCTAATGGAAAAAACGATGCGACCCTGTGCTCTGAGGGGTGGGTTAAGGAAAAATGGGGGTAACCCCAAAAGTGACCTACCCCCTCTGTTACATTGGAAGAATGCGGTTGCCGTTCCATGGGAACGGGCGCCCGCAGGAATCGGTTTTACTGCATTTTTTCTGAATATTTATGGGCGCCTGGTATCAATTAAAGTGTGAAGAGTGCGGTTATTCCGCGCGGGTGTCGGCTGGAGACGCCTCGGGTTTTTTCAGCGTCGTTCGCACGATGGTGTGTAAGCAGTGCCACACGATTCGGGATGTGACGGTGGCCCGGTTAAAGAAGGGATTTTGGAGGATGAAACCGGCGGTTGTGGATCCCGGGGTGTGTTCAGACTGCGAGGGGGATTTGGTTGCGTGGACGCCGGAATCTCCGTGTCCTGTTTGCGGGGGAGCCATCCGGAAAGGGGAATGTATCGGGCTTTGGGACTAATCCGGGTGTGCCCGGGCCCGGCGCTTACGAGATTTTCTGAATTAGAGCATCGAATGCCGAAAAAACCCTATGCTGCGCAATAATCCATTCCTCTTCGATACCCTCCGCAACGCGGCTCTTATTTTGCCCGTGGTGTTTCATTCTTTGGCCACGGTTGATTTTCACTTCTTCAAACGCGATCTCGAAGACGTTGAGGAAGGAGAAGAGCTTTCCGATTCCGGACGGGCGATTTTGAAGACTGAACTCTTCAAGGCGCTCCTGCTTTTCATCGTTTTTCTGGCTGTGAAGCCTGTGTTCGATTTGATTTTTATGCCCTCACTGGATTGAGCGCGAAAAGTAGCGTCGAATGCATGGGTTGATGAAAGACAATGGTTATTCACCGTGCTGCATGATGAAATCCAACCCTATTGAAGAGGGCAGTTGGACCGCTTGCTGCGTGAGACTTTGGGATAGTCCGGCTTAGGCTTGTGATTACCCGGGTGCGCCGTGGAATGGGTCCGCCGGCACGAGTATCCCTCCCGGGATTATCTAGAATCAAACGGCCTGCCGTTCTTCATACAACCCCCATGGATTACGCCGTGCGACGATGCGGTGGCAACCTCATCATTCTGCCACAAGTCCCCCGCTTTCTCCCATTTTGACAATGCCACTGAAGGTTGCGGCTTCTTCTTGCTCCACGGGGTGCACAGAACGTGAAAGGTCTTTTTTAAGGCGGGTACAGGTAAAGCGGATGCCGGTTTCGGTGAACTCGCCGATCTCAATATCGTAGCCGTATCCAGTGCCGGGGTCCTGCCGGTTCACCCAATCTAAAACTGCGGATTCAAAACGGGGATCCTCTGCAATGACGGTGCTGAAGGCGTTTTGTTTTACGCGCAAAAGGACACTGCTGTGATCCCATTTGTAGCCCTCATAAGCCACACTCAGAAATGGAAGGGTCGGATGTGTGACTACTTCAACGCTGTTCCCACCGGGTGAGGAGCCATTGTAACTGAAGGCATGTTCCCAGAGTAACCGGTCCTTTTGATCGGTGATGCGAACAAGGAAGCGCTCACTCGGAGTGTCTTCGGTGAGCTTGAATCGTATTTTTTCCCCGTGTGGTTTGGGTTCTCGGGATTCGATGGATCCGCCGGCGGGAATAATCAGTTTCACACCGATTCCGAAACGCGGGCTCGTTGTGAGGGGAAACTCTAGCGAATTGGAGTGGATCTCTTTTTTGACGGCTTTGTGTGAAACACTGCGCGATGGGATGTTTGTGCAGCTTGGGAGCAGGAGAACACTGAGAATCGGGGCGAGGAGACGGAGGGTTTTAAAGGAAGGCATGTTGTGTTGTCCTGACTAGGAATGTTCCAGCATCTCCCGAGGGTTTCGGGAAACCTAGGGAGTTCACACCGGGGAAGCAGTCCGTTTTGTGGATATGCTTCGGAATCGAGTTGCGGGGCACAGACGCGCTGCCACCGGGGGACGGGTCTGGAGGTTTACGCCACTTCCCGGCGCCATGCAGTGGACTCGGATGAACCTGCCCAGACGAAAAGTTGTCGCTCGAGTTGAGTAACGGAATACGCACCTCCAAGGTGAGGGTTCTCACGATTGATCTGAGCTACAGCCGTGTGCATTCCGTTAACGTAAGGCCAATAGTGGCGCCAATCTGCCTTGTCTCTGCCCGTGACCATTTTGGCAATAATGTTGTCATATATGGGCAGGGCCGTTGGCATCCCTTTGGCACGAGACCAAAAGCTGAAGTGCTTTGTAGCGAAGGAAACCCCAAAGTATTTGAACGTATCTCCGCACCAGAGTGCCTTCGCCTGTTCTAGATTAGCGTTCGGAAGTTCTCCAATGAGCGGGGGGCTCGTCCTCAGGTGATGGAGGATGGTTCGGTAAGATTCTACGCTGAAATTGTAGGAGAACCCGCCTTCTCTGATGAAGGGATATCTTCCTGTGGTCCCTCCCCAAAGTTGGATGCCGACTGCAATCCGAACGAGGTCTTCGTCGGTTGGGATTTGATTCTTCGTATTCCACAGGGCCGTGGTGGAGTTGATCTCGCTTAGAAGTTGCAGTTCCAGATCGTTGATATCCGCTGAATAGAGCATTCCAGCGGTTTTTGCGTTTGGAAGGTAGTGTTCGCAGATATCCACGAAGCCGCGCCGCTGAAGATTCGTGAACATTCCCCGAAAGGATCCGAGATCGTCCAATTCGAGATGAACTGGAGCAGTTGTCCAATTCAGACAGGGGATCGCAAATGTGTCGGGATGAAGCGCCGGCATCGATGTGTAGGGCGGAGGAATGAGCATAAATCTGAAATGGATGTCCTTTGTTCCTTAACGGAGTTCAAGTTTGGACCGAAAATGGGGTTCGGCTTTTATCGTTCTCCACAATTGTATGTCCAGTATTGCACACCTCGCGAATGCTCTGAAGGTCCATGCGTTGATTGATGCTTCCGTCCCGGGACGTTCGCTTACAAAACCGGAAATCGGCTCCAAACTCGGACTCAGCGAGAAACAGGTAACCAGCTGTATCAAGTTGTTACTAAAGATGGATCTTCCCGCGGAGTATGATGAAACGGAACACCGCTGGTGGTACGAGTGGGACGAGGCGTCGCCGAGATCGTTGGCCGATAAACTCGCTCCACGTTTGAGAAATATTCCGGATCAGGAGTTCGCCGTCCTCCTGATGCTTCGGCATGGATTAGAACAACTGCGGGGAACTCCTATGTTTGGGAGCGTAAGCGACTTTTTTGGGACGATGGAGAATGACCAGTTTGCGGCACTTCGATCCCAGCTGGACGACATGATTTCTTATCGGAATCAGCCGGTAGAACCCGTCGATGGAGACAGCTTTGAAGCGGTGGCGGCTGCGATTTATGAACGGCAGCAGATCCGGTTTTATTACCAGAAAATTGGGGATCTGGAGGAAATGGAAAGGACGGTGAACCCCCATCACATGACCTGTACGGATGGGATCTGGTATTTACTGGCTTGGGATCTGGATCGGGATGCTATGCGAACGTTTGCCTTTACCCGAATTCGGAGAGTCAGACGTACCGGCAAAATATTTGAGCGTCTCCCGTCGACAGAGATCCGAAAATCTCTCGCCAACGCGTTTAATCTCATCGGGCGAAGTGGGACTGCGCCGATTGTGGTGCGCATAAGATTCACAGCCCGGGTGGCTATGTTGATCCGGGAGCGGCGCTGGCATATTTCTCAAGAATTGCATGCGTTGCCGGATGGCGGACTGGAATTGGAGATGAAGGTGGCTTCTCTTTCGGAGGTGGAGAAGTGGGTCTTAAGTTGGGGTGAGAACGCGTGTGTGCTTGAACCCCCCGAGTTGATCCAAAGAATGACGCACCGGTTGGAGGCAACGCTAATGCACTATAAGTAAGGGACCGGACGGATCTGTTAAAATGACTTTTGGGAGTCGCTCATAAACATCCGCAGTCTACCGTTCCCGACTCCGCCGGATTTTTCGATGGAAGTTCCGGGGACTCCGGATGACGCGGTGGTCCGATTCCAGAAGGACGATCAGAGCGGCGTGTCCTATATGCGACGCTTCGAAGGAGGCGGAGTCAGAAGAGGCGTTTGATGAATGAAGCCCCTACCTTTGTAACTTGAGGAGTTTTCTAGTCTCATCCATCAGTGGATTTTCAAATGCGCTCGCATAACTTTCCAATGTCCGTCCTCGCAGTCCCAGGCTTCTTCCCACGTCATTCCAACTAATGACGGCCTCAAAAACGTCCCGAAGCACCCCTTTTGCCTCGGCTGTCTTTAGTCCAAACCGGGCACACACGCGAAGTGCCTCGTCTATTGAGGGCTCAGCCAGTTCCTCGGAAATGGAGGTTTCCGGGGCCTGCGTACGATCAATCTCCGGCACGGGATTAAGGTCATACGCTGGTGATAGTGCCCACCGTCCCGCATTTCGCATCAAAAAGCCGTGGTTCCTAAGGTGATCGTCATAACTACTGATTAAAAGCGCATATACCATCCGACGCCAGAGTTCCCTCAAATCCCTTTTTACATCATCACCAAAAGAACGAATCGCATCCGCAATCATCGTATACGTTCCCGCCTCCCCTTGCTTCGTTCCCAAAAGACTGCTCGCGGAAAGAAAAGGAACCCGGTGATTTGCCACACGATCAAAACGGTTGATCACCGAGACACTGCGCTCTCCTACATAAGTCAGTTCAGAAGGAGCTACAGTCAGTCCCGCTTTTTCAGCCAGTCGCAATGCCAGGACTTCGCCCGCGCAAATATCACGGATGTCGTCCGACTTCGGAAATTTTGCGATCGCAAGTGAGCCATCGGCCAGTACCACCGCAGATTTGGGCCGGGCTCCACCCAAAGGAGAACCGTGCCCAAGCAGATAACGCAAATCCGCCGCCGTTTCGGTGTCACTATGAACCGCGTCAACGGCCCGTAAGAGTGCCCCCATTTGAATAACCGGCGGAATGTTCGCTACGCCGGCGGCAAGATATGGGCCTCCGCCCGCCTCGGTAAATCGCAGTGCTCCGATGCGCGAGTGATCATCCAGAGCGAGTGTGTAATCAAGGTCCCGATAGGGCTTCTGTGAAAGCGCTTGTTTCCGGACTGCCCGCTCTATCAATAACCGTCCCCACCGGTCCGGTCCGCAATCGTGAAACGCACCAAAGAGACTCGATGCGTGATGAGATCCCTGACGGAGCGGCAAAGCCGTGGGATCGATCGAGAATGATCCCTCGGTGATGAGCCACTCGCGTGCATATTCGAAAGTAACCGCGGAGCCGCGTCCCGCGGGATAAAGTCTCCCAACAAATCGAGCTTCACCGTGCCAGTCAATGTGGACATCAACATTCATAGCCGCGGACGAAGGATACGTTTCGGCAACCGCGCCTCGTCTAGTTCCAGAGCCAGTGCATCGCTGGAGGGAGCGGCGAGACCCGATAGCCGGTCGTGAAGTTGAAGAATGAAGGTCGCGGTTGCGAGAGTGCCGATAGCCACCGAAGGATCTCCTTTTTCCAATCGCCAAAGCGTGTCGCGACTGACCTGTAACCGTTCCGCCATATCGAGCGTGGAAATCCCTCGTTTCTTGCGGGCCACCGCCAGGTCCCGTCCAAGTTTTCGGAGGGCATTAGTGGCAGGCAGCGGCATGGAATTCTCCAACGACATATGAACAATGTCGGATATGTCTGATAAATAATCAACAAAAGTCTTCTATAGCAGACGGTATTCACCGGAAGCCTGGTTTTTTGGCAGATCGACTGGTGGCCGGAATGGGTGATGAAGTTGGCGACATTGTGAGGTGTGGGGAGGTGGACCTGAGACTCGATGGCGGATACGCGTGTGTTCTTGAGTCACCCGAAGTGACGCAGAGAATGGCGAGCTGCTTGGAGGCAACCCGCATGCAGTGCGGCTGGATAATACAGATGTGCAAGGGCGGGCCGTTAAAGAAATGTCTTTAATCGTATTGCGGTGGCTCATTATCGTCGGGTACAGCCTTTATATGGAACTTTTTCTTATCCACTATAAGCACGCCAGTGTTTTAAAGCCCGAGAGGAACGGGAGGTTTAATATTGCCGTAATTAGTTTGCAGGGTGCCGTTAGTTTTACCAGAGCAGGAATGGATCTTCTGACTACCCCCAAAGTTCCTTTACTCGATAACACTTGGCAGGATCTGAAAGGCGGTGAATCGATCGGGGCTAGTGGTACGGGTTTTCTGCGAGGCAAACAATTTGGCAGTCACTCCAAGGCGATTGCGTTCCTGAGAGATTATTTTAAAGGATACGCAGAGATAATTGACATCGGAGAAGCGAGTTAGGATGGGTACCCCCTGAAAACGGGGGGCCGCTGGGATATCATGAACGCATCCCATCGATGTTCGGTTTTTACGGACATTGAATCGAAAAACAATTGAAGACGTTGGGAGGTCTTTAGTGCGAGATGACGTTTAAAATTATGATTACAGAATTCATTACAAAACACGGCTTCCAGAAAATAGGTTCTTATTGTCTGGATCAGAATAAGAGTGTACACCGGCGGGCAGAGGTGCTTGTTACAAAGCGGAAGCCGTTGGTTTATGCAATATTCTCGGGTGATACGTGCAAGTATATAGGAAAAACAGTCCAGGGTTACTCCCGACCATTGGGATATCATAAGAATGATGTGATGAAGGACGTCAGGGATGGGATTGAGCGTGAATTACATTTGGGAAACGAGGTTACGGTTTACGCAAAAGAAGAAGGATTATGGCTGAGTTACGAAGGGTTAACGATTAATGTAATTGAAGGAATTGAACAGGCTCTCGTTACTACCTATCGACCCGAATGGAACAACTTCGTGGCGGATCGGGGGACACTTGTTGGTTTGCGGGCCTAGGCCTTTGGCAACAGTGGAGAAAGGGGAGGGAGGCGTTCTACTCCTCCTTTCCCAAGACTTGCGTTTGTGACACTCATGGGGGCCGTCTTTTCTCAATGCGAGTATGAGTGCAGTATCTAAAACTCAACCATGTCATATTATGAAAATTGATCTGATAAAAAACGTTATACTCAAGCCCCAAGGTAAGCACACTCAGTCGGCTATAGTGCCATTCCACTGCCTTCGTTGTTATCTGGATATTTACCACAAGGAAATTAATACAAAAAGTGCGATAAGCGCCATCCAAGCCTGGAAAGAGAGCGGTCAAAGTCCGGCGAATGCCCTCAGAGTCCTTGAATCCGTGATTGTTGATTTTGGAGGAGGACATCGCATCTGGGGAAAATATAATATTTACTACAGTGAGAATGTTTCATTCATTAACGAGCAATTAAAGACGTTATTTAAGCAGGAAGATATAGACAGCGCTCTAAAATCAGCTACAGACATCCAGGGATTGGGGGAATCTTATGGATCCAAGCTGCTGCGATTTGTCAGTCCGGACTTCGTTGTTCTTGACTCTATTTTGCGGGAGGAATTGTGCGGGAATATGCCTTATGCAGAATTCAACGGGCTTTGCAGTCAGATCGCCAACGTGATTGGGGTGACCCCAGTAGATGTTGAAGCTGCCTTGTTTACTTTTGTTCAGCTCGCGAAACCCGAACAAAGGAAGCAGATGTGGCGCCAGCATCAGCTTCCGAATGAATCAAATGCTGGTTTTATAGTATGTCGTTGTGGGCAATCGACCGGAGATGACGCTCAAATGATTGCTCTGGATAAGCTCTCCAAATCGACACCCGAATCACAGCAATCTCGACTCTCGGGTGCTGCCATTGAACAACAAACGAGTAAGACACAGCATACCTACACGCTACAGATTACCGATACTCGGGACGTAGTCTTTGGTATAAAAGAATTTAACGGAGGAAGTAATTTGATCGGCTACATTTCAAAGGGAGTAACAGGAGGCGATGCCGGAGCGATTATTGCCTATGAACGCCTGAGAGAATTATTCATCCAGGCCGATGTTACGGAAAAGCCGGAGGAGCGAATCAATCTAAACAGTGCTTCCAAATTTGGTAATCCAACAGGTCAGAACATACACTGGAGAGCCTACGATGTTTCGGCTTATCATGATCAGCCCTTATCCGCAGATGCACCTCCCGAAACAGCCTCCACAATCCATCGGCGTAAAGCCCAGGATGCATTTCGATTTTTAGAGCATTATTTCAATGTGCAGTATGCGAAAAGTAAATAGAACCGGCTTGCTGTAAATATGGCTGTTTAATTCCGGGTGCTGCCGTTTACTTATGATTTGGTGTGCCGGCGATTTGGATCGGAGGCCCTGCGTCACAGAAGACAATCAAAGGAACCGACTCAGTCGTTTCCACGTAACCCCCACTGAACGTCACCTATCACAAATGCTTCAGTCATTTTAGTCGAATGCGACTCCAGAAACCGGCGAAGGGATTCAACCAGAAGCTCATCGAAGCTAGACGCCCATCCGTCCATGACAAATGACTGTGCACGGGCCAGTAATTCTGGCGGGAGTTCCGCTTGAACAATGGTCTTTTCCATAAAACTGACATTAGCGGCAGATGCCGGCAGAATAAAGGGAGGACTGAAAATGCCCCAAGAGAGTCAGCTAGATCGGCGGAGGAGTATTTCAATATCCTTCAGAACCCCTGTTACGGATACTGGATTTTAACCTGGTTTCCCATCGTCCACTGATTGTGCCCCCCTGCGATCGCGTGGAATACCGCACTTGGTTTGCTGGCGGCCAGATTCCTGGCGAGCTTGGAAGGAATCACCTCGTCGTCTTTCGCCGCAAATATCTCAACGGGGCCGGCGTAGGCTTTGAGAGCCGCAATATTATTCCAATTATCCAGCAATAGAAGCGCTACGGGCAGAAATGGGAGGTGGGTGGATGCAACATGTGCCAGCACATCAAATGGAACGATCAGGACAATCTTGTCCGGAGGGATGGCGCCGCCGGCTAAAAACGAAGCAGCGCCAGTTCCAATGGATTCCCCGGCGACACAGACGGGTATGCCTGGAAACCTGCCACGAAGATCTTCGTAGGCTTGTTTCGCAGCGCCATTGATCGACTTAAGTGAAGGCGAGCCCTCACGATTTCCGTAGCCGGGATATTCGAGAAGGAAAATGGAATCCTTTTCGCCAAAGGCGGGTAATGCGTATTCACGATCCGCCGCCTGGCCGGCATTTCCATGAATTAACAACCATACGGACTTCGGCGCCGGAACCTCGCGGCAAAAACCAATCGTTGAGTTTCCTAACAGCCACGGTTTTAAGCCGTTGGTTTCAGCTTCATGAGTTGGATGATAAAGGAACTTGCGCTGAAAAACTCCTACGATCAGCAGAACCAGAGCGAAAATGGTGGTAATGCTCCGTAGTGCCCGGATGAGAATGGTTCGAATCGACATTGAAATGGCTTGCTGCTGAATCAACCTTCAGAATCTGCCGGAAGGTGTCGTTGACGCGTTGGGACGTGATGGCAGCAGGGCCTGCAGTGTGTGCACCTTCCGATGGGGATTCGATCCATATCCGGATCGTGTCTGATTTTTGTAGGTTTTACGTTGGGAACGAGATTTTTCGACAGGGCGGTTTTGTACATCCACATCGCTCGTGAAGATCGCCCGGGGCCCTCACGAATCAATCACGCCGGCGTTTACCGGTGCAATCTCCCTGTATAGGGGGGGATCAAAGCCAGTCGTCCACCAAATCAGGCAGCACGACATCCGCAGACCCTTCCACTATCCGGAATCCCGGGGGACGCGTCTCCGCACGCAGATCCACGTACACCTTCCCGGCTTGTTCCGGTGCACTCTCAAGGAGTCCGGCCGCGGGATACACCGCAAGCGACGTACCCACAACCAACACATGCTTTGCCTTTATCACTTCCAACGTGGCCTCATACATCAGCGGTACGGGTTCTCCAAACCACACGATGTCCGGTCTTAGTTGGCCCCCCAACTCGCACAAGTCGCCTATTGCGATGGGGGCCGCTCCAATCCTTCGCTTCAAGGTCGAGTCCATGGAACTGCGTGCGCTCGTTAATTCTCCATGCAAATGGATCACACGTGACGAGCCGGCCCGCTCGTGAAGGTCGTCAACGTTTTGGGTAATCACCACGACATCGAACTTCCTTTCCAGCGCCGCTATCGCAACGTGTCCCGCATTGGGTTGGGCCTTTGCAGCCTGGGCTCTGCGCATGTTGTAAAACTCAAGGACAAGCCGCGGATTTCTTTTCCATGCCGCGGGAGAGGCGACATCCTCAACCCGGTGATTTTCCCAAAGCCCGTCGGAGTCCCGAAAAGTCTTAAGTCCGCTCGGCGCGCTGAGGCCGGCACCGCTAATCACCACAAATTTTTCACGAGCACTCATACGTTGCGATCTCTCTTGGTATCCCCGATATCAAAACCCACGGCACGCTTTCATGCCAATCGATTTGGATCCGCCCTTTTCAGTCTAACCACCGTTCCACGCCTCCAATGCTGAAAAACGAACCATGATTGGAATGGCTCGGATGCAATCCCAAAACCGTCCATGAAAACTACGTTCTCCCCGGGGCATTGGGATCACTGAGAAAGGAATCCAACCCCTGCTCACGATTGCTTGGGGGAAGCTATCGGCGGCGGCGCCCACTCTCAATCGACGCTGCCCGGGCGCCCTTCCGGTATAATGGATCTCATGATCCAAGATACGCTTTCCCGGATTCTAAAGAACCGACGGGTTTTGTTTTACCCCTCCAGCGGTCCAATTTCTGATGAGATCATCGGCTTGGATTATGACGTGTATGTGTGCGCCGACCGGGATCTGGATACGGCCGCTTGGGAGAAGCATTCTCGCTGCAATCCATGCAGAACAGAGTCTTTTGAAATCTCCGGATATGAATGTGCTGTCTACCAAGCCAAGGATAAATGGGTGGTTGGATTCGGTGGCGAGAACCGGGTGATGCTCTCACTCCTGCGTGCTTCCGGCGCGGAGTTGTCCGCGTTTGCGGGTTTTAATGACGGGTGTTGTGAAGGCGGGAATTCTTACTGTGTAAACGCGTTGCCGTTTTTTCGAAGTGTGCTGCATCTGGCGAATCCCGCAGGCTTTGATTACTGGACCGACCACGGCATTTTTAATCGCTCGGCGGGGGCTGCCTATAGCATGTCTTCAGGGCGCGACTGGCCGGGTATTGCCGGGTTTGAGGACTGGAGTTTTACCCGCGAGTCATGGCCGCACAGCCTGCCGGCTCTTTCGAGCGGCTGGGGAGTTCATGCGAAGTTTCGCGGAGTCCGCATAAGTTCGGAAGGAGTTCCTTTTTTAAAGAGTGCATCGATCTAAACCAGCGCCAGGCGGGGCACATTACGCGCCGACTGGAGAGCTGAGGGAAACTGTTAACCCTATCTAAATATGAACGAACGAATCACAGAGTTGTTTTGGTTTTTGAATGCAACCAAACCCAAGGTTCTGAACCGGTTTGCTAACTATTTCAAAAAAACGGCGGTGGTCCGGGGCGTCCGGCACAGTCGGTTTGTTTATATTCCGGGGACGCGTAGTACACCGGTGCTGCTCGTCGCCCATGCGGATACAATCTGGGAACACGATAAATTGCTACCCGTTGCCTGCCGCTTGGAAGGTGATCAGATTGTTTCTGCGAGACCGGATATTGGGATCGGTGCGGATGATCGGGCAGGGTGCGCCATGTTGTGGGCGCTCCGCGATTCGGGGCACTCGCTTTTGATTACTTCGGGGGAGGAGATCGGCTGTGTGGCTGCTCGTGAAATCGCGGCAGCCTCTGCAAATCGCGATATTCGTGACGATATCAACAAAAGACACATGTTTGCGATCGAGTTCGATCGCCGGGGCTCCTCGGACTTCAAATGTTATGATGTCGGTACGGATGCGTTTCGCGCCTATTGTGCGGAAAAAACAGGGTATCGTGATGCGGGAAATAGTTCCTCCACGGATATACGGCATCTGTGTCAGGACATTTGCGGCGTGAATCTCAGTGTGGGTTACTACGATGAACACACCGAGGCGGAACGACTGGTGGTTTCGGAATGGGAACATACGCTGTCGATTGTTCAAAGCTGGCTTTCAGCGGATGAACTCCCGCGGTTTTCCCTCCATGAAAGCGTGGGGGAGGAGGATGATGGCTGGCGTCCGTTCCCCAGGGAAGCGGCCTATCCACGGTATGGTACCTCACCCCATTATATTTTTGCCCATCGGGCCTTATGGGATATCGCGCGAGCTGATCCCCAACTGCTTTTTACGAGAATGGGCATGGGTGGGGAATACGCAGATCCCATTGTGGGATTGATCCTGAATGAGGTTTATAAGCGCCTTGGAGTCGATCCATTATACTCGTTTAGAAGTTCAGATATTAAGGTGGAGCGACGTTACATCGAGTCGCGTGACTCGGTCGTACTTAGAATGCCGCCTCCCACACGGATGGGTGAGGCTTACTTTGTTGCGATCGTCGCAAACGAATGTCCGGAGTCCGAGGAGATCACTTTGGAGGATCCGGCGTACGGGGAGTCTCTGTTGAGCTTTTACTGCCTTCAAAAAAGTCTGGATGAAAGAGTTCACAGCACATTCGGATATTGCGATCCACGGGGAAGGCGGACCGGGTTCAAGGCGATCGAGGGCGGCAAGGAGCGGACTGTTAATCCGGCTCCGGAGCCGGTGATGGAGGATTTCATCGCATGCCTTGAGGAACATCTCCGGCGGGAGGTTCCTTTGCGGCAGCCGGGAGTGAAAGTGATGATGCTGCCGGTGCCGAACGGGAAATGGTCCGCGGATGCAAACGACCTTTTCTAGGGAGCCGTCCGGGAGGGCTATGCGCGATCGGTGTCCCGGTGACAAATGGAACACGTCAAAACAGGTTAAAACGAAAGGCCCCATGCTGAACTGCTCAGGTTGTGGAAGCACAGGATCTGTGTTGTTAAAAGGGTTTGGTCCGTATTCGGACGCCGGCAAACGCAAGTGCTCGAAGTGCGGGCGGCTTTGGCAATGGAAACGGAGCGCCGGGGAAAATATCTTGGGGCGTTCCGGGAGGTTTCAGATCCCTGAAAACTTCCAATCCACGGGTTTACTTGCGGATCTTAAGGAGGCGGTCGAGAGGAGTGGGATTGCAAGCGGGGAGGCGCTCGATGCCATTCACGAGTACGCCAATCATCTATTGAGTAGGCATGGGGATTTGTCGGAAATCCCGGGTTGGTATCGGCGCGTTTGTGAGGCCAGAATCAGGCGGGGTTACCGGTGGGAGGAGATCGCTGACGCCCGCTACTGGTTCGGATTTAGTCTTAAGAAGGCGGCTCGGATCGAGGATGCGAACGAGTGTTTCAGGAAAGCGTTCCGGGATCTTCAGAAAGCCGCGCTCCCATTGAATCATGACGGTTGCTGGTGTGTGTTTTTACTCGCAAACGAACTTACCGAATTGGAAGACCAGATCGGGGAGGCGGAATGGTGCTATCAGACCGCACTGCGCGGCTGGGAGTGTTCTTCCAGCCGGTGCGAACTGCAAATTGCGAGGGTGTGTTACGCATTGGGAACGCATTATTGTTCCTGGCGGACGTGGTATCTCAAGGTGCGAAGATCGATCGAGTGCGATCCCGAGCCGCTTTTGCAAAGGGCCGTTGTCGGGCTCTCGAAGTGCCTCGGTGGATGGCACGAGGAAACGATTTCTGCCAAAGCGTGCCTGGGCGGGTACATTGACAGTCCGGAGTTACTTAAAGAAGTCTTTGAGTACCACAAGGGTATGTTCGGCGAAAAACATCCCCGGACTCTCAGGAGTGAGTGGACGCTGGCCGGGGCTCTTAAGGATAAAGTACGCAAGGCTGAAGTGGCTCGGAGGGCGCAATGTCAGTTGGGTGAGTACCATCCGTTTTATGTCGATTGCATAGTGTCGCTGGCCCTGGACGAATGTCGGTCCGATCCTTCCCGGGTAAACGTTCTCCGGTCCGTTGCGCGTGCCTATGGCGAGTATAATGCAGAGACACTCAAGGTGATGATGCGGTTCGCACGCGCGATTACGTTTTCCGATCACACCAGGGCGGATGAGTTGTTCCGGGACGCGTTATTCGGTTACGAACGTGTCTATGGAATTCATGCTGAAAATACGCGTCAGGCGGCGTACGAGTACGTGAATTTTCTAACCGAATATATCGGGGTAACTCCCGGGGAAATGCCCGCTACAAACCAGCGGATAAAGGGTATCATTGAGCGATACTCGGTTGTGTGGCCGGCAGTCTCCAGAGCGTGATGTCACACCGAAACTGGCATTAGCCCCGCCGCAAGTATTGAGAAAAAGTCGCCGGGCTGATTCCAAACGCACAGATTGCGACGGCCCTTTATTCACCAGCGACGATCCGCCTCTTGAGTTCCGACACTGTAGAGCACTCAGCGTCTATTGCTGCCCCGGTAAACGCTGCGCGGCTCCGCCAGTGAGAGCACTTCGCGCCGGCGTTTCCGGATGAGTGATCAGTTATAAGGAGTCTATCCATTTTTGAGACGCGACGGGATCTGGATCACAAACAGGACAAGCAACAATAGAGAAGAATGTTTTCAGATATCGAATAGCGTTGTCTATAGATCCAAAGTCGATTCCGCATACATATCCAGTTCCGCCCGTGCAATGCGTGGCTCCTTTTGATGCATAAGGTATGCCGCTGGACAATTCTCGCCATTGGCCGTCTGGTGTTTTCAATTCCTCTAATAAATCTCGATCTATTCCGGGTGCTTCTGGTCTTTTAAAGTCAATACATCCATGCCTATTGCATATAAATGCGTTATTGCGTGCCCTTCCATTATTTGGATCGTGCATCTCTCGTATTCCCATGCCATCAGGCATTCGATTCTGACAGAGGAACAAACTATTATCATCAGCAATAGCAGGCATGCAGTCGCCCCGCTTCATTTCACCGCTGCGCTTGGCGCCATCAACATTCCACACGGATTTAAGATATCCCCTCCACTTCCCATTCGGCCTGTCAAAAATGGCCACCTCTGTAATTTCGCCTGTCCAGGCAAGATTCGTATCATTTCTCAATTGGAGAGCAATCAGGTCTATTACCTCACAAAACTTTTCATACTGTAATCCAGTAGTCTTCGGGTCTGGCAATCCAACCGCGGTTACATTTACCGGTGATTCGACAAGTAAAGCATCCAACGCCTTGGCCGTCCATTGATCCAAAATATATGCATCAGACGAGGGGCGAAAGAAGTATAAAAGCTTCGTGAAAAAAGAAATGCCAAGGCCTTTTATTTTAGACGCATCTTCTTTCGCCCTTTCAAAATCGACGCGCCTCGAATTCTGACTCGTTCGTAGATACTCTAAAAGCCCGTGGAGTACGGGCGAGTTCGCCGAGGATGCAAAATGATCGTAGCGCTGCCCACCCCATGCCATTGCAACAGCATAGGCGATTTTGACGGGAACGTTAGGATCAATACAAATTCCCTTAACCACTTCTCGCGATAGCGCGTGAACTAAATTCACCTTATTATCCAGCGGTAATGACGACTTGCCGTATAGCAGGTAACTCGAAGCAGACCGCCCCACTATACCTTGGTGCGGTAACGTGTTATAGTTATCGCGCAGCTTTTGGTAGGTGTTTTCTTTTAACAAGAACTGACCATTCAAATTAATCATAATGACATTAAATAAGTTGATGAAATTCGGTTTTTGTACGCATGCGGGGAGGGGCTGAATCAGCGTTGCCCATTAAGGGCATCCACGACTGTGGCATCGCACTGTTTTGGTATCCGGTGATTCTGAAGTGCTGAACTGAAGCGCCTGATGCATTCATTTCACCCCAGAACCGGTTTGCGTTTGAGGGCTATGTCGTAGAACTCAGCGATCAGCATAATGTGATTTCGGTGGAATTGGAAGACCAGATTGGGGAGGCGGAATGGTGCTATCAGACCGCGCTGCGCGGCTGGGAGTGTTCTTCCATCCGGTGCGAGCTGCAGATTGCGAGGGTGTGTTACGCATTGGGAAGGCATAATTGTTCCTGGCGGATGTGGTATCTAAAGGAGCGAAGATCGATCGAGTGCGATCCCGAGCCGCTTTTGCAAAGGGCCGTTGTCGGGCTCTCGAAGTGGCGCGGTGAATGGCACGAGGAAACGATTTCTGCCAAAGCGTGCCTGGGCGGGTACATCGACTGTCCGGAGTTACTTAAAGAAGTCTTTGAGTACCACAAGGGTGTGCTCGGACAAATGCATCCCCGTTTGAGCGTAATTGAGTCGTAGCTACATCAACTCTCTTCCGCGTACGAGTTCCACCGGGGCGTCTCAAATTGACCGAGGAGGCAAAGCGGTGTATTTTGCCCTTCAGGTGAATACGGGAGAACCACATCCGCAGACACGCGCAACCAAGGCCAACCCGCCTAAGGGGACGATTTGCTTGAGACCTTCTACAACCGATTACGCGACCTTTGCGGTGACTACGGCAAGGGCAATGGGCTTACCCGCACCGAAATCGCCAAGATTGAAGCCGAACATGCGCGTTCTTTGGCTGGCGAATTCGGTATCCTCGTAAAGGCGGGGCAGACGTTCGCCTCTATCCGGGAAGGGGAGTCTGATTTTTGTGGGGCGGAGCACCTCGTTGACCTCAACGAGGACACTGGCCGGTTGGTGAAGATTACTGTTCCGCCGAGCTTTGGTCTTGTTCCTGCAATCGTCAGCAGCCCAAGGGCAAATCTTCGAGACGACCCGGCAATACCTGAGTTCCATCGGCAGATCGAATTCATTCCAGCCACGCCGCTCGAATATCTCCAACGCTGGCTTATCGCGAATGAGGTCTTTGAAGACGATGTGTCTTTGAAGTCTGTGATCGAATGGGAAGACGGAGCGCTCTCCTTTTCGATCGACCAGCCCCAATACAATGGCGAGTTGCCGACGCAGGATGAGATCGACGCCTTGCTGACCGCTTCGGGGTGGAAGTGTCTCCCGAATGCGTTTGGTCATGCGTTGTTCTACAATTTCGCCTTTGATGTTCTTGCGATAGATGCCTTGCCGCGTAACTGCTACCTCAGAGAAGGGAATCTCCTGCCGTTCGATGTGATCCTTTACCGGCCTGACGAAACACTTCAAAAATTTTTACGGCTGTTTTAGCGCGAGGAACGCGGGTTTGATTGATGCCCGCTTTTCGGAACGTGCAACCCCGCTTCGTGTTCAACACCCCGATGACTGGGCGTCAGAGGTTCCCGTCTCACTCGTTTAGTCCATGCCTACAGCAAAGGGTGGTGGGGTTCGCGGCAAGGGCGCTCACAGGAATGCGGGGTTGGAATGCCGGTTGTTGGCCCTTTGCTCCATTCGCCAGGGTAGTGTTAGCCTCGGTTAATCAGGCCGGCTCTAGTCGGTGAACAAGGAGACCACCCTTTGCCGGGTAGTGTGTTCGGATCGAGGCAGCGTACTCATTGCTTGATCTCCCAATGGCCTCCTTTATCCGGGCCTACCCGGTGGATGCGGCCTTCGGCTTTCAATTTCGAGAGATGCTTTTCAATAGCACGTGACGTCAACCCTAGTTGATTTGCAATATGTTGTGCTGCGATCGTCGGGTCTCTCCGAATGATCGCGATGATTTTCTCCGAACTTTTCTCCGAACTTTTCTGGGTAGTTTTCGGTTCAACCTGCTCGTTCTTCGTACCTCTGATGAGGTCGAGATAAACCGTCGACGCACGGAACGTGACCATCACCCCCGACATACTCGAGTCAAACTCTGGCGCCGCAATTCCGTGAGCCACACAGGCTGCCCCGATCTTTTCAATCCCACGACCCCACGACTCAATATGGCCGGACAAGAAAAACGCATTCGCAATCAGCGGATTGTAGGGCTTTGAAGGGTGTTTGCCCAACAGGCCCAGTGTCCAATGCTCAGGCAACTCTCCCGGATTCCACAGAACAAGGTGATCTTCATACACGCTGATCTGGATCGGGATACCGCTCCCGTAATCCTTGTGGACTACCGCATTCAAAAGGGCCTCCCGCAGCCCGGCCTCCGGAAACGGGTAACTCTCAATCCGTTGTAACCTTTCGTACCGAATCGAAGCCTTGAGGTACTTCAGGTAAACAAGCTCGAGGACTGTCTCCACCTGCTCAAACAGGTTCCCCCGCACCAAGTCCTGATACCGTAGATCGTGGTTGTTCACGAAGAAGCCTACCTTGATATAGGCCCCGGTGAACCAGCGTTCAGGATCATCACTAAACAAGAGCGCCGCCGCCCGCTTCACATATTCGCCCTCGGTGAGTTGGAGCTTCTCAAGCAACGTCTCCAAACTCTCCCCCGCGACACTCGGATCCAGTCTCCCGAATTTGATCCCTTTGTCCTTAAATCGTTGGACCGTCTCCGGCTTGCAATCCGCAACTTGAAAGCCGGGTAACGGCACATCGTCCCAATTCCGCCCCAACGTCCGAAGCATGAACTTCTGTAACGCCGGTCCCTTCAGTTCCTGTTTTGTACTCCCGCTCCGGTAATGGTACTCGCCCCGGTAACTGATCGGGCTTGGGTACGGTTCCACCACAATCTCCAGCCAGTCGAGGCCATCTTGTGCGTGGAGATTGACGTCCACGACGATCCCGAGGATATCGCGCACTTTGTTTGGGATCTCTACCAGTAGCCGCGTGGCATCGGGCAAACCCACCACTTGACCTTGGTCGTTTTTCCCGATGTGAAGTGTTCCGCCCTGTGCGTTGGCAAAGCCGCAGACCCAGCGCAGATATTCATCGCGCCACGTCTGTTTCCATTCGGTGTTCTGGTTCTCTTTCATGGCAACGCAATCCACTGCCGCCGGTCACAAGTTCACTAAGTCTAAACGACGTTGACGATATTGTTTCACAGTAGCGATTCGTATAATTGAGGTTCGTATAATACGATGACATCTACTGAGCCTTGGTTCTACGCGCCTGCGTATAACCCGATTGGGCGAGCCTCAATAAGCTCCTCTACTGCGACTCCCGCTTCTGGTGCAGGAGGGGCTGAAGCACTTTCCAGACGGTTTCGGCCACCCGTTTCTGGCCTTCCGCCGTCGGGTGAATGAGGTCGGGCTGGTTCAGTTCAGAAACCCCTGCGACCCCTTCCAGAAGCGACGGAATGAGCGGGACCCCGTTTTTCTCCGCGACCCGGGGGTAAACCGCCGCGAATGCCTTTAGAAAATCGGCTCCCAAATTTTCGGGCAGCGGCATCCCGGCCAGCACAATCAGGGTGTGCGGATCTTTGTTACGGACGGCCTGAATCATCGCGTTGAGGTTCGCCTCGGTTTGTTCCGGCGGGACGCCCCGCAGCCCGTCATTTCCTCCGAGCGCTAGGATACAGACGGCGGCACCCGGCCCGAGCGCCCACTGGATTCGGCGCAGCCCTCCTGCCGTGGTGTCTCCGCTCACTCCGGCCGCCACCACTTCAAAAGGCAGGCCCGTGTCGCTGATTTTGCGCTGTAAAATCGCCGGGAACGCTTCGTCACGTTGCAGGCCGTACCCTGCGGTGAGGGAATCGCCCAGGATCACAATGCGGGCGGGCGCCCCTTTCCTCCCGGAACTCTGGATCTGCGCCCAGACGTTGCTGGTGCCGCAACTCATGCTAAGGAGTAAACTACAGAGAAGGTTTCGCCGCGTGATCATAGGTCTTCGGAAGGGTAGACTACCTGCAGCCAAAGCGGATCGCCACGGTTAGAATCTTCTTTGAAGCCCTCCATTTTGTCCCTTTCGCCCTTTTTGCCCCTTCACCTGCAATGTCCCAAGTCTCCTTCCCTGATATCCGTCCCGTGCTCGAAGTCAGCGGGCTGTCCAAGACGTACACCGACGGGGATCGCTCGCTTACGGTTCTTGATGGTGTGGATTTGCAGGTTTTGCCTGCGGAAACCTGCGCCATCGTCGGGCCGTCGGGGAGCGGCAAAACCACGCTACTCGGATTGTGCGCCGGCCTGGACGACGCCACTTCCGGCCGGGTGATTCTGGACGGCCACGCGCTCGAGAGTCTCTCGCAGGACGAGCGGGCCGCGTTACGCAGTCGCAGTGTGGGTTTTGTATTCCAAAACTTCCAGCTTATCCCGACCCTGACGGCTCTGGAAAACGTCCTGGTTCCCATGGAATTACGCGGGGAATTCGGAGGCCGTCCGGCGGCGGAAGCCCTCCTGGCAAAAGTGGGTCTTGGAAAACGGCTCGGCCATTATCCCCAGCAACTCTCGGGAGGCGAACAGCAGCGGGTCGCGCTGGCCCGTGCCTTTGTACGGCCGCCGCGCCTGCTTTTTGCCGATGAACCCACAGGCAACCTCGATACGGCTACCAGTGAAGTGCTGGTTGAAATGCTCTTTGCGCTAAACCGCGAATACGGCACCGCTCTCATTCTGGTCACCCATGACTCGGCTCTGGCAACACGGGCCGGCCGGATCGTCCGGATGAGCGCCGGGCGAATTGTGGGAGACGAGCGCGTGGAACCCACCAGGCTCCACTCTTAACCCCCGGAGAACCACGTATGGCGTCCCTTCCCACGAGCCTCTGGCGCGCGCTTTTCCATCCCTGGACGTGGCGGATGGCCTGGCGCGATAGCCGGAGTCAGCGAGGGCGGCTCGCCCTTTATGCGCTTTCGATTGCGGCCGGTATTTGTGCGCTGACAGCGATTCATGCCCTCAAAGCGAGTGTGCAACAGGGAATTGATTCGCAGGCCAGGGCGTTGCTGGGAGCGGATGTGCTCGTTTCCTCCCGGCGACCGATCTCCGACGAGGGGCTTTCAAAGCTTGCGCCACTTATTCGCGAGATGGGGCGGGAGACCGGTTTTTCGTCCATGATCGGAACCCCTTCGGGTGAACGCACCCGGTTGGTTCAGGTGCGTGCAGTGGAAGGCGGGTATCCTTTTGGCAGTACAGTGGAAACCGATCCGCCGGATGTCTGGCGGCGGCTCCAGACGGGGCCTTTTGTGCTGGTCGAACCGGCTCTGCTCGTGGAGCTCGGAGTGCAGACCGGTCAAAGTCTTAAGTTGGGGGGAATCGAACTCACCATTCTGGGGACGGTCACCAAGGGGGTTCCACGGAGCAGCCGCTTCAGTGGTTTTTCGCCGGAGATTTTTATACGGCACGCGGACCTGGAGGCCACGGGACTGGTTGGGGTGCGCAGTCTGGTGTTTTACCACCGGATGCTCGATCTTCGGGCCGGTACGGAGAAGGAACGTAAAACGGCGGTGGCGCAGGTGCGCCGACTGTTTCCCGAGCGCGGGGTCCAGGTGCAAACTCCGGAGGATCGACGGGAAATGATCGGCGACGGGTTGGACAAGGCGAAGGAGTTTTTAGGAATTACGGCTCTGGCGGCCCTGCTTCTTGGGGGAATCGGGGTGGCCGGAGCTATCCACACCCATATCCGGCGGCGGGTGCCGACGGTGGCCGTGCTGTTGGTACTGGGATGTCCTACGAATCTCGCTTTCGGCATCTACCTGGCCCAGGCGGCGGCTCTTGGGCTCGTCGGAGCGATTGTGGGGGCTTTATTGGGAGCGGTACTCCATGCGGGGGTGGTTCAGTTCGCGGGGAGCGCCCTGCCGTTTGCCGTGCGGTCGTGGCCCGGGATCACCGTTTTGGTTCAGACTACGGGAGCCGGGTTCCTGTTGTGTTGCGGCTTTGCGCTGCTGCCCCTGCTGCGGATCCGGGACATCTCCCCTCTGGCAACCCTCACCGAACGAGAGACGCGCCGACCGGGACGTTCCTGGCGCGAGGCGGGGCTGATCGTCCTGATGTTCGGGTTGGTGTGGGGTGTTGCTTTGTTAAACGGCTCTTCGATGTTGCGGGCGTTGATACTCACCGGAGCGCTGGCGGGGGCTTTTCTGGTCCTGACCCTCGCGGCGTTTGGCCTGATGCGGGGGACCCGGCTGATTCTTCAACCGAGCTGGCCCTATCTTTTGCGTCAGGGTGTTTCCAATCTGTTCCGGCCCCATAACCAGACGCTGCTTTTCCTGCTCTCGCTCGGACTCGGCGTTTTTCTGCTGCTGACAACCTGGTTTCTGCGTGACCTGGTCCTGGCTCAGCTCCGGGTGGACGCGAGTCCTTCCAGCCCAAATCTGTATTTGGTGGATGTGCAGCCCGATCAGGCGGAAGCCGTGCGCGGGGTGCTGACCGCACAGGGGTACCCGGTTTTAGAAGATTTACCGATGGTGACCATGCGGATCGAATCGGTGAAGGGAGTTCCTCTGTCGGCCATGGCCGAGCGCAAGAAGGAGGAGGGCCAGGCGCAAACGGTGGCTTCGAAGCCCGCCTCGGAACGGGTCCCCCGACGGCTCTTGGAACGCGAATTCCGTTCGACGTACCGTACCAGCCTCAACGCCACCGAGACGATTATTGCCGGGGCCTGGCCGCCGGGACCTTTTTCGCCGGATGGGCCAATCCCTGTATCCCTCGAGCAGCAACTTGCCAGGGATCTGCATGTGGTCGTGGGGGACGAACTGGTGATGGACGTCCAGGGACTGCCCGTTTCATTGCGTGTGGCGTGTTTGCGGAAGGTGGATTGGAGTAAGTTTAATCTGAACTTCGTTTTTGTATTCCCGCCCGGAGTTTTGGAGGCGGCCCCCCAGTTTCATTTGATGACGACCCGGATTCCGAGCGGGCAGACTTCGGGCGGGCTTCAACGGGCGCTCCTGGAGACCGCTCCCAATGTGAGTGCGGTGGATCTGACTTCGGTTCTGGCGACGGTGTCTTCCCTGCTCGCCAAAGCTTCTAAAGTCATCCAGTTGCTCGCCGGTTTTACCATCCTTGCGGGACTTCCAATCCTCGCCGGGGCGCTTCTTAACGGTCGGGAGCAGCGGGTGTACGAGAGTGTTTTGCTGCGCACGCTGGGGGCTTCCGAACGGCAGGTGCGCCTGATCATTCTAATCGAATACGCGGCGCTCGGAACCCTTTCGGCGTTCACCGGGGCGGGGCTCGCGCTTCTGGTCAGAGGTGCTGCGGCGAGGTGGGTTTTTAAGTCGGGCGCTCCCCTCGACGGGACGGTGCTCTGGGTGGCGGTGGCGGCGACGGTGGGCGGAGCTGTGATAGCCGGATGGACTTTGAGCCGGGACGTGTGCAGGCAGGCGCCGCTGGCGGTGCTACGACAAGTGTAAAGCCAGGGCGGCTTTAGAAGCGGATGACGAGATGTTTAACGCCATTGAAGTCCGGGTCGAAGGTTCGATAAAGGTGCCCGAACCGGGGAGTCCGCCGGGGTCTGCCAAGGACGCGGCATGGTTGTATGGGAGCGGATGTGTCCAGACCAATGACTCAGCGAACCGCGATGGTTCATGTTCATTCAGGAAGGTTAAGTTTTTGCAGGGGGTACCCCCGGATTTGCCCCACCCCTGCTGTTAGCTTTCTTGTGAAGGAGAGCGTTTTTGGGTCCGTGAGACGGATCCGTTCTCCGCGTGCACACTTCAAAACACTTCTTCGAAAGATCATACCTATGGGAAGCTGGTTCACTTTCACCTGCAAAGACTGTGGTTACGGTGAGACATTAGCGGGGGGCAAGGATTGGGGGATGGTGTCCGTTGTTCGGACGATGGTCTGCCAAAAGTGCAAAATAATGACGGATGTCGTCATCGGTGAATTCGGTAGGGAGTTGCGCGGGGACCCGCGCTTCGGAAAGTGCCGGAAATGTCGGGCAAGAAAACATCTGGTCCCGTGGAAAAGAGGCACACCCTGTCCCAAATGCGGCGGACGTATGCCGAAAGGACCCTGCGTGGCTGTCTGGGATTAGAATGTCGTACGGCGCCGATAGTCGGCTGCTTTCGGATCGACCTCAATAGGTGTACTGAATCGCTTTATCTCCAAGCGATAGGGGGCTGCGTTTGAGGCAAACGGGAACCTCTTTCGCGGGGCCCCGCCTAAAATCCCACACTATTAGCGTCTCTGGATTCCCTCCAGTTCGACTCCTTCCGGATACAAACGCGGAAAATAGTAACCTACAAGCGACGTGGGAAAACCAAGGCGTACCGGCGCACCTGGAGCGTCACTTGCGATGAGCCCTTCCTCCTGCAGTCCCGAAAGAACGCGTCGCGCGGTACGCTCCGGTTTCTGGAGGATTCGAGTGGCCTCACCCCGGGTCATTTCTCCGCGCAAGAAAAGGTCACGCAACAAATCTGGAGTCCTGTCGGCTTCTTTCGTCTTCAGGGTCCGTTTATCAGCAGAGAAAAGAATACGGTCCTGCATAGCGTCCAGATCGAGAAGGCCTGTCATGAATTCCACCTGGTCCATGGCCGTATTCAGAAAAAACCGGCAAAAATGAGCCAACCCTTCGTCGGAAAGATTACCCCTGCCGTCGAGATCATTGCGGCGTTGCCTATCCGCTGAAGCCAGCGCGTCCAAGTATTCGCTCCGGCGCCGGGCCAGACCTCGTGACACCATCCACAGGCGGTGGCCGTCCGTTTTTGTGTGAATGAAAAATGCGTGGGTGAAAAGACGTGTCACGCGCCCATTCCCGTCGAGAAACGGGTGGATCCACGCTAATCGATGATGGGAGGCTGCTGCCGCTACGATTCGCTGCAGCGGATCCAATTGATTCGGAGTGTACCCGGTCGCGAATCGGTCGAGAAACTTGCCCAGACTCGAAAACGTGGGGGGAATATGCCGTCCAACCTCAACTTCACAGGAACGGACTGTTCCAGGAGTGACTTGGTCGTACCCGCCGTTTGCAGTTTTAACGGTGCGAAACTCGTCTGGTAACCGTTCGTAAAATTCGCGGTGTATCCAGCAGAGAAACTCCTTGGAAGAGACTTCCGTCAGCGGGTTTTCTTCCAAGCGACGTTCGATCAATATTTGAACTTCGATGTGAGCGCGGCTTTCGATCTGAAGGGCTCGGAGCGCCGGGTCCGTTGAGTAGTCGTTGCGAAGCGCCTTTTCGATCGCGAGCGGGTGGGTGTTGTGACCTTCAATCAGGTTCGAATAATAGCTGTTCATTGTTCTTAACAGCTCCACAACACTCCTTCGGGTGACTGGATGAAGGGCTCCTCCAAGCCGGGCTGATTTGCGCATCAGATCTGCTGCGAGTTCACGTAGTTCACCAGCTTTATCAGTTGGGAAAAGGGGTTCGAGAGCTGCAACATTGTTGTACAAATCCCGGGGCGTCGGCGTGCTCATTACGCTGTTATAATGGCCGGTTATTTGGCCGCTGTCTACAGAAGGAAATCAGATACTTCACGTAACAATGGCCGCCATTGTGGCCGCTTAGTTGGCCGGTCATTTGGCCGCACATTTCGCTCCTATTTCCGTGTCATTTCGATTGTCGAATTGTCCAGTGTGAATGACCCCGTCTGGGGATCGACACAGATCAATGAACCGTGAACTCCTGCGACGACAATCTCGTAGCGTCCACGGCTTCTTTGGGTCCAGCGACCGGCTTCTGTGCCCGCTTCATTACTAAAGATTAGCTCACCTCGTTCCCCGATCTTTAACGTGATGGGTTGAGTCCCGTCGTGGCCGCTCCAGATTCCAACCGGCGATCTTGAGGCTTCCTGTAACGCCGCCTGGCCTTGCGGTGTAGGTGCGCCCATTTGTGCAGCAGCCGGATCTGCGAGCAAACGTGGTTGTTTCGAACTGCATGCCGACAGGAAAAGACCGCAAGCCATCCACAGGTACGTGTTGAGTTTCATAAAGGATTTCACAATCAAAAGCCGATCCGATCCTTGAGGGACGGCTTGTTTGGCGCAGGCGTCGACGAAGGCGAAACAGAGTTCGTTTCCGTGAGCACTTCGGTCGTGGTCACTTTGTAGGTGAACACTTCTCCGGTTCTCACGCGGAGCTCGGGGTTGCTGAGTTTAATAAACGAACCCTCGAGTTGCACGGGACTCTCACCCAACTTGGTTGGCGTCGGTGTGTTTTTACTCCAGAGCGTTAACGTGTCGCCCGGCTGGATCAGGTCAACTCCACCGATCAACTGGAGGCGTCCATCGGGAAGAGCGATCAAATTGGATACCCCGAGTTGTGACAGAAGTTCGGCTCTCGTCAGGCGCAGCGACTGGCCTAGTGCCGCCCGGAAGCTGTCTGATGCTCCTTTCACCGATGCCTGCGCGCTGCCGGCGGCTGGAAAGGGTTTTGTTTTCACCGCGAAGGGCACACGGCAAATCTCGCCTTTGCTTGGAACATCAATCAGGCGAACAAATCCCGCCAACCGCATCTCCGTTTTGAAAAGATTGGGAGCGTTTTCGAACCGTATGTTTTCCACATTCACAAGAAGTGGCTCCACTTCAATTTCGACCACGATGTCGGCGACTTTCTCCGATTGAAGTTTTGCTTGCTCCTTGATTGCCGAATTTGTGCCGGAGGCACGGTTGAGCTCTTCGTTTACGAGTGCCTCGCCCTCACCCCGTTCCAGAATCACGAACTGCGGATGGTTCGCGAAGACGCGCGTGATTTCAGTCCGCAGATCTCTCGCAATGGGGCCCGGCTCGGCTCCGTTCAAAACGCCTTTGGCGAGCGCCTTTTCAATACGGGCCACGCTGGGCAACACCACGGCTTGTTTTCCCGCAAACCGATCGGGCATGTGATCCAGTACATCCGCTCCGATTTCGACTTCCCAGCGTTCTTGTTGCTTCTTCTCGCGTTTGATCTCAAATCGCAACAGTAGCCCTTGAAACGACAGCGTCGTGTTGTCCCTTACGGCAAAGGTTGTTGTGTCGCTGTTGAACTTGTAGTCGTCCACTGTCTTCGTCCCGGAACTGTTGGACACAGTGCCCGAGCTATCCTTCATCGACATCCTTCCAAGGACTCGGGTGCCGTGCACTTTGGCGACAGCAAGCCGGCAGGCATCGACAAGGGCCGTATCGCGCGTGTCTCCGCTTCCAATAGATTCGACGCGCACCTCTCCTTTTGCCGCAAATGCCCCAATGCACGTTGCTCCCAAAAATCCCAAACCAAGTGCAACCGATAATCCGGGTAACCTTGAGTTAAACATTAGAGCGCCCCTTTGTTTTTGAGCTTCGTGAGGATTTCGTCCGCCGCCATCGGACCCATTGCTGCAAGCACGCGTTTCTTCGCGTCTTGCTGTGTTGGGGCCACACCGGAGTTGGTAACGGGAGCGAGGGCGGCTACCAGCCTCGGTAAACCGGCGCCGCCGAGTTGGTAGATCTTACCGGCCACCGTACCCGTCACCTTTTGCATTCCGCTAATCGGATCCTTGGTGGGGATCGAGAAATCTAGAGTGCCCACGATCACATACTGGACCGAGGGCTCGGCGGTCTTCACTTCCGTCGTCAGTTGTTTCCAGACGGCTGGAGGCACGGCGTCGCCGCTTCCGAATTGAGTGTCGAGGATGGTGGCGCTTTCAAACATCGCTCCGTCGACGATCTGTTTAAAGCCCTTGTCGCCAAACTGCCCCTGTAAAGCTGCTCCGAAGGCGTCCCTAGACGCACCGTCCAGACGGAACTTTTGCACATCGGCCTTCTGGGTTTCCGAGAGCGAGGCGTTCTCCTTCTTCTGAACCAGCACGGTCTCCTGCGTCGAGACGCCGGTGTCGCCGGCTTTTTGGGATGCCTCGACTTCTTTGTTGGAGGCACTCGACCCGCTGAGGGTCCTATTTTGAATGGAAACCGTATTTTCAGAGGTTTCTCGGACTGTGAAGAACACGGCCACCTCCGCGCTACTCAGTGCGACCTGGGTCTTCGCCTTTGGGACTTGGTTCAGCAGATCCCTTAAAGCCCCCAGATCGAGTTCACCTGTGACGTGGCTTGTGAGTTTTTTCGTTTTAGGTTCTGGAATAAAGTCGGCTTTGAGGTTTCTCACGAAACTCTTCAATTCATCGGATAACAAGGTGTCCGAACGTTCATTAAATTGCTGCCTTAATGCCTCCGATTGATTTCCAAGGGCGCGTGTAATCGCATCAAAGATGGCCTTCTTTTGGGCCTCGGCTTTTTCAGTATCACTTGGTTTACCCATCAAGGCTTTATAGGTGATGTCTCCCTGGCCACGGACGCTCACAATTTCTGCAAACCCCGTGTTTGTGAGAATAAATAATAATAGTAGAATACGCTTCATGTTTATGGTTTTGACTTGAGTAATGACGACGGAGCGCACTCCGTGAGCATCTGTTTGATTTGGGCGTTTTTTTGAGAGCTAATCCGTTTGGATGCCTCGAAAAACAGTTTGTTTGTGGCATCTAAGTAAGCAAGCCACGGGGTGGTGTTTGGTGATCCTTGTGGGATAATATTCTGGACATTGGCATCGTGTTTTTCAGAATAAATAACCATGTCGCCTTTCTTGATCGTAATCCGGGCGTATGCACAATTTTGCACTACTTTTCCAGCAGGGCTATTGGATGCCGTCGCTGTTAAAAACCCTGGAATAGTAAGTTCAATATCGTACTCCGGCTTCTTTAATACAAAGGCAACTCCGTCGTTGCCGGATTCCTTGATACTCTTTTCTACTAGAGTAGAGGCGTCCGTCAGGTTCTCGCGCATTGCGCAATAAACGACCTCATTACCACGGCTGAAGGGTAATAGAGGCAAACCCGCACCTTCATAAAAGTTACTGCCGGCAAAATTGGAGTAATATTCCTCGGCGCGACTTTTTAACCACGGTGGAAATACCTTTTGTGCGTCCTCTAAAATAGTAACTTTGGTTACGGCGGCGCTTTTAATCCCAAGCAATTCGGGGCCGCATGAAGTGGCGAGCTTCAAAAAGTGTTTAATGAGTTCGTTCGAATAAATGTGTTCTAGAAGCTGCTTTTTTTGGGCCTCCGAAACCGGGCCTTTACTGATATCGGTCCGGATGACGCGTCCGGGTAACGATACCACCACCGAGCGGTCGGAAAAATCGCAGATGACTAGGTCAAATCCAATTTCCGCCAGCACCTTTTTTACGTCACCAATCTGTATGGATTCGACGTGTTCGTAGTTCAACGCGCACGCCATCACGAGGGCTTTTCCAGAGGCGGCACCGGGGACAAAGTCGTCGGGGGCTACCCGGTCTACGAGCCTTTTTCCTCCTGCTTTTGCGGCGAAACGCACCTGCCCGAGTAATTTCTTGGAAAGGTCTGTAGTATCATCGTTCCCGAACTGGGCCGCATATCGTTTGCCAATCGGGAAGTTGCTGTCGGAATCGACAGCTTTCCCAGTCAGCCAGATCCCCGCGAATTTAATGGGGCTACCGGGGCTTTCCTGACCGTACAGATGAGGGCAGAGAACATGCCCCAGAAACAGCATCAGGATCCTCAATGACATCATTGACACAGTGGAGATTTGTTTCCGGGGCATACCCATTTCCTTTCTAAGCTTAGAATGCGACGTTAATCTTGGGTGTCGGTAGGGATACCTTTGGAAGTTTGATCTGGTAATCTAATGCGTATTTCTGACATGCCGTATCAAATTCACGTTCCTGAGCTAGGAAACGGGGTATGTCCTTGCTGAAGTAAAAAAGCGGATCTAGTGAAGTGGTTAATACCGCTTTCTCCATCATGGAAGCGCTCTTAATCGCCTGAATACCCTTCGCCGCTACAATCGAAGCGTTTGCGGCTAGTGTAGCCTCGGTGATGTAGGCTTCGTTTTTCGCCCTGACCCCGGCGGTAAACGTTTCTTTGCTAGCCACGGTGACCCCGTTTGATTTCGAGATCTTAGATTGAACTTCTTTGATAATAGAAGATGATTTACTGAAGGCCTTCCGTGAGTCTTCCAGAGAGGAACCCGAATTTAAGGCTTGTGATTCGGCTCTTAGCTTTGCGGCCTGCACTTTGAGCCCGACCGAATCTGCTATCAGCGCATAAGCCTCCAACATCTTCCGGGTTCCTGCGGTATATTGTTTACCGAGTTCCTCCTGTTGTCTTGAGATAGCCTGGAACTGGCTCTTGAGAGGTTCGGGTAGTTTTGCGATGGTGTTTTTACCAGCTTGTGAGTTGGTAACAGCAGCGCAGGCGCTCAGAAAGAGTGCGGTGACGCCGGTTAATGTGATGGATAATAGCTTTTTCATAGAGGTGATTAACATGAGCCCGGGATGTGTATAGCGGGCTGTGTAGATATCCTACCGGATGGGGGAGTGCGTTTTCGGGGGTACCCTCCATAGATTTTTTGAGCTACGAAAAGTGCCTTTGGATTAGCTGGATAGCTACCATGCTCATCTCGCTGGATTACTAATTTGGAGACAAGTTTACCTAAAAAGGGGTACCCCCTGGTTGTAAACCGGGAACTGAAGGCGGGCGTGAACTTCCCGCATCGGGCGGGTTTCCAATGTACTCACGAGCACCCAAAGGGCGAAAAAGGCGTGTGCCATAATAAGAGCATGAAAACCGCGCTTCTTTTTGTGGTGGGTACAGTCGGGGTGTCTTTGGCTCTGGGTGGCTGTACCGAAAAGGCTGAAGTCTCGATGAAGGTTATTCGTGACAAGGTCGAAAACCGGTTCGCCCTGGCGGCGGGTGAGGAGGAGGTGGCGAATGAGCTCTACATGCGTCAGTACGCGGACCTGAAAGAACGGCTCGTCAAAATGAAGGTGATGAAGAAAGCCTTCTCGGAAAACATGGATCAACTCTATGCCTCCGGGGACACCAGACGGGCCAAGCTCTATGGAGAACGCATTGCGTTTCTCGATGGGAAAATTCCCGAGGCGGAGAAGACTCTCCGGGAGTTTTTTGAGATCTATCAAACGCACAAAAATGAAGTGCGTTATTTAAAGGACGAAGCCGCGGTTTATACGGCGAGCTCGCTTTTATCAGGCGATCTCGAAGTTACCTCCGGGTACGAGAAACGGGCGGCGCTAATTCGCCAAATCAAGGAGCGGCTTCAAACCCGCGCCAAACGTGCGGAGGCGCTAATGGAGGTTGGGCAGTTTGAGGAAACCTTTGTCATGAAATAAGCAATGAGCCATTCCAGCGCCAACAGCGGATGTTTGCCCATGGTGATTCTCGGTGGGGTGTTGGTTTTTGCGATGTTCAGTTGTGATACGAGCCAGAAGTCGGAAGCGGAAAGAAGGAAAAGGGAGGAAGAGGCGGAGCTTCAGGAGCGACAACTGGAAGCGCAAAAACGCGGCATGGAACAGCGGGCCCAATACTTGAGGGAATATCATTCGCAATTAAAAGTCGTACGAGAGGAGCTCGTTGAACAAATGGAGTTAAACCGAAGAAACAGGGATCGCCTTTCGGAGTTGCTGACCCTTCTAGTTCAGGATGATGCGAAGGTGATTGTGAACGATAAATTGAGGATTCTCGGAAGTCAGGAGGGAGTTCTCAAAGAGCAGATTCGTCGAATTGATAACGAGGCGGAGAAGGGGTTGGTTGTGAGAGCGATTCACAAACTTGATGGTGGCGGTGTTGTCCCGGACACACTCAAGGAACTTACGATCGAGTCCTCTCGGCTGGTCGCAAGTACCCGGGCGCTGATCACCCAAGTGAATGGATTCTATAACACGGGTTGTCGGGTGCCCTCCACGGAGGCACCTGTAAAAGCAGAACTTGTTAGTTATAGATACGTGGATCGTTTGCTACCTGCGCGGAATGGGAGCTCCGAGGAGGCGATCTGGCCTCTTGGGAAACCGGAGGGTGCTGGCAAACCGGAGGGTGTTTTTAATGACGCAAAGCGGGTGCCCAAAGCGGAGGTGGTCAGGGTAAAAAGATAAAAAGGGACGTCGCGGCGTTGATATTTATGAAAAAGGAAAACGACAGTCAGGGGGGAAGCGAGGCGCCGGAGGAGGAGATCCGGCGGTTGATTTCGAATGTAAGCTTTAACTACAACGTCTGTGTTCTGGCGCGAGGGCGATACGGTCTCCAAGATCTGGCTCGTGTTGCAGGGTTACTTGCGCCCTTGAATGAGGCCGCGATCTTGAGAACGTTACGTCTCATCGATGAGGTTTGTGAGGCCCACAGGTGTGCGCTCTGTACGATCAAGTTGGTCGCCTTTGCGCGTGTTTTTTGCCGGGACCGTCCCTCACTCTCACTTGAGTACGCCCGGTACACCGCAGAATACAACATGCTGAGTGCTGCGATAGGTTCCGCTCGTGATTTCCAGAACGAGGTTGAGGAAGTGATCCAAGCGTTCAGAAGGCCGGCCCGGGCGAGAAAGCCGCGGGTTGGTCGAGTTTTCCCCACGGACATCCGATGGTTTCGTGGCGACTACGATTTTTGTGAAGACTGAGTAGGAGGTTCATTTTTGCACTCAGGGGGTCGATCCGCTTGTGAGGTCGATTACTGTTATCCGAGGGTATCTGAGGGCGAGGGATTGCGGGTTCGGGAGGCCAGGAAAACAGAGTTTATTGCGCGTCGTGCATTGGCTTAAGTATCGTATAAGGAGCCGGTTGGGATTTACTGGATGTCTCGTGATGTCAAATTTATGACGGTCTTTGATCGAGAGTGGTAGCTTTCGTCCATGCCCAGTTGCGGATGAGAGAGCGATAGCAACTCTCTGACTTGATGAGGGCAGACGACACGACCTTCACCCGAAATGACGTTGAGTGAGAACAAGCCAACGTGATCAGGACTCTCAGTCAAAACTTCAACCCACTCGAAACCTCTTCAATACAGTACCCTCCCTTTCTCTGCCCTTGTCAGAAACTAGCGATACCTTTGCCTGGGCTCGCTTGATTCTCAGTCGCCGTCCTCAAAGCTCAGCGCTGTGGTCCCTCTGTGAAATTCGGCTCACCGAGAGCGAATTTCAACTCCTCAAGAACTGGCTAAAGAACCTTTCACTTCGCGAATTCGAAGCGCTTTGCGCCAATACGATTGGGGCTTCTATTTCCCGAGGGAGTGCGGCGATCGGACTGGTTCTATTTTTGCTCGAAGCTGAGACGGCTCGCCGCGAAGCAAGCGAAGGCGCTATTTGGCCCTTTGTTCGGAATCTTCCGTGGAGTGAGGCTATCGCAGCCCTTCTCTTCACGAGCCAGGGGACAGCAACGCTCCTGCATCGCTCGTTGCTGCAAGAAGCCGCTCAAACCTTCAATCTTCGTCACGTTTTCGGACGAGAAGGCATTCACAACTGGATTGATTCCCTCTATTTGCAGTTTGGATTTACAAAAAGAGGAGCGCTAAATCGGCTGGGGAACTGGCTTAATTCCTCTCAGCGTCCCCTGTCCGTCCAATTCTTGCTCGAAGGCGAACTCGCTAGCGCCGAGTTTAAACTTTTGTGGGACACACTCGATAGCGTGTCTTACGGTCGGTCCTACAGTTCCGCTGCCGCTCGGTTGCTTGGTACCAGTCCTTGGATTTTGCCTGAGTGGACGCAGGGATTATTAGAAAACGCCAAGCGCGTGGATCGTTCTGCTTCTGTAACGACCGAAGAGGCCTGCAGTGATCCGGTTCTCGTCCGTTCGGTTTCTCTGGTCCGGATAACCGAGGGTTTGAGCCAGGGTTATCGATTCAAGGTTGAGCTTGCGAACCTCAACATTTTGGACCTGGAGCAACCCGGGTATCAGCTGCTTTGGAACGATGAGGTGGTTGGATTCGTGGGAATACAACAAGGTGTTTACCGTTTCGATGAAGCCCTTTTTGTGAAGTCCGGGAGTCCGGTGGGCGAAATTGCGCTGCGCGTTCCAGGGCAGTTGGAACCGGCCTTCCGCCAGATCGTCGAGCTCTGGGACCCGAATGATATTGTTACGTTGTTTTCTCCCTCTGGAGAGCGCTGTGAAGACAGTATTCAAAATCAATTTCGGCGCGGGTTTACAGTGATCTACCATTCCTGTCTTCGGGTAAGAGGCGCCGTGGATTCTTCCGTATCGTTTTCGGAATACTGGAAATGCTTCAGCACTTCATCGGAGCCAGACAATGTCGAATTGGTTTCGGCTGAGGGGGAGGTTCTTTGGGACGCAATGTGGGTGACCGCGCCCGCGTCTGACATCGCCTGTGTCGGCCTAAATGCAGCGTGGCGAGATGGTTTGGCGCAATTCGAAGAGGGGAATACGGCCGAAATTCGACTCCACCTTCCTAGCGGGGCCCATTTTGAGCGGGCTTATTTAAACGGACGTCGTGTGCAGTTGGTTGCTTCGAATCCGGAGAATCGGTTGCTTTTTGTATCCTCGATTTTGACCTCGAGTGAGTTTTTTAGCCTCTCCAAGTTACGGGTCTGTCTGCTGGTTGCGGGTGTGCGCTATTTTGTGAGTCTTACGCTGCCCCGTCTATGGTCTAAATCGGTGTACATCCGCACCAGGACTGGAGACGTCGCGAAACGCAGCTATGAAAGACCGATCAGGACGCGGGATGGCCGCGAAAACCAGTTCGCTCTTCCTGTGGTCTGGGAAGACACAACGTCGTACTTGATGGAGGGGTGTAGGATCGTTGGGAAAGTTGCAGGTGACAAACCGTGCCGCATCGAGGGGCTTCGAGGCTACGGAGCTCCTTTGAGGATGGTTCGCAGTGCCTTTAACTCACATGGATTTCAGGACCAGGTGATCATTGCACCGAAGGTGCGGAGCTCGGACGGGTTGATTCGCTCAGTGAAAGAGACGCAGGATGGGCTCAGCATCTGGCTCAATGCTCGCCGGGACCCAGGTACGCAAGATTCTATTCTGCTTCTTGATACGGCAGGTCGATTTCATTCCGTTCCGGCAATGAACGCGACGGTGGGTGAGGACCAGAAGTCATGGACTCTATCTCTTCCGCAAGGAGCGTATGCTCCCATTGCTTGTGTGGCTTTGCTGCATGGAACAACGGTACTGGGTTCGTTTCAGCACGCGACCGAGTTTGGGAGATTGCTCGAAACGCTGCAATCGCCCGGTCAGATTCGAGCCTTGGCGGCGTGTATACGGGCGTTTCACCTGCCGTTTCTTGAACGCTGTGTTCAAACTGTTTACCGAAAATGGGTACGCCGTAATCTTTCAGCCGTCCTGGATGTGTGGCTGAAACCGTTTCAAATCGACCTCGATGGGACTCTCATTGGATGTGGCGACCCGGAGGAATCGTGGTTGGAAGCGGTCCAGGAGTTCTTCACCACGTTTGTTGTCCCCGTAGATTTTCAAACCGCTTCTACTTTGATCGCCATGATCGGGGCTATCGAATTGGAGGCATTGAGCGATGCACATCGAGCTTATGCGGCGCTTACTAATACCGTGAAACTTCTTATGGAGATTTCTCCCTGGCTCGCGGGATATGTCGCTGGAGCCTACCTGGATTCCATTGATCTTCCCCCCAGTGTGACAAATCTAATGAGGGAAGGGCTCGTTCACGAATGCGATTGTTCCAATGATCAGTGGACCGGAACCGCTCGTGGTCTCCAGCTCGATGAGGAGTTCTGGGAGGGGTTAAGCAAACGAGCCGCTCAAAACGGCCGGAACTCCACATACCTCGAACCCGCTGATGATTGGAACGTCGCCGTTGCGCTCAAAAACCAAGCTTTTCGCCGGAGAGTGACCACTTTGGTCATTCGTAAGTCTAGCAGTCATAAACACTAAAAAAGGAGGTCGCCGTAAAAACAACAACTCGTCATTCCAGCAGTAAACAGCTCAATGCACTTCATCTGGTGCAAGCTACGCGTAAACGTCTCGTTGACTTTGCCGTTGACGATCATTTCACATCCGATGCCCGACTCAGAGAGATCTTTCGTGATGTATGGGGAGGATGTCCGCAACAAGGAGGCCTCGTGAGTGATCTCTGGGTTGAGGGCGCTTTCCCATCCCAAAGCAGTTCTGACACTTTGGAATCACTCCAGAAGGCCGGAATCATTCCCAGGCAGCTAGTAGATTCACTGGTACGGAACCGAGTTTTCCAAAGCGATTTGAGGCTGCATAGCCATCAAGCGGAGAGTGTTCGACTCGGACACGCGGCTCGCACAAACGAAACTAAGCCGGCCATCGTAGTCACCGCTGGCACCGGTGCAGGAAAGACGGAGAGCTTCCTTCTGCCAATGCTTTCGGAATTGTTCGAGACAACCCCGGTCCCTGGTGAAGGGGTGGACTGTCTGATTGTCTATCCGATGAATGCGCTGGTGAACGATCAGATGGATCGTCTCTACAGCTGGCTGAAAGGTCAGGACAAAGTCACGGTTTTTCATTTTACGGGGGAAACTCCGGAGGACCATGCGGCCGCGGAGAAAGCGGGTGTTTCTGAATGGGATATCTGTCGCTTTCGCAGCCGCCAGGAAGCGCGTGGACTCGCGGATCGCAACGGGAAACCGACTCAATCCGGCAGAACGCCCCGCATAGTCGTCACCAATATATCGATGTTGGAGTACATGTTGTGCCGTCCGCAGGATGCCGTCTTCTTTGGCCGGAATCTAAGAACCATCGTCGTGGACGAAGCTCACTTGTATAGTGGCAATCTGGCGGCGGAAGTGGCGATTCTTCTGCGCCGAATCAGTGAAAGGTGTGCAAAAACAGCGAGTGAAATTACGCATTTCGCTACTTCTGCCACTATCGGTGCCAGCACGGATCTGCCCCAATTCGCGGCAAGATTTTTTTCCAAACCCCTCGAGTCCATACAGCTCATTCAAGGAAAGACACAGCCTCTTTCATTTCTGGTTCCGGGACAAACTGTGGATCCATCCATAGCCGATCGTATCTCCGAAAGCAGCTGGCTTGAGACGAACACCCTCGATTTGGACGGTGAGGGCGCACGCTTCAGCACCCTGTCCGAAGCGGAATGGGGGCAGTGGCAAGAGGCGCTTTCCTCTTTCATCCCACGCGTTCGTTTGAAGGAGTTGTTCGCCGAGTTCTCCTGTAAATGCGAGATCGCACCCCTCCTTTATCACGCTCTTCTAGAGTCCCCGTTGGCGGCGTTCGTCTACGGAATGCTTTGGCAAACGAAGAGGATCCCATTGCAGGAGCTTGCTCAGAGGGCCTTCGGAGCAAAAACCGACGCGGCTCTGAACGCGATGCGGATTCTTTTACAGCTTCTCGCTTCCGCTCGCGACACCCCCGGCGGGTATCCGCTGGTTCCCAACCGGATTCACGCCGTGGTGCGATCACCCGAAGGTCTCACCTTCTGTCTGAATCTCACTCCGGAAGCCAGTTTGGCGCGCACATACACCGACAAAGGGTATGTCCTCTCGAATGGAAGCGATGTCGCTCTTCAAGGTATGCCTGGAGCAAGTCTGAGTATGGTTCGCGACCGCGAAACTGCTACGTGTTATCTCCTTGGTGTACTCGAAGGAGGCTTCATCAAGCCGCTTCCACTTCTTCAATCCAGCGGAACTTCCATCGATATGGACGATCCGGATGATGCTGGGATTCCCATAAGCCAGATGTCGGTTTTCAGCTTGAAGGAAGTCCCGGGCTCGACGCCAGTGCTGATTGACCCCGTTACCGGCGAGTATGGAGTTTCGAAGGGAACCCAATTGTGGAGGGTTCCCGCTCAATTGCTCGATGAAGCAAACATGCAGTTCTTTGGATCTCATGGAGCACTCCATCTATCCATTCTTGCTGAGACCATGCTGAACGAGATGCCGTCCTATCCCGGCGCTCGCAGCCAGTGGCTTCCAGCCGGTGGGCGGAGGCTCCTTGTATTTAGTGACGGTCGGAATCAGGCGGCAAAGCTCGGTCCGCGTCTCACAAGACAGCATGAGAGGTTTGTGCTGCGTGCAGGCCTTTTGGCCGAGATTGAAAAGAATGCCAGTGGAGGTCCCAGCGGGGTCCGTTGGGTTGAAAAGAAACTTTCTGAGGCACAGGAGGAATTACTGGAGTTAGGTGAGGGCAACTCCGAGGTGCGGGTTTTACTCGAAAACCAAATCCAAAAGTATACGGCCGATTTAGCCAGGATACGTGCTGGAGGTTCGATCGAAGATTGGTGTTCGGGACTCTTAAAACAGCCCTTAGTCAGGGAGCTGTTTGACGAGGATGGAGCGGATGGGCACACGGAATCGTGGAGCCAGCGCGATTGGGAGACAAACGGCGGGAGGGTTAAATCCAAGGTGGAGCGCCTGGTGGCTGGCGAATTCGCGTATCGTTATACGTGGCCCAATCGCTCGCTTGAAACCCTTGGTTTGATCGAGGTGGTCTATCCCGGTCTGGAAGCGTTGGAGCCTGATCCTGTTTTTGTAGGTTCACTTTCGTCGGAGACAGCCCGGATAGCAGTACGGGCACTTTGGTCGGATTATCTCGCCTCGATGTGTGATCATATTCGCTCTCAGGCTTGCGTTACCCTTGGCAGCGAGGAGGAAGACGCAAGTGGCATCATCCGGAGTGGGTTGGGGCACTGGTCAGTCCTCAGACTTTCCTCGAGTGTTTTTACCCTCAAACCTCTCATCGGACGCGGGGCGCAGGAGAACTTTTTCGAGCGGTTCACCTCTCGTGTTCTGCAAGCGGCTGGAGTACCTGTCGATGATCTGGAGATCACTACCGAACGCATCATTGAGAGCGCTTTTCGTACACTCCTTGCAGCGCATCCACATCTCGAGTGGCTGGAAGTTTCGGAGCGTTCCGCCGACCAATCCACGGTTCCGGGGCTGCGCCTGGTGTTTAAAAAACTCGCTCTAAGAGTGCCTCGCACCGTCTTTCAGTGTGCACAAACCGGCCAGGTGTGGCCGCGCTCGGTACTGGGATGCTATCCACGTCCGGGACAGGGGCTGCTGGTTTCCTCTTCGCAGAAGGAGTTGGACCAGAGCGAGAGATTGAAGCGGGCGCGTGAAGAACTCCGCAGTTCACCGGTCTTCCAAGCGGGGCTTTGGGCGGAGGAACACAGCGCCCAACTGAACCCCAAAGAAAACCGGCGCCTTCAAAACCTGTTCCGCCTGGGGGTTCGCAACATTCTTAGTTGTACAACAACCCTGGAGCTGGGGATCGACATTGGGGGGCTGAACGGTGTGTTAATGGCCAACATGCCTCCGGGCAAAGCAAACTATCTCCAGAGGGCAGGTCGCGCCGGACGACGTTCGGATGGATCGTCCGTGGTGGTGACTTATGCGCGGGCTCTTCATTTTGAACGTGAAGCGTTTTTAAACTTCGGAGAATACCTGGCCCGTCCCTTCCGGCGCCCAACCGTAACCTTGGATCGGATGAAAATCGTCCGCCGTCAGGTTCACTCGTTCTTGCTGGGAGAATTCTTTCGCGGGGCTGGAAACCAGCCCTCGGTAACGGGGGCCATGAACGCATTCGGTAACATGGGTCTGTTTTGCGGTGCAGAAATACTGCCCTTCCCTCCAAAAGACGGGTCTCCCCAGTCGCCTTTCCCGGTTGCGTGGAAAGCTGCTTCTGCCGAAGCGTTCATCCGCTTCGTCGAGGATCCATCCAATCAGCGTCTCTGGACACCCAGGCTGGAACGGCTTCTTCGGGAAACCGCTCTCAATCTCTCCGAAGACCCACGGGAGCAAGAGCTCGGGGTTTCTGAAATCGTCGCCTACGCTGTTGAGGAACTCAAAAAGACGATCGCAGACTGGCGGCGCGATTACTCCAACCTCGTTTCTGATTGGAACCAGGCTCTGGATTCCCAAAATATCAGTGTCATGACGGCCTGTGTTTATCAGGCTAAAGAATACAGGGAAAATACGGTGATTGCCGCCCTCGGGGATTACCAATTTCTTCCTCGATACGGGTTCCCGATCGGGCTCAATAAATTAAGGGTCCCGGAGGTGAAACGCCGCTCGGGAAAAGCCTCCCAAATCGTAGAATCGGAACATTTCCGTCTCGAGCGAGCCAGTGTCCTGGCCATTCAAGAGTACGTTCCGGGGTCTCGAAGAATGGTCGGCTCCCAGATCGTCACCTCCATGGGAATCTTAAAACACTGGACCGGACAAAACGCACCGGACGCGTCGTTTGGATTACGGGGGAACTTTGTAAAGTTGGATACCGGCGAGTTCCGATACAGCACCTCCGAGCTTCCGGCCCTGGCTCCTTCCGAACGGGAGTTAAAACATGGCGAGATTTTGTTCGCTAAACACGGCTTCACGACTGCGCCTTGGGAGCCTCCGGTTCGTTATGGGGACACAAAGTCCATTGGGCAGGTGGAGCTTTTCGTGGAGCTGCCTCCTCAGGGGCTTCGTGATAAACACGAAAGTACCGAATCCTTCGCAGAGGTGCAGGGTTTGCGCGCCACTTATACAGACAACGCGGATCTCATTGCGATCAACGGTGGTGAACAATCCAAGGGATTCGCCGTCTGCACGAAGTGTGGTTACAGTGAAAGCGAGGTTGCGCCGGGTCAAAATCATGTGGGGCTTTCCCAATCCTTCCTAAGGCATTCGTCCCTGTATCATTCCGAAAAGAAGAAGAGTTGTTGGAAAAAAGGCGAAACAGGGCTCGTTCTGCGCCACCAGTATATGGCGGGCCGTCAAAATACGGACGTCGTATTTTTAGACCTCGCGGGTTGGGGTAATGGGATGTCCCAGGCCGCGGCTTATACTGTCGCCCAGGCGCTTCGCCTTGCCGGTTGTCAGATGCTGGAACTCGATTGTAGGGAGTTATCCATATTGCCGCCCGCTCCAATGCCTTCGGCAGGAATGCAGGGGAGGGCGCTTGTCCTTCTGGACTCGGTGGCGGGTGGCGCCGGACACTGTTTGGAACTCTTCCGGAACGCCCGTCCCTGGCTTGCCGCCGCACGCGATCTTCTGGCTCCATCGGAGCATATTCTCATCGGAAGCGATGCCGATGTTCGTCTTCGGACGAGGAAGCTCCTCACCCCGGACTGCCCGAGGCACCTTCAATTGGATCCACTGGCGGCCTTCGATTTGATCAGCCGCTGGCTCGAAGGGGATCCCTCCCATTCCCCAGTCACGGGAACGGTGGTGCCGCCGAAAGCGGGCGCTCCAAGTGCAGCTTCGGATGCCCAAGCTCTGATTGCAGCGCAACGGGCGAAAATTGCCGCCCGAGCGATGAGGCAGAAATAGTGGTAAAAGAGACCGTTGGCTGGGCTCCGTTAGTCGAGTCCCAGCCAGCGCCTGTCAAATGCGATAAAGGGATGAGCTTCTTTTGTCATATCCATTCCCAAGAGCTCCTGCGCGATCGTTTTCATTTTCTTAAATCCATCTTCTCCGACGGGTTCCGTGCCGTGCGCCAGGATGCTTTGGTTCCGCTTATCCGTTGCTTTGCGCAAAGTGCTTTGGTCGCCTTTTGCAATGTCGGCGGCTATTATCGTAACACGCGGATCCTTAAGAAACTCGAGACATCGGAATACCTGTTCGAGCCCCAGTTTGATGTCACCGTCTCTATTTGGAATCAGGTCCGGGTTCTCTTTGAGCGCCGGGACTTTTTCGTACAGAGCCGGAATCTCTTTCTTTAAGCATTTGCCGCTTTTAAATAATCCGTGCGTTTTCTCGCTAAGCCACAATTGGCCCTGCATTTCGATGGCGCGATAAAGCCGGGCGGCAGCGTCTTCGAAGCGGTCCTGGGTGGCAGTGCGCAGGGCATTGTCTAGCAACTCCCTCAATAAATCAGAGTTTGCTCCTTCATGGGCACGGCAGCTTTGCATGAGTTTCACCGTCGACTGGACATACTCCACGAGACCGAAACTATCCCTTCCGTCAAAAGCCGCCTCTAAAATTCCCGGATAGGCAGGCACTTTTGAGGACAAATTCACCAAGATGGAGATGGCCCCCTTAATATCCAGCCGGTGCCTAGCCGCCAGTGCATCTGCAACAAAGGCGAGTAATTTACACGCGGATGCCCGGGGGAGATGCCCCGAGATGGTTCTCAATAAGGTCGCAGCGGGTTCAAACTGAAATCCGTTCCAGAACCCCTCAATACGCTCAATTTCGCGAACCGCCAGGACAGCCCAAGGGTTGGTGTGATAGGCCATCCGTTCGTGGCCGTCCATCGTGATGCCGAGGCCTTTTTTACCCCTTTGCGTACTCCCGACGTAACTGAAGTGATGAAAAAATTCAGCCCCCGCCAGAACCAAGGCAGCACTCATCGATTTGGTGCCGCCTGTGTAGTCTACCAGGACTTCGTCAGGCAAAATTTCAAACTTCGCCAATAGCGTCGGAATCCACCGGCGAAGAGACTTATAACAAGAGTTTAACTCTTCAAATTGTTCTTCAACAAGATACTGCGCGGAAAAGATCTGGTCCGGAAATTCCGAACCTAACTGTGCATGGATGGTTGAAGCAACGTCCCGGGAGTCTTCAGAGCAAAAGTACCAAATGTGGGAGGGGCGCTTTTCCCTTAGTGTGTGAAGGATCGGGGTGGGGGACCCGCCAATCGTGACAAGAACAGCTTTGGTGGACATAGGCGTTACGCGCTTGTTGATATTTTATTTAAAACGAGATGCAAAAATAAAATGAAACCGCTCTTTGCCTTCATTGCGCAAAGAACGGTTTGATTTTTGCTAATTCGGCTTATTAGGCCGAGATTGGCGCACACTACGTCATCCGGACTGTGACGATGATGTCACCAATGCCTTTCGGCTATCAGGCTTATTAGGCC
>JBAXNG010000035.1:0-50430 GCA_037133875.1 Verrucomicrobiota bacterium | reverse complement strand
TGTCTAACAAGATCACCGAGGCACCGCTTGCCGTGATTGCATTACTGAAAGTCGCACCACTTGTCCCGAGCTGCAGGGTTCCCCCGCCAAATTTCACACTTCCTCCTCCAGCCAGTGCGTTGCTACTTCCCAACGCCAGCGTCCCTGCAGTCACCGTTGTTGTACCGGTAAATCCGTTGCTGCCGCTGAGCGTCATCACTCCAGCGCCGAGCTTCGTTAACCCGCCCGTGTTATTCGCGTAGATATTCCCACTCAACGTGCCGCTATTCGCGTTGCTGTCTAACAAGATCACCGAGGCACCGCTTGCCGTGATTGCATTACTGAAAGTCGCGCCACTTGTCCCAAGCTGTAGGGTGCCTCCGCCGAACGTCAGGCTTCCCCCTCCACCCAGTGCGTTGCTACTTCCCAACGCCAACGTGCCGGCCCTCAGCGTGGAGACTCCAGTAAATCCGTTGCTGCCACTCAAGGTTAACACACCAGCACCGAGCTTCGTTAACCCACCCGTGTTATTCGCGTAGATATTCCCACTCAACGTGCCGCTGTTCGCGTTACTGTCTAACAAGATCACCGAGGCACCGCTGCTTGTGATTGCATTCGTATACGTCGCGCCACTGGTTCCGAGCTGCAGGGTTCCCCCGCCGAACGTCACACTTCCTCCTCCAGCCAATGCGTTGCTGCTTCCCAGCCCCAACGTTCCCGCGCTCAATGTCGTCACTCCGGTGAACCCGTTGCTTCCGCTAATAATCAACCGGCCCGTACCTGTTTTCGTGAAGCCGCCTCCTCCCGTAACCGCTCCTGCGTACGTCGTGTTACTTCCGTCTCCACCCACCGTTAATACACCCGAACCTAGACTGACGTCTCCACCCAACGTACCGCCTCCACTCAGCGAACTAATGGTTTGGTTAAAGCCTGCCAGGTCCAGACCCACACCCACACCATTCGAAAGAGACACAGCCACACCAACCCCAAACGCACTTGTCGATCCCGCTCTCAACGTCCCTCCACTCACACTCACCGGGCCCGTAAACGTATTCGCTCCGCCTAACACCAGGACGCCGCTCCCGCTCTTCGTCAATCCGTACCCATTCCCGCCATCACTGAACACTCCGCCAAACGTCACCCCACTCGCCACGTTCAACGTGTAGCTACCGCCCAAACTTACATTCCCTCCAAACGTCAACGCCGCTGAGTTAACCGAATCACCCAACGCAACATCACCCGTCAGGCTCACAACGTTTGAGATGGCACGCGGCGTCGCAGCGTCGTCTCCCGAGAGTTTGCCTCCTGCCAAAACCAACGTCCCGCTTCCGAGCGCACCATCGTTCCCTACTTGAATCGTACCCGCATTCAACCTCGTCCCGCCCGTAAACGTGTTACTCGCTGATAACGTCAACACGCCACTGCCGCTCTTTACAAGCACTTGCCCGGATGTCCCGCTAATCATCGCACTCACCGTTAACCCCGAAGTCCCCTGAACCACATTCACACCCAAGTCACTTTCCAAGACAATCGGCACCGCTATCGAATGTGTTCCTCCACTCACACTCAACGACGCCGTCCCCGTACTCGAATAGAACCACAACTCTTCTGTTCCGACCGAACGCGCCAACCGGTATCCAGTTCCATTTCCGGAATCAAACGACAGACTCTTTAACTGGGTCTTCGCACTCGCAAGTGTCACGGTTCCCGCAGTCACTCCACTACCAAACGACGCTGTATCCGAACCACGACTCCCAGCTACCGTTCCCGGCACCACACCGCTTGCCCAGTTCCCTGCGGTATCCCACAAATTGTTGGTTGTCCCATTTGTCCAGACTCCGGAACTCGTCACCACGAGCAACACACGGTTCGCCTCATACGTCAGCGTTTGAGTGCCACCCGTCGCCGATTGGGTAAACGTACCAAACGTCCCTACAAACGCTCCGGACACGGTCAGCAGCTCGTACGTCCCGGAACTGAGGCTCCCCAGCGCATTCGCGCCGCTATTGTCCAAAATCACAAGTGTACTAGCCCCGCCCAACGTCAGTCCGCCTGTTACTACCAATTTATCTCCGCTCGCACTCGCTCCGAGCCGCAACCGGATCTCCCCATTCAAAGTCAGACTACTCGTATTTAGTGTCCCAAATCCCGTGGACAAATACGGCACAACCTTCGCGCCACTCACGACGGTTGTTGTCCCGCTCAGCGTTCCATCTCCACTCAACGTCTGTCCGGAAGCCATATTCCACGTGCCCCCAGTTACACCGCTCACATCGAGAGTTGTCCCGCTTCCCACGGAAATCGTACCACTCGCCAACGCACCTGCTCCCGCCAACTGCAACGTTCCTGCCGTCACATTCGTGACACCTGTAAACGTGTTCGCTCCAAGCAACGCCAATGTCCCCGCACCGCTCTTCACCAGGCTCAACGACCCGCCCCCCGCTCCATCCTGCATCACTCCGCCAAATGTGCTTTTTCCTGATGCCTTATTCACCGTTAACGTTCCACTCGTCGCGTTTCCATTTTCAATCACAGGACTTCCCACGGTTGCGTTGGTGGCAACGCCCGAAATAGTGACGTCGTTCCCGCTTAGTTGCAGCGTTGTGCCAACTGGCACTCCGCTACCAAACGTCACTGTGTTTGGAGCCCCGCTATTGAGCGCCCCACTATTTCCCAAACGGACTGTGCCAGCGTTCATCGTTAGCCCTCCCGAAAAGGTGTTCGAAGCCGACAACACCAGAAGCCCCGTACCTGCTTTGGTTAAAGCGCCCGTCGATGTGGCGATGGGATCACTCACCGTGATGTTTCCGCTTCCGCTCAACGTCAGATCAAAGGCGCCACTCAACGCGTTCCCACTCGTGACGTCCAAGGTAAGTGTACCGGAATCACTTTGGATGGACGTCGCTGCGCCCAGCGTGATCGCTCCGCCAAAAGTGTTGTTCCCGCTCGTATTCCGCAACGCCCCATTCCCGCCAAGACCCGTGCCGGAGAGGGTGAGCGATTCTGCCCCAATGGTGATTCCTCCCAACAGTTCCAAAGCTGCTCCGTTGGTGACTGTGGTTCCGTCCGTTGTGCCTCCCAAGGCTGATCCATGCGCCACTTGCAGCACACCATTACTTACAGTCGTCACTCCGGCGAAACTGTTACTGCCAGACAACGTGACTGTGCCCGATCCCAGCTTTGTAAATCCGCCGGTATTATTGGCGTAGATTGATCCACTCAAGGTCCCGCTATTCGTGTTGCTATCCACGAGGATCACCGCGGTGCCGCTGCTTGTGATTGAGTTCGTAAAAGTCGCCCCACTTGTACCGAGCTGTAATGTTCCACCACCAAACGTCAGGCTTCCGCCGCCAGCTAATGCGTTGCTGCTGCCCAGCGCAAGTGTTCCGGCGCTCACCGTTGTGGTGCCGGTAAATCCGTTGCTTCCACTCAAGGTCACCATTCCCGCACCTAGCTTCGTCAACCCGCCGGTGTTTGTTGCGTCAATGGCGCCGCTTAACGTTCCATTGTTCGTATTGCTATCCACCAGGATCACCGAGACGCCACTTCCCGTGATTGCGTTCGTATAGGTCGCACCACTGGTCCCGAGCTGTAGGGTTCCCCCACCAAACGTCAGACTTCCGCCGCCAGCCAGTGCGTTACTGCTACCCAGCGCAAGTGTTCCGGCACTCACCGTTGTGATGCCGGTAAATCCGTTGCTGCCACTCAGGGTTAACACACCGGCGCTAAGCTTCGTCAACCCACCGGTGTTTGTTGCGTCAATGCCTCCGCTCAACGTTCCGTTATTCGTGGTGCTATCCACAAGGATCACGGATGCTCCACTCCCCGTAATTGCGTTCGTAAACGTCGCGCCGCTGGTCCCGAGCTGTAGTGTTCCACCACCAAACGTGAGGCTTCCACCGCCAGCCAATGCGTTGCTGCTACCCAGCGCAAGTGTTCCGGCACTCACCGTTGTTACTCCGGTATACCCGTTGCTTCCGGATAACGTCAGTGTACCCGCTCCGAGTTTCGTAAGGCCCCCGGTGTTTGAAGAATCAAGGTTCCCAGCGAACGTCACTCCCTGACTATTCGTATCAACCGCAATCGCCCCGGTCGTACTGTTCGTTATCCGCGTCGCGTAATCCGTCGTATTGCTAGAGGTAAACTGCAATGTCCCGCCTCCAAACGTAAGACTGCCTCCTCCGGCAAGTGCGTTAACACTTCCCAGGCTCAACGTGCCAGCATTGATACTGGTCACTCCAGTATATCCGTTGCTCCCGGATAACGTGATTACGCCAGCTCCAAGTTTGGTTAATCCGCCGGTGTTATTCGCGTAGATATTCCCGCTCAATGTCCCGTTATTCATTTTGCTATCTAGCAGGATCACTGAAGCGCCGCTGCTTGTAATCGCATTCGTAAAAGTCGCACCGCTTGTCCCCAGCTGTAACGTTCCACCTCCAAACGTGAGGCTTCCCCCGCCAGCCAGTGCGTTACTCCCGCCAAGAGTCAGTGTTCCGGCACTTACCGTTGTGATACCGGTAAACCCATTACTTCCGCTCAGGGTTACCACGCCAGCGCCCAGCTTCGTTAAGCCGCCCGTATTACTCGAATAGACATTCCCACTTAATGTTCCGCTGTTTGTGTTGCTATCCACCACAATCACTGACGCGCCGCTGCTTGTAATCGCGTTCGTAAAAGTCGCCCCACTTGTACCGAGTTGTAATGTACCACCATCAAACGTCAGGCTTCCGCCTCCAGCCAGTGCGCTACTCCCGCCAAGAGTCAGTGTTCCGGCACTAATTGTAGTGAGCCCCGTGTAACTATTGCTTCCAGTCAGAGTCACCATACCAGCGCCCCGCTTCGTCAAACCTCCAGTGTTATTTGCGTAGATATTCCCACTTAATGTCCCGTTATTCGTATTGCTATCCACAACGATCCCCGAAGTGCCGCTGTTTGTGATCGCGTTCGTGAAAGTTGCCCCACTCGTTCCGAGCTGCAATGTTCCACCACCAAACGTCAGGCTTCCCCCTCCTGCCAATGCGTTGGTACTTCCGAGCGTCAACGTTCCGCCACTCACCGTTGTTACTCCGGTATACCCGTTGCTTCCAGATAACGTCAGTGTACCCGCTCCAAGCTTCGTTAACCCGCCGCTGTTGGTCACATCAAGGTTCCCCGCAAATATTACCCCCTGGGCGTTAGTGTCTACCACAATAGGACTGCCACTATTCGTAATCCGTGCCGCATAATCGTTCGTGTTACCCGCGCTGAACTGCAAAGTCCCTCCTCCAAACCGCAGACCTCCACCTCCAGCCAGTGCATTGTTACTCGCGAGACTTAACGTCCCGGCATTGATATTGGTCACTCCAGTATATCCATTGCTTCCGGATAACGTGATGACACCAGTTCCAAGCTTCGTCAATCCGCCCGTGTTATTTGCGTAGATATTGCCACTCAAGGTCCCACTATTCGTGTTGCTATCGACAATGATCACCGAGACGCCGCTGCTTGTGATCGCGTTCGTAAAGGTGGCCCCACTCGTTCCGAGCTGCAATGTGCCACCACCAAACGTCAGGCTTCCACCTCCTGCTAATGCATTATTATTCGCGAGACTCAACGTCCCTGCGTTGATTGTTGTTACTCCAGTAAACCCGTTACTTCCACTCAGCGTCAAGACACCCGCGCCAAACTTCGTTAAGCCGCCGGTGTTATTTGCGTAGATATTACCACTCAACGTTCCGCTGTTTGTATTGCTATCCAGCAGGATCACCGAGGCACCGCTGCTTGTAATCGCATTCGTAAAAGTCGCACCGCTTGTACCGAGCTGTAACGTTCCACCGCCAAACGTGAGGCTTCCCCCGCCAGCCAGTGCGTTGTTATTACCTAGCGCCAGTGTCCCCGCACTTACCGTTGTGATACCGGTAAACCCATTACTTCCATTCAGGGTTACCACGCCAGCGCCCAGCTTCGTTAAGCCGCCCGTATTATTCGTGTAGATACTCCCACTTAACGTCCCGTTATTCGTGTTGCTATCCACCACAATCACTGACGCGCCGCTACTTGTGATCGCGTTCGTAAAAGTCGCCCCACTTGTACCGAGCTGCAATGTTCCACCGCCAAACGTCAGACTGCCACCTCCTGCTAATGCGTTGTTATTTCCAAGCACAAGCGTCCCCGCACTTACCGTTGTCACTCCGGTAAACCCGTTACTGCCACTCAGGGTTAAAACACCAGCACCGAGCTTCGTTAAGCCGCCCGTGTTATTCGCGTAAATATTCCCACTTAAGGTCCCACTATTCGTATTGCTATCCACAATAATCACCGAGACGCCGCTGCTTGTGATCGCGTTCATAAAAGTCGCCCCACTTGTACCGAGCTGTAATGTTCCTCCCCCAAACGTCAGGCTGCCACCTCCTGCCAATGCGTTGTTACTTCCAAGCACAAGCGTCCCGGCACTTACCGTTGTCACTCCAGTAAACCCATTACTGCCACTTAACGTCAGCATACCAGCGCCCAGCTTGGTGAACCCGCCGGTGTTATTTGCGTAGATATCCCCGCCTAACGTTCCGCTGTTTGTTTTGCTATCCACCACAATCACCGAGACGCCGCTACTTGTAATCGCATTCGTAAATATCGCGCCACTGGTCCCGAGCTGTAATGTTCCTCCGCCAAACGTCAGGCTTCCCCCTCCTGCCAATGCGTTGTTACTTCCCAGTGCCAATGTTCCAGCGTTTACCGTCGTGATACCAGTAAACCCGTTACTGCCACTCAGGGTTAAAACACCAGCACCAAGCTTCGTTAAGCCGCCCGTATTATTCGCGTAAATGTTCCCGCTCAAGGTGCCGTTATTCGCAGCACTATCCAGCAAGATGACTGAAACACCACTTCCCGTAATTGCGTTCGTGAACGTCGCGCCACTAGTCCCTAACTGCAGAGTCCCGCCCCCAAACGTTAAGCTTCCCCCTCCAGCCAGTGCATTGCTGCTTCCTAACGCCAACGTTCCTGCGTTCACAGTTGTTACGCCAGTATAACTATTACTACCAGATAACATCAATGTACCAGCGCCCAGCTTCGTTAATCCACCACTGTTTGAGGATACGAGACTACCAGCAAATGTGACGCCTTGAGCGTTTGTATCGACGGCAATTTGACTCCCACTGTTTGTAATCCTCGCTGAATAATCTATCGTATTACTGGAAGTAAACTGCAACGTACCTCCTCCGAACGTCACACTTCCGCCACCTCCCAGGGCGTTCGCACTCCCCAGCGCGAGGGTCCCGGCTACAATCGTTGTCACTCCAGTGTAACCATTGCTTCCCGACAACAACAAGCGCCCTGCTCCATACTTACCAAGGCCACCTGTGTTCGTATTGATCAGGTTATTAACGAAATTAACGTTCTGCCCGTTTGTATCAATAGCGATTGCACCCGCCGTGCTACTCACAATCCTAGACGCGTAATCGGTCGTATTACTCACGCCAAATTGGAGTGTACCACCCGCAAACGTAATGTTCCCGCCACCACCCAACGCGTTCGCACTTCCCAATCCCAATGTACCCGTGCTCAGCGTTGTGACGCCAGTGTAACTATTACTACCCGATAACGTGGCACGCCCATATCCGCTCTTGGTTAATCCCGCGCTATTGGAGGCTACGAGGTTTCCCGAGAAAGTTCCGTCCACACCTCCGCTATCCAGGCGAATCACGGAGGTTCCACTATTCGCGATCATATTGGAGTAGGTCGCGCCATCCGCAGCCAACTTCAAGGTTCCGCCGCTAAACTGAATACTTCCGCCGCCCGATAACGCCGCACTACTACCCAACGCCAGCGTCCCAGTCTGGATAACCGTGACGCCAGTGTAGTTATTCGAACCGGCTAGAGTTAACGTACCGGAGGACACTTTCGTAAGGCCTCCCGTACCGTTAATAGTTCCGACATTCATCAAAAATCCCGAACTTCCATTCAGCGTTACCGAGTTTGTCGCATCCCCAATAGGTGCGTATATGCCGGAGGTCATATCAAGACTGCCTCCGTTTAAGATTACATTTGCCAACGTAGTTCCAGCCCCACCGCCTCTCACAATCGCACCCCCTAAGGTTACAGTACCTCCTGTAATATTGAGGGTACCACTTGCAATATTTCCCGTATTCGCGCTCCCCATCAGGATAGCTGTCCCACTCGTCGCGCCAATACTCACACTGCCGCCGCTGACGTTCAGTGTCCCATTAGCGGTAATCCCTGTATTTCCACCTCCCGTACTAGCAACGGAGCCCATTTGAAGAATACCATTTGTAATAGTCACGGTCCCTCCCCCCAGGTTCATCGTGCTATTAGTCAGCTTATTCGATGCACTCACCGTTGTGCGCGTAGACATCGTAAGGCTAGTCATGCTGAGCGTTCCAGTATCAAACGAAAATGCATTACTGAGCGCCCCACTACGCTGCGACTGAGTCCCAATCGATACGACCCCCAATCGAATGTCCGCCGAATGCCCACGGACATCCAACGTATTATCTGCCGTATAACCCGTGCTTATCGAAGTGCCTATTCCCATGTTAAATGTAGCGGCTCCAGTACCCGCAGCATCCCGAATCACTAAAGTCCCGGTCGTGTTGTTTCCAAAAGCAAGAGATCCCGCATCACGCACATTGTTACCGAAGTTTATTGTATCTACATTAAACACGTTTATTCCCGCTCCCAAACGCATAATCTGAGTTGCACCGGCATTACTGTTTCCAATCGACAACGAAGAAGCCGTAATTGAATTAGCAGTATCACTGAGGTAAATGCTACTCACCGCATTACCCTGACCACCGTTATCGCTGTTGGACGCCAATACAAACGCCCCACCCGTAAGTGTAGCTGTAAACGAAGACAACCCGGATAAGTCCGTCGTAGACTTTATCCACTCATTTGTTACCCCAGACCCTTTTCCGGCGGTAAATGTTCCCGCTGCATTTGTTACAACCAAAGATCCCCCACCTGCAATCGTGACCAGCGTACTCGTACCGCTAGTAACCTGATTACCAACACTCACATTGCCGTTAATGGTAAGGGTCTGCCCCGCTCCGATTGTTATCGCATTCGTAGATGTCGATGCCGTCTGGATGGTCAACGAACCGTATGTAGCGCTCGCATTCGAGAGATCCAACCTTCCCACGGTCGTAATCGAACCACTGCTACCAAAATTTAAACCTGACGTACTCGCCGCCGGCGTTGTAATGATCGCTAGGGTCCCTTGATTTATCGCTGTTGTTCCCGTATACGCATTACTTCCCGACAACGTAATTGTCCCAGCACCCACTTTCGTTAACCCACCGGTATTACTCGCCCCAATGGTTCCCGAAAACAGGGCCGACTGCGAGTTACTATCAAACGTCATCAGCGACGTGCTGTTCACAATCTCTGACGCATAAGTGCCACCACTGACTCCCAATTGAATAGTACCACCCACCAACGTTAAGCTCCCTCCCCCCCCCAACGCATACACACTTCCCAAATTCAACGTTCCGGCACTCACCGTTGTAAGGCCCGTATAACTATTACTTCCCGCTAAAGTAAATGTGCCAACCCCCGATTTTGTTAACCCTAAGGATCCGCCACCGGTCCCGTCCTGTATGGCTCCCGCGTAAGTAGAACTCGATGCACTACTCACCGTCACAGTGGCAACCACCGAACTCCCATTTTCCAACATGGGACTGCCCGGTGTCGCATTAGTCGACAGCGACGAAACCGTCACACTATTGCCGTACAAAGCCAATTTAGTTCCAGAAGGAGCACTCGCCCCGAACGTCACACTATTTGGACTCACTGAATTTAATGCCGAACTATTTAAGAGTCTTACTGTACCGGAATTAATCGTAAGCCCGCCTGTAAACGTATTACTACCCGCCAGCAGCATCCGTCCACTTCCCGCTATCGTTAAACCATACCCTGATCCACTATCTCCGATAGCTCCAGAGATAGTCAGCGACTGTGAATTATCGGTACTCCCAACGTCGTTTGTGAAAACCCGATTGCCGGTTAATGTAACCGGCCCGGAGAGTGTTAATGTCTGCTCCGATGCTGTCGTATAAAACGTCGTATCCCCAGAAACCGTAACAGAATTCCCAAGGGTTTGTCCGGACGATGTCGTCGAGCGCAGGCTGCCTCCCGCCAAAGTAAGAATTCCGACGCCAAAAGGCCCAGAAGTGAGACTACCAGGACTTCCCACCGTACTCGCCCGTATTACCGTCGCTGAACTCGCCGATAGGGTCGTCCCTCCGGTATACGTAGACGCCCCCTCAAACACCATCGTTCCGGCTCCAGGCAGCACCGTCAGCGAACGCAATATGCCAGAATCGGCAATGACCCCTGTGAGCCAAAAATTGCCAGCATCCGCACGTAGCCCACTATCCATCGCTAGCGCAATACCGCGATTTGCACTCAAGGTCACTGCCGTTGATGCGGCAAGCACTCCTCCCCCCAACACGATATTTGCCGGCGTTACCGATGCCGGAACCGTCCCCAGATTCCCCTCACTACTAATGAGTAAAGTCCCCCCGGCAACATAAGTAGACCCGGTATAAGTATTCGCTCCGGACAAAGTCAGCACTCCGCTACCCGATTTAGTAATGGAACTGGCAGTGCTATTATTCTGGATAACAGACGATACAGTGAGGGTATCCCCAAGGACATCGCTTCGGAACACAATCTCTCCGCCCGACGTCAATGCCTGCAAAGTCCCGCCAGAAACACTCCCACTATTTGTCCCTCCTTTTAAGATCCCTGCCACCGAGAGCGTATTTCCAGAACCAATCGTTAACGCGTTATTCGCTGCCGTAGCATTAACCATCCTAAGCGTGTAAAGAGATCCCGTTGTCTGCGCTGTAATAGGCGCCGTAATATTGTAATGGACCGATGCGTTACTGGTAAGAGAGGAACCTCCTGCGACTGTTGTGAAATTTGCGTCCGTACCATAAATCGGCGCCCGTACATAAGTACCGGTCGCGTTCATAAACGCATAATCTTTCCCTCCAAAAAAGGATCCCTGATCGATAAACCCACCTGCTTGAGCCGTAATGTTAATCGAATTCGTTGTGCCATTCGCGCCACCCGAAATCACAAAATTACCCGTAGCTCCCGTCGCTCGGGTTAATGAACTATAGGTTAACGATACGTTGCCTGATGTTCTATTCGACTGGGCCGTGGTATCGCCCACTAGTAAATTAAGGGCTCCGAGGCTTTGAGAAAAAGTCCCGCTCGGATCAAACAAGATGGTCCCGCCATTATAAACAAGCGGTGTATTACTCGGGAACGTTCCCGTTATCCAAAGAAGCCCTCCACTTAATGTGGTTGTCCCCAAATGCCCGACCGCTCCACTAAGTTTTAAGGTACCAGGCCCCGACTTAATAAGCGCTCCACTACCGGATATTGCCCCTGACAACGTAAGAACCGTACTCGCCGTATCAATTTGAAACTCACCCGTTCCGGACGTCAGCAAGGTAAATGGTTTCGTGCTACTCGCAGTAGCCCCCGTATACTCCAACGTCCCAATAGATCCGCTACTACCAAGGGTCACCTCTGTAGCGCTATTTCCAAGCGCCCCAGGCGTGCTCACATTATTAACGGAAGCCACTGCAAGTTTGCCCAAGGAGACATTTAAAGAACCGCTAAATGTGTTCACCCCCGACAAGGTCAGAATACCAGACCCCGTTTTAACCAACGCCCCAGCCCCACTCACAATCCCCGAAAGCGTGAGGTTCGAGGTTTGGGAATCGATTTGGAATCCCCCAGTGCCGCCGGTCGCAAGGGTGAACGGCTTGTTACTACTAGCTGTAACCCCAGTGTACTCAAGTGTACCAGTCACCCCCCCCGTACTCCCCAAAGTCACCCCAGTAGCACTCGTACCCAGCGCCCCATCCGAAACACTCGCATTGCTGACAGCGTTTACCCCTAGGGTTCCCGCCGTCACAGTCACTGCCCCAGTGAAGGTATTCACTCCAGTTAAAATCTGAGTCCCAGTGCCACTCTTGATCAGACTCAAAGCCCCCCCGCCGCCGCCATCCTGAATCATACCCGCAAAAGTGCTGCTCCCAGAGCCATTCACCGTCAGAGTTGCCGCACTTGCATTCGCATTTTCCACCACCGGAGTCCCCGGTGTCGCATTCGAAACCAGTCCACCAACCGCCACACTATTCCCCGCCAACTTAAGTTCCGTTCCAGCGGAAGCGCTCGCACCAAAAGTTACAATATTCGGCGCCGTTACATTAAGCGCTGCAGTTCCTCCCAAACTCACGGTTCCAGCGCTAATCGTCAGCCCGCCGGTGAAAGTATTAGTGCCACTCAGCGTTAAGATTCCTGACCCTGATTTGGTCAACGAATAACCCGAACCGCCATCACCGATGTTCCCTGAAAAAATCACTGAGCTCGTCGTCACCGTCGCTCCCGTTCCGATATAAACATTTCGGTTTCCCGCCAGAGTAGTTGTTCCGCTCAAGGTTAAAGTCGTCTCACTAGCCACCGTCGGAACCACAAAATCTCCAGTAAGCAGAAGTGCGTTTCCGATCGTTTTTGCCCCGCCCGTCGTCGAGCGGAGACTTCCGCCTGCAATTGTCAGCGTCCCAGTTCCGAGGGGACCGGACGTCAAGCTGCCGGGCGAACCACTCGAGTTAGCCGTCGGCACCAAATATCCCGTTGCCTCCAAAACGGTCCCACCGGAATACGTCGATGCCCCACCGGGAACCCATACTGCACTGCTATCTCCGGTAATGGTGAGAGTCCCAGGTCCCGATTGATCCGCGATAATGCCGCTATAGTTCAAATTCCCTCCTGTCGTCCGAATCGTACCAGTGCCCAGCGCAATACCGCGATTCGAGTTCAACGTAAAACCCGCCGATGTCCCTAGCGTACCGCCGTTAATCAGAACAAGACTGCCAGTAGTCGCTGAACCAGGGGCCGCGCCCAACCCCGAATCCGCACCAATCGTCAATCTACCCGCACTAATAGTCGTCGATCCCGAATAGGTATTCACTCCAGTCAGCAATAACAACCCAGCACCTGTTTTGTTGAGCTTACCACTTCCGCTAATAATACCCGAGATCGTAAGAACCACACTGGAACTATCGACCTGAAATGCCCCCGTCCCACTCGTGGCCAAGCTAAACGTCTTTGTACTATTCGCAGAAGTGCCGGTGTATTCCAGCGTCCCAACAACTCCGCCCGTATTCCCCAAAGAAACCGCATTTGAGCTATTTCCTAAAACCCCATTGGTACCGGAATCGTTAATCGTCCCTATAGCAAGCGTTCCAGCCTGTACACTTAACGCTCCTGTAAAAGAGTTACTCCCTGACAAAGTCACAGTACCTGCCCCCACTTTCGTCAGTGTAAAAGCCCCAGAAATATCCGGAGCAATCGCCATATTACCCGCACCCCCGATGCTGGTATTTCCAGTCAAAGTAACAGTCGCTCTATTCGCAGTAATCGAGGCTCCACTTCCGCCACCTCCACTCGCATCCCAAGTCGAATCCGCAGTGTAACCACTGGAAGCTGACGTAACCTTCACCGCACTGATCGCCAAATAGCCCAGTGACAACGTCCCTCCACTTCCGCCCCCTCCACTGATCGTCACCGTCGGGATCGATGTATACCCTGCCCCCGCCTTGGTGACTGTAAAAGAAAGGGTTCCACCCGAAGCAGTGGCAGTAATGACAGCGGCCTGATTCGGACTTCCTCCGCCAGTGACCGAAACAGTCGGAGCGCTAGTGTAACCGGTCCCCGAACTCAAAGTGGCTCCGGTCAAAGTCACCCCCATGCCGGCCGTAGCTGTTGCAGCTCCCGTACCGGCAGTTAATGTGGGAACACTTGTGTAAGTTCCCCCGCTGGTAATGGTGCTGTCTGCGATACCCGCCACCAAAGTCGCCGTACTACTGGTATTGGAGTTTATCAACGCCCCCCCGGAACTAATACCCGTTCCAATTAATTGAAGCGGCTCACTGATTCCGGTTGTTCCATCCAGATCCAAAACCGCTCCACTAGCCACCGTCGTATAACCGGTGCCTATGGAAAATCCGCCTATACCCAAAGCTTTGACATTCCCGACACGCAAAGTCCCCGTATTCACCGTTGTAATACCTGAATAAGTATTTGCTCCGCTTAAACGCCATACACCATTGCCTCCTTTAGTCACGGGCAGTTGAAATGTATACGCCTCTGAAATCACACCAGATATTTCTCCGCCTCCAGCTCCTTGTATGGTTAATGTACGATTGGTTGTATCTGGAGCGATTGCGCCGGAAATCGTCAGGGTCCCTGCATTCGATTGCCAGGTAGATCCCCCATTCCCAGAAGTTAGAGTTACAGCGCCTGTAATGACATTGTTTCCCGCGAGGTTTATCAGCGAGGGACCACCACTGGTTTGAACCGCTACGCTCGTTGGCAATACAACGCTTCCACCCGATCCATCGAAAACCAGCGCCCCTGCAGATTGGTTTGCAATAACAACCGTTTTACTGGTCCCCAAAGCATTGCTATTGGTTAACACTAACGAACCAGACGCCACACTAGAACCTTGTTCTCCAACATACACGGTCCCAGTAAACGTATTACTGCCGCTTAACGTCAGGTTACCGGTGCCAAATTTCTGCAACCCGCCCGTATTCGTGGAATCTATCGTTCCAGCAAAAACCACATTCTGGCCATTGGTATCAATCCTGATACGAGACGCACTATTCCGGAAGCGAGTCGCATAGTCAGTCGTATTCGAGGCACTGAACTGCAGGGTTCCTCCGACGAAATCAATATTTCCACCACCGCCCAACGTATTCGCACTTCCTAATCCAAGCGTCGTATAAAGCGACGTCACACCCGTGTAACTATTACTTCCCGATAACGTCACCGTTCCTCCCCGGATCTCGACCCCCAAGGTATTCGCACCCCCATTGGGATTTGTAATGTTGCTGGCATAAGTAAAAGCCGATCCCGTCGCATTCGTAGCATCTAACTCCACAAACGAACCGCTCTTAAAACCGCCCGTCGCAGATCCCAACCCCAATAACTGGTCCAAATCCGCCGAAGTAAACTCACCGCTACCTCCCACATTAAACTTCACATAGGCACCACTCGACACAATCAGGTTCGCAGCAGTCCAACTCGCTGTGTTCGCATTATACAACGAAGTCCGAGTCTTCAGATCCAGATAGCCACTACTTACCGTCGTGGTCCCCGTATACGTGCTCGTTCCCGTTAACAATAAATGGCCTGTACTAAGCTTCAGAAGTGCCCCGCTTCCCCCGTTGTCCGCAAGTGTCCCTCCATACGTCAGTGTGGTGCCACTCGAAACATCAAACGCTCCTGTTCCACTTCCCGTAACCGGCCCTAACGCAATGCCCTGATTCGAGTTGATCGTGAGTGAACTCGTCGACTGCAACGTTCCTCCATTCAGAACCACAAGCCCCGCGGTCGGTGTTCCTGGCGCGGTTCCCAAAGCACCAGAACTACTGATACTCAGAGTACCCGCAGTTACGTTGACGCCTCCAGTAAAAGTGTTCGCCGATCCGGCGATCGTCACGACACCACTACCGTTCACCAATAGTCCTAACGCCCCGCCACCGCTCCCGTTTCCGATCACCCCGGATAACGTCTGCCCTCCACTACCCGTTCCGCTCAATGTTAAGACATAGGCATTTCCAGCCGTGGCATTTCCCACAATCGCCGTACTGCTACTTGTGGAAAAAGGAGAGCCACTATTGTTCTGCCAACTCTGACTTCCCGAAAGCACCAGACTCGCCATCGTCGAACCAAACGACACCGTACCTGCCACTGTGCTATTCGTCGTCATGCCTCCTGGGCCCAAGGTCAAAACCGGCGAGGCAGTGCCAGACAAACTGATTGTACCGTAGTTAAACGTCAGGCTGTTTGCCGAAACCCCGCCCGAAATCGTGATCGTACTGCTGCCCGTCGCATTGGTACCCGCCGAGAAAAACAGATCATCCGCCGCTGTCGTACTGAGGTTAAACGTCCCGCCATTTAAGCCGCTCGAATCCGTATTCCATGATCCGCCCCCTGTTAACCAAGTCCCCGTCGCAATTCCACTACTTGTGGCCCCCGTGCTTGTCCCATTGACATCCCAGTAAAGGGACGCCGCATATAACGAGGCATCTGAAACAACCAAAACAATCAACATTAAACAAACCAACCATTGATTAAGTCTAGGATAACACCGAAACCCTTCCGTTAATGTTTCCGCATTTACGAAATCCTGAGCCCAATGATCCTCGGGAATAAGAAACCCGAGTCCTCTTGCGGCAATAATCCGCCCCCTTAAGCGGCGGCGTTTCTTTCCTCCGGCAACGGCTAGTCTGGACTTTGAAATTCCAGGTTTAATTCCGGCAAAGCCCACCCTCTCCCTATGTCGCTTATAGGGAAGCATTAACCTCACACGTCCTTGTGAGGCGTGTTTAGAAGTATCTGGGATGGACCGCAAAGTAAGTCACGCACCTCGCAACTCTATGTCGCCAAGCGCAATATCACCCCATTGCTAAAGCATTTCAAATGCCACGCCAAACAGAGATACCACAGGAGCAGACAATAGAATGATCCATGCGCCTATCTTAGGCGAAAATACCACCAGAAAGAATAATGGGTTCCCCAAGCATTCTATTCTCCATGGCTCCTAAAGAAGGAACCCCTTTTTTGAAAAACTACTTACATCCCTGCTCACCCACCGAAACCACCACCCACAATCCGATTCACTATATTTCGAAGCGTCGCTGCCTTGAACGGCTTACTCAAATAACCGTCAGCACCCGCATCCACATAAGCCATCTTTGCCTTTATCCCGGAAGCGCCGCTCACAAGCAAGACCGGTATTTGCCTCAACAATGGGTCTGATTTTATAGCTGCCAACAGCTCTATGCCATTCATTTCCGGCATTTCAATATCCGTAATTACAAAATCAAAATTCCCAGCCCTTAGTTTCCGTAATGCCGCAATCCCATTCTCCGCCTCCACTGATTCGTTTTCGCCAATCTCCTGAATTAGTCTGCTAATAATCCGGCGCACAGGAAGAAAATCATCCACAATCAGGAATTTCATATCCGAAATAGTTTCATCATAAGGTTTCTCGTATTCCCCAGCGCAGCGCTCCCCCAACCAAACGGATTGCGAACCAGAACACATGGTCAGGCTATCAGCCCCACTCCCTTTCGTCGTTCGCACGAATACCGCGATACGCTGACGACTGTACGCGCCCGTATCGCGCTACCACCGAGCACGACACATGTAATCCATTCGTTATAGTTAGGCCTACGAACGAAAGCTTTCGTAACCCACCTCCTAATGAGCACTTTCCAAACACTCCAAAGCCCCAAAAACACGAACCTACATCCGTGGAATGCAACTCAACCCAAAACTTCGTTCCTAGACAGCGCATCCAGTGAATTGCTTACCGAGCTCACCACAGCCACCACAACGGAACACTATAACGAAAGTCAGACCATTATCACCCAGGGCGAACATGGAGACTGTATGTACTTCTTATCGACCGGATCCGTGGAAGTCATAGTAAACCAGCAGCGGATTGCTACCATCGACGCCGGCGGTTTCTTTGGGGAAATGGCTCTACTCACTCAGGAAAAACGCAACGCCACCATTCGCGCTATTACACCAGTTCAACTCAGTCGCATTGAACGCGGGTCTTTCCTGAAACTATGCGCTAAACACCGAGAATTCGCGCTCCACATTCAAAGCGTGGTGAACCAGCGAAGCCTCAGCCAAATCAGCCTGTAACCCAACAGGCCCCCTAAGCTGTAGACTCCGCTCTAAAACGAAAAAGTGACGATCTCGAAATCGAAAACCGTCACACACCATTTGCGCAGAAGTTCCCAGTCAGCCAGCAGAACTGGCAAGATCCCTCTCGATCTTACGGATTAGGAACCAGCTCCAGCCCATCCACTAAAAACTGGCTCGTTGCAGCATTTCCCCGGTTTTCAATTGAGAAGACCATGTGGATCTCTTTGATCTGTGCAAATTCTTCAGGGCGTATCGATTCACCGCCTGGGAAAACTTTTTGGGCCCCGTCTTTCCAAGTCTTTTGCTCAAACGATTTGAATTTATCAAAAGGGATCGTGATCTCGTTCCAGGTCGGTTTCCCTTCCACATTCACAGCATAAGCGGGGTTTCTTCCGTCTGGACCTACTACACCGACTCGTAGCGAAATAGCCATCTTCGTCTCGGTATCGCTCTTAAACGAGAAACGAACACCGGAATATTTCTTCGGATCAATAGTTCCCGGTGGAATCGACTTAATAACACGCGGATAACTTCCCGGCTTCGCGAAATCGATGACCATCTCAAGAGCCTTATTGTGGGCTGGATCCGGACTGGACACTATTTTCGCCTTAAGATCCTGCACCTTTACCGTCTTCGCATCGAGAGTGTTAAATGCATCAATCACCTTTCCTTTTCCGGCATCGGCAGCCTGAACATAGGGCACACACAAACAGGCAAATAAAGGCAGAGCTTTTAAAAACGTTTTCATTTCTGATGGGAGGATTCTTCGGAGGGAATGTTAATCGAGATACTGAAAAAATAAACCCAAAGTCATCTGCCGATCCCGGGTTCTCTAGACAGATTTCACTCAATTACCCCTTCTCCCACTTAATGAAACGTTTCCTTATCCCAACCACTCTTGCCATCGTTGCCACGGCAGCATTCGCTTCCGACAACACACTCACCACCGAAGAACAATCTTCCGGCTGGAAACTTCTCTTCGACGGAAAGGACGCCTCCCAACTCTGGCGTGGATTTAAGAAGGAAACCATTCCCGCCGGTTGGGTCGTCGCAGACGGAGCCTTGTTCCGCGAAAACGGCGGCGGCGACATCATCTCCAAAGAACAGTTCGAAAACTTCGAACTCTCCATCGAATGGAAAATCTCACCAGGCGGAAACAGCGGCATCATGTTCCGTGTTCAGGAAACCGAAAACACCCCGTGGAAAACCGGCCCTGAAATCCAGATCCTCGACAATGTCGGCGGACACGACCCGAATAAGGCCGGCTGGATGTACGCACTCTACCCTGCCTCAGTCGATGCCACTAAACCCGTTGGAGAATGGAACCACTTCCGGTTCATCACCCAAAACGGAAAATGTCAGCACTGGATGAACGGCGTCAAATACGTCGAATACGAAATCGGTTCGACCGACTGGGATGAAAAAGTCGCAAAAACGAAGTTCGCGCAGTTCCCTGGTTTTGGAAAATCTCCAAAGGGTCACATCTGCCTTCAGGACCATGGAAACCAAGTCTGGTTTAAGAACATCAAAATCCGTCCACTCTAGCCCTTCATCCTCCACTAGACTCGTACCATTCTAACCCCGCTGGGTAGCGTCGCTCGCCTACTCAGCGGCCGCGATTCGATCTTACGACTTCACACATCTCCGGACCTTTCGCAACCATTCGCCTCGTGTCAGGTTGCCATCGCGAACTGGGATGACGGTCGGATCTATTCCGAGCGTCGTCGCGATTGTTGCCCACCTCTGAGCTAATCGTTCATCCAATACGCGGGATAAATCCGCCGCATGTCCGGGAAACGCTTCGAAATATTGGCCTACGATATGGTTTCCCCGCTCGCCAGGCGTCGCGCGAGACGCCTCAATTCCGTGGAATCCACCGAGGCTTCCCCACCATTGCACCAACGCAAAGTCGGTATCGCCGGGAGCAACGTCCGAAAAATATACCGTCGCCGAGCCCGTCTCATGAAGGCGTGATTGCAAGACCGGCACCTTCACCCTTTGTACACTAGTTCTCGCCGAATTCGCCAAATGCGCAGCGTGTCCGGCAGCCTCTCCGAGGGACATCCATACAGGCTCGTAACGCAACGCGCAGAACCCCACATGCGATGCACTCAGGGCACCGGGCACGAGTAGATTCTCCACATTATTGGGAACCAGAACCCCGTACGGGATTTGATAGGGAGCACACGGTAAATAAATTTCGCCGCTATGTTTACCGCCAAACCGTGAGCCTTCATGACCCGTACCGTGGCAATTCGGGCCGTAGTCCCCAATGGCCACCGAGTCACTCAACCAAACCGCGCGCGCATCGTCTTTAGCGTTCATCGTCTCGTTTTGAGTGAAAACAAAACGCCCCTCCATCCGACGTGCTTCCCGCACATACAACTGTTCCGGAAAATGCCCATTTTCCAAAAATTCATCCTTTGGAAATCCCCATTCACGCGCTTCTTTCCGAAACCTTTCCGGAACCGAAATATCATTCTGCAAAAAGTAGAGCAACCCCACGTTCCAGAGTTTATGCGCCTGTAACGCTCGTTGCCTGGGAAGCGTCACCCCGAGTCTATGGTAAGGCGCCACACCTGTATCTGAGTGACTGCCCTCCCGAACCGATTTTCCTGCAACGCCGTCTGGCCACTCCAAGTTTTCTCCGGGCATCGACAAACGCAGCACCCCATTCGACATGTCATTCACATCAAATTTCCCATTTGGCAGCCGCGGAATTTGAGCCTTAAAGATCTCCGTCTTATTCGTCCCAAAGACACCCGTGATTTTTCCCGTCATCAACAACGGGATAACCGGATAAAAATCCTCAGCCACATATCCCTTCGGCGCCCGTGGAAACGAGCGATTTGAAGGATCAGCCGTCATCGTCATCCGAAAATTGTACGCCTGTAGCTCATTGTCCGGAACATCAGGCGCCGCAGATTCACCAAACTCCGCACGTCCCTCGCGCCCCACTCGATAAGCCGCACCCGCAGCCGCCATCAAATCGCCTTCATAAGTGGCGTCGATAAACACCTTGGCGCTGACAGGTGTTCGTCGCCCTTTGGTGTCATAAAACAACGCGATCTCGACGGCGCGCACTTGTTTTGCAAGGTCGCGTTCTCCCTCAAAACTGCACTTCAGTTCATCCAACGCCCATTCCGTTTTCACCTGAATGGACGGGACCTCCGCCAACATCTTCTCATAAACCGCAAGATTCACCTTCGGCTCAGCATTCGTCCCCCGACTCGAATCTTTCACCTGCTCGGAATCGGCTCCGTATTGCGATCGATAATGGGCCAGGACTCGTTTTGCGAACTCCCCGTACGTTCCGGTTAACGATTCAAACGTTCTGAAATCTGCGTGCGAGAGCCCATTTGTAACCACCCCACCGATCCACGATCCAGGCTCCACAAGCAGCACCCGTTCTCCGTCTCGTCCCGCAGCCAAGGCTGCCGCTATGCCCGCCGGCGTCGCTCCGTACACCAACACATCGAAATCTTCCGCAGCCTGTATCAGTGGCGCCACGGCGAGACAAAGGAGCGGCAGAAATCGCATCCATCTCCAATAGCCATCACGCAGATCTCACACAAGCCAACCATTTACGAGTGTGGTCCATTAACCTTCACCCGCAACCTGCCCCCAAAACGTGCAGCACACATCCTGATACACAGCGTTTCACCTCATTTTGACGCCGAAAATCCGGGGTCGTAAGCAAGATGGTTTAGCAAAAGCAGGGAACCCCGGCTGCCCCCTGAGGTTTCGCGAATAGTTCAGTTGTCCAAGGCAGGTGTGTACAAATCCAAGCTGGGGCTTGGAGCGTTTTGTGGGTATATCGGGAAGCCCTCCAACTCCCCCATGCGATCCTTCATTCTTCTGGTGACTGCCTGCGCAACGCCACTCGTGGCCTCTGCCCAAACCAAATCGTTCGACCAAACCTACGCAAAACTAAAGGCCGGGCATACCTACCAAAAACAACCGACCGGCTTGATTCCGATGCCCACACGGGAGGGTGATGTCACGTTGGATAATGCCCTCGAGGTTCCGGTGAAATACAATCCAACCAAACCCATCCCCCTTCGGATCAGTTTACACGGAGGCGTCGAACGTAAACCACCCGGACCAGGCGAACCCGCCGCCCGCCCACTCGGCAATCGCACCCCAGCAGGTAACGAAATTGTGCTGCATCCGCGTGGCTACGATGGATTCGCTTGGTGGCACCCGACTCAGGTCGACAACATCCTGAAACTCATCAACCAGGTCAAACGCGACTACAATATCGACGAGTCCCGGATCTACGTTACCGGTGTTTCCGATGGTGGCTCGGGCGTTTATTTCCTCGCTATGCGCGAAGCCACTTTGTGGTCGGCCTGCCTGCCACTCAACGGTCACCCCCTCGTCATCGCCAGCCCCAGAACCAAAGCCGATGGCCAATTCTATCCCGGAAACCTCGTTAACAGCCCCATTTTTGCGGTTAACGGTGGACGTGACCCGCTGTATCCCGCGGCGGGAATGGAAGGGTTCATGACGATGATCAAACGCGCCGGAGTCTCTCTGGAATGGCACGTCCGGCCAACCGGAGAACACAACGTCGACTGGTGGCCGGAAGAACGCCCTGGCTACGAGGCATTCCTGGCGGCGCACCCGAGGGTCGCGCATCCAGCCGAGGTTTCATGGGAAACGGAAAGAACCGATCGATACAATCGCTTTCGATGGGTCGTGATTGATCAACTCGGAAAACGTGAATCCGATGTGCCCCTGGATGACATCAATTGCATCAACCCCGGTGCAATGACCCCCACCAATGTCTTTCCCCGTGCCCTGCCTTCGGGAAGAGTCGACGCCGTCAGAAAAGGAAACACGTTTGAAGTCCGGACCCGAGGCGTCCAGGAGTTCACCCTTCTGCTTTCACCCGAAGTCGTCAACTTCAGTAAACCCATCAAGGTTACTGTAAACGGCAAGTCGCTTCTCGAAGGAATCGCAGCCAAAGACGTCAACGTACTCGAGAAATGGGCGGCCAAAGACAATGACCGCACAATGCTCTACGGCGCCGAACTCAAGATCAAGGTACCGTAAGAGCCGCAGTGAAACCGGCCAAACCTCAACGTACGCCGAGAACAGAATCGCCCTTATGATCCGTAAAGCATTCGTCATGGAAGTGCACCCCATGCACCACGAGGAGTATCAACGACGCCACGCTGCCCTTTGGCCCGACCTTGAAGCCGTTCTGAAAAAACACGGTGTGCACAACTACTCCATTTTTCTACACCCTGAAACCCACCAACTTTTTGCCTATGCGGAAGTCGAAGACGAAAGCCAATGGGCCGCAATTGCAGACACTGAGACCTGTCGGAATTGGTGGTCCTTCATGAAGGACATCATGCCAACCAACCCCGATAACAGTCCGAAATCAGTCACGCTGCGCGAGGTCTTTCATCTCGCCTAGAGGGCTCCCAGAGCGATCCAAACCCGATCCGTATCTAGACCGTTCCCGAGAACGGCGCCAATGCCGGCTCCGGAACGTGACAACAGGAGAACGGCTGCACGACAGGTATGAGATCCCTGCTCCTAGCTCCGTCGCGCCAAAACTGCCTTTTCGTAAGCACTCACTTCCGTCAACCAATCCATCCCAACGGGTGTATCCGAGCGCCGACAATACTCGTCCCAAACCGCACCAAAAGGCATCGTCTTCAGCTCTTCCAACAATGCCAAACGCGTTGTGAAATCACCTGACTCCTCCGCAGAAATCAGTTGCTCCGCAGGCTCAAGAAACGCCAGTAGCAGCGCCTTAATCGCATTCCTCGTTCCGATCACCCAGGCTGCAATTCGGTTGATACTCGCATCAAAAAAATCGAGCCCAATTGCCGTGCGACTCAGGAAGTCACCACGCACCAATTCCTCCATTATCGCACGAGTTGGATCATCCAAGATCACCACATGATCACTGTCCCAGCGGACTCCCCGCGAAACATGTAAAAGAATCCCGGGGACAAATTGCAGGACCGAAGAAATCTTATCCGCAATCGATTCGGTCGGATGAAAATGCCCTGCATCCAAGCACAGCAACTTTTTCCGACTGATCGCGTACCCAAGATAGAACTCATGGGATCCCACGACATAGCTCTCACTGCCTATGCCGAAGAGCTTCGATTCGACTGCATCCACGTTGTGCAAGGGATCCACTGGTTCCGCGAAAATTTCATCGAGTGCCGCTGCCAGACGTTCACGCGGAGCCTTCCTGTCGTAAGGTAAATCTTTGTACCCATCGGGAATCCAAAAGTTCGTGAGCACCGTTTTTCCAAGCTGCCGGCCCGCATCGGCTGCAATTCGGCGACAAGCACGTCCGTGTTCGATCCAATAGTTCCTCACGCTATTATCGCGATGCGAAAGTGTGAACCCATCCGCCGCTAATTTGTGCGCGAAATAGCTCGGGTTAAAATCCAGCCCTAGCCCCTGAGCTTTGCTCCAATCGATCCAGTCCAGGAAATGCTCCACGGTATAGTCCGTTCGCTCCACCTTTCGTCCCCCAAGCTCAGCGTAGCAGGCATGAAGATTGAGCCGATGTTTTCCAGGAATCAGAAACAACGCTTTTTGGAGATCAGCCCGCAATTCATCCGCGTTCCTCGCCTTACCCGGATAGTTTCCGGTTACTGCAAGGCCTCCACCCAAGTCGCTCGCAAGGGCCTCAAACCCGCCGACGTCATCCCCCTGCCAACAGTGAAGCGACACAGGAACCTGGGTCACCGCGTGCAAAGCAGCCTCGGTATTCACACCCATGGAGGCATAACGTTCGCGAGCCAGAGTGTACGCAGATTCAATACTTGTGCCCATATAAGATTCGATTCTTGTGCCTGAGCACAGTTACACCGGTTGTGTTCTTCTGTCAGCCTCAATATTCGAGACTCAATCCAGCAGGCAGGCTCTCCCCTAACAACCCAACCTGATCGCCACTCACCACAGCCACGACCTCACTCAACCCATTACACCGCGCCCCAGCAATACCCCACGAACGCAACAGCATTCCGATCTCGTGTCGGCATCCCTTCGGAATATCAATCGGACGCAGCCCCGTAAGTCTCGCCGCTCGCAGCCACATGTTCGCAACCTCAGACCGCATACTCTCGGCAATATCGCAGGCACCCAACTGATCCCAGATCTCAACGACTAGCTCCGGTGAAAGTACGTGCTCCGGCCCAGCATGAAAAAGAACCCGTGACAGCAGACGCCCAAGTCCCTTCCAAAGAGCCGCATTTTGGGGGTTCGCCAAAATCGCCTTTGTCAGCCGTCGCGCCAATTCACTCCGCAGCTCGCTCGGCAAAGCTTCAAGCGCCCCTGCCAAAAGAGCGATCTCCGCCGAGGGAACTCGCCCCTCGCGCCATTCCTTCGCTGCCATATTCCAAATGGCGATGCTCTCTTCCTGGCCCAGTCCGGATGCGATTCGCCGAGCGCAAATCCAACGCTGAATCTTCACGGCTCCAGACGCCTTCTCGCTTGGAACATTCAGCAGCTCAGCCATCGCTGCAACCCGCTCCGAATCGCCAAACATCCCACATCCCGGTCGAAGCAGATACCCCGCAACTTGAAACCAACATTCCTCGGCATCAGGAGAAGAAAACGTATTTGGCTTTAGCTTCAACCAGACGTCGAAAAGAGCGCGCACCATCCCCCCACTCCACTCGTGTTTGAGTGAACCCATGCTCTTTTCGCATGCAGCAAATAGTGCATTGCCAGTGAGCTTCTCATTCACTTTCCCGGATCGATTCAGGAACGCCGCCATCACCGTCTTGGTTTGCTCCACAGTTTCCGGAGCTAAACTAGAAGCATCGCCTGCGGATTCAGACGATGGACTCACATTTCCACGTAACGAAAATTCGAGCGGCCAAGGTGTTCCCCAACGTAGCGCTGGCTCATCACAAAGCAGCTCCACCTTCAGTAAACCCGTAGCCCGTAACGTCGCACGAACCTTGATCCTCACATGCGATTCTTTGGGTAGTTTGGCACCCTGTGACGGTTTAAGCACCGCCTCCACAAATGGCAGCTCTGTGAACTCAGAGTCGTCGCGTCGCACCACGACACCCGCCTCGTCTTGCGGTCGACGATTGTGCCGAAGCAACGCAAACGTCGCAGGCTTTCCGATGAGCGCCTTTAACCCTTTCCGAGTCGCAAGTTGAGGAACCTCTGCCGGAGTCCCCATCGGCAGCACACACATTAATTGTCCGCCTCCGACGTCGATATAGTAAGAGTGTGAGGCACCAGCCTCGATTTTCGAAGGATCACCCGCAGCCTTTAAAAAAAGATACCGAGCCGCACCGCACGCAACGGCAAGATCGGGATCTACGTTTTCCAACACACCGGGTGCCGCGCCATCTTGCCACCTCGTAATGTGCTCCAAAAAAATCTCCCGAATCGCCGGGCTCTTCGTGAGTCCGCCATTGAACAACACATAATCCACAAGTCCGCGCCCTCGCAGAAAACCAGCGAGATGCCTCGTGATTGCGGCTTCTTTTGCATACGGCAATCCCATTTCCCGAAGGCCAGCAACCGCCTTGAGCGGTCGCTCCCCGGAGTTCACACGTGGAAAGAAACCGCCGAGAAGCAGTTTGTGAATTTCCGCCGTCGTAATCTCCGCACGAATTGATCCGGACAACAGAGATGCACCTGGCTTCGCTACGGCCACAGGCCAGCTCTTCGAAAGGTCACCCCCGTTGGACAGACACTCCTCTTTAATCTCGCGGCACCGAGCCAGCAATTGCGCAAATGTGCCCGCCGGCAATTGCGATTCCGGCACCATCCGCTGTTCCAGAAAGTGCGCGAGCGCGTAATCCAAATTATCGCCGCCGAGCAAAAGGTGTTCACTGACCGCGATACGATGTAATCGAGGCAACCCATGATCCTTCTCCGAATCGACCGCAAACAGGCTAAAATCGGTCGTCCCCCCGCCGATATCGATCACTAGGATGTGAGACGTTCCCGTCGCAGAACGGAGAGCGCTTATTCCTTCCGGGTTCTTTTCAAGCCACGCATAAAACGCAGCCTGCGGTTCTTCGAGCAACAAGGTCTCTTCCGGAAAACCCGCTTCCTTAGCGGCCTCCAGTGTGAGTTGTTGAGCCGCCGGATCGAAGGATGCTGGAACCGTAATCGCCAGCTCTTGCTTGATCAGGGGCGCTTCCGGGTGGGCCTCATTCCAGGCGTGGGCCAATTTTCGAAGTAACAACGCTAGCGCAGCAACGGGACTCAGTTGATCCTCCGGCGGGATTTCCGCCGTACCAAGTGGAAGAAACCGACCGCGGCGGTCCACTGCGTGGTGAACCATCCAAGATTTAGCAGAAGCAATTGTTCTGCCCGGCACTTCACCCGCACGGGTTCTCGCCCATCTTCCCGTGGTCCACGACTTGTCCCCCGCATCCGGAGACAGAAAGAGAAACGACGGAAGCGTAGGAGAAACAAAACTGGAGTGCGCCGTTTCTTGTTGGGGAATTCCAAGAACGGTCGTCTGGCCGCCCGCATCCGCAACGGAAATCGAGGCAAGGGCACAATTCGTTGTCCCGAGATCAATACCGATACGATAACTGGCCATGGGAGGGTTATTGCATTCGCACGTTAAACTCCAACTTCCACTTTTCCCCAGTGGGTGGATGCACAAAATAGATCTCCAAGTTCCCGAGCTCACTCACTCGACTCTCAATACGAACTGGAATCTCTTCTCCCGGAGAATGCCCCGCTGGCGGAGGGATGACGCCTTCAAGCTTCGCGGACTCTTCAAGCGTCGACGCATCAGACAAGACCTCACCCGCTTGATCGGCGGCGCGAATGTCGGACTGAAAAAACCGGAACTCCGAGACTTCGCCGGTATACAAGCAGAACTCTTGGCCAGCGATCACATGGTGGCTCCCTTCCTCCATACCTTGAGGTGCAATACACAGTGCTTTAACCGCGGGACGCCGCCCCGGAACCGCCAACGAACTTGACTCCAGGCCAATGTAATAGGCTTTTGCAGTCCCGGATTTGATCCGCAGTCCTTTGCCCGTTTGTCGTAACCGAGCGTAAACAGCCGCCCCTACCGCTACAGCATGATCCGGTTGCGCCCCCTCCAGTTCCCGGGCAGTTTTCCCGGACCAAAGACTCAAAATTTCAAGTACGCGCTCTTTCAGCGCACGCGCATTAAAGACGCCTCCATTAAAAAGAACTGCATTGGGGAGTAATATACCGCCCGGTTCATTTGATGATAAATCACGAGCCGCCTGCGCCCTCGCCAAAAAACGGGCGAGATGTTTGGAGATCGCGGCATCGGCGGCATAAGGCAATCCAGCTTCGCGAAGACCTCCCGGACGACGCGCCAGAGGCGAGGCGGTGCGTTCCACGATAGGGAAGAAACCATCCACCACGATCTCCTGAACCTCCGCCTTCGTGAGCGTCGCGCTCACCGTCCCAGCGAGCAATTTCCTGCTCCTGGACGGTATGGCAAGTGTGACCTCGAGCAGATTTGGATTCGAGAGGAGCGTCTCTTTTCCATCGCGCACCGTTTGAATCAGGGAGAGAAACTGCCAAGCGTCCAACGTGACTCCGGTCGCGCCCAACTTTTCAGAAACGACATGAGCCAGAGCGAGGTCCATATTATCTCCACCCAGCAGCAGATGTTCGCCTACAGCAACTCGCTCCAGTGCCAGGTTCCCGTCTTTCCCCGACACCGAGATCAAACTGAAATCTGCAGTCCCTCCGCCAACATCACAAACGAGAATCAGATCCCCATCACTGACCTGCTTTCGCCAATCTGATTCGTGGCTCTCCAACCACGCGTAGAAAGCGGCTTGCGGCTCCTCCAACAACGTGACCTCCCCGAGACCCGCCAATTTGGCTGCCTCCAGGGTAAGTCCCCGAGCCGCTTCATCAAACGATGCCGGAACAGTTATCACGACATGCGCAGGGTCGAGTGTCGCAGCCGGACTGGAATACTTCACGGACTCCAGTAGATGCACCAGGAGTTGTCGTGAGACCTCCAGCGGAGACCACTTTTCGGACACACTTTCACTTCCCCACGGCAAAATTGGGCCACGCCTGTCTGCGTGCGCATGACACAGCCAGCTTTTGGCGGAGGAGATCAAGCGGTCCGGTTGTAGCGCACCCCGTTCGCGAGCAAACGTTCCTGCGAACCATTTGCCCGTCTCATTACGCCAAGGCAACTGCGGGCCGCCGTCCGAAAACTCGCCCTCGGAAGGTATATAGACTGACGACGGCAGAAGCGTTTTCTCACCGAGACCGTGAGCCGTGACAACTTGGGTCAAAGGAACGATGTCCGGGAGACCGTCATCGCCGACTTTCGCAATCGCACAGTTACTAGTGCCCAGGTCGATTCCAAAGTATTCAGCCATAATGGAGAGTTTCTTGAGATTTTAGGAAAAACGTCGGGCCTTTGTGTTAGCCGGAAACTTCGACCTCGGCAGGTGCCAGCACGGGCCACGGACGCTGTTCAGTCGTGCCGGTCACCCTCGGCAGCGTGACCGAACGGGCGAGCCAACCGGGATGCAGCAGTTTCCCCTTATAAGGAGGTTGCTGCGAGACCGTACCCAATAGGCGATGAGCGGCGGAGTCGTATCCATTTTCCAGAACAATGGTGTCCCCTTCATTGCCAGAATGAACCGGGGTGATTTCAAAGTAATCCGAGAGCACCTTACGGCACCCTGAATGGACCACCCTGGCAGCGGCACCCAGTTGTACGTCCGAGGCAGTCGAGGCGTCTTCACGAACAAAATCCACAAGACGGCCATGTTCCTGTAGCAGGGCCAAAAAGGCTACGATCTCGGCTTCAGCGCGGGCAGGAGGCGGCACAGGTGCGGGTATCACAACGGGTTCCGGGGCAACAGAGACATTTTGCTTCACCGGAGGCTGTTGCACTGAAGTCGGTTGCTCCGAGGTTTTGGCAGCCAAAACGCTCACGCTCAGGCCAAGAACGCAGGAAGCGATTTCGATCCCAGCCTTCAGCTGTGGATCAGGACAAAAAAACGCGCCGGCGTTCAGGATTAAGAGTAATCCGCCAGCGCCCATCAGTAATTTTCTAGCCATGCTCGGAATTGTGATACTCCGAGCGGGTTGTGTAAAGCGGACCTGATTTGGGCCGAAATAGAACCCGCCCGTGGAATTGAAAGAACGGGAAAACGGCCGCGAGATGGGGCTAACGGATTAATGGATACAGCACTTCGGCGCTGCACCTTCCCTCTCTTCGACTCTTAGTTGCCAGCCAGCTTCTAGAAGCTAAACATTTATTTTGCGGCAACCTTCCCCCCTGATGAAGCCTCTTATTCCACTAGCTCGTCTCGCTGAGTTCACATTTTTTTCCACCCTTATACTGCTAGGCTCGCCAGCCTCCGCTCGGAACATTCCCCTCGTAAAAGGTGGCGTTTTATCTATCCCAGACCAAGCCGTTGTAAGCACCGAGGGCGTCACTTTTGTCCGCTCGGGAGAACCCGCGCCATTCACCCTCCCCTGGCAATCCGTAGACCTCAAACGCCTAGCTCAGCAAAACCCCGATCTCGAAGCTTCTCGTCAAAAAGCACTGCTCACCGGAGAAAAAACCGTGCTCGGACCAGAAGCACCGAAAGCGAACCCATACACCGAATTCCTCAATATCCCGGTCAAGGTCACCTTTCGTCCCAAAGAAACCCATCAGTCCCGCACCGAGTTCAACAGCGTCACAAACGCTACCCCTGCCATCGATCCCAACACTGGCTTTCCCATTTCTCAGGCTGGCACCCCACTGGATCGGAATGGAAACCGCGTCATTCCCGTGGCACCAGCGCCCACCACCAACGGCGGGGTCGGCAACGGACAACCCCTCCCCCAAACGCTTCCCGGCCAAGTAGTCACGAGCAGCTCCTCCACGCACTCGGATACCACAATCGACTTAACACGTCCCCCGCTAGACACTACAGTATCAGCCTTCCTCGAGCTTATCAGTGATGACACCAAACCCTCCACAGGAAGCCTCATCCGTGAACTACGTGAACATCCGGATGTGTTCACGGCGCTAATCGGTAACCTCCGCGAATTACAGTCTCAGGTTCCAGCCGACCCAGCACCTAGCAAAGCCCTCCAAGCGGTTCAGTCGATTGCCAAAACCGGCCCTCTTTCAGTAGATGCACAACGACAACTTGGACAGTTTGTGCGCCACGCTCAGTCGCGTTCAGCCACACGCTAATAACCGCCCGATGCTCGACCCAGATGCGCTCACCCGCATCTGTTTCTCAAGAACATCGGGGGGGAATTGCTTAATCCAGAGGGCGGATTTCGCCTGCATCCTCTGCGGCGCGTCGGCGATCCATGAGCCAAACCAGCCAAATACACAGTTCGTAAATCGCGATCACTGGGGCAGCCAAAGCGAGAAACGTCAATGGATCAGGCGTTGGCGAAATGACCGCCACAAGAACCATAATCGCGGTAATGGCATAGGGACGTGTTTTGGACAAAAAGGGAAAACTAACCAATCGCAACGCTGCGAGACCCAAAACGCCCACTGGCAATTCACAGAGAAGTCCACAGGCGATCGTGAGATGCGTCACAAACCCATAATAATCACGAGCCTGCCATTTTGGATCCATTCCCATGGAAGCAGCGTAGTCCCAGAACCATTTCAGCGTCATGGGCAACACAAACTTGTAACTAACAACAGCCCCTGCCCCGAACAGCACAAAGCCCGCAGAAATTGCAGGGACTAGAATTCGCCGTTCCCGAGTGGTCAGAGCAGGCAAAACAAACTCGGCCAAGAAATAGATCAAGGCAGGGAAACTCAGCACCAACCCACTGTAGAATGCCAACTGCAGCGAAATCATGAAGGCATCCGTCACGCCCAACGTTTGAAGCGGAACATCCCCGGCGAGAAGAACTAAGGGACGCTGAATAATTGCCGCGATCTCTTTCACAAAGAAGATCGACAGTACCATTCCGATGGCGAGCGACACGCCCATTTTCATCGCTGTCCAGCGAAGATCTTCCAAATGATCGAGGAACGGCTTTACGACGTCACCTTGGGTTTGTTCGCGAAACTGGAAAAGCTTACGGAGCCAATTCATGAGAGGGAAAGCGATGGCATTGAGGAGACAAATCTACGCAAATCCCTCCCCCTCCCGCAACCCATTCATCGCACAGTGCAAGGAACCTCTTTTATGAGGCCTACCTAGAGGATACCGCCTCCTCTCACTACCACTCATCGTCAATCACCCTTTTGCCCCTTATTCCAGAGCCAGAAGCTATCTCTTGTCCGACACCTCAACTGCAAACGACACCTCAGTCATTCCAGACGAGGTTCCCCTTGATTTCAGGTAGTAAAGCGTGAGCCACTCCGTTTCAACCACCAGCAATGCCTCACCCAACACCAAAACTCCCAGCTTGTTCTGCTATTTTCGAGACCAGCTAACAGTAAGCCAATCGCGCATTGAATCCCAGCTCCTTAGGGATCGTCGTTTTGATGGCGCTCGATCTCCTTCTGAAGCTTAGCTGCCTGCATTTGTCCTTCCGCTATCTGTGCGGACGTCAGCGATTTCTCCAACGAATCCCGGAACTCTGCGAAGTCCGGAAACACCGTCCCTCGGGCGATCCCAATAATCGTCCAAACATAAGCGGCAACATAATCCGTCGGGATACCAAATCCGTATCGATACAGAGTCGCGAGGAGAATACATCCGTCACCGTCACCATTTCTGGCGGCTAAATTCGCGAAATAGAACGCTCGGTGATAATCCTGCCGTACACCGCGTCCGTGATAGTAACAAAACGCCAATAACGACTGCGCTTCCGGGTAATCGTTCCACTTGGTCCACGCCTTCTGAAACAGATTTGCAGCAGCAGCGAAGTCGTTTCGATTACCGTAGATCAACCCCAGCTCCACCATTGCGCCTGGCTCCTGCAAACCCACCGCCAACTCCAAATAGTAGATCCCACGCTCTTCGTTTTTTCGCTCCAGATAGAAGTTCGCCAACTGTTTACACGCGTATGCGGAGCCCCAGGAAGACGCGCTCTGAAGCAGAAGAAATCCGGACCGAATCTGCTCCAGTTCGTTTTCGCGAATCAGAACACTGCCAAGCCCTTCCATCGCCAGCGAACAACCTAAATCCACCGCCTTTTGGAAGTATGCCCGGGCCGATGTCAGATCCGGCGACTTCGTCATAAGACACCCTTTTCCAAGGCAATAATACGCGAGCCCGTCTCCGACTTGAGCGATTTGTTCAATCTCACGTATCGCCTCCACGTTTAACCGACGTGCCTCCGCAAAATTGCGCGTCGCTGCCACTCCATACTTTACCATGATCGATAAGATGAACTTCGAAAACGGATGGTCTGATTGCCTGCAATAGGAAGACGCGAGCTCGTAATCCACAGGAACGCCCTCGCCAAAATAATATCGCACCGCGAGCTCTGCCCTCGCCCTTTCCTCTCCATCACCCGCTCGCTTCTGCAGGTTAATCACCTCTGCATTCGGCAAGGAAATCTCCCTCCGCTCTAACGGGAACTTAGCCAACGCAAACGTGCCCCCTAAAATCCGCACCCCCGCACCTTTCAACGCCGGCCCAACACCACCCTCTGTAACCGCCTGAACTCCAGACGATAGACTTAACAATAGTACAAATACCGATAAACACGTGAGTAGAAACATAATACCTCCGGTTGAATCAGGACCGCACAAGGCTTCGCCAAATCTCGGAGCCAACTACCCCACCAAACCTCCCCCCATCCCTTCTAACGCTCCGGCACCCAGAACCTCACCGGCACTCGCAGTAACCAGACTTTGCCAGCCTCAAAAACACGTCGCCCTCCAACCTCCCGCCTTCACCGCAACCCACAAACGAGTCTATACACAACAAACCGCCGCGAAATATCTAATCCACTCTCGGACACTAGCACTGGAACATTCCACCTGACGTTCCTTCCGCTCGCCTCACTTCCCGTTTTCCCTAGCGTTCCGTCCGCCGATTCCTTCTGCGACCGATCCCTAGCGCTGCACTCCTTCAGTCCTTTTAGATAGAATCGGAACACGTGCGGGCTCCGGTCGTGTCTCCGAATTGAACCCCACACGCCTCCCCTGCGTTCTGCCCTATGGACTCAGCACTCGTAATAGACATCCGCTCCGTCGGACAGCGTACAGTCGTATTGATCTTCAGGCAAAGAGGCACGGGCACGACTGAGGAGCTCCGTGACCTCGCTATCGGTCACTTGTCCAAAATCCTCGTACCATTGAGCGACCCCTAGAAACTCTTTTGGGTGTAATATGGATACAAACTCATCCACCTGCTGTTCCAGATCTTCACAAATCGCATACGCGGTAGTAGGTACCGCCACCACCAATTTGGCCGGATGGCCCGCCTTCACGACCTGAATCGCAGCCATCATACTCGCTCCAGTTGCAATTCCATCATCGACCACAATTACGGTTTTCCCATGCACATCCACAGGGACAGCGCTTCTTCGGTAAACCAGCTCACGCCGGTTTAACTCCTTGGTTTCCTTCCATATCACGCTTTCAACAGCGTCCTTCGCTATGCCCAGTTGCTGAATGATAGACTCATTCAAAATTCGAACCCCACCGAAGGCCATCGCTCCCATTGCCAGTTCCGTGTCACCAGGAACGCCCAACTTTCTGACAACCACTACGTCCAACGGAACACCCAACACTTGAGCCACCTCAAACGCCACAGGCACGCCACCACGCGGAATGCCTAAGACGAGCACATCCTCGCTTTTTGCATAGTGGACAAGCTCAGTTGCCAACCATTGCCCAGCTTCTGCTCGGTTTCGAAAACGGATGCTCATCATCGGATTTCGAGCGATTCCAGCAGCTCCGCCCATAGCGCGGCACCAGTCGGACGAATCCGGTACAAAACCGTACACCGGTTCCGGATTAGACGGTCCTGAAGCTTCCGAGGCGTCACGCCCAGACCAATCCCACCCCAAATGGATTTGATGAACACACCATTACAATCGTTCCCGACCCCACGCACAGTCGGGTATCGGCTAAAACGCCCGGATTAAAGCGATGGCTAAACGGGCTGTCCGTATTGGGCCAACTCCAGCTCAGGAGTGCCCTAGTTGCCCACATTCTAACGACGGAAGAACGAACCCTTGTTCAGCCCAGTCGCAAGATAGTTTTGGGCCAGCACGTCCCCAAGATCCGGTCCTTCTAACGGATCCAGTTCATGCGAGGTTTCACTGGCCATTGGGAACTGAGCCAAAAATTCCTTAAAGGTAATCAACTCAAACCGGCCATCATGATGTTCCACTATAGCGGTAAGGGATTCCACCCAGTCACCGGAATTTAAGTAATGTACATCGCCGATCATTTTATCGGTAGGCGTATGAATATGACCACAAATAACCCCGATACATCCCCGTTCGCGAGCGAGCGTAGCGAGGTGCCCTTCAAAATTGCTGATAAAACTAACGGCCTTTTTAACCCGAGCCTTAATTGCCTGACTTAAGGAAAAGTATTCCTTTCCGCGCAAACGCCGAAACCAATTGTAAACACGGTTTAATCGCAACAAAAACGAATACCCCATGTCGCCCAAATGCGCCAGGAATACCATATTCTTAACCACACCATCAAAAACATCACCGTGAAGAACCAGGTAAAGACCCTTTTCGGTTTTCAAAACGTAATCTTCCTTAAGGCTCAAACGGTCAAACTGCATCGGCATTAAGCGTGCAAGAAAATCGTCATGATTCCCACGAAGATAAATCACATCGGTATCCTTCTTTTGCACCAACGTCAAAATACGCCGTATTACCCGTGTATGTTCTCTTGTCCACTGCCCGTCACGCGTCAGACGCCAACCATCGATAATATCACCATTTAAAATCAGTCGTTCACAACGCACATGCTTCAGGAGGTGATGTACTTCATTCGCCTTACTATGTGGCGTCCCCAAATGTAAATCGGAGATTATAAGTGAACGAACATCAAGCTGTGGCTTTTTCATGACTTATCCCTTGGTAAAGGCAGTGGTTAAAGAACTGAGAACACTCACACTGGGTTGTCTCGCCGAAATGATATCCAATAGATCACGTTCAAACCCGTCTACCACGGCGTCCCAGCTCAGATTACTCGCGGTCAAACGCCCTCCCTCCGACAACGTTTTCCGTAAAGCGCTATCCTGAGCCAAACGCATCGCGTTTTGAATAAAAGCGGCCTCGTCGTTTACATCGGCAACAAGACCATTACTCTCATTTTTAATAAACTCACGGGCAGCAGCGTAATCAAACGCACTTACTGCAAGTCCACTGGCCATAGCTTCCGTAATGACATTACCGAACGTCTCGGTCGTACTCGCGTGTAAGTATACATCCCCAGATGCATAATAACGCGCTAAATTTACCCCTGTATAAAATCCGGTGAAAATGGCATCCGGACATTGTTGTTGATATGTGGAAAGCAGCGGGCCATCCCCGACCAACACAAGCTTCGCGTTTGGTTGGACTGTCTTAATTTTTTCAAACGCACGAAACACTAACGGATAATTCTTCTCCGCTGCCATTCGGCCTACATGCACCACCACGAGATCCTCAGGTCTTACCCCCCAGGATAGACGTAAAGCTTCATCCCGCCGCTCAGGTGAGAAAAGTTCCGCGTCTACACCGCGAGAAAGCAACCCGAGATTCGCATACCCTTCCTCCCGGAGCCGCTGGAGCATATCCTGTGTCGGCGCAAACGTTCGCAGTGTTCGGTTATGAATTCTGCGCAGCCACGCGCTTACAATCGGTTTCAGCCAACCAATTCGGTAATCCCGAGTGTATTGGTCAAAGTTGGTGTGAAAGCTGGATGTAACAGGAATCCCCATTTCCAATGCAACCGACACCGCAGACGCCCCCAATGGGCCCTCTGTTGCAACGTGGACAATGTCCGGTCTTACCAGACGCCATAGACCTCTCAGACGGTTCCCTGCCGGAAGCCCGATCCGTAACTGTGGATACCCAGGAAGCGGCATCCCGGGCAGCCGCACCTGCCGGCAAGCCACGCGCTGAGTCACGCTGCATTGAGGCGATTCATGCCGCTGCCGTGGACGCACCAAAGTAATACGGTGGCCTCGCGCAGTAAGCCCATCCACCAAGCGCCCCAAAGTCATTGCCACCCCATTAATTTCAGGCGCGTACGTTTCGGTGATTAACGAAATTTGCACAATTATAGCAGTTGGAATCTCAAACCCGGCCCCTCATGCACAACCTCACACTCCTCTGTGACAACCCGCCGGCGACACCGTCACAATCACGTAAAAAGCGGTTCACGCTTCTGACCGCGTCCAGAGGAACGCACCTTCTTTCGTGGGCCACCTGCTCGTTTGTGCGGCTGATAGATGCCCTCCTGAATCAACTCTTGAATCGACATCAAATCCGCCACCCGACTTTCGCAATAACCTGCGAGATCATCGTTTTTTCGATATGCGGATTCACAATAAAGATCCCACTCGGCTCGCTCCTCCTTCGTCATCTCCGCGTAAGCCTTCTCTAAAGCAGGCACGTTGAAGTTGAAATGAATCAGGCGCTCGTAGAGTGCGTGAACAGCGGCGTATTCGAGCGAAGTGAGGCATTTCATCCCACTCACTTCACCCGAACTCGATGACGATTCGGTGACAGACGCGTTAAATCGTCGCAAACGATCCCCACGCCCACCTCAGGGAAACCTTATCCCCGCTCCCAAACCTTTACGGCGCCACCTGCAAAAACTCGCACGACACCGAGAGTCCGCGCTCGTCAATCAGGTTTACGAACCCAGCCTTCATCCCAGCCGGAAGCCCAAAACTGGCCTGAACCGCCCCATCGGCAGCGGGCTTCACAGCCGGTAACGAGATTTCATCCACAGCGTACTTCACGTGCTCCCAGTCTTTTCTCTGCTCTCCCGCAACCGTGATCAAAGGCACTTCAGACGTTGTATAACAGAGCTGTGCCCGAACCACCGGCTTCACAGCCGCCCAAGTCAGCGTCACCTCATCTTGCCCCAACTTGGTCGAAAGGATCCGAGCAAGGGGTGGCGTTCCCTTCGTCACACTGTCCGCGAAAGCATAAATTTCGCTTACCGCATTCTTTCCGCTCTCGGTCCACAAATGCCCGTGTCCTTGTGTGGGAAGGAGCGTCATCCAGGAATTTGGCCCCGTTTCACGCCAGGAACGCGTTGTCATAGTCGGCAAACCGTATTTGTCATTCGTCCCATTAATCCAAAGCCACTGCGCTTTGTTTTGGGGATTGGGATAAAAATTCGCGGGATCCCAACGCTTCGAAACCGGATTTTGCTGCAAAGCCGCATACCAAACGTTCCCCTGATCCAAATGCCCCCCAATGTATTGAGGCACCACAAACGCCAGCCTTAGGTCGACTCCACCGACGACACTACAAATCACGGAACCCCAAGAAATCCCAACAATACCAATCCGGGAGGCATCCACCTCAGGACGGGAAGCTAAATACGAAACAGACCGGATCGTATTTGCGACCGCGTGATACATCCACTGGTCTTCCTGTGGCTGATCAAAATCCTCGAACGTACCCTTTCTCTGAGGCCCGCCAGCCCAAGGCAAATGGAGGCTGTCAATCGTTTGCCAATGCGATTTCGGTCTCGGGCTATTCGGTGGAAGCTCCAAGGTCTTGGAGTCATCCACCGGCACCTGTCCCTCGTTATCCATTGCAATCGCGGCGTATCCTTTCGCGTTCCAATACTTCACCCACTCTGAGAACGCCGTTCCGCCACCACCATGGGTCAAGACTATCGCAGGTACCTTACCCGACACGTCCTTAGGGAAACCGACGTAAGCATAAAACCGTGTCGGTCGGCCTTTGTAAGGAAGACCTTCTACAAAGAAACTCTGAACCCCATCCACCCTCGCTTGCTGCGCCTCCTCGAGAGTCGGAGCCTTCGTTAATACGGAAAGATCCCATTTCGGGTGCGAACTATCAGGTTCAGCCACCAGCGAAACCAGCGGAACCAGAAACAGGAACGTACAGAAGGAACGTTTCATGAAAAAGTTTAGGGCGTTGGATTTAACGAAATTTCACCGGCAACCGTAGTAATTCCCGTTCTCTTCAGGAAATACCCGCGGCCCCACCCTTTCTTTTGCAAAATCACACCCGAAAACGTCCGCCCCGTCGACGGACTGACGCTGGTATCCCAAAAGGTGCCGGAAAATTGTCCACTCGTCGGCGTCACAAAGACCCGCACCTTCTGCGGACTCGGAGGAACCTCCGTCAAAACGTTGGCCGTATTCACCGTCACATGCCCATCAAACAGATCCCCTCCATCCAAACTCACACCCACGTCCAATTTTCCACCATTCACCTCCAGAGCTGTTAACACTCGCTTCCCTTTTTCCGGGCGGACCCACCGACTCCCGACAGCCGAGAGGGTTGTCGAAAAACCATCTTTCCAAGCCGCTCCTTTCTGGGACGTCGATAAACAATTCCAATAGATATCCCCCAGTAAGTCACTGCTGTCCGCATCCAAATCAAACGTCAACATCCCCTCCAGCGAGTCGCGTTTCGTCGCCAAGCTCACACTGAACGGAATCCTGTTCCCGTCCACCATAGAAGCACTCATCGTCAGACCACTATCGTTGGGAAGCTTACCTGAAAGCATGACGTTCCCAAACGTTTCGATATTCACTACCGCATAGCCACTCCCCTGAGGAGGTACCGGAATCGGTATCAGAGATTCCGGCGCCAGCAGCACGGTATAAATCCCACGCAGAGGACAGGGACTGGCGTCAGTATAAACCGGAAGTTTATCGCCTCGAAATGTAGCGCTGTTCCCATGAACGATCAGCTCACCTGTGATCGTTCCATTCACCGGGTCTTTATCGAGGCTCACCTGGGCCGACTCTCCCCCAACCACAAAGGTCTTCGAAGAATGCCCGCTAGCATCAAACTTCCCCGTAAGGGAAACCAACCGGCCATTCAGCGTAAACGATCCACTGTATACCCCCGTAGGATTGACAGTTAAACGCCACCCCCCCTTTGTCGAAGGACTTACTCCATCCGCAAAAATCCCGTAATAACGGGCAACCGCACTCGAACTGACCGGTGTCTTTGGCTTCAGCACAAAATTCGCCGTCACGCTCAACTTCTCACTCATCGCAAACTTCAAAGGGTTACTCGTTGACTGAATCCCTCCGCTCCAGTGGCTGAAACTGTACCCTGCATCCGGGATCGCCAGGATGCTTATTTTTTCCCCGACATCATGTGTGGTCGCCCCCTCATACCCGGCAGTCACAGACCCTGCCCGCTTCTGGTTCACCGTATTCACCACTACCGTCAAAATTGCGGTGCTCGCGTGTTGCACGTTCCCCAAACCAATGTCCTTCAGGACGGCGTACTCTAGCGGCCCCAGATTCAGCCGGGTGCCAGTAGGTAAGCTGGGATCCATCACCAACCCCGAGCCCTGGAAGGTTAAGTCTTCCTTAAAATGAGACCGATCCAGGCTGAGCGGAACATTTCCCCCGAAAAGCTGTACGGCATTCTTTCCCGTAAAATAACCGGTCGAGCTCGTCTTAGCCTTAAAAGCCCGCGACCCGTCCGAAAACCCCAGCAGATGGGTCAGCTCATGCTGCACTACTGAGTAAAAATCCTCCCGGTCCCCAAAGTCCTCAAACGTCGAGGTATCGGCGTCGAAATACCAATCGGTTTTAGAATCAAAACTGATCGAACCGCCAAAGGGCTCGTAATGGGTCGCCGTATTTCGGGCACTGAACTGCGTGTACCACGGCCCCTCCGCACCGTATCCACCCGGATTCGCCAACCCGATCGCGTCTCCCGGCAAATTCCGGGCTCCGACAAACACCTTCATCGTGTTTTCGGGAATCGCAACATCCGCGAGCGATAACGTCGCCCCGGTTGTCGGATTCACCGGACGAAACGTCCAATGGTTCACCCCATAAGGATCAATGGCAGCCAGGGAAACACCCGCCAGCTGGTTTTCAATCTGGGACGCCGCCGCTTCCAAAACCGTACGCCTCGCGACATTGTTCCCGGAAAAGAAGCCGCTGGTGTCGTAGGTATAATCAAACTGAATGTTAAACGCCTGGGCGGGAGAAGCACAGGCCAGCAACACAAGCGCAGAACGTTTCAGCTTAAACAACATACCTTTCCCGATGTTCCTAGCAGCCGATCTCTCCGAATCCTAGCGTATCCCTAGACAATTTCGCCCGTTCTTCTCCCCGTTTCCCTCTGTAAACCTCTGCCCGCGACAAACCGCCTCAACTCCAAACGCTCCCCAGGAACGCTTCCTGTGCTGTACACTGGCTAAACTCGATCCTACTGCGTAACCTTTACCGCTCTTTATCCGACCCTTTTTGCCATGTTAATCCTCCGCGGCTCTCAAGCTCTCTCCGATTTCCGGCTCAATAACCTCCTGCGCTCCCTCACCGAGGCAGGACTCCATGTTCATTCAATCGCCGCGGAATTCACCCATCTGGTTTATAGCGAATCGGATCTACAGCCGGAACACCGCGCCATTCTCGAAAAGCTCCTCACTTACGGCCCAAAACGCACAGCCACACCCCTCGACGGCGCCCTCCTCATTGTGGCTCCACGCCCAGGCACCATCTCCCCGTGGTCGTCCAAAGCCACCGATATCGCCCGAATTTGCGGCCTCAATCCTATCCAACGCATCGAACGCGTTATCGCTTTTACCCTCAACACGGGCGGCGCGACCTTAACCCCAGAGCAGAAAACGCAGGTCAGCGCGAAACTCCACGATCGGATGACCCAGTCCATTTTCGAAGACTGGAATGCGCTCGAGGTCCTCTTCTCCCACCAAAGCCCGGCTCCGATGACCTCCGTTCCCGTCCTTAAGGAAGGACGCCCGGCTCTGGTCGCCGCCAATCAGACTCTTGGTCTCGCTCTAGCCGACGATGAAATCGATTACCTTGTCAAAAGCTTCAACACCCTCGGTCGCGATCCCAATGACATCGAATTGATGATGTTTGCACAGGCAAACTCCGAACATTGCCGCCACAAAATCTTCAACGCTACCTGGGAAATCGACGGTAAAGCCGCGGATCACTCTCTGTTCCAGATGATCCGGAATACCTACAACCTTCATAACGAAGGTATCCTTTCCGCCTACAAAGATAATGCCGCCGTCCTCGCCGGCACCAAAGGCGGCCGTTTCTACGCCGACCCAAAAACAGGCGAGTACAGCGCACATCAGGAAGACATCCATATTCTCTGTAAGGTCGAAACACACAACCATCCGACCGCCATCTCGCCTTTCCCCGGTGCAGCCACCGGATCCGGCGGAGAAATCCGCGACGAAGGCGCGACCGGCCGTGGATCGAAACCCAAAGCAGGGCTCACTGGGTTCACCGTCTCGAATTTGAAAATCCCCGGAGCCGTCCAGCCCTGGGAAAAGGACTTCGGTAAACCAAACCGTATTGTTTCCGCTCTCGATATCATGCTCGAAGGCCCACTCGGGGGAGCCGCTTTCAACAACGAATTCGGACGTCCGGCAATCGCAGGCTACTTCCGCACTTTCGAAGCCGAAGTTCCCAGCGCCTCCGGCACAGAACTACGCGGTTACCACAAACCCATCATGCTCGCCGGCGGCCTCGGCAACATCAAAGGCGAACACATCCAAAAAGGCGACATCCTACCCGGCGACAAACTCATCGTTCTCGGTGGGCCCGCAATGCTCATCGGACTCGGTGGCGGCGCGGCTAGCTCCATGGCTAGCGGCTCCGGAAACGAAGACCTCGATTTTGCAAGCGTCCAGCGGGAAAACCCCGAGATGGAGCGCCGCTGCCAGGAAGTCATCGACCGCTGCTGGGCCCTGGGCGACGAAAACCCCATCTCCTTCATCCACGACGTCGGTGCCGGCGGAATCTCAAACGCGCTTCCTGAGCTCGTCAACGATGGCGGGCGCGGAGGCCGTTTTGAATTACGCAACGTTCCCAATGACGAGCCGGGCATGAGCCCGCTGGAAATCTGGTGTAACGAGTCCCAGGAACGTTACGTCCTGGCCGTGCCGGCCGAACGTCTCGCCACATTTACGGCCCTTTGTGAACGCGAACGTTGTCCTTTTGCCGTGGTCGGCGAAGCCACCGAAGTAAAATCCCTCGTCCTCGAAGACGCCCATTTCCACAACACCCCAATCGATCTCCCGTTAGACGTTCTCCTGGGTAAACCACCCCGGATGCACCGGAAAACCGATTCGTTATCACGACCAACGCTCCCCCTAGATCTGAAGGGTATCTCCCTAAAAGAAGCGACGCACCGCGTCCTCGCGCACCCCACCGTCGCCGATAAAACCTTCCTCATCTCCATCGGTGACCGGACCGTCACGGGTCTCGTTTCGCGTGATCAAATGGTCGGCCCCTGGCAGGTCCCGGTTGCGGACTGCGCCGTAACGGCAGCCGCTTTCGACGTGTTCACCGGTGAAGCCATGTCCATGGGCGAACGCACTCCCGTTGCTCTCAATTCCGCTGCCGCCTCCGCCCGACTCGCTGTGGGTGAATCCCTGACAAATCTTGCGGCCGCCGCAATCGGAGACATTGGAAAAGTAAATCTCTCCGCCAACTGGATGGCCGCCCCCAGTATCCCAGGAGACGGAGCCGATCTTTACGCCGCAGTAGAAGCCGTCGGGATGGACCTGTGCCCCGCACTCGGAATCACCATTCCTGTTGGGAAAGATTCCATGAGCATGAGTACGGTCTGGGAAGACGCTTCCGGCCAAAAACGGATGACCGCACCGGTTTCGTTGATCGTTTCCGCTTTCGCGCCGGTCTCGGATATTCGACTCAGCGTGACGCCGCAACTGGAGCAGGATCCGAACACCTCGCTGCTCCTGATCGATCTTGGGCGCGGCAAGAATCGCATGGGTGGTTCGATCTTGGCGCAAACGCTCTCACAAATCGGAGCAGAAACGCCGGACGTCGACAACGCCTCGGATCTCAAAGCGTTCTGGAATGCGATCCAGCAGCTTCTTTCCGCCAAACAGATCGTGGCCTACCACGACCGTTCGGACGGAGGTTTGCTCGCCTGTGTCGTCGAAATGGCATTTGCCGGGCACATCGGAGTCGATCTCACACTGCCAGAGGGCATCGATCCATTTGCGGCTTTGTTTAACGAAGAACTCGGGGCGGTGATTCAGGTGAAAACAGTCGATTTGGATGCAGTTCAAAGCGTCCTGAAATCGTTCGGTCTGGATCAGATCACCTCAACAATCGGGCACCTCAACAGCGATTACGCATTCAAAGTGTCCCAAGCAGGGCAAACACTGCTAAACGAAGGGCTCAGCGAGTTGAGAGCCGTATGGTCGGACGTCACTCGTAGAATGGCGCAATTACGAGACAACCCGAGCTGCGCAGAGCAAGAATTCACGGCGAAACTCAACCCGAACGACCCTGGGATCAGCCCTAAAGTGACCTTCGACATCGTCGTAGGCGAAGACTTTAGTGTACGGCCCCCAATGGCGATCCTGCGGGAGCAAGGCGTCAACGGAGAGGTGGAAATGGCGGCGGCGTTTACCAAAGCCGGCTTCCGGGCCGTCGACGTGCACATGACGGATATTCTTTCGGGCCGGATCTCGCTCAAGGATTTCCGTGGGTTAGTGGCGTGCGGCGGGTTCAGCTACGGGGACGTACTGGGCGCGGGAGAGGGCTGGGCGAAGAGCATTTTGTTCAACGACAGAGCACGGGGTGAGTTCAGCGAGTTTTTCGCTAGAAAAGACACGTTTGCGCTGGGGATCTGTAATGGCTGCCAGATGATGAGCAACCTGCACTCGATTATCCCTGGAGCGGATCACTGGCCTAGATTCGTGCAAAACCAATCGGAACGTTTCGAAGCACGATTCGCATCTCTGCGAATTGAGAAAAGCCCCAGCGTCTTTTTCTCAGGAATGGAAGGCTCCATTCTCCCAATCGCGGTAGCCCACGGTGAAGGGTACGCCGAATTCGTGGACTCCAAAACAGCAGCCTCCTGTAATAACTCGGGCTTAGTGGCAGCTCGTTTTGTGGATAACTTCGCTCAACCCACCGAGCAATATCCACTCAACCCGAACGGATCACCATTCGGAATCACTTCCCTTACAACTCAGGACGGCCGCGTCACAATCATGATGCCGCACCCGGAACGTGTTTTCCGGACGATCCAGCACAGTTGGGCACCCAAAACGTGGGGCGAAGACGCGCCATGGCTACGGATGTTCCGTAATGCGCGTGTTTGGGTCGGCTAGAAGCTCGGGGACAACAGAAAGCGTAAGTCCTGCGGGACTACGGCAGAAGGCGTGCAGATATTGAGCCCGTTTGGAGCGACGACTCCAACGGGCCAGGCAGTTCGACGACCGATCGAGCCTGTTATTTATGCAGGCCGAGTTGGTGTCCTGAGATTTGGACTTTCGTATACGCAGCGGGCATGGAGTAGATGGCGTTCTCGATGTGTGTCTTCAGCACACACCACTCCCCGCCGGAGCGGTAATAATTCATAAACGCTGCCCGATTCTCATGTGGAATGAGCTGCGTGTATTTATGGATCACGGATTCATCTAAAATGATCTCAGCTTTCCCCTGCAGGTAAACAACCGTCAAACGGTCCGGTGACGTAAACATCCATTCGACACCAGGATTCACCTTAATATTGGTGACCTTCTCGGTATGAATGCCAGTCAGGGTAATGAGATGAGCGAAGTCGGGTGTACAGAAGCAGCCCATCCAAGTGGAATGCGGGAGTCCCATTGGGGAGACCGTGGAGAGTAGGCCTTCATGGTTGCTCTTCATTGCAAGAGTGACCATTTGACGGATGGCAGCAGCGGCTTCGGAGATAGAATTCATGAGAGGTGCTAGGGCGCTAGACGCACACGTTAACTCATTGAACTAGAGCAAATATCACGCCAATTCTCGACTTACCTATAGACAGACGCCACAAGGATCACTAACTATGTCCTGCTAGCTCGAACCAAGCCACATACAACATATGACTAATTCAATCCGGAATACGGTTTGGTTAGGCCTACCCGCAATATTAGCGACAGGTCTGACTGCAAATGCCGCCAATATCGAAAACTTCAACACGCTCAAAATCACCGAAGTTGTTGAGAAAGTGGACGTAATCAATCCAGTCTCAAAGAAGCAAAAACCCGCCCAAAAGGACGATAACTTCAAGAGCTCTGAGGTAATCGAGACAGGGGCTAAATCGCGCGCCGAATTGGTCGCGAAAGATGGAACAGTGACTCGTATCGGTTCGAATACCGTATTTGGTTTTTCAACCAATAAACGCGAATTGAATTTGGAAAAAGGAAGCGTCCTTTTTCATTCCCCAACCGGTAAGGGTGGCGGCGAAATCCATACAAGTGGAGCAACCGCTGCAGTTCTTGGGACATCAGTGATCGTGACTGCCACCAGAGATGGCGGTTTCAAATTACTCGTGCTGGAAGGAAAAGCAAAAACCACTCTTCCTAATGGAAAGTCACGTATCGTAGAAGCAGGACAACTCGCTTTTGTGATGCCTCGCAGTCGTGATTTTGGAGCAGTCATGTCGTTCCGACTCGGAGATCAGGTAAGCGGAGCAAAACTTGTCCAAGGATTTAAGTCTAAATTACCCTCCATCGGAAAGATCACCACCGAAATCCAAAAACAAGAAAAAGCGGCACCTGCAGCCAAATCAACATCCGTTCTTAAGAAAGGACTAGATTCAAATATCCTACAAACAGGGGCAAGCGAACTAAAAGATAAGGTTCATCACAGTGAATCCTCTAGCTCGCCTTCTAGTCCAAGTTTAGGACAGTCGTCCGGCCAATCGGGTGGCTCGGGAATCTCTTTAGGCGGAGGCATATAACATAAACCTGCAATAACTTTATGAAATCCATTAATTCCACTATTGGCATATTAGCCACATCCGTCGCGTGCATTGCGATTTCCTCCAATGCCTTGGCTCGCTCTTCTGCAGAAGTCGGGAGCCAACAAATGGAGCAGGCTAACTTAAAGAAGCAGCTCTTAAAACCAGCAACCGATGCCATTCCGTCTCTATACAACGGTGAAACGGAAGACATTGGACCTCAAACTGCCATTAGCGCCAATGCCCCCAAGCCAAAGCATCAGTGGTTTGAACTTAGTCTCGATACTCAGTTCCTTTACACTTCGAATGCCTTCCTGAATCAAACCGATCCTGTCGACACCTCGTTAATGGTAACGACAGCTCAATTGGCAATTGTTGCCCCAACGATTCAATTGGGTAATGGTACATTGCAGTTAAAAGGCGGATACCAACACCAAAAGTTCAACTTTGGGATATATACAGGGGGCAAAGAGAGCGTTTTCAATAACGCCGATTTCGATGTCAGCACCTTATTTATCCAAGGGCGCTATCTCTTCAATGAAAACTGGGTCGCAAGCTTTGGTGTAGATTATAGTCGCTTATTGAGCGCTGACCGCGGCTCTTACACAGAGGCCTATGCCGAAGTACAACCAAAGGTAGGCTTGGACCGCACTTTTAAAATCGATGATAAATCGAGCATCAATGTAGGCGTATCCGGAAACCTACATCTCACCACAATCCCAGTCGGTAATCCTGGCGTATTGGACCGCTTAGACGAAGCGCTAATGGTTTCTTACAGCCGCGAAATTATTCCTAATCTAACGATTGAACCCTATTACCGGATACAGTTCACCCAGTATTATCAAACTCAAAGCCGCAACGACATCACACAGTCCGTTGGCGCTGCCGTTGGATATTCAATCAACAAATGGGCCTCTGTTCGTGCAACGTTTGGCTTCGAACATCGTGAATCTGAAGTCGCTCCGACCTACGATAAGGTAGACACTGGCTTAGGCATTTCCCTACAGGCCAAGTTCTAAAATTCAGCTAGTTTGAAAAAGGGCCGGAATGAATATCATTCCGGCCCTTTTTATTTCAACGAATACCAACCCGTTCCCTGCCCCTATCCCCCTTACTTCGCTGGCGCGCTCAGTTGAATCTCCAACGACGGCTGCTCTGGCGTCGTTGCTGTCGGTAACGCAGGTAACAGGAAAAATCCGTGCCCAACAGCACTGTCCCCTTCCGGTGCCTGACGCAGGATCCCACTAAACGTCACGTTCCGCGTGTGCCTGGTCGCGAGACTCGTCACGACGTCTACCAGCGTAAAACTCCCCGTAAACTCTCCGGTCGCGGGCTTAATACTCACTGTCCACTTCGTGGCGTTCACTGGGGGCGTCACCGACTCAACAACACTTACAGTCCCTCCGGGGGCGAGCGAACCCTTCGTCGGCAACAACGCCCCAAGCGCTCCCAGATCAATACTGTCCGGAGCGTAATCCACACTGATCGTCGCAGATTCCGTACTCCCACTCACCAACCCGAGCTGTTGCCCAAGCGTGTGTGCTGTCACCGTTTTGCTTCCCGTCACGGGTACATGCCACGGATCCAACGACACTCCATATTCCAACGGACCAAACCCCATTCGATACGAGTTGTCTTTGGCGCCACCAATATTCGCCCACACCAAAAACGACTCCTCTGAACTCGACGGAATATAATAGCTGTTCGGAAAACGCTCCGTATCCGGATGCGACATCAACGACAACTGCCCGCTCAAATACGTGCTCAGACGGGAACCGTAAATCAGCAGACGATACCGACCCTTCGGATCCGGTTTCAGTCCACCCGATATCGGCGTTCCATCCGCTAGTTTCCCTGTAAATGTCAGGACCCCAGTCGTGGGTGCGATTACCACCGACGCATAATTCGCTCCGTGCGGGTAATCCCGTTTTTGCGCGTCATTCGACGTCGCATCACGGAATACCATCGTGTACGTCCCAGCCCATGGGGCACTCGCCTTCGCCGGTACCGTGTACAATCGGGAACCGGTGGTCCCAGATACTAACTCCGGCAAATCACCCCGCCCCAATGTCGCCGTCAACGAATCCCCGCTAACACTCACATGCAGAGTCAACGTCGGCAGATCCTTTCGGGATAATGTCAGCGTCGACTCCGCTGCCGACCCTTCACTATTGGGCTGCAGAACACCTACCAATGTCACCGCTTTAGCCTCGTTCGTCAGCGTCAGTTTCCCCGAATACGCCATCGAATTTAACGGAACCGTCAGCTCCAACTTTCCGATCGGAGCGTGATCCGGATCCATCAACAGCGCTTCGTACGCTCCGCCAAATCCCGTCACCAACAGCGTTGCTCCTGTCGAATATACCAACGTGTAATTGTTATCCGACCCGCCGGAGATCGTCACGGGATAGGTTCCCTCCGCACTACTCGCCGTGGCTGTTGTTGTCACAGTCGGTTTCTTGTCCAGAACAGCCTCCGTGTCGCCGTTCACAAAACCAGAATATGTCAGCGCAAATGTTGGGTTGGCTGCCCCGACAAGACGCGTCTTCGAACCCGCGGACACTGTCAGCGTTTTCTTTGCCACAACCAAGGTCTTGGAAACATCCGCCGCCGCGACATGAGTGGCGTCTCCGGTTTGGGAAACCTTGAGCACCACCGAACCAGCTCCCGTAATCGCCAGAGTGGAGCCCGAAACCGTGGCGGACCCTGAAACCACTTTGTAGCTCAGTGGTGAACCCGACGATGCACTTCCCCCCAACACGATCGGGTCACATCCGTAAGTCACCGGCGCGGGCTGAGCAAACGCGAGTGTTTGCGGTAACAAGACGAACGCCAGACTAGTCGTTACTTCACCGGCTGCGTTTTTCACCAAACAATCGTATTTTCCAGCGGGCTCCGTAGCCCCATCAGCCACAGTGTAGGTTGAACTGGTTGCCCCGGAAATCACTGACCCGTTCTTGCGCCATTGGTAACTCAACGGAACAGGACTCGTTGCCGTGACACTCAGTTTGATCGTTCCCTTCGGCTGTAAAGTCCCGCCGGTTGGCTGGGTTTTGACGACGGGAAGCGACGGCAGGCTCGCCACCACAACCGCCGACTTACTCTGCGCACCTCCGTTCGTATTGGAAACAACGCAGCTATAACTTCCCGAGGCCAGTGTACTGGTGGGAATCAGAGTGTATGAGGCTGCGGTCCCGCCAGAAAGCGAGGTGCCGTCTTTCATCCACTGATAGGTCATCGGAGTGGTACTCGTCGCAGCTATCGTGAGTTTGATCGAACCACCAATCAGGACGGTACTACCCACGGGTTGGGTGGTGATCGATGGAACGGGGCCAGGGGTCCCAACGGTCACAGTAAACGTTCCGGTCGCCTTATTATTGGCGTCATCTGTAGCTGTCACGATGACCGTATTAACGCCAACAGGGAATATCGCACCACTTGCTTTGGAATAAGTGATCGTAGGACTTGCCGTTACATTATCCGTGGCTGTTGCGGGGGGATACGTTACAGCAACACCAGACGCACTGGTTGCATTTGCCGTTATATTGGCAGGGACTTTCAAAACAGGAGCTGTTGTGTCTTGAGGAAAACTCGCACCATTAACCGTTACAGTAAAAGTTCCTGAGGTCACATTTCCAACACCGTCTTGCGCAGTTACCGTAACTATTGTTGAACCAATAGCAAATAATGTACCATTCGCCTTCGAATAGGTCACAACAGGACTCTTACTTAAATCATCCGTAGCTATTGCAGCTCCATATACAACGACGGAACCTTTAGCACTCGTCGCATTGACCATAACATCTGCAGGCACGACGAGAGACGGCACACCTGTATCCACGACTCCATTTGCGGAGGCCTTACTTCTTGCCAGATAATTTCCCGTGCCTCTTGCAATACGAAAACCCACTCCGTCGTAGTAGTATGCACCGG
>JBAXNG010000034.1:0-52916 GCA_037133875.1 Verrucomicrobiota bacterium | reverse complement strand
GGACATACTGGGATTTTACCCCTACGTCCCCAATCTTTGATCAAGAGCCCAAAAACAGGGTCTTCTCAAACCTAGGCTTCAACCCTGCCTCACTTCTTCCCGATGCTGATACCAGAAAGATTTTTTCCAGCATTGGTAGCTGCCTGCTGAAATCCAGCATTGTTCAACGAATTACCACCAGTGCTGAAACGGATTTCGGTATCCCCGTAGAATACGTTACGGACAAAGTTCACCATCCCGTTACGCACGCTTCCCCCATTGCCTGGATCTGGCGCAACAAGACCTGTTTGAGATTTGAGCGAAACAGCGGATCCGCCTTTAAATTGCGAATCCGCAAAAACCAACGTATTCGCCTCCAAGGCAACCGTTTGCGCATATGAAAAATCCGCATTTCTCACGGTCATCGTGTTTCCACTGGTCATCCTGACGTTATCGGCTTTCGCCGTGACCCCATGATGAGCGATATCGCCAGCCGCTGTGATCTCGATCTTTTTAGCCGTTAAAACCGTACGAAATTCCGTCGTAATACGCCGAGTTTCCGAAGTTTCCGGTGCAGGTTGATTACCTATGGTTACGTTGCCTCGGGACGTAATTCGAATCTCTGATGCCGTTTCAGGTTTTATCGGCGAGACAACCGTATCGACCACAGTGATGTGCGAGCCTGCATTGATCGACAACTTATCAGCTTCGACAACGACATCGTTTAACTTCACGGTTCCTTCCGAGGACGTTAATTCTACGACTGGCGCAGAGATAACCAGATCTGCCTTGGCGGAAAAGCCCTCGGGAAACCGCGATGGTCCACTCGTTCTCTGGATTTCCACGGCCTTCGGGGCAGCGACCTGAAAAGCTCCAGCCTCAACTCGCGAATCGGTTAACCTGAAAGATGGGGCCGTGACCCGGATTTTTCCTGTAAACGGTTCGTTTCCTGAAACCGAGAAGTAATTTTTCAAAGATACACTATCCCAATCCAGAACCGGCTCCGGTCCAAGCGTTACAGGCATGGAGCCAAGCGTCACACTATCGGAGTAAGAGGAACCGTGGGCGTTGAAAATCCAGTTTTCTGTCTCCAGAAAAAGTGCGACACCTGGACTCATCCGGAGCGTGTTTCCAGCGTCAAAAAGCACAGGGGACACCGGCTGATCATCTGTAGTCCTGGGGGGTAAAACCTGCAAGGAACGCTGAATATCGATAGTATAGAGGGCAACAACCGCAGCGCTCCCAATTGGACGTTCACTCGAAAGCGGGGTGACGTAGATGAAGGGCGTACCAGTTAGACCAAGAGTGATGTTTTTACCGATAAGAAGCGAATAATTCCCTTCTGCGGGAGCGCCCGGAATGCGCACCGGAAGCGCAAAAGGCTCCTTCGGGTTAAATCCCGAGCCATCAATGGTGAACACTTGGGCTGGAGGAGGCGAAAATTCATTCAGCGTAAGATCCTGCTTCACTGCAGCTAAATAATCAGGATCAGGAATATCACGATTAGCCAGAACCTGCTCTTTTTGAACCTCCTGCTTGAGAACGCGAATGATCGTCTGATCTATCCGATAGGCGGTCCCCGGTGAATCACCGATGAAAAGCCCCGTGGATGCTATATCCCCTTTTTCGATTTTCGCCTGTTGTTTGGCTATCGCCGCCTCGATTTTAGCAATCGAAGCCACAGGTTTTGAAAAGCCATTTACGAGTCTGGACGTGCTAACCTGTTGGCGCAGCAAAAAATTGAGAGGGGGCGAAGGTACCTTTCCCGGCAAAGCGAAGCTCATCTGTCCTTCTTTAAGGACCACTTCCTCTGTTCCCTGCTGGGTAACTTTGCCTTTACCTTCAAGAAGCATTGTTTTGAAACCGCCTTGAGACGTTGTTCCAACAATCAACGTCGTGCCCAAAACCGACGCACTCACACCCGAGGTATTAATATTTCCTCCACCTTTCCCCGTTGGAGAGTGAAAAAGCACACTACCCTTTTGTAACGAAATATCGCGGGTTCCCGCTGCATAAGAAAAAACCGTATTACTGCCAATTCGTGTTACCGTATTATCTCCCGATACTAATTCGGTCCGTGAATTTGCCCCCGTTTGAATGACCACACCCGGGGCTAGCGTATCTCCAACTTTGGGCCGTTTTTGGGTACGCACTGACGGATTATGCGTAATAACGTCTTCGACGATCTCTGTAAAAACAAGGTCTTTGAGAGGCGCAGCCAGAACGCATACTGGCGTCAAAATAAACACGCCCATCCAAACGCCTCGAGCTATGCATTTCATTGGTTTAAATCTTATCTAGGCACATCCCTGCATCACAACGTTTCTGTTAATACCCGAATCGAAAGGATGTGCTCTCTAATCAACCCCGTTCCCGCTAAAAGCACACCGCACCGACATATGCCTCAAGACACGTGATTTCCTCGTTCAGCACAACTCCCCTTAGGGGTTTTAGTCTCCCTTCGGGGCGGCGGCTTTCGTTTGAAACGTCTTCGCTAACTCCGCCGTGACACCTTCCAAGGTGGTCTGACCTGCTGTCGCTGCGGTAACGGTCGCTCCCATGTTCCAGGTCAGGATTACATTCATATTCGTACCACCAGACGTGTACGAACCATAGATCTCTTCAGCCGCACCATACAGAGCCGTTCGCGATCCTTTCTCAACCTTACCTGCTATCACAAACGTACCCGACGGATTACTGCGGTCTGCAATTACGCAAAACTCTGGACGCATACCATCCACAGCCTCCTGAATCTGCTCGTTCGTATACGCCCAGACATCGGTGCTTGCGCTGCCGCTTCCATCCTTCGGTTCTAGCAACCAGACAGAGCCTGCCCCTTGTGTATAGGTTGTGGCAGATGCATTCGCTGGATCCTTAATTCTCTCCATAATCCAGTACCCGTACCGTATCTCGTCACTGTTCTCCACTCGCGCTTCAACCGCATATACCCACCACCGGGGCGCATCTTTAGAAACAACGATTACCTTATTCACCCCACCCTTAAGTCCAAGTACGGCAGAAACTTCAACATACACATCAGGCGATGCCGCATCTGAAACCCGGACGGTATACGTCCCAAATTGCGATTCCGTAACACTGCTAAAATTGAGGCGGGTCGACGTTTCCCCCTGCACCGCTGTACGTGTAGAACCCTCTCCCTTGTACCACTGGTATGCTAACGTCCCAGCGTACTCTGCGACTACGGCAAATTTTGCGCTGCCTCCGACCGCTACCGCTTGCGAAACCGGTGAAACCGTGATGAACGGCACTTTCTTCACCTGTACCACAACGCTGGCTGTAGCTTTCGACAACCCGCTGGTGACCTCCAGCGTATAAATCCCGGAATCCGCCACACTGGCTTTCGTGATTCTCAGGAGCCCGGTCGTTTGTCCGGTCAATACCCGACTGGATGCATCAGAGGATATCGCTGGAGTAAACAACCAGCGGAACTGTGGTGATGTAGCTCCCTCTACCGTTCCCACAAGGTTGAAGCCTCCCCCAGCGGCGATGATTCCTGGCGTTGGGATGCTTACCGAGAGTTTCGGCGAAACTGTGACTGCCACAACGTTGCTGACAAGTGTTCCACCAACGTTACTGACTTCCACATCGTACACCCCGGCATCAGAGAGCGTCACGCTGGTCACCGTCAATTTCGCAGTATCCGCCCCACTGATACCCACGCCATTGCTTAACGCAACACGCCCTTTCCCTGAAGACGAGCGATACCAACGGTAACGCGTCGCAAAATCTGCGCTGACACTCAGCGTTAAGGTTCCTCCCTCCTGAAGCGCTTGCGCTACGGGCTGGGTCTTGATCGCCACCTTGCCATTCACCAACAACTTCTGGCCTTCAGTCGTTGTACTCGCCCCACCTTTTGCGGACACCGTAACCGTATACGTTCCTGAATCCGTAATCGCTGCCGCTGGGATCACATACGTATCCTTTGTTTGTCCGGAAATCACCTTCCCATCTTTTAACCACTGATAACTCAAAGTCTTGCTGCTGGAAGCCTTCACCTGCATCGTCACCCCGTCCCCAATAACCACACTCGAAGGTACGGTCACTGAATAGATCCGCGGATCTAAATCCAGATGAAACACGTTGCTGGGCGCGTAGTTCGCCCCATCCGTAACGACAACATCATAGGCTCCTTCCGCACTTCCCCCCAACTTCGACACCGTATAAGTACCCGACGTCTCGCCCTCAATCGCCACCCCATTTTTTCTCCACTGATACCGGTACCCCTCCGTCACCGCAGTGCTTCCCACGAAAACGCTCGATTGCAGCACCATACTACCACCGGGAACAGTTGCGTACGGGGACGAACGCTCGGCTTTATCCACCACCGCACTGATGCTCGCTGAAAAATCGCCAGGTACACTGACCGTTAAACGGACTTCCGGCGGGTTCGCTTCTCCAAGGGTATTCGTCACCCGAACCCGATAACGCGCCCCTTGCGTCACGGAACTCAAGGTCAACAACCGGGAAGTCGCATCCGTAATCGCCTCATCATCACGGAACCATTGATAACTCAATGTTCCATAACCTGTTGCCTCTACAGAAAAAGTCGCAGCCCCTCCTTTGCTCACCGCGAGAGTACGCGGAGGAACCACAACCAGCGGCTTCTCTTTCACAAGCACGTTCACCGGACGACTGATCAGCACGCCTCCCGTATTGATCACCACCAAATCATACCGGCCACTATCCGCACCGGTTACACTGCTTCCAAAATCCAGCGTCACATCCTGCGCTCCAACCCCTATACCGGAAGTCGTCCGACCGGCTGCACTGTAATTCAACCCGTTCTTGCGCCATTGATATGTAAACGTTCCGGAATCCGCTCCCAAGGACAGCTTTAACGCTAACGCATTACCTTCAACAGGATACAGGATTCCACTCTCATCTCGCTCAACGTCCGATGGGATTACTGCTGTCACAGCCCCGTTGCCTCCCACAAAGACCGGCGCCAAACGCACGTCCAACACAGCAACATCCGTCAGCGGTTGTGAGGAAAAATGATTTTTCAACGAAAGCGAATACGTCCCGGAATCCTCTTTCTGCGCACTCACAATCGGGAATGAAATCACCGTCCCGCCCGAAATAAGCTCCACCGTCTTTTCCTCCCCAACAGCAACCCCGTCTTTGAACCATTGATACGTCGGCCGATATCCGTTCAAAGAAACAGAAATGCCATTACCTTCCCCTTGCGCAAACGACAGGGTTTGCTTCGTCTGTTTTGCACTAAACGACACTGGATCGTTCACTCGCACTCGAATCGGCTTACTATCCACTGTACCCAACCTTCCCAATGCACCCACCTTATAAAAGGTGTCCTGCCCCTCCGTGACTTTCTTCAGCGTCAACAACGCCTGCTTTGCATCCTTAATCGGCGACCACACCCCTTTCAACTGATCCGCCGCCGTTTGATAATACCACTGGTACGCTTCTGTAGGAACCAAGTCCCCTGTCGATACCGCAACCAAGGTAACATCAGTGTCCGGATCCACTGATTGCACGGCCTGTCCTCCAAACAACGTTCCTCCTATCATCACAGAAACCGACAACGTGCCGGAACCCAAGGTTCCCTTTGGAATCTCCCCGCTTAACGTTCCACCGCTAACCAAAGACGCCTGCGAAGTGGCTGCATCCAACACGTTAATACGCGCAGGAATCGTACTCGCTGCACCCGCTGGATTACTAATCTCCAACCGATAAAACCCATCATCTAAGGACGTCACACTCTTCAGACTCAACGTGTTCGTTAACTTCTTAGCGTCATTCTTCTTATCTCCCAACGCTCCAGGAATCGGATACGCCGTCCCTGTCTCCGTGCTTTGGAAATACCACTGATACTTGGTATCCGCGTCCGTTTCTTTGTCTGAAGAAACTTTGACCTCGGCGCTCAATATGGCGTCCCCTCCCGGCTTCACTGACTTGTCTCCAACCAGCGACACTGGCTGCTTCACTATTTCAGGCACACTCACAACCTGCAAATCCCACTTCACCACAAACGTATCACTGCCTAAAGTCACCGTGGCCACGTAACTTCCCGCATCATCCGCAGTCACACCGCGTATCTGTAAATTCCCTCCAATTTGCTTAGTTCGCGCACTGAGGACCGATCCACTCGCGGCTTTCAAGGTTCCTCCCAAAACCCAGTTCGTCGTCTGCCCTTCTCCTGCATACGAACGCAACAACACCACTTCTCCCTGGTTTACTCGCACCGTTTCTTTCGTTTCCTTCTCTGTAAGGGTCCCGCCGGCAACCACACTGGCCTGACGACTCACCACGCGCGACACCTCGTTCCCTCCGACAAAATTACGCACCACAACATCGTAATACCCCGTCGTCGTCGCCTTGTACTCCGACAGCCTTAGTTCACTAGTGATTTGACCGTCGATTTTTATCCCGTTCTTTCTCCATTGATAACTCAAGGTGTCTTTCCCCTCGGCACTGACACTCAATAACACTGGATCCAGCCCATTCACCTTCTCAACTTTTCCAACAATCACCCCTGTCCTATCCTGGGGTTGCTTTGTAATCGTCAACGGTGATGCAACACTCAAGGTCGCTATCTCCGATTTTACACCGTCGGGATTCGCCCCGTTACTCACAATCACCTGATAACTTCCGGCATCTGCAGAACTCGCCGCCGTAATCTGAAACTTTTCCCCGTTCGCCCCAGGAACCCGTACCCCGTTCCGATACCATTGATAATTAAAAGGCGCGGATCCTGTGACTTTCACCTGAAAACTCACGGGCTTTCCAAAAAGTGCCCCCTGCGACACAGGACTTTCACTGATCCCTGCAGGAACGTTCACGCTCACCTTCGCTGGCGTACTCGTCATTACTTTCCCGGACCGTGGCACCACAATCGCAACATACGTTCCAGCGCTTTCCGCTACCGCTGGATTAATCGTCAGCGTATTCGACGTCTGCCCTCCTATCGGCGAAGTCGCCTTATCTTTAATCCATTGATAAAGCGCAACCTCATCTGGATTATTCACCTGCACCGAAAGCCCAAACGGCTGACCTTGATCCACGGAAAGCTGCGCCACTGGTTGCGTCACGATCTTTAACGCCTCAGCCAACGAAATATTAATCCCCCCGGAAAGCACCTTTGTTCCTGGACCAGTCACCAACACCTCATAACGCCCAACATCCGCTGCCTGTACCGCCTTGATCTCCAGCCGCGAAGTTTTATTCGCCATATCGACACCATTAAGACGCCACTGATACTGGAACCCGTTCCCGGCACCAGTTGCTGCCGCTTCCAATAACACTCGACCTTTCGGGATTATCGCAAGGTTCAGCCCGTTCTCGGGAACCGCTTGCCCATTTGCCGTCACTCGCACATCCAGTAAAGGAACCACATTCAACGCAACCGTCGCACTGGCACTCCCTACATCATCCGTCGCTGTTAACCGATAATTTCCAGCCTCCACAAGCATGATGTTTTCGATCTTCAAAACAGGATTTGACGCACTGACACTCACGGTCGCACCGCTCGCAACGGTCCCTGAAACCAACACCGAACTTCCCCCTGAGGCATCCAGCTTTTCCCACTGATAACTGATCGCCGCAGTTCCGGAACTCGTCACTTTGGGGACAATCATCACCGTCTGCTTTGGGTATACCGATTGCGCACTCAGCCCGCCAATCACCGGCACATCCTTCACATCCAACAACGACGCCGCGCTTAAAATACGCGTCTTCTCCTGTCCTTCCACCAACCCAATCACAATCAAATCATACACCCCGCCCTCAGCCCGGGACCTCAGCCCAAGCGTATACGTCGATTGCGTCGCACCCGCAATTTCCACCCCGTTCCGGCGCCACTGATACGCAAGAGTCAGATCCGACGCATTCACCACCGGCGCCTTCAAAGTCAACGCCGGATCCCCAACCTTCCGCACGAGGCTTCGCGCCAACGTACTTCCCACTTCCACAGTATCTGCAACTGCGCGTTCTGGAAGCGCTTCACTCCTTCCAGAAACAAAACTCAATCCCGACAACCTCTTCAACGACACCGTTGCCGAAGTCACTGACGCTTTCAGCTCATTTGTCACCACCACATAAAACTGGTTTCCAAACGCGAAATCACCTACCCCGACCACTCCTGTAAGTGTCGATTTATCCCCCCCGGAAGCCACTGGTTGCGCCCCGCTCTTGCCAGAAGGAATCACATACCACTTGTACTGTAGCGTTCCGCCCGTGGCCACCACCCCGTACCCAACAGCTGCCCCGTTGGTGACAGAAGCATCTTTCGGCTGCGATAAAATCACCGGGACCCCCTTTATGGTCACAGGCGCTCCTGCACTGCGCGCCGTATCATTCAAATCGCTCAAAACGACATCATAAAGTCCTGCTAAGGCCCGAAACGCCGTGTTATCCGTGGCCCCGGGCGTCAGCGTCAGTGTTGCTGTCGCAACACCATTGACCCCGCCGTCCCCTTCCACAAGCGCCACCCCGTTTCTCCTCCATTGATACGATAATCCGATCCCGCTCGCCTCCACCTTCAACTGGAAGGTTTGCCCCAAAACCAACGTCCCCCCCACCGGGGCCTTCTTAATCTGGATCGTAGAAGGAACACGGACATTCACAGCATTACTCAAATCCTTCCCCGCCGCATTCGATACCAACACCGCGTACGTCCCGGCATCCGCTACCGCCGCTGACTTAATCTCTAACGTCGACTGCGTTCCCCCGTTAATCGCTTTCCCATTTTTACGCCACTCATAACTGATTGGTTCCGTCCCGCTCGCAACCACAGCCAAACGCACCGGCTTGCCTACCACCAACTCGGCATCCACGGGCTCCACCTCAATCTTCGCCGGCAAATTCACCTGCAACGTTGCGGGAACACTCACCGAGGTCCCGTTCGCACTTGTCACCACCACATCATAAACCCCCTCCCTTGCAGCCTTGTCCGCCGCTGCGAAAATCGACGGATCCCCAAGCAACTTCAAACTCGACTGCGTCTCCTTATCGATCGCGACCCCGTTCTTGCGCCACTGATACCCCACACTCGTCCCATTCGTCTTCACACTGAAGATCACCGTCTCCCCGGGATTCACCACACGACTCACCGGCTGCGTCACAATCAATTCCGTTTCCAATACCGACAACTGCAACTCCGCACTCACCACCCAATCAGTGCTCCTCTCGTTCTTCGCCAGCAACCGATACGCACCCGCATCCGCAAACTTCGCATTCGCAACCGTCAACGTCCGCGACGTCGCACCTTTAATCGCCACAAAACGTCCGCTCTGTTCCTGCTGCCACTGAAATTGTATCGGCGATCCTCCCTGCACATTTCTAGACAACGTCACCGTTCCTCCCACCACAACTGCGGCAACTCCAGCCCCCTCTGTAAACACCACCGGCGCCGTTAACTGCACGGGCACAATCGCACTCGTCGCCACCCGCGCAGGCACAATCCCCGCCGCCTCATCCGAAATCGCACGCACCTCCACAAAATATCCCACCTGCGCATCGGTCGCCTGTACCCGTAACCGCTCTTCCGTCGATAACACTTCCTCCGATCCCACGCGCTTCCACTGATAAGCAACCGTCGCAGAAGCGTCTCCCACTACCGCCGCAGTCAAGGTCGTCTGACCATTCTCCGGCTCCGACGGCGAGACCGATAAATCCCCGGGCGGTGTTACCGCCACACTCAACCCATTATACGTGCGCAACTTCACCAATCCGCTCGCGGCCCGGGCGCCCTTTTCACTCACAACCACATCGTACTCGCCATCATCACTACCCTTCACCTTGTCAATCTGCAGCACAGACACCACTTCGTCCCCTCTCACAACCCCCTGCGTAATTCCCCCAGGCAAAAACACCCCGTTTTTCCTCCATCGAAACGACGGTTGCTTTCCTGATGAAGTCACATGCACCGTAAACGTTGCCTTCTCCCCTACCTTCACCCTCGCTGCATTACTCTCCAAAGACCTTACTAAAAGTGTCCTCTCCAAATAAATGGACGCAGGGAAGCTCATTACAGAAGCCACCCCGCCAATAGGATTATCCGTACTCACCCGCACCCTGTAATCCCCCTCTGCATTGCCTTCCTCATCCATCACAAATGTATATGACGCCCCCGTAAACAACACCTCACTTCCCCCGTCCTTATACCATTCATACCTCAAATTTCCTCCCCCTTGGGTCACCACACTCAACGTCACCTTAGCCCCACCATTCACCGTCGTCGAAACCGGGTGCCTCACAATCTCCAGAGGCAACAATACATCCACCATCAAAGCCTCACTCACCACAGTATTCACCGAGTTACTCACGCTCACGGTATAATTCCCGCGAACGGCAGCACTAGCTGCTGGAATCGTATACGTCGCGTCCGTCGCTTTCAAAATCAGCTGCCCATTCAAATACCACTGATAGCGCACGTTCTCGGGATCCCCCTTAAAATTGGCACTCAACGTCACAGTCGAACCCAGCGCCAACGCATCCAAGCTCAACGGGGTTATAAATACATTCGATATCGGCTCAATCCGCCCGATCGAAAACGCATCACTGCTGTTCACGCTCAGCACACCCCAATACCCATCAACATTATACGCAACCACTTGCAACGTGTGTTGTTGCCCATCCGATAAAACATCCGACGATACCGTAAACATCTCCTGCTCCGCCCCAAACACCGCCTCTCCATCTAATAACCACTGATAAAATATCCCATCCCCCGTCACCTTCGAGCGAAACGTCAACGACTCTCCAGCTAATGCCACCCGCTTACCTTCAACCGTCGGCACCCCAACCCCAGTCAATACCGTCAACCGCGCAGAACTACTCACCACCCCGCTACCCACCGCAGCCGACGCCGCATTAGACGCCGTCACCGTGTACACCCCCGCATCCGACTTCTTCACCCCGGACAACTTCAACACCTCCTCCGTCTGTGTCGGCAATGCCACCGGTTTATCCCCAACCTTCGCAACCTTGCTCCAAACATACTTCACAGGCTGGCTGCCTCTTTCATCCAGCGGATCCCCTGCCACCGCCTTAAAATCACTCCATTCCACGTCCGAACCCTCCAACACCACCAAATCCTGTAGCGTGGAAACCAACTGCACAGGACGCACCTTCAACTGCACCAACAATCCATCCCAGACCACGGACGCATACCCATTACCAATCACCACATCATACGTCCCCTCCTGCTCCGCCGTACTTACTTTGCCCAACGCATACGTACTCCCACGCGCCCCTGGGATCGCAAACCCATTGCGACGCCACTGATAGGTCAACACTGAACCATCCGTCCCAACCGGTAGCATCGTACCCAACGTCACCTCCGTCCCCGTCTCCAACGGGGGCAACAACTCCACTTCCTGCACCTTCCCCTTCACCACCAAACCCACACGCCCCGACGGCGGTGGAGTCTGCACCCGTACCGTAGCCTGTCCACTCACCACACTCCCCACCGTATCACTAACCACACACTCATACCCGCCTTTATCCGAATCAGAAACCGAATTGATCGTAAGCTTCGCAGTCGTCGTGCCAGTTGCATGTCCCTCCGATAAATATCCTCCGACCAATACTTTTCTCACCACATTCGAATCCCCGTCAGACACATAAATCTCTCCGCTGCCCCCCAGACCAATCCCTCCAAACGGGGCATTCACGCCCTTGTCCTTCACAATCGTACTCACCTCCCAGCTATTAGCCGCCCCCACAATCTTACGCACCGAATCCCCGTCCGCCGCATAGATCACCCCGCTCCCATCCACTACCAACGCGCGAATCGCAAAAAATAACGCCTGATTCTCGTCCCCATCCAAACTCCCAGACGTCGATGAACCTGCCAAACGGTCAAACTCCCCTTGACTATTGCGCTGCGACACCGTCGTCCCATCCGCAACATACAATTTGCCGTCCCCGCCCACAGCCACTGTATCCCCAATCTTCGATAACGACGTCACCTCTTTGCTCGCTGCATCAATCCTCCGCACATTCCCGACATAACATCCCACGTACAAGTTCCCGTCCGAGTCCACCGCAATACTGCGCGGCCCTGCAAAACTCGCCGTTCCTGCGGCCCCATCCGCAAACCCAAAAACCCCGCTGACCGCCCCCTTCCCAACACTCCCAGCCACCGTACTCACCACCCCTGTCTGCGTAATTTTCCGTATCACATTATTATCCGTGTCCGCCACATATACAGTCCCGTCACTTCCAACCGCGATACCCTGCGGATGATTGAATTTCGCCCCTTTCGCAGCCCCATCCACCAACCCAGCCACCCCTGCACTGCCTGCAATCGTGCTTACGACTCCAGCAGGCGTAATCTTCCGTATCACACTGTTGTCCGTATCCGCCACATACACACTCCCGTCACTTCCAACCGCTATCCCACTCGGCCCCCCAAACTTCGCCGCACCTTTCACCCCGTCTACAGCACCAGCCACACCATCTAAACCTGCAACCACCTCAAACCGCGACGCCTTTCGCCACTGATAATACACCTGGCCCGTCCCCACCGCTTCCACCACAAACTCCAAACTCTGCCCGGCTATCGCATCCACACCCTCCCCATCCTCATAGCCAACACTCACCACAACAGACCCATTCGATCGACGATCCACCCCAAACACACTCACAATCTTCGGCGCTTCCACCACCTGAATCACCGCCACCGCACTCGTCACAGACCCCGCATCCGACGACACCACACAACGATACACACCACCATCCTCAGCAGTCACCCCCACCTTCACGTAAACACTCCCCGTCTCGCCCTCGATATCAGTCCCATTCCTTTGCCACTGATACCGAACCCCATCCGCATCTTTCACCGCCACCGATAACGCAATCAAATTCTCCTCCCCAACCTGTACGTTCCCTCCCTCCGGCTGCTCCACAATCACTGGCAAATTTAACACCGTCACCGTTGCCAACGCCGATTCCACCGTCGCACCACTCTCATCAGTCACCACTACCTTATAATTCCCCGCATCCCGACTGCTCACATTCTCCAACCTCAGCGTCGCCGTCACCTGCCCTGAAATCGGCCCCCCTTCCTCCAATACACCAACCTCGCCGTCGGTAAGATACACCAAACTTCCATCCTTATCTACTGCGATACTCGGCCGTTCAAAACTACCCCCAACAGTCTCAACCTCCATGTCGGATACCGCACGATATATCTTGGAGTAATCTGCCAAATACACACCTTCCCCATTCACATCTGCCGCCAGATCGAGAAGCCCCCCATCAATCCCACTGTACGAAAGCGTCTCCACCTGTCCCCCCGCTATCCGACGCACAACAGTAGGGTGGTACACGCCCGTATCCTCATCTCTATCCAATACATACAATCTGCCAGCACCATCCATCGCCAGCGCTCCAAGTAAATCAAACGACGCCGTATCCAAAGCGCCATCACTCACCCGTGCCTGCCCATTTCCTGCATACACCGTTACAACACCGGCTGACGTCGCCTTTAAAATCTTATGCTTACCAGCATCCGCAATATACACATTCCCAGCAGAATCCACCGCCACCCCCCTCGGTGTATCTAATACCCCGACAGTCGCAGTCCCCGCAAACGTCGACACCTGCCCCTTGGCTGTCACACGAAACACCCGGTGCGCAGACGGAATACTCACAAAAACATTCCCCATCCCATCCACCGCTATACCAGCATTGAAACCAGGAACCTCTGGGATCGTCCCCAACGTAGTCACCACTCCCGCAGGCGTCACCTTGCGCAGCCTCCCCCAACCATACTCCAGCACATAAACGTTCCCATCCGTACCCGTCGCAATATGGCTATATATCGGAAACTCAGCCGCAGGCCCAACCCCATCGGCATACTCGTTCTTGTTGACCAAACGCCCCGCATACAGACTCGGCGCCCCACTCGGAACCGGAACCTTCACCACCCCATGCGGAAATGTCACCAGTACCGCTCCAGTGCCCATCGGAACAACCCCTAGAGGCTCTCCCACGAAACCTGTCCTAAAATCACTACTGTCACGCTTAAAGAAACTGCGCCGCACCGCTGGCGCCTTGCCAAACCTCACTAAATCATACCCGTTAGGATAATTAAACCCAAGCACCACAAAAAAATTACCCGCACCGTCGCCTCCTATCGCCCGCAAATTCTTCTGGGGAGAACTTACACTCACCGTACTTGGATCATATACCTTCCCCGTTTCATCCACCGTCTGCACCACCCCACTCGCACTCACCTTCCGCAACCTCGGTACAGCTTCAAGGTAAGTAGACGTTGCTTCGTCAAACGTTCCACTGCCGACCTGAAGAACCAACAAATTCCCCTCCGCATCACTCACCACAGATTCAGGATTGTCAAACTGCGCCTCATGCCCGGCCCCATCCACCGTCCCCGCAGTTCCACTGTCCCCGGCAAACTCACTCACTTCCGCAGTCGGCGTGATCTTCCAAATCACCTGATTATCCGCGTCTGCCACATACAAATTCCCAAAACCATCCACCGTAATACCGGAAAGTTTCCCAAAAGACTCAAACGCACCGTCCCCCGCAAACGTACTCACTTCCCCATTCGTCGCAATCTTACGAATCACCCGATTACCCGTGTCTGCCACATACACGTTCCCAGACTTGTCCACCGCAACTGCTGACGGACTATCAAACTGCGCCACACTCCCACTCCCATTCGTCAAACCGGCCCCGTTCCCTCCTGCCAAAGTCGTCACATCACCACTGGCACTGATCTTCCGGACCGCATGATTCTGCGCATCGGCGACATACACATTCCCAACCCCATCCGTAGCCATCCCTTCAGGATTGTGAAACCTCGCCTGCTCTCCGCTCCCATTCACCAGATCCGCATTCTTACTCCCCGCGATCCGCTTAAAAACAGGCTCCTGCACGCGATACCACCGATACTTCAAATTCCCGGCCCCCCCACTCACACTCACACTCAGGGTCAACGTCCCTCCCGCCGCAAAATTGTCCGCTCCCTGCGGCTGCACATCCACCTGCAACGTCCCTCCATTGCCACCACCTCCACCCGTCGTAGTTACAAGCCCACCGGTCGAAACCGCCACACTCCCCCCACCCGGAGCAGCCCCTCGCGCCAAACGAAAGCCATTAAGTCGAAACGCATTGTTTGGACTGGTACTATATCGAAACCCGCACCGTGCATTGTCCGCAACGCTATCCCAGTCGCCTCCACGCAAGACGCGGCTCGTTCCGCTATCAGCTCCTCTAGGATCGCTTCCAGACGCAAGCGACCCCTCATACCAATTCCAACACCACTGACCCACATTTCCCGCCATATCGTAAATCCCATACCCATTCGCAGCAAAACTTCCCACAGGACTCGTATTCGGCGCCCCTCCGGCAGCATAAGCCGGATGATAACCGCCTGCAGTTAATCCACTTAGATCATACAAATATTCGCTACTTGCATAATAATTCGCCTGACTATGCGAGATCTCGTCTCCCAACGGGAATCGTTTTCCCGTTAACCCACCACGTGCCGCGACTTCCCACTCGGCCTCCGTCGGCAATCGATAGCCATCAGCACTCCAATCACACGTCACGGTATCACTGCTCCCGGTCCGGTACACCGCCCCACCCACCTTGTAACACGGAGTCAATCCCTCCTTCTCACTCGCAGCATTCGCCCACTTCACTGCGTCATACCAACTCACCGTTTGCACCGGGTGATTACTCGCTTTCCCGGCCCCCACGCTCAAATCCGTATACCCATTTGATAGCCCCCACGTCCGCACCACATCCCACTGGGCCTTCGTTGTGTCTTTCACCGACATATAATACGGACTCAAAACCACACCCACCGGCGTTTCATCCGCCGGTCCATCGCCCAACGCATCCCCAATCACATACGTCCCGTTCGGGATCGGCGCAAACGCTCCGCCCGCACCCACCATCAACGGACGTTCCGCCATCACCTTCAACACCAGGTTCCTCGTCTGCGCCGGCAAATCAGCTCCCGCATTCCACACAATCTTCCTCCCAACCCCGGGCGCCACAGCCCCCCCCACATCCCCGCTCACCGTAGGCGCAGCCACCGTATACGTCGCACCTCCATCACTCGACCCCACTACGTAAATCGACGCACTCCCCCCGGACAACGTGTAAGTCACATCCACCAAATTTGTCCCCGCCCTCTGCACAAAACTCACCCCGGATACCACTGGTGGGGCCGGATCCGCCTTCGCCGCACCCGATGCCGCCCTCACGCTTTCCCCCGAACATGCCAGCAAGACGCACAGCATGAACGCCGCAACAATAAAAAAGTTCCGTATGATTTTCATAAAAAATGCGTTCAATCGGCGAAGCTCGGAGTAGACCTCAGATAAAAGTCTAAGGTCAATACATTCGCTGGATGTCTAGGAACTGTGCCAATACGCAACATCGCAGCCGCCACACATCAATCGTGATCCGATTTTGCTCCGTTAAGCTGGATCGCCCCGCTTTTGCCAGTCGGGGGCCTCAACAGCACATTTCCCTTTTCCAGCACAAACCCATCCTCAAAACAAAAGTTTTGAAAATAACCCGTTAAATTTTTCGCCTCTCGGCAGCAATCGGGTGAAATCATCTTCCTCACACGATGCACCCTGACCTTCCACAACCCCTGCCCCTCGACCTCAACGAGGGATTTCTCCGGTTATGGACACGTCACGAACCCGTCCTACGCGCCATCGTGCGCTCCTGTGTCTGGAAACCCGAAGAAGTCGACGAGGTCATGCAGGAAGTCAGCGTAGTTGCCTGGCGAAAATTCCCCCAACTCACCGATCCCAACCAGTTTCCGCAATGGGCCGCTATGATCGCCCGTTACGAAATTCTGATGGCTCGGCGCCGCCACGCACGGGAACGCCTGGTTCTCAGCGAGGAAACCATCTCCAAACTCGCCGAAGAGGGCGCACACGAAACAACCCTTCGCGATCAGCAACTCCATGCATTGGATACTTGCATCAACAAACTCCCAACCGAACGACGGGACCTGGCACTTGCGGCCTATGCTCCGGGAGCATCCATCAGAGATTTGGCAGCCCAACTCAACCGCACAGAGGGCTCTCTCTACCAATTATTAGCCCGAATCCGACAAGACCTGCTGGTGTGCGTGGAAAAAACATTAATTAGGGAGGCGCACACCTCATGAGCCCCGAACCTCTCCAGATCCTCCACAATTACTTCAACGGGACACTCGCCGAAAACGAGCTGCCGGCTCTCGACGCATTACTTCAAAATAGCCCAGAAGCGCGGCGAACGTTCCGCACCCTCGCAACCATCGAATCCAAATGGACGGAACTCGCCTCCGCCCAAGCCGCACCCAATGAATGGATGCCCCGCCCCTCGAGCTCAACAATCGCCCCTCCAGAAAAACACACCGCTGCCTTCACTAAATTTCGCACTCAGGCAAAAGCGCTCCTCGCGATAGCCGCACTCCTAATTAGCGCCTGCGCGACCTGGCTCTTCCTCCGTCCGCAAGTCTCTCTACAGCGCGCAGTCGGTGCCCAATATGCTACAGCCCCCCTGCACGGCGAACTCGTCGGTCAATCCGCTCAACTCAAAGCCGGTTTCGTCGAGCTGCGCTTCCATAAATCCGACGCTTTAGTTGTGCTCGAAGCACCCGCAAAGTTTCAGGTCATTGACGCAAAAACCCTACGTGTCGAAAGCGGACGTTTGTCGGCCCATGTCAAAAATGGCCATCAAGGGCTGCGTATTCTCACTCCAGAGACAGAGGTTCTGGATCTTGGCACGCGCTTCGCAATCGATATTTCCGAGGGAAAACGTTCCGAGGTCCACGTCTTTGAGGGCAAAGTCGCAGTGGGCGACGAACGCAAAGAGCTCGTCACAACCAACCAGGCACGCAGTCTTTCCGAAACCCCGGAGGGACGTTCCCGGGACGGATTGGAATTGCGCCGTGCAGCCTTTGTTCAACCGGAAGAAATCAACCCGATGGCAAGCGCGCTTGCCGCCGGCAGAATCGAAAAGTGGCAGTTGGCGCGTTCCGCTTCCGAAAAAGACCCATCCCTTATGGCTTGGCGCGACTTTGCAATGCCATCCACCCCACCCACCAACCGTTCCGGGATCTCCGAAACTCGCGGAGCAAGGTCAGTACAGGGCCGTTTCCCTGGAATCGGTGCCCTTGAATTTATCGAATGGGGAGACCTCGCAAAACTTTCGCTTTCAGGACGTACTCGCCAACTTACATTGATGACCTGGATCCGCCTCGATAAGGCAACTCACGGAAGCACGCATTTGTTAAAGTCCGTCAGTTCGAGCGGCGAAGGTGCCATCAATTGGAGCGTGAAAGACGGCAAAATGGTTTTTACTCTCGAAGGCTTACCACCCGCCACGTCTCCCAACGAAAAGCAATGGCCAAAGTCCGCAGTCTCCGTGTTTGGCGATCTTGGAATATGGCGCCACTTGGCAGTAACCTACGACGCTGATACCCGAAAGGTACGGTTTTATTTTGATGGCAAATTTGACTCGGAAATTAACTCCACCGCTGGTCCAGACGCCGTTTTTGCTTCCCCCTACATTGGAAATTACAAGAGCTCTACCCCGCTAAAAACCCAATGTCTCGGGGCCCGAATGGACGAGCTTGTGATTTTGAAACGCATCCTGACTCCGGAAGAAATCGCGATTTTTTTCTCCAGCGGAAACCCTTACCAATAACGCCCCCCTCTCACTTTCCCTACCTCCCCCTCATGAAACGTCTGCTGCCCCTCCTTCTTACCCCCACGTTTTCTGTTTCCGCTGCGGTTGAAACCCCAAAACCTCTCGCCAACTTTCTCGATCAGCACTGCTCCAAATGCCATGACGCCGAGACCAAAAAAGGTGATCTGGACCTCTCCGCTTTACCCTATGACTTGAACGCCCCCGAATATTTCCGAGAATGGCGTGACGTATTCGATCGGGTTCTGAATGGCGAGATGCCCCCGAAAAAGAAGACACAACCCGCAGCCGAAGAACGCGAAAAATTTCTCCGTTCACTATACGGCGATCTTAAAACTATCGACACCGCCCAGGAAGCCAAGGTGGGTCGCGTCCAGGCGCGCCATCTTACTCGTTCCGAATTCGAACGGAGCGTTCAAGACCTCCTGGGTATTTACGTTCCACTTCAATCCAAGCTCCCCGAAGATCCCTTAACGGATGGCTTCAGCACCGTTGCCAAAGGACAAAACATTTCATCCAACCAACTTGAAACATATCTGGGCGTTGTCGACTTTGCATTGGACACCGCCTTTAGGCAGGCGCTCTCCCCTGTGGATCAGTGGAAGACCGCTCTGACCTGGAAAGATATGGAGCGTCATGCGGTTGGCCCGGTAAACCGCGCACGCGGCCCCGAAGGTCGGCCTACCAAACAAGACGTGGTCGCGTGGACCGGTAACGGGGAGTTTTACGGCCGTATCGACGCCACTGCTGTACCCGCTTCCGGCTGGTATCGGATTCGCATTCGAGCCATGGCCGTCAATCCGCCTGCCAGCGGGCGTGTCTGTTCCAGTATTTTTAGCGGCCCCCATGTTTCAAGCGCACCAGTCCGGGAATGGGTGGGGAGTATCGAGGCTGATTTAACCCCGACCGATTATGAGTTTTTTGCATGGATGAACCGGGGCGATCTGTTGCGAATCAGGCCCGCGGACAACACTCTGAAGCAGGTCTCCGGACACCGCCACCCAATGACGCGTGAAGTCTTCGCGGATTTGGATGGCCTCGATTACCCCGGAATCGCGATGCAGACCATCGAAATGGAACGCGTCTACCCCAGCTTTAACCCTGCTGATACTCGTAGAAATATCTTGGGTGATGTGCCCATCGCTTCCTCTCCTGCAACAGCAACCGACATCGCAGCAAAAACTGGTAAAAAATCTACAGGCACACTCCAGCTCGCACCTAAAGATCCAGCTAACGATCTCGCAAGACTCATTTACACTTTCGCCTCCAGGGCATTTCGGCGCCCCCTGAATGCCGCGGAAATCCAGGACTACCTCAAACTCGCACAAGCAAAACTTGCTACAGGTGCCTCTTTTACGGACGCACTCCGCACTGCATACCGCCTTATCCTGACCTCACCCCGCTTCTTCTATTTCGAAGAAGCACCCGGTGCCCTCGATAATCATGCCTTAGCCACTCGCCTCAGCTATTTTCTATGGTCTGCTCCTCCCGATAACGAGCTCCGCAAAATCGCCGACGCCGGAAAACTCAAGGATCCCACCGTACTTCGCGCTCAAACCGAACGGCTACTCGCCCACCCGAATGCCGCCAGATTTATCCGAAACTTCACCGATCAATGGCTTAAGCTTGGAGAGATCGATGCTACGGACCCCGATCACAAACTCTATCGCGAGTACGATGATACCCTCAGAAATGCCATACTCGAAGAGACACGGTCCTATTTCCGCGACCTAATCGATCGCGACTTGAGCGTTAAAAACGTCGTCGACTCAGACTATACCTTTGTGAACAACCGCCTCGCCAAACACTATGGATTAACTCCTCCTCCCAGCGCAGGACTACAGCCCGTATCGCTCAAGCCCGAACAACATCGAGGTGGCATCATCACTCAGGCCAGTGTCCTTAAAGTCACCGCCAACGGAACAACCACCTCACCCGTCGTTCGAGGCATATGGATGCTCGACCGTATCATGGGACAAGCAGTCCCGCCGCCCCCGCCAAACGTCCCAGCAATCGAGCCCGATATTCGCGGCGCCAAGAGTATCCGGGATCAACTCGATAAACACCGCACCCAAGAGGCATGCGCGGCTTGCCACATCAAAATTGATCCCCCTGGATTCGCATTGGAGAACTACGATGTCATAGGTGGCTGGCGGGAAAACTATCGTGCGGCGAACGAAAAGGGAGAGCTCAAACAAGGGCCAAAAGTCGATCCCAGCTATGAACTGGCAGACGGCTCAAGCTTTGCTGACATCGTGATTTTTAAACAATTGCTACTCAAAAAGCCGGACCAATTGGCCCGCAATCTCACCCGCCAATTAATTACTTACTCCACCGGTGCACCGCCCACATTCGCGGATCGAGAGAAAATTGAGGCCATCATTACCTCCGCGAAATCCAAGGATTATGGTGTGCGTACCCTGATCCACGAAATTGTGAAAAGTCCCATCTTTCTAAACAAGTAGTCCCCCCGTCGATTTATCCAACTCCCCCAATACCGATGTCCACCATCACTCTCAAACAGCATCTCTCCCGACGCACCTTCCTACGCGCCGCAGGAATCTCCATGGCTCTTCCCTGGCTGGAGGCGATGTCACCTGCCCTCACCCGCGCTGCCAACATCGCGACTCCCCGTCGTTTTGTGTCCGTTAGCAACGACCTCGGTTTTCACGGCCCTTTTCTTTTTCCTGAACAAGCGGGGCGCGATTACGAACCGACGCGATACCTGAAACCCATCGCCGATATGAAAGAGCACTTCACGGTCTTTTCGGGGGTCTCGCATCCGGGAGTCACTCGTGGACACAGTGCAGATGTTTGTATTCTCACGGCTCAACCCAACATATCGGGAGCGAATTTCCGCAACCGCATCTCTTTGGACCAGCTCATGGCCAGACGTCTGGGCAGTGAAACTCGCTTCCCTTCCCTCTCGTTAACAGCAAGTGGCCCCGGCAGTATGAGTACCTCTTTTACAGAATTGGGAGCCATGATCGCGCCCGAGGACTCGCCCGAGAATGTTTTTGCTAAAATGTTCCTCGAAGAATCCCCGACAGCACGGCAGGAAAACATGAGGCGGATGCAGGAGGGCAAAAGTATAATGGATATCGTCGGCGCAGATGCCAAGGCCATGCAACGACGACTGGGAAGTGGCGATAAAGAAAAGCTCGATGCCTTCTTCACCAGCGTACGTGACCTCGAAAAAACCATCCAGGCAAACGAGGCTTGGGCCAATCGCCCCAAACCCAAAGTCACAGCCACAGCGCCCAAATTTCCCGCTGACCGCAACGACGTCATCGGCAGACAAAGCGCCATGATGGATGTGATCTTCCTGGCACTCCAGACGGACTCGACTCGTTTTATCACCCTTCACACCGGCGGCGGCGGTGGCAAAATCCCGCTTCCCGGAGTCGAAGAAGCCTATCACAACCTCAGCCATCACGGTCAGGATCCAAACAAAATCGCCCAACTTGGCACCATCGAAGAAGCGCAGATGGCCGCTTGGGGCCAGTTTATCCGGCGATTGCAGAAGACTCAGGATGGCGATGCGACCCTGCTCGACCGGTCCATGGTGCTGCTGACATCCAACCTAGGAAACGCCTCGGCGCACGACACCAAAAACATGCCAGTCGTTTTTGCAGGAGGCGGCTTCAAACACGGCCAGCACCTCGCGTTTGATCGCAAGGACAACTACCCGCTCCCCAATCTTTACGTCTCGATGCTGCAACGGTTGGGATTGCCGATTGATAAATTCGCCACCGGCACATCGACCATGAGCGGCTTGGAGATGAGCTAACGCCCGCCCATTTGGGCATCCCTTCGTGACTGTTCACCGTAAGTATTCCTGTGAATGAACGAGAGGAATTCTCGTACGAACAGTAAACTTGGGAGCTCATTACCAGTGCAGAGCCCCTCACCGCAATGACGCACCCTTTTGGAGTTATCAGAAGTATGAGTAATAGTCTTAGAACACGCGAACTGGCTGGACCGGGGCTTCTCATGTTGGTGACTGGTTGTTTTCCCTTCATAGGGATGGCGGCCCAAAGCGGCGGTCGTGAGATTTGTAGGATTGAAGTTGTGGAGAAAGAAAGTGGTTGGCCCGTGCCACTGGTTGAGCTTCGTACCACACATCATGTCCGTTTTGTCAGTGATAACGCCGGAGTGATTGCCTTTGATTTACCTGAGCTGATGGGGCGGGAGGTTTGGTTTGATGTTCAGGGGCAGAGCTACGGCGTGTCGAAAGATGGGTTTGGGTTCAGCGGAATTCGCATCAAACCGGAGGCTGGAAAAACCCTGAAAGTTGAAGTGGAACGCCGCTGTATTGCGAAGCGAATTGGACGCCTGACAGGGGCTGGAATATTTGCAGAAAGCCAGCGCTTTGGGGAAGACGCGGATTGGCAAGAGTCTGGGATTACTGGAAGCGACAGCGTACAATGTGTCCCGTACCAGGGGCGTCTCTTGTGGCTCTGGGGTGACACAAATATCCCGCAGTATGCGTTGGGGATATTTTCAAGTTCTGGAGCGACTTCTAAAACTCCGGCGAGTGAGGAATTACTGCCACCATTAAGGCTTCCTCTAGATTACTTTCGGGATGATCGCGGCGCTCCTCGCGGAATTGCGCCGGTTCCAGGGGACGGGCCGACGTGGGTGTTTGGAATGGTGGAGATGAGAGACAAAAGCGGGACCGAAAAAGTGGGAGGATACTACTCAAAAATCCGCGGATCCATGGAGTCCTATGAGACCGGACTTGTCGTATGGAATGACGAGAAACGTCTCTTCGAGCGGAGTCTAGTCGTATGGGAGAAGGCGAGCGGCAAGCCATTGCCAAAAAGTGTTCCAGCCGGACAGGCCTCGAAATGGCGGGATCAGAGCGGCAGGGAATGGCTTCTATTTGGAAATCCGTTTCCCGTCTTAAAGTGTCCAGCGACGTTCGAAGCGTGGAGTGACCGATCCACTTGGGAAGCTCTAACTACCCAAGACCGGTTTCGAAGTGCAGACGGTCAATGGGTCCGCCCACACACTGGCGCCATTGGGTTTCATCCGTGGCGCAAAAAATGGGTCGCAGTGTTCATGGAGAAAGGCGGGAAACCCTCTGCTTTAGGTGAATTGTGGTATACCGAAGCCGAGCAACCCACTGGGCCTTGGGGAACTGCCGTGAAAATTTTGAGTCACGACAACTATACTTTTTACAATCCCAGGCTGCATCTTGACTTCACTCCGGATGGAAAGCCGTGGCTTTACTTCGAGGGCACATACACCGTGTTTTTCACTAAGAACAACGCCCCGACCCCCAGATACGATTACAACCAAATTCTTTACCGTCTGGATCTTGATGATCCGGCTCTAAAACCTGCACAGCGCGAGTAGCAGGAATCCCTTTCCGACTAGAAGGCGCAAAGCACACGGCCTTCTCAACAACGCTCGGGAGCGTTTCTCCGCAAAAGCAATTGCCAACAGCTATCCGTGATACCTGTTGGCAATACTTTACCAGTCACCTACTGAGCGCCCCCCTATTTAAGCGTCATCAGATAAGCAAAGAGGTCGCTTACTTGTTCACTCGTCATCCCGTCGAGAAGACCTTCCGGCATAATTCCGCGCCGGAGATACTTAGTGGATGCAATTTGAGAACGCGGAATCCGTTGATCATCCGCACCTGGCGTACGAACTACCACCGCCTCTTTGTCTTCACTCACAAAGAAACCTTCACGTAATCCGCCATCCTTCAGGGTCACCCGGAAGATGTGGTACGCACTTTCCATGGCTGCGTTGGGAGTGATGAGGCGACGCAGAAGTGCCTCTTTACCCATGGCTCCGGCTCCACTGATGTTTGGTCCGATCTGCCCGCCTTTGCCGTTGATGAGATGGCAGGCAAGGCAAAGGTTGGCCACGTTCTGGCCACGAGTCACATCGCCCGACTGATTCGCAAGGGCACGATATTTGTCGAATTTCGCATCCAAAGCCGCCCCCTCCTCTTTGGAGAGAATGGGCGGAAGGTCGCTCGTTTTCCCAACCCGTGCACCGGGTTTCAGTTTACCCCACTGAACCCCATTCTTGGCGCTACTGCTGAACACCAGCCCGGCAGCTTGTTCGTCTCCGAACCCGCGGTCGAAGTCTCGCTGAATTTCAGCGTGTGTACGGGCCTTGTTCCAAATTCGGTACTCGGTAAATGAGCCCTGTGTCGCCTTCCCGATCGACGCCCACCCTATCCGAATGTTTTCGAGCACCCCCGGCGCGGCCTTTTGCGCCGTGCCATCGGGATCCCCGTCAATATAGAGGCTCCAGATTCCTTCGGCATTACGAACCGCCGCGACGTGGGTCCACACCTCTGGGAGAAGTGGCTTGCGAGCAACCACGAGATCGCCCCCCGAATGAACGCGCAATTTTGCATCGTGGAAATTGATGGAAAGTTCATTCGGAATTCCTGCCAAACCATCTTCCGCCGTAATACCGGGAGCCAAACGAACCCAAGCTTCAATTGTAACCGGCCCTTCGAGTGTCACGCCCGACTCGCTCCAGGCACCATTGGAGCCGTCCAACTGCAAGACAGGACGAAACAGATTTCCAAGGCTGTCGACAAGTTTCACGAGCTCGGGGTTCTTCGCACCAAGCACCGTTTCCAAACGATCCAAGATCGAACCGTCAATCGCACTCGCCTCTATCGCCTTCGCACTTAACGCCCCCACAATCGCCGCCGCCCCAGCCTTCGAGGTGCTGAGTTTTTCCAAAACCAAAGCACGTTGAGGCACCGAGAGTTTCGGATAATAACCGAGCACTATCTGTGGTGCATCCCCCGTCCTCGCAGTACACAGCACCGTCAGCGCTTCTGCAGCCAGTGCAGGATTTGAATTCAGAACATTTTCAACAGGCGAGGTTTTGCTGGCGCCAATTTCCGCCAGCGCCACGAGCGCAGCGCGTTTATTTTCGAGCGAAGTTTTGTTGTCTTCGAGCGTCTGGAACAAAATCGGTTCCGCAGCAGTAAGCCTGAAGGCCGTCGCCAAACGCATCCCGAGTGCCTGAGCCGCGCTGTCCCCCTTGAACAAGTCAGTGGCAGCCGATTCCAGCAGCGGCGTCAACTTCGCCGCATCCAGCCGGGTACGGATTCGAAGCAACGCATCCAAAACCACCTCCCGAGTCGAGGGACTCGAAACCAACGATTTCAGAGCGGTGGCAGTTTCCGAGTTCTCCGGAAACTGTGCGAGCCGAAGAATCTCTTCGTCCCCGGGAGGGCGACTGAGTTTGGGAAGAAGCTGGGCCACCGCGACTGCACTCTCCTTAGGATCCAATCCCAAGGTCGCGAGCAAGACATTCTCCACTGCCAGATTTGCGGCCGCAGGTGACTTCAGAAAATCCGCCACGATATCAGCGTGTGGTTCGAGAAATAGCCGTACTAGGTAGCGTTGGAATTCGCGCTCGTAAGCTTCCCCAACCTTCACCGGCTTTTTGTCTTTTGTAGCCGGAGCAATTGGCCCAGCAAGCGGCGCCTCACCGTATTTCAACAGTGCTCCAACCGTCTGTAATGACTCTGCTTTGTTTGCACTCGCCGAGGCTTCGAGCTGCAACCGGTACGTTTTTATCACTTCAGCGCGTACTTCAGGATCGGTCTCCTGGGTCAACGCAGCCAGCGTGGACGCATGTTCTCCAACCGTATAGCCACGCAAAAGAGCCGCGTTCGCCCCAATGGCACGGATAGCTTCACGACGCACATTCCGGTTTTCCGCTGAAAACAACGGCGTGAGAAGCGCGGCGTCGAGTCCGTTCGTTTCCTGAAGAACCCAAAGCGCCTGGATTCGTTTCGCGTCACTGGCGGTTTTATCGCTGACTATCGCCCGAAGCTTTTGGTTCAATTCAGAACCACCGCGGTCCGCGAGAGCCTGCCAACTCAAGTGCGCCAGCGCTGTGGGCGCTGTCCCTAATTTGGCAATTAAGGCGTCGTCGCTCAGGGAAGTCAGATCCGGTACGACGACCGGTGCGATCGATTTCGAACGCACACGCCAGATACGACCACGAACCTTATCCCGATCCGGATGCTTACGAGGAACCTCGTTGTGTGAAATCACTCGGTTGTACCAGTCGACGATATAGACACAACCATCAGGCCCCATCGTGATGGCGACTGGACGGAACCAGGGATCACTCGAGCTTACGAAGTCAGGCAGCTGTTCGAGACGCCAGCGCGGGCCATCTCTATGCATTTTAACCGCATTAATTTTGTTCGTAATCGGGTTGGCGAGCAGCATCACATCCGACCACGCCTCGGGATAAACCCCATTTTTGTCAGTCAAAGCGAGCCCGCTCAGGCCCGTCCCACCGACACGAAAATCAGGAGCGGTCCCGGGGAACGGCGGCGCGTACGATTTGAAAAGACCATCGCAGCAACCGGGATAGTTAGCGTACTCATGGAATGGCATCACCGGGTATCCGAAGTCATTGGCCTCCTGAATAAACGATTCCCCTTCGCCTGTAGTCACGAGGCCCCAGATATTGCAGGGACCGGTTGTGGTTGCCTCGAAGGAGGAGCCATCCGGACGGAACTTGCCCATACGCGTCTTATCGAAAGAGACGCTTTTCTCCACGGGATCTTCGGGGCGCCGCACTTTGCTTTTATTAAACGCGCCTTGGGCAAGCCACAGCCAACCGCCTGGAGAACGCGTGAACTGATGCGGCATGAGATGCGAATCCTCCACCCCGAAGCCAGTCAGTACGGTTTTCGGATTTGCCGCAAGCTCACCGTCTTTGGGTTGGTTAAGCTGAAGAATGTCGTGACCGTGCAGAACGTAGAACGAGTTCTTGTAAGGCAGCACGCCTGTAGGGATGGCAAGTCCATCGTAAATCGTTTTGGGTTTCTTGCTGTAACCCGTGGGCGACGAGGAATCCCTTTCGTAGACGAGAACCTTATCGAGGCCTCTTCCATTGTAGAGCGCATCAGCAAAGGAGGCATTCTCGTTTCCATCTACAGGATATTCGAGACAGGTAGTGGTCCAAAGTCGGCCTTTGGTATCGAAGGTAATCGGAACGAATTTCCCGATCTTGGCGTCGATGTCTTCGCTTGCGACGAGCTCGATTTCGAAACCCTCGGGCACTTGTAGAAGCGCGCGTTCCTGCTCGGGAGTGTTCGGGTGGCTTTCCGGTGCGTTGCCTTCCTTCATCACTTTTTGAACAGTAGCCGCAACCGGTGTGGTTGGGGTTGCAGGCACCGCTGGTTTGGACTGCGCTGCGACTAAAGAAGCCCAAGTGGGAAGACCTGGCGTAGGTGGAAGCTCTTCAATTTCGATGTCCTTGATTTGAACCACCGCATTCCCGCCTCCGTGAACCTGAATCGCAATAATGCCGTCACTGGCGATATTTTCCTCGGTCTCGGTGTAATCCACCCCCTGCACTCCGTTGATCCATGTTTGGATACGTTTGCCTTCAGCCCGAATCACGTACTCATTCCAGCCCCACAGATTGATAGCTGGTTTGATTTTCTCCATATCGGCTGGCGCAATAAATTTATTACGGCGGCCTTCGTCATAAATTCCCGCATACCATTTCGGTTCCCCGTAGTCGCATTGGTAACCTTTGACTTCATGCCCAGTAGGATTGCGTTGGGTACGGATTTGGATTCCGCTATTAATCAATCCGGTGGTTGGGTCACCCGTGAGTTTGATTTTTAGCTTCAGAACGAAGTTCGAATACGACTTCTCGGTCGCGAGGAAATCGTTGTGTTTTACTTTTTCGCCGTTGCCTCCGGTAAGACAGCCGTCTTGTACACTCCAGAGTTCAGGGGAGCGCGTTTCCCAACCCGCGAGGGTTTTCCCGTCAAACAACGGGACGGAGGCGGCAAAAACTTGGGGAGCGAAGGCGGAGGCAACAAGCGCAAGAGGCCACGCTGCGGAAAGAGGGGTAGTTCTTGGGGACATAATGTGGGGAGATTGGGGAGGTTAAGGGAGACGGTGGGGAAAATCGCTTACTGGGGTTGAGCTTAGATTGGAGGGCAGGCGTGATCACAGACGATCACGGAGGCCAGTTTGGGGAGGACGAATTCAACGGCGGCTTGGTGGGCTGGGTGAGGCAAGTAGGCGTCTCGCGCCGCCTCATTTTCGAACAACATGACAAAACTGTGGGTGAAATTTTGGGAAAGCCCTTCGGTGCTAATATTTTCGCCCCAAGTAAAGTCGAGGATTCCTGGAATCAGAGTCGGAAGCTTTTCCATACATTGCCAGACGGCAGCAATATCAGAGGGAGAACAATCCGGTTTAAACTGAAAGAACGCGATGTGTTTTACCCGATTCATTTGTTAAAAAGTACCCTCTATCGCCCCAAAACAGAATGTCTCAAAACCACAAGAACATGGTCGAAACCACCATCGACGGGGAGAACTCTCTCTGTTGGCGCGTGACTTCGGAACAGTACCGTGGATTTGAAGCACATCGTATTGCTCGAGTCGGAGAAGACAATGCCTTGCCTCCCTATGAACGGGTGCGTCTTTTTCCCCAGGGAAGCTTCCTGATGGTCGCTCTCCAAGGAAGCGGATCGGTTCTACTGGAGGGGGTCTGGCAGAGAGTCAGTGCCGGAACCGTCTGTATGGCGCCACCGAGGGTGCTCAACGCATTTCGCGCGGATCGCGGCAAAGTTTGGAGGTTCGTCTGGGTGCGTTTCGAGGAAGCCAAAGGATCCATGTCAGTAGTGGGAGCCGCTTCACCCGTAAAAATTCAGGGTGGGAAAGACCTTACTGATGCCATTCTGGGTTTTAGACGCGAATGGGAAGGTGAAAGAAATCCAGTTCTTTTACGTTGCTGGGAGGAGCTGATCGCCGCCACAGCCCAGCGTCTGGCTCAACCTTTCCAGCAGAGCGAACGTCTTGGCGGACTGTGGGATAAAGTAGCCGCAGCCCTCTCGGAAGATTGGTCGGTGACCCGTTTGGCAACAGAGGCCCGAATGAGTGAGGAACACCTCCGACGTGTTTGCTCAAAAGAACTCGGTCGCACCCCCATGCAACAAGTCACCTCACTCCGGATTAACGCAGCCTTTACGCTGCTCGAGACGGGACGGGATAAATTGGATGTGCTTGCCGAAAAACTCGGTTACTCCGATGCGTTTGTTTTTTCGAAAGTATTCAAGCGCGTCACCGGACTCTCACCCATGGATTATCGGGCAGGTCGGCTCTGTTCTGAATAGCGGTTACACACCGAACAAAACGCTCTGCCCACTGTCCCTCGAGCTCAGCCGTACGCGATCCGCCAAAAATACAAAACCCCAAGGTATTGAAACCTCGGGGTTAAGGAAAAAACAGGACTCAGCCGAGCTATCGTTCAGCTCAACCAAGCGGCCTTATACGCTGCAGGCCGTCTCTGCGCAGCATGGCTTCTGCGGCACCAAATCCAGCTCCTCGAAAAGGGCGCGATCGGCATCCACTCCGGGGTTTTTGGCCGTTAAGAGTTTATCCCCGTAGAAAATCGAGTTTGCGCCTGCAAAAAACGCAAGTGCCTGTCCCTCACGGCTCATCCGGGTCCGACCAGCACTCAAACGCACCTTCGCGGAAGGAATCGCGATACGTGTCGTGGCAATTAGGCGAATCAATTGAAAAATATCCACCGCCGCCTGATCTTCCATCGGGGTTCCCGGCATCGGCATCAAACAGTTAATCGGCACACTCTCAGGAAGCGGGTCGAACTCTGTGAGCACTTGCAACATCTTGAGCCGATCCTCCTCAGTCTCGCCCATCCCAATAATACCGCCACAGCAGACGTCCATACCGGCCTCCTGTACGGAGCGAATGGTACTCAACCGATCCTCGAAAGTGTGCGTCGTCACAATGTTGGGGTAATTCTCGGGCGACGTATCGATATTGTGATTGTAAGCCTTCACCCCGGCGTCTTTGAGCTGATGTGCCTCGCTCGCAGTGAGATGGCCAAGCGTCACACATACCTCCATACCCAGCTTGCTCACTTCACGGATTGTCTCCAAAACTTGATTAAAACGGGGATCCCCCTCCCGTACACCTTTCCAGGCAGCCCCCATACAGAAACGGGTGGAACCGTTTTCCTTAGCGCGTTCGGCAACCTCAAGAACCTCAGCGACACCCATCAGTTTTTCGGCTTTCACCCCGGTGCTGTAGCGAGAGCTCTGTGCGCAATAACCACAATCCTCCGAACATCCCCCCGTCTTAATGGAAAGGAGCGTACAGAGTTGCACCTCGTTTCCTGACCAATGTTCGAGATAAACCGCACGGGCGCGGCTGATCAGGTCAAAGAAGGGCATCGAATAAATCGCCTGAAGTTCGGAAAGCTGCATGGGAGTCCTACAATGGCTTCTCCATAGGAACCTGGAAAAGCCAAAAATCCCACTCACATCGATCAGCGAGACTCACAACCGAATTCCCAAAGACAATTCCAACCCTCAAATCGCAACTCCAGGCCCAGAAAACTGCCCCACTCCAGGACTCGTCGAATTCACACCGATCAGTTCCGCTCCGCCTCCTCCTGGGATTCCGCCCAACCGAACCTCCAAAATCACACGTACGGAAGCCTAGTCCAGCCCCTAGGCTCCTCCAGAATTCGCACCGGAAGCCTCGGCACCAGAACCGATCCATTTTACCAGCAGCTCACGTAAACACTGTAAATTAATGGGTTTTGGCAAAAATGCATCCATACCGGCGTCCGCACAACATTTCCGATCTTCATCGTAAGCGTTAGCCGTGATCGCAATAATGGGCAGCCTGGATTTCCCTTCGGCGACTTCCTTTTCCCGAATTTTGCGAGTCGCTTCGTAACCGTTCATCACTGGCATCTGAACATCCATCAAGACCACATCAAAAGCTTCCGGCTCCTCCAAAAGCTGCAAGGCTTGTAATCCATTTTCAGCCACAACAGAGGACAGTCCCAACTTCCTCAGCATGGCAACCGCGATGCCGCTATTAATGGCGTTGTCCTCCACTACCAGCACTCTCCCGGAGTGTTGTATTGGCCGCCCGGCAGTGGACAGTCGCGGCTCTTCCCCTGTCTTCAGGACCACCGCGCTCTCGATCGCCGCCCGGATCCGAAACCAAAACCTTGAACCTTCGCCCAATACGCTATCAACCCCAACCTCACCATCCATCAAGCCTGCCAGCGTCTTCACCAACGCCAGCCCGAGCCCCGTGCCGCCATAGGATCTCGAAATCGAGACATCGACCTGCGAAAAAGGCTTAAATAGCTGCTCTTGCTGCGCCTCGGATAATCCAATCCCCGTATCTTTAACTGAAAACTCGAGCTCCGCGAAACCAGCGTCTCTTTGAGCCTCTTCAGCAATGATCTGAACATCTCCTCGCTCCGTAAATTTGAGCGCATTGGATACAAGATTCGTCAACATTTGTATCAAACGCGTCGAGTCACCTCGGTACATGGCCTCCGGCACCCCTTTCCAGTGAGATGTTAGCGTGAGCCCCTTTTGACGCGCAGCGGCCGAAAAAAGCACGCGAACACGCTGCAAAATCTCGACAGGACTCACCGCATGCAAGTCCAACGCCATCGCCCCCTCCTCCACTTTGGAAAGATCTAAAATATCGTTCAACAAAGCCGTGAGACTCTGCCCCGAACTCAGCAACGTCGTCACATTTTCCTGACGCTCTTCCGAACTGACTTCTGGCTCCAACAAAAGCTGCGCCATCCCCAAAATTCCATTCAACGGTGTCCTCAGTTCGTGACTCATCACCGCCAGAAAGCGGCTCTTAGCGGAACTCGCAGCTTCCGCCTGCTCCTTCGCCCGCAACAAACCCAGCTCCTGCTCAACACGTAGTGTCACGTCTATTAAACTCCCCACCATCCGCACAGGCCGCCCATCTCGAGAGCGCTCTACTACACGGCCTCGATCCAAAACCCACACCACACGCCCATCGGGAAACTGAATCCGGTGTTCATGACAATAGGTAGCCCCGGCCAACATTGCCTTTCGAACCGCATCCCTGTCCTGTTCGTACACCAGCGAGAAATACGCCTCCATCGAATGCTGCCCCCCAACCTCGGCGATCCCCAAAATCTCATACCATCGCGCATTATGCGTCACCTTATCTGTAACCAGATCCCAATCCCATATTCCGTCGCCCGTCGCCTCCATGACATAACGGTAACGCAGCTCACTTTCACTGAGCGCTTTTTGGGCGCTCTGGTCCACAAACACCAGCAGGCGCTTGTCGCTATCCGCATCCGTCTCCTCCGGTTGGATAAAATGGATGTCACACGGAACGCTATCTCCCCCACCAAGTTTGAGGCGCATCCTCAAAAGCGTCTCCACACAAAATGCCTTTCGATTCAGCGCATTGTGCAACATTGCCCGGTCTTCGATATCAAACAGCTGCAAAACCGAACGATGTTGTAACTGCACATGCGTCGGCAGTTTCAAAAACTCCAGGGCCCGGAGATTCGCTTCAAGAATGAAACCACGATCGTCCACTAAGACCGCAGGCAGGGGCAACCGCTCGAACAACGCACGATACTTATTAAGCGCTAACGACGTTAAGCCCTGCGCCTCCCTCAACTCCAGATTCTGAATCTCCAATTCAGCCTGATAAACCCGCAACTCCTCCATCACCTCAGGCAGTTTCGCCCCTTGCAACTCCCCCTTGGCATCCGAGGCCACCTGTCCCAAGGCAAGCGCCTTCAATGCGCGCTCACGCAGCGCACGAATATTTCCCTGATCCCCGTTCATGCTCCTTTCCTCGAGTGCGGATTCTTAATGTGAAAATGACTCACCACGGCTCCACCGTTTTGGCCCGCGATAGCCCCGACACACATATAAAACCAACGCTCCTCAGTCGCACTATGGCACGGATACTCCATCGAAAACGTCTCCCTCGTGCCCTCCAAAACCTCCCGCAACCCCTTTGCTGCAAGGCCAGCATCGTCCTTATTAGCACTATCCACGGACTCACAAACATTCAAGTAGTTGACCCCGACACCAGACCTTCCCAAATCCGCATCCCCATTCGCCCGTGCAAATCTACGCCAGGCCGCATTGACCATCACAATCTTCCCGGTGGTATCCACCACGGCAATATGCTCCGGTAATGCGTCCAACACAGACTGAAGGAGCTTTGCATCGTGGATGGCCGTCACATCCACAAACGTGGCCACCGCCCCACGAACCGTCGTCGATGGAACCACATACGGCAGAATACGCACAAGATACGTGCTCCTCTCATCAATCGCACGCACCTCACACTCCACCATCCGACCCGAGGCAAGTGTCCGTTTCAAATCCTCCATCAAATCCGGGTACCGCAAGTTATGGGTAAAATCATGTAAAGGACGCCCCACATCCGACTCCCGAAGTTTAAAAATCCGCGTGGCATCCGGGCTAAACCGAGTGATCGCAAGATTGGTGTCCACAAAAATGGTGGCCACGCCGGCCGCCTTTGTAAGGCTATCCAGATCCGCATTGACCTGATTAAGAATCAATACCTTCTCCTGGTATTCGGCGTTCACCGTACACATCTCCTCATTCACCGACTGCAACTCCTCGTTCGAGCTCTGCAGTTCCTCATTCGAAGACATCAGTTCCTCATTAGTCGCCTGAAGCTCCTCGTTTGATGTCTCCAGCTCCTCGATAGTCGCTTGTAAACTATCACGGGTCACCCCCAGCTCGTGCTCCAGAAGATTTACTCGCGCAATCGTTTCCGCATCCACGTCAACCGCGTCTTGCACTGGCTTATCCGCCCCGTCCTTGGCCTCGAAACAGAGCAGTGTTAACGCCTCCCCGGAAGCTCCCTGGATTGGATGCGCCGACAACTGGATCGTTTTCCTCACCCCATTCGCAAGCGTCATTTCCACCGGATTCGATACAATCGGGCTCCGATCTCGCGCCGTCTTATAAAGGAGCGCCGAAGTCACAGGCGTTAGGGCGTCGGGAAGCAACCGGTTGATCTCCAAACTGGCGACCCCCTCCTTGGGACGAAGGTACATATTAACATCCCCATAGAGGTGCACCGCCTCATTACCTTCATTGAGTAAAATCGCGGGCGGCGCATAAAGCGCGAGCAACGACACCGCCCCCAAATCAGCTACATTGGTCGTTGGATTACTCTTGCGCGTCTTACCTAGCCCTTTTTCCAAAATCCGCGTAGGCAAGGAGTCCTTTGAACGCCCGAAATACGGACTCGGAGATACCCCGTTGCTTTGGAAAATTTTGTGCTTGGGACTGATTGCCTGCAGCCCCGTGGTCCCCGTAGACAACGATTCGCTCGGCCCCAAAAGCAACACTCCGTTGGGGTTCAGGGCATACTGTAAAGATCGCAAGGCATGTTCCTGCGCCGGTTGCCCAAAATAAATCAACGTATTCCGGCACGTCACCAAATCCATTTTGGTAAATGGAGGATCCGAGAGCAGGTTGTGCCGGGCAAAGACCACACACTGACGGAGATCATTCCGCACCACCAAGCTCTCACCCTTTTTAACAAAAAAACGGTCCAAGCGCTCCGGACTAAGCTCCGCAGCAGCAGACTCCGGGTACTGCCCTGCCCCAGCCGCATCAATACACTGCTGATCCACATCCGTCGCAAATATCTTTAGGTTCGGCCAGCGGTGTTCCCGTTCGAACGCCTCAATAAAAAGCATCCCGATCGTATACGCTTCCTCCCCAGTCGCCACTCCTGCAATCCAGACTCGAATACTATCCCCTGGCTGCTTCTGCGCTACTAACGGAGCAATCACCTTCTCGGCTAACGTTTCAAAAACCTCCGGATCACGAAAAAAGCTCGTAACCGAAATCAACATCTCTTTCCGGAGCGTGATGACTTCAGCCCGGTCATGCTCCATCAAGTCCCGATATTGGCACAGCTCTGGCGTATGTCGGACCTGCATCCGGCGCTCCAAACGCCGGTTCACCGTCGCCGGTTTGTAGTCCGAAAAATCAATCCCCCCCACATGATACAAAAGCTGCAGAATCGAGGTTACAACCTCCTCTTCTGTCATCATCGAAAACACCACATTCGGCTTCGGCTCTGGCGCCTCAGCGTACGGAACATTATTAACATACGCCACCGCCCGCCTAGGCAGCTCCTCTGCCGGCAAAATCGCATCCACAATACCCGTGGAAATTGCACTGCGAGGCATCCCGTCAAACTTCGAAGTTTCGGGTTCCTGCGCCAACACAAAGCCTCCCGCAGCATTCACAGCCACCGCTCCGCGTGTCCCGTCCGAGCCCGTACCGGACAAAATGATACCGATTGCCTTCTTCCCGTAGACATCCGCCATGGATGAAAAGAAAATGTCAATCGGCAGCGTCAACCCCCGTGGATTCTTTGGTGTCAGATGCAGGTGACCTTCCGTCACATGCATAATCGCCCCAGGTGGAATCAAATAGACATGATTAGCCTCAATCAGCATGTCATCCTCCACCATAATCACCGGCATCGCCGTATGACGGGCGAGCAGGTTATTCATGATGCTCTTGTGATCCGGCGAGAGATGCTGGATCACCACAAACGCCGCCCCGGAAGCCGCCGGGCAACATTTAAAGAAACGCTCCAAAGCATCTAATCCACCCGCCGAGGCGCCAATACAAACAACGTACCCCTTAAAGCGTTCCGGCTCAGACCCCGAGTTTACTGGCAAAAGTACGGGATCATTTGGCATACAATCTAAAAGTATGCCGGAGTGACCCCACGTTCAATCGCAAAGGCTATTTACCTATAGGCGTGAACATTAGACGCAAATCAAAAACTTCGACACCATCTAACAATTACACTTAGACACACTCGAAAACCTAAATCTCGAGCGATGCCCAACATACTCCCTCGTTCGGCTCTCCTACTTCTGCGGCAACCAACGCCCCAAACGCGCTTCTAACTCCGGACACCACGTCACTCGAAACTGCTCCGCCGGATGCAATCTGACACGCACTCCGTCTTCTCTCTTGAACCCCAAAATCACCGGCCGCATCCCTACACTCGATAATAGTGCGTCCCGGATTTCAAATAAGTCGTCCTCGGATGTCTCAGCCCAATCCAACGTCAGGTGAACCGCAGTCTCCGCCTCGCTTGGCCGCTTGAGGGCTTTCACTTCCATCGCCACAACCCGCATCTGCTCCTCGTCACGGACATCCACCTTGACGTTCATCATCACCAATTTTCCGGTCTCGATAAACAGTGCTCCCGAAGCGTAGGCCTCACCAAAAATCGGAATTTCAACCGATTCCGTAAGATCTTCCAAAACCACTATGGCAAAAGGTTTTCCACTCTTTTTGGAGAACTTTTTATCCACACTCACCAACGCCCCGGCAATGGTCACCATCGCGTTCTTCTCTCCCACCTCAACCTGTTCCGCCAAATTCGCAATCGGCACATATCGCCCCGACGTAAACAACGACCGGTAACGATCCAGCGGATGTCCCGTCACGTAAAAGCCGAGTAACTCTTTTTCCGCCGCCAATTTCTCTTCAGCACTCCAAGGCGTGACACTCGTCCCCCCAGACCTACGCTTGGGACGCACCGGGGCAGTTTCCAAAGCATCAAAAAGCGACACCTGACCGGAAGCCCGATCCCGCCCCACACTCGCTGCGGCAGCCATCGCACCATCCACTTCGGAAAAAAGCTCAGCCCGTTCCACCTTCGTCCAATCGAAAGCCCCGCATTTAATCAGGCTTTCCACCGACTTTTTGTTCATGCGCTTCGTATCCACGCGGGAACAAAATTCGGATAACGACTCAAACTCGCCGTTTGCGGCCCGTTCCTCCAGCACAGCCTCCATCGCCGCTTCGCCAACATTCTTAATCGCGGCCAATCCAAACCGAATGCCAACGACTCCCTCGGCATTGGCCTCCGGCTCAAACTTCAATCCGCTTCGATTCACGTCCGGCGGCAGAATCGGGATTCCCATCCGCTGACATTCGGCCACGAAAACGCTGATCTTCTCCGTCTTGCCGACTTCGTTCCCCAAAACCCCCGCCATAAACTCGACGGGATAATTGGCCTTTAAAAACGCCGTCTGATAACTCACCCAAGCATAAGCAGCCGAGTGCGAACGGTTGAAACCGTAGCCAGCGAACTTCTCGAGCAAATCGAACACTTCATTGGCCTTCTTTTCCTCGATCCCGTTCAACTCCTTACAACCGACTAGGAACTTTTCACGTTCCTTCGCCATTTTCTCCTTATCCTTTTTCCCCATCGCACGACGGAGCAAATCAGCGCCCCCGAGGCTGTATCCGGCAAGCACCTGGGCCGCTTGCATAACCTGCTCCTGGTAAACGAAAATCCCGTAAGTCTCAGCCGTCACTTTCTCGAGTAAAGGATGTGCGTATTTGATCTTCTGCTCACCCTTCTTGCGCTTGATGTAATCATCAATCAGATCCATCGGACCGGGCCGATACAGCGCCAAAATCGCGTTAATATCCTCGATGTCGTTAATATTAAACTTCCGACACGTCTTGATCATCCCGCCAGACTCCAGCTGGAACACAGCAACCGTCTCCCCTCGGTTCAACAAATCAAACGTAGGCTGATCCACCATCGGGATTTTACTGATGTCAAAATCGGGGACACGTCGCCGAATCAACTGCACGGCATCATGAATGACCGTGAGGGTCTTCAACCCCAGGAAGTCCATCTTCAACATCCCCAGGTCCCCAACAGGCCCCATCGCGTACTGGCTCACAATCGAGCCGTCATTGGTTCGGGTAAGCGGAATATATGCAGACAAATCGCGATCACTAATCACCACCCCTGCAGCATGGACTCCTACCCCTCGAGTCAGCCCTTCGAGTGTGCAGGCAAATTCCCACATCTGCCTTGTCGCAGGCTCATTATCGACTGCCGCACGCAGATCCGGATTTTTATCGATCGCGCCATCGATATGATCCATCTGACCGGTTTCTTTGTTTTTTTTGTCGATCCCAGCGAGGGTGATTCCCAACTCGTTTGGAATCATCTTCGCAACGCGATCCGCATCCCCATAACTCCAGCCTAGTACGCGCCCCACATCGCGCACCACCGACTTCGCGCCCATGGTTCCAAACGTTGCAATCTGCGCCACCGCACGTTCGCCATATTTTTGGCGAACATAATCGATCACTTCGCCACGTCGGCTCTGGCAAAAATCCACGTCGATATCGGGCGGACTCACACGTTCCGGATTCAAGAAACGCTCAAAGAGCAGCTTAAACTTGATGGGATCGATGTCCGTAATGCCCATCAGATAAGCCACCATCGAGCCAGCGGCGGAACCACGCCCAGGGCCTACCGGAATGCCCTGACTCTTCGCCCAGTTGATAAAGTCCCACACAATCAGGAAGTAATTTACAAACCCCTGCTTCTCCAAAAGCCCTAGCTCGCGAACCAAGCGTTCTTGAATCACTGATGACTCGGCTTCGGAACCGTAACGTCGCCCCAATCCATCCTGACAGATTTGGCGCAAATACTCGTTCTGCGTCATGCCGGGAGGCGGCGTGTAATCGGGGTACTTTGGTTTCCCGAACTCGATTTTAAGGTTACAGCGATCCGCGATCTCCAGGGTGTTCCGAGCGGCCTCAGGAAACTCCTTAAAGAGCTGCGACATTTGCTGAGGATTCTTGAAATAGAGCTCAGGCACGTAACGCATCCGCTTTTCATCCGCCACGTTACATCCCGTCCCGATACAAATCATGACATCATGGGCTTCATGATGCGCACGCTCCAGAAAGTGGACATCATTCGCCCCTACGAGCTGTAAGCCCAAATCTCTCGCGATTTTCGGGAGAACCCGATTGCAGCGAATTTGTTGCTCGATCCCGTGATCGTGCATCTCGATAAAAAAGTTCTCTGCGCCCAGAATATCCCGGTATTGCGCCGCCAGCTCCCACGCTTTGGGTTCATTATCCGCGAGAATCGCCTGGTTAATCTCCCCTTTTAGACAGCCGCTCAAGGCAATGATCCCCTGCCCGTATTGGGAAAGTAATTCCTTATCAATACGCGGCTTATAATACATCCCATCCAAGTGCGCGATGGATACCAATTTTACCAGGTTCTGGTACCCGCCTTCATCCTTGGAAAGCAACGTCAGGTGATTCGCCGCGTCCCGACCGCTGCTGGCATTACGATCTTTGTAGGAACCGGGAGCCACATAGGCCTCCACGCCGATGATCGGCTTCACCCCAGCCTTTTCCGCTTCCTGATAAAACTCAATCGCGCCGAAAAGATTCCCGTGATCCGTAAGTGCCACAGCGGGCATGCCGTACTCTTTCACCTTTTTCATCAAGGCGGGAATACGAGTCGCGCCGTCGAGGAGAGAATATTCGCTGTGAAGATGGAGATGAACGAACGAGTCAGACATGGGGTTTGGTGACTATACGTGAAGTCGGAAAGGCTGCGAATCGCAAAGCGGCCCGCTTTGTTTCAAAGAATACCGCAATAATGGAAAACGACCGATTCCACACAAAACTCTGCCGTGGATGTTAAGAAATGCGCCCGATCGAGGTTATCCTTCGTAAGCCTCGCCCCAATTTATGTCGCGCCCCCAGCACTTCCCCAAAGCACATCCCGACGCGCCGCTTTGGCGCGCTCGGTTTTTGCAAGCACTCGGGCCACAAACTCCTTTTTACCGCCTCTTTGACCACCTGCCGGATGTGGCGTTTTTTGCAAAAGACGACCAGTGCAGAATACTCTGTGCGAGCCAGTTATTCTACGAACGTTTTGGTTTCCAGAGTGAAGAAGAGATCCTGGGACGAGACGATTTCGAATTATTTCCCAAACGACTAGCCGAGACCTTTCGAGCCGACGACGAAAGCGTACTTCAAAAAGGGGAAGCACGCCTGAACTTGGTGGAGTTGTTTTTTAACCGACAAGGTATTCCCGATTGGTATGTTACAAACAAACTACCACTCCGCGATGCTTCAGGAAAAGTGATCGGAATCATGGGCACCACTCACAGTTACGATGCTCGCAAGTCCGTGCTTCAACCATTTTTCCAACTCGACAAGGCAATCGCCTACATCCGGGAACATTTCAGGGAGAAAATCTCAGTAGAAGACTTAGCCAAACAGGTCCATTTGTCGGTTCGGCAGCTGCACCGTAAGTTTATGGAATCTTTTGGTGTTGGCCCACAGGCATTTATCCTCAAACTACGAATTCAGGCAGCATGTGATGCTCTTCAGAAAGAAAGCGCGTTAATTGCTGATGTCGGACGGGAACTGGGATTCTGCGATCAAAGTGCGTTTACACAGGCATTTCATCGGCATATCGGGATCACCCCCAGACAGTTTCAGATTCAATTTCGCCTCCGTCGCTCTTAAGGGGCAGTTTTGAATACCGACAGATTACCGGTTGACTCTTCGAACAAATCACCCGTAATGTCCCCTCGCTTTCATCAAGAGTGGCAGAGGGACTGGCCCTGTGACGCCACGGCAACCGCCCGGGTACATCGAGAGATGTTTCGGGGACCAGGTGCCAAATCCAGCTTCGCATATGCGAGGAAAAGATGAGAGGCAAGCTGTAGACTTTTTATGCAGCGGGCACCTCGTCTCTACCGCTCTTGGGAAAAGCACTTAAAGCCATGCATCCCACGCCATTCTTCAGCAACCTAAAGTGCCGCGAATGTGGTCGTCTCTACGCAAAAGAGGCCATCCACGTCTGCGATTTCGATTTCGGCCCATTGGAAGCCGCATACGATTACGAGGCCATAAGCAAGGTTCTCTCGCGTAAGCTTATCGAATCACGCCCACAAACGATGTGGCGTTACCGCGAGCTCCTCCCAATTGACGGTGAGCCAACCGTTGGTGCAAACGTCGGATTCACCCCGCTCATTAAAGCGGATCGCCTCGCCAAGGTCCTCGGGGTCCGTGAGCTGTGGATCAAAAACGACACAGTCAATTACCCCACCCTGTCCTTCAAAGATCGCGTCGTTTCCGTAGCCCTAAGCCGCGCTAAAGAACTCGGCTTTGAGGTTGTGGCCTGCGCCTCCACTGGAAACCTCGCAAACTCTGTGGCAGCAAACGCGGCTGCAGCAGGCCTGAAGAGTTACGTCTTAATTCCCGCTGATTTGGAACAAGGCAAGGTTCTGGGCTCGCTCATCTACGGCACACAGGTCATTGGCATTCACGGTGCCTACGATCAAGTCAACCGTCTCTGCTCAGAGATCGCCGGAAAATACGGATGGGGATTCGTAAACGTAAATTTACGACCATATTACGCCGAAGGCTCCAAAACGATGGGGTTTGAAATTTGCGAACAATTAGGCTGGAGAATCCCACAGCACACCGTCATCCCAATGGCATCCGGATCTCTGTTAACCAAGATCCACAAGGCCTACAAAGAGTTCTCCCAGTTGGGGATCGTTGAAGAAACACCTTTTAAGGTCCACGGCGCTCAAGCTGCCGGCTGCTCACCGATTTCCGCCGCCATCAAAAAAGGCACGGACATCGTCAAACCCGTCGCCAAACCCGACACCATTGTCAAATCGCTAGCAATCGGCACCCCAGCCGATGGGTACTACGCCATTCACACAATGAAACAAACTGGCGGAACCGCTGAAGACGTCACCGACGAGGAAGTGGTCGAAGGGATCCGTTTGTTGGCAGAATACGCCGGGATCTTCGCAGAAACCGCCGGTGGAGTCACCGTCGCTTGCGCAAAGAAGCTTATCGCAAACGGAAACATCGGAGCCAACGACAGCGCAGTGCTTTGTATCACGGGCCACGGCCTCAAGACCCAAGAAGCCATCATGGGGAAATGCGGCGCACCTCGCCTCATCTCGCCAAACATCCGCGAATTCGAAGAGAAAATTTACGCTCCCGACGTCGCCGCTTCCGTTATTTAATTGAACCTATTTTATGCCAACCGTCCGTATTCCAACTCCACTCCGAAAGCTCACGAACGAACTCGAAGTCGTTCAAGCTAGCGGTGCAACAATCAGTGAAGTGCTTGAAAGCCTCGAAAAAGCATTTCCTGGCCTCAAAGAACGCATTTGCGACGACGCCGGACAGGTCCGCCGTTTTGTAAACGTATTCGTCAACGACGAAGACATCCGCTTCCTCGAAGAGTCCGCAACTCCCGTCAAAGACACTGACGAAATCTCGATTGTGCCTGCAATCGCTGGTGGCTAGTCGTTTTCATCAACTCTTATGGCAACTTATCAGACCCGTCTCTGGTTGATGCTCCCGCCACGCCTCATCACGCGGCCAATCCTTTGGGAGATCAGCAAAAAATTCGAAGTCATCACCAACATTCGTCAAGCCAGTGTAACCGAAGAAGTTGGAATCATGTCCCTTTCTTTGGAAGGTGAACACGAGGAAGTGACCAAGGTCATTGCCTGGCTCGAAGAACAAGGCGTGAAAGTAGAGCCTGTCGAAATCAACACGATCGAAAGCTAACGTCCCCACTAACCTCTCGATTGCGTCAAAGCCCGCCGGTTCAACCCGACGGGTTTTTTCGTTTGTGACTATTCCGTTGGCGAGTATTGCGATTTTTTCCCGCCCGAGCCCATGCTTTCCCCGACTTCTCATGAGCGTCTATCCCTCAGACATCGACCAACCCACGCGTAACTTCGCGTTATTGTGTCATGCCGCAGGCCTCACTGGCTGTTTCCTTCCGTGGATTGGGCACCTCGGCGGTCCATTAACCGTTTGGTTATGCACCCGTAATAAAGATCCCTTCATCGATGAACACGGCCGCGAAGCCTTGAACTTCCAAATCTCGATGCTGGTCTATTCGCTCTTCCCCTGCCTTTTGTTTGCACTAACAAACACCGGCCTGTTCCTCATTCCCTTCGTGCTAGCCCTCTTCTACGTTCTGAACGTAGTTGGAATCCTCGCCGCCTCCTCGTATGTACGAGCCGGCAAATCCTTCGTTTTTCCCTACATTTTCAGGCTCTTGCGTTAACTATCGCAAAAGCCCCCGAAACTTCCGTTCCTAGGCGGAAAAGCTCTCTCCGCAGGAGCAATGAGCCACGGCATTTGGATTGGTTACCTTAAAGCCCCCCTTCTGGAGCTCGTCAGAAAAATCCAAAAGCGATCCGCTCACAAACAAAGCACTCTTCATATCCACCACAACACGAACCCCTGCACTCTCCACCATAATATCCCGAGGCACAGGACCATCAACCAAGTCCATTTTATACTGAAGCCCGGAACAGCCGCCGCCAATAACCGCAACACGCAACGCACCATTCGGGCGTCCTTGCCGGGTCAAAAGCGACGTTAATTTGGCCGAAGCCGCCTCCGTAACTTTGATAAGTTTCTCATTACCAATTTTGTAGGGGAGCGGCGCGGTCATAATTTCGGAATTGTTGCACTGAAGACTTACTGTCCTTTGCCAGAAAATAACGCGGCGATTTCCGCCTGCATTTCGAGCGCTTTCGCCTTGGGATCCGCCGCCTGACGAATCGGCCGCCCCACCACCACATGATCCGCTCCGGCTTTAAACGCCTCAACCAACGTCATCGTCCGTTTTTGATCATCGACCTCCCGATTTTCAACCGGACGAATTCCCGGCGTGATAATCAGAAGCTTCTCCCCCAAGCCCTCACGCAAACGTGTAGCCTCCAACCCACTCGAAATCACTCCATCACAACCAATCTGTAACGCACGCTTCGCTCGTGAATAAACCAACTCTTCAACGTCACAAGTGAACCCCAAATCCTCCAAATCTCCGCGATCCAGAGCCGTTAACACCGTCACGGCAAGTACTTTCATTGCACCTTTTGCCTCCACAGCACCCTGCAAAATAGATTGTGTACCGTGTACCGTACAACATTCGACCCCACGTTTTGCGAGATTGGCCACCGCATTTTTTACGGTCTCCGGTACGTCGAAAAACTTGAGGTCTACAAAAACCTTTTTCCCCTGTTTCTTGAGCTCCTCCACCAAATCCCAATACCCCTCAGCCATAAAAAGCTGAAATCCAACTTTGTAAAAAGTCACGGACTCCCCGAGCCGCTGAACCCATTCCAACGCCTGTTGGACAGTAGGAACATCGAGAGCGAAGATGAGTCGATCAGAAGGTGTGATCGCCTTTGTGGAAAGAAGACTACTTTCAGTCATGGGATGGAAGTTTCCAAGGCTCAGGCCTGTTTTGCCAAGCGCCAACTGCTGGAATGCTCGCTAAACGCAAAACATACAGGATTCAACTGAGGTTTCTCTATTTTTTGATTGCTAGAATCAGGAAGATGCCTCCGTAGCAAGTATCTACACCCCGCTCGTAACTTTCCATTTTGCGCACTCGAAATACCGCCAAGGAGGATTTCTGTGGCGATTAAGAATGAGAGGGTAGCGGGGGCTGCTTCTTAGGAAAAACTGTGGTGGGCAGATCGGAGCAAAAACTAACTAATCTCAATGAAACACGACGCTGAAACTACGTTGGAAGCAAAGCCAGAGGAACCGAAAGAACCGTCGACTCTGATGCAGCGAGCAGAACTTGAACAGGAACTTGGGCTCAACTTCAAACGCGTACGACAATTGTTAGTGAGATTACTGCGAGAGCACCCAAGACAAGAAGTGGAACGGATACTGGCAGGTATGCTTGCTGCGATCCCACAGGAGCAACTGCTGGAAAAACAATACAGGGACGAGTATGCCGAAGAATATCAACAGGCAGAAAATCAGTTACACTCTGAACGTGAGCAATTTCTAGGAATATCGGACATCCTTAAGGGACTGCTAATGTGGATAGAAACCCCAGGAGAACGGGTACGCAAAAACCGCGGAATTAAGGATGAGGGCGGCGATTGGTGAAAACAGTGAGAAATCCGACTCAAGCCAACACCAAGCAATTCCAGTCCAACCGCCGCAGATCACCCCGCAAATCAGGGCGCCCTCTAAGTCCCCAAGGGTTCTCCTGAGATGTCTCGTGAATTCTCTCAGGGCTCGCCCAATCCCCCTTTTTTACTTCGGCAACTTGGAAAGATACTTCGCGGGATCGTTTTCAAACTTCTTGATACACGGCTTGCAGCACAACTTGATCTCATGGCCTTCGTATTCACGAATCACCACTTTGCCCATGCTCCCAAGCTCATTTCCCGTCACCACACAGTCTGTGAGGGTATACGGTTTGACGCTGGCTGCGCGGGCCCCGCTGATAACGAGAGCAGACGCGAACGCGATAGCTAACCCAGTCTTCATTGTGGTCTTCATAGATTTGTTCCTCTGCTAGTTAAGACATAACGCAACCGCGTCTCGTTCAAAAGCGGATCTGAAAGCCTGCGCCCAGCCCAAACTCGGAGTGATATTGAGCCACAAACGACGTGTTGCGAGACAGCGTCACATCCAGACCACTCGTCCATTTCCACATCGTATTGGTGTCGTACTCCCCTCGCCCCCAGACTCCTAACCGAGGTGTGAGCTGAAAGCGTTTCGCCAGAGAAAACCTAGCGTCTCTTTCACTATCGATACTGACGGAGGCCATGAATAACAGAGGCAATCGGTAATTAAAACCGGCTACGATCCGGTCTTTAGCCTCCGGATCATTAGTAAAGCGCCCTCCAGCAAACGGTTGGAAGTTTGCGTTCACGTAGCGTTGATACAACGTATCCACTTCATATCGCGTTTTTTCCACCCCACGCCAACCAATCTCCCAGTTGGCCAAAAGATCGTTCTTCGGGTTCATCCACACGATGGATCCCTCGCTCATGTGCGATTGCAGCGAGGCAGTTGCCCATGTGTAGCTCATGTCGTGGTTGTGTTCCCCCAATCCCCCTCCTTTATGCATGGCTCCACTGCCCGCAAATGATGCTTTGTCGCCATGTGACGAGACCGACTCCGGAGCCGACGCACTCGCTGGAGGCACCTTTGCTGCCTTATCAGACTGCGCAGGTTCATCTTCGTACCGGAACACCCGAGCCATCCCACTCATCATGTGGTAGAGAATGTGACAGTGAAACATCCAGTCCTTCGCTTCGTTGGCCTCAAATTCGAGAGTCCGCTTACCCATGGGCGGAACGTCGACGGTGTGTTTTAGCGGGGAGCGATTCCCTTGCCCCATCAAGAGCCGGAAAAAGTGCCCATGCAGATGAATCGGGTGATGCATCATCGTGTCATTCACGAGTTCGAGTTCGATAATCTCGCCGCGTTTGATTTTGACGTAGGGTTCTTGCGCGACGGTTTTCCCATCGAAACTCCAGATATAACGGCTCATGTCCCCAGTGAGGTGCAAGGTGATCTTACGCCTCGGCAATTGCGCAGGTAAGGCGGTGTCCTTACGCGAGCGAAGCACACGGTACGGGGAACCCGGTCGGGGCAAATTTAATGAGGCACGTGTGTCCTTTTCTCGTTCCTCCAGCACCAGGTTTAGCATCTCGTCCATCTCATACGTATTGGCCTTGGGCGGGTCGTTTACGGGAGTCCGTTTACCGCTCCCGAAGTATGCCGAGGCGTGTCCGCTTCCATCCTGCGCCGTACCTCGTAGTTCCACTTGTCCGCTACCCGGAACCGTCACCAGCACGTCATACGTTTCAGCAATCGCCATCAGAAAGCGGTCCACCTGGACGGGTTCGACGGCGGGTCCATCCGCTGCGACGATAGTCATAGGACCAGCGGACGACTGGATATACAGATACGTCGCAGCGGAGGCGTTGATTAATCGGAGGCGAATTTTTTCGCCCGGCCTTCCCGCGATTTTCACTTCACGTTGACCGTTCACGAGGAACCCGTGGTAACCGACATCGGAGAGATCCATCGGAGGCATCCGATCCCATTCGCGTTGGAAGTAATCTTTGAGGTGATTGCTTTTCCACGCACCTAGAATGGATTGCGAATTCCTGCGCAAGAGTCCGAAATAATCACTACCACGCATCAACATCCGCATGACCTCCATGGGGTCAATGTTGGTCCAATCAGAAAACAGCAATACTTCATCTCGGTCTGCCTGGACCGGTTCCCCATCTTTTGGAGTGACAACAATGCTCCCAAAGATGCCGTTTTGTTCCTGAAGATGCGTATGCGAATGGTACCAGTAGGTGCCGCTGTGTTTGAGTGTGAAACCAAATGTGTGGGTCTGTCCCGGAAGTATCGGGGGAGTCGTGATATGCGGAACCCCGTCCTGATCGTTGGGCAACAACAGACCATGCCAATGCGTGGAGGTGGTTTCTCGCTTAAGATTGTTGTGAACACGAATCCGCGCGAAGTCCCCTTCCCGAAAACGCAGAGTCGGTCCGGGAATCCCACCGTTTATGGTGAAGCCATGCACTGACTTCCCAGCAGGAGAAACCAGCTCTTCATCGATGGTGAGGTCATACTCGACCACATGTTGATTGGGCGCTGGTTGGCGTTGAACACACCAATCGCAGCCCAAAGCGGGCACTGCGACCAGAAACGAAATTTGAAGTGCGAGGAACCATTTCACAATCATGGACAGTTTCTGACTCATCGGGTTTCGATATAGAATCGGATCACGTTCGGTGCAGGGTCGACTATAGGAAGCAAAAGCTCCGTTCCGTCTCCCTCTTAATTGACCGTCAGAGGACCATCAAACGTCGTTAAGCTGATGACCTCGGTCTTTGCAATATGCGGCCCGTGTAACACACCTTTAGGAGCAAAAAACAAAGTGCCCGGTGTGTATGTGATACCGCTTTCTTCCCATTCTCCGGAGAGAATCCACGCCCACTCATTGGCCACGAGATGGGTATGTGCGGGGATTGTTTTTCCAGCGTGAAACTTCCGCAACACCACCACACCCCCAGTCTCCTCATTTTTGTGGAGGATCTTTAATTCGACTCCTTCATATGGCCCCGGTTGCCAGACTTTCTCTTCAGCGAGAGCAATGATTGGAAACATGCCCTCATCCAACTTGGAAAATCGATCCCATGCAATTCGCGCCTCACTCCAAACGCTGAACACAAACGTGCACTCCAAGCCAGAATACACGCTGCGTAGCTAATCAACGATGGCTTGATAGGAAATCTTGGGCACACGTACACGTCCGTAACTCCAAGTAGTATCCAAGGCGAAAACAGGTCGTTATCCGTCTGAAATGCTTTCTTTCCATAGAGGCTGGGGTTGGCTCGTGGATCTGATTCAATGCTCCTGCTATGAATCTGTTGCACGCAGCCTTGTTTGGCTTTTTGCTTTCCATAAACACTACTATGTCCGCATCAACGTCCCCACTTTCCCCGATCGAAGATCCTTATCTGTGGCTCGAAGATGTCGCCGGAGACCGCGCGCTCGATTGGGTAAGGGCGCACAATAGAGTGACACAGGGACTGCTGGAAAAGGACCCGGGGTTTGAGAGTCTACGGAGTGATTTACTTGGAATTCTAGATTCCAAAGAACGGATCCCATTTGTGAGTTTTCGAGGCGGATTCTTTTACAATTTTTGGCGCGATAAACAAAATCCTCGTGGCCTTTGGAGACGTACGACCCGCGAGGAGTACCGAAAGGCCGAACCGAAGTGGGATATACTCCTGGATCTGGATGCTCTCGGAGCAAAAGAGGGCGTAAACTGGGTTTGGGCGGGCGTGCATACGTTGAAGCCCGATTACCAGCGCGCCTTGATTTCGCTATCGAAAGGAGGCGCTGACGCCACGACGACTCGCGAGTTTGACTTGGAAACCCGCGAGTGGGTTCGAGATGGATTCGTTCGTCCGGAGTCCAAGGGCAGCATGGATTGGATAGACCGGGATCACGTTTTTGTTCAAACCGATTTTGGACCGGGCTCTATGACCAATTCGGGGTATCCGCGAATTGCAAAACTCTGGACGCGTGGGACTCCGTTGTCGGACGCCGCAGTCGTCTACGAAGGAAGGATTGAAGACAACTCGATTTCCGCAGCGCATGATGACACTCCAGGGTTTGAGCGGGATTTCGTCTGGAGAAGCATCGCTTTCTACAACAGTGAAATGTATTGGCGAAAGCCCTCAGGAGATTTACTCAAATTAGATCTCCCGAACAGCGCCGACAAACAGGTCCACGGCCGCTATGTGGCGCTGGAATTGCGAGAACCGTGGACTGTCGGTGGACACGCATTTCCAGCAGGTGCACTTTTGGTAGGGGAGTTTGATAGGCTGATCGAGGGAAGCCCCCAGTTCGAAATGTTATTCGAGCCAAGCCCGACCACAGCCTTATCGGCGTTCCATTTCACGAAAGATCACCTGTTGTTGAATGTGCTTGAGGACGTCAAAAATCGAATTTTTGTACTCACCCCCTCTCCCACCGGTTGGTCCCGCAAAGCGCTGGAAGGCGTACCAAAGCTGGGGTTGGTTTCGGTATCCCCAGTGGATCCTGACGAATCGAACGAGTTCTTTCTGACCACGACCGACTATCTCACTCCCACGACGCTCTCGATCGGCGAAGTTGGGAAAGAGACGGAAGCACTAAAGGCCATGCCAGCGTTCTTTGATGCGCACGGGTTGGCAGTGCAACAGCACTTCGCTCTCAGTAAGGATGGAACGCGAGTTCCTTATTTTCTCGTTTCACCCAAAGAACTGACTCTAGACGGGAACAATCCAACTTTGCTGTACGGATACGGCGGATTTGAGGTTTCCCTGCAACCGAACTACAGCGCGGGAGTTGGGAGAGCCTGGCTTACTCAAGGCGGGGTGTATGTGGTTGCGAATATTCGCGGCGGCGGGGAATACGGACCGCGCTGGCACCAGTCCGCATTGAGAGCAAACCGGCTTCGTGCTTACGAAGACTTCGCTGCAGTGGCAAAGGATTTGGTGGCGCGAGGAGTGACTTCAGCAAATAAGCTGGGGATTCAAGGCGGTTCGAACGGCGGATTGTTGGTCGGGAATATGGTGACGTTATATCCGGAATTATTCCATGCAGCCGTGTGTCAGGTGCCGCTGCTGGACATGCGTCGGTATCACAAATTATTGGCGGGAGCATCGTGGATGGCGGAATACGGAAATCCTGATGTAGCTGAAGACTGGGAGTTTATGCGTCACTTTTCGCCTTATCAAAATGTGAAAGCCGACGGGAAATATCCCGCCGTATTATTTACGACCTCGACGAGGGATGATCGAGTGCACCCCGGACATGCCCGCAAGATGATGGCGCGTATGGAAGAACAGGGGCATGCGGTTCAATACTACGAGAACATCGAAGGCGGGCACGGAGGTGCTGCGAACAACGAACAAGCAGCTTACATGCAGACGTTGTCTTGGATTTTTTTAAAACAGAAGCTCATGCCAAAGTGAGGCCCGAGGCAGCGATCATCCCGGATACGTGTACCAGTGGCCATCGACCACTTCAGCTCTCCTGTGGGGAATGCATTTTCAAAAGAATAAAACCTCCCATCCCTTCATCGGGCTTGCGACTGATTCAGAAACCTAAAACGATCCCCTCATGATCAATCCCCCTAGATTGCATTTTGACCGCAGTTCAAAGTGGATATTGAATAAAGTAGCGGTTGTCTGCTTCCTGCTCCCATTTGGAGGACAGGTTCTCGCAGTCAGCGGAGAGGCCACGGTTCTCGCGAGTCCACTCACCGAAACGAAGGCGCAACCCTTCCGGGAAGGTGAACAGGTGGCGTTTGTGGGTGACAGCATCACACACAGTGGATTTTACCACGACTACGTCTACCTTTACTACGCAACCCGCTTTCCTGGCCGAAAAGTCTCCTTCTACAATTGTGGAATCTCTGGAGACACGGCAGCAGGGGCACTACGGCGTGTGAATGGGGATATTCTCCGCCACAAGCCGACGGTTGCGACGATTATGTTGGGAATGAACGACGTGAATCGTGGGCTTTACGACGAGGGAAATAGCGCTCTCGATTTGCCTAAAAAGCGGGAAGCGGCACTCCAGTCCCATTTCGATAATATGAGGAAGTTGGTCGAGAGGTTGAGCTCCGAGCAGGTGCGATTGATTTTCATGACGCCTTCGCTTTACGACCAGACTACGAAACTAGAACGTTTGAATTCGCCCGGAGTTAATGATGCGCTTGTGCTTTGTGGTGAGAATGCACGGAAACTGGCAGCCGAGTTTAAAGGCCAGGTCATTGATTTTAATGAACCGATGGCGGGCATTAATAAGACGCTTCAGCAAGCAGACCCGACTGCAACCATCATTGGTGCTGATCGAATTCACCCTGGAGAAAAGGGGCATCTCATAATGGCGTACCTATTTCTAAAGGCTCAGAACGCACCGCAGTTTGTTGCGGATATGACAATAGACGCGAAAGGTCAGACAGAGGTTCAATTTACGGAGCAAGAAAAGGCCCTGCCTTTTCCAGTGTCTCTGGCTGCAGCTCCCGCGTTGAAACTGGTACCGTTTATGAAGGAGTTGAATCAAGAACGCCTCAGGGTTACCAACCTACCGGAAGCGAGTTTTGATCTGTTAATCGACGGGGAAAGGGTCGCCTCATTTACAGCAACTGAGCTTTCGAAGGGCGTCAATCTAGCGGAGCTCAGTAACACGCCGCAAATAAAACAAGCACAGGACGTGGCTAAGCTAGACGCTAAAAGACATGAGATTGCAAAACGTCTACGTACAATTGACTACGTAGAGTGGAAGATGGGACGCGAAATAGGCGATCCAACGGACTTTGACTGGGGTGCGGCTGTCGAGAAAATGAACGCCGATCCAAAGGTTACCGGTTGGCCGAAGGATCGTGTTGCGGATTATTCCAAACTAAAACCTCAACAGGCGGCTCTCTTGAAAGAACATGCTGAGGCGATTGAGGCGATCCGAAACGAAAGCCGGCCAAAAGAGCACCACTTCATCGTCAGGATGACAGGCACAAAGTAGCGGTCCCTCTCCGCGAGCTGTCCTATCCGCCTAAGCTATCGCGTTAAACATACTCCTCGAAGTATCCAAGCGCCCCACTTGATTCCCGGTTTCCCGAAGCGTCTGATCAGACTTCTGCTTGGTAACCAATGCGTCGTCTGCGACTTTCTGGCTCGTTTGAGCCATCTCTAAAGCTTTTTTAGCAGCTTCCACCCCCTTCTTCGCCTCTTTTATGTCGTTGGCTCTGAATGCAGTACCAATCGCATCCACCGTCTTCTTCATGTCCTTGGTGTTGCCTTTTAGGGCTCCCTTACTCTTCTCCACATCCTTCAACGCCTGAGCAGCCTCTACAAATGCCTTTTTAGCAGCGTTTAAATCACCGTCATCAATGTGCTTACTCAAATTATCAAGCGCCTTTAGATAAGCCTTTTGGTTTTGCCCAACGGTCGGCTCAGGCGCGGTGACGGCCTTAGATGACGCTGCAACTTTGGAAATTGGAGGAATGTTGGTGGACATAAGAAAGAGGGTGAAAGATATAAGGCCAACCGATTTAAGTAACTTTCCAAGCAACTGTGTAAACTAAATATCGGCTACGGTCGAGCCCTCCATTAGCAAGATTATTCATTGAGGTCGTCACGGCAGCCGCACTCCCCTCTCCTCCGAGAGTCGGGCTTCTTAAAGCTCACCCCGGGTTCCGC
>JBAXNG010000033.1:0-53901 GCA_037133875.1 Verrucomicrobiota bacterium | reverse complement strand
CAACCCAACCATCCACAATTAAACACGCCCCTCCCCAAACTTTGACGTAGACCCCTTAGCAACAGAGAAGTGGAGCGGGTAGAGGGAATCGAACCCTCCTAGCCAGCTTGGAAGGCTGGAGCTTTACCACTAAGCTATACCCGCGTAGCGAAGGTCGTGAAATCTAAATGACCTCCCGTAAAACTCAAGGTCGAAAATACGGCTGTTGGAGAATATTCGGAACTAACTTAAACCAAGGTGGAAGAGTCGCTTTTTTCGAGCCGGAGAAGGTGTTTTTTTACTACTTCCACCTGTTTGGTTAGTTCAAAAAGGCCCTTCAGGACTTCATTCTGCGTAGGAGCGTCGCCCAGAGCGGGTACAAGAGGGTGCATCTGCGTAATTTGAGCGGAAATTTGATTACAAGCAGCACGGAGGTTTTGTAGGGCTTCAAGGCGGTCCATACCTCGCTTTTGGGCTGAATAATGAAGGTCTGCAAGCCTTGGAATTTCGACTCGCCCTGTCTTCTTACCTTGGTCACCCTGAGGCCCATGGAAACGAATCCTATCGCGCCGCATGCTATTGTCACCTGCGGGCCGGCTACCACCCCGATTGACGATGTGCGCCGGATTACAAACTTTTCGACGGGTGAACTTGGAATCCGAATTGCCGAGGCGCTTCTGGCGAAGGGATGGCGTGTGACTTGTTTTAAGGGCTCTGGGGCGACTCACCGGGATCCAGTGGGGGAACGTCTCACGTTGAAATCGTTTCAGACTAATGGTGACCTTCTAGAGGGACTTTTGGCGGTACCGGATCCTGACGATGTACGGGTTGTTTTCCACGCAGCGGCACTTGTGGATTATGAAGTCACGGACATTCTGGGGCCCGATAATGTCCCATTGGCCCTTCGCAAGATCCCCAGCTTTTTCCCGGAAGTAAGGTTGGTATTAAAACCTGCGTTTAAGGTGTTGCCACGTATGGAAGATGTGTTTCCGGAAGCAAAGGTGGTGGGCTGGAAGTTTGAAATGGAAGGGGATCGACGTTCGGCATTGGGATGCGCAAAGGCTCAGCTAGAGCTTTGTAAAACCACGCTTTGTGTGGTTAACGGAGCTGCGTTTGGAGAGGGGTTTGGGATTGTGGATGAACACGGTTTGTTGGCCGAGGTTGCTACACGGTATGAGTTGTCAGAATGGCTTACTCGGTGGGTATCAAATTTTTATACAACTCCGTTATCTGCAACGCTCTGATTTATTGATTGTTGAGTACGTTGGTATTTTAAGTCCTTAGATTGCACCCCCCCGCGGATTATCTTTCGTAACACCCCATGAAGCGTCTCCTTCCCTTTTTCTTCTTCATCGCTGGTTTTCTTTCAGTTGCCGGAGCTGTGGAGCCCATCAAGGTTTCTTCCGATGAGGCTTTGCAAACGACGGCTGCAGTTTTCCAGCTCTTCGAAGCCAAGTGTAACGATTGTCACGGATCGCACTTGGAAAAACCGAAAGGGAAATTCGGTTACATCATGGATTTTAAGAAGATCGCTGAAAATGCGGATTACGTCGTGGCGGGAGATGCTGCGAAATCGGAGTTTTTTCGGTTGGTGAATGAGGATGAGATGCCCGGTGAAAAGAGCGATGTTCCGGCGGCGACCCCGGCTGAGAAGTTGGCGCTACGGCATTGGATTCAGATTGGCGCTCCGACGGAGTTGCCGAAGGGATTTGCTGAAAAGCGGGAGAAATTGCTCGCGAAGAAAAAGGGGGATGGTGCGGATACTGCGTCTGGAAAAGATGACAAAAAACAGCCCAAGTCTTTCATTGAAAAGCTATTGGGTTGGTTGGGTCGTTTCCATGCTGCGTCGACCCATATGCCGATCGCATTGCTTGCGGTGGCGGTGATTTCTGAGTTGCTCGCCTGGGTGACCAAGAAGCCGTCCTGGTTGGTGTGTACTCGGTTTTTGGTGGTTTTGGGAGCCGCCGGAGCCGTCGGTACGGCGACGCTCGGATGGCTGAACGAATATTCTGGGGTCGGGGTGGTTTACCAAATCCACAAATGGACCGGGACGGCTACTGCAGTGTGGGCGATTTTGTCGGCTGGTTGCGCGGTGCTTTTTGAGTGCCGAGAAGGGACCCTTGAACGGAACCGCTTGCGTATTACGTTGCTCTTGGGGGCTTTCCTTGTGAGCGCAGCAGGGTTCCTCGGAGGCGCGCTGACCTTCGGTTTGGACCACTACAAGTGGTAAAAGCTTGGTCCGATCGGCGTCGGTTTTTGGGCGGTTGTTTTTGCCCACTTCCGCTTCGGGCAAATCCATGCTTTCGTGAAGGGGCATGATTCCGACGCGCGACCAGATACCAGCTTCAGATACGTGGGATTTGTCCCCTCTTTTTTCGTCCCCAGCAGAGTGGACGGCTGCGTTTGATACGCTGCAAAATGCTTATCCGGAGTTCCAAAAATTCTCGGGCAAACTACATGAATCTGCGGCGACTCTGAGCGCGGCGCTGGAGTTTGAAAAAGCCCTCGATCTTCAGATTGAGCGATTGGCCCATTACTCTTCGCTTCGTTCCTCGGAAGATAGCTCGAGTGCTGAGGCTCTGGATCGGGAGGGGCAGTTTGAGAATTTGATGACCCGCATCAGTGAGGCATTTTCGTTTTTCACTCCTGAGATCCAGGCGATTGACGATGCGACGTTTGAAAAGTTTCTCGAGTCACCCGAGCTGAGTGAGTGGCAGATCCCGTTGCGGAAACTCAGGCGTTTAAAGCCGTATACCCTTTCTGCTTCAGAGGAACGACTGCTAGCCCTTGGTGGGACGGCATTGGGTGGGCATCGTGAAACGTTTTCGCAGCTGACGAACGTCGATATGCAGTTTGGCGAGTTGGCGGACGAGACTGGCACCAAGCGCACACTTTCGCAGTCGTCGTATTCTTCGTTTTTGGTAAAGCGCGATCCAGCGCTTCGAAAACAGGCGTTTCACCAATTTTACGCCGAGTTTGACGCGCACAAATTTACCGTGGCTTCCACGATGGCGGCGTCCATTCGTACGGACGTGTTTTATGCGCGTGCGCGCAATTATCCGAGTGCCCGGGAGGCCGCATTGTTTCGCGATGACGTGCCGGTGGCTGTTTACGACAACCTGATATCGACTGTTAAAAAGAATCTGCCTGCGCTGTTTCGATATTATGCGCTTCGGAAACGGGTGCTGAAGCTGGAGGAGATTCATCAATACGACACGTACGTGCCGATTGTGGAAAAAGTGGATACCAAGGTGAGTTTTGATGAGGCCATTGATAAGGTCCTCGCATCTGTGGCGCCGCTGGGGGCCGAGTATTGCAGTACGCTCGCCAAGGGGCTTCGATCGGAGCGTTGGTGTGACCGGTACGAGAATAAGGGGAAACGTTCCGGGGCCTTTTCGTCGGGAAGTTATACGTCGCCGCCGTATATCTTGATGAATTATAAAGACGACGTGTTTTCAGATGTTTACACACTTGCACACGAGGCGGGGCATTCGATGCACACGTGGTATACAAACCGCAATCAGCCTTATCAAACGAGCGGCTATCCGATTTTCCTGGCCGAGGTTGCGAGTACGTTTAATGAGGAGTTGCTGACGCATCATCTGCTCGAAAACACGACGGATCCAATGATGCGTGCCTATCTGATCAATCGGCAGATCGATGATATTCGAGGAACGGTTTACCGGCAGACCATGTTTGCTGAGTTTGAGAAGCTGACTCACGAGGCCGAGGAACGTGGGGAGGCTTTGACGCTGGAGAAATTCCGCGAGATTTACCGGGGGCTTTTGCAGGATTATTTCGGGCCTGATTTTAATCTCGATCCGGAGTTGGAGTTGGAGTGCCTACGGATCCCGCATTTTTACAATGCGTTTTACGTGTACAAATATTCTACGGGTTTGAGCGCGGCAGTTTCGTTGTCGCAGCAGGTGCTCACAGAAGGCGCCCCGGCGGTGGAGCGTTACCTTGGGTTCTTGAAGAGTGGTGGGGCGGAGTTTCCTTTGCCGACTTTGCAAAAGGCCGGGGTGGATATGACTAGTCCGGAACCGATTCAACGTACGCTTGAGCTTTTTGCCCGTCGGGTCGAAGAGTTGGAGCGGTTGCTCTCTTAAGCCTAGTATTTTGAGTCCTGTGCCAAATTTGACAAACCAACAACAACGTACGCTTACAGCGTGCCAGGGTTATCTCGAGTTAGGGATGCCTGGCGAAGCGCTCCGGGAGTTAAAAACGTTGCCTGCGGACGTCTCGGATCAGCCCGCGGTTGTTGAAATGCAGGTCGTGATCTTGATTCGTTCGGAACGGTGGAAGATGGCGCAAACCGCAGCGCGCAAATTGTGTAAATTGCGTCCGAATCAGCCTGCGGGGTTCATTCATCTGGCATTTTGCCAACACGAATTGGGCGATACTGCGGCTGCCCGTAAAACGTTAATGGAGGGCCCGAGGACTTTGGAAAAGGAGGGCACCTATTTCTATAATCTCGCTTGTTACGACGCCGTGCTTGGAGATTTGGACTCTGCTCGGCGACATCTGGCCCGGAGTATTCGTTTGGACAAACGGTTTCGTGATTTTGCGCGAAGCGATAACGATCTAGCGCCTTTGCATCCGGAGTTGCGATGAATGGGAGTCAGAATACTCGGCTGCGCGGAGGTCCTGTGGCCGCCCGTTTTCCTGAGACTGGGCCGGTTGATATTGTTATTTATGGGGAGGCGCCGGGCCCCAGAGGTGCGGATCAGAGTCGCGTCCCGTTTTGGGGAGATGGAGCGGGCATACCGCTTTATCGAGCGCTGGTTCGTGCGGGGCGTGCGGTTGTGCCGGATCCGGCTTGGGAGCCGTGGGATGGAGCGCGATTAAGAGACGAAGGCTTGTGGCCGACTTTGTGCGGGGTCGTACTCAGTAATGCGTTTCCGGAGTGTCCAACGGATGACGGGCATAAGTTCAGGACGCCAAAGAGAGGTGAATTGACGAGTGCCGCGAATATGGAGCGACTCGGGGTGGAACTCGATTTGGCGAAACAACGGGGGGCGAGCCGTGTCATAACCCTCGGGCGTTGTGCGGCGATGACGCTGGAAGTGCCTGTGGCTACACGAGGGCTGGAACTTGTGGTCTTTCCGCATCCGAGTAGTCAGGGGCTCCTGATGAGTGCTCCGGGGAAGGGGCGTGGTTTGAAGTTGGCGGATTTGCGAGCGGCTTGGGAAGAGCGCCTTGTGGCGGCCTTGGGTTGATCGCTTGGTGCGGCGGGGGACGAAGACGGGATTTTTGCTGCGGGCCTCAATCGAGAGTTGCCTGAACGCGTTAAAGGGAAAAGAAGAGAGCATGAGCACTCAGGAATCTTCGGCTTCGACTCCCTCCCGTAATTCACTGGACCCTCTTGTAGAGAGAGCCGAGGTTTTTACGCGTGAAAAACCAGGGAAGGCATTAAGTGCGGCGTTTGGTTTGGGGATTCTGATGGCGCTCCTGCCGATTGGCAGCATCGTGGGTGGGTTGATCCGGTTAACTTTGCTGCTATTGCGACCGGTGTTGGTGATTCTTGGTCTGGTTCGTTTGTACGAAGAGTTTGGACATCGTTGCTGTAAACAGGCCCAAGACGAGGAGCAAAAGTAGCCCCTGAGAGGCGAGGATTTGCAGGTTTTTTGCGAGAACTTTAAATCCCCATTTTGGCTGGTTGTCCGGTGGATTCCAGCACACAGCGCCATAAGTCGCTGTCTTGATTGACCTTACGTCTTCCACTTGCGACTAGAGCCGTGGGGAGATGTACAAATCGGCCGTGCCATTGTGCTACGACGACGCCTGTTTTCCCTGCCATGCCGGCATGTACCGCGTGACGGGCGAGTTGTAGACAAAATACACGGTCCTCGGGGGTGGCTGTACCTCCACGGAGTTCGTAGCTTGGATCAATATATTTAAGATTCAGTTCCAGGTTGTTAGCGTGGAAATGGGCGGTAACGCGCTCTTTCAAAAATGCGCCAATGTCTCCGTACCGTCGATTTCCGGATGCATCTTTGTCAGTGCCCACGTTTGGGATGAGCTCCTGGCCTGCGCCTTCGGCAACTACAATGACCGCATGGCCTCGTTCCCGGACCCGTAGCTCGAGCCGGTGAAGTAATCCCGAGGGGCCTTCCAGACTGAATGGGACCTCGGGGATGAGTACGAAATTGACCTCGCCACTCGCCAATGAGGCGGCACACGTAATGAAGCCTGAGTCCCGCCCCATTAGTTTCACCAAGCCGATGCCATTTCTGAATCCCCGGGCCTCGGAATGGGCGACGCTGAGTGTTCTGAAGGCTTCGGCGCAGGCTGTGTGATAGCCGAAACTCCGATCCATATAGAGCAGGTCGTTGTCGATAGTTTTCGGGATCCCAACGACTCCGATGTCTAGATTGCGGCGAGAGACTTCTTCGTAGATTTTGAGCGCACCGTGTTGAGAGCCGTCGCCTCCTACGACAAACAGCACGTTGATCCCCAATCGAACGAGTTCGTCGACCATAATGATCGGGTCCTGTTTTCCTCTCGAAGTACCAAGCATTGAACCGCCAACGTGGTGGATTTTGTCGACCCGCTCTGGCGTGAGAAGAAGAGGGGTGTGCCCAAAGGCTGGGTTCAGGGATTCGAACCCGTAGCGAAGGCCTAGGACTTTAGAGACGCCGTACCCGTAGTGGCCGTACATAACCAGACTGCGTATGACGTCGTTCAGTCCGGGGCAGATGCCTCCGCAAGTAACTATACCGAAGGTGGTTTGCGTGGGGTCAAAGTGGATTTGTTTACGCGGGCCGGCGAGTTCGACGGAGGCGAGACGAGCTGCTTTCGCGTGGGCGGTCTCGACGTAGGAAAGACGGTCTTCCAACAAGATGCGGTTCGAATCGTCAGCCCAGACGTTTTCCGTTTGCCCCCAATCTTTGGTTAAGCCGGGTGAAGGGAAGGAGCAGGGGGTAAGGCTCGGGATTTGAAGGTCGAGATCGATGGGCGACATATTGTAAAGACGAGCCGGGTGGTTTTGGCCTGATGTAAGGAAGGACATGGGATGTGCCGTTGATACGACGTTGTTGCAAAAACGGAGTTAAGATTCGTCGTCCGGTTCAGGGTCGATTTCCCCCCACCATTGCGAGTTGTCCCACCATTCGGGTTCTTGCGAGGTGGGTTGTTCTGGCAGGGGGCGCATTTCCATAAACTCGGCGACGCGATTGGCGGCCACTCTGGATTTGGGAATTCCGAGTACGGTTAGGATACAGCGCCGTTTGACCCCTCTTAAGCGGCCCTCGACTTCGACAGTGTGGGTGGGTTGAACGAGAGTGGCCGCTTTGGCTGGGCGGCCGTTGATGGAGATTTGTCCACGGCGAGCCGCTTCACCCGCAAGGGTCCTGCTTTTAAAAATACGGACGGCCCAGAGCCATTGATCCACACGCATGAAGCCTTTCTGTGTCTGGAGTTGTTCTCTTTGACAAGTCAGAGCCGCTTTCGCATTTGATTCGTCTGGGTTATATCTGGCGGATGTCTGCACATTTGCCTGAACTTCTCGCGCCAGCTGGTAATTGGGACTGCGTTCGTGCCGCCGTGGCCAATGGAGCGGATGCGGTCTATTTTGGGTTACCCCGGTTTAATGCGCGTATTCGGGCGGACAATTTCACGGAGGAGGAGCTGCCTCAGGTGGTGGAGTTTGCGCATCGTTATGGAGTGAAGGCGTATGTGGCCTTTAACACCCTTGTTTTTACGGGTGAATTAGATGCAGCTGCGGATGCGCTCCGAATTCTGAGCCGGTCTGGGGTGGATGCCTTGATTGTTCAGGATGTGGGGGCGGTGCGGTTGGCGCGTGCGATTGTCCCGGACTTGCCGATTCATGCTTCGACGCAAATGACGATTACGTCACCCGAAGGGATAGAGTTTGCGCGTGAACTGGGGGTCGAGCGTGTGGTGCTTTCGCGTGAACTGTCACTCCGTGAACTGGAGAAGTTTGATGCTACGGCGGACGGCGCGATGCCGCTGGAGGTGTTTGTACATGGCGCACTTTGTGTGGCGTATTCGGGCCAGTGTTTAACGAGTGAATCGTTGGGGCAGCGGAGCGCCAATCGTGGCGAATGTGCGCAGGCTTGCCGGATGCCTTACGAGCTCGTTGTGGATGGTGTACGACGGGATCTGGGGGACAAACGCTACCTGTTGTCACCTCAAGATTTGGCTGCGGTCGACGAAATACCGAGACTGATGGAGTTGGGAGTGTGTTCCTTTAAAATTGAAGGTCGCTTGAAGGCGCCGGAGTACGTTGCCGCAGTATGCCAAGTATACCGGAAGGCGATTGATGCGGCTCTGGAAGGAAGGCCGCAAAAAGCCAGTGAGGAGGATCGTTACCAGTTGGAGATGTCGTTTTCGCGGGGGCTGTTTAGTGGCTGGATGCACGGTGTGAATCACCAACAGCTTGTGCCTGCTCGATTTGGAAAGAAGCGCGGGCCGTATGCGGGCCGTTTGGTGCGAGTGGGCCGAGACCACGTGGAGTTGGAGGCGGCAGTGGGGCTGGCTCCGGGAGATGGGGTGGTTTTTGATACTGGGGGTGATACCAATGCAGAACAGGGTGGGCTGATTTACGAGGTGCGCGGGAACAAATATTACTTCCAGCACGGGCATGTGGATTTTTCGCGCCTGAAGCCAGGACATCGCGTCTGGAAGACACAGGATCCGGTGTTGAACCGGAAACTGAAGCAGTCGTTTGCCGGAGGATTGATGCCGAGGAATCGGAGGGCTGTGGATTTGCGGGTAAGCGGTGCGGCGGGGGAGGTGTTACGCTTGGAGGCGACGGATGTGTTGTCGGGGGTGACGGTGGAGGTGAGTTCGCAGAAGGTGCTGGAGGTGGCGAATAAGGCGCCGCTTGGCGGGGAACGTTTGCGGGAGCATTTGGGGCGTTTTGGAGAAGCTGCCTATGAGGCGCGGACCTTTGAAGTTGCGCTGAGTGGGCCGGTCATATTGCCGATCTCTGAATTAAATCGAGTGCGTCGGGCGTTGGTGGTGGCGTTGGATACGGCACACAAGATCGAGCGGCGGGAGTTGCAGACGTCTTGGCGTAACGTGTTAAGGGAAGACTTTCCTTTGCCAAAGAAGACCCGTCAGAGTGTGGAACTTTCGGTGCTTTGCCGGAGTATGGAACAGGTGGACGCATCGCTCCGTTGTGGCGTGAGTCGCATCCTGTTGGATTTTGAAGATGTGCGTCGGTATCGGGATGCCGTGGGCCATATTCGGGGGACGGGAGTTGGGGCACAGGTGTGGCTTGCGACGCCGCGAATTCAGAAGGCGGGTGAGCAGGGGTTCTTTAAGTTAATCGAGAATGCGGCTCCGGATGGGGTGTTGGTGCGGAATTTGGGCGCGATTGATTTTTTCGGAAATGCTGAATCGCAACTGAGCCTCGGGGGTGATTTTTCGCTGAATGTGTCGAACCCGCTCACTGCGAAGGAATTTCTGAGACGCGGTTTGGAGTGGTTGACGGTATCGTACGATTTAACGTTGGAGCAGGTATTGGAGTTGGTGCGGGAAACACCTGAAGATGCGCGAGGAACGTTGGAGCTGACGATTCACCAGCACATGCCGATGTTTCACATGGAGCACTGTGTGTTCGCGGCGTTTCTTTCGAAGGGGACCAGTTTTTTGGATTGCGGCAGGCCGTGTGAGAAGCACCGGGTGCATCTGAAGGATCGGGTGGGGGTGGTGCATCCGCTGAGAGCGGATGTGGGCTGCCGGAATACGTTGTTTAACGCGGTGCCGCAGACTGGCGCGCAGTTTTTTGAGGTGTTAGTGGCGGCTGGAGTGAAGGGGTTTCGGGTGGAATTGTTAGAGGAGGACGGGGCGGAAGCGGAGAGGGTGTTGCGTGCTTACGAGGGGCTGTTGAATGGGGAGAAAGAAGGGGATTCTTTATGGCGTGACCTTCACGCGCGGTCGCAGCTTGGTGTGACGAGCGGCACATTGGTTGCGAAGAAATGAGTGTTTTCCCGAAGGAGAATCGCGGTTGAATGACGTTGCGGTTCCCTTGACGGCGGAGAAATCGGACGGTTTAGTGGAGGCAGTTCATTTTACCCCTTGTTCCATGCGTATTTCGGGAGGTTTTTCATTTGTCCCAGTTCTCACTTTGGTTGCGGCTTTGCTGACGGGCTGTCAGTCTGCCGATCCGCGCTTTAAGCAGGATACGGTTTATTTAGGTGGGTATCGGGAAAAGGACGACGCGCGTTCTAATTTTGACAATTATTCCCACTGGGATGGCGACGGAGTGCAGGGAGCACCCAGTATTGTAGTTCGTTTAAGTGAACAGCGGGCGTATTTTTACAAAGGTGCCCAACTCGTGGGCGTTTCAGCGATTTCGACTGGCCGCGAGGGTTTTGGTACGCCGAGGGGATCCTTTAAAGTGCAGCAGAAGGATAAAGACCATGCTTCCTCGCTGTACGGGGATTATGTCGATGCCGCAGGGAATATTATTCAGAAGGAAATCGACCGTGCGAAGGATCCGATGCCGCCGGGGGCGAAGTTTGACGGGGCTAAAATGCCGTTTTTTATGCGGGTTAAAGACGGAGTGGGTATGCACGAAGGCTTTCTGCCGGGATTACCCGCTTCGCACGGCTGTATCCGGATGCCCAGAGCGATGGCTGAGGCTTTTTTCCGGAATGTAGAAGTGGGAACACCTGTAACTATAGAGCCGTAAGTTGAGCCCGAAGGGGTTTGGGATAAGGATGGGGGCGCGTTGGAGTAGGTTGGTGGAGTGGTTAAAAAAGTGTGTAAAAATGCGCTGGGGGGCTTTTCCGCCGGCCTTGGGATGCGTTATGCTGGGCGTCTATGTCCACGAACGAAAAACATGCTTTCCAAGCCGAAATAGCGCAGCTCTTAGAGATCGTTATTCATTCGCTTTACACGGATAAGGAGATCTTTGTCAGAGAGCTGATTTCGAATGCAGCGGATGCTAATGAAAAGCTCCAGTTCCTGCAGCAAACCGCTGGAACTGAAATTTTAAATTCAGATCTGCCCCTTTCTATCCGTGTCAACACGGATGAAACGGCCAAAACCATTACCTTTACGGACACCGGGCTCGGAATGAGTCAGGCAGAGTTGATTGAGAACCTCGGAACCATCGCGCATTCCGGATCCAAAGCCTTTTTGGAACAGATTAAGAAACAAAACAGCGATGCACATCTGATTGGCCAGTTTGGGGTTGGATTCTACTCGGCCTTTATGGTGGCGGATCGGGTGGAGGTGTTTACGCGGTCGTATCGTCCGGAGGAGCAGGGCTGGATTTGGAAGAGTGATGGGAAAACGGGGTATGAACTCGAGCCTGCATCTGATTTGGAACGTGGGACTCGCATTGTGTTGCATCTCAGGGACGAAGAGTTCGCCGGAGCTTCGCGAATTGAAGGAATAATCAAACATTACTCGAACTTCGTTTCGTTCCCCATCGAGTTGAACGGGACTGTGGTGAATACGGTTCAACCGCTTTGGACGAAGAATCGCGGCGAAATCACCGAGGACGAATACACTGACTTCTACAAGTATCTGGCGCACGATACGGATGCGCCGCAGTACCGACTTCATTTTAATGCGGATGCGCCCCTTTCCATTAAGGCGATTCTGTTTGCTCCGGAGCGGAGCCACGAGTTGCTCACGATGACGCGGCAGGAAAGCGAGGTGCACCTATATTGCAAGCGGGTGATGATCACACCTAAAGCTAAGGGGTTGTTCCCGGAATGGTTGCGCTTTTTGAAAGGTGTGGTGGACAGCGAAGACCTCCCGCTGAACATATCCCGTGAAACGATGCAGGATAGCGCTCTTCTTCGTAAGTTGAACGAAGTGTTAACCAAGCGCGTATTGAAATGGCTGGACGAAGAAGCAAAGGCTGATGCGGACAAATACGCGAAGTTCTTCGCGCAACACGGGCATTGCCTCAAAGAAGGTGTTGCTACGGATTGGAGTCACCGTGAGGCGCTAGCGAAACTGCTCCGTTTTACGAGTTCTTGCACTGAGAAGGGGAAGGTTACCTCCCTATCTGACTATGTCGCTCGTATGCCTGAGGCGCAGAAGGAGGTGTATTTCTTGGCCGCTGGTAGTCGTGAGGCGGCTGAGGCGAGTCCGGATTACGAGGTTTTCCGGGAGAAAGGCTGGGAAGTATTGTTCCTAGAGGACCCACGGGATGAGTTCGTGTTGGATCACTTGGGTTCGTTCGAAGGGAAACGACTCGTGGCGGCAGGTAAGGCGGAGGTCAAACTTGAGCACCCGGAGGATAAGACGATGGCGCTCAATAAAGAGGCGATAGAGGGACTAACCGGATTTTTGAAATCGAGCTTGGGCGAACGAGTTGGAAAGGTCCGTTCCAGTGAGCGGCTCGTGGGGAGCCCCGTGGCGGTCCGAGAGGGGGAAGGTGCGATGAATGCGAGTATGCGCCGTATGATGAAGATGATGGGTAAGGACGACATGCCGGAGTTGGAAACAAAACCCGACTTTGAAATTAACCCGGACCATCCATTGATCGTGAGTCTCGAGAAATTGAGCCACACTGACTCGGCCCTGGCGGGACAAGTCGGAGCCCAGTTGCTGGATAATGCTATGGTGGCAGCGGGTTTAGTGGAAGATCCTCGGATGATGTTGGGGCGTCTTAACGGATTACTGGAGAAGCTTCTGAAAGCGCGTTCCTAAAGAGGCTAAAACGTGAACGCTTGCGGCGTGCGTAGAAACCGCCGCATCCTCCGAATTTTACCTGACGCAAATAGCGTTGTTTGTAACGCTTGAGTTGTGATCGCTTCGCACCTAGACCATTGGCTAGGTAGATTTTTTCACCCCAGTAATCAAGAATGTGACCATGCCAGTTGTATCGAAATCCCCAAAACAGAACCCGGAATCTTGGAATTCCTTGGTTTTTAGCCGTTTGCTTGATTGCAGAGTCGGGGCTTTCGTTAAATCACTGGCTGGTTGGTTCGGTAAATGCTTCACAACTGCGCTGTTTTCAGAACCCAAGAGCTCTGCTAAACAAGACACCCCCTTTTTCCCCATGAACACTACACAAATCCGGTCTTCACGTTTTGTAGTCTGGCTTACGTTGTTGGCGACAGTCTTGGCGCCGATCCAGTCAGCCCGCGCTCAAGGGACAGTTGCCCCGGCGGGGATTACCCGTGACCTTTTCCCGATTGCGCCCGTTCAGGAGGGGGAAAAGCTGGTGTTGAGGCTTGATACGAACCGAAATGTTGTTCAGTGGCGTTGGTACAAGGGAACGAAGCGCCTTTATACAAACGTCCAAAGCGATATAGCGGTTACTGTCAATATGAGACAGGTTCTCATTGGTTATGCTAGCCAGATAACCATAGACGCCGCTACCAAAGAAGACTCGGGAGTGTACTATGTTGATTTAGTGGGATCGGATGGATCGACGACTCGCTCTTCAATGGTGCAGTACACTGTTACGAGCAAGCCGGACATTGTTCTGCAGCCGAAATCGCAAGTTCTATTTAATCGTGAATCGATGACCTTGAGGGTGGACCCTAAGGTTACTGCGTTGGCGACCTTTAAGGCTCCCGCCGGTGTTGCGGTAGACCAAGGGGACGAAAATTACACTTACGTTGCGGATTCCGGAAACCACATGATCCGATCGGTTTCTCCGGGCGGAACTGTTAAGCTTGTGGCCGGGACACCAGGGACCCTTTCAGACTTCAAGATAGACAGCAGTGGGCAATATTACTATCAGCCGCGCGCCAATATTGACGGAACTGCGGGGTCCGGGGCGAGGATTAACCAAACGACACTTGCTGTGGTTGTGCCATATGTGTTCCCGTATATTGTGCAGCCATATACCAACTATAATTATGCTTTGGCATCCCCGACCCCTGATACCATTCCGAACCCTCCATTAACTCCCTTAGCGAATGACTTTCCAATATACGTTAATCGCTATACTGGCATGCGTTATCACGAGCAGCCAAAGATTATCGTAGCGGATAACCCCGACATTTATGTCAGTAGTGCGCAAGGTGCAGCGGGTAGCGTTCAGTTCCACGAAGGGAAGGGTTATCTGGATTCTGAACCAGGGAAAATGGACAGGGCCAAATTTAACAAACCAAATGGGATTGCGGTTTCGCCTGACGGAAAGCTGTACGTTGCGGATACTGAAAATAGCGTGATCAGGATGATTGACCTCCGTGCAGACGAGCCCATGGTGACAACAGTAGCGGGGATGGCTGGAGTGGACGCTGGATTTGCGGATGGGACAGTGGGGACTGGAGCAGTTGTGAAAACCAGCGTGGATGCGGGGGGGCACGCTGTTGTAGTGAGCATCTCACGGGTCGGACTGGAGGGGCGAGATGGTGGAAATGGTTATGATTCAACTCCCACTGTGACGGTTGAGCCGCCCCCGCCTATGGTCCTGTTTGATGCAGGAGACCCTACCGAATTGATAGCTATGCCCAACGACCCGAATAGGAGAGCGGCTACTGCTACTGCTGAATTAGCAGGTTATGTATCTACAGTGAAAGTAACGAACGGTGGCTCTGGGTATGTGGTGGCCCCGACAGTGAAATTCTCGGATCCCCCTGCAGCAGCTTTGCTTGCAGGAGGAACAGCCGCTCAGGGAATTGCTAATATTATCGGCGGGGCGGTAGTTTCTATAGAAATACAGAACGAAGGGAAGGGGTACGCGACGCCCCCCGCAATCTCATTTTCGTCCGGTGCGGCTCAGGCCACAGCAACCATTGGCAAGTCCGTATTCAAGGTAACGGTAACAGACGGAGGACAAGGTTATCAAACGAAACGGGCACCTATGATGACTATTGCCGGAGGAACGGCCACGCGTCTCAATAAGCCCCGTGGTTTAAAGGTGGACAAATACGGCAATGTTCTTATTGCGGATTCTAACAATCATGCAATCAGGATGCTCCGACCCATTCCGGTGGATTCGAACAATCTAAAGAAAGGGTACACGTATGCCCTAAGTACGGTCGCTGGATCGCAGGAGCCTGGTCAAGCTAATGGAACTGGATTGTCGGCAAGATTTTATACGCCAACAGATGTTGCTGTCGATACCAGTGGTGGAAAGTACCGTGTGTATGTCACCGATACAAACAACCATGTGATCCGAAAAATCGAATTTCCTGTCGATGAAAGAGGAGAAGTGATTCTGCCTGACACCAGCAGTAGTAATTACGATCCAACAACCACAGAAATTTCAGCGAGTGTAACCGTTAACACATACGCCGGAGTCGTGGGATCTGCAGGATTCTTAAATGGGCCTGGCCTGGCTGCTAATTTTGATCAGCCGTGGGGGATCACCGTCGATACAGTGTCAGGTAATGGCATCGCTTATGTGACGGAGTTGGGGAATAATATGATTCGGACCTTAACGCCCTCCAAATCTGGGGAGTGTTCCGTTGGTACTGCTGCTGGAAACCAAAGCCGTATACCGGGCGCAACGGACGGAATCGCAGCCATCGCCCAGTTCCATGCTCCCCATGGTATAGATATGGATTCGACCGGTAATATTTTCGTGGGAGACACTGAGCGAAATTCAATACGCAAATTAGATTCCGCCGGTGCAACCGTTAGCACAGTTGCTGGTATTTCGGGTATTGCCGGACAGACCGATACTCCAAGCGGTGGTGTTAATGCGGAATACTTCTATAGATGGTCTAAGGACGGTTTTGGGTTGAAATCTGACAAAGACCCACTAGCGGATACAGTCGACGGCGAGGACAAAGATATCCTGAAAATCACATCCAAAAATGGAAAGCTCAAGCCAGCAAATTCAGGCCAATATGCCGTGCAGATATCGTCTGGATACGCCGGGAACTGGAATCAATTGACAGAATCCTCCCCGGCTAAAGTGACCGTTCGAACACCCGATTTTACCCCAATTGTTAAATCTGCAAAGGTGGGCGATGCATCAGTGCCTATTGATGTGTTGATTGACACAAAGAAAATAATTGCAGCAGATACCGGTGCAAGACTAGGAAGCCCTAGCTTTACATTTACAATGTTAAGTGGGGCGGATTTGCCCCCATGGATAGTCCAAGCCGGAGAAGGATCTTCGACGCTCTTGGTAACTCCGCCTGTAGATGCGGGGAAGCAAACCATTATCATTGCGATGACAGTATCGGATAGTGTCGCAACAAAATCTGGTTACCTTCTCTTAAATATCGTTCCCTTTGACAATGGAAGTGCCCAGAAGCCCATTGTGACATCGCAGCCTTCATTTCGTATCGTAAAAGACGGTACGGATGCCCCAGCGTTTACAGTTGAAGCACAGGGTATAAACCTCAAATATCAATGGTACAAAGACAATGTTGCCATTAAAGGCGAAACAAGTGCAAGTCTTAGCCGTAACGCGGTTAAGGCTGCTGATGGCGGATTTTATAAAGTGCGCATTACCAGCGATAAAGGAAGCACCGAAAGTGAGTCTGCGCAGCTTGTGGTAGTTTCAACCCCAGAAATAGGGTTGAATCCTTCCCCGCTTGTCCTATTGCGGGAAACTCAAGACACAGCAAGTTCCGGCACGCTTAGTGTGAGTCCTGTCATTCACACCCGTTCACTATTCAAATTCCCTTCTGGTGTTGCGGTGGATCGCGCGAGCGGTGAGTTGCTTGTTGCAGACCAGAAGAATTACGCAATTCGCAAAATCCAGCCCGGCGGAAGTGTTTCGGGCGTTGCGGGTTCGGCTGGGCAGCTTGGCGATACCGATAGCTCTGGTGTAGGGGTCAGATTCAATTCCCCTACCAGTATAGCGCCAGGGGCAGCAGGAAGTTATGTGATAGCGGATACAGATAATAACAAGATACGCCGCCTGTCTTCCCCTGATAGGGTCGATACAGTGTATCCAGGATTAACTGCACCACAAGGCGCGGTCTCTGATCTCCGAGGAAACATTTATGTTGCAGATACTGGTGCCCATGTTCTCCGCATTCTACACATGGTTGATTCCATCATTGGAGTTAATATTACCGAAGGTGGTTCCGGGTTTACGCCTGACAGTATTCCCGAGGTAAGATTCTCTGATTATGACGTCAATGGAAATCCAGTGATTGGTACGGGAGCAAAGGCGGAAGCATTTATAGCGAGCGGCACATTAACAAGCGATAAGGTTATAGGGGTTAAGATTCTCAATCCAGGAAGCGGATATAAGAATCCGCCAGTGGTTGAGTTTTATGACAAACTTAATAACAAGTTGTCTAACGTTGCCGCTACAGCGCTTCTCTCTGGGGTATTAGGCGATAATGTCGAAATTACTTCGGGTGGTTCGAAATATAAGGCGGCCCCAAACGTTCGAATTGTGGGTGGTGGAGTGGAAGCAGCGAAGGCAGTTGCTAGCGTGGATCCGACCACGAAACAATTAACCGCAATCACGGTAACAAATCAAGGATCTGGCTATACTTCTGTGCCGGTGGTTTTGATTGGTGAGGTAGCTGGGGCCGCCGGAGCTGCCGCGACTGCGACTGTCGTGGACGGTCAGGTAGTTGCTATCAAGATAGATAAAGCCGGTACAGGGTACAAAACCGCCCCAACGATTACATTAGTGGATGGCGGGGTTAATGTGGGTACGGCTACGGCCTCTATGGGTATCGGCGGTATTGTGCCTCGCACTAAGGATGCGGTTTCTAGGGGTAAAGGATATCCCAAGGCACCTCAGATAATCATTTCCGGGGGGGGCGGCGAGGGCGCAACCGCTACGGCATCCATCAGTTTGGATTCAGCGGGAATTATTTCCTCTAGTGGGTTGACTCTCTCGGGCAATGGCCTTGCCTCGGCGGGTTCAGGGTATTTGGCTGGCCCTCCCTCAGTGTTGATCTTTGGCACATCCAACTATAACGGTGCGACAATCACACCCTATCTGGGTACCGGCAAAGACTTCGATAAGGTTGTTGGAGTTAACATCTCGGGGGGCACCGGGCTCACGACTATAACGGATGCGGATATCACAGTAGTCAATGGGACGACAGGGGGTTCAGGATTCAAGCTAAGCTCTGTGTCTCTGAGGGAAGTAGGTGGGGGATCGTATTCGTTGGTTCCACAGGTTTCCCCAGTAGGGGGCGGCGGACAAGGCATGACCGCGGTAGCGGATATGGCTATCCACACGTTAGGATTTAACGCAAACCAGGATTCGGGTTCCGGTTATACGTCGACTCCTAAAGTGACATTCAACGGTGGTGGTTCCGGAAATGGCGCAGAGGTCGAGGCCATTATGGGAATTAGCGAGATGACGGTTCTAAATGGTGGATCGGGTTATTTGGGCGCACCAACGGTGACTATCGCCGGAAGCGGTGGTGCGACTGCAAAGGCGCGGTTGGGTATATCTGGGGTCAATGTTACTTCCCCTGGTTTAAATTACGACCGTCCTCCAAACGTGACTTTTGACTGGGGAACAGATGCTCCGAAAGGGGTGGTACTTTCCGGGACGGTAGGTGCCCAAGTCGGCACTTACGAGCCTGCAACTATTAGCGCGACTCCTGTAGGGGGCGGCTTAACGTTCGCAGTGACGAATGCGGGTGCCGGTTACAAAATTGCCCCTGTCGCGACGCTGAGCGGTGGAGACGGTAGCGGTGCGAGCCTTACGACATCAGTGGATGTAAACACTGGTTCGGTCAGTATCGCGTCATCAACGCCCGGCACCGGTTACACCATTGGCGGCACGGTGGCTCTGACGAAGCCTCTGTTTAGAGATGCGATTGTAACCGCTAATCTAAGCACTACGACGCCGGGGGCTCTTGCTGGCTTCACAATATGGGATCCCGGTTTTGGTTATAAAACGACTCCGACTGTTGAACTGACATCTGGCGGGGGCAGCAGTGCGAAAGTTACTGCCACGATCGATGCCGCTACTGGTGCTGTGACAGCTGTAACATTGGATCCATTAAATCCAGGTGTAAACTACACTTCGGCACCGACCGTTTATTTGACGGGTCCAACAAGGGCAACGGCCGTGATGGGTCTGCCTGTTACCGCAGTTGGAGGGACGAGTATCTTAAGTGTGAACGCAGGCACAAACCAAGGGTTCAATGCTCCTCCCAATGTCACCATCATTGGCGGGGCTCTTACAACGCCCAATAGACCCGCAACAGGGGTGGCTGTTATGGGCGTAAATACTATCGACGTTTCAAATCTAAATCCTGGGCGGAATTATACATTGGCGCCAAATATTGTGTTTACGGACGGTTTACCTGCTGATGTGACAGCGCTTACGGGCACCCATGCAACTGCAGTTTGTAAACTTGGGGTGAGTAGTAAAGGGGTGATCATGGGGACTTCGACTGGTAGCGGTGGTATTTACACCACAACACTGCCTACGTGTACCTTTAGCCCTCCTACAAGTGGAGTTACTGCAACTGGTACGCCCGACATGGGCATCAATGCTATTATAGTCGGAAATTCCAGTGGGAAAAACATGGGCTATACCTATCCCCCGACTCTTGATACAAAAGCTATATCTCCAGGGGCCGGAGCGACACTTACTGCGGTGATGGGTGTATCGGGTTTCCAGATGGTCGGGACCGGTAGTTTCACTGCGATGCAGGTAACTAGTGGTGGTAGCTATACTTCGATTCCGACAGTAACATTCCCGGCACCCACTTCGAATCCTGGGGTTACTCTTGCGACAGCTTCGGAAGTTGGAACAATTGTAGGTGTGGGTATCAACTCTGTGAGCATCATTTCAGGAGGCACATACCTAGCAAACTGGGTGCAGAGCAACCCACCAGATACCAAACCAAGTGCGTATTTAAAGGCTGGGACCGCCGGGTTCGACAATGCGGCGAAAACCTTAGTGGTACCGAGCTTTATGGGTGACTCCCCGACTGGAATAATTCCAATTCTCGGATTCGCAAAAGGACTTGCGAGCGTCACTGGAGCAATAACTTTTAGCGCCCCTGGTACCGGATATACTAGTGCCCCCAACCCGAGAATTCTGCAGACCGGAGCCATAGCACCTACCGCAAAAGCCATCATGGCGCTCGAGGCAACCCCAGTATCTGGCGGAACATTTTATGCGATCCCAACGGTTGCCGCTCTGAATGGAGGTACTACACCCACTGTACCAGCCGTGTTAAGTGTCGACATAACTAATCTCGCCCTCAAAATTCCTATCCTGAATCCGGGGAGTGGCTACACGAACGGCGTCTACAGCAAATCTATGTTGCCATCGGGCACTATTTCCGTGACCGTTTCGGGTCAAAAGATCTCAGCGATCACAGCGACAGGATTTAGCAGTTATCCGACGTCTATTGCGGGTGTGAATTTGACTGGTACTACTAGTGCTTTCAGCACGGCTTTACTCTCCGCCTGCGGGCTTACCACCAGTGGTGCGGCCGCTTCAATTGGGTGCCCGTATTTTACACTCAACAATAACAATGTAACCGTGACGAATTCCGGCATTGGCTATGATACTGGAGTCTTGACTTTCACTTCCTCTACGTCTGCGCCGATGTCTGGGGCGTTCAGTTTAACCAGCCCCTACACCTCAGCCTCGGCAACAATGAAGGTGGTGGATATAGATATACAGAGTAGTGGCAGCGGTTTTACCTCGGTACCATCGGTTAACTTTCAGGGCGGCAGTGGGAGTGGGGCGGTGGCAATTGTGAATAAGTTCACGATGGTAGGTGTCACGATTCCGAACACTACTGTAGCGGTTACTGGCGGAGGGTACACCGGTGTTGGCCCCAACCCGACGGGGTTTGCATTCATTACACCAACGGGTGGTACTGCAGCAACCGGCACAGTCTATCATCGTATCACTGATGTGTCGATGCCATGGTCCGCAACGCCAGATCCAATTAAGACCGGGAATGGTTATAGCTCGAGCGGATCCATGCTATTTTCCGCTCCTAGTGGGGGGGCATCAGGTGGAGCAGCCGTTACCTTTGGGCTTACAATCAATTCTGTAACTGTGGCGAATCCGGGGAATGGTTTCGGCGTGGTCACTGCGACGGAATTGGGACAAGCGGCCGTTTCGGGTAAAGCCGCGTTGCCCCTAACTTCACAAGCGTCGCTTCAGATTAAAAATTTGAAAGTCGTTGGTGTAAATGTCACCAACCCAGGCGGTCCATATACATCGGTACCCACGATTTCTTTCAGTGGCGCTACGCCAGCCCAGGCATCAGTTCTCGTTGGTGTTACTTCTGTTACTTTAACCAGCCCCGGCTTTGGTTATGTCAAGAGACCGACGATAAAAATTGACCGGGCTGTAGGCGACACCACTGGCAGTGGTGCGACCGGTCTCACGACTAAAGACTTGAAAGTTGTGGCCGTAAATATCACCGACGGTGGTGCTGGTTATACGACGAGAGGGAGTCTCAGTGCATCGTTCACTAATAATTCAAATTCAGGTTCAGGTGTGGTGAACGCTGGGGTAGTTGCTGTTCGTCCTGACTACGGATTGGAGTTAAAGTCTATTTCTGTTACAGATCCGGGGAACCTTTATGACGGAGTACCCTCACGGGTAAATCTCTCGGTGCCCGCTGGGACACCACTACCAAAAGTTAGCGCAACAGCAGAGGTGGGGTCTCTAAAGGTGGCCAGCATCGATATTACTGACAAAGGGTCAGGCTATAGTGTCACTCCCGGTGTGACTATTGACGCGCCCACATCTGGGATTCAGGCCACAGCCGAAATCAAGTCGATGAAGGTTGTTGGACTCAACCTGTTGAACGGGGGATCAGGTTATTCAAGTGTCCCAACAATCACCATCTCCGGTGGTGGGGGGGCCGGCGCGAAAGCGACTGTTTCGAGTCTAACGGTCCGACAAATTAAGGTTACAAACCCAGGAAGAAACTACACTAGTCCTCCTAGCAAATTCGATATCCGCCGGAATAATGCAGACTTGTTCTTGGCTCCAGATGCACAGATAGATGTACCTACTGGGTTATCTGTGAGTTCAATTACGGTTGATAACCCAGGTCGCGGATACACGTCATTGCCTACAGTGACAGTCGTACCGGAAGGAGGTGGTTCTGGCGCGGATTATGTAGTGAGTGGGCTTACTGTAAATTCCGTCATAGTTGGTAATAAGGGCGGTGGCTACGCAGTTCCTCCCGCAATTGTTTTTGAGCCAGTTGAAACAATAAATGAGACAACTAACACTGTGGAAAAGGTCGGATCTGGAGCAATAGCACAGATTCGCCCGAGGGAAATTCTTGGCCTCGCAAACATTGGAGTCGTTGATGGTGGAAGTGGTTACATCAATGTGCCTGAGGTTGTGATCACCGGAGGAGGTGGATCTGGGGCGGCGGCAACTGCAACCGTGTCTGGCGGTAAGGTGACAAAAATACAAATAATCAATGCCGGTTCAGACTATACCTCAGTGCCAACCGTAAAAGTACGCGGCGGGCGTAGTGGCGGTACCGATGCGGTATTGGCGGCTACAGTTTGCAACGCAGTCTATACTATCGGAACCCCGGGCCAGGTGGGTTATGGTGACGGTGACGTCGGGGACCGAGTGAAGTTTAGCAGTCCTAAAGGTCTGGCGCTGGATAAGAATGGCAGTCTCTATGTCTGCGATACTGCGAATTCGGTGATCCGCAAAGTGATATCGCCGTTGATAGCCGACAAGACTGGCCGGAGAGCCTACCGGGTGTCCACAGTGGCCGGATTAGGCGGTGAGCAAGGGATCATTGACGGACAGGGTGTTGCGGCGCGCTTCAAGTCACCAGAGGGCATAGTAATCGTTCCTGAGGGAATATCTGGCGTATTGCCAGGTACGATCTACGTAACGGATACCGGTAGTAATACGATACGTGCCATCACGCCAGCGGGGGTTGTCTCAACCATTGCGGGTGTCCCAGGTACGGCAGGCGCAGCAGATGGTCCGGTGTCACGTGCTCTATTCAATAGTCCCAAAGGAATCGATTTGGATGCAGCAGGGAATCTATATGTTGCGGACCAATCTAATCACGCGATTCGGAAAATCACGCGGGGCGCTCAATCTGTCGTAAGCACGTTAGCAGGGGTTCTCGGCCTCGAAGGTATAGCGAATAGTGATGTGGTTTCTGAGTATACTTATCAATGGCGTTTAGACGGAGCCCCAATTACGGGTGCTACAGGGCAGACGTATTCGATCCCCAACAAAACCGGGAAGGTCGGTTCGTACGATGTCGTGATTACAAACGTAGCTGGCTCCACTGCGAGTACGCCTGTGCAGGTGAGGGAGTCCTCTCAGACGGCAGTTGTAACAGACCTCCCTGCCCAAGTGAAGGTGTCGGAAGGTAAGTCCGTCAGCTTACAGGTAATTGTGACAGCCTTCCCGGTACCTAGTTTCCAATGGTACCGCATGGTCACTGGAGTTTGGGAGGAGATGGTAGACGGTCCTGATTGGGTTGGGACTCAAACCAACACTTTGACCCTCAGAGCGCCGGGAACGGGTCCACAAGGGTCCTCATTGGGTGCGCAACCGGGGCATACTGGCAAATATAAGGTTAAAATTGGCGAAACGCTTGAGAGTAGAGTTGCGGAATTAAAGGTAATTCATAAGCCTATCCTCGGTAATAGAATTCGCTCCTTGAGTTCTTTTGCCACCAATAACGGGGCATCTTATGCGGTGAATGACGATGGCCGGCTTTGGACTTGGGGTGCAAATGGATTGGGACAATTGGGTAACGGTGGTACGGATTCACGTCCATTACCTGTCAATACAGGTGCGGATATATGGAGGATTGTATCAGCAGGGAAAAAGCACGCCGTAGGTCTTAATCGCGCTGGGGCAATCTTCACTTGGGGAGACAATAGCCAAGCCCAGCTGGGGACAGGTGGAACCCAAGGAGTTTATGACACAGTGCATCAGATGGGAACGGAGTATCGATGGTTGAATGTTTCGGCCGGTGGATATCACAACCTCGCAATCAAGGCTGATAAATACTACGGGCCGAAGACCTCTGAAGCTGGTTGGGGAGCCAAGGACACAGACGGAGTGGTCCAGGCGAAATCTATCGCAAGAGATCTCGCGCAATCGACTGTCGCCGCCGGCGCCAAATGGATTAACGGAGAAGGGGAACCATCCGATGATCTTGGTGAAGTTGGGGATTACTACGTCGATACGTCCGCAGGTGGAACGCTTTGGGGGTGGGGTAAAAACGAATGGGGGCAGCTCGGGAGCGATCCAAGTGCTTATATATACCTGCCCCAGCAGATAAGCTTACCTTCTACAGTTGATGCTACAGATCTAACCGGCACAAAGAGAATCGCGGATAGCCGTGACAATCTCTGGGTTGCAGTCTCAGCAGGCCGTGACTTCAGTGTTGGTATATTGAAGGGTGGCACGTTGGTCACATGGGGGCGGAATGACCAAGGACAATTGGGTGATGGCACCGCTGTGACCCGTGGTGACTTGGCAACAGCGATGCAGGGTAGATCAGTTGTTCGCGTTTCTGCGGGCAATTCTCATGTTCTCGCAGTTGACTCTGATGGACGTCTCTGGTCATGGGGAAATAATGCGGACCAGAAGTTGGGTCAGAGAAATGCTGTTACAGGTCTGCCCGAGACGAATCCAAGCATTGTAACCCCAGATCTTGTTTATTTCGAAAATGGAGCGACTTGGATGTCCGTTTCCGCGGGAGCAAACAGTTCCTTTGGGATTGATTCGAATAATCTGCTTTGGTCGTGGGGATCGAATGGCCGCGGACAATTGGGCCTAGGTACGCTTGAGAAACAATCCTACCCAACTCAGGTTACGCCGGAATATCCATATGATAAAGCCCAGTGGGCTAATGTTGCTGCAGGTGATGATAATGTCATAGCGACTACCCTAGACGGGATGGTCTGGTCATGGGGTATGAATAGCGTCGGGCAAATTGGAAACGGGAAACGTGGCGATGGAATTGCTTCTATTCTCGTCCCAACTGATGCTGGTGGCTCTGGATACACGACAGCACCGATTGTAAATATAACGCCGGCAACTGTGACAGGGAAACAAGGACAAGGAACTGGGGCTAAGGCAAAAGCGATCCTTACCGGCGGGGTTGTTACCGCGATTGAAGTGACAGCGCCTGGAGCTGGATATATCGAGCCTCCTTTGATTTCGTTCTCTGGTGGCGGTGGAAGCGGAGCTACAGCGATTGCTACATTAGACGAGGTCTACCCAGATAAGATCGGTAAAGAGGGTTCGATATTTGTGGATAATACGGGTAAACCGGTGGCATTCCATTCAGTCACTAAACCGGCTAATATCCGAGTGGGAGTATTGGAGAACGGAACTAATACGGGCAACGTTAGCTACAGTTGGAAGTTGGGCGACACCCGCCGGATAACGGGTCCTTATACGACCAAGTTGTCTTTGACTAACCCGATTCCAACTGGGGTTTATACGCTTACAGTTACGAACGATGTGGGCTCCACCACCAGTCCTGAAATAACGGTGTTAAAAGTCCCTAATGATAGCACAACAGCGACCGGTCAGTTCGTGGATGTCGTACCTGTCAAAGGAGATACTTTCGGGATCGAGCAGATCGCAGCTGAAGGCACAGATATAGTGCTCAAAGCACCCCAGATGCAAAAGTTCACTGCGGACCCAAATGCCCCTTACAATAATCCCACGTTTGAGTGGACCTATTACACAAATGCTGATGATTTAGTGAATTCTGTATTTGGTGATAATGTAGTAGGTAAGACCGCAGCGTCTCCGAAAGTGATCACTGGTTCGACGCTTCGAATCAAGGCTGGAGCACTCTCTAACTCGGGTGTCTACAAGGTAACCGCGACAATGAAGTTCGGTAAGGTTTACTCTGAAACAGCCCAAAGTGGTCTGGGTGAAGAAATCACGAGGACTTATACAGCGTCGAAGGTACTGAGAGTCGTTCAGGTACCAACCGTTACCCTTGCAGACACGTCCGTCGAGACGTCGTTGCGTCAAGGTGGGGATGCGAGTGCAACCCTATCCCCGATTTATCTAGAACGTGGAAATTCGCTTACCATGGGGGTTTCCGTGGCGAATAGTTCGAAGGCAACAGTGTTTAGCATTCTCGTTCCAGCAGGTGGGACAGGAACAGGTTACACGACGGCTCCTAAGGTTGACCTCATCCCTGCGGTTCTGGATGATGGAAGTGACGATACAGGTACTGGGGCGACAGCCGTAGCGACTGTCTCTGGAGGAAGAGTTGTATCTGTGGCGGTTGTGAACCGCGGATCAGGATATAGAAAAGCCCCGACGGTAGTATTTAGAGAGGGAGGAGGAGTTGGTGCGACGGCAACCGCAGTGCTTGATGCAGGAGTTACCTACAAATGGTACAAGGGCACAACCGAATCTAACGGCATTGCAATCCCTGATACAAATAGTCCTCAGTACGGGATAACGACGACAACGGACACCACTTCCCTGGATAAAGTAAGCGGCGTTTACCGTGTCGATGTTATCAACTCTGCGGGAACTAATACATTGACGGATGTCAGTGGCAATGCGGGTGTGTGGAACGTAGTTTTACAGTGGGCTCCGCAGATTCAAGTACAACCCGCTAAATTGAGTGAGGTTGTCGCCGGAACCACACTGAAATTATCAGTTGTTGCATCGGCCTCCAGTAAACCTGCCCCAGTGACCTATCAGTGGTATTTTAATGGGGATGCGATTGTTGATGGAGATCCTCGACTGGGTGCATCTGGAGCGACTACGGATAACCTGACATTGACTGCGGTCACTAAGAATAATGAAGGACGGTATAGTGTTGTAGTTCAGAACACCGTTAAGGGTGAGCTCAAGACTGCAACAAGCGGTGATGATTACGGGAATGTAACTATTATTGACGCGGTGAAACTGCCAGCCGTGGCCACAGGCGGTCTGAAAGGCGGAGGAAGTTACGTGCAAGGTGCTCAGGTGAAACTCGAGCTGCTAAAGGAAAAATTGACGGGCCAACCGTTGAGTTTTCAGTGGTATCGTGACAAAGTCATGTTGCTCGGAGAAAATGAGTCTTCACTGATCCTGCCATCTGTGCAGCCTTCGCAGGCCGGCGCTTACACCGTGCGGGTATTTAATAGTATTGGTGCTGTGGAAGTCGGCGCCTCCATCTCCGTCACTAAAAAGACGAGTGGTGTCTCTGAGGGAACTATCACTGTGGAATCTGGGGAGTTAACGAGGTTCTTCACTCAACCCGCCATTCCTGCGACTAAGAAGTTGCCGGTGGGAACAAAGATCCAGCTCTATGCAGTGGCGCCTGTAGGAAAGTCTCTTCGTGGCTGGACCATTACAAACACACCTGATGGCGGTTCACCGAAAGCAGTTACACTGCCTGCCTCAGGCGCTAAGTTTGTACTCGCACCAGGCGCGACTACCATCACTCCAAAGGTTGGGCGGAGCTTCGCGGGCGTTTACAGCGGTCTGATAACCTCAGAATCCCCATGGGATGCTGAAGGCGGTGCGTCGGCTGTAAATCCGTCAAGCATTCAAGGGATAGTGAGCGCGGTGACTGTAGCCCAGACCGGTGCGTTGAGCGGTAAGGCCAAGATTCAAGGTTATGACTACACCTTCACTGGAACCATGGATACGACGGGAACGGCGAATTTCACAATTACTACCCGCGATGGAAGTAAAGTGAAGGGTACGTTGAAACTGGATGTGTCTGATGGAAGTGAGGATGGTGGAATGCAAGTGACTATCGGGACTGCCGACAAAGGCGTACCAATCAGTCTGCCTGCGATAGCTGCGGGTGGTACCTTACAATCCACGAAGGCTGTACTTTATTCGATTGCAGCTGGCAGCACCGGGGCGACTATTTCTGAGCCTATCCATACTGCAGCTGTTTGTCGTGGCGATTGGAATACATTAGGTCGCGGTGGATGTATGACGATCCGGAGTCAGAATAATATAGTGGTCGCGTTTGGTTATCTCGGAAATGGTGCTGCATTTACCTATTCTGGTACACCTGTACTTCGTTACCCTGAGGGTTCCGGTTTCGGTGAAGACTGGGATTCGCTTTCTGCGGGTTCCATTTCCGACTCCGCCGGGGGCTTGGCCACCGCGTCGATGGATGAGTTACTCACGCATCAAAGCACAGCGGTAAAGGTACCGATCTGGACAACCGGCGATGGTACAACCAAGCCTGTGACACGTCCTTTGGTTGGAGGTTTGGTCTTCTCGGCTCAAGGTGTGGTCGGATCCATCGGGTTGCTCGATGTTCAATCTCCGGGAACTGCTGCCGCAACACCTGCCTATTCTGCGAATCTCATTCGTGGGTATCCGTACCAAACCACAACGACCACTGCTGGTGTAGTGTTGAGCAGCCCGTTCGATGTCGATCAGGCACCGGTGTCGCTGTACTCGTCTTCCAGTTATCCGGCCGTGAGCGTTCTTAACCCTGCTGGGTTAGCTCTCGACAACATGAAGTTGGCAATCACCAATTTCGGATCGAGTATCGTTCATCGTGTAGCTGATTCTGCGAAGGAGCCAGCTGCGTCTAATATTACCAGCACTGGAAATATTGGTGGTATTACTAGCCTCAAGTGGCTTGGGTTTAATGGGACCACCAGCGCAACGCCTGACTCCGGTCTATTTAATGCATCGTTCTTTGAGCAGAATTCTGATTTCCAAGTCTCTGCGTCACGGGCTGGTGTGCCTCAGGTGGTCTTCTCTGGGAACTCCGATACCGTAACAGCGAAGGTCTGGGGAGTTGTTCTGCAGGCGGATGGAGGCAAAGTGAACGCAGGTGGTTACGGCTTCATGATTCGCGGAACGTTGTCTGAAAAATTAACGAACACCCTCGGGATTGGTGAAGTTGAGTACGCGACCAACGCAATCAACCCATCCATCCGAACCTATCGGACTGAGGCGATTCAGTTACTCAGCAAGTAAACGTCCCCGGTAACGGTGATAGCGAATGGCGAGTCAATATCGGCTCGCCATTTGTGTTTCTGGGAAATCAATCCATTCTGGAATCGGGATTGCTTCTAACGCTTCGGTTAGCGAACACTGGAGTCCTCTATGTCCGCTTCTCGGTCCCCAATATTCGTCATATTTTTGACGGTTTTTATTAGCATGGTCGGGTTTGGTATCGTGATTCCGGTTCTGCCGGTCTACGCGAAGCAGGAGCCTTTTATGCTGAATCCCTCACAGCTCGGCTGGCTGGTAGGGATTTTTTCCTTGGTCCAGCTTTTCGCTGCGCCCTTGTTTGGAAAGTTGTCCGATCGAATTGGCCGTAAACCTGTGCTGTTGGTGAGTGTTTTTGGAACAGCTATCGGCTTTTTTATCATCGGGAAGGCAGATGCTGCGTGGATGTTGTTTTTGGGGCGTATTATCGATGGCGCGAGTGGGGGTAACATTGCCACGGCTCAAGCTTGTATCGCGGATGTGACTCCTCCGGATCGTCGCTCGAAAGCCATGGGAATGATTGGCGCCGCATTTGGCTTGGGTTTTATCATGGGCCCGGCGTTAGGTGGTATTCTTGCGGGCTTTGATCATACCGCACCGTTCTATTTTGCTGGTGCGTTGTCTGTGTTGAATGCGCTCTTGATTTGGAAACGTCTTCCCGAAACCTATCCGGCTGAAAAACGCGCTTTGGCCTCTGAATCTGCGAGTCTGGGTGAAGTTTTTAGCGGCGGTCGTGGTGGGTTTATTTCGTTACTGGTCGCTGCTGCGCTACTGTCGACAACTGGTTTTGCATTCATTCACGTTTTGTTCGCCCTCTTCTGCGGGGATCGTTTCCAGTGGACTTTGCGAGAAACGAGTAGCGCATTCGCTTACGTGGGTGTGCTTGCGGTATTAGTCCAAGGAGGTCTGCTCCGGCGCTTGTTAAATCGCAATATCGAGAAGCAATTAGCGACCGTCGGCGCGCTTCTGCTCGCTATCAGTCTAGTGTGGCTACCCCGTGTCCACAGCGTTTCCGCCTTCCTTGGAAGTTGCGCGCTCATGGCGCTCGGAAACGGCTTACTTACTCCCACTTTAACCGGAATGGCATCCCGGTGTGTCTCAGGGAGTGCACAAGGTCGTTTAATGGGATTGATGGCGGCCGCAGGTAGCCTTGGTCGATTTTTGGGCCCGGCTCTGGCAGTTTTACCGTTGCCTGCGGATTTTTCCGAATTGGCTCGCCCTCTTTCAGAACAAGCCATGCTGGGAGTCTCTGCTGGTTATGTAACGGCGTTTACCGCAGGTGCGGCGCTGGTTGCTGCTTCCATGGTGTGCGTCCTGTTACTAAAGAAGCCCCTTTTGGATAACCCTGCGTCCGAGGACTCAAAATGACCCAAAATATCCCCCTCGAAGACACGGTCGCCGATGTAGTCTCCAAAGCAATGCGGGGTCTCGGTATCAGCGACGCTTGCCTCGCAGAAAAATGTGCGCTGATTACTCCGGATATCGTCTCTTTGCGGACAGGTCACTGGAATGAGTCCGTCGCCAAAGCCGTTGCACCATTCCTCAAGCTCGATCCAGAGGCCCTGGTGTCTTTGGCTGAGTCGCGCTCGGCTCCACCCAATATCAGCGTTTCTAATTTGGAGAGTTATCCCACTCCCTTCGGCGACATGATCGTGAACTCCTATCTAGCCTGGGATCCGGTTTCCAAACAGGCAGTGGCGTTTGATACCGGCGCAGACTGTTCCGATCTGCTGGCCTTTTTGGACAAAACTAAGGTGCAGTTAAAGTCCCTCTTTTTAACTCACACACACGGGGATCATGTTTTTGAAATGGATCGTATCCGGGAAAAAACTGGCGCCTCGATTTTTGTAAATGAACGGGAGCCGATTGAAGGTGCTACTCCTTTTGCGGCTGGTCATTCATGGCAGGTGGGGGCGCTGGGCATCGAATCTCGACTGACTTGGGGACATTCGAAAGGTGGAACGACCTACGTTCTGACTGGATTGCAGGTTCCTGTTGCGATCGTTGGAGATGCGCTCTTCGCTTGTTCCATGGGAGGAGGCATGGTTTCCTACCCCGACGCACTTCACACTAATAGGGAGCAAATTTTCACACTTCCGCCCGCTACAGTGCTTTGCCCAGGACATGGGCCTCTAACCACTGTTGAATGGGAGCTCACGCATAATCCGTTTTTTGGACCGGCCACCCGTTAGGAGAACCGCCCTCGGCTCTACTATTCAGCGAGGTTTTAGGCCAAAATCGAGGAGCTTTGCGCTGTCTTCCCAGATGCCGGGTTTGTTTGTGTGCATCACAATGGAAATTGCTTCCCTTCCGTTCTTGTTCGCTGCGCTCGCTAGCACTTGTTGTGCAGGGACGGTGTAGCCTGTTTTGACTCCGATACAGCCTGGGTATTTTTCGAGCAGCCGGTTGTGGTTGGTTAACGGAATCGTTCCGCGCGAGGTCTCCCAGGGCGCCTGGCGAGTCGCTACAATTTGTCGAAACAACGGTTGCGACATCGCTGCCCGGGCGATTAGTGCGAGGTCACGTGGTGTGGTGTAGTGTTTAGGGTCGTGTAACCCGTGGGGATTCGTGAAGTTCGTGTTGGAGCACCCCAGTTCCCGAGCGCGTTGTGTCATCTTCGCTGCGAATGCTTCAATGGAGCCACCGTTGTCTCTCCCAAGCGCATGCGCGACATCATTGGCGCTCTTGAGCATCAGCCCGTATAACATCTGTCGCCTTGTGAATCGCTCGCCGGGATGGATCGATAGGCTGCTCTCTCCAACCCGTGAATCTTCCACACTGATCTCGACCTCGTCATCCAGACAGCCCTTTTCGATCACTAACAGGGCGGTCATAATTTTGGTCGTACTTGCCGGGTAAAATCGTGAATCTGCATTCTTCTCGTACAGAGCCTTCCCCGTCCAAGCGTCGATGACGATGGCGCCACGAGCAGCAAGGCTGAGTTCATCATCCTCGTCTTCAGATTCGGCTACTGGTGCCACCTTGGGTTTTGACGCGGTCGACTTAACTGGAGACGATTTCGGTTTCGGTTTGGATCTTTTGCTTTTATGGGAGGATGTAGCGGGCTTCTTGGATTTAGCGAATGCCTCGTTCAGAGGCAATAAAGCCAAAAAGCATAAAAAAGCGGGAAGCGTACGGAAGAAGCCCATGGGTAAGACGGTTAAATTGTCGAAAATTATGAAATTTTTCCATCCACCATCATCCACGCAACATCAAAGCGATAATCGACAACGCCTTGCGTCGCATTTTCAATGCTGCCCTCATACGGAAGAGCGATCAAATCTGCGAGTGCACCCGGACGGATACAGCCTAACTGTCCTTCCTTTCGAAGTGCTCGTGCTGGGTTTAAAGTGATTGTGTGGAGCAGGTCTTCCGGAGCCAAATTGGTATGGTTCACCCCAAGTCGACGAATTTCACCCAAAAGACTTAGGGACTCCGTACTCGCAAGACTGTCTGTCCCCACACAAATATTGACCCCCATACCGGCCAGCTTTGTGTACGGGAATGGTCGGTGTCCAAAATAGGCGTGGCTTCCGGGACAATGGACGATGTGTGGCAGTTGTTCCGGAGTTAATGCACCCAATAGAGTGAAGTCCGACGCTTCGAGTTCATTCAAGTGAGCCAGAATCCAGTCGGGCCCAATTGCCCCGTTTCTCCATAACCATCCAAACGGTGTGTCGAGGCCACAGTCATGCATGGGACGTTCCAGCTCCGCTAGAAAGTCGTATAACGCTCCGCTCCCGCGTTGAAACATCTCGGATTCTTCTGCTGACTCACTGACGTGTGTTGTGAGCAACATTTCCGTGTTATTTGCGCACGCTCTTGCCAATCGATACAAAAGAAGCGAAGCCGTGTAAGGGGCGTGTGGATTGAGCCCAAAGGACGTTAATGCCGTGTTTTGCTCGCCAAAAAAACTCAAGGCTCCATTCACCACCTCTTCGGACGTGACCCTGTGGCGGATATCAATCATCTCGTAAAACCACCAGGTCCGGATCGGTGGCGGAGGCAACTGGCCCATCAATTCAGGAAAGGCGACCATACTGCAGATGGTTGTTGTTCCGAATCGCCGTGCTTCTGTGAAACCTTTTGCAATCGATCGAAGAATGTCATCCGAGGACAGTTGCCTCTTAATGGAGTTCAAACGTTTTACCCATTCCGTGAAGCCTTTGGGTGCTGAAATGGCATTCTTGAGAGAGGTGTAATCTAAGTGGCAGTGGGCATTGATCAACCCGGGGAGCAGTATGTGATTTCCAAAATCGATGACCTGTTCTCCGGCATGAGCTTTTAGCGCCTGCGCCGAACCAACCGATTCGATGGTGTTTCCGTTCACGCGAACTGCACCATTCAAAATGGGCTCAGAGGCGAGGGGGAGAACGTATCGGGCCTGGAGTAACATGAACCGGACATCATATCAGGGGTGCCAATGAAAACAACCCAGTGCCCCAAATAGGCATTTTTGCTTCGATCTGTATTCCGTAGACTGAGTGTATTAATCTCCGGGTTTTACATGTCTTTTGAGAGGCTGCCTCATGCCTTTGCGAAGGAAGTTCTCCCCAATATGGACCCTCTTACTTTTGATCATGTCAGGCAAAGTTACGGCCGCTGTATTGCGCAGCTCGGCTTTTTTGACCGCTTTTACGAACTATTCCTCGCCTCTTCGGACAGGATTCCGGAAATGTTTAAGAATACGGACTTTGTGAAGCAGAAAGACCTGCTCAAGGAAGGCATCGCTCTTGTGGTTATGTTTGCTAAGAATGAAACCTCTCCTTTGGTGAAGGGAAAGCTTCAGCATATTGGAACGCGCCACTCTCGCGGCGATTTGAATATTACGGAAGATATGTATCCGCTTTGGATCGAAAGCCTTATTCATACGATTCGTGAATATGACGGAAAGTTCACGCCGCAACTCGAAGAGGAATGGCGTCAAGTCATGGTGCCCGCCATTGAGTATTTGAAGGCACTTCACTAAATCTCTCCGCTCTGTGCTGGCAGCGGTTCATGACTCAAAAGACAGGTTCTTGTAACCTTTCAGGAAAGCGTCGTGTATTCCTCTGACACTCTTCATCGTATTGAAAGCCCCGCCGCCATCTTCGCCCGCGATTGACCCTAATAATCACGAGGGCCCTTTCATCATCGAGACCCAGGGGTTGTCCAAGTCCTTCGGTTCGCAGCGTTCTTTGAATGAGGTCACCTTACAGGTTCCTCCAGGGACCATCGGACTACTCGGTCCAAACGGAGCGGGCAAAAGCACCCTCATCAAGTGTCTTCTTAATCTCGAAAAGGCTTCTGCGGGCTCGGCTAAGGTTCTTGGGGTGGATATTCGAACCTCCAATCGGGCTTCCCGTCAGAGAATCGGCTACAGTCCGGAACAGGATTCGCACGTTTCTAATATGGTCGGTTGTGAATATGTCACATATGCCGGCCAACTCTCGGGAATGCCTTTTCATATCGCTCGCCAACGGGCTCATGAAATCCTCGATCTGGTCGGGATGGGACAGGAGCGCTACCGCAAGGTTGACACTTACTCCACTGGAATGAGGCAGCGGGTTAAACTCGCGCAGGCGTTAGTGCACGATCCGGATCTCGTTTTTTTGGATGAACCCACCAACGGTCTGGATCCAGTCGGACGAGAGCATATTCTCAGATTGATCGGCGCTTTAAGGAAGGAGCTTGGGACAAGTGTGGTGATGTCCTCGCATCTCCTCCGTGATATCGAGCGTGTCTGTGACCAGGTGATCATTATCGGAAACGGCCGCCTCATTGAACACGCCTCCTTGGCGGAATTAAAAAACCGGCACCAACGGATTATCGAGCTGACTCCAAGCTCCCAAGCCGAGCGCTTCTATTCCACGATCACTGAAGCGGGCCGTAATGTGGTCCGCCTTTCCAATGGAAAGTTGCGTGTGGATTCTGATGCCGATTCCATCGAGTGGATTCTGGAGTTGATGCAAACACATCGGCTTCCGCCCGCAGAGATAGTCTTAAATCCCGACGCCCTGCACGAGATGTTCGTCAAAACAATAGCTGCCGCTGATGGAAAACATTCTTGATCTGAGCCGCTGGCGAGAGTGTCCGAGGGGATTGCTCTATCGTATCTGGGTGATTGCACGTAACGGCCTTCAATTCGAGCTTCGAACCCGGCTGTTTCGCTGGCTTCTGGCGGCATCCTGGTTTTGGGGTGTCAGTATTGCAGTCCTTTGTCTTCTTTTTAACCAATCCTTTACTACCGATAGCTGGCTTCAAAACTTAGGCACTCACTTCGGCCCCAGAATTGGCGCAGCCCTTACGGCTTCGAAAGCTATTGTACTGCTTTTTCCAGATGTATGGATCGGGGGCTTTTTCACCCTGATATTGCGGGCTCATTCCGTATTGGCGCTCCTTTTTAGTCTGGTTGCGCTTACCGCGCTCGTTCCACGGCTTATCACCAGAGACCGTGCAAGTAACGCACTCACGTTATACCTCTCCCGTCCGTTAACATCGATGGACTATTTACTCGGTAAGTTTGGAGTCATCGTGGGCATCCTTGGACTGCTTTGGTCCGCGCCCTTAGTGCTCGGCTGGATTCTGAGTATGGCGTTTGCTCCTGACCGCGATTTTGTCGCCTATTCTCTCCCGCCTCTTTTGCGAGCGCTCACGTTTAATGCCATCGCACTCGTCTCGATTTCTTGTCTCGCTCTCGGAGTCTCGGCGTGTAGCCGCTCGTCTCGAAACGCCGTTCTCCTTTGGGTCGGGCTTTGGATGATTTTGGGCACCGTTGCGAATTCGCCTAAAACACCCACACTTCTTCGCCTATCCAGCTTTTCTTATGACCTCACAGAGGTGCGTACGGGCTTGTTTCAAACGGAAAGTGTTTTGCGTGCGGTTGCCGACATTCCATTGCTGCCCAGCGAGGTCGTCGAAAAACTCAACCAATCTGCCAAACGTTCAGACGCGCCGAATTTCAAAAACGCTCTGTGTGCCTTGGCGCTGATGTGTGTGGTCTCCTCCGTCGCATTCTTCCGAAAACTTCGAGCCGAATGAACCCCATCGTAGAAGGCAAAAACTTGAGCCGATTTTACGGCCTGATTCTGGGACTCAACAACGTGAGTTTCACAATCGGCTCCGGAATTACGGGTGTCGTCGGCTCGAATGGTGCCGGAAAAACTACGCTGTTCCGCCTGTTGACCGGACAGATCCGCGCTAGTTCAGGGTCGTTGACGGTTTTTGGCTTGGATCCCTGGAATAATCCCGATGTACAGGCGCGAATCGCTTATTGCCCCGAAAGTGAAGATGTCCCGGCGGATATCGGTGCACGCGATTGGTTGATTGCACTGGGGATGATCTCAGGCCTCTCTTCGATGGCTGCCAGACAGATTGCGGACAGAAAGTTGGAAGAAGTCCGGCTTCCTTCCGCGCATTGGAAAAAGAACCTCACCTCTCTATCCAAGGGAATGCGTCAGAGGGTGAAGCTTGCTCAATGCCTTTTGCATGATCCTCAGTTGGTCATTTTGGATGAACCCATGAATGGCCTCGATCCTATGGGACGCGAGGACGTCGCGAACGTGCTTAAATCTTTGGCAGCCCAAGGCAAAAGCATTCTGATCTCTAGTCATATCCTTGATGATCTCGAAGCCTTGTGTTCGCAGTTTCTGCTCCTGCGAGCTGGGCGAATCCCGAAATCTCTCAACGAAGAGGTTTCAAATGCCAGGAGACGGTGGCCCGAAGCGACGACTATCCGTTGTCAAAATCCCGATCAACTGGCGCGATTTCTTTTTTCCAAAGCACTGTTGAAGGGCTGTGATGTACTGGAAGAATCCGGCACCCTTCATGCGCGCTGGCGTGATCCCATTCTATTTTACGAAAGTTTCCACGAAATCTTACTCGAAAGCGGCGTGCGCATTTTTGAGATCCAAAACACCGAATCGCACCTGGAGCACACTATGGCTCCGACGTTAAAATCATGAACCGTGAGACTTCGACGTTTCCTCCGCCAGCGCAGGTGCCGAATTTGTGGAACGCGTTTTGGGGCCTCTGGTATTTGACCTCCAGGCGTTTCTTTACCATCCGGTATTGGATTGTTCTCCTGAGTTTTAGCGGGCTGCTCTTTTTCATTGGAACGCGTGTTGTCGCCCATAACGCCCCCGCAAGTGAATTTGTGAGTTGGGCGACTGGCCTGTACCTCAATTGTCTTGTACCGATTCTCTCGTTTATTTCCTGCGCAGGTGCTTTACGAGACGATCTGAAGGGTGGGGTCGGGGATTATTTGTTTACCAGGCCGGTGCGGCGAGATGTGTTTTTGTGCTTTCGTTACGTCACGCAAATGCTGGCGATCCAATTCGATTTTCTCTTCATGTTTGGAGTGATGATGGGTGTTGGTGTTGTTGTCCGCGTAGAGCATCTCGCCTCGGTTCTGCCGGTATTGCTGGGCGGCCAAATACTACTGGCTGCGGTCTTCGCGTCGCTCGGGATTCTTTGTGCCGTGCTGACATCGCGCTACGTGGTTCTTGGGATACTGTATGTGGGGATTGTGGAGATGGGGCTTGGAAGCCTCGCCACGCAGGTGAATCAGATCGCTATGACGCCCCACGTGACTGGCATCGTGAACGCGCTGATTCCGGCGCTGACCGGAGCATCCGCCTCCATCTCGAAGGCGGGGGAAATCGCCGGACATCTCTTGTGGCTCGGTGGATTTCTTGCGGCTGCGCTGAGTCTTTCTGCGTTTGTGTTTTCGCGGCAGGAACGCTCTGGAGCTCGCGCTCAGGAAACGTAGGCCGGTCTGTAACCTTGCGGGGAGAATTTGTGTATGCATTACACAACCCTTTATTGATCATGAAAAAGTTTCTGAGTTCTGCAGTGTTCGCCGGCCTCTGTCTTCTCTCCGCGACTCCCGCTCAAGCGGCGATTGAGCTTTCCCAAGTCGCGGCAGACGCGAACTGGGTCATCTATGCGGATCTGAATGCGATTCGTTCCAGTGTGCTCGGGAAGGATTTGATGGCGTTGCTGACCAAACAGCAAATGGACAAAACTGGCGGGATTCTTTCCCTGAACGTGCCAAAGGTCCTGGAGACCATTGGCTCGATTACCGCGTATGGCACCTGCAGTTCGGCGGGTGGTTCCTCTGAGAGTAAGGATCTGGAGTTTGAAAAGGCGGCAATGGTTGTGCAGGGAACCGAGAAGCTTAAAAAGATCGTAGAGGCCGTCTTGATTGAGCAATCGGTGGAGAAACCGGCTGAAGTAATCGAACTCAAGGACTTTCCCTATACCGCTTATGGAATCAATCATAAGGGAAAGAATGGAGCCAACGATGGCCAGCTGATCGTTGCATTCCCGCCGGAGCCAGTGGTGTTGGTGAGCGAATCAAAAGCACAGATTACAAAAGCGCTGGATGTATTCAGCGGGCGCTCGGAGTCACTTGCGAAGGCTGCGAATCCATCAGCGTTGACTCAGATGGTCAGGGAGGCCGGTGACGTACCTTTGTTTGGAGCTAGCTCCGTGTTGCCAAAAGCCAGGAATAGCACGAAGACTTCGCGTATCTTGCAGCTTGCCAGCGGAGGGCTATTGGCCTTTGGCGAAAAGGGTGAGAACACGTTTGCGCGCGCGATGCTGCTCTCGAGCTCCGAGGATACGGCGGGCAAATTATTGAAAATTCTACAGGGATTGGCGGCTATGGTTTCCCTCGCGGAGAGCACCGATAAGCAGCTCACGGAGTTCCTCAATTCGGTGACTGTTGAAAAACACAACGAAGCAGTGACGCTGGATATCTCTTACCCGAGTGTTCGCGTTTCCCAGATCCTGAAAACCATCCAACAGGCGCAGGCAAACAAACGACAGAAAGCACGACCCGAATCTTCAAAAAACGATGCCTCAGACTCTTCCTCGTCTGCTAAAGGAAGTGATAAAAGTGAGTAGCTGCAAAGACGCTTTGCCTTCCTGACCTGAATGGAATTCTGCGTACGTTGTACGAAATGATCGCGAGTGATCCTATCATGGAGCAAGAATTGCCAATGGCTTCGGATTCCGTTGCACGTGTGCTTCGGGGTGATCTGGGACCGTTTGAGCAGATTGTATCACAATATCACTCGCGTGTTTTCAGCTTCCTCCTCCGAATGGTCAGGCACCATCACGAAGCCGAGGATCTAACCCAGCAAACGTTCATCAAGGCGTATCAGAGCTTCGCCTCTTATGCGCCAGAACGTCCGCTTTTGAACTGGCTGCTAACGATCGCTAGGAACAATGCGTTGAATTTCTTCCGAGCCCAGAAATCTTGGGAACCGCTTTCTGAAGAGTTACCCGCCAATGGCCACTCACCCGATGTCGCGGCGGAAGAGCGAGATGGCACAGACCATTTATGGGAACGGGTTCGCGCACTCTTGCCGCAGCGACAATTCGAGATCTTGTGGCTGCGTTATGGCGAGGATCTATCGGTGAAGGAAACTGCTGAAGTCGTCGGGCTCAGCCAGACACACGTAAAGATTTTGGTATTTCGCGCCAGACACGCGCTTTTGAAAGGAGAGATCAGACTATGAGTTCACCAATGCCCGAACCACGTCTCCGGTGTCGGTTAGAACGGTTTCGTGTTGCTCTGACCGGAGCCGATTTGTCCTCGCGCCATATGCAATCCTGCCCGGATTGTTTCCAGTACCAACGCTCAGCTAACCAGCTTGAGGCGGCTTTGCGTCGAAATTCGAAACAATCCACCAGCGATCCATCACCGATGTTGGAGCAGCGTATTCTCGTCGGGGTACGTCGTTCTGCTGCGCTCCCTGAACGCTCGAATTCCACGAATCCTGTGTATCGCTGGATACCACGCTTTGCGGGTGTGCTTGCCGCGGGGTGTCTGGCGGTCTGGTTGTCTGGTGGTCCTTCGGATCATACGACAAAGCTGGAATATCAAACTGTGCGAGCGCCATTGTCTGTAACCGACGTCATCGCAGAGGCCCCAACCGCTATTGAGGTTCCTGAGTTCCAGACGCTGGTTCCTTTGGCAATCGACCTTTTGGACGTTGTCCCGCTTGAAGAGGAGCGCCAGGCTGTTTTGGCTGATGCTCGGGCTGCGCTCCGGTTTCTGGCGTCGCCGTTTCTTTCGAATTAACCTGCGAAAGAACGAACGGTTCGCATCCTTTATTCAAATCGGAAGTTTCGTTTGAGCGGCGGCTGTAGTTGCGTGCGCCCGCCTCGCTTCTTCCGAAACACATCAAACACGGAGTCCGAACCATCGACCTTCATTTGGTAAACCATGTGAAGTAGTTCCCCGAGTCGGTTCTTGGGAAACCCTCCCTTGGTGAGGAACCATCCGAGGTACTCCGAGGGTAAATCATAAATCGGCACACCGTTCGGGTGATGGGAGGAGGGACCATGTTTACCGAAAGGCATAAACGTCCGCCCGATCTCCTCCAGATCACGTTGCATCTTTTCGGCGAGGTCTTCCATATCGAGGGCTCCGCAAGTTCAGCTCCCAGTTTTGAGCATCGGGGCAGCGACGTCTACGCCTGTCTTTGATGGATAACGATTCAGGCAGGATCCTCTAGCGCGAAGCCCCACCATCAGACGTCCCGCATCGCGCGATGATTTCACGCCTCGTCCGAACGTGTAGCTTTTCGTAAATCCGCTGTACGTACGTACCCACAGTCGAGAGACCGATTCCAAGCTCAGCCGCGATTTCTTTGTACGCCAGTCCTCCCACCAATAAGTCGAGCACCTGTTGTTCCCTCGGGCCGAGCGCCGCTTCACCAGAAGGGGCAGCAGGGGTGACGGGTCCTTTGGGCGAGGCGGAATTTTGCCGATGAAAAACGTCGATCACCTTGCGTGCGATGGTCCGGCTCATAGGCACCCCTCCTGCACGCACTTCGTGGATTGCCTCGATCAAGCGGTCGGGCATGACTGGTTTTACAAGGTAACCGTGAGCCCCGGCTGATAGTGCCTGAAATATGGTGTCTGTGTCCTGATAGACTGTCAGCATCAGGATTTGGCTTTCGGGAAGCAGAGGAGACAATAGCGTGACACACTCGACCCCGCTTAAATCGGGAAGATTGATGTCCATCAAGAGCACGTCCGGCTTCAAATTTGGGAGATCTTTTACCGCTGCTTTTCCTGTCGAAAACAGGCCGACACATTCGCAATCCGGCGCGTTGGAGAGCACTTCTTTTAAAACGGCTCGGATACGCGAGTCGTCTTCCACAATGGCAATACGGATCACACGGTCAGGGGGAGCGCTCATGGGGTCACGCGATTGTTTACCAACGGGAGACGAAACTCCAGACGTGAACCTTTGCGCAGTTCACTTCTCAGATGCAAAGCCCCCCCTATTTCAATCATTCGACGCCGCATGTTTTCGAGGCCGTCATGTGTCCCGTCAGCGGTGGTTAATTCGGGAGAAAATCCGCGACCATTGTCTTCAACAACGGTGACCAGTTCAGTCTCCTGAAGCTCAAGGCACAGACGAATCGTATCGGCGTTCGAATGTTTTGCGGCGTTGTGCAGAGCCTCTCGAACCGCCATAAAAAGCCCGTGGCGTACCTTTCCGGGTAATGGCAATGGTGGTAAAGTCGGGGGGAAATCGAGTCGAAGACGGATCTTCGTGGCATTCAGATATTGCTCGGTCGACTGGGACAGGTAGGTCGCGAACCGATCTAGTGTATCGTTGGCCGGATTCACTGCCCAAACGATCTCGTCTACACTCCGAGTTAATTCCATCGCGGATTGGTTGACGCGTTCAATTCGCCGCAGGGTGTCTGGAGTTACTCCCTGAACCAAATCCCGGCGTACCCAATCGCTCTGCATCGCGATTTCGGTAAGGCCTCCACCAATGTCATCATGAAGATCCCTGGCTATTCTTGTTCTTTCCCGCTCCAAAGCGTGCAAGCGCTCGATCTCTTCAATCCGCCGCTGCATTCCGTTGCGAATAACCCAGCGCGTGACGAGTGTCGTCGCGCCTCCCAGCATAGCGACGACGAATATCCAGAATTCGGGGCGTTGAAAGTACGGAGCGACGACTTCAACAGGTAAAGAAATCTCCCTGCCAGTGGGTTCTCCGGACGCGGATGCCGTGCTCACTCGAAACCAGTACCGACCGGGTTTCAAGTTGCGGTACTGCGCTTGTCCGGGGCCACCGCTGCCAATGCTGTGGGCAGTTTTCCACTCGACGGTCATGCGATCTCCGGGACGGACGGGCATCTTTTTTTGGCTGTCCGTCGACCAGATGCCAATCCGGGTTGGGTCGTCGTCGTGAACAATCAAAATTGGATGTGGAGTCGGCAACTTTCTGGTGCGCAGTTGCGCCATTTCCGCTCTGGAGCCTTCGCGCCTCCAATTAGAAGGAGTACCGAGGGGTTGATCTAAATCCGTTCCTTTCGAGACGCTCCAGTCGTAGATTTCGCTTTTGGAATCCTTGGGGTGATGGATCGAGACGCGTACGTCATCAATGCCAACGATGCCCATGCCTGAATTGCCACCGGATGAATACAGTAATAGGCGCGCATCGACAGCGCGTGCAGGCACGGTTGTTTGTTCTTTGCGTGGCTGAAAATCGGAGTCTTCGGCTGTGCCTTTCCATCCAGGCGTCTGCCCGATTAGGTCGAAGGTTGCGGTGCCAACAATGAGGTGTTCCGCATCCGAAAACTGAATGTTAATCCGCATTTCGGGATCTGGATGAAGATCCTTCCATTCGGTATCGTACCCTTCGAGTTTGTATCTTAAACGCGCAGTGGGCACGTTTTCAGCGTTTACCTCGGTGAAATGAAAAATGAGGGAACGCGCATCCGAGGATATCCGGATCGGAGCCTGTTCGAGTGAACTGGAGGCTAGAGGAACGGATCGGTTGTCGATCTCAACCTCGGTGAGGCTGAGGTCTGCTTGTGCTCTTTGAGTTGCGACAAGCGGCAGCGATAGAAGTGCAATCCCCGCAAGGACGAGCCGGGATTGCGGTCCAGAAGATAGCGGGGCACCAGAGGGAAGACGGCGAAGTTCCGCCTGCGTTGCCTCCCTGGATTTGCTGCTCGTTTGCATGAGACAAAAACAGGAAGGCTGTACGGGCATTCGATTAATCGCGGCTGCGCAGTTTCGCCAGGAGACGCAGGATTTCGAGGTAGAGCCAGACGAGGCTTACGAGGAGACCGAAGGCCGAATACCACTCCATGTACGCGGGTGCTTCCTGGCGTGCACCTTCTTCAATGACGGCGAAGTCCTGAATAAATCCCAGGGCTGCGACGATCACGACGAAGACACTAAAGAGAATACCGAATGTTCCACTCGAATGGATGAATGGAACGCTGACATGGAAGAAACTCAGGATCCACGAGAGGAGATACGTGAGCGCGATTCCAGCGGTGGAGACGACAAGAAACCGGGCAAGTCCGCCACTCATCCGAAGAACGCCCATGCGGTATAGCGCGAGTAATGAAAAGAGTGTCCCGAATGTGAGCATAACGGCCTGGAGGACGATGCCGGTGTATTTGCCCGCGTACATGGCGGAGATCGCACCCAGAGTGAGCCCTTCCGTCAGTGCGTAAAGTGGCGCCGTGACTGGCGAGACGGAGGGTTTAAAGGACGTTACGAGTGAGAGAATAAACGCGAGGATCGCGCACCCAATGAGTAAAGCAAAAGGCAACGGGTGCTGAAACGTAATCATCGCCGATGCGAATGTGACGCCGACCAGAATGATCGATTTGTTAGCGGCACCTGTGACGGTCATGACGCCGCCGGAGCTGTTGCGTTGGGTGGAGAATCGTTCGTCGGAAAAGAATGGGTTAGCCATAATGAGTTAGTTTATCTGAGTGTGTTCGACTTCAAAAACTTGAGAGTGCAGGTTTGCGATCCACTGTTTGCCTTGAACGGTAGCGCGAAGGTATTTGAGCGCGTCTACAAGGTAGGGACGTACCACCTTCCAAAAAAATGATGCGTATCCATTCCGCATATGTTCGGGGTGTTTATAACCGAGCTGTGCGTTTATGCCGAGTTGTTCGAACTCGTAGAATAACGCTGGAATCTTTCGGAGATAGTTGGGATCGCCAAGCTGGCCGATGAAATCCGCTGCACGGACCAATCCGGCATACGAATCCGTCGCTTGGTATTCAGGCGTGGAAGGTGGGGGGAAGCGTGTCATTTCGATAAACGAACAAATCGCGTCTACATCAATATCGGCAATCAATGATGAACTGAATCGTTCGCGAACGAATAGCTGGCTGCGACTGACGTGATGATGTGTGAGGGCGGCGTCCGTTGCGCCTTCCGCCAGAGTGACCGTCTCGTTGTTTACCCCAGTCGCGTAATTTGGATGCGCATCGGCCTGGCAGATGCCGCGAACATAACCGATATCGTGAAAAAGCAGAGCCAGCATGAAATTGAGCCAGTCGCAGGGACTGACACCACCTTCGCAAAGATGTTTTCCAATAAGAATCTCCTGTCCCGCAGCGGTGACAAGCATGGTGTGCTCTACATTGTGGTAGAGCATGTCGGAGTTGCTGATGTTCTCGAGCGCCATGCGGCCGGCCCAAGCAATGACGGCGCCGTTTTCAGGTTTGAACTGACCGTAGTTACGGCGGTACGCGCTTTCCAAACTTGTGGTGAAAGTTTCGATAACGAGCTGTTGGGCGTTGAACATGACAACCTTTTAGTCAAACAAGGGCCCAAAGGCAGCCGAAAATCATCCTGCTGCAGACCTGCGAACGGAGATCCACAGCAGGTAGGTGGTGTTCTTAGCTGATTAACAACAACCGGGGCGGTCTGCCGGGCAAGTTTTCCGGGGCGCGGTGGATACAGGGCGGAACGGGACTGCCAGGGTACTCGACAGCGATGCGCCACAAGTTGCCGATTCCGAAGGCAAAAGGCTGTGCGTTTGGCAGCGGGGCGTAATGGAGATCGTAGCAGTTGGCGTTTAGATATTCGCGGAAAGCTTCGTCGTCCTGGCCACCGAAGTCTTCAAGGAGACGGGCACGAATATCGGGCTGATCAACCCGACGGTGAGCCTCTTCATTACGGAGGCCTTCGCTACAGCTTTCGTTATAGCTGCAAAGATAAGTGTCGGCTTCAACGGTGGCGCTGTCCGCGTGAAACGAGTAGACGTGAACTGGCACGGCTGCGGGTTCTTCGTCTCGGGGATAGGCGCGGATGCAATCGAGAATCGGAGCTAGGCCGGCGTCGCGCAGGAGTTGTTGGTCCTGGAGGAGGGTCGCTATCGCTTCTTTGCCAGCCGTGCTTAATGGGAGAGATTGGAGGAGGTCGTCGTCTAAAGTGGTGATGTCGTCCTGAAAGGCGAGGTGACGGACAACCTCGTCGAAATCGCCAGTGAGCGTGCGTTGCCAGCAGATAGCGTTGATTCCGTTTTGGAACGGAGTGTGTATGAGTTCCTCGAAACTTTTCACCACTTTGATACGCGAGTAGTCACTTGGGAGGGTAAACAGCGGCAGGCTCGGGTTCATCAGAGATTGATTCAAAACCCTGGCACCGTGCTGTCACAAGCTAGGGTTTTCGATTCCACCGCAGTATCAGGAGGCGGCTGGGCGGACTGGGATACAAGTGGGTTTTGTCATAATCTTTACGACAAGACAGGGCATTTGGCCTGAACTAAGCTTCTGGATATTGCGCCGCTATCCCCCCCGTTATGAAGCGTATTTCTTTATTTCAGAGCTTTGGAGCCGGAATTTTAACTCTGGTTGGACTCATTAGTGTCCCGTTGTATGCCGCTACAAATCCAATGGTTGAGGCTGAGGCCTCGGCGTCGGTTCATGCTGAAATGCCAACACAGCACAGGGAGTTCTTTGAGAAGTATTGCACGGAGTGTCATGGGCCTGAAAAACAAAAGGGGAAGGTGCGTTTGGACGACATTTCCTTTCGTGTCGATACGCTCAAAAAGGCTGATGAATGGGCTAAAATTCTAAATTCGATCAACTCGGGAGATATGCCTCCCGAGGATGCAAAACAGCCAGAAAACAGTCAGAAGGCTGATTTTCTGGAAGCCCTTTCCCAGACGATGGTTGTTGCAAGGAAGGCACTCTCGGATCAAGGCGGCAATATTACCATGCGTCGTCTGAACCGGCGTGAATACCAGAACACGTTGCGTGAGTTGCTTGGGGTGGAGATCAACGTGGGAACGCTGCCGGCGGACGGGAGTTCGGAGAATTTCGACACGGTCGGATCGGCGCTGTTTATGTCCCCGGACCAGTTTATGTTGTATCGGGAACTGGGGCGTAAGGCGTTGGACTTGAGTTTCCAGATGGCTTGGGCGGAATCCAAGGTTCAGAAACACCACATTGAGCCGGAGCTCGAAGTGTCCCAGAAGATGGAAAAGGACTTGGCCTATTGGAATGACATCCGCAAGCGGTATCGGAAGTGGACCGTGCAGGTAGACGCGGCCGCGAGAGCTCCGGAAAATGGGAAGCTGGTCGCGGAGCTGAGAGAGAAAACCAAGGTTACACCGGCGAAGTTTTACCTCGAGTGGGAGAAAATAGGGGGCGCGCCCGCGCCGAAGGACTTTGGGTTTTCTGACGCGATTGACGCCAACATGATGAACGAACGTTGGGAAACACACGTTCCGTATCTGGTGGAGTATCTAACGCAGCCAAAGGCCAAGACGGGCGCGTATCTTTGTGCAGCGAATATTCAGCGATGGGTTAACGCGCATGTTCCGGACCAATGGCCGGCGGGTGAATACAAAGCTAAGGTTCGCCTGGCGGCTACCAAGGAAGCGCCGGAGAAACGACGATTCATTGATTTTGTAGCGGGCTTTCCTTCGAATCAGGTCCTGAGTTCCCATCAGGTGACTGGCACCATGGAGGAGCCTCAGGTTTTGGAGATTCCTTTCAAGCTGGAAGCTGGAGCGCCGCGAGGGTTCATGATTGCGGAGAAATCGATGCTTGGAAATCCCGATGGATTCTCGTTTCACGATATTCTCTTTCAGGAGGGATATAACGCAAATCGCGTGGGGCCTGAGTTTGCGGTTTGGATCGACTGGATCGAATTTGAGGGGCCGTTCAAAACGGCTCAAGTGGCTGAAAGTTTAGCCAAGATCCGAGCGGATCTGGAGCGGTTGCAGAGCGATCAGACAGACGTACGCCGCTACTTGAGTAACTTTGCCGAGAAGGCGTGTCGGGGTCGTAAACTCGACGAGGATTTTCTCAACCGGCTGGTTGGTCTGTACGAGGCGCGCCGCAAAGACGGGGAGAAGGTGCAGGATGCGATCAAGGAGCCGCTGACGGTCTTACTCGCGTCCCCGAGTTTTCTATATCTCGCGGAACCGGCGGAGCAGGGGAAGCCGCGTTTACTGACGGACTTGGAGTTGGCTACAAGGCTGGCCTTTTTTCTATGGAGTTCGCCTCCGGATGATGAGCTTCTGAGGGTTGCGGCTGAGGGACAACTGCAGAAGCCCGAAGTTTTGGCGCAGCAGGTGGATCGCCTGCTTGCGTCTCCGAAGAGCGATCGGTTTGTACGCCCATTTGTGCAGCAATGGCTGGGGCTGTCGCGACTCGATTTCTTTCAGTTTAATATCCGGTTGTATCCCGAGTTTGACCTCCCAACCAAAGCAAACGCCAAAAATGAAGTGTTCGAAACGTTTGCGCATTTGCTGAAAAAGGGGGACACACTCTCGAAATTGCTAAAGTCGGATTCTGTGGTCATCAACGGGTTGTTGGCCGGATATTACAAAATACCGGGAGTGACTGGGGATGCTTTTCGGGAGGTGTCGCTTCCATCGGGTTCGCCGCGTGGGGGACTGCTCGGTATGGCCGCGATTTTGGCGATGGGAAGTAACGGTGAGCAGACCAGTCCCGTAGAACGCGGAGCCTGGGTGATGCGCAAAGTTCTCCACGACCCCCCGCCTCCTGCGCCGCCAAATGTCCCGCAGCTCAATCGCCTTTCAGGCAAACCACTCACAACACGCGAACGGATCGCGCAACATCAGGAAGACGCACAGTGCACGCAATGCCATCGCAAGATCGATCCCGTTGGATTCGGCCTCGAGAACTTCGACGCCGCAGGCCGCTGGCGTGAGATTGATCTGCGCCCGGGGGTTCCGCAGAAGCGCAACGCAATCGACGCTTCTGGAGTATTTTTTAAGGGAGCGGCGTTTAAGGATTTCTTCGAAATGCGTGATTTAGTGGCCGCTAAACCGGAACGGATTGCAGCGGGTTTTACAGAGGCGCTCATTGAGTACGGGCTAGGGCGTACCTTTGGTTTTTCGGATGCGGCTCTTGCGGCAGATATAGTGGAACAGGCGGCGAAAAAGAATTTCGCGATCCCTGAATTCATTCACGCCTTGGTGGCCAGCACGGCGTTTCATTCAAAATAGTCTCCCCATTAATCCTCATGAATACAAATCTCTCACGGCGTCATTTTCTCCGCGCGGCGGGTTCGGCGATCGCGTTGCCAGCTCTTGAATCGCTCGGGTTCCGGGCCTTTGCGGCTGAAAAGATAATGGTTCAACCGAAGCGGATGATATTCCTCGGCTTTGGATTCGGGGTCACCAAAGAGACATGGTTCCCCGATGTAAAACAGGTTGGATCCGGCTATACACTTCCCGAAGGACTGGCTCCTCTGGCTCGGCACCAGAACGATTTCAGTGTGATTCAAGGGCTCTCGAATCGCTATTCACAAGACGCACATTGGGGGAGCACCTTTTGGTTAACAGGAGCCAATCGGTTCGCTGAGCCGGGCCAAAGTTTTCATAACACGATCTCGGTGGATCAGGCCGCGGCCGCCAAAATCGGACAGGAGACAAGATTTGCGTCGATTCAACTGAACGGGGGCGATCCAGGGTTGGTGGAGCATCATCAGGGACACGGGCCGGGACTCTCGCTTGCTTGGGATGCCGGTGGAAAGCCGGTGGCGGGGCTGAATTCCCCGGCGTTGTTGTTCCATCGGATGTTTTCGCCGGAGACTATGTCTTTAGAAAAAAGGCAGGCCATGCTCGCTCAGGAACGGAGCGTTCTCGATGCGGTTTTATCTGACGCGAAGACACTCCAGCGAGGATTGACCAAAAGCGACACCGACAAGCTGAACGAATATTTTCAAAGTATTCGCGAAATCGAGACTCGGATTTCAAAGGATGAACAATGGCTCGGTGTGGCTAAACCGAAGGCACCAATCGACGAGCCTTCTGCAAAACTACACGGCAAGGATGAGGTCAAGTTGATGTACGATTTGATGGTTGCGGCATTCCAAACGGATAGTACCCGGGTATTCACATACCGTCAGCCGACGGAATCATTGGTGGCGAGTCTGGGGCTCAAGGTGGGTCTGCATGACATGAGTCACTATGCGCCGGGTGAACGGATGGAAGCCTCACAGGTTCGTGACCGTGCCCATAGCGGATTGCTTGCTGGACTCCTGGATCGCCTGAAAGGTGTGCGTGGGGCGGATGGCAGCAGTTTGTTGGATCACACTTGTGTGGCGTACGGGAGCAACCTGAGCACGGTCCATAATCTGGAAAATTGCCCGACATTGATTGCGGGTGGAGGTGCTGGGATTAAGCTCGGCCAGCATCTGGTGCTGCCAAAGAACACGCCGCTTTGCAATTTGTGGCTGACCTTGCTGCGGGGTGTTGGAGTTGAAGCAGAGCGCCACGGGGATAGCAGTGGGGTGATCAAAGAGATCATTGGTTAGTGCCAGTGAGGGGGGAGTGATCTTGTGGTGAGCTCTTAAAGAAAACGAAAAAAACCGCCGGACCCCTTTCGGAATCCGGCGGTTGATTAGATTAAGCTGCGAGAGCTAGGAATGGCTTAGTAGCCCATTCCGCCGCCGTGATCGTGGTGATCACCGCCGCCTGCTGGAGCTTTCTTTTCAGGAAGCTCAGCCACGATTGCTTCCGTGGTGAGGAGCAGACCGGAGATCGAGGACGCGTGTTGAAGCGCGCTACGAGTCACCTTGGTCGGATCAACGATACCGGCTTTAACGAGGTCGATCCATTCGCCGTTAGCGATGTTGAGACCTTCGTTGCCCTTGCGGCGTTTTGCTTCGGAAACAACGAGGGCTCCTTCGAGACCAGCGTTGTCTGCGAGCTGACGCAGCGGAGCTTCGATAGCGCGGCTCACGATAGCAGCACCGATCTTCTCGTCTCCTTCAAGTTCGAGTTTTTCGATAACCTTCTGAGTGCGGAGAAGTGCCACGCCGCCTCCGGGAACGATCCCTTCTTCGACAGCTGCACGTGTTGCATGCAATGCATCTTCAACGCGGGCTTTCTTTTCCTTCATCTCAGTTTCGGTAGCAGCACCGACGTTGATGACTGCAACACCACCTGCCAACTTAGCGAGACGCTCCTGGAGCTTCTCACGATCGTAGTCGGAGGTTGTTTCAGCGATCTGATGACGGATCTGGGAAACGCGGCCTTGGATGTCAGCCTGTTTGCCTGCGCCTTCAACGATCGTGGTGTTTTCCTTGTCGATGGAGATGCGCTTGGCTTTGCCCAAGTCTTCGAGGGTGAGGTTCTCGAGCTTGATGCCGAGGTCTTCGGTGATGAGACGTCCACCTGTGAGGATGGCGATATCTTCCATCATAGCCTTACGGCGGTCGCCGAAGCCTGGAGCCTTGACAGCAGCGATCTGAAGAGTGCCACGGAGCTTGTTCACAACGAGAGTTGCGAGTGCTTCGCCTTCGACGTCTTCGGAGATGATCAAGAGAGGTTTGCCAGTCTTGGCAACTTTCTCGAGCACTGGGAGGATGTCCTTGAGGCTGGAGATTTTCTTCTCGTGAATGAGGAGGTAAGCGGAATCCAGAATGGCTTCCATGCTTTCCGAGTTCGTTACGAAGTAAGGGGAAATGTAACCCTTGTCGAACTGCATCCCTTCAACAACGTCGAGCGTTGTCTCGATGGACTTGGCTTCTTCAACCGTGATAGTTCCGTCCTTGCCGACTTTGTCCATCGCATCAGCGATGATGTTCCCGATTGCTGCGTCCCAGTTAGCGGAAACGGTAGCAACCTGAGCGATTTCGGTGCGGTCCTTGACCTTCTTGGAGATCTTAGCGAGTTCTGCAACGATTGCGTCTACAGCCTTCTGGATCCCACGTTGAAGGGACGTTGGGTTAGCTCCTGCGGTTACGTTCTTGAGACCTTCGCGGTAGATTGCTTCGGCCAAAACCGTAGCGGTCGTGGTTCCGTCTCCAGCCATGTCGTTGGTCTTCGAAGCGACTTCACGAACGAGCTGAGCTCCCATGTTTTCGTAGGGGCACTCGAGTTCGATTTCCTTGGCGACAGTTACGCCGTCCTTGGTGATCGTTGGAGATCCAAATTTTTTGTCGATGATGACGTTACGTCCAGATGGCCCGAGGGTTGCCTTGACGGTTTTCGCGAGTTTTTCGACGCCACGGAGGAGAGCGTGCCGAGCGGCTTCGTCGAACAGAAGTTGTTTAGCTGCCATGTTAGTAGAGTGTTTTGTAGGTTAAAAACGGGAAGCGATTAGCCAATGATCCCGAGGATGTCGTCTTCGCGGATGATCAAATGAGCGACGCCGCCCACTTTGATTTCTGTTCCGCCGTATTTGGAGATGAGAACTTTGTCTCCCTTTTTCACGGTGAACTCGATGAGCTTTCCGGCGTCATCACGTTTGCCTGTGCCGATTGCGACTACTTCGCCCTCCTGGGGCTTTTCCTTCGCAGTGTCAGGGATGATGATCCCGCCTTTTTTGAGTTCCTGTTCTTCGATCGGTTTGACGAGAACGCGATCACCGAGGGGTCGAATGTTACCTGCCATGATGGTATCTGTGGTTTATTCTGTTGGTTGTGGTTTTCAGGCTTACGGAGCCCACGGACTAATCGGGTGCGAACCAGACTGTTCCGCAGGCTCTGTAAAGGGGTGTGTCTTAAGTCGGACTACTTCTTTTTGTCCTCGTTAATGACTTCGAAATCAGCGTCTACGACGTCACCTTTGGAGTCTTTCGCCTTGGCGTCGCCTCCTTCGTGAGCGTGTTCTGGATCGGCTCCGGGAGCGGCGTTTTTGTAGATTTCCTCGCTGACCGACTGGAAGAGGTTTTGGAGTTCTGTGTAAGCGGTTTTGATCGCTTCCACGTCTTGTCCCTTGAGTGTTTCGCGGACTTTTTCGACGGACTTTTCAATTTCGCTCTTCTTGTCTGCGGGGATTTTGTCGCCGAGATCCTTGAGCTGTTTCTCGCATTGGTAGGCGAGGTTGTCCGCGTTGTTACGAACTTCAGCAGATTCACGCGAAAGGCGATCTTCCTCCGCATGTGCTTCAGCCTCGCGTTGCATGCGATCGACTTCGTCTTTGCTCAGACCGCTCGAACCAGTGATGGAGATCTTCTGTTCTTTCCCTGTGCCGAGGTCTTTTGCAGAAACGTGCAGGATGCCGTTTACGTCGATGTCGAAAGTGACCTCGATTTGTGGCACGCCGCGTGGGGCTGGTGGGATTCCATCGAGCTTAAAGGTACCGAGCTGCTTGTTATCGCGGCTCATTGCACGTTCTCCCTGAAGTACGGCGATCTCTACACCAGGCTGATTGTCGCTGTAGGTGGAGAAGATCTGTGCTTTGCGGGTTGGGATCGTGGTGTTCCGAGGAATCATTGGCGTCGCAACTCCACCGGCGGTTTCAATCGCCAGAGTCAATGGAGTGACGTCGAGAAGCAGCACGTCTTTTACGTCACCGCGAAGAACACCGCCTTGAATCGCTGCACCGATTGCAACGACTTCATCGGGGTTTACACCCTTGTGTGGATCTTTACCGATGATGGCGCGTGCAGTTTCAACTACACGTGGCATACGGGTCATCCCACCGACGAGAACGAGTTCGTTGACGTCTTTTTCGGAGAGCTTCGCGTCGGCCAAACAGGCGCGGACGGGCTTCATCGTGCGCTCAAAGAGGTTGTCTGTGAGCTGTTCGAGTTTAGCGCGAGAGAGCTGCTTAGTGATGTGTTTCGGACCGGTCTGGTCTGCGGTGATGAACGGCAGATTGATGTCGTATTGTTGGGAAGAAGAGAGCGCGATTTTGGCTTTTTCGGATTCTTCCTTAATACGCTGAACGGCGTCGGGTTGTTTTGTGAGATCAATGCCGGTGTCGGCTTTGAATTCATCAAACATCCAGTCCATGAGACGATTGTCCCAGTCGTCTCCCCCGAGGTGTGTGTCCCCGTTGGTGGCTTTAACTTCGAATACGCCGTCGCCGATTTCGAGGACGGATATGTCAAAGGTACCGCCGCCAAGGTCGTACACTGCGATTTTCTCGTCCTTCTTCTTATCGAGACCGTAGGCGAGTGAAGCTGCCGTGGGTTCGTTGATAATACGGAGAACTTCGAGACCGGCGATTTTGCCTGCGTCTTTGGTCGCGTTACGCTGGGAATCGTTGAAGTAAGCTGGGACCGTGATCACGGCTTGAGTGATCTTTTCTCCCAGCTTTGCTTCCGCGTCTGCTTTCAGCTTTGCGAGGATCATCGCGCTGATTTCAGGCGGGGAATAAGATTTGGTTTCTCCTCCGACGGTGACCTGGATGTGGGCGTCACCGTTTGGGGCTTTAACAACCGTGTAGGGAACGCGGTGTAGCTCGTCTTGTACTTCTGCGAACTTGCGTCCCATGAAGCGTTTGACGGAGAAGATGGTGTTTTGCGGATTGGTGATTGCCTGGCGTTTTGCGGCCTGGCCCACTACGCGTTCGCCGGATTTGGTGAATGCGACGACGGATGGAGTGGTGCGTGCACCTTCGCTGTTTTCGAGGACCACAGGTTCTCCGCCTTCCATGACGGCCATGCAGGAGTTTGTGGTGCCGAGATCGATGCCTAGTATTTTAGCCATAGGGAAAGTTCGGAGAAGTTTTTAGGGATTAACGAGTCCCCCTATCAGCACAGGTTGGGCCATGAATCAAATGGATGTGTAACAAGCTGGAATGGAGATGTATGGCGAATCTCGAAGGGGCTTGGATTGGGTGTGACAGACGGTGTTTGGCGCAGGTGAGACAGAGCCATGTGCGACACAATGACGCTATGTGGGATTGAAAAAAGTGGGTTCGGGTCTGGTTAGGGCTTGCGTGTTCTGGAAGAGTACCTCAAGGTTATTGACTCTTTTCCAGAAAGGATGGGTGCCGGAGTGGTCGAACGGGCTCGCCTGGAAAGCGTGTGTACCTCATAAGGGTACCGAGGGTTCGAATCCCTCCCCATCCGCCATTCTGATTGATTAAGGCTTCGAGAGCCCCTCTCCGCTGGGCTACAGTGGGGTCTACGTCAAAGTTTGGGGAGGGGCGTGTTTAATTGTGGATGGTTGGGTTG
>JBAXNG010000032.1:0-58479 GCA_037133875.1 Verrucomicrobiota bacterium | reverse complement strand
CACTGGGATTGTTCTGATGAATGCCTCGGGGCTTGCCCCGAGGATCTCTTTACTGATTTCATAAAAGAGTTCTTACTTAAATTCACCTGCCCGTTCTCTGTTTAAGTTTGACACACATGCGTCGAAGTTCCGTCGAACATCATTGAAGTCGTACCATTCGACGTGCGTTTCGTCTACCTAGCCAGTGGTCGAGGTTTGATTTTCGCGCATGAATCCTCAGGTTTTTCGTCTCTCAGGGACATGAAGTGACCCAGATAAGCCGGTTGCCCAACAGTCCCCGCACGGATCCTCGCGTCGGTTGGAGCCTTGAACGAAGTGAGTGGGAAAAGGTCGATATACGGGCCCTTTCTTCACGATTGACCGATTAGCAACAAAGGATGTCCTATGGAAAACCGCCCTTAACGGGTAAATAAAGGAATCGGTTCCTGTTGTTTCCCCGTCTCTCATTCAGCCATCCGCTGTTCACCCCCTTTCGTTTCCCCCTATGAAACTCCGTTCCTATTCCCCTGTCGTTCTTGTGGCCGCGTTTTCCGCCTTTGCTTTGGGGGCCCAAGCCGCGCCGCTTACTCTGCGTCAAGATGAGGCCACCAACACCATTTCGGTCTTTCGACAAAATGTCGCGGAACCGATCCTGACCCAAAACGCGCGTCCTGATTTCCGGCCGTTTCTACACCCGATTGTTGCGCCCGATGGCAAGGGGGTGCTGACAGAGTTCAGTCCGGACCATCACAAGCACCAGACTGGCCTTTACTGGGGCCTGAAGCAGGTCAACGGACGCGATTACTTTCACAATCCTGGCGCGGGCTTCTGGCGCAAGGTCTCCAGTACGCCTGTGGTTGCGCAGGGTGAAGCGGTCAAGTGGACCACGGTTTACCACCTCCTGGATGCTGAAGGGAACCCAGTGATGGCCGAGACCCAGACTTGGACGATGCACGACAGCGGTGACCGTTACATTCTAGACTTGGAGTGGAAGGGTGAAGGTCTCGTGGACCTCACCATGGCGAAACAGGCGTACGGAGGTCTTTTCCTTCGGATGCCATGGAAGCCTGGGATGGAGGGGGCCGTGGTGAATAACGATCGTCTTCGCAATGATCTGGCCAACACCAAGAACGCCTTTTGGGTTGATCTAGGACTTAAGGTCGAGGGGCGCGAGGATCAGGCTCACATCGCGATTTTTGATCATCCGAAGAACACTGGGTATCCACAGGCCTGGCGTGTGGATGGTCAGATGGGCGTCGGACCTTGCCGAGCCATCGACGGTGACTGGACGATTCAGAAGGGCAAATCCGAGACGGTTCGACATCAGTTTGTTGTCTACACCGGCAAACTGGATCAGGAAGCCGTGAACCAGGAATGGGAAAAGTTTACCCAGAAAAAGGTCCTCGTTGAAAATATGGTGCTCGCTCGGAAAAGTGGCAGTGCCGCCACTTTTCTCACCGGAGAACAGGCAGTCGCAAAGATGACGGTTCCCGACGGGTTCGAAGCGAAACTTGCCGCTGCCGAACCCATGATTACTCAACCGATGGCGTTCTGTTGGGATGACCGCGGTCGTCTCTGGGTCGCTGAAAATCGAGATTACGAGACGCGTAGCACTGGTTTCTCCGCGGATGGAAACAGTCGAATTCTCATCCTCGAAGATACGGACGGTGACGGGAAATTCGATAAGCGCACGGTGTTCATGGAAGGGATCCCGTTTCCCTCGGCGATCGCCGTTGGGTTTGACGGGTTGTGGCTCGGTGCTCCGCCGAACCTGCTTTTTGTTCCGGACAGAAATCACGATGACAAACCGGACGGGAATATTGAAGTGCGCCTTACGGGTTGGGGCATCCGAGATCGGCACGAGGTCTTCAATAGCTTTTCCTGGGGACCGGATGGCTGGCTTTACGGATGCCAGGGATTTGCGACGCCTTCGACCGTCGGCAAGCCGGTGAACGGCGGGACGATCCTTCACAAGGGGGATGCCTTCCCGACCAATATTGAAGTGAAAGACGGTCAATTTATCGACGGCGGAGTGTGGCGTTATCACCCGACGAAGGATCGTTTTGAAGTGGTCGCGCACGGTTTCAGTAATCCGTGGGGACTGGATTTTGATGATCACGGTCAGATGTTCATCACCGCCTGTGTGATTCCGCACCTTTGGCATGTGATTCCCGGCGGCATTTACCATCGCCAAGGGGGCAAACACATTAACCCTTACGTCTTCGATGATATTAAAACGATCGCGGACCACCGGCACCGCTCGGCGCATGGCGGAGCGCGCGTCTATCTGGCCGACGCGTTTCCGAAGGAATACCACGACCGGATTTTCATGGCGAATCTCCACGAACACGCGGTGCTCACCGATATTCTGGAACCGAAGGGATCAGGATTTATCGGCCACCATGGAGATGAGACTCTGCTCGCAAACGATAATGCTTGGGTGGGTTTCAGTACCGAAATCGGGCCGGATGGAGCGGTCTACGTTCTCGATTGGCACGACACCGAGATTTGCGGAAATGCGATCCACGACAAAGACACCGGTCGTATCTACCGCCTCGCTCCAAAAGGACTTCCTGGAAACGCCAATCTGGATCTCAACGCGAAGACTGACGTCGAGCTCTTGAGTTTCCTCACGAACGCAAACGACTGGTATAGCCGCCGGGCCCGCGTTCTCCTCCAGCAGCGGGCTGCCGAGGGGCGCCTCGATGCTCAGGTGCCCGCTCGCCTTTGGGATTTGTTCGCCCAATCCAAAACATCCGCTCACCAACTCCGTGCGCTGTGGGCCTTGCATGTGACCAAAAATCTCACCGAAGACCGCCTGTTGCCACTCTTCGATCACGCTGAGCCCTATGTCCGAGGCTGGGCAATACAGCTACTCGGGGAAGATCGCGCCTACAGCCGAGCCGCTTTGGACAAGCTCGCGCAACACGCGGAAAAGGATCCTTCGCCTATCGTGCGGCTTTATGTCGCTGCGGCCCTTCAGCGGATGCCGCTGGCGGACCGCTGGCCGATTGCTCAACAGCTCGTCGCCCATGCTGAAGATGACGCGGACCACAATTTGCCCAAGATGCTTTGGTTCGGAATTGAGCCGCTGGTTGCCGAAGACGTTCCGCGTGCGCTCGCCTTGGGTGCTGGTAGTCGGATTCCAGTGCTCACGAAATATGTCGCCCGCCGCGCAAGTGTTGCCAAACAATCCGAAGCGGTTGCGGATGCGCTCACAAAAGTGGTCGATCTCAACACCCGGCTCCTGCTGGCGGAAGGCCTGCGCGATGGGTTGAAGTCGCTCGATAAACGTGAGGTGAAAGCGCCCAAGAATTGGGAGACTACCGCTGCTGCACTCGCTGCTACCAATGATCCGAAGTTGCGCGAATTTGTGGCGCAGATCGGTCAACTGTTTGGGGACGCCAATGCCGTAGGAGCACAGCTCGCGGCGCTTCAGAACAAAGCAACGCCGATTCCACAGCGCCGCGAAATCCTACAATCGTTTGCCCGCGCGACCCATGCTCCGGCGCTGCCAGTGGTGCTGGCGCTCCTGGATGAAGAGGCGCTTCGTTTAGACGCGATCCGGGCACTTGCCTCGTTTGATGATCCCAAAGTAGAGCAACAACTGCTCGGGCACTACGCCTCGCTGTCCGCAGCTCACAAGGCGGAGGTGATCCTCACGCTCTCCGGGCGTCGGATTACTGCGCAGGCACTGGTTGATGCCATCAAAGGCAATCGCATTCCAAAGAGTGATGTGAGTGCCTTTGCCGCACGTCAGCTCTACCGTGTGATTGGGCCATCGTTCGTCGAGTTCTGGGGCCCGATTACGCAGCTCGCGAGCGACAAAGAAGCCGACACCGCGAAATACAAAGCGTTGTTAACCGATGCGTATTTGGCGAAGGCGGATGTGTCCCGTGGGCGCGCGTTGTTTGAGCGTACGTGTACGCTGTGCCACACGCTTTACGGGTCTGGTGGAAATGTCGGCCCGGATCTTACGGGGTCGAATCGCGCGAACCTCGATTACATCCTCACGGAAATTATTAACCCGAGTGAAATCATGCAGGAGGCCTATCACCTCGTTGTGGTGACGACTCGCGACGGGCGTACGGTGTCCGGAATTGTGGCGGCGGAAGATGCGCAACAAGTGACTTTGCGTGTGATTGGGCAGGATACAGTGATTGCAAAATCGGAGATTCAATCCCGCGAGAAACTGCCGGTTTCGATGATGCCAGAAGGGCTGCTCAAGGCGCTTTCTGACGAAGAGGTCCGCGATTTGATCTCGTACCTGCGCACGACCTCACAGGTTCCTTTGCCCAAAAAGTAGCAATCGTGGGAGGAGGCGTTTCCTAGGAGCTCCCCCTCCAAAGTTATCAAACTCGACAATATCCACACCAAAGCGCGGGCGGTAGGTGTTTTGTCCTCCAGAAGTCCGCGCCTGAGGCGTTGCAGCGGAAGGCGCGGCTTCCGCCATTTACGAAAACTTTCAGGATGAAAATACCTCTTATCTTCGCGGATTCTCAAACGAGCCAATTCCTGTTTTCCGTCAGGAGCGTGTTCGTCGCGTTGTCTCTTCTGTTTGGAGTGGGGCAAGGCGCAGATCTCTTCGCGGATTCCAGCGGATTGAGGGTTTCTGTGACTACGGATCAAATTCGGTTTCGTTGGGATTCCGAGGTTCACGGGAGCATTTCCATCGCGCGTGTTCCACTCGAAACAAACCAACTCACTGCTGAAGTGAACGAGCCGCAGTCGTCCAAATCTGTTGTGGTTTGGCAGGGCGAGGCTTCTAATTTGCGCGCAGCGATTCCTAGGTTCGAGGGGGCGAAGGATCGGCTTTTTGCAAAGTATCGTCTGTGTTCAGCGGACGGAAAAGAGGCACTCGGTGCCCCGCAATACGTCACTGACTTCAGCGCATTGCCGCGCGGAAAGAGTACGCTCGGAGCCGGCGCTTCAAAAAAGGGGCTTACCTGTCTGGTGGATGAATCCGATGCAGTCGCGCTTAGAAGTGCGCAAGTGAATGAGAATATTCATATTAATGGACTGCTGGATCTTCAAAGCCCCGACCCTAAAGCTCAGTTCACTTATGAAGGGCGGATTGTTGGATTGCGTCCAACTGGTGTGGCGCTTTTGGATAAACATTTAAAAGCCGCGCATCAAAATGGACAGCGCGTTACGGGAATCCTCCTCAATAACGTTACGGCCCAGACAGCTCCCTCGCCGTTGGTACACCCGCTTACCGACCCTGCACGGGTTCCGATCGGTCCTTCTGCTTTCAACACTGCAACCGAGGAAGGGGTCTTTTATTACCGGGCGATTATTCACTGGTTGGTGGAGCGATACACTCGGGAAGACGCCACATTCGGGCTTCTGAGCGGGTTGGTGATTGGAAATGAAATGCAGAGTCACTGGTCGTGGTATCACCTTGGGAATGTGGATTCCAAAATCGTCATCCGTGAGTATACGGCGGCGCTGAGGATCGCGGATTTGGTGACGCGTTCGCTTCACGAACATTTTAGTATCTACGTATCGCTGGAGCATCATTGGCTGATGTCGGCTTCTGAAGACCCTACGAAGGGTTTTTCGGGACTGGAGGCAATATCAGGGATTCAACGGACCTCGACGGAGGGCGGTAATTTCCCATGGGGGCTGGCATTTCATCCGTATCCGCAAAATTTGCTTAAAGCGGAGTTCTGGAAAGATCGTTCGGCGCCTCTCCGGTTTGATGCGCCACGGATTACGTTTCATAATCTGGAAGTCCTTCCAGCTTTTCTGGGACAGTCCGAGTATTTGTTCGAGGGGAAGGTTCGAGCTATCGCACTCACGGAGCAGGGATTTCATTGTTCCGACGATGAAGGCGGGGAGACGCTTCAGGCGGCCGCATTCGCATTAGCGTGGAAAAAGGTTCAGGCGCTGCCATCTATTGAGTCGTTCCTTTATCACAGGCACGTGGATCATCCTCACGAAGACGGCCTGCACCTTGGCCTGCGTGCTCATGACGGTAGTAGCAACGTGAATGGAATCGGAAAGAAACGTGCAATTTGGAGCGTCTTCCAAAGCGCCGGAACGGAGCAGGAAGATTCCGCGTTTGCTTTTGCGCTCCCTATCGTGGGCCGTACGGATTGGAACAACCTGGTTTCTTCAAAGTTCGAGCCCGCTCGGACGCCCTTTCACGAAACAGACAATGTCGTTTATGATTTCATTCAGAAGCGGGACTCAGCGGTGAAAGAGAACGTGCAGAATGTTGTCCGCAAGATGGTGGGGCCTGAGGACGAAATCCAGCGGCCCGGGTTGTTGCAACATCCGATGCCAAAAGGCCCTGGACGTCTTTCTTTCCAAGTGGAAATTCCGTCCGAAAAAGACGGGGACAGTTTTCTTTTGTTTGATGCGTTACTGAATCACGAAAAGAGTACGGGCGCCGGATTTGCAGTCGAGATCGACGGAAAGGGAGTGTTCGCCGCGAGTCTGAAGGCTGAGGAAAAGGTTCCTGCCGAGATTTCGCTGAACGCCTGGCGCGGACAAACGGTTACGATCTGTTGGATTGTCGATGCGCTAAAGGATCCCGGCTACGATTGGACGACGTGGGTCGCTCCCCGGATTGTCGTGAGAAAGAGTCCAACGCCAGATGCTTCACTTAGCCCCAATCCGGCATTCAATCCTAACGAGAAGCCGCTCTAAAACAAGGCGGGCGGCGAGCCTCTATAGAAGCAGTGAATCGAATATAGCCGCGCATTACTCTATTCTGCCTATTCGCCGCTGTCTGTTCCGCAGCCGGATCGAAGAAGCCGAACATGGATTCACCCCCTCCGCTTCCTCCCTATGAAACACCCCCGCCTACTCCTCGCCATCTTGCTGCTGGCTCCGTTTGCATCCCATGCTGCGGATATCGGCGCCAAACCTAATGTCATCATCGTCTTGGTCGATGACGCCGGTTATGGCGACTACTCCTGCCACGGCAACCCGGTGGCGAAGACGCCCAACGTGGACAAGCTGCACAATGAAAGCGTGCGGTTTTCCGACTTCCACGTGACTCCATTTTGCACTCCCACCCGCTCACAACTGTTGACCGGCGTGGATAATTTCCGCAACGGTGCGAGCGTGGTCGCAGGCTCGCGGATGTTACTCCGCCCCGACTTGCCGACGGTGGCCAATATATTTGCCGCCAACGGCTATCGTACCGGGCAGTTTGGCAAATGGCACCTGGGCGACAATTATCCCTTTCGTCCGCAGGACCGCGGCTTCCAGGACGTGCTGTATTTCAACTCGGCGTTTGTCGGCGTGTCTGACGATACCTGGTGCAACGACCTTGTTGATCCGTGGCTCCGCCACGCCGACGGCAAGCCGGTCCAGTTCAAGGGTTACGTGAACGATATCCTGTTCACCGAAGCCATGACGTGGATGGATCAGCGGCGTAAAGGTGGCGAGCCGTTCTTCTGCTATCTGCCGTTGAACCTGATCCATACTCCGCTGGTTGTGCCGGAAAAATATTGCGAGCCCTACAAGGACCAGAAACCGGATCACCGGCAAATCCTCGGCATGCTGGCCAATGTGGATGAGAACATGGGACGACTGGACGCTTTCCTCCGCCAGTCAGGTCTGCGTGACAACACGATCCTGATGTTTCTCAATGATAACGGCAGCGCCCACATGTCGGACCTCTACAACGCCGGGATGCGCGGGAGCAAGGGATCGCCTTGGGAGGGCGGCCATCGCTCACCGTTGTTTGTCCGTTGGCCATCCGGTGGACTTCGGGCGCCGGGAGAAGTGGCCGGCCTAACACAGGTGCAGGATCTCGTGCCTACGCTGATCGGACTGTGCGGACTGAAGCAAACGCTTGAGGCCAAGTTTGACGGCACCGACCTCGCGCCAGTGCTGCAAAAAGCCGGGCAGGAGCCGCCTGACCGGATACTGGTTATTCAGCACGGCTACCCTCAGAAAGCCGCACCAGGCCTCGATCCCGCGCAAAGACCGTATGCCGTCATGTGGGGTCGCTGGCGTCTTGTGGAAAGGGCATTGTATGACCTTACCACCGACCCGGGCCAGCAGAAGGATCTTAGCTCCCAACAACCGGAGATCGCCGCGAAGCTGCGCGCAGCCTATGCCCAATGGTGGAAAGACGTGGAGCCATGGACGACCAAGCGCAGCGCCATCATCGTCGGAGACGACCATGAGAATCCGTCCGCGCTGGTGCCCTCGACGCAATACGAGCAGAAAGGTCTCTCTCCAGAAATGGTGCGCAAAGGCACCTACACGATGGATCAATGGTTCATCCAGGTGGCCCGTGATGGTCACTACGAAATCGCGCTCCGCCGATGGCCGGAGGAGGCGAATGCCGCCATCTGTGGCACGGTGCCCGCCTGGGACTCCGTGCTCGGTGGCTACCGACTTCCCGCCGGCAAGGCTTTTCCTGTTGTTAAGGCGCGGCTGACCGTTGGCGAATTCAAGGGCGAAAAAGAAATGGCTCAGACCGATACGGTTACCGTGTTCAACGTCTCCCTCAAGCAGGGGCAGAGCATGCTGCGCGGCACCTTCCTCGACGATCAGGGCAAGGAGATCTGTGGTGCCTATTACGTCAGCGTCCGCCGACTTGATTGAATGCCATCAAAGAAATGTAATCATGAAATACAACTTCACACTCCTCACGACCCTGCTGCTGGTTCCGCTGGCCGCGCTACCCGCCGCTGAAAAGAAAAGCGACAAGCCTAACGTCATCGTCTTCTTGACCGATGACCTCGGCTACGACGACGTTGGGTGCTACTGGACCCCGGACAACCGGCCGGGCTTCGAGAAAATCCAGACACCGAACATCGACCGACTCGCCGCCGAGGGCGCCCGGTTCACCGACTACTACGCACCGTCCTCCGTCTGCACCCCGTCCCGCGCGGCACTCATGACCGGCTGCTACCCGGAGCGGGTGGGCATGTCCAGATTCGGACCCGAAGGCATGGTCGTACTCATGCCAAAGCACATGGAGGGGCTGAACCCCGACGAGGTCACCCTGGCTAAGATCTTGAAGGAACGCGGCTACGCCACCGCCTGCGTTGGGAAGTGGCACCTCGGGCACCAGGCCCCATTCACCCCGCGCCAGCATGGCTTTGACGCGTTTTACGGGCTGTTGTTCCCCAACGACGTGACACCCTTAGTCCTCTACCGCGACGAGACGGTTATCGAGCCGAACGCCGACCAGAAGACGCTCACCGAGCAGTTCACGGAAGAGGCGGTGAAGTTCGTGCGGGCGAAACGCGACCAACCGTTCTTCCTTTATCTCGCCTACAGCGCACCGCACATCCCGTTGCACGTCTCCGACGGCTTCCGGGGCAAATCGGCGCGGGGCTTGTATGGGGACGTCGTCGAATGCATGGACTGGGGCGTGGGCGAGGTCCTGAAGGCCCTGGACGAAACCGGGCTCGCAGACCAGACACTCGTGGTCTTCACCTCGGACAATGGGCCGGACACGCGCGGAACCTACGACAAGCGCGGCCAGGCCTTCCCCCTGCGGGCGGCCAAGGCGACCACGCGGGAGGGAGGCGTGCGTGTTCCTTGCCTTATGCGTTGGCCGGGGCACATCCCTGCCGGCATGGTCAGTCGCGAAATCGCCTCCTCGATGGACCTACTGCCGACGGTGGCCGGTATCGCCGGAGCGCAGCCTCCGCAGGACCGGATCATCGATGGAAAGGACATTCTCCCGCTGATGACCAAGCCCGGTGCGCCGAGTCCTCACGACGCGTTCTTCTTCTACTACCATGAGAAACTAGAGGCGGTCCGCAGCGCGAACTGGAAGCTCGTCTTCCCGCGCTCTGAAATGGCCGACACCCCGTATGAGGGGAAGAAGGGAGCCGCGAAGCCTGCACTTCTGCCCGAGGCGCTCTACGATCTCGCGGCGGACGTGGGCGAGACGACGGACGTGATTGGAGAACACCCAGAGGTTGCGGCGCGCCTGCGCGCCCTGGCGGAGCGGATGCGCGAGGACATTGGTGACTCCGCCACCAATCAGAAGGGCAAGAACCGCCGCCCCGTGGGCCGCATGCCTGCTTCGGCCCAGTGATGCCGCGCTCACGACAACCTAACCAAGAACGAACCGATGAGACGATTGTCCAGAGCATCGACTGGATGCCAACCCTTCTGGAGATGGCCCGGATACCGATGCCAGCTAAAGCGAAACCCGACGGGCAGAGCATCGTCCCGGCTCTCATGGGCGGCGGATTAAAAGAGATGCAATCTACTGGGTTCCTTTAAACATAAGCCCTTGTGCCCCCGATTGCTCTTCACGGCTCCGGCGCCCTTGAAAAAAGCGGCAGTTTTTTGAGCACCCTAATAATTTCACTAAGGAATCGGTTCTTGTGCCGCTTTTACTTTTAGCGTGTCTGCCTGCTACCGGGTGGACCGCTCCCATTGCCCCGCTTATCCCTCCTATGAAGCTCACGCCCTTTGTTGTTTCCTGTCTCGCGATCTTTGCGGCCTCCCTGGTGCACGCGACTGCAGCCTCTCCGGCAGGTGAAAAGCCCAACATCTTGTTTATCCTGGCCGATGACCTCGGCTGGAAAGACACCAGCCTGTATGGCAGCTCGTTCTACGAGACGCCGAATATCGAGCGACTGGCGAAGCGAGGGATGATGTTCACGCAGGCCTATGCAGCGAGTCCCCTCTGTTCGCCCACGCGTGGGAGCATCTTGAGCGGCCTCTATCCTGGGAGAATCGGCATTACCTCGGCCTCTGGTCACGAACCAGCCGTCCGTCTCGAGGCTTCCCTTGTGGCAAAGGCCCCGCCTTATCAGAGGGCCCTTTCGGGAATGAGCGCAACACGACTGCGGACCGAGTATTCGACTCTGGCCAAGGCCTTGCACGATGATGGATACGTGACCGGACATTTCGGCAAATGGCACCTGGGACAGGAGCCCTACAGTCCACTAGAGCAGGGCTTCGACGTGGATATGCCGCATTTTTCCGGACCGGGGCCTGCCGGGAGCTACCAGGGGCCATGGAAATTTCCACCCAAGCTGAACTTCATCGGAAAAGCTGGCGAGAATATCGAAGACCGCATGGCCGATGAGGCGATGAAATTCCTGAGGGCAAACAAGGACAAACCGTTCCTCCTCAATTACTGGGCATTCTCCGTGCACGGGCCTTGGGACAGCAAACCGGAATTGATCGAAAAATATCGCGACAAGTCAAAATTCGGCGATCCTCAGCGGAACCCCGTCTATGGGGCCATGGTGGAAACCCTCGACAACAATATCGGCAAGCTGCTGGACACGCTGGACGAACTCAAGATCGCCGATAATACGATCATTGTTTTCTTCTCCGATAATGGCGGAGTTCACTGGGCTGGAGGGGATCATGGCCTGGTGCCGGGCTACGGCGATGTTCCGATCACGAGCAACGCCCCTTTGCGCGGCGGTAAGGCGACGATCTATGAGGGCGGCACACGTGAGCCCTGCGTCGTGGTCTGGCCTGGCAAGGTCAAACCCGGGTCTCAGAGCGACGCGCTTTTTTCGAGTGTCGACTGGTATCCGACGCTACTCGACATGACCGGGGTGACGCCAAAGCAGGTCGTGAAGTTCGATGGGGTGAGCGAAGTCCCGGCATTGCTGGGAAAGGGGGCCCCTCGTGACACGGTGTTCTGCTTTTTCCCACATTACATCCCATTGAATGGGAATGTTCCGGCCGTCTCGGTGAGGCGCGGTGATTGGAAGCTTATCCGCTTCTTCTGTGACAGTTCCGAGCAGACCGATCGCTTTGAGCTCTATAACCTCAAAGATGATCTGGGAGAGACGCGGAACCTTGCAACAGAGCATCCCGACCAGGTCAAGGAGTTGGACGCCCTGATCAGCCAGCACCTGAAGGATATCAACGCCGTTATTCCGGTGAAGAACGCTGCTTTTGATCCCACTGTGAAGATGCCCCCGGCCTCCATGTTGGAAGTCAGCAAGAAGAAGACTCCTGCCACGAACAACGAAAGTGGAGGGAAAGACATCAGGCAGGATTTGGAAAAGAAAAGTGACTCACTTTAAGAAAGTTAGAACCGACAACCCGTGAAGCACCCCCTCCTACTTCTCATCGCTCTGTTGCTAACGCCGCAGGTTTCCCACGCCGCTGACCCCGTAGCCGCTGCGAAAAAGCCCAACATCATCGTCATCCTCACGGATGATCAAGGCTATGCCGACTTGTCGATCCAACACCAGGTTCCCGACGTCAAAACGCCGAACATCGATAGACTCGCCGCCCAAGGCGTCCGTATGACGGCTGGTTACGTCACCGCACCTCAGTGCAGTCCTTCTCGCGCCGGTTTGATCTCAGGGCGCTATCAACAAAAATTCGGCCTCGACAACATCGCGGATGACCCGATGCCCTTGGAAGAACAAACCATTCCCAAACGACTTAAAAAAGCAGGATATGTCAGTGGTCAGGTTGGTAAATGGCATCTCGAACCCAACGCAACCTCCGTCAAGTGGGCGCGCAAAAATCTGCCCGAACTCACGCCCAGCAAAAACGGTCGAGTGGAGATTCCTGGACAATATTACAAAATGTATTCCGCGCTGGCGCAGGGTTTTGATGAATGCTTCCAGGGCGAGGAGCACAGCTACTTCGCCACGTTCGATTGCGACGGCAACACGCTCGATCCGCACGGCACAATCGTTAAACAGTCTGGGTATCGGCTGGAAACGCAGACCGCCGCCGCGCTGGCATTCCTCAAGCGCCACCATGAGCAGCCTTTCTTTCTCTATCTAGCGTATTACGGTCCGCATGTGCCGCTGGAAGCCACCGAAAAATATCTTGCCCGTTTCCCCGGGCCGATGGCGGAACGCCGTCGCACCGCGCTAGGGATGCTTTCGGCGATTGATGACGGGGTCGGTCAAATTACTGATGCGCTCAAGCAATACGGCATCAGTGACAATACGCTCATCTTTTTCACGTCTGACAACGGTGCGCCGCTCGGTGCCGCCCAAGGGCAGCCTATGGCGGATGTCCTTCCGGTGAACAAGCCGGGGATCGCTTGGGACGGCTCCTTAAACAATCCCTGGGTTGGCGAGAAAGGGATGCTAACCGAGGGGGGCATGCGTGTGCCGTTTGTCATGTGCTGGCCGGGACGACTTCCTGCTGGCAAGGTCTACGAACAGCCGGTCAGCACGCTCGATATCGCCGCCACTGCAGTCGCTCTCGCCGGGCTGCAGGCGGATAATAACCTCGATGGCGTCAACCTCGTTCCACACCTTACCGGGGAAGTTACCCAACCGCCGCACGCCGCGCTATATTGGCGATTCTGGAACCAAGCGGCCATCCGCTGTGGACAATGGAAATATATTCAGGCCGGCAACGAAGCGAATTACCTCTTCGATGTGACAAGCGACGAACACGAAAAACACAATCTCATCACCGAGCATTCCGATATTGCCCGAGATATGGCTGTGAAACTATCGGATTGGACCAAGCAGCTCGTTCCGGCGGGCGATCCCAATCACCTGCTCAATGATGAAGAGAAGAAATGGTATTCTTATTATCTCAACCGGAACGATTAATCTCATCGGTATAGAAAAATAAAAAGCCGTAGTTCAGGGAACAGTTTGCTGGACCCCGCCCATGCCTTTTACCTCCGCCCTGGGACGGCCCGTCGAAGCGAGAAGTGAAACCCGTGCCAGCCAAGTAGAACCGCATTCCATCCACCGATCCGTCCTCAATGAAACTGTTTTCTCTTCTTCTCACGCTGTGTGTTTTGCACCTCTCGTTGTCCAAAAGTCAGGGCGCCGATGCCGAGCGTCCGAGTGTGGGGGTGATTCGGTGGGATGGTTACAGCGGGCATCCCCAGCTCACACAGAAGCAAGAGATGGGGTACATTAAGGCCGAGAAATGGCATTGGCGTTCACCCTGGTTCTTCCGAAAAACAGGGAATCCGGAGCAGCCGCTCGAGTTTAATCCGAACTACGACAAAAACGTCATCCGCGACATCACGGAGCAGGAAATCAAGTATGCCGCTGATGCCGGGATCGACTACTGGGCGTTTTGTTATTACGCGAAGTACAAAGGAGGTTGGGGATTACGCGATAACTACGAAGCTTACCTTGCCAGCCCTAACAAAAGCCGGATCAAATCGAGTCTCATTCTGATTGGCGAACACGTAGGCAAAGGGCTCTCAAAAAAGGCGAGAGAAGTCCCGGATGCCGCCAGGAAGGATTGGGAGAATCTGGTGAACGAAATTGTCCCGCTCCTCAGTGATTCGGCATATCAGAAGGTATGCGAGGGGCGGCCGCTCGTGTACATCATGGGTCCCGATGCGCTTTCGATGGCGCTGGGCGATCCCTCGAACAAGGGGGAGACGTCTGTCGAAAAGCTCAAGTCAGCGGTGGTGTATCTCCGGGAGCGTTCAGTGGCGGCAGGTACTGGGGATCCCTACATTGTGGGTATGAGTGCTGGAGGGATCTGGTCCTCGATGTACGTGGATAAGGCGGGGCTCAACGCGGTGTCGGCTTATCGTGGGGCTTTTGGAAGCACGAAAGAAGGAACTCCGTACTCGCAGTTGTGGGAGAATATTCAGGCCAAGTTTATCAAGGGTTCGATTGGGTTGGGTGATAACCCGAAGCGTGAGGTTGTGCTGCCCTTGATGAGCGGGGCAAGTCACGAGCCTCGTCACGAGATAAACCCGGAGCATTTTGGGCCGGACCATTACCTCGAGCCGGAACCTGGCGAATTTAAGTCACTGGTACTTTCCGGACTTCATTGGGCGTACGGAAATAAGAAAAACTGCCCAGCGCAAAGCCTGCTCATTTACGCTTGGAACGAACATTCGGAAGGCGGCTTTATTTGTCCGACGATGGGAGAAGCGCCCGACTACAAGCCGAACACACGTCTCCTGGATGAGCTTGGGGCAGCAATCCGGGAATGGAAGCCTGGGCAGGTGCGGTAGCGGTGCGCTTGGGATGGGTGTTGTCGCCTAGCTCCAAGGAAGCGTCGCGAGCCATTCGGTCGACGGGATAGGCGATGCCGGAGGAGTTGCTGGGGTCCGTTTGCACTTAGCGATTCGCGCAGCAGTTGTGCCCCCCACCGCTCCGATACTTGCGTCAAAGGGGATGCCTATCCCTTCAAATTGGACCAAAAGGGTCCAGAAATTGCGTTGAGTTCAATCGATTCCTGTGATCGATTCTTATTTGTCGCCCGGAGGACCTGAAAAGTGCGTTTCCTTCTGGCCTCTTCGAACACATGGCCGATAGATCACAAACAATGTCATTTGGGAAACTGCATTGCGTGGATATAAAAGAACCGATTCTTAACTAAATCGCTTCTTCTTTTCTTCTTCCTGTCATTCCCCCCTCCTATGAAACCTTCATTGTTTGGTATCGCAATCAAACCCGCGATTTTCCTCGGTCTCGCGCTATCACAGCTTCCTGCGTACTCCGCTGATAAGAAAACGATTGTCCTCATAGCTGGCAAACCAAGCCACGGACCCGGCGCGCATGAACACAACGCTGGCGTCCAATTGTTGGCAAAATGTCTCAATGCGTCAGTGCCGGATTTGGTGGATGTGAAGGTACATTTGAATGCGGAATGGCCCGCGATGGAGGAACTCAAATCGGCGGATACGGTGCTGATTTATGCAGATGGATTCACCCGCCATCCGGCATTGGAGGCGGACCATCTCGAACAACTCTCAGTCGAGATGAAGCGGGGCTGTGGGTTCATGGCGTTACACTGGGCAACTGAGGTGCCCAAGGATAAGGGGGAGATCGAGTTTTTGGATTGGATGGGCGGCTATTGCGACCCGAACTGGAGTGTGAATCCCCATTGGCTAGCGGACTTTTCAAAACTGCCAGAGCATCCGATCACAAGTGGCGTTCATCCGTTTTCCACAAATGACGAGTGGTACTTTCATATGCGCTTCCGTGAAGGAATGCAGTCTGTTGCCCCGATTCTTACTGCGGTGCCTCCGGACTCCACGATGAGCCGTCCCGACGGTGTCCGTTCAGGAAATCCTGCGGTTCGCCAGGCTGTGGCCGATAAAGTGCCGCAACATGTGGCGTGGGCGGCGGAACGTCCCGGTGGCGGACGTGGGTTTGGTTTTACTGGCGGTCACTTCCATCAAGGCTGGGCGAACAACGAGCAGCGTAAGCTCGTGTTAAATGCGATTCTCTGGACGGCAAAAGCGGTGGTACCCGCGACGGGTGTGGAGTCGGTAGTCACCGAGGATGACCTGAAGGAAAACCTCGATCCGAAGCCCGGTAAGAAATGACGCTTAACGCGCCGCCGCAATGCAGCCTTCCCCTCCATACGTACGTAAAAACGAAATTCAGATCACGGCGTCTGGAGTGGGGACATATTCCAAAGAACTAAAGATTCTCAACGTTTAAACGGAAACGGCGCTTCTGAATCAGAAACATTCCCTTTCCCCATTCGCTCAAAATCTCAAACCGGCTTCCGGCGGTACGCCTCACCTCTTTTTATGACTCCCCAAAATTCCACGTGGTTCCATGCAATCGCGTTCCTTTGTGTGGGGACAGGCCTTGCCTCGGCAGAGAGCCCCGCGATCCCTCCGGAGAAGGTCGAGTTTTTTGAGAATAAAATCCGGCCGATCTTCGCTAACCATTGTTTAGAATGTCACTCTGCCGATAAGGGAAAGGTGAAAGGCGGCCTTAATATGGATAGCCGGGAGGAGCTGCTGAAAGGCGGGGAAAACGGGGTGGTCCTGAAGCCGGGAGATGTAAAGGACAGCTCTTTGATAAAGGCGGTGGAGTGGGTGGACGACTTACAGATGCCCCCCAAAAAGAAGCTGAGTGACGAACAGATCGCGGCACTCAAAGAATGGGTGGAAATGGGAGCGCCGGATCCCCGCGAAGGATCCAGTGGGACGCGGTTAACGAAGAAGGATCACTGGGCATTCCAGCCGGTCAGCCGTCCGAAGCCTCCGGAGGTAAAGAATGCAGGATGGTGCAAAACCTCCGTCGATAGATTCATTTTAGCGAAACTCGAAGAGCGGGAAATGTTGCCTGCGGATCCGCCTGATTCGGGGAATGAGGAGGATCGCCGTCGCAAAAAGGAGGCCCTGTTGCGCCGAGCCTATTTCGACTTAATTGGGATGCCGCCTTCCCCTCAGGAAATTCGCGATTTCGTGACCAGTAAAGCTCCGGATGCTTTCGAGAAGGTTGTGGATGCGCTCCTCGCGTCTCCTGCCTATGGGGAGAGGTGGGCGAGACACTGGTTGGATACCGCACGTTATTCAGACACCACAGGGGCGGTGGCAGTGAACACAAAAGGAGAGGACTATCGCTACGCGTATGCTTGGGGTTATCGGGACTGGGTCATTAAGGCGATCAACAAGGATATGCCGTATGATCAGTTCATTCTAAACCAGCTTGCCGCGGATAAAATACCGGATAACGCGAATGAGAATCTGGCGGCGCTTGGATTTTTGACGGTGGGCCAGCGGTTCGACAACAAGGATGATATTATCAACGACCGCATCGACGTCGTGGGGCGGGGCCTCTTAGGCCTCACGCTGGCCTGTGCGCGGTGTCATGACCACAAGTTTGATCCTATCAAGATGTCGGACTACTACGCATTACGCGGGGTGTTTGCGAGCTGTGCAGAGCCGGTCGAGGGGCCTCTGATCGGAGGGGAACCGACGTCGAAGGAGTATCAGGAGTTTCTGGGAAAACGATCGGCGTTGGAATCAAAGGCGTGCGCTGCAGTTTTCGAGGAGATTCAATCTCTTTCTGATCAGTTTAGGCGGCGTGCCGGAGCCTATTTCGGGGTCGCCTATTATTTCTATCTTAAGAACGCGCCGGAAAACGCCGCTCGTCAGACTGAATTGAGTAACGCGGCAAAGTTTGGAAATACGGAGGCCAACTTAGTGCGTTTCTATGCGGGAAAACGTGGAGCCGCGGAGGATCCTGTGATGGGACCCTTTATCCGATTGGTAACAAACAAGGCTGACCAGCGCGTGGATGTGGAACCGGAGAGAGGCCTGACAATCGGCCTTGGAAATAACAAAGGGGTGGCGACTCCGAATCCGTTGGTGGTCGATTTTCTGGCGAAAGCAGGCAAGCTTCCGAGTGACCTTGCGAGTGTTTCGGCTCTCTTTGAAAAGTTCTGCCGCGAGGTGATCGACCCGACGGTAAAGGGGGGGATTTTCAAGCGGATCGCGAATCCGAAAACTCGCCTCGACTCGGCGGAGAAGGATCTCATGGAACTGGCCGCCTTTCCGCACCGACTCACCGTTGGCGCGCAGTTCAGCGGAATCGAAGATGTTAGGAAATTTGCAGGGAGCCTGCCGGCGCAAGACAGTATCCGTTTCACCGCAAGTTCGGGTCTCCCCGAAATTAACAAGCTTGAGATGACCTCCAGCGCTGGGTCCATTCGGGCAATGGTTTTGGAGGATCTGCCAAATCCAACGAACTCGGCAATTTTCCCGCGTGGCAATGCACCAAAGCGTGGGGAGGAAACGAAAGTGGTTCCGAGGCGTTTTATCGAAGTTCTCACCGATGGCGGAACTCCTGCGCCGTTCACCGAAGGGAGCGGTCGACTGGAATTGGCCCATGCGATTGCTAATAAGAATAATCCACTGACGGCCCGCGTGATGGTGAATCGTTTGTGGATGTACCACTTTGGAGAGGGGCTTGTCCGGACGCCGGATGATCTTGGGAACCAGGCTGGCACGGCGAGTCATCCGGAGCTCCTGGATTTTCTGACGTCCTGGTTTATGGACGATTACGGTGACCGAAAGCCTGCATGGTCTGTGAAGGCGCTTCACAAGGCGGTGATGCTCTCAAGTGTTTATCAGCAGAGCAGCCATACTCCGCATTTGGCTCGGCAGGGGGAGATGAACGCCTCCAACTCGCTTCTTTGGAGGGCGAATATTCGGCGTCTTGATTTCGAGTCCTTCCGCGATTCCCTACTCGCGATGTCCGGAGCCATAGACAAGACGCTTTACGGGCCGCCGGTGAATCTGGTCAGTGAACCACCGTCGTTTCGCCGTTCGGTTTACGGCTACATTGACCGGGGGGATGTACCTGACCTCCTTGCGCAGTTCGATGTTTCGACGCCGACAGAGCCAAATACCAAACGTACGGTAACCATAGTGCCACAACAGGCGCTGTTTCTGATGAATAGTCCTTTTACCATTGGGCTTGTTCAGAACGTTGCGAAGCGACCCGAGCTGGTGCAGGCCATTGCCGTACAGAAGGACACTCGTGCAGGGATCCTAGCGGTATTTCAGATCGTTCTACAGCGTACGCCCACGAAGCTTGAGTATGATATGGCGTTGGACTTTCTTCAACGCGAGGCGAGGACCCAGACACAGGAGGTTGCGAAAACGGCTCAATTTGCAGCTGCTGGAATGAAGCAGGCTGAAGCAACCCTTGCGAAGGCAAAGCAGGACGAGAAGGGTCGGGCGGGGCTTAAATCCGCGATCGGAAATGAAGGTGAGCTGGTGCAACGGCATGCGCTCTCACCTTGGGAAAGCCTGATTCAGGCGATCATGTTTTGTAACGAAACAAGTTACCTGAACTAACAGCAGGCAACGAGCCCGGAGTGAAACACGCCTGTTTCATCTGAATCCAAACCCTCGAGGGAGGCGTGTGTGAATCCGCTTACGGATGGCGTGGGAGGTGCGGTTGAATTTCGCTGACTGGCGAGGTCCCGTTTGTCTCAATACATCTGTTCCTGCGGCGGTCTTAGGGAATGCACTCCGTCCTATCACTGATAAGAAATACTGAAACTGGATTTTCCAATGCCTCGAACTAACATTACCAAGCGGATTTTAATGGGTGGACCGTCAACGACAATAGTTCGGCTCCGCTGCCTTTGGCGAAGACAGATATGGCGTGGTCATCCTTTTTCATCATAACTGTCATCGGCATGTAGATGAGTCCATCGTCAGCAAATATTTCTATAAACCCCAAGTCTATCAGCAGACGCAGTTTTATTTTTTTCTGCAGCGAGCCAAGGGGTGCACTGGAAGGGCCACATTTTAACTCCAGTGTTTTTAAATTAATGGTAACAGGTACGCCCCGAATAATGAATCCCACACTTTCTGTGTCAGGACCAAATGAAAATTCTGCGCTTAGGTCATAGAGATCACCACTCAACCCTGGAAGGATAGTCCCTCCCGACGCTAGTGGGGTTTTCGAATAATCGAGAGTGGAAGTGTATAGCGTTTTGATTTCACTTACCGGCCAGGCAAACAGTCGCACCCCATCCGCAGTGGTATGAAGTGAGAGCTCACAAGGGAAGGTCATCTGGCGCCGGAAGGGTTGGTCATTTATTCCCACATTTTCCGAAGAACCAATATTAATGCGTCGACCATCGGAGGCAGGGATACCGTTAAAAGTCTGCGCCGCGGAATACGAATTTCCCCAGTTGAGTTTTAGCCAAGCGGTTTCTTCATTGAACTTCTTACCGTCGAAACTCCCCAGTTTGTAGCAGCCGCTATCTAGTTTTTCTGCCTTAAGGGAGGGCACTTGGTTCGGCAGTAAAACCCACCTTTTGCTCAGTGGATCGCCATTTGTTCCTGCTGAATCTATCGGTGAAAGGGGGTGCACTGGCAGTTCAAAGAAATCCGGGCACTCCCAGCAATCGAATACGTCACTCTGGAATTCCCATTTCTTTAAATCCGGTGAGCTAAAAAATTTAAACCTGGTGGAAGCAGTGGCCACCCAGCCGTCAGTTCCGGGTTTGTGGTTAGGCGGCGTGCTAACGATATCGCAGGTGATCATGATCCAGCGCTTCGAGGGCTCGTGCCAGAAAACTTTTGGATCTCCGCCAAATCTTCTATCTCCACCAAACTGATCGTTCGAAAGTTCCAGGGGATTGCCTTCGTATTCGGTAAAGCTACGTCCTCTGTCCGTACTATAGTACAGGCATACACCGCGACCCGTGCTCGGTACAATCAGGACAATCGGACTTTCGACTCCGTTTTTAAATCCAGCCGTATTCAGCGAGTCCACCACCGCGGAACCGGAATAGGGTAAGTCCTTCCATTTGTGAGGATATACGGCAATCGGCAGCTGGGACCAGCGCACGAGATCCGTGCTGACCGCATGACCCCAATGCAGATTTCCGCCCTTCCCCGCGCCGGCGTCTTTCGTGCCATAGGGATTGTATTGGCAAAACAGGTGATACTCACCTTTGTAATACACCAGCCCATTGGGATCGGTGGAACATCCTCGGTTCACCGAGAAATGGAATTGAGGGCGCTTAGGTTCGTGATAAATGAGAGCGCTATCCGGATACTCACCGGCCTCAATAATACCCTCAAGCGATGCCCGACCAAGGGTGTCGGCGATCATGATACTAATGGTTTTATTCTTAAAACTTGAGATCTCACTCCAAACCATAAAATCGGGTTTTCCTTCGGCAAGCTCAACTTCAAAGTCGCGCACGGTTTTCCCGTTAACTACAAAACGCAGCCGCCGCTCTGGTGCACCGATTTTTATCGGGATGAGCAAGTAGGTTTGGGTCACAAGAATATCGCGTTGGATTGGAGTTTCTAAATTCCCACTTTTTTCGGCCCCAACAGCAAAGGTGAAAATTGGTACCAAAATAAAATAGATAAGGAAGGCAGCTAAAGCTTTCATTGATAAAACTGATAAGAATTTCCTTTTTACGTACGTTTTAAGGGGAGGCTGCATTGCGGCGGCGCGTTAATTTCGGAAATATAGAGAGGAGCAGTGACTGTCGAAACACCAATACCGATCCCTACAATAAACCGAGCGACAAAAAAGAGGAAAGGTCCCAGGCAAACCCGCATCCGATCGCGGAAAGAACATAGAAGATTCCAATCCAGATTAACGTCGTTTTCCTCCCCAGTCTGTCGGTTGGCCAACCGCAAAAAAGCGATCCTAGAACCGGTCCGTAAAGTGCAGCCCCCATCGCTAACCCATGTTCGCCCGTACTCAGGCCCCATAGGCTCTGGATCGTTTTTTCGGCTCCAGAAATCACGACGGTGTCGAAGCCGAACAAAAATCCGGCTAGAGCCGGCGTCACGGCCCAAAGGAAAAGGCGGGCACTTATTTTACCTTCGGATCCGGCATAGACGGCCGACAATCCAGTGGACGCTTCATCTATGTAGAGACTCATATTTCGGGGGTATTTGAGAAAAACTGAGCCTGATTTCGAATACAGCTAGGCGCCTGAACTGTGTCCACAGACTCCCCGAGACAGGAATTTGTAACAAACAAAGAGCATGGCTGCTTTCAATTTCCTGCCATGACAGATTTTGAACCTGCCAGTATCAGTGCGACATGTCTCCGTCCCCCAAACACCGTGTCATTTTCCGTGAACTTCAGGCTGAAATTGCCTCCGGCAAACACGGGGCTACCGGAAAGCTAACTTACTGATACTGAATTTCCTTTTTTCGTACATGCGGAGAGAAGGGCCGAACCGCATTCGCATTTGACTGGACTACCGAGTTTAAAGAAACCAAAATAGCCGCAGAAAAAGGAGATCCACAAAAACAATGCGGACTAGGCAGTTACTATCTGTATGGGAATGGAACCCCAGCAAATAAGCAAAAGGCCATAGAGTGGTTTCAAAAAGCAGCGGCACAAGGCAACCTCACTGCACAAGCACAATTAAGTTATTTTCAAGTAACTGGTACTAATAAACAAGATAGAGAAAAGGGCATTTTGCTATTAAACCAAACCGCTATTAAAAATGGGGTACAAGCCTGCAAGTATCTCGTGCAACTATATGGAGGCAACGTAGGTGCTGCAGAAACTACACCAGAAGGGATTGGCTTGGCATACCTATGGACCAACACAGCATTGCTTTTAGAAGCACCAAATTCCCCAAAAGCAACCGCCCTACAAGCCAAAATAAAATCACTCAAACCAAAAGTGCCAGCCGAATTGGAAGCTTATACATTAAAAGAAAGCCAACGGTATGCAGAGTTAATAAATGCAGAGAAATAAATCGCAAACAGGTTCGATCTAGAAAAGCAAGGTGACCTGTGCTGCTGAAGGAATAAACCGGTGCATTAACCGGCCGGAAATCTAAAACAAAACCGACCCAAAACGCACCCCCGCGATTTCGGCCTACTTCGCCGGTACGCTTAGTTGGATCTGTAACGACGGCTGCTCCGTCGTCGTTGCAGACGGTAACGCGGGTAACAGGAAAAACCCGCTCCCGACGGCAGTCTCCCCTTCCGGAGCCTGACGCAGGATCCCGCTAAACGTTACGTTCCGCGTGGTTTTCGCCGCTAACCCCGTAAGCGCGTCCACCAACGAAAAGCTCCCCGTAAACACACCCGTCGCAGGCGTAACACTCACTATCCACTTCGTCGCATTCACTGCCCCAATCACACTCACGGCTCCTCCCGGTGCCAGCGAGACCTCCCTCGGCAACGACGCCCCAAGCGCTCCCAGATCAATACTGTCCGGACCGTAATCCACACTGATCGTCGCAGAGTCCGTACTCCCGCTCACCAATCCGAGCCGCTGTCCAAGCGTATGCCCACTCACCGTTTTGCTTCCCGTCACGGGCGCATGCCACGGATCCAACGACACGCTATAGTCCAACGGTCCAAACCCAGCGCGATACGAGTTGTCTTTGGCTCCCCCGATATTAGCCCACACCAAAAACGATTCCTCAGAACTCGACGGGATATAAAAGCTGTTCGGGAAACGCGCAGTATCCGGATGCGCCAGTAACGACAATTGCCCGCCCAAATACGTGTTCAAACGCGCCCCGTAATTCAGCAGACGATACCGCCCCTTCGGATCCGGCTTCAATCCACCCGATATCGGTGTGCCGTCCGCCTGTTTGCCTGTAAATGTGAGGATCCCTGTGGTTGGCGCGATTATCACCGACGCGTAGTTAGCTCCATGCGGGTAGTCCCGGTTGTGCGTATCACTCGACGTCGGCTCGCGGAATACCATCGTGTAGGTGCCTGCCCAAGGCGCGCTCGCCTTCGCCGGCACCGTGTACAAACGGGAACCGGTTGTCCCGGACGTTAACTCAGATAATCCACCCCGCCCCAATGTCGCCGTCAAAGCATCCCCTTCGACACTCATATTCAGAGTCAACGTGGGCAGATCTTTTCGGGTGAGCACCACTGTCGACTCCGCTGCCGTCCCTTCATTGTTGGGCTGCAGAACCCCCACCAGCGTCACCGGCTTAGCTTCAGTCGTCAGTGTCAGTTTCCCCGAATACGCCAACGAGTTTAACGGAACGGTCAGCTCCAGTTTTCCAATCGGGATGTGATCGGAATCCAGCAACAGCGCTTCGTACGCTCCACCAAAACCCGTCACCAACAACGTCGCTCCAGTCGAATACACCAACGTGTAATTGTTATCCGACCCGCCAGAGATCGTCACGGGATACGATCCCTCCGCGCTGCTCGCCTTGGCTGTGGTCGTCGCGGTCGGTTTCTTGTCCAAAACAGCCTCCGTGTCGCCGCTCACAAAGCCGGAATACATAAGCGTAAATGTTGGGTTGGCTGCCCCCACAAGACGTGTTTTCGAACCCGCGGACACTGTCAGTGTTTTCTTTGCAACCACGAGGGTCTTGGACACATCTGCAGCCGCGGCATGGGTAACGTCGCCAGTCTGGGAAACCTTCAGTACGACAGAACCCGCTCCCGTAATCGTCAGAGTGGAGCCCGAAACTATGGCGGACCCCGAAACCACCTTGTAGCTCAGCGGCGAACCCGACGATGCACTTCCTCCTAAAATGATCGGCCCAACTCCATAAGTAACCGGAGCCGGCTGAGCATACGTGATCGTTTGCGGCAGCAAGACGGACGCCGTATTCGTGGTTATTTCCCCACCCCCATTTTTTACGACACAATCATATCTTCCTGCAGGCTCAGACCCCGACGCTGCCACGGTATAGCTTGCACTCGTCGCCCCAATTATAGCCGTCTCGTTCTTGCGCCATTGGTAGGTTAAAGGAACCGGACTCGTCGCCGTGACACTCAGCTTAATAGATCCATTTGGTGAGAGTGTCCCGCCGGCTGGGTGAACCTTAATCGTTGGAAGAGGCGGCAGACTCACAACGACACTCGCCGAGGCACTCGTTACGCTTCCTCCGGAGTTCGTGACCACACAATCATAGCTCCCCGAATCAGACACCGCACTCGGCGTAAAACTATAGGCCGTTCCAGTGGCCGCCGTCCCACTAATCACCACGCCGTCTTTACGCCATTGATACGACAGCGCACCCGTCGCAGCTACAGTTAGCCTCACAGTCTCACCAAGGAGAGCCGACGTCGCAACAGGCTGCTTGCTAATCACAGGTTGAGAACTGCTTGTACCGCCCGTATTACCACTCGTGCTGATTGTATCCGTACTGCCCGGCGTAAATGGATCTCCAGCAAACGTGGTCAGCGTCGGCGTGAGTTTACGGATTGAGTGGTATCGGTCAGATATGTAAATATCCCCATTTTTGTCCACAGCGACTCCGGTTGGCTTATAGGTCGGCACGAATGCAAATTCACCGTTAATAAAAACGACATAGTCGTTACGGTCGTAGCCCCTATAGCTAGGAGGCTGTCGGAAAGACCATCTTATGTCAGGACTGATTTTCCCGGCAGGAGTGATTTCGTAGACTTTTCCAGGGTAATAATCATCACTCACGTAAATCGTTCCACGTTCATCCACCGCTATCCCAGAACGAGGCATATAGTCCAATCCCGTCCCCTTTAAATTATCCGAAAGCACGTCCTGACGTAATGTATCAAATGTAATTAGTGTTTTCACTACTCCCGCGGGCGTAATCAAACGAATCGCACTTTTATCACCATAAAAACGCTCACGATCAGCAACGTACACATTCCCGATTCCATCCACTGCAACACCAACAGGGCAGATGAACCTCGCCTCACTTCCAATTCCATCTGCACTGCTACTATCTGCACTGCCATACACCCCTGCCCTTCCTGCGAGTGTGCTCACTACTCCCGCTGGCGTGATCTTGCGAATCGCATTATTACCCGTATCAGCAACATACACATTCCCACTTCCATCTACTGCAACTCCGGTAGGCTCGGTGAATGCCGCGATCACTCCGCGTAACCCACTCGCACGAGTAATTCCATCATAGAAACCAGCATTCCCATCACTTCCTGCAAATGTGCTCACCACTCCCGCAGGGGTGATCTTACGGATCGTATGATTGCCCGTATCAGCCACGTACACATTCCCACTCTTGTCCAGAGCCACTCCGCCAGGGCTATTGAACCTCGCAGCACTTCCAGTCCCATCATTGCTGCCATTAACTCCCGCTTTCCCTGCAAATGTGCTCACCACTCCAGCAGGAGTGATCTTGCGGATCGTGTGATTTCCTGTATCCGCGACGTACACATTCCCGCCCTTATCCACAGCTACTCCGCTGGGGTTATTAAAGCGGGCGGGAGGAACTTCCAGCACTACGGCCACTTGGCTGGACGTCACAGATCCAAATTTATTCGAGACAACACAGTCATACGCACCCGCATCTGCCAATACTGCGTTTGCCACATCATACGTCGACGAATTTGCCCCCTTGATATTCACGCCGTTCTTGCGCCACTGATAGAGAGTTAATTTCCCTCCTGTCGCCTCAACAGAAAGCCTTGGTGATGTGCCTGTCTCTCCATCATATGCCTCTGGTTGCCGGAGGATTACTGGAGCACCCTCAACTGTTACCGTAAAGACAGCGAAACTTGTGTTCCCTGCAGCATCTTGTGCCTTGTACCTTAAGCTGGTCACTCCGCCAGGGAAAGTACAGCCACTGCACAATGTATATCCGTCATCTGGGCTATCAAACGTAAGGTGGTAGGATGATCCACGCACACCCGCAATCGTCCCCACATCTCCAGAAGGAGTGATTTTCCGAATCGTCTGATTCCCTGTATCAGACACGTAGACGTTGCCAATCCCATCTACGGCCACCCCTGAGGGACTATTAAAACGCGCCGCACTTCCGGTCCCATCGATAAGGCTGCCAGTTCCGGCATTTCCCGCGAACGTACTCACCACTCCCTCAGGGGTGATCTTACGAATCGTGTGATTCTCTGTATCCGCTACGTACACATTCCCACTCCCATCCACGGCCACTCCCCTAGGACTTTTGAACCTCGCCGCACTTCCAGTTCCATCTGCACTGCCTTCCTCTCCTGTACTTCCTGCGAGCGTACTCACAACGCCCTCAGGGGTTATCTTGCAAATCGTGTGATTCTCTGTATCCGCCACGTACACATTCCCCCCCCCATCCACGGCTACCCCAGAGGGACGCAGAAGCCCCTGAGAATATCCTACGAGTGTACTCACAACGCCCGCCGGCGTGATCTTGCGAATCGCATTATTATACGTATCGGCCACATACACATTTCCAACTCCATCTACAGCCACCCCAGAAGGATAAGTAAAACTCGCCGCACTTCCAGTTCCATCTTGACTGCCCCTGAGTCCGTCCCCGGCTAGGATACTCACAACACCCGCAGGAGTGATCTTGCGGATCTTATTATTGCCCGTATCAGCCACGTACACATTCCCACTTTTGTCCACAGCTACCCCAGAAGGATTTACAAATTCAACACCAATACTATCTCCAAATGCCACTGGCCCAGTGTAAATTGGAATGTTCAGCGAAGGATCCCCGCCATTCCCCGCCAATGTACTCACCACTCCTGCAGGACTAGCCTTCCGAACCGTGTGGTATCGAGTATCGGCTACATACACATTCCCACTTCCATCCACAGCCACTCCCTGTGGGGACAAAAAACTCGCGGCACTTGCTTCTCCATCACTACCTCCATCAGCAATACCTGCCACCCCAGCGCTTCCCGCGAATGTACTCACTGCTCCCACAGGACTAATCTTCCGAATCGTATGATTCAATAAATCAGCCACATACACATTTCCACTCCCATCCACCGCAACACCAGAAGGACGATTAAAACGCGCCGTACTTCCAATCCCGTCTCTGCTGCCAACCGCACCAACTGCCACTCCAGCTAACGTGCTCACAACGCCCGAAGGAGTGATCTTGCGAATCGCACCAGCATCAGAAACATAGACATTTCCGCTTTTATCCACAGCCACTCCCTCTGGGTCACTGAACCGTGCGGCACCAAACTGTACCCCAGAGCTGCCATCATTACTCCCACCATGCCCACCCTCAACTCCCGCAAATACACTTGAATTTCCTTCAGGCGTTATCTTCTTAATCGCATAACCCTTCCCATAGTACGATCCCCTTTCAGTCCAGTATACATTTCCACTCCCATCCACGGCTACGCCCTTTGGACTCTGAATATCCGCACCTGCCGTCACATCTGCGCTCACATATGTACTCACTACACCTGCAGGGGTGATCTTACGGATGGCGCCATTTAACTGATCGGCCACATACACATTCCCTGCTTTATCGACAGCCACTCCCCACGGACCAGAAAAACGCGCCGCACTTCCAGTTCCATCTTCACTGCCTTCCTCTCCTGCACTTCCTGCTAACGTACTCACAACGCCCTTAGGAGTGATCTTTCGAATCGTTTGATTACCCGTATCGGCCACATACACATTCCCAGTCCCGTCCACCGCCACTCCACACGGAAAAGTGAATCGCGCGGCACTCCCAGCGCCATCACTCTTACCTTCGGCGCCTGCCACCCCTGCAAATGTGCTTACAACGCCGGCTGAGGTGATTTTGCGGATCGTGTGATTCACCGTATCGGCCACGTACACATTCCCCCCCCCGTCCACCGCCACTCCAGAAGGATTATTGAAGCTCCCCAGTGAATCTCTACCGAAGAAAGTCACCCCGACATTGTCTGTCGCTGTGGGTGTTGCAAAATTGACCACGGCTCCAGCGGCACTCGTCGCGGGGACCGTGATGTTCGCCGGCACTGTAATCACTGGCGGTGTTGTGTCCTGCCCCCAGACGGCGCTGCTCAATGCGACACACAAGCATGCCAAAACGGTCAAAATGATCTTCATATTGTTATAAAAAGTTACCCAGCCATGCCGTAGGGATAATAAAACCTCGGCCCATTCCGACATTATCTTTCTCAAGCAGCGTCTCAACTTCATTCCAAGCGGCGTATTCAATCGGATCGCTCACGAGACTAGTGTCTCCACGATCATCATATTGATTTTCGGCCAATAAAGTGACGCCCACTTTTCCCCGCTTACGCCATTGGTACGTCAGGGGCCCACTCCCCTTTGCCGACACACTCAACGTTAAGGACCCTCCAACTAAAACTGCAGCGGCATTGGGTTGTTTCACGATTGTCGGGGCTGCACTCCCCTGCCGTCCGAACCCCATCAACACCACCGCGAACAAAATAATCGCTTTAGGATCCTGTTATCAAAAATCTCCCTTCATGGGATTGATCCATTTGTATGTTCATAATTGCTAATGCATGAGGCTGCCAACACGCCGCCTGCACGCCGTGTGTGCGCCTGCTAACCACATGAGCAAGATTGGCGCCAGGAGATTGTTGCGCAGTCCAAAAGTTGCTAGACCCACGGCGAGAAGTACAAAGCCCGCCAAAATTCGCCGGAGGATTATCGGACTCTATACCGTTTAGGCGCAAGAACACGACACAAGCGTCTAGTGCAGACCGTTTATAACCATTAATGCAGCGATTCCTTAGGCAAAGGTAAAATATATAGGCCGCCCCTATTTCCGTAAGATCTTGGCAGGGTAAATCTCCTACCATGGTCGCTTGCGGTGCTCCCAGATCAGATCCTAACAATGCTATCTCACCGACGCATCTGAATCCTGCATTTATCCCGGATTGAGTCGTGTTGATCGATTAAGTCCCTCTCCGTTTCATCCTGTTAACCGCCGGCCTGTTTTTTTACGCACAATGCTGATTCGACACCTCCCCTAGTACGTACGCAAAAAGGATTTTCCATCTATGCGGTTATCAACGCTTGAAGATCGCGGGATCCCGCGTGTCCCAACGACCTCATGTCATCTATTAACTTAACTGCTCACACAGGAAGATTTGCTGTATCCGAAGCCGTTTGCGTGCATTGCAGGGTCCACCCGTGCGTATCGTACGTTTGGGAGCTGTTGCGCCCAAGGGATCGCGATGCGATCGCCAGCGACGAGACACACATAAACGACTTCACCACGGCTTCCGACCTCACTTCTGGCACGTTCATGCGACTCGAAATGAAGCGCCTCATCCACGAGTTCACGGGCCGCGGCAATGTACAGCCCGGTTTCAGCGATCTCCAAAAGCCAGAAAAAAGGTTGCCGCAGCCTCCGCCCTTCGATAAGCACCCCGCCACATGAGCATTGACGGCATCCACGAAAAAGTCCTCGAACTCCTCCTCGCCGAATCCTCCGCCTCCTCTTGGCGGACCTATCTCGACATCGGCGCGGGACGCGGATCGCTCATCGCCAAAGTGAAGTCCAGGCTCGGCGTCGAAGCCTGCGCATGTGATTACACGGACACCCTCATGCAGCTCCCCGGCCAGAAGGTGGACATTGCCAATCTTAACAACGAGCCCCTGCCCTACCCTGACGCCTCTTTTGATGTCGTCACCTCCACCGAGGTGATAGAGCACCTGGAGGACTTCCGCCGTATCGTGCGCGAGATCCACCGCGTGCTGAAGCCAGGTGGGGTCTGCATCCTCAGCACGCCAAACATTCTGAACCTCAACTCCCGCCTGCGCTTCGTCTGGTTCGGCTTCTGGGCCCTCTTCGGCCCGCTTCCTGTAAAGCACAGCGCTCTTTACTCCACCGGTGGCCACATCAATCCCGTCTCGTGGTTCTACGTCGCCCACGCCCTCCTCGACGCCGGTTTCCCGAACGCCTCGCCGCATATCGACCGCATCCAGCGTTCCTCTCTGGCCAAGCTGGTCCTAATGTATCCCTTCATCAAACTTTTCGGCGCGCTGTCCATGCGCCGCGAACGCGTACGCTACCGCACCCTAGACGAGGCGAACGAACCGCTCGTCCGCGCCATGAACAGCTTCGAGATACTCGTGGGCCGCACCATTATCGCGAAGTCCGTGAAGGCGAAAAGCTGAGTCGGATACCGTCGTCATCCAGTTCTCCATCCGCGCATGGGTGGCCCCAGATCTCTGGAATCAACCCGTCCCCGCCACATAAAACAGCCGCATGGAGAGGCGCCATGAGGATCAACCTGCGCTCTTCAACCAGGGCATAAAAGGTATCCCGACTAGAAGGCGCTACTTTGGAAAGCTATATTGGTTTGGGTCGGCTCCAGCATCAAATGGGAACGCTACATTTTAGTGCACGGAAGTCTTTACACAACTCGTACCAATACCGATTCAGGAGCATAGCCTATAACTAAAAGGATTTGGAGTGACGCTTACGGATGTTACCGCTGAATAGCATTAAGATAAGCGCGATGGGTATCGCCTAATACACGTAGAAAGGTCTCGTGAGTCCGGCCGATTACTGCTGCATCGGGATTTATCGCTGGTGACAACGATATTTTCTCGGGTTGCGGCATGCTTTCAATCAGACTTTTTTGAAACTCTGGCAACTCGGTGCGTGGCGGAACTTGAAGCGAGAGCGGAACTGATTTTTGAGCTGTTTGCTTCTCATTCTCAGGTGGTTGAACCGGACTTAAGACTGGGGGAGTCTTAGCCGAGGAGCCACCCGGTAGAGGATATCGGCGGCCAATATTTCGTCCATCAATCTCAAATGTAGCAGCCGAAAGCTTTTCAATAGATCTTGGCGATCTAAATCCGTCCCAAAGGAAAGACCATTTCACCGGTAACCCAGCCACGGCTAGCGCGGCTAATGCTCCCAGCATGCTTTGATCAGATGGTTGACCGTCTTTGAGCAGCGCTATGCAAAGTGATTCGGATCCTAGCTCGTTTTGCGCGAACTGCGTTAGCAAGTGTCCCGGACCAACCTCGACAAATACCCGAGCTCCCTGATCGCGCATACGCTGCAATACAGGTATAAATTCGGTTGGCTTCTGTGAACTGGTTGTGAGCGCTGTGTGGAGATCTCGAGGTAAAAGGTCTCTGGTGGTACTGCTATAAATGGGTATCTCAAAGGCAGCCGCCGGAACCTCCTTTAGATAAGTGGTCCATTCAACCAGTGAACCTGCGTCTATAGATGAAGATTCAGAGCCGGTATGTTTGGGTTTGTTTGCATGCAAGTATCCTGCAATTTCCCCGCGTTTGCGGCTTATCCGAATAACTTCTTCCAATGAAACAGCTCCCGCAACATGCACTGCGAGCAGTTCTCCACAGTTAAAGCCAGCCGACATTGCAGGTTGAAGGCCGGCACTGCGAAGCACCGCCAGGCAGCCGGCACTGATTGCGTTTATCGCTACTTGTTCGTTCTCCGAGCGGTGTAACACAGAGTTTTGTAAAGCGCGTTGCTCGTCGGTGAACACCTGCGGAGGATATAAAACCTCACTGAGCTTCAAATCGACTTCTTCGGCAGCAGAATCCATGATCTCCCACGCATCCATGGCTGATGTAAAATGCATTGGAATTTCTGCCATTGGTTCAATCCGCTGGCCACACTCGCCCGGGAAAACGAATGCGACAGTGCTGCGATCTGCCGGCGGTTGACCTCGGCAAATCCATGTGTTCGCAACATCCTTTGCGGAAGGATCCTCAATCCACGCCAATATTTGAGCAGCCTTTGTGGTTAACTGCTCGTAGTTTTCGGCGATTGTTGCGAGTCGCCAGGTATGATCAGAACAAAAATTCAACTGACTGGAGTGCGCCAGGTTCTCAAACGCCGCGACATCTCGCACACCGGCCCACTTTGCAACAGCAGTTTTTAATTCGTATGCCGAGTGTGCACTGCACAAAAACACATCTGCTGAAATGGAGCGAATACGTGGGGCTTTGTGTTTCCCCCGATACTCTTCCAGAGTTGCGTGAAAGTTGGTTCCCCCGAAACCGAACGAACTCACTGACGCCCGACGAGGGGTATTACGCGAGCTGATCCAAGGTTTGGCCCGAGTGTTAAGATAAAACGGACTATTTTCCAGATCGAGTCGGGGATGTGGTTTTGACACATTTGCCGTAGGCGGCAGTACGCGATTTTGGAGGGCGCACACCGTCTTAATCAATGATGCGGTGCCGGCCGCACACTTTGTGTGTCCAATTTGCGACTTAATCGAACCTAGTGCGCACCAATTCAGATCGGTGCTGGCATTTTTGGCAAAGACACTTTTTAAGGCGGCAATTTCGCATCTGTCGCCTGCGGCGGTCGCGGTGCCGTGGGCTTCAAGCAAGCTTACACTTCTGGGCTCATAACCCGCCTGTTCATAGCATCGTTCAAGGGCCGTCTGTTGTCCCGTTGAGCGAGGTGCATATATGCTGCGAGAGCGGCCATCCGAAGAAGTTCCAAGGCCATGAATTACGGCATAAATAGGATCTCCATCTCGCTCCGCATCTTCCAGTAAACGAAGAATAATTATACCACCGCCCTCACCCAGGGTTAATCCATCCGCATTTTCTGAGAAAGGTCTGCATTTACCAGTAGGAGAAATTGTGGGCGTCTTGCTAAAGGACATGAACCCCCAAACATTGTTAAGCGCATCAACCGCCCCGGTGATTATGCGGTCGGAGCGTCCGAGCAGTAATTCACTTATGCCGAGATGGATTGCGCCAAATGAGCTTGCGCAGGCTGCGTCGACCGTACAGTTCGTGCCGCCCAAGTTAAAACGATTTGCGATACGTCCAGCGGTAATGCCTCCTAGCATCCCTGGAAATACTGCTTCATTCCAATCTGGAAGGAGTGCCGAAATGCGCTCAGTTGCCTCATTTACTTTCTCTTCGGTTATTCCGGCTTGCCGCATGCCCTCAACCCAAGTTGGACGGGCCAACTGGCCAGAGATGGTGATAAGCAAATCTGTAGCGGCTGACATGCCGAGGATGACACTGGTACGCTCCAGATTCAGGCGATCAATTTGGTGGTTTGAAGTATCTTCAAGGGCACGGCGCGCCAGAATTAAAGCCAACAGTTGAACTACATCCGTTGACGCGGCTAAAGTCGGGGGAACTCCATAAACGGCAGGATCAAATGCCACTTTGGGAATAAACCCTCCATGCCGACTGTAAGTTTTGAGTGGAGTATTAGGATCAGGATCATAGAAGTCCTCCAACAGCCAATAACTTGGGGGGATTTCAGTCATGCAATCTTTGCCGGACAAGATAACACGCCAAAATTCATCAAGAACGCTAGCACGTGGAAAAGTGGCACTCATTCCCGTAATTGCGATAGGCTGGAAATTGTTCATAGAGGTATTCTTGTATATTTTATTTGTAACTTTGGCAGTCCAGCAAAAGGCGATCACTCCAAGATTTACATAAATTAGATCATCATCAGACTCCAAAATACATACGCAGCTCTGAAATAATAAATTGGGTGAATTGATAGCTCGGACGCTACGATATGGGTTCTGTGTATTTCCAAACTTCGACTCCCTATTGTGCCTGCCTTCCTGTCCCGCAAACTGAGTAGCATTTGGAAATCGATAACCTTTATATGCCGCTTGTACCCCAAATTACTCTAGCGCGCCACCTAACCAACATCGCTGCCACCTAGTTATTTTAGAGGAAAAGGTTCGCGGCCTGTTATGTGTTGATTTGCTTCGTTCAGTTGGTTTGATTATTGATAGCGCTTGGTCTCGATAGAACTAAACACGCAACCATTCCTTCGCCTATCCGAAACAAACCGGAAAAATCTTCAACAAGAATATCATGGAATGGAAAGGTAAAATGGATCTGATTCATCGGAAAATGTACCTCAACTTCATGAAACCCCGGCGGATCGACGTTAAGAGGAGAGATCGCCTTAAATAAGGCTTCTTTGGCGGAAAAGCATGTCACTACATACTCTTTCGCTTTCACTACGGACAGCATTTGCGCCTGTAATAACTCCCTTTTAGTTAGGACATGCGGCCAGGCGTCGTCGTGCATACGACTGATATGCTCAACGTCTATTCCAACAGTTTTTACTGCATTTTTTTTTGCAATCGCAACAGCTCCGACACCCATACTGTGTGTGATGCTACCCGCCCAACCTTCCGGCCAAAGAGGCGCGCCAGAGGGAAGTCGCGCTATCTCATTAACAACAATTTGATGCCGTCTCAGAATTTGTATGGCCATTGCACGAACTGCTCTCGAAGCATTGTGATAATCCAAAGGAATCCGCCCATATTCGACACAGATGCCCAGCCGTGCACCATCGGTAACAAGGTCTGCAAGTGGATTGTTACAAGGTGAAATCATTGCTCGAAACGTTGCTTCCAATTTGTGGCCTGTCGGTGGGCATCTGAATCCCGAGACCAAAGCCAAATTGAAAACGCTTCTATCCATGCACGTTCACCTTCATTTACTCCAACTAGTTTAAGTGGCTGTGTCCCGCCATTTGCCAGCAGTTCTCGAGTTGCCGGACATGGATCTTCTAGATCCTGGAGCGCAGCGATGATTGCGGCCTGAGGCTCAGGAATACCGTAGTTGGTCTGGAGTTTTGCAATACGTTCCCCTGATTCGTCATTGGCAATAAGAGGCTGTTCAGCCGTTTCACCAGGGTACGCCGAATTGATTGAAGAGAGGATTGATTGTACGGCTACATTGCGAGGTACACTTTTGAGGTACCCAGCTGAAAGGGGAGCACCCAATACAATATCCTGCTGGCCGTAACGGTACGGAAAGTTCGTGATTATATTCAAAGGGGTAACGGGCAGCCCCCCGGAGAATCGAACTGGAAGGATGGCCATTCCGTTTTCAATAGCGATGTCAATGAACACGGAACTCATCCGCTCGACTCGGTGACGACATGACAGGGCCTGTTCTCCCTCAATATGTATATGCAAACTGTGGGGGTGAACATTTTGTGCTGCCCGAAAATCCGCTAACAGCTGCACCATGGTTTGGGGATTGTTGCGATCGAAAAACACGTGCGGCTTAATACCCTTTGTTTGCGAAGGAAATGATTCCCGAAAAGAACTAATTTTGGATACCCAACTGTCACCATGCTCCACCCGCGCAATAGTAGTTACCGGAAGTCCGGATAAAGTTTCGTATAAGATAGTAAACAAGCCGCTTTCCAATGCCGTCTGATGATTCGAACAGATTATCATTGGCGTTGATCTCCATTGACGGAATTCAATAGGGGCAGCAATACGAAACGTACGAATGTAGCGATTTGTAAGCGCAATATCTAAATCAGAAAGTACGCCGCGATGTCGATCCAGATGCCAGTAGGACTGATATAATCTTTTGTTCGATAGGACTGGATATGATTGTAAAGGGAGTGCTTCGCTCGTAATCGATCCCGCATTTGAATTGAATGATAGACTGGTTAAAGGCAGTCCAATTTGGTGAGATATCTGTTTACAAATACCGCTGGCTTCACCTTCCTCGCCCAATGGTCCGGAACCATTACGAATTCGCATGGAGAGTTTCGAGAGGTTATAGATTTTTTTCCCATCTACAAATAAGCTTCCCCTAGCAATCGCCACTGCAGAGGTGTCCGTCCTTTCAATGCTCAATATTTCAACGAGCGTTGTAATTCGTTTATGAGTAGGCAGCACTTGGCCACGAAACTTCCATTCCAACGTATGCCCAAGCGCAACCGGCTCGAATTCTGGATGGTCCATGTTTGCTCCTTCTCCACGCAACCACATTCCACAGCGCAAAAGTTGCGCAAGTGCTTCGACCCCGAGCGAACCTGGCTGAACCGGGTCAGCCATAAAATGGGCCTTAAAAAACCAATCGGAGGGATCAATGTCTTTTATCGCTAGAATGACGCCCAGACCACTTTCACCCGACTCCGGCCACCAACCAGTGACCTGGTCGAGCATCCTCAATCGTCCGCTAGGCAGTGGCATCTTTTGAAATTCCCTGCTGCAACCGTTCATTCTCAGATCAAAGGCGCAGGGTGCGGGCGTATCAAGAAACTGCGTTTCTAGGGGCGATGGAGCCAAACCGGGTTGTTCTTCGAATGCCTCCTCAGGAAAATAGCCGAATGTAGTGTTGAGGTGAGCTATAGGCTGGTTATCGATTAGTGCGGTTGCTCGGTATGAGGCTAGAATAGTGGGTCCCATGGGCGCCCACCCCTTCAATTCTACTCTCACTCGCAGTGCTGTGTCGGATGAGGTGACTGGTCCAATCCATTCCAGATCCCCATCGAGATTGCGAAACAAACCAATCCGGTCTATGGGGGTAAGATCACGGACCAAACAGGCCAGCCAACCGCATGGCTGAAGCACTACTTCCAAGAACAGCGCGATTGGCATTTGCGGTGTGCCTGCATCATGGAAAAACCAATCCGCAGGCTTGATCACAAATTCGGATTCCACTTTGGTGCCCACCCGCGGTTGACCTTGCAAACCGTCGCAAGTGACAATCCTAGTCATGCAATGATACGGGGGAGATGGGAGGCGCGGAAAACGATAGCCCTGATCCAAGGGGCGATATTTAGGTCCAAATCCACCGGAAGAACTACCCAGAGCCCCCCTCAACAAAGCATGATGATCGTGTCTGAAGCCATCCAATACCCAAGCGTCTGGAACAGATTCGATTTTTAATTCCCCCTTGTTGAAGAGTTCCTCAAATGGCCAGTCTGGCACTAGTTCGAGTGCAAATCCGCGACACAGGAACGCTTTCCTTCCATCAACGGAACCGAGAACCGTGGCTCGTAAGCGGGGGTGAAGCCCATCATTAAATTCCTCAATGAACAATTCATAAACCACTTCGCGAGATTGAGGAGTGCACTGTCCTCGGCACTGCAAATACATCGCTTGTTCCTTGACGGGTTCAAACCGCCAACCGTCGGCCTTAATCGTGCAGCCCAGCGCCGTCATATAGAAGGTCATGGTTTCTGCTGCTCCTTCAACCATCAGTGTACCAGGCATGCACGGATCGTTGTGGAAGTGTCCTTCAAAAAACCACATCGAAGGTGAAATCTTTTGCACGGATCGACAATAGCCACGCTTCCACGGACCTCCCTCCGGATCGAGGTGGGTAACTTCGTCGATCATAAGAAGCCTCCCTTTTGGAATGGTGGGAGTCCGAGTGTGGGGACAAGTCATAATAAACTGGTCACCAAATACATCTCGCATGCGTCCTTCTGAAAATGCCTGTATCGCATTGCGATCAAACGATTGTCGTTCAACACGTACACGGGGGGAATCGTGCGAGCGTTTCAGATGTGGCGCGGGCTCTAAACTCGCATCCCAAAGCACACCCTCGGAATGCTCCAATTCCTGTTTTGTGAAAAAGCCAGCCCGGCCGTTACGCATGGCCAATCTCAACTCACCATCGATGTGCAACTCATAGTGGAAGAAAAACATTCGCACATCGCCGACACTGGCGTGATCATCCACATGAATCTTAAAAACAAGCTTGTCGCCAATTTTAGGCAGGGGCCCGTGAAATGTCATTTCACCGCCAAGCAGGCGATAAGCTCGCTCTCCTTTGTTTAAGCGATCAATCCCCATCCACGAGATCAGCAGCAGATCAGCTTGTCCGGCTTCAAGGGTTATACCGGCTGGCATGCGACCCGCATGCAAATACCATGCGGACGCGGGGACATCCGTTTCAGTCCACATTGTCCCGCATCCGAGAACCAACGGAGGCGCATCAATTCCAGTTACTCTGTCCACCAATAGCAAAGGTGGCAGTGGCATACGAACCTGTATCGGGTAATTTTCTTGGAAAGCAAAACCTTCTCCAAAGACATCGGCCACCCGTCCTCCGGCCAATGTAATCAGTTGCTCATGAGAGAATTGCGGTCCGCAGACAGCCTTTGGAAGTGTTACTGTCGGGGGAGGTGTGAAAATTTCCGCCGAGGATTGTGCTTTTTGCGTCTGCGCCTGCGTTAAGATATCGTTTGCGGCATTCCTCTCTAAAGTTGATTCAAGAAATATCGGCGCAGTGGATTGTTGATTGGTTCCGGAGGGAATTGGGGACGGCTTAGTATCGTTGGCAAGTGGCAACGAGAAATTTAACCCCGTTGAAAAAGCAGCCAGAAACATTTTATGCGTCGTACCTACCTGCTGTAGATATTGGATATGCGCATTAGCTATTTCCTCGGCAAAACTCGCTTCATCGATAGGCGAAAAGTAATCCGATTCTCCATTATAAGCATTGGCAGTTAAAGAAGGCCGTTCAGGAACACATTGAATTTCCTCTGCCGTGCTTAAAACTGAAATAGGCCGTATTGAGGAACACAGACTTAATGACGGCGCTGGCGCCATAAATTCAGCCGTTTGAAATTTCATAAGATCATTTAGTGCCGCAATAACTGGAGACGGATGCGGTTGAAGCTGTAAAACCGCCGCCGGATCAATTCCTTCCTTTGCAGGTTTTGGATAAACTACCTTTTGGCTATTGTTGCCATTCAAGATAATCGTCTGGTTAATACCAAAGGAACTTGTGGCTGGTATTTTTATGGCGTCAATTTCTGGGAACCGTGAATACCCAAGACTTAGCGCTGCGATTGCAATATCTACTAAAGAACTTGCGACATGGCTGACTCCCAAGCGCCGACGAATTTGTTGCTGGTAGGGAGTCCAGTCCAGAATGCATGCCTGGTTTGATTGGGAATCCATTACTGCGAGTATGGAGTCACGGTCGCGAATGGCATCATTGAGGCGCTTTAGGATCATCACACAAGCTCCGTCAGCCGCTAGCTCCTCTCCTACGGCCGCCATGTGAAGTGGCTCGTGAGACAAGTCTACGGCGCCTATGAGGGCCGCATCGCATTCGTGATGCTGCAGGCTGTGCAGGGCGAGCTCCAAACAGCGCGGTCCGGATACTTTATCCGCCCAAACAGTAAAGCTGGCTCCTCCGAAGTTGTACTGGCGGTTAAGGCGATTGACCCCGACACTAGCCAGCGCTCCAAGTGCTGCGGCCGCATCAGGGCCCGGTAAAATGCGCTGGCGAGCGGCCTCAATTTCTTCCTTGGAAGCTGAGATGCCCCACTGATCGAGCAGCTCATCCAATCGCAAGCTCACATGCCAATTCACAAAGTCTGCGTCGACATTTAACCCTACATAGACGCTTGTTCGCTCGGTCGGCAGGTTTCTGACTTGTCCCACGGCAAGATGCGATGCCTCCAGTAAGCTGGTCTGTTGGCGAAAGCTATGTTCTAAGTCTTTTGGAGGGAACGCTAGTCCCGGAATCGGCAGCGCAATTTTGTCGAATACTCCACCGTTCAGCAGTGAGGAGTCTTCCGAGTCGAGCGCCTGAAAAATATCTTCGGCTGTCCGCAGATGAGCAGATCGAACCACGGCGGCAATGATAGCGACAGGCTCTGTAGTTTTCCCAATCGCCACAGGCGTTGAGCATATATTTGCAGGCGGCTCTTCAACAATCAGGTGCGCATTACATCCTCCGAACCCAAAGGCGTTAATCGCCGCGCGTCGCACACCGTTTCTGGGCCATTTCTCCAGTGTGATGTCAGGAGTTAAGGCTGTTTCTGCTAGAATCGACTGCGGCTGATCAAGTCCGCGAATGGCGGCGCGCTCGCCATGCTCCATGGATTTGAGAATCTTGATTAATGCCACTGCGCCAGCCGCCGTCAGCGTGTGGCCTAAATTTGATTTCACACAACCCAATCGCACTTCCCCGGCATGGGCAAAGATCTCTGCACAACTGCGGATCTCAGCAGCATCACCGGCTTGCGTACCTGTTGCGTGGCATTCAATCACTTCGATGTCCGCGGGTTGCAAGCCAGACATTTCGTACGCTTGGCGCATCGCTTTGATCTGGCCATCTACGGAGGGAACCATCAACCCGGGGCCGCGACCATCGTTGGAAACGCCAATTCCACGAATGACGCCATGAATCCGATTACCGTCCCGAATCGCGTCCGGCAAACGTTTCAATACCACCAGTGCGGCACCTTCACTCACGAGCATTCCATCCGCCTGGTTGTGAAATGGACGCGACTGTCCAGTGGGACTTAATGCCTGCATTGCGGAAAAACCGGCGGCTAAGGCCAGTGGATCCGCTGCCATTATGCCGCCGGCAAGCATAAAATCGGCCCGGCCATCGGCCAGCCAATCACATGCCATCTTGATGGCGTATAACGACGACGCACAAGCTGCATCAACACTAAAGCCACCGGCTGCAAGGCCTAACGCGTCACACAAAAACGGGACGGCCATACCCGATATCAGCCGGTTGCGTGCATCGACACCGGATTGTTTTTCAGGAGTACAGAGTGGCAGAGTCGGAAATGAGGAACTTAAAACATACTCCGCCCAGTGATTGAATCCGTGTGTTGGATAGGACTGACCGCCGATAATGGCCCCTGCGTGATGGTCAGGTCCAATTTCGATGGCGCAGTCTCGTAACGCTTCCCGGCCAACATGAAGCAACCACTTTACCAGATTGTCCAAGGGTTCGATAGAATCGGAGTCCACCCTGAATCCATTGGGCGTAAAGATTTTCTCAAACCCGCTGACAAATCCTCCGCGATCGGTTGCCACTCTTGGGCCTCTGTGCCCTGGAGGAAGATGCAGGAGGCGATTTTTATCTCTAACCCGCCATTGTTCGCACGTTGCGGTGGTCAGCAGATCGCTGCCGGAGCGAACCGCTTGCCAGAATTCCTCAGGTGAATGAGCACCAGGCAACAAACACGCCTGGCCAACTATCGCTATTGGTTGGAAAGAGCTCACGTGACGGTCATTCCCAATAGGAGTCAATGTAGTAGCACCGCCCACCCTCAATAAGGATGACCGGCCTCCCCTGAGAATCCTGACAACAAATATCAGCAACTATTCCCATGCCGGCTTGCTCAGTTCCGCGAAGGATACACGTTAGTGGCTCGTCCGGTTCCGGACGGCGTAGATGAGTTACGGTCTTGCAGCCCATGGGCAGAACCGGCTTTCCGAAGACTTCTAAGGCCCATAATCCAGTAAGCTGGAGCGCTCCATCTAATAGGACTGGATCAATAACACAGGCGGATCGAACGGTTTCATTTTCCTTAACTCTGGCATGGCTACCCGAAATGATTACCTCGGCCCCGCTTTCGGAATAACCATTTAACGCAGATATCACCTGCAAGCTCGGCCCGTGGAATAGATGGCGGTCATATATTCGCGCTGCAGATGTGCTAAACGGTTTATAGTTGTGCTCGGATCTTAAGCCTTTCACCCACTCTGGTAACACTGTCTCTACAAAAGATGCCGTAGCCGAATAGCGACCTTTACCGTCCGCATCGAGCAAGGTCATAGTCAATTCAGTGTCGGATATTTCGCGCACCTCCATGGTAAGATGCGTTGGCGTTATACTCCCGTTCTCAAAGGGCAATATGAAGCCTTTCAGCACTTGAAGGTCTTTCAGTACGCGGTGTTTTGCCAATGGCCGGAGGCCAAGAGTTGCACGCAACATCCATTCAGTTACAAGCGCTACCATTAACACTGCATGGTTTTTAACCTGGTGATCCCTTAAAAAGGGATAGTGCTCAAAATCAAAAGTGAAATCATAGCGATGCAACTGTTGATCTAATTGCTTGGCAGATAACTCTCCGTTACCTGCCGTAATTACCACCTGAACGTTGTTTGCAACCGGGTTGCCCATCATTTCACTTACGAAAGCATTTGCCCCAGACAATGGGGAAAGGAGCGCCACACCTTGTGACTGGAAATAATGTCGTAGTTCAGTGCTGACCATCCCGCCGTCCCAAGGTCCCCAATTGATAGACCTTACCCGACAACTTGAACCACGCCGGGCGGCCTCCGCAGCAGCCACCATATTCAGCACTTCGTTGGCAGCAGCGTAATCAGACTGTCCCACGTTTCCGAATCGGCCCGCCACGGACGAGAACAAACAAATCTCTGAAATTGGTTCGGCTTGGGTCGCCAGAATGAGGCTTTGCAGGCCTTTCACTTTCGTATGAAATACTCGGCGAAATTGTTCCGGGGTTTTGTCTTTAATGAAGCTGTCAGCCAGGACTCCCGCCCCATGCACAATCGTAGTAATGGGGCCCCAGTCAGCCCTGACCGATTTTACGATATTGGCAATGGCAGCCGAATCTTGCGCATCCACACTAAAATAGAGCGCCTTGCCTCCAACTTTTTCGATTTGAGCAATCGTAGTTCGGATCTCACGTTCAGTGATGATGTCCCTTGCAGCACCCGCCAATTCCACTGGTGTGATGGATTGGCCGGCCGCACGCTTACGCCGGAGTAATTCGGCGCGCAGATCTTCGGTTTTAACGAGAAGTTCCAACCCAGCTGGCTCATCTTGCCGCTTAGTTCTTCCCAACAGTACAATTCTTGATTTTTGTCGGCGCGCCAATTCAATGAGGCACAACGCGGTTACGCCGCGCGCGCCACCGGTTGCCAGAACAACGGCGCCTGAATTTTCCTCAAAGCTCACTTGCTTCAGTTCGGCAGTGAGTAATTCCGGACGAATCCGTGATCCATCCGCTCGCAGGCCGAGCTCGCCTTCGTCACCACCCTGACAGAGTTCGCCGGCGAGACGAGCCGCGACTCCCTCATTTAAAGCATTCTCGTTCACCTCGAGGTCGATGGTCCGAACCACTGCCTTGGGCCATTCCTTTGCGGCGGTTTTGGCAATCCCACTGTAGCCAGCCTGCCAAACGTTTGTTGCAGAACTGTTATCGAGGCCAAATGATCCGCCTGTGTTTTGTACCAGTGCAAGGTAACCTCCATGCTCGGCAAAACGTGTTGCGATAGCCTGCAGGTTATTTAGTACCGCAATGTATGCATCGGACGCCTTTTCAGGGGTTGTACAAATCTCAAGTCCGGCAAGGACAATAAGGGCGTCACAGTCAAGCGGTACACGGTTTGAAACTTCCGATGTTATCCCAAAGCGCATCAGTGCAGACTGAAGTGCACTTGCAAAGCCATTCACATCATTAGCAATGATAACCTTTCTTGCAGAACGTAATGCTGAAGGGATTAAGTATGGAATCGCAATCGGGGCGGACTGTACTACGAGCCGTCTTAGAATTTCGTGCGCGGAATTCTCTGCTATGGCATTGTTCTTCGGATGGTACGACTCATCAACCGTATTAATTTGTGACTTTTGCCCGACACCCCCGATGCTGGTATGAAGAAAATCTGATATTTCAGCCAGAGTCTGTAATCCAGCCATGGCTTTTGCATCGAGAACGGGTATTTGGGGCGATCGCTGATGAACTGCAGACAGAATTTCAACCCGTTTAATTGAGTCAATTCCAAGATCCGCCTCCAGTTTCATACTAGGCGTTAGCATTTCCCGCGGGTATCCGGTTTTTTCCGCGACCGTATCGAGTACGATTGATTGTATATCAAGAGTAATATTCTGTGTAGCAGTAGGGGGAGTATTCTTAACAGGGTTTTCCGACTCCGCCGGATTACCTATTTGTAGTGCAATAAAGTGCGATACATCCCCTAAAGTCTGCAATCCACCCATTACCTTTGCATCCATCGGTGGCATCTCCGGTAATTGCTGCTGCACCGCCGATAGAATTTCAACACGCTTTATCGAATCAATGCCAAGATCCGCCTCGAGCTTCATGGCAGGATTCAGCATTTCTATAGGATAGCCAGTCTTTGCGGCGACGGTAGCAAGGACAAGCTCTTCGATCCCTATAGTTTTGTTTACTGTTGCGGGAGTGGGTTGCACCGTTGCATTACCAGTTGATGCTTCCGAGGTATTTAATATATACGCGAGGTGATTTGAAATATCGTCTAATGTTTGCAAGCTCCCCATGGCTTTTGCATCTATCGGCGGCATTTCCGGTAATTGCGATTGCACCGCTGATAAGATTTCAACGCGCTTTATCGAATCAATTCCAAGATCCGCCTCCAGTTTCATGGCGGGATTCAGCATGTCTCGCGGATAGCCCGTTTTTTCCGCAATAGTGCTCAATACTAAATCCTTGAGATCCGTATTACGATAAACTGAAGGTGTTTTTTGTGGTGCTGCTACTTGAGGCAGTTCTGGCTGGCGCCTTTGGGATATTGTCTGATGGGCGGGTTCAGCCGATAATTGTTCTGTTTTAGTATTTGGGGCTGCCAAGGGCCACGTTTGGGGGCCCGCCATCTCGTGAACAACTTCAGCGGACTTGTTTGCTTGAAGTGCGGTTGACGGGCTCGGCGCTGGTACTATTGCAGCGATGCTTTTACCCGTCGCGGCCGCCAGAAAAGCCTGGTGGGCTTCGCTTATCGTTTGGAGAAAGTGTTCATGGACGCGAGCAAGCGACGCTTGGCGTGAAGGGGAAATTGCTGGGGGAGGCACCTGCGCAGCCGAGGGTTCTGTACGCTCAGAAATGTTGGCGCGCAGGGGCTCCACCGGTGGGGATTTCTGTTCCATATTTGTCGCGAGACCGTGCATCTGGTTGTTGGAAAAAGAGGTTTCTGCAGTTTGAACCGGTGGCGTTTTACCGGCAGCTCCATTAGCCGGGGGGTAGTGCCGGCCAAAGTTGTTTCCCCCTACCTGGAGCGTAGCCGCAGTGGTCTTCATTTTCGATTGAGGCGCCCGGAACGCATCCCACAACCAAGACCAGTTTACCGGTATACCTAACACGGCCAGTTGGGCTAGTGCGGCTAGTACGGATTCGTCGGCAGGTTTCCCCTTTTTACTCATCGAGATACAATGGGCCTCATTCCCCAACGTATGTCGCGCAAGGCCTGTCAGCACTGAACCCGGACCAACTTCGAGAAAAATGCGCGCGCCATTTTCCCTCATCTTTTGGAGGCAGGTTGAAAATCGGACGGGGTGGGCAATTTGTGCTGCCAGCGTACCACGAACATCAGATCCATAGATTTCGGCCGTGGTGTTGCTGTACACCGGAAATTGCGCGCGGTTAATGGAAACGCCTTTGAGGAATTCCCCAAATTCTTGGCTGCAGACGGCAACCATGGGTGAATGAAAGGCTGTTGCTACCGCCAAACGTTGGAACGTAACTTTGCGTTCTATGAGAAATTCTTCGAATTTCTGGATGCTGGTTGATGGCCCAGCAACAACGCACTGCGTGGGACTGTTTTCATTCGCCACAACACAGTCTGATTTTGCTTCGTGAAGCAGGTCGTGCGTAGCTTGTGGCGACAAGGATACGGCCGTCATGGCCCCTGACAAATCGCCAACCGCCGCCGCCATCAGTTCTCCGCGTTTGCGGCTAATTTTAATGAGATCGTGATGCGTGAAAACGCCAGCGGCCCGCAATGCGACCAGCTCTCCATAGCTGTGACCCGCAGCCATAGCAGGGTGAATTTGAGCAGCTGACAATACTGCGAGACACGCCAAACTCACTGCCCCTAAAGCCGGCTGTGAATGTTCAGTTCGCCTTAAATCGACCTCCTGAGCCTCGCTTTTTTCGGCTGAATCTGACGGGGCGGGGTAAACCAATTCGGCTAAGCGTAACCCGGTTAATCTCGCAGCCGCTTCCGATTCTCCCCAAGAATCCATCGCCTCGGGAAAGTGCAAGGCAAGATCAGCCATCATTCCAACACTCTGGCTTCCTTGGCCTGGAAAGAGAAATGCCAGCGACGATGAATCCAAGGCTGGTTCTCCACGAGCGATCCACCAATTTTGGGCCATTTCCCGTTCGTTGCTGTTTAGCCTGGTCAAGATTTGTCGGGCCGTCTGTGCCAGTATTTCAAAACTAGGCGCCAGTATTGCGACTCGCCAGGGGTGCTCAATACGGTAACTTTCCTGACTTCCTCGGGCGATTTCCTGAAACGAGAGCGAGTCAAACTCCTCAATCAGACGAGTGAGAGCAGTTCGCAGATCTTCACTGTTTAACCCGCTGACTAAAAAGATCTCCGCACGTCGGGAAGGTACACGGCATGCGCGGTTTGATCCGAGAAACTCTTCGAGAGTGACGTGGAAATTTGTCCCACCAAATCCGAATGAACTCACTGAAGCGCGCCGCGGTGTGCCAAAAGGCTCAATCCAGGGCCGAGCTTGGGTGTTCACATAAAATGGACTCGTAACCGCTTCCAGTCTGCGGTGAGGTTGCGTCACATTGGCTGTAGGAGGCAGGCATCGTTGATTAACCGCTAATACGGCTTTGACTAAACCGGCGGCTCCGGCGGCTCCCTTAGTGTGTCCAATTTGGGATTTAATGGATCCCAGCGCACACCACTTTCTGCGTGACGGATTTCCACTTAGAAAAACGGCTTCCAACGAATCGATTTCGCTCTCATCGCCGGCTGTTGTACCCGTACCGTGTCCTTCCACAAGCCCGACGGTTTCTGGATTGTATCCAGCAAGAGAATAGCAATTTTCTAGTGCGCGTTGTTGTCCCGCTGAACGCGGTGCGTACACACTTTTTGACCGGCCGTCCGAGGATGATCCAATGCCGCGTATGACGGCGTATACTTTATCCCCATCCCGTTCTGCGTCCTCAAGCTTTCGCAGTACCAACATCCCCCCCCCTTCCCCTAGCATCATGCCATCTGCCTCTCGGGAAAATGGTTTAGACTGGCCAGTGGGCGAGAGGGCTGGCGTCTTGCTAAAACACATGTAACTGAAGATATTGTTGAGTGCGTCCAAGCCACCGGTAATGACTCGATCACACCGCCCAAGCTGCAGTTCACTGGCCGCAACATGCAAAGCAGCCAGCGAACTGGCGCAAGCCGCGTCGATCACACAATTCGTACCGCCCATGTCGAACCGGTTGGTAATTCGACCAGCAACGACGTTCCCAAGTAAGCCGGGAAAAGATGCCTCATCCCACTGGGGAAACAGCGCGGATATTCGGCGGGTTGCCTCCTCAACAAGAGGTTCAGGGATTCCCGCTTGGCGCATCCCCTCAATCCAGAGAGGGCGCGAAACAAGCCCGGACATTGAGGTCAATAGATCCGTGCCACTGGACACGCCGAGGATGACACTGGTTCGTTCCAAATTGAGTCGAGCAATCTGGCCTCCAGATGTATCCGACAGGACGTCCCTCGCCAGAATCAGCGCCAGTACTTGCACGATATCTGTTGAGGGCAGCAAGTTTGGAGGGATACCAAACTCCATGGGATTAAAAGGAATTTTGTCCAAGAAAGCGCCTCGCCGTGAGTAAGTTTTTAGCGGCGCTTTGGGATCTGAATCGTAGAAGTCCTCTATGAGCCAGTAACTGGGTGGCACCTCCGAAAAACAATCACGCCCGCTGAGGATCAATCGCCAAAACTCATCCAGCGAGACGGCTTGCGGAAAAAGCGTACTCATTCCGGTTACCGCAATCGGAGAAAATGTATTCATAAACAAAGTGAGTTAAGACGATAATGTCATGTCCGTAACGGACGGGGTCGGAATGAAAATGCTTGCTGCGGAACAGGCACGCCATAGGTGCGAAGTTGGCCTGCACGAACAAAGACACACGCACCTTCCAATAAATTGAGACCTATTTGAGCAACGGTGCGAGCTTCTGGCTTCTCTAGGAAACTACCGGCTACCCAATCGTTGAAACTCCCCATGGCCGGCCCACACCAGATTTGATAATCCATGACGCGATCGCCTTCACCCTTGATTGGCCAGTGGCTTGATGAGCCTAAGTACCAACGGAAAATTAAGGCCATCTTGTGACGGGGGTCAGATTCTGCGCGCCGTAATTCTTCAGGATCTTTTCGAGTAAAGAACTCCGCACACTCCTGCCAGATCTGCTCAATCGGTTTGCGGAAAACCTCTTTTTCCAGTTTCTGGATTTCTGTCAGGGGGATTTTGTCTAGTGACGTGTGATTAGTATACAGTTCGTAAAGTTTTGCGGCGCGTTGCGGAAAGAATGTCCCTTTGCGTAGCACTTGTACCTTCACTCCCAGTTCAAACATGTCGGCCGATGGTGCCATTGTGCAATCGGCCAGTCCTGCTTGAGAGAGAATGACTTTTGCTCTTGGCGAAATCCCCGCCTCTACAGCGCTCTGATTTATACTACCAGTCACCACATAATCGGCCCCTAGCAGATATGCTGCCGCAACAGCAGCAGGGGTCCCCAAGCCGCCGGCAGCACCAATCATGATGGCGTGCTCTGGCCCGAATTGGGCGGCAGCTTCTTGTACTTGCCTGAAAATTATCGGAAATAAAGACTGGAGTGGCCGGTTGTCTGTGTGGCCGCCAGAGTCCGCTTCTACAGTAACGTATTGCGCGACAGGAGATACGCTGGCGATCTTACCTTCTTCAGGTGTAAGAGCGCCTTTCTCAACCAAGTTTCGAACCAACGCCTCGGGCGCCGGCATCAGAAATTGTGCTGCAACCTCGGGCCGCGACAATTTCACAAACAGATGATTGGGGCGTTCGATTGCCCCCGAGGCCAGACGTCTTGCACCGCTGAAGGCGTAGTGAACAATCGATGGCTCTACAGACATAAATGCGGATGCACAAACACGCCGAACGCGCCGCGCTAGTAACAACGAGGCGAGCTCTAATTCCATTCGCGGATCGTGCGGTGAATGGATTAAATTACAACCCCACGACTGTCCCTGCGACAGGCCCGCTTCAATCTCACAGATCGACCGCTCAATGGTCTCAATACTCTGTCCACCCGCTCCATAGAATCCCATCAGTCCAGATTTTGCCGCAGCAACTACCATTTGAACTGAGGCTATACCGCGCGCCATTTCACCCACCACGTACGCAAATCGAAGATTGTGAGTTTGTACGAAGGCTCGCGAACCTAACCATTCCGGATAAAGCCCCGGAAGTGTGCCAATAATACGGCAGTGCTCTGGAAATGAATCCTGAGAAATGGTAGCACTAACACACCCTTTTTCTGGGTCGAAAACGATCCGTGCCGGATTGCGAAAGAGCCGAGTTGTATCGAATATAGCTGAAGGCATTGTATCAAAAATTCATCCAGCGAGCACTCAACCTCCTTATATTAAGGAAAAAGCACAAGCAACGACCACGCATTTTGATCACGCAGTCAAGAGCGCTGATAGCTATATTTATCTTAAATACAACGCAAGAAGTGTATTTTATTTAACCAGCAATATTCACATCCACCTGCGGACCAAGGCTTTCACTTTAATACCAATTCTTTGAGGGACAATGCTTTCGTAAAACCTATCATAAGTAGTCCGCAGATCTGGATAACTATAAAGAGCGTGTCGAACTATAAAGAGCGTGTCGATACAGTGCCGCGAATGTTTTTAGACCAAAGGAAACTCTCGCAGGAAATGCTCCGAGCATTCCTATGCAGATGTGTTCTGCGCCCTAAAGGTCCGTCAAAACTCACTCTCCTAACGGGATCATTGAATCCGCTACACAACAACGCGGAACCTGAAATAGCCGACTCAAACACTGCTTTCCACACTGAATACAGGATGATTCAGCAGCCCTCATAAAGAGGTCTATAGAATGCACGTTTCATTTTAACCGGTAAAACCAAACGCACTTGCTTCAGAGGCCGCCTTGAGAATCAATGCAAGCTGTCACCTGCATGAGTGCGCCAAAATCGCCTAAAACGAATCCTTTATCACGCGACGCAATCTCCCCATGGGTGCAACCACAAACTTGAGCGTCGCCCAGCTTCAATTTGATTCCCAACTGGCTCGGCGGGCCGCCGAGAAAGGATGGATCAAATGGGCAATCGCATTCACCGTTGCTCTCGGAGCCATTTTGGAAGTGGTGGACGTGAGTATCGTCAACGTGGCCCTGCCTCATATACAGGGAAACCTCGGGGCGACTTTATCCGAAATTGGCTGGGTTATCACCGGCTACAGCATGGCCAATGTTGTCATTATTCCACTCACTGCCTGGCTGGATGATCGCTTTGGACAAAAACGCTACTTCCTATTTTCATTGGTTGCATTTATCTGTGCCTCGGTACTTTGCGGACTAGCATCCAGTCTGCCAATGCTCATTTTCGCGCGAGTTCTCCAAGGCCTCGGCGGGGGAAGCATGCTTGGAAAAGCCCAGTCCATCCTGTTCCAAACCTTTTCCAAAGAGGAACAGGGCTCTGCCCAGGCAGCATTCGGCCTGAGTGTAATCATGGGGCCAGCTATTGGACCAACCCTCGGTGGATGGCTCACAGACGCATTGAACTGGCGCTGGATCTTTTTTATCAACATCCCCATCGGGATTCTCGCGGTGATATTGTCGATTATTTTTCTACCATCCGACAAACCTTTGCGAAAGAAGAAGACCACGGTCGACTGGACAGGCATCGCCTTAATGACACTCGGACTTTCCTCGCTGCAGGTGATTCTGGAAGAGGGACAGCAGAAAGACTGGTTTCACTCACGGTTTATCATTGGCGCGGCCGTTTTGAGCATCTTGTCCGTTGTTCTGTTCATCTGGTGGGAATTGCGTCAGGAACATCCCGCCGTCGAGCTTCGCATACTGCGCTACCGCTCGGTATCCGCAGGCAGTATTTATTCGATCGTTCTGGGCGCGGGTTTGTATGGGGCACTATTTGCGATCCCCATTTTCGCTCAGAACAACCTCCATTTTACTGCCCAACGGACCGGCCAAATGCTCATCCCAAGCGCGATAGCGGCTGGTGTGACGATGATCGTTGCTGGCAAGTTGACCGGCCGGGTAGGACCGCGCCCTCTCATTGCCACGGGTAGTGCCATCAGTGCAGTAGTAATGTTCCAGCTCGGGACTCTAAATCCCAACACGGGCGAGGAAACCTTGTTTTGGCCGCTTATCGGCCGAGGAATAGGAAGCGCGTTGATGTTTGTTCCGCTCAGTATCGCAACACTCGGGGCTTTGCCCAAACACGAGATCCCAGCGGCCTCAGGATTTTACAATCTTACTCGCCAGCTTGGAGGGAGCCTGGGAATTGCAATCCTCACCACGCTGCTCTCACGCCGAGAAGCGACCTACCACGCAGAGCTTGTTGAACATATTTCGCCACTCAACCAAAATGCGATGGAACGGCTCCATATCCTCACCCTCCATTTTCAGAAGCTTGGAGCAAGCGTCCCCGAAGCTCATATTCGAGCCCTTGCAGCGCTTGAGCAAATCGTCACAGGACAAAGCGTTCTCGTCGCCTTCAATGATCTATTCCGCTGCCTGAGTCTTGCATTCCTCATTTCCATCCCGTTGATTTTTCTGCTCGGCAACGGCGGAATCAAAGATTCAGCACCATCCACTCACTGATCTCACTTTGAAGAAGCCACTCTTATGAGCCAGTCTGCATCAGCAGTACCCCACGAGCCAGAATTATCCCGGGACGAAAACCCTCAGCCCGCTTCCACTCATCCTTCGCTCCCTTACAAGCCTCGATGGCGGAAATTTGCAGGTTTTGCTATCATGAGCTGTCTGGCGGTGGCAGGCGCATGGCACGCAAATCACCTTTTGACGTATGTAGAAACGGACGACGCCTACGTGACCAGTTCCGTGCATCCAGTCAATGCACGGATCAGCGGCGTAATTGCCGCCGTCGTCGCTGAACCTAACACGGAAGTAAAAGCCGGAGATATCCTTTTCAGACTGGATCCCCGCGAACATGAAATTCGATTTCGTCAGGCCGAAGCACAACTTGAACAAGCAGACGCAGTCATTGAATTCACCAAAGCGCAACTCCAGAGCACGCATGCAAAAATCGATCAAACTCACGCAGAGCAGATCAAAATTCAGGCAGACTTTGCCCGCGCAGAAGAATTAATTCGCTCTAAAGTCTCATCGAAAAAAGAATACGATGCCGCACAAGCAGCACTGGATTCGGTGAACGCGATACTTGTTTCGGCCAAGGCCTCGGCACTCGGAATGGAACACGGTCTCCAAGTGGCTATTGCACAGCGTAAGATTGCTCAAATTCAACTCGAAAATGCACAACTGCTCCTCAGTCATAATATAGTCAAGGCACCCGTATCAGGAAGGACAAGCCGCCGGAATGGGGAGGTCGGAGCTTATGTGCAACCCGGTCAAACACTCATTGCCATTGTGGAGCCCAGCGTTTGGATCGAAGCTAATTTTAAAGAAACTCAACTCACCGATATGCAAATTGGGCAATCGGTAGAAATCAGCATCGACGCCCTTCCAGGCCACAGATTTCGCGGTGTAATTGAAAGTTTTGCACCCGCAAGCGGAGCCCAATTCGCGATGCTGCCTCCGGACAACGCCACTGGGAATTTCACAAAAGTAGTGCAACGCATTCCAGTCCGAATCCGTTTTGATAACACCTCTATTCGCGGATATGAAGATCAGCTTCGGGCAGGCCTAAGCTCCATAGTCGCCGTACGAGTAAAAAGTCGGCCCTAAAAACAGAAAGCCGTCTCCTTCCGACCGCAAGGCGAGTTATTCCGCAGCGAAGTAGCTCCAGCGCTCATGGTCAAAAAGCCTGTAACCAACAAAATCACCGAGTTTCTTCTACGTTTAATGGACGTACACCGGCTGATTTCGGACTCCAGCCCGGAACGTGAACTGACAACCAAGGGGATAAGCATCAAACTTGGGATGGGTGAAAAGATGGTCGCCAAAATTATCGATTTCCTCAGAGATGATCTGGGCTACGAGGTCGAATATTTACCATCCGAGCATCGCTGGCGGTATAACTGGTCGGCGACCCGCGCGGGGCGGGTTTCACTCTCCAACCTGATCCCAGTCGGACCGATAGCGCAGAATTTATCCGCGCTCTTTTTAGCACAGAAAGCACTGCTCCATATGCAGGGTAGCAGCACGGAGAACACGCTTCGGGAGCTCTGTGTCGCCTTAAGCGGAAACGCCGACGACAGCCATTTTAGTTTGGTTGAAACCAAACTCGACGAAAGTCTGAGCATCAACGACGGAGGCATCGCGAAGATCAAACCGGAGATATTCGAAGGCCTCCAGTGCGCCGTGTTAAACGGATTGGAAGTGGCCTTCACGTACACCAAAAGAGCGGCGATCACGAGCGAAGTCAGGGTGGTCAGACCCTACCATTTGTCCCGCACCGATTCCGTCTGGTACCTGATTGCGTACGATACGGAACGCAAGGCTCTGCGGATCTTTTCCCTCACCCGGATGCAGGATCTGAATATCAGCGCCAAGCGGTTTGAACGGCCTCCCGATTTTTCAGCGGCGGAGTTCCTTAAGAATACGTTTGGGGTCTTCCGAATTGAGTGCGAACCCCAGCGGGTGACGATCCATTTCGACGCATGGGCGGCGGCCTCCGTTCGGGAGAAGGTGTGGCACAAAACCCAAACCGAACGCACGTTCGAAGACGGTTCGATTGAAATTACGTTGAATGTTTCGCCCACAACGGAAGTGGAACGCTGGGTTCTGGGCTGGGGCCGGCACGCGAAAGTTATGGAACCCCACAGCCTAGCCGACCGGGTTCAGGAACACGCAAAAATGATGCTTTCAAGTTACGCGACCCCCGGGGTTTAGGAACCGGGGGTACACCTTCAGACCCGTGCGGGATTACTCCTGAGAGCCAAAACGAGAGCGCAATTCGTTCACCAGCGCGCTTCGGTGTTGGGGATCCACCAAGGTAACCTCAAGAGTCACCTTCCCCGAATCCCACTCTTTAATACTCCCGATTTGGACTCCTTGTTGGGTGATTTTGTGTTGCCTGGAAATCTCCTTGGTCTTGCGTTTTTTGGGACTGACTAACGATTGCCGTGCTTCGTTAATTTCTTTTCTTCCGATTTTTTCGCTCTGGACCATATGCGCCATCGCGAGAGCGCGCTCCGGACCGGCACATTCCTCATATAGTGCGAGTTCGTACAACACACTCATCGCAAATTTATCAGGATCCTCGGAGACCAGTGTGATGACGGGCGAGGACAGCCTGAGGATGGACAATGTCTTGTTCACATTAGGCAGGGAGATGCCGGTGATTTCCGCAATTTCTGTCTCAGAGCCATAAACCCCCTGGTCCAGGAGCGCCTTCCAGGAAATCGCATTATCCAACGCTGATTGAGACTCTCGCTGACTGTTTTCACGGAAGCTTTGCTCATAGAGATCACGGTCCGTTAAGCCTTCTCGAACCATCAACGCCATGTTCTGTGCGCCGATCACCTTCAACGCACGAAGACGATAGTGCCCCGCAGCGAGAATATAACGTCCATCCCGGATCGTTGCCACGCCTGGGATCTCCTGCCCGTGCGCCCCGATGGATGCGGCTAATTCGCTGACCCGTTCCGTCCGGTAGATTTTGCGGGCGTTATAGGGATTGGGATCAATTAAGGACACGGGAACCTGTTCAAGCCGGCTATTCGACGCGGCCGAACCCGTCTCCGGAAGATTACCGCCGGCGTCCGTTACCGGAGCCGCGGGTGGAGGTTCTGGAGAATCATGTTCCAAAGGATGGGAATCGAGCGCCGCTTGTTTGGCTCGGGACAAGAGCGAGCCGGACTGACGTTCCTCCAAGGTAATTGATTTAGTGGAGGCCTGAGCCGCCATTGCCGCCATTTGGGTTTTTGAAATGGATTTCATTATTTTGCTTTCTTGAGTTTTAATCCAAGTTTTGCAGCGATTTCTTTCGTAAGCGCATCCAGCTCGCGTGTGGCCTCGGACTGTCCGAAAGAAGAAACCACGCACCCAAAGAGCTGACACTCGGGGTAGGCGTTACGGAGGGACATCTTCGATTTTAGAATCGAAATTTGGGCCGCTTTTTTAAGCGCCGTTTCGCAGCTTTCGAGCACCTTCCCCCGACGAACCATACTCAGAATATAAGCGGCCTGGAGTTCGTCTTTTATCCCCTTACTCTCACGAATTTGACGCGCCTCCAGCACGAGTTGCTCTGCTTGTTTGGATGCCCAGATGTTATCCATAAGCGGGATCACGGGAATCAACGCAAGATCCGAGGCCATTAAAGAAAACCACGGGACACGGGATTCCACAGAGGGCGGACAATCCACGAGGACAACGTCGGCTTTTGCCAAAATAGGCTCCAGTTTATCGAGGAACGCTTCTTTCAGGGCACTCAACGAGATCACCTCCGCAGGGAACGGACGCTCGGCTGGCGCCTGATGAAACCAAAGCGTCGCGGTGTTTTGAGGATCCATATCCACCACGAAAACCTTCAATCCATGTAAGCCCAGAGCGCCGCCCAACTGCATGGCAGTCATAGTTTTTGAACAGCCTCCCTTTTGATTAAAAATAGTTACTATTTTTGCAGCCATACGATATATCTAAAGCACATACCTAGGAATGTATATCTCATTTTGCAAATAAACACATGCAAACCCACTTTCACGCGTGAAAGTGAGACCCATCCGTCACCGGCGATCCGGACACAAGGCGCAGGTAACAGGGGACACCTATGTCGCAGCTCCTGAATTAACACCACATCGGAATCGCTGATTCCCGATCATCGGATTGAGTAGCCGACCGATAAATAGGCGCATCACACACCCGTGACACAGTGTCCGGCCCTTATTTGTCCACACTCGTTGATTCGGAGCCGTCACTTTCACGCGTGAAAGTTGCAGCCAGTTAGGCCCCGTGAACCCCAACCGGGGCTCCAGCTCACCGCTACTTTTGTGGGTTGCTGCAGAAGTTGCGGTAGCTTAAGCAACAACGCCCTCTAAAGCGCTCCCCGGCAAGGAACGTCAAACCAATCAAATCAGATTTTCGATCACGTAATTGGTTACGAGATTCCGCTTGAACAACTCTGTCATCGGATACCCGTTAAAGCGTTCCGTTGCCAGTTGGGTGACTTCTTCCTGTTGCTCCTTCGACAGGCCATCAAGATATTTGGCGGCAATCGCAGCCATTCGGGCAGCTTCTTCCTCCTGTTTCCGTAATTCGACATCCTCCTGGAATTTCCGTGTCTCCTTCATCTGCCGAATTTTCTCCTTCCGCGCCAGTTGCAACTCCAACTCCTGTTGCTGTTCTTGCGAGCTCCTGAAACCAGCAGGGCGGGGCCAGTTCTCACGAATTGATCTTACAAGATATCCCGCCGGATTCGCAGGAACTGCATTTCCTCCACTATTTAAAAGAAAATCTAAAATATCTATCTTTTCGGATATAAACTCCGGCGGGAACTCCGACATCAATAACCGAGCCTGACGCGAGGTGACACCGTGCGCCAAAATTCGTTCTTCCAACCGGCTGATAGCAGAATTGTCATCCGCCTTGAGTGACTTCGTTTTGGATGTGCATTTTGCAAAATGAACCTCCCATTCTCCGCCCGGTGTTTTCGTAAACCGGGTGCTTTCACTTTCAGGCTCAATATAACCTACACGTTCCAGCTCCATGATCGCCGCCCGCAGCTTCCGCTTAATCTGCGAAATATCGGTGTACTGATCCGAAAGACCCACCTTGTTACATGCGAACTTTCGTACTTCAAAACTAAGGGTATTACTCTGGTAAAAGCGCTTGTCCAAAAATCGATAAAGACGCTTTGTACTTGGGCCTTCGATTGAACGTAATATTCCGAAATCAATACTCTTTAAGTTTCCTGCTTTTAAACTATCGAAAATAACATCGTTCCATTGGAAATAAGAATACCCTTCACCGGCGTGAGTGAAGGTTTTCCCATTCCGATAAATCTCTACGTTATTGATAAAGTGAAAGGCGGTAGTGACCCATTCGCCCGAACTTTTATCTCGCCAGGCGTTGTCGTAATATAGCGTCACCCCAAGCCATCGATTCATCGATTCCTCAAGGCGCTTGTAATTATACGTCGTATCTTTCCAGCCCAGAATCTTTAGCAGTTGGTACCGTGTGAACTTAACACCTTTGCTACCAAATCCCTGGAGGCGTGATAGCTGAATGAGTCCCAAAATAACTTCGTCATCCGTCGCATTTGGCAGCCCGTATTCGTCACTTCCAGTGATTGTTAATTTCCGTTTAATCAACTGCCTAGACGCCTTGTCCCAGACTGTATCTTCAAACGTAATAGTTTTAACACTGGGGTCTATCTGGCGGGAAAGGGACGCAATTGGAAACTCGGCAAGATTTAGTTCGTCTTTGCCTTCTTCGTATGTCGAAATCAGGTCATCTATCAGAACTTGTTCTTCCGGATCGGGTTTCAGGTCTGGAACTTCGATCATAAAAAAAGCATCATCAGGTTACTTCCTTTTCCCTGAATCGCGGGAACCACACAGACAGCGTCTTGCTGTTGTTGAGTTTTTATCATCATAGTTAGAAGTTATCCTGAGGTAACACGTTGCTAACAAATGATTTAATGGGTGCAAAACTGTCCCAAACAACGGTATATCCTGCCCGTAACGACGGTAAGGCGTGGTAAAAGACTGTCTCCATTGACGGTATTTACTGCCCGATCTGACGGTAATGTCAAGGTGCCATCTGCCTGGAATGACGGTAATTCGAAATTCCAAGGAGTGTGTTCCTTTGGCGCCTCGTCTTTGCCACCAGCGGCATAAGGTGCATTCGGGATATTTGACACACTGGGAATGGACTTCGTGTGTCGGCACCCGAGCCGGATAGGAGGGCTTGGAGTGTAGCGCTGTGTGAGGCAGGATTAAGCCCCTAGCTCTGTCCGAAATAACGGTGACCCCAGCGGAAACCTGTCCGAAATATCGTGAGACTGGTGCCGCGAAGGCAGGATTGCCGGAAAAGGGGTCGTGAAAACCAGGGAGTACCGCTGTTTGAGACAGGCCAAAGGCGGCACCCCTGCCCGAAACAACGGTGAACCCGCCGAAAACCTGTCCGAAATATCGTGAGACTGGTGCTGCGAAGGCAGGATTGCCGGAAAAGGGGTCGTGAAAACTAGGGAGTACCGCTGTTTGAGGCAGGCCAAAGCCGGCACCTCTGCCCGAAACAACGGTGACCTCAGCGAAAACCTGTCCGAAATAACGTGAGA
>JBAXNG010000031.1:0-59125 GCA_037133875.1 Verrucomicrobiota bacterium | reverse complement strand
CGGGACATACTAGGATTTTACCCCTTCTGTCCCCAATCTTTGATCAAGAGCCGGATCGGGTGGGAAATCAAATTGAGGGTGCGATCAACAAAACGGTGGGTGAACCTGTTGTTCCTCCGACCGGTCGCTCTACATACGAGATGCTCGATTGCGTCTCGGCCAATCTCTATCGCCATCGCGGAAATGGACTGTATTACGGGTTCAAGAAAGTCAGCGGTAAACGCCGCTCAATGTCCCTCCATACCGCCGACCGAAAAACGGCAGACCGGAAGCTCGCTGAATGGCTCAAGGATTTGAGCGAAGTAAACGCCTCTAATCCGGACGTCACTCTCGCAATGCTGATTGAGAGCTTTCAATCGGCACGTTCTGGCAAATCCCGTTCAACGACCGTTACCGAGGGCGGAATCCTGAAAGAGTTCAGGGCCAGCTTTCCGAAACCAATGGGCACGTTTGTTTCGCGGGTCAAACATTCTGACATCGCAACCTGGCTCGCCCGGATTCGTCCCGAGAAACGTGCTTCGACCTACAACCGTTGGAGGCTGCTTGTGCGCCAGTTATTTTCACTCGCGGTGGCTGACGGGATCGTTTCCAAGAGTCCTTTTGTGGATCACTTGGCTCCGCAGGCTAAAAAGGAAACCGTTCGGCGTTTAATTCCGACCGAGGAGGAGTTTCAGGCAATCATCGCCGCGATCCGGAATCCCGTGAGCGAACCGCAACTTGGCAGGAGAGGGGGACAGCGTCCAGCATGGCAGCATGACAGCGCTGATTTCGCGGAGTTCTTGGGGCTTGCTGGAGTCGGTCAGGCCGAGGCTGCGGGTCTTCTTTGGCGAGACATTGATGAGGTTCGCAACGAAATCGTTTATCTCCGTCGAAAAACGAAGAAGTCTTTCAAGACTCCAATTTACGGTTGGCTAAAGCCGTTGATTACGCGGCTTCGGACGAGAGGGGATGTTGCCCCAGAAGACCGCGTTTTTGACGTGTATGAAGTAAAAAAGGCGCTGTCCAACGCTTGTGAACGGCTGGGCCTACCCCATTTCACCCATCGCAGCCTGCGCGCGATGCGGATAAAGCGCCTTTGGGAGGCTGGTGTAGACGTCAAGGTGATCGCCGAATGGCAGGGGCACAGTGACGGCGGAAAACTGATCATGGACACTTACACAGAGGTTTTCGGAAGCAACGACGCTGGTTATCGCGTCGGCCAGCTCGAAAAAGCGGAGGCGGCGATGCGACTCATGCGCGTCGTCGAACCTGAAGCCCCGATTCAGCAGGTCTTGACCACAAAACCTTCAACATCCACGCCTGCCAAAAGAACCCGACGCAGCGCGTAACTCCGCCGTAGTAATTTACGCGCAATCAGGTTGCGGATTGTTCGTTCACTGACACGGAGGTAATCCGCAGCTTCCCGGATTGTGTAAGTTGCCTGCTGCGGAGGAATCGTGGATTTACTCATTGAACAAAAAGGGTGAGATGAAAATTGGGAGAGGGTCCGGATTAGCGTTTCGGATTAGGTCTGTTGGTCCAATTCGGCAGCAGCAGCGGCCGCATTCAGGTAATTCACGAGACTTTTATGAGAGATCAACCTGTGCCCGCGTTTAGTGCCCGGCTTACGGTGACTGAAGCTCTTGACTGCTCTACTGGTAATAAGCTGATAAATCGAACTTCGGCACATCCCAGAGATCTGTACGGCTTCGGGAACCCGTAGCCATTCACGTTTGATGGCAGTGGAGTGGGAGTTTACGACAACGGTGAATGTGTTTGGCTTCATATAACAAAGAACACGTTAACTGAAACCGATTGGCACCTAATGGGACGCTATTACCTGTGATCTGAGCTGGATTCCGAGGTTCACTGCGCCTAATGGAGCACCATTGGGCAAGAGAGCGCTGACTAGGACTTTTTGCAAAATTTCAGCAATCGATCAAATGACGGTACGGCGTTGCTGAAAACAGGGCTGTTGCGGAGTTTGAGTCTGCCAGCGGACTCCACGTAGGAATGTGAGTTCAGGTACAGCGACCATCGGAGCGATGGATCGCTAAGACAGTTAGCCACTTCGTGGAAGGATGCCACCCAGCCGTTCCTCTCCGGGGCTGTCGTGGAACCCCTTCGGGCTTTCGTGATAAAGGGGGCAAGATCCGGCATAAAGCCGCTGCGCTTTTTATTCCGGTCTTCGCCGCTTCGCTGCGCCCTTGACCACGCGGGCTGGGCCGCAAAGCAGACGTGTCTTCTTTGCTGGCATTTGAATAGGTATGGCTACCTACTCAAATACCAACAAGAAGGACGTTTACGAAGCAATCACCGAACAACTGATCCAACAGATCGAACAAGGTGTTTGCCCGTGGCTCTCGCCTTACCTCGCGACTGTCGGTTTCCCGAAGAACTACGCCACAAAGAACAGTTATCGTGGGATAAACGTGTTCCTTTTGGGAATGGCGGGGTTCTCGTCGCCGTGGTTCCTGACTTTCGTGCAGGCCAAGGCCCAGGGCGGGAATGTAAAGAGAGGCGAGAAGGGGAGTTTCGTCGTGAAATACGGGACTTACGAAACCGAGAACGAATCTGGCGAAGAACAAAAGAGGGGGTTCCTCAAGTCTTATACGGTGTTCAACTCCTCACAGATTGAGGGGATTGAATTCCCTTCGGTAGAACTTCGCTCGCCAGTGACAGACACTTGCGCCGAAGCACGCAAGATCGTGGCCGGAATGCCGAACCGCCCAACAATCAAATACGGTAGCGCAATGGCGTTTTATCGTCCGGCTGATGACGTGGTTTCCATGCCAAACATGGAGGATATGCGTTCGCCTGCGTCGTATTATAGCACTCTACACCATGAGATTGTGCATGCGTGTGGGGCGGCACACCGTCTTAATCGGAAAAGCCTCGTGGAAAATAGGGGAATGCACGCTTCAAGAAAAGTTTACGCCGAGGAGGAGCTTGTAGCCGAGATGGGGGCCGCTTTTCTGAATGCAACTGCGGGGATACTTGAGTCTGAGGTGGAAAACTCCGCCGCGTATCTTGCCGGTTGGCTCAAGGCACTGAAAACGCCAGACGCCAAGAATTGGATAATCCGCGCCGCTTCTCAGGCTCAGAAGTCGGTTGATTACATCTTAAATGTAACGAGGGAGTAGTGGAATCAGCCACCCCACCGGAAATCACCGGTGGGGTGGCTGGTGAGCCCTTTTTACAGCCGTCCAGTGACCCGCGTTTTGGAAAGTGCCGACCGGGCGGCCGGCACATCGGCATTCGCCGGTTGGCTAACGGTGAGGGCTAGTTGCCCATGGCCTCCGCAGCCTCCGCGTTGAGGTAGTCCACAAGACTATCGTACGAAATCAGTCGTTGGTCGCGGATCGCTCCACGTTTGCGGTGGCAGAAGCTCTTGATTGAGCCGTCGGTAATCAGTTCGTAAATCGAGCTCCTGCAGATTCCCGAGATCCGGATCGCATCCGGAATGCGGAGCCACTCTGGCTTGAGTGCAGTGGCTTTGGGGTTTGATGCAATGACTGCGGCTAAAGAAGCGTTGGACGTGTGTGTATTCATATGACTAAAAACACGTTAGCAAATTAGGAATGAGGGCCTATGGGTGTGCCACGGATTCCAACTGAGGGGCCATAGCGGGGTTATGGATGCCCATAGGGGTTTATGAGCAGATGGAGGCGAATAAGGAGTATTTGCGGGAAATAAATGGGACTGAAATCTCAAAAACGGTGACCGATCATGCGCCAGAGCGAGAAGCGTGATTTCCAGCTCGGGATCATACCGGCGACACACAGGTGAAACCTAACAAAGTCGTGGCATTGATAAATGCTCGCATCACGTCAGTTTTGGTCGGACCTGAGGTGCACTCTTGATTTCATCTGCAAAAGTGTATACACAAATTGCTATGGCCTGTTCGAAAATCGATCCCGCTTTACATCAAGCCAAGAAGCCAGATTGGATCCGGGTACGGTTGCCCTCCAACCCGGTCTTCTTTTCGACCAAGGCCTTGGTGTCGGATTTAAAGCTCCACACGGTTTGTGAGGAGGCGCAATGCCCCAACCGCTGGGAATGTTGGAGCCAGGGTACCGCGACTTTTATGATTGCGGGGGACCGGTGTACCCGGGCATGTGGATTTTGCGCTGTGACGACGGCTAAACCATTTGCCCTGGAATCTGATGAACCGCGGCGGGTCGCAGAAGCGGTGCGTCGGATGAAGCTGAAACATGTCGTCATCACTGCGGTGGCCCGAGATGACATTAAGGATGGTGGGGCGGAACATTTTGCGCAGACGATCCGAGCAATTCGTGTGGTGGAGCCGCGGATTGTTATCGAGGTGTTGACTCCGGATTTTCATGCAAAAGACGATTGCCTCCAGGCGGTGATAGCTGCTGGGCCGAATATTTTTAACCACAACCTTGAGACAGTGGAGCGTCTGACTCCGCTTGTGCGTTCCAGAGCGAAATACCGGCTGTCACTTCGTGTTTTGGCGCGGGTGAAAGAACTGACTCCGGAGATTGTAACCAAGAGCGGGATGATGCTGGGCTTGGGAGAGACTGAGCCCGAGATTTTGCAGGCGATGGACGATCTTCGGGAGGCTGGGGTGCAAAATCTGACGTTGGGACAGTATTTGAGGCCTAGTTCGCAACATTTGCCAGTGCTGGCATACGTTCATCCCGATGTTTTTGAGCAGTATAAAACCGTTGCTTACGACAAAGGGTTTGGGCATGTGGCTTCCGGGCCGTTGGTACGTAGTTCATATCACGCGGCTGATTACAAACCAGCTCGGGCGGCTGCTCTCTAAGGTGCAGAATGAGGATTAGGGCGGAGGGCGCGCCGGGGTTTGGTTATTTTGAAATTCGGTTCATAAAATGCCGATACTGGAGTGTGTTTCGAGTTTCAGTGTATTCTCTTCGACAGCGTGAATGGGCCGAATCCATTCACATGCTACGTGGAGGAGGGGGCTCGAGGCTCATTGCATACTGGCGCTCCGGGGAGGGTGATGCTTGCCTGGCTTCCACCGGTGGAACTCAAACGAACTTTAGACGAACTGCCGTGATCGTCTTACTCCAAAGACGATCACTTCGAAGGAAGAGTTTGCGAGACATCTTCAAATGGTGCGCGACAACGAATGCGCGACCGATTTGGGCGAAGGTCCAGATGGAGTGAATTGTCTGAGGGCGCCGATATTCGACGAGGAAGACCGGACGACGGCTTCAGTTTGGATCACCGAAATGGCTCACATATCTAGACGCTGCGGGTAGCGCGGTATCGATTGCAGCCAAAACTACCGCGCAGAGTGGGAGCCGGAACAGGCCTGTATTCATGTCCCCCGGGTTTGGCGTCGGCGTGGTTTGGGCGAATTAGCCGCCATCCAGCCGGAGATGAGCGCGAGTTAATATTCCAGTTTCTTAGAGAGCCAATCAGCCCAGGTTTCAACGTGCGCAACGGCTGCAGCAGCTGCTTCGTCTCCGTTATGGGTTTCGAATGCTGCCAGAAGTTCCGCGTGTGCTTCCGCTGCGCCTTTCATTGGATTGAGGTCGATAGCCCCGATAACCCTGTGAGTACGATTTATTAAAAGTGAAAATTGGATTCTTACCTGCTTCCATGCTGTGAATAAGCGGCGATTATTACTTCGCTGGACCATGTAAGAGTGTAATTCCACATCTAGCTCACTGAGTTCTGATAAAGACTGAGCGTCATATTGTCGCCTGATTATTCCCCATATAATGTCCGAGTCTTCCTGGGTCCAACGGGGGGCAGCCCTACGTGCAGCCATACTTTCAAGAGCTGATCGTAAATCCCAAATTTCCAGAAAGTCCTTCTCGTTCAGTGATATGACTTTAAATTGGTTGTCTTGCTCCACTATGAGAGCTTCGTTGAGTAACGTAGAGATCGCTTTAGTAACTAAAGAAACACTGACGTTGTGGCGTGCAGCGATAGCCGATTCCTCTATTATATATTCCGGTTTTAACTCACCAGAGAGAATCTCAAGGCGGAGAATCTCTGTGATCTGTTCGGCTAAACTATCCGATGAAGATAATGAGGGGTGGGTCATACGCAAAAAAAATGCATAACCATTTCGTGACCTAAGCTCACTATTTTAATTCGGGTGGCCGAAGAGATACCTAAAAAGGGGGAATGGGCTTACGCAACCGCAGGGGAACCGGCGGTTGTTCGCAGCGTATTTTTTGGCTCACGGCTCGAGGCTGGGAGCTCAGAAACCGTCAGGACTCGGGGGGCAGTGGGTCCAGTTACTTTCCGCCCGGGCAAAGTCGGAAAATGTACGTCAACGGTGCCGTCCACTTCGGCCCGTTGAACCACCAGGATGACACGCGGCCCTTGGCCGCATGTTCAGCGCCGAGAACGCACCTGCCAGCTGCGCCTTGCGAGATCAATCGCGACAGGTCCAGTGGCGTCCCACGTGTCTAGCGGCAAGAGAAGCAGGGCACTGAGATGCTAGCGGGCGAACCGTAGCGAAGAGGGCCGACGAAAAGGTCATGAAAATGTCGAGATACAGCCTGCCATACCCTCCTCTCATTGCACGGCGGGTTATCCAAAGAAAGACCGCCGCAACGCGACTATGGGTTAACTCCCCGCGAGACAGAAATCCTGCAACTTTTGGTCGAAGGATTTACGATCAAAGAAGCGTCCGGGAAATTGGGCGCCGGGTTTTATACTGCGGACGAATATATCCGCAAAGTATACGAGAAACTGCAGGTCCGTAACCGTGGGGGAGCGATTGAGAAAGCCATAAGTGAAAACCTGATCCCTCCCAAGCGCTAGGATCGCCAGAAAGAGAGGCGTGCGCATTAATGCGCCAAAGGAGGAGGACGGTCGAACTGAGAAGACGTGTTAACCAATAGCGGGGCGCGCTCATAACCCCAAAGTTTGGGGGGTAAACTCAGGTTATGATAAGCTAATTAATAGCGTGGTCGTTGTGAATTGCAGATGCAATTCCGGATGCTTCAAATACGCGAACACCAAAATCAGCACTGGCATTTGCGAAATGTCTTTGAAGCGATTTTAATCTTAGCTTGTTAAGACTAACGCCTCGATGGACAAGCTGATGATCCGATCCGGATAATGTAATCAACTCATCTGAAATGGACTCCACGGCAATTTGTTCAATTGCTTTGAACATGGATCGACGCTCAGATGCGTAGTAACTAATGCACATTTGAAATTGATTTGATTCAACTGCAACCCTCACTCGATCCACGACAAAACCGATTATGTTTTTTAATTTACCTGCAGGTAAACGCTTCGGAAAATCAGGAACAATCACATGATCTCCTGCATCTTTAAATGAATTTTGAATCGTTTCTTTTAATATCAGCATCACCTGCATAAGTGCGGTCGAAGTATCCCGTGCCGAATCCGACTTCTGTGGCGTGAGCAGATTGTATAAATAGTCCACAGAGTCTTGATTTGTCTCAATAACAATATCCAGCCAAAGATTCCGATCTGGCAATAATAACACATTCCATGTTCCACACAAAACATCGCCTTCCTTAAATCTAATGTGATCAACCTCCCTCAATCCATTAATATCCATCGAACACAATCCGTTCATGGTAATAGATTTTATATTCCTCAGCGTTGAGATGGAGAGAAACGACTCGCTGAGTGAGTTTCCAGATATACGAGCTGATAAGAGATCTTTTTCAGATGCCGATACGGATAGCTTCGGGGCTGTTTGGTTGCCCCTTAAGACACGGCCATCAGAAGATTCGATTTGCGGACTAATCGAAGGCGTTCTCGTTAATTGATGTTCAAAATGCCGTAACCTACGCACGGCCGCTCCAATCCGGGCTCGTAACACAGCAGATGCACACGGCACACAGATGTAATCTTCCGCTCCAGACGCAAACGCACCAGCGATTGACTCCACGGTATTGTCCGTTCCAAGAATAATTATAGAAGTCGAACCCGTATTCCCGGAATCCACAAGCTCGTCGCAAAGCTTTACGCTCGCATCCTGCCCTATTTCTGCACTGACGAGAAGGAGTGTCGCTACATGGGGTTTAAACAGATTGTTCCGAATATATTTGAGGCTGCAGCTCGCTTCAATTTCGAGCCCCAAAGCAGTAATCACAGGTACAATCAGAGCTTCAAAATTGCGAGAGTATGGATACAGAAATATTTTCATAAGTGAATAAGGTCGAATGTAAATAATGAAAATTCCGGTATTGTTTTTGTATCCTGTATTTAAAATGTATAATTAAACGATTTTTACGTGCATATACCGAGTGGGCCGAGGCAGCATTGTGCGCGAAGCAGCACTTTGCGTTATATTCGGGATAGATTTCATAAAGGAGGGGCGCGTGTGGCCGAATTTGGAGGCAACCCACTTACGATGGCGAAGGCGGTAAAGATTGTGGTCGATCGCGAAAGCCCAACTGGAAAATTCGCCAGCTGCCACGTTCGCAAAAGGGAATTTTCACCAATGGTATTGGTGTTAGCCCTAAGATAATTTGCTGACTGGGGGCCAGATTTCCGTGATATCGAGTTCCAGAATTTCGCCGTTGTAGTAATTGTAATTGGATTTTTCGGGGTACTCGATGCGCGCCTTAAAAGTGAGCCCGTCAGGGCTTGCTTCGATGAGTTTGCAGGGCGCCTTGTAGTGATAACGCTCGGTCTTGTAGGTGAGGCTTTTCACAACACTGCAGAGGACCTCACAATATTCTCCAACCTTAGGTCCGGGCCAGTCGGGCCAGGATGATTTGAGAAAATCAAGATGTTTCTTGATTTGCTGTTGGCGGCGGGACTGTGTTTTGAGTTCGGTTTGGTAAACGTGGCGCTGAGTGATGGCGGGGAAAAAATCGGTTTCCGGCATGGTGTTGTTTGGTGTGGGTGATCGCAAAAATTGTGTTCGAACTTTTGAGCAATGCGTATTGGGAGCCGGAGGTGATGTAGAACTGCCGGTTGCCTGACAGTCCCCGCGGAGATCCCTGCGTGGAGATTTTCCGCACCGGGCTCCTCTGAAGCACGCGCACTATGACGCAATGCTTAGGTGTTAGATCTGGGAGTCATATCGGAAGGAGGCGTTGCAGGTCATACAGGTTCTCCACGATACGGGGACGGGGTTGTCCCCAGCTGTCGCACATCTTTTGCGGATCAAAAACCCGCGCATTGCCATTCTCTGCTACGACAAACATCCCGCAGGACGATGTGATCGGATTCCCAAACCGGCAACGGGCGCAATTTGTGGAGAACACCCTCGGTGCGCTCGAAACCGATTCCGAACTTGTCGCTCAACACGAAACGAAAATAGGTAATCAGTTACTTGCCATCACAGCGTCCAGAAGAACGAGCGGGTCACCTTCCGGGGCGGTCGACCGAGTGATGGTTGCGGCAAGGCTCGCCGGGATCCCAAAGTGGTCGTGTGGAGCGATCTCGATTTCCTCGCCAGCAAGAAGGAGGCGACCGTGGCCCCGTACAACGGAAACAGCCCGGAACGAAGATGATTCCAGAACAAGCGGACCGTCCGCAACCCGCGCAACTGAGAGTTCGATCCCGTCAGCGCCGTTTTGCGCCGTCCGGGCCGCAGGGATGATCGCTCGGCGGTGGGTCGTTGATTCTTGAGCCGCCTTCTCGATCTCCCGTTCCAAAAAGACTGTGCTGTTGAGTTCCGGTGCCGTTACGGGAAGATCATTGAGATCTTGCGGTTGGGTGGGGCGGGCATCCACATCAAGAAACACCCCCCAGCCACCGAGCGATGTGGAACCAAATATAAACGGCACATGGTGGGTGAGGGTGCCGATGTTGCTGTAGCCGTGCCTCGTGCCAGGCGGGATCGGCATCGCATAGCCTTCTGTTACTTCAGCTTTTACGTTGCCGAGTATGGTATGCCCGTGGAGTGGCGAATACCCCAAATGAATCTCCACCCCATTGCCGTGGATGTGGCAGGGCACATCGGATCGTTCACCATCCAGCCAAGCAAGGTTCCACGAATGGCGGTCACCGTAGACCAACGGCACAATCGTGATCCCAAGATTCGGCACGACAAAAGATCCCTGAGCCGGGACTCCTGTGTCACGGGTGATGGAGAGGCCGTTGCAAGCTGTAATAGCTTCCATCTGGGATGCAAACCGATCGCGAATGGTTTGTAACCCTGTGTGCCCAGTGAGGGTGCAAGCCTCATCGAGAGCCGTTTTAACGCGAGCCACATGGGTCGCATAAAAGTGGAAGGTCGAGATAAGCGCCCGTGCATCGTTCTCGATGGCATCCATCGAACGATTTGCAAGGTCTAGCAGAGAATCTTGCGCACGGGTAACCTGGAGAGCGGCCAGGCGATGTTCGGCTCGTGAATCGGCGAATTCCATAGCGAGAAGCTCCTGCCGCGTGGCATGGAATGCCCCGATCACATGCCGCCGGAAAGCATAACTGTAGAGCCGGGCGAGCGCGATATCGTGCTTGGTCGCCAAGAAAGGATCCCGGCCACGAGATTGGCTTTCCGCGGCGAGCGCAACAAGTCGTGAGTAGTTTTGGTGCATCTTTGTGGAATGTGGAGGTTTGTTTTCTTCGATCACTTTGTGTGCGTTTCCGCCTTCAGGAGGGTCAGGAAATCGTCGGCCGTGCGGTCGATATTCCACTCGGGCCGCCACTGCCAGTCCTGGCGCGCGGCCGAGTCGTCAATGGTCCCCGGCCACGCCCTCAAGACGCTGTCTACCGCGTCGTCCGGGCAAAACTCCAGCGAGGCCTGAGGTAGACGGTTTTTGATGGCTGCAGCGATCTCGTCAGGTGTTGTGCTGAATCCACCGATATTATAGACGCGGCGGGTGAGTGTGGACTCCGGAGCCGAAAGGAGATCACCGAATCCCCGTAGTAAATCGCGCACATAAATGGCCGCGAGTTTTGTTTCCGGACGGGCCGCGAAAACAAATTTGCCCGAGTGGACGGCTTCGATAAACGCATGAGAGACTAGGGCGCTCGCCGCGCCGCGCGGAGCGTGTCGCGATATCGTGATCGGCAAACGAATGCAACGGAAGTCCAGTCCGTGCCGCTTGTGATAATAGCATCCGAGCCTCTCCACCGCCATTTTTGTGACACCGTAGAGGGTTTCTGGCCATTGGGGCGTATCATCCGTAAGAACATCGGGCAATGGCCCACCGAACGCCGCCACCGAACTGGCAAACAACACTTTGGGCATCCCGTGGCGCAGAGCGGTTTCGAACAGGGAGAACGTGCCGTCCATATTCACGTTCCAAGCCAAAGAACGATCCTGCTCACAGCTTCCCGAGAGCAGGGAAGCCAAATGAATCACAGCGGTGGGTTTGTGCTCTTTAAACAGCTCAACGATTTGCTGCTCGTTGAGCAAGTCGCCTTGCACAAATTCGGATACCGGCGAGATTTTTCCCGTGGGTGCCGTCGCGCGGTCGAACAACAAGATTCGTTCGAATTTTTCCGCGAGTGTCCAACTCAACTGGCACGCGAGGTTGCCCGCGCCTCCGGTGATTAAACAGACCGACATTTAGATCACCTCCGAAATGACGGGGTTTGTTAATGCACCGATTCGATCGATTTCGATGGTCACGGAATCGCCTGGCTGGAGAAAAACTGGCGGTTTGCGTGCAAACCCGACTCCGTGGGGTGTTCCGGTGAGGATCACAGTTCCGGGAAGCAATGTTGTACTGCCGCTCAAAAACGAAATGATCGTCGGAACATCGAAAATGAAGTCGTCGCAATGCCAATCCTGCATAACTTTGCCATTCAGCAGAGTTCGGATTTTGAGTTCCGCTGGATCAGGAATCTCGTCTTTCAAAACGAGACAGGGACCGAGCGGGGCGAAAGTGTCGAATGTCTTCCCTCGGCACCATTGGCTGCCACCCCATTTGATTTGCCAATCACGGGCACTGACATCATTCGCGCATGTGTAGCCGAGTACATAGTCGAGGGCTTTTTCGCGGGAGACATTTTTGCACTCCTTGCCAATAACAACCGCTAGTTCACATTCGTAGTCCACTTCATCACTTCTGAGATGGCGCGGCAGCACGATCGGGTCGCCGGGATTCTGCACAGTCGAAGTGGCCTTGAGAAAAAGAACTGGGCGCTCGGGAACGGGCACATTGCTTTCCTCGGCGTGATGGCGGTAGTTCAACCCAATGCACAACATGTTAACCGGAGTAATGGGGGCAAGAATCTTCTTGGGGTAAACAACTTGTCCGGTAACTTCAAAAGTTCCGAAAATATCCCCGGAAATTCGCTTCGCTGTGCCGTCAGGCAGTAGGGAAGCATAACCGATTTCATGGTTTTCGTTTTGGTAGCGTATTATTTTCATATTGTTTTTTAAGCTGCTCAAAATGCTTACACGGTTGCTCGCAAAACTATCCGCTCGGTGGGCGTCACTGTGTTATGTGAGCCTCAATGGTTAACCTGATCTATCTATTTTCCGGCGGTGTAACCTCCATCCACGGAGAGCGCACTTCCGGTCACATTTGCAGAGGCATCGCTGGCTAGGTAAAGAGCGGCCGCTGCGATTTCCCAAGGTTGCGCCAGCCGCTTCAAGGCATGCGGCGCTACCATTTGGCTCATGAAAACCTCGGGCTCCGCATACTCGCGAAGTCGTTGTTCCACGAAAGGTGTTTGTGTCCGACCTGGGCAGATGCAGTTGATGCGAACACCTGCGGGGCCGTGGTCGAGGGCCATGGCCCGGGTCATTCCCATGATGGCGTGCTTAGAAACAGTGTAGGCAAATCGTGATTCCATGCCGATCAGAGCGGCGACGGATCCCAGGTTAATGATAGATCCGCTTCCGCGCGCAATCATGGGTGGCAGCACAGCACGGCTGAGGGAATACGCTCCGCGGACATTCACCTGCCAAAGGCGTTCCAAGACGTCTGGATCCGTCGTAAGAATGGTTCCCACATGTCCAACCCCCGCGTTGTTGACCAACACATCGCAACGACCATCATTTTCCGAGACAATCCGCTCAATCAAACCCTGGCAGGCGGAATCATCCGTGACATCAAGGATTGCGCTTTTCGTCTCTCCTCCCTGTTGGCCGATCCGAAGTTTCGTTTCCTCGGCGGCGGTGGCGTTGCAATCCGCCACATAGACGAGTGCGCCTGCTGCCGCCAGACATTCGGCGATGGCCGCACCGATTCCGGAACCGGCCCCGGTTACAACGGCAACTTTACCTTTCAGGCTGAACAATTTGGTTGGGTCTGTCATGGGATTGTAGGTTTTAAAAGGGACGCACGATGGACTGAGGGCGCAGGTAGTCGTCCAAGGTTTCCGGACCGAGAACACCGCCACCGCAGCCGCTCATATTACATCCGCCGTAAGGAATTCCGTGAGCGAAGACATTGTGGGCATTGATCCAGCTATTGCCCGCCACCAGGGCTTCGGCGACACGGTTGGCGCGATTCAAATCCGTGGTCCAGACACTATTGGCTAGACCATAGTTGGACCTGTTGACCAACTGCACGGCTTCTTGCTCAGTGCGGAACGGCAGAACATATGCGACAGGGCCGAAGATTTCCTCAAGGCAACACGGATTGTCGGGGCCGCCCACCAACAAGGCCGGTTTAACGTAAAAACCCTCCTCGTGGCCGTTCACCTTGGCAGGGCCGCCGGCCAGAACAATTTTCGCCCCGGCGCTCGCGCCCTTGTCCAGATATCCCAAAATGCGTTGACGCTGCTTCTCACTCACTACTGGGCCGATTTGGGTTTCGGGTTCGCTTCCATAGCCTATGCGCAGTCGGGACATCGAGGCACTGGCAGCGGCGAGAAATGGCTCGAGGATCTCTTCATGAACCAGCCACCTGGACGCTGTGCAACAGACCTGGCCGGCGTTGAGCGTGATGGCGCCGACGAGCGCCTCTGCAACTGCAGGCACGTCCACATCGTTGAAAACAACGGCGGCGCCTTTTCCTCCAAGTTCAAGTTTTGCTGGTACAAGATTGCGACCGCATGATTCCGCTACCAGGCGGCCGATTTCCGGTGAACCAGTGAAGGACATGCGCTTGATGCCTGGATGCGCGGCCAGAGCCGCCCCGGCAATTTTGCCCAATCCCGTGGTAACATTGATCACGCCGGCTGGAACTCCGGCTTCCTCGGCTAGCTGGGTGAAAAATAATGTCGAGAGCGGTGTTTCCTCAGCGGGCTTGATGACCACCGTGTTGCCCGCGGCCAAGGCGGGAGCGACTCCCCAACCCAGCAAGAGGAAGGGGAAATTCCATGGGAAGATAAAGCCGCATACACCGTAGGGTATTCGGAGTGTGTGCGACTCAAATCCCGCTACCGAGTGAGGCCGGGAACGTTGCGCGTGGACCGACAGATCGGCGTAGTAGCGGAAGGTTTGTGCGGCATGAGGAATATCGAACGCGGCCGCCTGGTTCACTGGCTTGCCGACGTCCATGGATTCAAGTGCTGCGAGCACATCCGCATTTGCGTCAATTAGGTCGGCCAAGCGTGTGAGGATGGCTGCACGGTCCTTTGCGGGCATTGTGGCCCAGCCAGAGTTGACGAAGGCGTCTTGTGCGATGGCTACCGCGCGATCCACGTCCCCGGCCGAGGCGCTGGCCACCTGCGCGAGAAACTGGCCCGTGCCCGGGTCGCGCACTTCAAAGGTTTCACCACTATCGGCATCCTGCCGCTTTCCGCCGATGAACAATTGATGCGGCTTCGTCGAGGCGAAGCTCAGAGCTTTGGAGGTTGCCGTATTCATGTGCGTATAAGTCTTGGAGATTTTTTGCTGATTGGTCAATATCGAAAATAACCAATGATCCGAATGTTGGAGTGGAATTTTATAACTGCGGGTGACTGAACGTTTTTGAGAACGTATTTTTTTGGGCAGGGCTCGCGTCTAGCCCTGTAGGAACCGTTCGCTGCTCAACGGGTGATTGGTCCAGCTACTTTCCGCCCAGCAATCGTCGGGAGATGTAGGTTAATAGACCCGCCAATTTTGCTCTTCATGCCAAGCGTTCGGGATAGCTTAACAACCTGTAACCGAGGGCATAGGGACCATACTCTCATGAAGGTCATCGCTTTAGTCGTGCTGTAAACCCACTTACACCTTCATCCGCCCGGCCGTATTTTTATCCGTGCCACGCCTCCAAGAAACGAATGCCAACTCGTGTTCGGTTCACGAAGATGCTCCCCTTCAAACATCCGTGCATACAACGTCTCACGGTTGCAAACGGACGCCACCGGGATCGTGGTATCCGCCTCGGCGCCAATGCATGCGGCCTAAACCGTTCCCCCGGCTCTACTGTTTCATCAGTCCGTTATACACGTTCTACTCGGGCGCCATTTCCTGATGATGCGAGAAACTAGTACCCATATTTCGCATCCTAGTAGTATGTACAACGGCGCTGTATCAGGCTGGTTAACAAACTGACATTCAGGCTGTCATGTAGCTCGAGCAAGCCGGGCATGCCGCGGTTTTGGGCTTCGCCCAGCAGGGCGTCTTTTCCAGAAGCTCAGTCATTACGTAAAAATGCAGAGCATAAGGTGCGGGGCATCTTGCACGGCAACGGACGCAATCCAGACAGACCGTGTTTAACGGTGGGCTCCTTGCGGCCGGTGACTTTCAGACAAGGGCAAAGTCTGGTGCCGGCCATAAAGCTATCTGTGATGGATGCGGTTTTGTTTGCGCGGATTGTGCGGGTTGCAACCGATTTTCTCTCCTTGTTGAAGGCCGAAAGGCGGCTTCATCGTGGTATCAATATTGAGGATCCAGAGTTGGCTCAGGAAGTGTTCAATGAGGGTGATCCGCTTTGTGGAGAGCCGGCGCAGTGCGTCGGCTTTAAGGATTCGCGTCATCGCGTAACGGATGACGTCCTCGCTGACGGTGGAAATCATGTCGAGTATGTTTGCCTTGAGCGCCTGGCTGCGAAGGGCGTTGACGTGGGCGTTAGGTCAGTGACCTGCCAGAACGAACAGGCAAGGGGTGCCGAGCACGTTGATGATCTTGCTTGCGCGGTTGCCGGTATAAGTGAGTGGGCCGGTTTGGATGAAGCGTTGCCAGCGCTGGTTGTGGTGGAGGAACTGGGCGAGGAAGACGAGTTAGCCGTCGCGTGTGAGCGGAATATAGGGATCGGATTCGGCGTAAAAGCGCCCGCCGGGAGCATCGACAGGCCAGCTTGGATTGGGCTTGGAATCCGCTAAAGCGGGCTTATCCATAGGGTGGGCAGAAACCAACGTTGTTTGCGTGTGCATGCCGCACAGCATTGTTTTTTTTAGTGACTAAACAGGCTCTCTTAGTCCCGAGTTTAGGCGCAAAAGTGGAATCGCTTTATTTTGACTGGCGATGCATAACTGATGCACCTCCGCTTGGCGGTTTTGTCCGCCCCCTCGGTGCGTCAGCACGGATTTCACAGGACGGGTGGTCAACAAAGTTTCAGCTTAAGAGGAGCCTCGGTGGCGTCTTCTGCAATGTGCCGGACAGGAGGGGCCATTCGGGCTTGGATTGAGCGCTACGGTTTCTGTTGTTTGACTCCGCCGCAGGCTTGATTCTAATTTGTTTCGGACTCCTCAGGAATCGACCGCCTCATTTGGCGGGCGATGGAACACATGCTTTCGTTGGATGCTCGCAGATGGTGGATTAAAGATTTTTCCGCGAGGTCTAGGCGACCCTTCTCAATGGCGTGGTGAATGCGCAGGTGCTGGCGGAGTCCCAATCGTCCGTTTTCAATCCTGAAGTGGGGGCTCACCAATTGGAATTCGATGATGATGTAAATGAAACCGGCTCGCTCCAGTAGGAGGGAGTTTCCAGATGCCTCCAGGAGCAGGCGGTGGAAATCCAAGTCCGCATCGAGCATCTCGCGGATGGTTGCGTCGCGGTTGGAAAGGATCGCCTCAGTGCGACGGCGGTTGTCCTCTAACAAGGCGACTGTTTTCGGGCTCATGGTCTTTTCTAAAAGGCGGCGGATGGCGAAAGTTTCCACCATCTCCCGAAACTCGCGGAGGGCATCGATTTGCTTCTCATCCATAGAGGCCACCAGCCAGTGACTGTGGTCCTTTTTGACAAAGACACCGAGAGGACTCATTTCCAGCAAAGCCTCGCGCACGGCCGATGTTGAGAGGCCAAGCTGTCGGGCCACGGTCAATTCCACGATGCGCTGGCCTGGGTGCAACTCCCCGCTGCTTAATGCGGACAGGAGGTGTTCCTTGGCCAGATCCTTTTTCGTTCGTGGCCTTGCCGCTCCGGTGGTCCGGCTACTCGAGGGATTTGGGAGCGGTCGCTTAAGGAACCAACTGCGCCCGCGGCGCACGATGTACCCCTGCTGCGACAGATGGCGCAACAAACCGCGGATTACGGTGCGGCCGACATCAACCCCGTCGGCGATTGCCGTTTCGCACGGCAACTCGTCTCCGCGGCGCAATCCGTTCAAAAGAGGTCCCATCCCAGCCAGCGCAGATTCCTGTAGCAAAGTCACAAAATTGAGATGAGACAAAATTCCACCCAATGCAAAAACAAAATCGATCATTGGTCATTAACGGTATTGACCAAATGTTCCGGTTGATGCTAACTAACCGTTGTGTCGAAGTTATCTCCTGACATTCCTATGCTGCTCCGCAATGCGGCGCCCCGCGCCCGCATCCTCGATTCGGCGGCGCAGCTCGCCGGGTACGGTTCGGATGGCCTGGGCTACAAAACGTTTCTGCCGGATCTTGTGGTGATTCCCGCCGACGCGGAGGAGCTTGCCTCGGTCGTGCGTGCGCTGCACGGGGGCGGGTTGCCCGTCTGCCTGCGCGGGGCTGGAACCTCGCTTTCTGGAGGACCTGTTGCCGCTCAAGGGGGTGTGGTGGTTCACACATCCCGGTTGAAGGCGATCCGCGAGATCAATGTCAACGGGCTCTGGTGCGAGGTTGAGTGCGGGGTGAATTTGAACCAACTGGACGCCGCGTTAAAGCCAACCGGATTATGCTACCCGCCAGACCCTTCCAGTGGGCCGGTGTGTACGATCGGGGGGAATGTGGCTTCCAACGCGGGCGGAGCGCATTGTTTCCGGTATGGCGTGACAAGCAACTATGTGCTGGGGGTGGAGGTTGTGCTTCCGGATGGGAGTGTGCATCGTTTTGGCGGCCCCGCCGGTGGCCGAGGGCCATGGCGGGAGGACTGGAAACGGTTTATGATAGGTTCGGAAGGGACGCTCGGGGCGTTCACGAGATTCTGGCTACGGTTGACGCCGCGCCCGGAGAAGGCTTGGACGTTTCGCGCGACCTATGCAGACCTGAAATCGACGGAAAGGGCGATTCACGGCCTGGTGAAGCACGCTTCATATCCTGTGGCCATCGAGTTAATGGATCCCCACTCGGTGGCCATGGTAGAGTCCAGTCCGATGGCTGTTGGTCTTCCCCAGGACCACTTCATGATCTTGGTCGAGATTGACGGTCCTGCGTCTCTGGTCGACCTGCGCGCGGAATCGGTTGCTGCTATTCTCAGGGACGCCGGAAGCCAGGATGTTCTTTTTGGAGACGATCCCGAAATGAGGCAAAAGCTCTTCAAGGCCCGCAAGGCTCAAGGTGGGCTTCTGGGGCAGATCAGCCCGGATTTTCTTGTTCAGGATGCCGTGATTCCCAAGCGCGCTCTGGCTGAAGTTCTCGGCCTGATCTACGAGGAGGCAGAGCGCGCTGGTATTCCTGTGGCCACAGTTATGCATGCCGGCGATGGAAACCTGCACCCGAACTTTTTGTTCGATTCTAGCAAGCCGGAGGAAATCGAAAAAGTCGAGGCGATCAGCAAGTGCTTGATGGAGCGTGTGGTAGCCGTGGGAGGCGCGCTTTCCGGGGAGCATGGGATTGGCAACGACAAGTCCGAATATATGGGAATAGTGTTCGGCCCGGATTCGATGCGTATGCAGATGGCGATCCCCGGGGTTTTCAATCCCACCCATCAATTCAATCCCCTTAAAGTCTTCCCAGAAAGAAGGTTTTCAGCATGAAGAAGCTATTGAAAGAAAGGCTGTTTGAGGCCTTTTTGGACGAGGTGGATGGCGTTTCCTGTGTGCCGGCATCCTCAACCCCACTGGAACTGCGTACCCAATTTAGCCCACACGGACTCCGGTTTCCTCTGCTCCATGATGGAATATCTCCTTTGTTTCTGCAGGTAAACTCGAGTGGATTTCCGCCTGCTTCGTCGAGATTCGGGCCCTACTGCGATAACATCACCGGCATGAACTGGCGGCTTCCCGATGGACGTATGGTGCGAGTGGGGGAGCGCGTAGTGAAATCCACCACTGGCTACGACATTTTGCGCTTTCTCCTAGGCTCGGGAAACCGCTACGGGAATCCGGTTGATTATGTGTTGCGCCTGAGGCCGGACACCGGAGGTGGCGGCATTTTCCGTCTGGAAGGCGTTCCCGGGAAACTCAGTGAGGCCGTCAGGACAATTTTGCATTCCTATTACCTCCACTGGCTCGAATCGGTGGATTGGCTGGAAGGCCCTGAGGCACCGTCGCTACGTGTTGCCGTTCATTGTCCCAACGAGGAATGGAGTGTTTTTGTGGATTTCATGCAAGGTGTGGCATTCCGCCATGGACTGTCTGTTGATGTTCAGCCTGGGCAGAATGCGGTAGGGGATGGGTTGCCTGATTTGGTATTCAAGACAACGCCGGACCGTGTCGTGTCCTTGGCGCGGGAATTAGCCAACATGGGAGATATCCGCTGTGTCGCCCTGTGTTATTGCGCTGTCGTGCATGTGTATTTTCTTGGGACTGATAATATGGGGGCTCGCACGCAAACCATTTCCAAGTCTTTTGCGCCCTTGGTAGAAGTTCTCGGTGGTGATTGGCACAGCCGTCATGTCGTCGCCCCGCTCACTCAAATTAAGGAGACTGCCTGGATTGCCGAGCTCGAGCGCGAATGGGGAGAGCAACCATGATTTCTAAAATGAGTACATTTTCCAATGTCGATCACGAGAAGGACATGCTCTCCCGTTGTGTGCATTGCGGTTTCTGTCTGGAGGTCTGCCCCACCTACCAGTTGACCGGCGATGAGAACAATTCGCCGCGCGGTCGACTGCGATTGTGGCGCGAAGAGGCAGCGGCAAAAATCCAGCAGGACAAATGGACTGATTTCTATACCAGCGAGTGCGTGGGATGTCTGGCTTGTGAAACGGCGTGTCCGGCCGATGTGCCCTATGGAAAAATTCTGGAGGAAACACGGCTTGAACATGTTAGGAAACAAAGGTGCTCGCCAAAGTTGCAACTTCGTGTCGCAGCAAAAGCAGTTCTGCATCCGGCGCTCTTCAATCTTGCTCTACTCCCCGCGCGTTTCCTCAGATCCATCGGTCTGCTTCCACATCCATTCGTTTTCCGGGGAAACCCCGCTCTCTTTCATTCATCTGCTTCGTATGCCAAGGAAATGATGGAGAGGCACCGTCCCACTGGTCCCCGGGTGGCCTTGCTCACAGGCTGTCTCATGGAAGCCATGTTCCGTGAAATTAATTTCGCCACCATACGCGTTCTTATTGAGAATAATATCCAAGTTTTCATTCCAGAGGGCCAAGGCTGTTGCGGGGCGTTTCAGGAACATCTTGGCTTGGGCGGGGTGGAGGATCTGCAGGGAAGAAACCGCCAAGCGTTTTCCAAACTGGATGTGGATTGCGCGGTAAGCAATTCCGCCGGATGCGGTTTGGCCCTAAGCAAGGCGCTAGATGGCGAAATGCCGGTTCGCGATGTGTTGTTTTTTTTGGGGGAGATCGGTGTCAAGGCTAGGAAGCCCAGAAATTCCAGGGCCCGCGTTTATGTGGATCTACCCTGCCATTTGGTTCACGGTCAGCGCTCCTCCATTCCGGAGTCAGTGCTTGATGCTACCGGATACCATTGGGAATTCGCCCCCTGCGCCAAGGACTGCTGTGGCTCGGGTGGAATTTATAATATTCAAAAACCGGAAAATGCGCGGAGGATTTTGGAAAATAAGGCCTCTTTCCTGAATGAAGCTGCTGGCGACCCCGTCATTCTGGCCACCTCCAACCATGTTTGCATGATGCAATGGAACTCGGCGCGCTCTGGCGGATTGGTCAAGAGGCCTTATGAGGTGTTCCATGTGATCCAACTTCTAGACGCCGCTACGGAATTGGAGTTTGCAAAGAAATAAACTATTTAACCATGCGCATATTCTATCAGTTGAAAATAATAGAGTAAAAAATGGACGATTGATCTGTGTTGTCGGGGTGATTTGCCATCGTGTAGTAAATGTGTTTCCTTTTGATTTAAGGTCACTCTGTTTATTGTGGTTGTTGTGAAATGCATTTACTGCGCATTTTTCGTAATCGTTCCTTTGTATGAATTCATTACGGATAATTTGGTGGGCTGAAGTGAGTGCACGAGTTAAATAGCCCATGCGCAAGCATCCTCCTTCGACAGTTTGAAAATATCAACTTCGTTGTCGATATCCTCCTTTCACTTGAGAAGTAATTTATGCCCCTCAATTTCTTCGAACTGAATCATATTTTGCGCGTGCCATTGGCTGCTGAAATTCACTCGCGACCATTTTTGAAGCTTGAAGCCCCCGAATTGGTATCACACTTGGCGGTGTATCTGCATAATGGAGGGCAGGGTTTGTTTTCCGCCCAAGAAACCCAGCATGAAATACTCGCCGCATTATGCGCACACTTTGGTGTTGCGGCACCTGCGGTCGAAGCTAAGTATTTTTATAGCGATTTTGGGATCTTTCGCTTGAAATGGGAATGTCATACCGAGTTTGCAACCTATACATTCGCGCAACGGCAGACACATTCTCGTGATTTGGATGATGCAATGGGGCAAATGCCGCTGACGTGTGTTCCAGAAGCGTGGCTGTGTACTTTGAAAGAGCAAGTTCTGGTCGCGGCACATCTTATTTTGGACGATCGGCGGCAAGCTGCCGATGAATTTCAAAAAGAGCTTCTTACGTTCTTTAAAGGGAATTCTTTGGCCGGCAGTTGTGTAATGCAGGGCGGTGAGTTATGGTCGGATTTCGTCGTCCATGCGGATGGTTTTAGTCGATTTCTTATCCGGGATATGGATATGCCCGCGCAACAAGCTGGGCGCTTGGTACAGCGTGTTTTGGAGATTGAAACGTATCGCATGATGGCGTTGCTAGGATTGCCGATCGCTCAACGTGCAACACCGCAACTAAACGCCATTGAAAATGCTTTAGTTGATTTAGCTAGCACGATGGTAGCCACAGATCATGCATTGACGGATAAAGAGATCGATGCTGAAACGGATTCCGAACGGCATTTATTGGAAAAGATAACACATTTAGCCGCACGTATCGAAAAGCTTTCGCTCAATAATAATTACCGTTTCTCGGCGTCAAAGGCATACTTTCGCTTAGTCCATGCGCGGATTGAAGAATTGCGAGAGCAGCGGATGGAAGGCGTACCAATGGTAGCAGAATTTATGGATAGGCGTTTATCCCCAGCCATGAATACCTGTGATGCGGTTGCGAACCGTCAGGAAGCATTGGCACGGCGGATCGCTAACACCAATGATTTGCTCAGAACCCGTGTGGGTATTGTGCAGGAAATGCAAAATCGCCAAATTTTACAGTCGATGAATTCGCGCGCTGCTCAACAGCTTCATTTGCAGCAAGCGGTGGAGGGCTTGTCGGTCGCGGCGATTTCATATTACGTGGTTGGTTTATTGGGTTACGTGGCGAAAGGCGCCAAAGACTTCGGATGGATTGTCCATACGGAAGCGACAATTGGAGTCTTGGTCCCTGTGGTGCTCGGTGCGGTATGGATTGGGCTCCGGCGCCTGCATAAGACGATGCAGGTGAAAAAATTTCGGAGTTAGTTTTTATTGTTCTGAGCCCATTTCGCAGCGTCAGCGTTATCCTCGGATGTAGGCGTCGCCGCATGCAGTTTGAGTACGGTGCGCGTTACCAACAGGAATGCAATTGGGGTTCAGTGGTCGGTTTGTTATTCTACGCGTTTCGGCAGATGTGGCAGCATCTTCTCGAAGAGGGCTTTTTGCTCTTTCAGCACGGTTGCGTACTCGGTCTTGCCTGCAAGATTTTCGCGTTCGAGCGGATCAGTCTGGTAGTCGTAGAGTTCGACCCCGAGCACCTTGGTGCCGAAGACGTGCTCCTTGTCGGTGAGTTTGGCTTCCCGCCATTCGACATAGCGGTAGCGTGGCGTCCGCAGTGTCCAACCCATTTGCGAGTGGATCGTGGCAAGCTCGTCAAGCTGCCCGCCCACCAGTTGGGGGCTCATTTGAGAATCCACCGTCGAACATTGGCTGATGGCTGCTTCGTGGATTTGGGTTGTAGGGTTGCGCATGATTGGCGCGAGACTCTTGCCCTGCAAATGCGCCGGTTTCGACAAACCCGCCAGATCGCACAGTGTCGGATAGACATCCAGTAACTCTGTCAGCGACGACGAGCGAACGCCCTTGCCCACGTTCGGAGCGCGGATAATCAGTGGAACGCGGGTGCCATCCTCGTAGTCGGTAGATTTTCCCCAGTGACCGTGTTCTCCCAAATGCCAGCCATTATCGCCCCAGATACAGACGATGGTGTTCTCAGCAATGCCGCTTTCTTCCAGCGCCTTGACGAGCAGATCCACCTGCGCGTCGATATACGAAACGCAAGCTGCATACCCGTTGATCAACTCACGTTGCTGGGCTTCGGAAATGGAACCACTCTTGATGACACCTGCATAATCCCTCAACTCGCCCGAGTTGGGGACGACCTGCGCCTCGGGTGGACTGCCAAACGGAAAAGCCTGAAACGCGGCAAGGGGAAGGGCGGCCCGATCATACAGGTCCCAGTATTTTTTCGGCGCAATGAATGGCAGATGTGGTTTGTGAAAGCCCACGGCTAGGAAAAAGGGCTGTGGCTGTTGGGCGAGTTCTTTGATTTCTGCCACCGCCGTTCGCGCCATGGCCCCGTCAAGGTATGCGCCGTCCGGAACATCGCAACTTTCTGCTGGTGGACCCGCCAATGGCTTTGCGGGAGATTCCTTCGCCGCCTCGTTCAACCGATCTTTGGTCTCCGGGTTCTGGTAGCCGCGTACGCCGGGACCACAGGGCGCGAACCGGTGCTGATTCACAAATGGCCGTGACCAGGAAACTGAATCATGCCCGGCATCCACCGTGCGACCATCAAACACCTTTCCCATCGCACGGGTAATGTAGCCGTTGTTCTTGAAATGCTGTGGCAGCGTCACCACCTCCGGCAGGTGTCGTCGCAACACGTTCTTCACTTTGAATGGATTGAAATACACGCCGTTCGCGTCCGGGCTCAATCCTGAGAGCATGCTGATCCGGCTGGGCGCACACAAAGGGACCTGGCAATAGCTCGCCGTGAACACCGTGCCGCGCTCCGCCAGTCGATCGATGTTAGGCGACTTGATCCACGATGCGCCATAACAGCCGAGCAGAGGCTTCAGATCATCGATGGCGATGAACAGGATGTTGGGCTTCGCTTCCACCGCAGAGGAACGATGGGTGCAGAGAACGACAAAGACGGATAGAAGTGTGCAGATTCGTTTCATTGTTTTTGCCCCAGCAAGTATGGAGTGATTAGCGTGAGAGGGGTGGCCGTTTCACCAACGTATCGAGCTGCGCCGCAAGCTCGGGAATCTGTGCCGCGGCTTCGACAGTGCCGGCGAGGTTTACCGTTTCGGCAGCATCATTCTGCTCGTCATACAGTTCCTGCCCCACGATGCAACCGGACTTGAAATCACGCCATTCGGTGTAACACCACCTGTCCGTGCGCAGGGAGTAACCCATGACACTCGGCTGCTTCTGTCGCCCCCAATACAGAGCCGGCCGCGGATGCTGCGAAAGGGCACCAGACTTCACTGTCTGGGTTGGATCGCGCAAAACCGGCGACAGGCTTGCGCCATCCACCCCGTAAGGTGGGGGAAGGCCGCAAAGGTCGACTAAGGTGGGATACACGTCGATCATCTCCGCGATCGCCCGAGTCTTTGTGCCGGCTTTTGCTACGCCGGGCGCGGCAATGATGAGGGGCACACGGGCATCGAGATCGAAGAGCGTCATCTTTCCCCACGAGGTGTGCTCACCCACCTGCAGGCCATTGTCACCAATCACCACCACCGTGGTATTTTTGGCAAGGTCGAGCCTTTCGAGCTCATCCAGCACTTTTCCTAATTGTGCGTCAGCGTAACTTATGGCCGCGTAATACCCATGACGCATCTCGCGCTTGGCCGCCTCGTCGAGCGTTCTCTGCCTTGGCGACGAGCCCATGAACTCATGGTTCACATGAAAGGCAATGTCGGGAGCGTCCTTGGGGCGGTCAGCGGGGAAGATCGCGGGCACCTGCTCGCGCTGATAAAGGTCCCAGTAACGTTTCGGTGCGTTGAACGGTGAGTGGGGTTTCCAGAAGCCGACCGCGAGGAAGAACGGTTGCTGTTTTCCTGCGAAGCCGCGTAATGCATCCATCGCGAGGTTCGCGATGCGTCCGTCAAAATACGCCTCGTCCGGCACATCACGGCACTCGCACAAGGGATCTTTCGCGAAGTTCGGCGGAAGTGGCGCGCCCGCCGGTAACAAAGGCTTCTCCGTGTCGTGCTCGTCCCAGTGCATCAACTGTGGCACGCTCCACGACGCTGGGTCGCCGTGGGTTTTCTGCCCCCAGTTGTGGTAGATCTTCCCGATCCCCTGCGCAAAATAACCATGCCGCATGAACCACTGCGGCATCGTGACCATGTCGGGATACCGATCTCGGAGGTTCGTCGGGATGTCCCAAATGCCCAATGTGTCCGGCCGACGTCCGGTCATAAACGAGATGCGCGACGGGTTGCAAATCGGCTGCTGGCAATAGGCTCGCGTGAAGACCATTCCTCGGCCCGCAAGCTTGTCGAGGTTTGGCGTCTTGGCGAATGTGTCGCCGTAACAGCCCAGTTTGGGGTCCAAGTCGTCAAATACGACAAAGAGGACGTTGGGCTTTTGCTTGGGAGCTTCATCAGCGTGCAGCACCGCCAACGGCGCGAGCAGCAGGGTGGTGAGCAATGGGAGGGGGTTTTTCATGGGCTGTTATTCCAATCGTTTCGGAAGATTCGGCAGCAGTTTGTCGAAGAGGGCTTGCTGCTCTTTCAGCACGGTCGCGTGCTCGGTCTTGCCCTCAAGATTTTCGCGTTCGAGCGGATCAGTCTGGTAGTCGTAAAGTTCAGTGGTCTGTACCCGGCCTCCAAATACGGGCATGTCTGCACTGAAGTCGGCGGACCGCCACTCGATGTAGCGATACCGAGGTGTTCGGATTGCCCAGCCCATGGTCCCATTCTTCCCTTTTCCATGGCTCATCTGCGTGATCGCAGCTTCGTGCAACGGTTTGTCTTCCCCCCGCATCAGCGGAATGAGACTTTTGCCTTGTACGTGCGGTGGAATTGGGAGGCCGGCGAGTTCGCAGAGGGTGGGATAAACATCGAGAAGCTCGGTGAGGGCGAGAGACCTTATACCACCAGGAAACTTCGGAGCTGAGATGATTAGCGGCACGCGTGCTGCGTCTTCATAGTTGGTCAACTTACCCCAGTGTCCGTGTTCCCCCAGATGCCAGCCGTTGTCTCCCCAAAAGCAGACAATGGTGTCGTCCGCAACGCCGCATTCTTTGAGTGTCTGCAGTAACAGGCCGACCTGAGCGTCGATGTAGGAAACGCACGCTGCATAGCCGTGAATCAGTTCACGCTGCTGCTGCTCCGAAATAGTTCCTGTTTTAGGCACATCTGAGTAATCTCGCAGTTCGCCCGAGTTGCTGTAAAATGCGAGGTCGTGAGAACTGCTCCGTGGCAGTTCTTGGAACGAAGCAAGCGGAAGGGATGCTCGGTCGTAAAGGTCCCAGTATTTCGTCGGCGCTATGAAGGGGAGGTGCGGTTTGACAAAGCCGACTGCGAGAAAAAATGGCTGACCTTTATCGGAAAACTCACGAATGCGCTTCGCCGCCGTGTGTGCCACACCTCCGTCGTGGTAAGCATTGTCTGGGAGGTCGCACGCCTCCGTTGCGGGGCCTGAGGCTGGCTTTCCCTGTTTTGCAGCCTCGGCAAGCCGAGCTTTCGTCGTGGGATCCTGATAGCCGCCGGGCGCGGGTTGTTCGCCGGGTGCCAATTCCCAGGGCCCGTAGGGCACCGTCCAGGAGGCAGCGTCGTGCCCTTGATCAACGGTGCGGCCGTCAAAGACCTTGTGCAGCGGATGCGTGATGTAGCCGTGGTTTTTAAAAAGCTGAGGTAATGTCACGACCTCAGGCCGCAGGCTGCGCAGTATATCCTGTGGCTTATCGGGATTTAGGTACACCCCAGTCGTGTCGGGGCGTAATCCAGTAAGCAGGCTGAACCGTGTCGGAGCGCAGAACGCTACCTGACAATAGTTAGCCTTGAAAACAGTTCCCTGCGCTGCCAACCGGTCGATGTTCGGTGACTGAATCCAGGACGTGCCGTAACATCCGAGGAGCGGCTTGAGGTCGTCGGAAATAATGAAAAGGACATTGGGTTTCTTGCGAGGAGAGTCCGCCGCGTTCAGTGGCGATAACGAAGCAAGCAACAGTGCACTTAGTAGAAAGTTCGGTCCTCTCATCGTCTTTCCCCTTTGGTGATTGCTTTGAGTTGTTCAGCAAGTGCGGGGATCTGCGCCGCGGCTTCGACGGTGCCAGCAAGGTTCACGGTTTCGAGCGGGTCGTTTTGTTCGTCGTAGAGTTCCTGACCGACGACGGCGCCAGTTTTGAAGTCACGCCACTCATGGTAGCTCCAGTGGTCGGTGGTCAGCCCATAGCCCATCACCTGCGGTACGGCTTGCGGACCGCCGCCCCAGTAAAGCGCAGGACGTGGATGCTGCGTGAGCGCGGCGGACTTCACGGACGCGCTTGGGTCCCTCAGCACAGGCACGAGGCTGGTGCCCTCGATCTGGGCAGGGGAGGGAAGACCACTGAGGTCCGTGAGCGTGGGAAAGATGTCGATCAACTCGCTGATAGCACTCGTCTTGACGCCGCCCTTTCCGACACCGGGCGCGCTGATGATGAGGGGGACTCGCGCGTCCCACCCGAACAAGGTCATCTTCCCCCAACAGTCGTGCTCGCCGATTTCAAAGCCGTTGTCGCCAATAATGACGACGATGGTGTTGTCTCGAATCTTGAGTTCATCCAGTGCATCCAGCACACGGCCGAACTGAGCATCGGCAAAACTCATCGCCGCATAGTATCCGTGGCGGATCTCACGCTTGGCTTCCTCATCAAGAGTGCGGTGTTCATTCGGCTCACCGAGGATTTCATGGTTTGCGTGAAAGGCAATTTCCGGCGCGTTACGTGGCCGGGCTGGTGTCTCAATGGCAGGGATGTCCTCGCGGCGATACATGTCCCAGTAGCGGCTGGGTACCTTGTATGGCGAATGAGGTTTAAAAATACCCAGCGCGAGAAAGAACGGCTCCGGCTTCTTCGCAAGTGCGCGCAACTCGGTGATCGCGAGACTGGCGGATACGGTGTCAAAGCAGGCGTCGTCAGGCACGTCGCGTTTCTCGCAGAGGCGGTCCTTTGCGAGGTTCGGCGGCAAGGCAGCTCCATTGGGCATCGCGAATTCGTCCTTCGTTTTGCTGCCGGTGCGGCGATCCTGTACGCTTAGTTTGTTGAAGTCCGCTTCCTTGCCATAGCCGCCGAGTACTTTGCCAATACTCATAGACGTGTAGCCATGCCGCATGAACCACTGCGGAATGGTGACCGCATCCGGATGCAAATCGTAAAGATGCTTTGTCATGCTCCAGATGCCGAGCGAATCGGGTCTGCGACCGCTCATGAAAGAGGCGCGTGAAGGTCCGCAGATTGGCTGCTGGCAGAAGTTGCGCGTGAATACGGTGCCTTGAGCCGCAAGCCGGTCGAGGTTCGGCGACTTCGCCACCGGATCGCCGTAGCAACCGAGGCGGTTGTTCAAATCGTCGAAAACGACGAAGAGGACGTTGGGCTTTTGCTTGGGTGCATCTGCCGCGCGCATGGTGGGTACGGACGCGAGCAGCAGGGCGGCGAGGAGGGGGAGGGGGGCTTTCATAATTTTCCTTTCAGGCAAGATGATGTGTGTGGGTTTCGTGAGTCGATTTACTTGATGACTTTCAGCACGAGTACCGCCGCCGCCGGTTTCTCTCGTAAGGTGATGTCGAGGCCGCGCATGAGTTCCGCGCCTGTGCGGGTTTCCTTGCCGCCATCGAGGTTCTCGATTTCGTAGGTCGCGTTTTCATCGAGACCGCGCAGTTTCACGGTGAGCGTTTCATTCGCGGCTTCCGAACGGCGGAAGGCCTGGATAACACCGCCGCCGGTTCCTGGCGTGTAAAACTGCCATGCGATCCATTGGTCCGTAGCCCGGTTATAGGGCGTGAGTGTATAGTAGTCGCCCTCGATCATGTGCGGCGCGACGGTTCGAAATTCGGCGTAGGCCTTTTTGGTGATCGCCAGTGGGGCGATCATCCCAAAGCTCGGCATATACAAGCTCCGATATCCGTAAGGCTCATGGAAGCGTGAGAGCCCTCCGTAAAAAGGCAACCAGTAGGAGAGTCCGTAGGTCTGCCCTTGGAAGCCCTCGAATTTATCGGCATCCTTGGTCATTTCATAGTCGGAGCGGAGCAGGGGCACGGCGCGGCGCATGGATTCCAAGTCGTTGCGCCTGCCTCCGGAAGCGCAAGAGTCGAGGAGCAATCCCGGCTTGCGCGCCCGGAGGGTGTCCCACAGCGCGAGATGGCCTTGGATGTAGAAATTCTCGGTCAGGCCTGCCCGCGGCAACCCGGTTTTCCCCTTCTCGACCTCGTCGTTTTCACGCCACACCTTGTAGGGCCCATCCCCGTTGTAGTCCTCGCGATACCAATCGAGTTTCTGCCGCTCGATGATCGTGGAAAGATGATCTTCGAGCCACGACAGGGCCGCGGGATTACCGAGGTTGAAGTAGGATCCGTGGGAGCCTCCAGGGAGCAACCAATCCGGATGCTCGCTGGCGAACACTGGCCTATCGTAGGCTCCGGGCGCGGAGTTGGCGTAGGCGATGCGCTCCGGCTCGAACCACAGGAGTGTTTTCATGCCATTCTCCCGAGCCCAGTCTCCGAAGGGAGCAAAGCCCTTGGGGAATGTTACAGGATCTGGCTCCCAAAGGCCGGTCGTGTTGAGCCAGAGGTCTTCGGATTTAGGGAATGGCCGGGGCTCGGGTTTGCCCCACCAACCGGCACCTGCGTCCATCCAGCAAATGTCAGTTTTAATTCCCGCATCAAGGAGCCGCTTTAACCGAGGGATTTGGGATTCGGTGAGAAGAGTCTGTTCTTGCCAAACCGATTTCTGTCGATCGCCTGCGGGGTGGGGCATGACCTCCTCCCGAAACCACCGGCGCCAGAGGTTCTGCGCGATTTCCCAGTCGCCACCCTTCCAAAACAGCATAGTCGCGGAAGGAAACCGCACCTTCTCGCCGGGCTTGAGCCGCAAATCCGACCTCTCCTGGCCCGCCTGCCAGCGCATACCGCCGTTCTCCGCGCTGAAAGTGGCTGACCAATTCCCGGGCCAGCCCAGGATCAAGATCCGGCCTTCATTGGCGGGGCCGGCCAAGTTGAAATAAGGCCAGCCGTCGGGCCCGTTGGTCGATTTTCCGGTGGGTCCCGGACCGAAAATCCGGGCCATGCCTGGCTTCGCTTGCCATTCGTAGGGAGCAAAACTTTTGGAACTGCAACTATCGCCCTCGATCCCGTGCAGCGTGAACTCGGAACCCTTAAAGAAAACATCCGCCGCCCGCAACCCGCGCAACTCGGGGGAATGCTGTCCTCCGTCGTTCTCAAGAAATGCCGTCCATTCGACCGCCGGCCAGTTCTGGTAGGTATTGATTTCCACCCGCAATTCCAGTCCGGTTGCCGGATCGCGACGGCGCAAAACCGTGGTCTCTTTGCCGCCGTCGGTGCGGTGCTCGGCGGGCAGAGCGCTCCACCCGGTGAGAAAAGCGCTGGAAGGCTTGCCGTCTAGCGAGAAAGAAATGGGCCAACGGGCAGGATCTTCTGCGTTCCAGAATGATTTCGTCCATGCTTGGCATGCGCCAGTATCGGCCGCCGAGGATACCTTGTCTTCGGAAGGACGCCGTTCCGCGGCAACTATCACTCGTTTGTAGGCGAACACCAAAGCGGCAGGTTGCGCTTTGACGGTAACGGTCAGGCCTTGCTCCATCAGCTCGCTGCCGGTGCGGGTTTCCTTTCCGCCGTCGAGATTTTCCACTTCGTAGTTTGCGGTGGCATCGAGGCCGTGCAGCTTGAAACGAGCGGATTCATACGGGCTGTCATCGCGGCGGAAGACCTGCACCATCCCTTCTCCGAGATCGGGCCGGTGGAATTGCCAGGCCATCCACACGTCTTTGCCGAGGCTGTAACTAGTGAGCGGATAGTAGTCCCCAAGATAGTAGGGTGAGACGCGCTCGAACTGCTGGGTGACGCTGCGCAGCGCCTCGTAGTCGAGGTCGCCACGCCGCACGTCCCAGCAGGCGGTCAGGCTCGGTGCCATGTGGCTGCGGAAAAGATACGGGTCCACTTTTTCGACCGGTTTTTCGGATGCCGCCGTGGGGCTTACAAAGGTGGTGATGAACCTGGTGGCGGTGCCGTGATAGGGAAGCCAGCGTGAAAGCGCTTGCGTGTGCGCCTGCTGGGCTACCGGGTCGAAGAGGTAATCGTCCCGCAGCAGCGGAAGCGAACGGCGGACGGTTTCGAGGTCGTTGCGGCGTCCGCCGCTCGCGCAGCTGTCAATCAGCATGCCGGGATGCCTGCGGCGGAGTTCGTCCCAATAGGCGAGGTACCCGGTGACGTAGCGAATCTCGGTGATGCCCTGCCGATCCGGCGAGTCCTGAGCCTGCCAAAATGCCAGCGGGTCCATGTTGAAGTCCTGCCGGTAGAGGTCAATACCCTCGTCTGTGATGATCTTGTCAATGTGCTCGACAAGCCAGTGCCAGGTCTCCGGGTTTCCGAGATTGAGGAGGCGCCACTTGGCCTGGTAAGCAATTTTCTCGGGAAGGTTCTTCGCCTCCAGACACCACTCGGGATGTTTTTCAAAAAGCCAACTGTTGGTGGTCACCCGTTCTGGCTCAAACCACACGATGGACTTCACACCCTTCGTACGACCATGATCCGTGATTGCGCGTAGGCCGTTCGGGAAGCGCTTTTTGTCCACTTCCCATGTGCCGACATTTTGCCAGTTGCCGTCGTTCAAATACCAGCCGGCGTCCATCCACCAGTAGCGGATCGGCAGCCGCTCAGCGACATAGCGGTCGATCATGTGTTTCTGGTTCTCCTCGTTGGCTTCGATCATTTCTTTGAACTGATGTGAGCCGCAGGCGACGAGCTGCGTGGGTGGCAGCTTCCCATCCACACGTGGCAGGTTGTGGGCGAGGACCCATTCCCGCCACAGGTTGTGCGCGCGGAACTCGTCGCCTTGCCAGAACACGAGTGCGATGAGCGGGGCACGGACTTCCTCCCCTGGTTCAAGTTTGAAATGAGTCGTCTCCTGCCCGGCGCGGACGCGTAGTGACTTGTTGCCAATACTTTCAAAATCCGCCGCCCACTGTCCCGGCCAGCCCACGGCGGTGACCACACCTTCATTACCCCAGTTGAGTTTCCAGTATGGCATTGTAGAGGCCGAGGAGCGTCCGCCAGAGGTGGCGAGTTCGAACTTGCGTTCCTTCTTCCCTAGCGTTGTGGATCGCGGCTCAAAGGAACTTGCCTCCGTCGGACTGCCCTTGGCGTGATCGAGTAAAAACTCGCCCGGCGCGCTGCGCTCGAACCTTGCGTCCAGAGCACGAATGTTCTCGATAAGCGGCGAGGCTGTCTTGCCGGTATTTTTGAAATACGGAGTCCACTCGATGGCCGGGAAGTCGGAGTAGCGCACGGCCACGAAACGTACGCTCAAGGTACCGGCGGGGTCGGTACAGGTGAGCACCAGCTCAGTACGGTTCTCGTCGAGCTTGTGTTCGCTACGTTCAATACTCCACCCCTTGAGGACATCGGCGGAGGGCTTGCCGTCGAGCTTGAAGGAGAACGGCAGCGCGGCGGCTTCGCTCTGGAACTTGGTCCACCACTGGTCACGTAACGTGTCCTCCGCAGGAGTGGCATTGAGGACCCTCGAAAGGAACAGGCCGGCAAGGATGAGAAATTTTGCTTTCATGGCAGTTACTGCAAATTGTTTTACGTTCGTACGAGGGGAATGGGCTCGGTGTCTTGGTGTAATGGCAGTGTATACACAATGTAAAAGCAAAGTTTGTATACACTCTTAGGGAGAGTTTGATCAGGAAGTGATTTTTTTCATTAACAATATGCACAGTGAAGATTGTGGGCGAAAAGGAAGCAATGGAGTGGGCGCGAAAGCGAATACGCAAATGCAGTGATGGCAGCCTATTAAGGAGGCTAATACAGCCCCGTGAGAGTTCTTCAGGAAAGGACGCCGAAGAATTTTAACGCCATTGAAGTCCAGGTCGAAAGTCTAGGGCGAGAATCGGAGAGTGCGTCGGGGTTACCGAAAGCTGCGGCATGTGTGCAAAGATACGTCACTGAACGGGAGAGTCCCGAAGCATATATATGTTGCCTGCGGGCATGAGCGATCTCCAGTCAACCAAACGAAGACGTTGCTTGGAGTGTCCTGCCTGCGGTACAGAAACCTTTCTAGGGTATGTGAGTGCGACAGGGCGCGCCAATATCAACCCGGACTGCGGCTTGGATCTGCGGACAGCTGCGCCAATAGCATGCTGCGTGTTGTGAATCGAAAAGCTGCAGAGTCTGCTTGTCGAAAAAGTGTATACATCGTCTTTATTGCGAGTGTATACACTCCGCTGTGTCTTTTCGGGGGGCGGTAGCTCTTCCAAGTGAACTCATTCAAATTGGCGCAAAGTATATGAAGTCCATGTCATCTCGATCCAATACAGCCGTTACTTCCCTTCCAGTCCTTCGCGGACCAATGAGCCCGATTCTCAAATGCCTCCCAATTCTTTCATTACTTGTCGTCAACGAGGCAAGCTTCGCAGAAGCCCCAAAAGCAAAGTCGAAGGTTCTGGAAAAGTTCAATTCCATTGACTCGAAGACGGTCATCCTGAATGAAATAAAAGCAAAAATCGTCAGGACCATTGACCCGGAACACCAGAGCGCATTGGAGATGGTCGGTGATTTCCATAACGCTGACTCCCATCCGAGTGTCGCAAAATTGTTTCCCGCTGGGACAATCAACTCCTCGAAATACTCAGGCATTCGTTTCTTTGCCAAAACAGAAAACGAAACAAAAATTTACGTCACAATCTCCGGTCCGCAAAACAAATCGGATGCACGACCATTCGTTCTTTTTACGAGGATTAATCTGACCGACGTTTGGACGGAGTACAGCATCCCGTTTTCCGAATTTCGGTATGCCCCCTTCAAAGTCTGGAAAGATGGGGCTCAGAAAGTCTACCCCGGAGGAGGGCAAATCGAGGAGAGCGAATTGGCGCAAATTGTTCGAGTTACCTTCTGGTTTTTCATCGAGGGCCGCGGCACGGATACTAAGGGAAGGGCGCTGATCGATTCCCTCGAGCTCGTTGAAAAATAGAATTACCGCCTAACCATCTTCCAAAAGCTGCGGGTGAATTGCCGAAGAGAATCTCTTAGCGGTGAGGTTCGGTAGGTGGAGGAAGCAGCTTGGAGGGGTGGCCTAAAATCTATCTGATTGAATGTAGTGCGTGGAATGCACAGTTAGGCTCGAACTCATTCAACCCGTGCCCCTTTTTAACCCACGCTGGGCAACATCATTGCCTCGCTGGTGGAAGCTTGAGTGGTTGGTGTAGAAAGAAGCTTCAGCCTATCCTTTGTTCCGACCCTAATCCGTAAACACGTTGTCGTAGTCTGGCATGATTGAATGTCGCGCGGTTCACGGATCGCTTGGGATTATCCTTTTAGTGAAAGGGCTCGCATCGGCAAAAGTCGTTAAAAGGATGAATCTAAGGATTCCCATCCTCATCGCATAAGGAAGCCCTTTTGTATCGACGCTGCAGAACAGAAGGAGTGGCCGATCCTTCGATTCGATGAATGCGATATCGGCACCGGCTTCGGATGCTTTATTGAGAATGATTCCAGGGAGTTGTGTGACAACGGCGATCAGCGCAGCCCAAATAGCTGCCATTACCCGGGAAGATTTTGAGGACGGTCAATAAGCTCCCATTTTAAAGCACCCTCAATGTGCTCCAGCATTAAGGACGACGCCTTTTCTGGATCACCCGATTGAAGTGCCGAAAGTAAACGCTTGTGCGCGTTGATGGTATGTTGGTGTGGTTTGTGCTCGAGCTTCTCTTGCATCCGATGGGTTCGGGCTAGGCACATCTGAAACTGCCATCGGATACTTTGCCACAACCGCAGGAGACGTTCGTTGCCAGTTTGCCGCATGAGATACTGATGCATTTCAATGTCAATATGGCTCAGCTCAGCGAGCGTGGATGCCTTTGCTTGAGCTGCAATGTTCTCTTTCACCCACGACGTGTCTTGTTTAGTCCACTCTAGGGTCACCTTTCGTACCGCCGCGACTTCAAGAATGGAACGAGCTTCGATGATCTCGAGCATATCCTTCCGGTCTATTGTGCGGACCTTAGTACGGCCGGTAGGCTCAAATTGAATCAACCCCTCGCGCTCCAATTCGATAAGAGCCTCACGTACAGGCACGCGACTGAGCCCAAAACGCGCAGCCAGGACTGGCTCGGCCAGCGCGGCTCCGGGAGCAAGCTGGCCTGAGACAATTTCCTTCCTTAAGCAATCGACGACTTCTGCCGCGAGGTTATGTGCAGGTTGAGAGGGGATCGGCTTTTTGTTCATAATCCAGTATCCACGGTATACACTAATCGCCCGAAAGCCTGTGCGCAAATTGAGTGTTTTTAGAGTGACCTTGTTTTACTCGTTAGCGCTTCATATCTAACAGGTTGTCATTAAGGTGGAATGGGATCCACGATTTTGCGGATCGTAGGTGCCTCAAACGGTAAGCGCTGAGCGCTTTCTTTGGTCATGTATTCCACCTGATAGGTTGCGCTGGTTCGGTTTATGGTCCGATGTATCTGATAGATAAACAGAGAGGTACCAAGATTCAGCGGGGTGATCGTTAGCCTGTTTCTTCGCTATACCCAGCGGCCTAAAGGGTGCTCGATCGCGCAAAGCGAGGGGATCCTAACGGCAGTGGAGGTGAGCGCGGCATTCAAAGCCTGAGCAAGAGGGATGGAATGGGATATGTTTGGGTAACTGATGCGCTCGCAACCCGAGTTTAATACGTGCCGGAAGTGTCTCCGCGGAGGTCGTTGTAAGGCTTGAAAATGTGCACGTAGTGAGGTTGTGGGGGCAAAGACACGGCAACGGCTAGTGGGGTTGTCGCGAGTTCTTATCCTGCCGGGCCCAGCTGCCGAAGCGCGGGGCTATTAGTTTTTTGAAGCGGCCTGAGGGACCGAGTCGAAGTCTCCATCAATACTGAAACGGGTGAGTGAAAGGTATTGGGGCGCGGCAGGTTAGTGAAATTAGCTACTGCATTTCTCATGAATGACATGTGCCTCAAAAATCCTTTTTTGAAATTAAAACCTTGCAACAGTATACAGTTTGGTAAAGTGTATACACATGGAGTTGCCTGTGCCTTCCACGCCTCGTTCAGATCAAGCTGTCGCACTTTTGCGCAGACGGATTATTGACGGTGAGTATGAGCCGGGGACGTTGCTGGCGGAGACCGCGGTCGCTCGAGATTTGGGCGTTAGTCGCGTGCCTGTGCGGGAGGCTTTGTTTGCGTTGGAGCGGGATGGATTGGTTGACTTCAGCGAGACGGGTCGGGCTTACGTGAAGGATCTTTCGCCGCGTGACTTTGAGGAACTCTATACGTTTCGTCTCTCACTGGAACCTATTGGGGCACGATTGGCTGCCCCTGCTTTGAGCAAAGACTCCTCGCGTCTCGATGGCAACATCAAGGCTACCAGCAAAGCACCGACAGTGCTCGAACTCACCAATCTGGACCTCGATTTCCACGAGATAATTCTTGAGGCATCGGGAAATGGCCGACTGCTCAAGCAGTGGCATTCTCTCCGGAGTCAGCTGGAGCTTTGGTTGGGGCGATTGAACCGATTGAAACAACTTCATACTCCCGGCATGAGCGAGGCGACGGTGGGCGGTCACAAGGAGTTGGTGAAGGCGTTCAAAACTAAATCCCCAGACGAGTGCGAGCGCCTGATGAGTCAGCACATTCTCGGGTGGCACCAATGGCTCCCGACCATGGAGGTGCCTGAATAAACACTAGCTTCATCTGCACGCTAACCCCTTTCCAAGGAATCGGCACAAAAAAAAAACACACACACGACTATGCCAAAAATAGCTATCACCGACTACACCTTCCCTGATCTCAGTATCGAGGAGTCCATTCTTCTACCTCAGGGTATCGCGGTTGTTTCCATCAGAGAAAAGCTTTCACCATCTGAACTCGCCGTTCTTGTGCGAGATGTCGATGCGGTGATCACCCAGTTTGCTCCTGTGAATGCCGAAGTGGTGAACGCCATGACGAAAGCCAAAGCCATCGTGCGCTATGGCATCGGCTACGACAATGTGGACGCTGCCGCTGCACGCGAGCGGGGTATTCCGGTGTGTAATATTCCGGACTACTGCATCGACGAAGTTGCGGATCACACGCTTGCCTTCATTCTCGCCATTACGCGTCAAGTGGTGCCCAACGCATTGCATTTGCGCGAGGGCCAATGGGGACTTGCCACGCCGTTGAGCGCATTGTCTTCGTTGAAGCATCTTACCGTCGGTATTATAGGCTTTGGCCGGATCGGGAGGGAGGTTGTGAAACGGCTACTCGCCTTCAAGGCTCGTGTTCTGGTGTTTGATCCCGTGGTGCCAGCGGATGATATTACCGCATTCGGCGCGGTAGCGGCGGGGTCGTTTGATGAGTTGCTTGCGCAGAGCGACATTGTCTCGCCGCATTGCCCATCCACACCGAAGACAAAGCATCTCTTCAATGCTGCTGCTTTCGCCAAGATGAAGCGCACCGCCGCCTTCATCAACGTAGGGCGTGGTGATCTCGCCGACAGCGCCGCGATCACTGAAGCACTGCAATCCGGTAGTATCGCCGGTGCTGCGCTCGATGTCTTTGATCCCGAACCGATCCCCGTCGACCATCCAATACGCAAGATGCCCAATGTCATCCTGGCTGCCCACATCGCTTCCGCAAGCCAGCCAGCGGTCAGAACCCTGCGTGAAACTGCGGCGCGGATTGCACTGCAAGCGGTGCTCGGCGAGACGGTGCCGAATGTCGTCAATGGAGTGAGTTCCACCCGATAGGAAACTTCACAGATCCTCCACCCGTCATGTCTGCCTCCCATACATTTGTTGACGATCCCGATGTCATCCTCATCGGCAGCGGCATCATGTCTGCGAACCTGGGTGTCATGCTCAAATGCCTGGAGCCCCGCATGAAGATCCAGGTGTTTGAGATCACCGATGAGCTTGCCCAGGAAGCCTCGCATGGCAGGAACAATGCGGGCACGGGTCACGCAGGCATCTGTGAACTGAGTTATACACCCTCAAGGGAAGCGGACGGGTCGGTGAACATCAGCCGGGCGCTTCATATCTTCGAACAGTTTGAGCACTCCAAGCAGTTCTGGGGCCATGTCGTCGCCAGCGGCATCGTGCCAAAACCATCGGACTTCATTCGTGCGGTGCCTCATATTGGCTTTGTGCATGGTGAAGAGAATGTGGACTTCCTCCGCGCAAGGTTCCAGGCCATGGCGCAGCACCACTTTTTCCAATCCATGGAATACACGAACGATTGGCGAGGTATTGCTGATTGGGCCCCCTTGGTGATGGAGGGACGCGACTCAGAGCCAGTGGCAGCGACCAAGATGGACTCGGGAACCGAGGTGGACTTCGGTGAGCTCGCTCGCAGGATGTTGCGGTGGCTTGCTCAGCAGGAAGGCTGCGGGCTTGCGACGGGGCATCGTGTCAGCAGCCTGAGCAAAGCAGGGGATGTATGGCATGTGGACGCTAGCCATCTGGCTTCGGGCGAGCAGCGGGTGCATCGCGCGAAATTTGTGTTTATAGGAGCGGGAGGAGGCAGCCTGCCGCTGCTTCAATCCACCGGGTTACCAGAAGTTCGCGGGCTTGGTGGATTTCCAATCGGAGGACATTGGTTGGTCTGTTCCAAGCCTGAGATTGTCTCGCGTCACAATGCCAAGGTTTACGGAATGGTGCCCAAGGCATCGCCGAGCCTTGGCGCGCCGCACCTGGATATCCGTGGACTGGGCGGGGAGAAGACGCTGCTCTTTGGACCCTTCGCAACATGGACGGGGAAGTTTTTGAAGCACACCGGGAGTCATGCAGACCTGTTACTCTCCCTGCGCTCACACAACCTCGGTACGCTTGTCAGAACCGGCCTCCACAATCTTGATCTCGTGCGCTATTGCATGTCGCAAGGTCTGCAAAGTGTGGAAGACCGAGTGGCAGCTGTCCGTGAGTTTTATCCGAGCGCGCGCACAACTGATTGGCAGCTGGTCGATGCAGGGGTGCGCGTTCAAGCTCTGAAGAAAGCAGATCAGGGCGCGGTGTATTTCGGCACCGAGGTTTTCACTGACGCGAATAGCTCCGTTGCCGCTCTACTAGGGGCCTCGCCGGGCGCATCGGTCTCGGTAAACATCGCCAGAGAGGTGATCCTGAAATGCTTTCCTCAACTATTGGCGCGTTCCGAATGCCGTGCACGTATGAAGGAGATGCTTCCAACTTATGATGAAGATCTGAAGCAGACCGGCAACGCTGGCTTGTTCGAGAAAACCACCCGCAAGGCTACGGAAAGTCTGCAAATTCAGTCAAACCCCTAACCAGCTACCTGACATGCGCTACATCGGCATCGATATTGGCTCCAGTTTCATCAAGGGCGCGGTTCTGGATGCAGAAGGACTATGTCTTTCGCACATTGAGCGGGTGGAGGCTCCGTCGCTTGTGAAAGGGCTTGATCCAATGTTTCGCGAGGTCGAGCCGCAGGACTTTGTGCAACGCGTGCGCCAGGTGCTGGAGCGTCTGCATCAGCATGCGCCTGACGCCGCTGGCGTGCTCATGTGCAGTCAGCTTCACGGCATGGTACTGTGCGATGAAATGGGCCGCGCTCAGTCGCGCTTTATCACTTGGCAGGATCAAAGAGCGATGATGCCGCTGCCTGGCACTGGAGCGAGCACCTTCGACGAGATCGAAAGGCTCATCAGCAGCGAGGAGCGCCAACAACTCGGCAACGAACGTGTTCCAGGCGTTCCGCTGAACTACCTTTTCTGGTTCGCACGGCATCGCGCTTTGCCTGATCTGCGCGTAATCCCCGCGTCGCTACCGTATTTTGTAGCTGCGCAACTCTGCGGCACCATACCCGTCTCGGACATCACAAATGCCTATGGGCACGGTGCACTAAACATTCACACAGGCGACTGGCATCACGGAGTGGTGGAGAAACTGGGGCTCAGTGATGTATTATGGCCGCGCATTGTGCCGCAGGGCGAGGTCATCGGCGAGTGGTCTAATGCGGGCCGTTCTCTACCGGTCTTCGCACCGGTGGGTGACTATCATTGCTCGCAGGTCGGTGCGCTTTTGGAATCCGGCGAGCTCTCCGTGAATATTTCGACAGGCTCTGCCGTGATTCAAATCGCAGAGGGAGCGGAGACTGGCGAGTTCCAGACGCGCCCCTGGTTTGACGGCTGTTATCTCAAAACCATCACGCACATCCCCGCTGGCCGGGCGCTTAATGCCCTCGTGCGTTTGCTCTCCGAACTTGCGACGGCGCAGGGCGTGACGTTGCGTGACCCATGGAGCTACATCCACGCTGAGGCCGCACGTGCCGACGATGGTGGTCTGCAAGTCAATCCGGCATTCTACACGAGCAATATGGGAAATCGCGGTGCCGTGCTGAACCTTTGCGAGGAGAACATGACCGTAGGCCATCTCTTTCGCGCGATGCTAGGCGGCATGGCCAACAACTACGCTACCTGTGCTGCCCGCATCGCTCCCCTGCAGGCCTGGAGTAGGCTGGTTTTTTCCGGTGGTGTGGCATTGAAGAACGAAGTGCTCCGTGAGCTCGTTTGCGACCGCCTTGGTCGAGAGCACCGGCTCGCGCCTTCAGATGAGGATACGCTCTTCGGCCTTCTCGTTCTCTCATTTGCTTTCACCGGATGCACGACAACGGTGCGCGATGCCATCTCATTTATGCGCGAAAACAATCAACCCAAAAACTGAAATGGCCCGATTTACCAGGCTGGATTTTCTAAACCGGATTCTCGACGAAGCGCTCATGCCTATCTTTTCCCATGGCGATGAAGAGACCGTGTGCCGCGTGGCTGATGCCGTTGTCGCTGGGGGAGCGACGGTGTTCGAGTTCACCAATCGTGCAGACAATGCCATTGAGGTGTTTAGCGCACTGGCGCTGCACTGTAAGCGGCATCTGCCGAATCTAATTCTGGGTGCCGGATCGATCGTGGATGACGCGACGGCTGCCTTATTCACGGCACATGGAGCCAATTTCATTGTCGGCCCATCTTTCAATGAGCGCGTGGCGCGGTTCTGTAACCGACGGAAGCTCGCTTATGTTCCAGGATGCCAGTCTGCAACGGAGATTGGAGTCGCTGAGGAGCTGGGCGTCGAAATCGTAAAACTCTTCCCTTGTGAGGCTGCGGGTGGCCCAAATTTTGCCAAACAAATCCTCGGGCCTTCGCCATGGACAAGATTGTTGCCCACGAGCCTCGGAGATGTGTCGCCGGAAGGTCTCGCCGCGTGGTTCCAATCGGGTGCCTGCGCGATCGGCCTTGGGCGCGAACTAATCCCTAAAGACTATGTCGAGGCCGGTGATTACGCATCCGTAACACGGCGGGTCAAAGAAGTCTCTGAATGGGTCAAGGCTGCCCGCACAAACACCAAGAAATAAGACACCCGTATTATCTTTCACTTTAGCTCAAATTCACTCATGAAAATCATCCGCTACCAAGACATCTCCGGTTCCATCCATCACGCTGCTCTTCAGTCCGACGGCAGCCACCACCTTATCGAGGGTGACATTTTTGGCGACTTCCGGGTCACCGGTGAAGTCGTCACTCCACACAAGCTTCTGGCCCCTCTGGCTCCCACTGCGATCTTGTGTATCGGACTGAACTACCTCAAACACGCGGAGGAGAGCAATGCGGCTATCCCTCAGTATCCGGTGCTTTTCATGAAATCACTGGGCGCGGTACAGAATCCCGGTGATGACATTGTTCTGCCACGCCATCTCGCCAGCGATGAAGTGGACTACGAGTGCGAGTTGGCTGTCGTCATCGGCAAGGCCTGCAAGAACGTCTCCAAGGCGAATGCACTCGACTACGTGCTCGGCTACACCTGCGCGAATGACGTGAGCGCCCGCGACTGGCAGATTAAACGCGGCGGCAGCCAATGGTGTAGAGGCAAAACCTTCGATACCTTCGCGCCTCTCGGCCCATGTCTGGTTCTCAAGGACGAGATTCCTGATCCGAACGCGTTACGCATCCAGACCATCCTCAACGGAAAAACGATGCAGGACTCGAACACCGTAGACATGATCTTCGACGTGCCCACGATTATTGAGTTCCTGAGCGGCAGCACGACCTTGCTACCCGGAACCGTCATCCTCACCGGCACACCGCAAGGCATCGGAGCTGCGATGAAGCCTCCGGTTTTCCTGCTTCCTGGAGACACCGTGACCATCGAGATTGAAAAGATTGGCGCGCTTACCAATCCTGTTGTCGCTGAGTCTACTTTATAGACGCAAGACGCTGATTCCCCCCCCTATGAATCCCTCTGCCATTGATCCCGTCGCGCTTCGCCGCAAAGTCGCGTGGCGTGTGCTGCCCTTGGTTGTCCTGCTGTATATCATCTCCTATCTGGACCGCGCGAACGTGGCCTTTGCGAAACTGCGCATGAAGGATGCGCTGAATTTCGGGGATGATGTGTTTGGCTTCGGGATTGGTGTATTCTTCATCGGCTATCTTTTTCTGGAAATTCCGGGTGCGTTGCTGGTGGAGCGATGGAGTGCGCGGAAATGGTTTGCGCGCATTCTCATCACTTGGGGGGGGATTTCAGCGGCGATGGCATTCGTGCATACACCGTCGCAGTTCTACTGGGCGCGATTCATTCTAGGCGTTGCGGAGGCGGGATTCTTTCCGGGCATTATCGTGTATTTTACGCACTGGTTTGTGCAGAGTGATCGCTCTCGAGCGCTCTCTGGGCTGCTCGTTGCGGTGCCGTTCAGTCTTGCGCTCGGTGCACCGGTATCGTCGATGCTGCTAGATGTGAAATGGTTTGGTATAGATGGCTGGCAGTGGCTCTTTATCCTGGAGGGACTGCCTGCAGTTTTGATGGGATTCATCGTTCTCGGTTGCCTCACAGATCGGCCTCGTCATGCCAAATGGCTGACACAAGCCGAGCGTGATTATCTGGAAGGCGTTCTTGCAGCCGAGGCTGCGGCAAAGGAGGCAACCGGCAAAATTTCTGTCTGGCAGGTGCTGCGATTGCCAGCGGTGTGGCTACTGGTCATCGGGGTGATGATCGGCAACAGCGGCGGTTATGCCCTGACCTTTTGGCTTCCAACCACGGTGAAGAATCTCTCCGGCGGCTCTGATCAAATGACGCTGTTCTACAGTGCCCTCTACTACAGTTGCGGCATCTTGAGCGTACTCATCTCCGGGCAGACTGCCGACCGCACGGGGGACCGCAAATGGCACGCTGCGGGTGGCATGATCGCTACCGGCATCTTCCTCGCGTGTAGTACCATTCCAGGGCAAGGCTTTGGCACCCAGATGACCTGGCTTTGTCTCACGGCGCTGGGCGCATTCTTCTGGATCGCTCCGTTTTGGACTCTCCCATCGCTCACGCTCACCGCGACCGCAGCGGCTGTGGCCACCGGTTTGATCAACATGGGCGCCAACCTTGCTGGCTATCTCGGGAATTACGTCACCGGCTGGCTGCGCACGCATGGTTATGGCGAAACCGACTGCCTCTTGTTCCTCGCCGCCTGCTTCATCGTCGGCGGCACCCTCATTAGCTTTCTCCGTCTCAAACCCAAAACCGTATGAGTACCAATACCAACCAATCAGCCCCCCTCGCTCTATACCGCTCCATGCTCAACATCCGCATGGTAGAGGAACGCCTAGCTAAATGTCATCAGCGTGGTTTAATCCACGGCGCCTGCCACACCTATGTCGGACAGGAAGCCATCGCGGCCGGTGTGTGCGCTCACTTGCGCAATGATGATGCCATCTTTAGCACGCATCGTGGTCACGGCCATGCCCTCGCAAAAGGGATGGACCCGGGGCAGCTCATGGCTGAGCTCTTCGGACGCGAGACTGGCTGCTCTCGTGGCCGCGGTGGTTCTATGCATCTCTTTGCGCCTGAAATTGGAATGATGGGTACCAGTGGCATTGTTGGTCCCTGCATCCTGCAAGCGGCCGGCGCTGGCTACAGTTCCCAGATCATGAAGTCCGGCAATGTAGGTGTTGCATTTTTTGGCGACGGTGCGTCGAACAATGGCGCCTTTCATGAAGGCCTCAATATGGCGAGCATCTGGAAGCTGCCAGTTTTGTTTGTTTGTGAAAACAACCAGTACGCCACCGAAATCGCCTTCGAGTATTCCGCCGGTAACTCCAGCGTGGCGAGTCGAGGCGCGGCGTATGGTATCAACAGTCGGGAAGTAGACGGAAATGATGTACTCGCTGTGGAGGCGGCCGCCAACGGGGCCTTGGAGCTCGCTCGTTCCGGTGGAGGCCCCACGCTGCTCGAGTGCAAGACCTATCGCACTCGTCCACACGCTGAGGGCATGGGCGACTTTGGCTACCGGACACGCGAGGAGGTCGAAAACTGGAAGACACAGTGTCCCATCGCGCGTCTCAGAAAACGTCTTCTGGACGAAAATCTCGCCACTGCGCTGGAGATAGAAGCGGTGGAGCAGGAGATCAGTGCGCTGACAGAGGCGGCCTATCAGTTTGCCGAAGGCAGCGCCTACCCATTGGCGGAGTCTGCTACCGATCATGTCTATGCGGCTCCATCAACTGCACCTCACCGCGATTTGCCTGCGGAATCCTCCACGGATCGGCCGTTGACCTTTATGAAGGCCACACTCGAAGCCCTGACCGAGGAGATGGCGCGAAATCCAAAGATCTTTGTTTTGGGCGAAGGCGTCGGAGTGCGTGGCGGCAACTTCGCCACCACCAGCGGCCTTTATGCCATCCATGGCGCGGAGCGAGTACGCGATACACCCATTTGCGAGCGCGGTTTCGTGGGGCTCGCCGGTGGCGCAGCGATGACCGGAACGCGGCCCGTGGTGGACTTCATGTTCGCCGATTTCGTGCTCGATTCGGTTGGTGAAATCGTGAATCAGATCGCCAAAATGCAGTACATGAGTAGCGGCCGCCTGAAGATGCCCGTTCTGATGCGGGGTTGCATCGGGATCGGCCATGCGGCAGCCACGCATCACAGCGGTAGCTACTACTCCATGTATGCGCACTTTCCTGGACTGCGTGTCGTGGTGCCCTCCTCACCGCGTGATGCGAAAGGCCTCCTCAAAACTGCACTTACCTGCGACGACCCCGTGCTCTTCCTCGAACATCGCGAGCTCATGTCCGTGAAGGGACCTGTGCCGGAAGAAGAATACTACATCGATTTCGGCAAAGCCGCCATCGTTCGCGAAGGCAGCGACGTTACAGTCGTTGCGCTTGCTCTGATGGTGCACAAGACACTGCAGGCCTGTGAGACACTCAGCGCAGAAGGTATTTCGGTAGAACTCATCGACCCACGCACCGTTGCGCCGCTCGACGTGGACACCATCATTCAGTCCGTCAAAAAAACCGGACGTCTCATCATCGTGGACGAGGACTTCGCCCATTGCGGCATCGGCGCTGAAATTGCCGCGCAACTCGCGGACCGGGGCTTCGACGAGCTCGATGCACCTATCCGCCGCCTCAACGGGAAGCATTCACCAACACCTTACAGTCCGCCTCTGGAGGCGGCTGTTGTTCCCAATCCCGACACCATCGCCCAGGCAATCCGGGATCTTTGCGCTGAATAACTAACCACTCGCTATATGCCCATACCAATCACACTACCGAGGCTCGGCTGGTCCATGGAGGAAGGAACCTTCATGGAATGGCTCAAAAAGGACGGCGACGTCGTCAAAGAGGGTGAACCTATCTTCACCCTGGAGAGTGACAAAGCCGCTCAGGAGGTCGAATCTACCGACGGCGGAATTTTGAGCATCCCTCCGGATGCCCCGAAGCCGGGTGACATCATTAAAGTTGGTCATGTACTGGGCTACTTGCTCGCCGCGGGTGAGACGATACCCTCCGGCGCGGCTCCTGCTGACCCCACACCAGAGGCCGCAGCACCAGAGGTCGCAGCACCCACACCTTGCGTTGAGGCGGTGGCGCCCATCTGCACCGCGATAGAGGAGCCTGCCATGACGCCCCCCGCGGCGGAATCTCCGGCTAGCCCTCGTGCCCGACGGGCTGCCAGTGTACGCAGCATCGACCTAGGCACACTCCAGCCCACCGGTAAAGGAGGCCGGATCCGCGAGCGCGATGTCCTCGCGACCCAGCCCTCGATCCTTGATACTACTGTATGCGAGGTCTTGGAGCCGATGCGCGAAGTGCCAGTGACGGCCCTGCGCCGGACCATCGCGGAGCGGATGATGAACAGTTTGCGCAACTCTGCGCCCGTCACGCTCACTTGCCGTTGCGATGTTACCAACATGGTCGCCCTCCGCAATCAGCTCAAAGCAACGGGTGCAGATACCATCGTGCCGAGTTACAACGACATCATTGCTAAACTCGTGGCGAAGGCTTTGCGTGGCCATCCCATGCTTGCCGGTCGCTGGAACGGTGATCGAATCTTACTGCCGGAAGCGATCCATATTGGCATCGCCGTGGATACCGAGCAGGGGCTGCTCGTTCCGGTCATCCGTAATGTATCCGAGTTGAGCTTATTCCAGGTAGCCCAGCAGTCCCGTACACTCATTGACGCCACCAGAACAAGAAGTTTGAAGTCCGCCGACATGCAAGGAGGGTGCTTTACCCTTAGCAACCTGGGCGGTTTCGGAATCGAAGCCTTCACTCCCATCATCAATTATCCAGAGACCGCGATCCTCGGAATCGGAGCGATCTTGCGCCAACCGACCATTCTTGAAGATGGTCAACTCGGCGCTCGCGAACAGATGACGCTCAGTCTGACCTTCGATCACCGTGTCGTGGACGGCGCGCCCGCAGCGCGTTTCCTCCAAACAGTGCGCAAAGGGATCGAGAACCCTGCGGCCTGGCTTCTAAGTGAGATGGCCAACTCAGTCCCTGCCTAACCCCCGTCCATAAAACACCCCAATGAACACAGTACAAAAACTTTCGGGAAAACGAGCCCTCATCACCGGATCCGGCACAGGGATAGGGCGTGAGATCGCGCTGGAGTTTGCGCGGCAGGGCGCCGACGTCGTCCTGCATTATCTCCACGAGCAGGAGGGTGCATTCTCGGCGCGGGAGGAGATTCGCGGGCTGGGGCGCCGCTGCGAGGCGTTCCAGGCGGACTTCGATGACATCGAAGCGGCGGTTGGACTCGGCGAGCAGGCGATTGCGTTTCTTGGAGGCATTGACTGCCTCGTGAACAACTCGGGAATCACTTTCAACAAGCCGTTTCTCGATGTGACACCGGAGCAGTTCGATCGCCTCTACCATGTCAACGTGCGCGCGCAGTATTTCCTCACACAGCGTATCGCGAAAGACATGTTGACCCATGGTGGTGGCGCCGTATGCAATATCTCCTCAATCCATGGCGTATCGGGTGCACCGGAGCATAGTGTTTATGCAGGAACGAAGGGTGCCCTGATTGCCCAGACACGTTCGCTGGCGGTGGAGTTGGCACACCAAGGAATTCGGATCAATGCTATCGCCCCGGGCTGGGTCACGGTAGAGAATTACCACCAAGCCATCCCCGGCTTCAATGAGGGCGGTGCCCGCCAGGCAGCGGCGGACCTGGTGCCGCTCGGGCGCTCGGGCGAAAAGCTGGATATCGCCAAACTCGCTGTTTTTCTTTGTTCCGAAGATGCGGCTTTCATAATTGGCCAGACTATCGTGGCGGATGGCGGCACGACGGCCCTGATGTCTCTCATCTCGGATTTCCGCTCTAAATCCACTGCCTCGTTCGGCAAGGGATATGTCCCTGGAATCTAAGCACCTCAAAACATTCAATCTGTCTATCTATGACTTCTACCTCCCTTTTTGGAGTCCTCCTTGTGACTATCGCCGGGCTGTTTGTTGGCAGCGGTGCCTGGCCGATGAAGCTGATGAAAAAGTTTCAGTTCGAGCACTGGTGGTTCATCGGTATGCTCACCGGCCTGGTTATTCTACCGTGGTCCGTGACGCTGCTGTTTTGCCCGAATGCGCTGGCCGCCTACGCGAAAGTTCCGGTGAGCGCGCTCGTTACGGCAAATCTCTGGGCTGCAGGTTGGGGCATCGCGAATGTGCTCTGCGGCCTGTGCTTTGTGCGGATCGGCGTGGCGCTGACCGGGGCGATCCTCACGGGGCTTGGTGTCTCAATTGGCGTGACGTTGCCGATGGTCGTCAAAGGATCGGGACTGTTCCAGGACTCTCCGGACATCACTTCGCCAGCTGGGCTGACGGTGCTTGCAGGCGTCGCGTTGATGTTAATCGGCGTGGTGTTCGCAGCGCTCGCGGGATTTGGACGGGACCGCGCATTACAGAAGGATGAAAAGACTTCCGGCAACTTCGCGGGTGGGCTGGTCATGACAGTGATCGCGGGACTGCTTTCATGCGGCATGGGGTTAGCCTTTGTCTATGGACAGGGGCCGATTATGGCGGCGATCAAAGCCGAGGGGGCGGGGGATATTCCGGCCACGTTTGCGGTCTGGGCCGTCGCGCTCATGGGGGGAGCGCTGATCAATCTCGTTTACCCTCTGTACCTCATGGCAAAGAACAAGTCGTTTGGGGTGCTGGCGCAAAGCTGGCCAGAGGTCGCGCTGGCCTCCATCATCGGCATCAACACCGCCCTCGGCATCGTTCTCATGGGCACAGGCATGAGGTGGCTCGGCGCTCTCGGAGCGTCCGTTGGTTTCGGTATCCAGCAGGCTGCGCAAATGCTGGGTGGCCAGTCGTTAGGGTTTCTCAGTGGTGAATGGCGGGGCGTTGTTGGACAGCCGCGAAACCGAATGTACCTCGCCGTGGGCATACTCATCGCGGCCGCCGTCGTGATGGCCTGCGGCAACAACATCCCCAAATCCTAAGTAACCCCATGAAACATCTCTGCAATGTTTTGAAAAAGGCGGGCCAGCCGACGAAAACCATTAAGATGGCTGATGGCACCCGGGTGCTGGTGCTGCCGCATGGTGGACGCGTATTGGGCCTGTTTGCGCCGCAAAGCGAAGATAACTTTTACTGGACGCATCCCGCCTTAGAGTCTCCTGCTGAAGCCAGAGCGCTTTATGCCAGCGACGCCTGGCACAACTCCGGCGGGGACCGCACCTGGCTCGCCCCCGAGGTGGACGTGTTCCTCCCGGATTTTCCGAAGGTCGACCGCTATGAACAGCCGCGCGCGCTGGACCCGGGCAGCTACCGCTTGATCGAAAATGAGTCGAGTTTCAGACTCGAAAACAGACTTACCCTACGACTGTCCCGGTTGAAGGCTGAAGTCTCCGTGAAAATCACCAAGTCGTTGAGTCCTGCGCCCAACCCACTGCGGCACGATGGCGGAATTGATCTGCGCGAGGTCAGTTATGCGGGTTACACACAGCATGCGTCACTAGAGCTCCTGGGCTCAAGCCGGAGAACCAAGGCACAGATTGGACTGTGGAATCTGATTCAGATGCCGCACGGAGGTGATCTTCTCTTGCCGACGTTTTCGCGCAATGAACCGCGGCACATTTTCAGCACCGTCGGCGTTATTCCTAGCGAGGACCTCATCGTCAGCGACCATCTCGTCCGATATCGGATGCGCCAGAAGGGGGAGCACAAAATAAGCCTCCGGGCGACGCCGATGACGGGCCGAGCGGGTTACCTGCACCGCAGCGGGCGAGAATGGTCCCTTGTCGTGCGTAATTTTATCGTGAATCCATCGGGCGAATATGTGGACGTGCCTTGGGACGAACCGGCTCGGCTGGGCTTCGCCGTACAAGCTTGCAACGTCAACAGCGCGCTCGGCGCATTCAGCGAACTCGAATACCACATCCCCGCTATCGGCGGTGGCACGGGCAGCGTCCATTGCAATGATACCGCGCAGGTCTGGGCCTTCCGTGGCCCGAAGGCGAGGATCGTGCAAATTGCGCGCACGCTCGTGTCGGGTGACAGACTCTCCATCGCTTAGTCATAAAATACCTCTCAATTGCCAATCTTATGAAAGTTGATCTTAAAGACAAAATCGCCCTCATCACCGGAGCCGCAGGCGGCATCGGTCAATCCATCGCCAGCACGCTCGCCGCAAATGGGGCGCGTGTTGCTTATGCCGACATTAACTTCGAGGCGGCCAGTCAATTGGCCTCGACGACGCCCGGTGCAATCGCCTTGCATATGGATGTGACGGATGAGGCCAGTGTCGAGGCTGCCATGGCCGAAACACAGGAACGTCTTGGAGGACTCGATATCCTCGTGAACAACGCGGGTATCAACACCATGGCCCACCGCGTGAACATAGATCAGTTCCCGGCCTCGGAATGGGACCGCATCCTGCGGGTGGACCTCACCGGTCTGTTCCTCGTCAGCAAGGCGGGCGCGAAGCTCATGTTGCCACGCAAGTCCGGACGCATCATCAACATCGCCTCCGTAATGGGCCTTGTGCCCGCTCGTTTGCAGTGCGCATTCGTCGCCGCCAAGGCAGGGGTGGTTAATCTGACACGGGCCATGGCACTTGAACTCGGTTCGCAGGGCGTGCTCGTGAATTGCATCGCCCCTGGCTCCATCTTGACCGAGGGCACGAAACAGCTCTTCTACGGCGAGGACGGGCAATTCAGCAAACGCGTGCAGGGACTGTTGGCCCATATTCCTTTGAGCCGTCCCGGCACCTGTGAAGAGATCGCAAACGCCACGCTGTTTCTGGCCGCGCCGGAAAGTTCCTACATCAACGGAGCGATCCTACCTGTGGACGGTGGGTGGCTTGCTGGATATAGCCGCGACTTTTAAATACCCATGAATCCTCTGACCTTAAACAAAGTCCGCGCACACCAAACCCTTCCGGGTCATGTCACTTTGTGGTGGCTCGGCCAAGCGGGTTTTCTCATCAAGAGCCCCGGGGGTAACGTCATTGCACTCGACCCTTATCTGAGCAACTCCTGCAAGGCGATCGGTGACGAACACGGGTTCGACATGGACCGTCTCATACCGGCTCCGCTCGACCCAGTGGAGTTAGCAGGCGTCGATGCCTATGTGATGACACACAGCCATCAGGATCATTGCGACCCGGAAACCATTAAGGCCTCTCGGTCAGCAGGCGGAAGGGGCCCTTATGTGGCACCCGCGGAAGCCCTCGAGAAGCTGCGCACACTCGCGATTCCCGAGGAAGAACTGCGCATGGTTTGGCCGAATCGTGAAGTTGTCTTCGGAGATGTGACACTGCGGGCAACGTTCGCTATTCCGTTGGGCGGAGACGATCTGACGCACGTCGGTTATCTCGTGACGATTCAGAACGGTCCCAAGATCTATTTTACCGGTGACACAGGCTGGCATGACTTGCTCGCCGATGCAGTTGCCCCACACCAACCAGATGTGCTCGTGACGGTAATCAATCCCGCCTTTCGCAATCTAAGTCCGGCCGAGGCCGCCATGCTGGCCAAGCGCCTCGACGTGAAGCTTGCGATTCCCTGTCACTACGATCTTTTCGCCGATAACTGCCAACCGCCGCAAATGCTCCATACCAATCTGAAGCTTCTAGGCATCGGTGATCGCTACGGTCTGCTGACGCACGGCGAGCCATTTGATTTCAACCTGTCGAACCAATCCAAACAGCAATGAAAGCAAAATTTCGGATCCTTGCCGGCCTGTTCCTTTCGAGGGGCCTCAGCGCAAGGACTGACCGTCACCGTCAAAGCACAACCAGCCGCTTAGATTTCGGCCTACAAACGACCTAACTAACCTGAATCATCGCTGTTTTTGATTATGAATCGGTATCGTTCCATTCTTCTTGTTGGTCCTCCAGGCAGTGGCAAGGGCACGCAAGGCCGCGCTCTGGGAGTGCTTCCTGGCCTGTTCCACTGCGCCTGTGGCGATGTCTTTCGTTCACTGGATCTCGAAACGGAGCTGGGCAAGGAATTCTTGAGTTATTCAAGCAGGGGATTGCTGGTGCCGGATGCTCTGACAATTCAGCTTTGGCGGTCTCACATCCAGCGTTGCGTCGAGAATAATCATTTCAATCCGGCAACAGACCATCTGGTTCTCGACGGCATTCCACGCACGGCAAAACAGGCTGCTCTGATGGACGAATTCATTGAGGTTGAAATGGTCTTGCATCTTTGGGGGGTGCCGCGCCATCAGATCGTTCACCGATTGAAACGGAGAGCCCTTAAAGAGAACCGCCTCGATGATGCGAGCGACGAGGTCGTCAATCGCCGGCTCGATCTCTATAAAAGTGAGTCAGCAGCTTTGCTTAGTCATTACCCTAAAAGTCTGCGTCGCCCTATTGATGCCGAATTATCGGCACCTCTGGTTCTCCAAAACATACTCACCGCCGTGAACGACACGGACACTGACGCACCATCCTCATTCTTCGAGAATACAAATCATTTTTACGATGACTTCGCAAACCACTGACAATCAGGAGCGCACACTGGAATTTGATTTTGTGCGTGCCACCGAAAATGCGGCCTTAAACTCACTGCGTTGGTTCGGGCGTGGCGACAAAAATGCCGGGGATGCCGCCGCCTGTGAGGCGATCTATGGTGTTCTCGATGAAACGAACTGCCGGGGTACCGTTGTTATAGGGGAAGGCATCAAGGACGATGCCCCTGGCATTTTTGTGGGCACACGGTTGGGGCGCTGGGAGGACGAAAGCCCACGTTTCGACATCGCTATTGACCCCGTCGACGGCACATCCAACCTCGCCAATGGCCTTCCCAACTGCGTCTCAGTCATTGCGGCGAGCGTGGCGGAAAATGGCGAAGCTCGCTCTATGTTCCATCTCCCATCCTTTTATTCAGAAAAGATGGCTTGGGGACCACAGGTGTCGCGGGCCATCGAGCAGGGCTTGAGGCCGCCATGTCTTGATGACCCTATTTCTGTCACTTTGAAAACGGTGGCCGAGGCACTCGGCAAAACCGTGGAGCAACTGGTCGTTTGCACGCTGAAGCGGCCCCGCCATCAGCAACTCATCGAGGACATTCGTTCCACGGGTGCGGCTCTGCGGTTGATCACCGATGGTGACATCACCGCCGCCCTTGCTCCTTCCATGCCCCATTCTGGTGTGGACCTCTACATCGGAATCGGAGGTTCGCCAGAAGCGGTGCTCGCTGCAGCCGCGCTTAAGACACTGGGAGGCGAAATTCTGGTCCGAATGTGGCCGCACAACGAGCAAGAGCGATCCTCCTTGATCGCTGAAATCGGTGAGGAAAAGCTGAGTCGCGTCTATGCCAAGAACGATCTAGTCGCGGGCACGAGGGCCATCTTTTGCGCCACGGGGATCAGTGACAGCCCGCTGCTCCCAGGAATCAAAGTCGAAGGACGCCGTCTTGTGACCTCCTCCCTGCTGTTGCGCTCTCATAGCCGCACCATCCGGCACCTGCGTGCCGAACATGACTTGGAACACAAAACAATAGCGTTGCGAGGCACCGACTGCGGACGAGTAGCATGTGCGTCGTAGGCAATGTTAAATTGCCGCTAAACGCCCATTCCTTTGTCTCACATCTTGGAAACCTTCCCGATGATGTAGCTAAGCAAATGCGATAAGTGGGTTCGATCCTATTAAGGGCGGAGGCATTCCCAAACGTGCCGTCCTTTAGATCCTACAGGCAAGAGTCCATGGCTTGATTGTTTTTTGGCCGCCATCCTCAGGTTGCGTGGTGTTAATCGAAACAAGGCAGGGCTAGGTTAAAATTAATTAAAAACTTTATACACAATGCGCGTGTTGTTGTGTATACAGTTTGGTCGCAGCTATGATTGAAAAGCCGCTTCCATATCATCATGCACGTGGCCTCTCTGCAGAGGTTATCGATCGTTTAGGTAGTGAATTAGTCTGCGGCCGGCTTACTTCAGGCTCAACGATGCCGGTGAGCGTTCTCTGTAGATGTTATTGGTTTCAAAAGCTGGTCACGATCTGTGTACTCTCTTCCATTTTGGTGACCGGTTGTCCGGTGATGGCCACTAATCTTTATTGGGATGCGAACGGGACTACAAGTGGGGCTGGGACTGCGGGGGTCGCGAGTGGGACGTGGGGGGTGAACACGTTTTGGTCTACAGACACCAGTGGGGTTCTGACTCCTTCGATTTTAACCACGACCGTCTCAGATGATCTCATTTTTGCTGCCGGATCCGATGCGACTGGATCGAGCACGTTGACACTTTCGGGCGGGCAACAGGCAAAAAGCCTTACGTTTAATACGGGGACGATTTCTATGGCGGGAACAGCGAGTCCGGTGCTGACGCTGGGTGGTGGGGGGGTAACGCTATCGAATACTCTGGGGGGAACGCTGACTTTTGGGGCGACCCTTAGCAGTGTGTTATTGGGGGCAGATCAGACGTGGTCCAACAACAGTACACAGCAGCTGATAGTGAATAGCGCGGTCGGTGGGACCGCCAGTTCCGGCGCGACGAACACGTGGACGGTGGGGGGGGCTGCGGGACAGATCACGGTCGCTGGGACGATTGGGAACGGGGCGGGCGGCGGAACGCTTGCGCTCAACAAGACGGGTACGGGTACCTTACTGTTGTCTGGATCCAATACCTTTACGGGGGTTGTGACGGTGAATGCGGGCAAAGTGAGCGCTATCGGCGTGTCCGACAGCGTAGGGAGTGGGTTGGGTTTGGGGTCGCAGGTGCTACTGGGCACTGGTGCGACATTGGATGTGCAGGTCGCCTCCGGCAGCACTAACAGCACGAGTCGGCAGTTGATCGGAAATGGGGGCTTCACGCTCGCCAACACGGGGAATGGAAATTTGATCTGGAACGGAAACATGACCAACACGGGAACGGCTGCCACCACGGTTTTTTTCAACAACGTTGTCCGGGGGACGAACGAGTTTGCCGGGGTGATCCAGAACACCAATAACGGTTCTACGGTGAATGTGAATTTCCAGAGCACGCAGATTTGGAAACTGACCGGTTCCAATACATTCACTGGCGTGGTCACCATAGGCGGAGGAACGGTCATCGCCGATAAGCTGGCCAACCAAGGGACTGCCAGCAGTATCGGCCAGGGCGGGATTGTACGTTTCGGTTATTTCGACAATGCACCGTCGACATTTGAGTATGTGGGCAACGGGGGAACCAGTAACATGCAGGTTAGGCTGGGTGCGTCGACTGGAACGATCAACAACGATGCCTCGTTCTTGCACAACGGCAGCGGAGCGTTGGTGCTGAGTAATGGGAGCTTCACGTTGACCGGTAATGGTAACCCTGCGACTGCGGTCACACGTAATCTGATCATCGGGGGCAACAATACGGCTGACAACACGATCCAAGGAGTCATCGGGAACAGCAATACCAACGCGGCGATACAACTTGTTAAATCCGGCACCGGAAAATGGATTCTCACCGGAAGCAATACCTATACCGGCGGAACCTCGTTTGCGGCTGGAACTCTTGGGTTTGCGAATGGTGCCTTCGGGAGCAGTGGGACACTGAGTTTTGTCGGAGGGACCGTTCAGTACGTTTCCGGAAACACCCAGGACATTTCGACGCGTATTCACAACAGCACCTCCAAGATCGGGGTGGATACTGGAGCAAACTCGGTGGTTTGGAATGGGAGCTTGGATTCTTCTAACGTAGCAGGGCTCACGAAGGTTGGGGCGGGGATGCTGACGTTGAGCGGAAGCAACGGGTACAACGGGACGACGTATATCAATATGGGGACTTTGTCGCTAGGTAGCGCCAATGCTTTGGGCGGAGGCGGGAGTATTACATTCGGCGGAGGGACGTTGCAGTATACGTCGGGGAATACAGAAGATTACGCATCGAGGATTGTGAACAGCGCCTCTGCGATAGCGTTGGATACAAACGAACAAAGCGTGTTGTACGCCGGGAATCTTGTTGGCTCGAATACGGGCGGGTTAACGAAGATGGGATCTGGAGTACTGACGTTGAGTGGAAGCAACGGGTACAGCGGGTTAACATCGATCAACGCCGGAACGGTGTCGCTCGGTAGCGTGAATGCGTTGGGAGGTGGAGGCAGCATTACGTTTGGAGGGGGAACGTTGCAGGCGGGAACGGCAAACGCGACATATACGAACCGAGTGACCGGAAGTGGATCGATGATGGGGATTGATAGCAATGGGACCGGCATCACGTTGTCTGGCTCGTTGGATGCGACGAATACGGGCGGGTTAACGAAGATGGGGAGTGGAGTCCTCACGTTAAGCGGAAGTAACGGGTACAGCGGGACGACGTATATCAATGTGGGGACGCTGTCGCTAGGTAGCGGCAATGCATTGGGCGGGGGCGGGAGTATCACATTTGGTGGAGGGACGTTGCAGGCTGGAACGGCAAACGCGACATATACGAACCGAGTGACCGGAAGTGGATCGATGATGGGGATTGATAGCAATGGGACCGGCATCACGTTGTCTGGCTCGTTGGATGCGACGAATACGGGCGGGTTAACGAAGATGGGGAGTGGAGTCCTCACGTTAAGCGGAAGTAACGGGTACAGCGGGGCGACGTATATCAATGTGGGGACTCTGTCGCTAGGTAGCCCCAATGCTTTAGCAGGAGGCGGGAGTATTATGTTTGGAGGGGGAACGTTGCAATTTACGTCGAGTAACACGGGGGATTATTCGGCGCGGATGATTAATAACGGATCTGCGATCGCGTTGGATACGAACGGACAGAACGTGACGTATGCCGGAGACTTAGTGGGCTCGAACACGGGTGGACTCACGAAGGTTGGGGCGGGAGCGCTGACGTTGAGCGGAAGTAATGGTTACACAGGAACGACGTTGATCAACGCTGGGACGATATCGCTTGGAAGTACGACTGCGTTGGCTGGTGGAGGGAATATTACGTTTGGAGGAGGAACGTTGCAGTTTACGTCGAGTAACACGGCGGATTATGCGTCAAGGATCGTGAACAGCGGGTCTGCGATAGCGTTGGATACGAACGGACTAAACGTGACGTATTCCGGAGACTTGGTGGGTTCGAACACGGGTGGACTCACGAAGGTTGGGGCGGGAAATTTGACACTTTCCGGATCCAATACCTTTACTGGGGGGGTGACGGTGAATGCGGGTAAATTGATTGCCATGGGAGTATCCGACAGCGCAGGAAGTGGTTTGGGCTTGGGGTCGCAGGTGCTACTGGGCACTGGTGCGACATTGGATGTGCAGGTCGCCGCCGGCAGCACTAACAGCACGAGTCGGCAGTTGATCGGTAATGGGGGCTTTACGCTGGCTAACTCGGGGAGCGGAAATTTGATTTGGAACGGAAACATGACCAACACGGGAACGGCTGCCACCACGGTTTTTTTCAACAACCTTGTCGGGGGGACGAACGAGTTTGTCGGGGTGATCCAGAACACCAATAACGGTTCTACGGTGAATCTGACCTTCCAGAATACGCAGATTTGGAAACTGACCGGTTCCAATACATTCACTGGAGTGGTCACCATCGGCGGAGGAACGGTCATCGCCGACAAGCTGGCCGACCAAGGGACTGCCAGCAGTATCGGCAAGGGCGGGATTGTGCGTTTCGGTTATTTCGACAATGCCCCGTCGACTTTTGAGTATGTGGGTAGCGGCGCCACCAGCAATATGCAGGTCAGGCTGGGTGCTTCGAGTGGGACAATCAACAACGATGCCTCGTTCCTAAATAACGGTAGCGGGGCGTTGGTGCTGACCAATGGGAGCTTCACCCTGACCGGCAATGCTAACCCTGCGAGTGCGTTCACACGTAATCTGATCATCGGGGGCAACAACACGGCGGATAACACGATCCAAGGAATCATCGCGAACGGCACCAGTAACGCGACGATACAACTTGTTAAATCCGGTACCGGAAAATGGATTCTCACCGGCAGCAACACCTATACCGGTGGAACCACGTTTGCGTCTGGAACTCTTGGGTTTGCGAATAATGCCTTCGGGAGCAGTGGGACACTGAGTTTTGTCGGAGGGACCGTTCAGTACGTTTCCGGAAACACCCAGGACATTTCGACGCGTATTCACAACAGCACCTCCAAGATCGGGGTGGATACTGGAGCAAACTCGGTGGTTTGGAATGGGAGCTTGGATTCTTCTAACGTAGCAGGGCTCACGAAGGTTGGGGCGGGGATGCTGACGTTGAGCGGAAGCAACGGGTACAACGGGACGACGTATATCAATATGGGGACTTTGTCGCTAGGTAGCGCCAATGCTTTGGGCGGAGGCGGGAGTATTACATTCGGCGGAGGGACGTTGCAGTATACGTCGGGGAATACAGAAGATTACGCATCGAGGATTGTGAACAGCGCCTCTGCGATAGCGTTGGATACAAACGAACAAAGCGTGTTGTACGCCGGGAATCTTGTTGGCTCGAATACGGGCGGGTTAACGAAGATGGGATCTGGAGTACTGACGTTGAGTGGAAGCAACGGGTACAGCGGGTTAACATCGATCAACGCCGGAACGGTGTCGCTCGGTAGCGCGAATGCGTTGGGAGGTGGAGGCAGCATTACGTTTGGAGGGGGAACGTTGCAGCACACGACGAGTAATACGGTGGATTACGCGTCACGGATCGTGAACAGCGGATCTGCGATAGGGGTGGATACAAACGGACACAACGTGAGTTACGCCGGAGACTTGGTGGGCTCGAACACGGGAGGGCTCACGAAGGTTGGGGCGGGAGCGCTGACGTTGAGCGGGAGCAATGGTTACACAGGCACGACGTTGATCAATAGGGGGACTCTGTCGCTAGGTAGCGCCAATGCTTTGGCAGGAGGCGGGAGTATTACATTTGGCGGAGGGACATTGCAGTATACGTCGAGTAACACGGCGGATTATGCGTCACGGATCGCGAACAGCGGATCTGCGATCGCGTTGGATACGAACGGACAGAACGTGAGTTACGCCGGAGACTTGGTGGGCTCGAACACGGGAGGGCTCACGAAGG
>JBAXNG010000030.1:0-61897 GCA_037133875.1 Verrucomicrobiota bacterium | reverse complement strand
CAACCCAACCATCCACAATTAAACACGCCCCTCCCCAAACTTTGACGTAGACCCTCGCAGCTTGCGGTTAAACGTTCCCCCAAACCAACCATCCACAATTAAACACACCCCTCCCCAAACTTTGACGTAGACCCCTTTTCCAAAAGAGTGCTCGGAGGGGGACTTGAACCCCCACGCCTTGCGGCATACGCCCCTCAAACGTACGTGTCTGCCATTTCACCATCCGAGCTTTGTTGGAAAGGGGTGTGGATATTGACTTGAGATAATGAATCTCGCAAGAGGTTTTAGTGAGTTTTTTAGGGGTTGCTTGCTCCAAGAGAAATCCACAAGGGGACCACCTAGGCTTTCCCTTCATTGAAGGCTGAGTGATGCAGAAATCCGAGCTTTGCTTCCGGCGGTATTGCTCAGAGAGCTTAAAACTCTTCTTGTGGCGCGGATTTAGTGAGTTTCCAGATCACTTCGCCATCAGTGCTCGCTCCACGAGCGACAAGCGTCGCGTCGCTTTCGTCCCGGACGTACACCCCGGGCATCGTCACCGAGGCGCTTTTCCCTGGTAATTGCACCTTACACGAAAATAATGCGGTGGCGTTTGTGCTGCTAAGCCCTTTGACCACGGCTTTGGTTTCTGAATTCAGTGCACCGATCGATAATTCGGCGCCGGTGCTCTTGGTGGTGAATGCTACCGTGTAAGGTACACTTTCGCTTCCGTCGTTTGTGACGATGGTTAGCGTGTATTCATTGGCACTCACGACCTGATTGGTGAGCAGTGCGACAGGTTGATAGGCGTCCGTCATCGCTTGTGCCATGGCTTTTGCACCGAGACTGTTGCCGTTGTTTGCCGTGTTGAATGCTTCAGCGTCCCAACCGGTGTTGTAACGATAGGCACCCGCTTTCTTGGGGTCGCTTTCGAGTTCGGAACCCGTCACGAATTGAAGGGAGTGTCCCTTTATCAAAAAGACGCCTTCATTGTTTTCCATACCGGCTTCCATGAATCCGTACAGGTTCTGGACAAGCTGGCTTACACCACCTGTGGATTTGTTAATTTTACTCGAGGTGATTTTTTGCGGAGCAATCATCATTGGAATTTCACCATCGAGCCCAACATTTGCGGATCCAGTGAACCCGTTCACGGCATAGGCAATAGTCGCTCCGCCGGTACTGTAGTCCCATGTGAATGTGCTTCCCATCCGGTCGACTGCCAATCTGGAGCCTGTAGCAGTATACTTGCCCTTTGCCGCTTTGGGTGCGGTGGTGATGAGGGGAACTGATTTTCCTATGAGTAGGACCGGCTCCTCGGTTGAAACACTCCAGGGTACAGTTCGGAGGCTCGAGAAAAGCATTGGAACTTTGCTGTTGTTGCCAGTGGAGGGATCGAGGGGCGCCTCTAATGGGTCATCGATGAGTGCGAAACTAAGGGGGTAAGCCGTGGCGCCAGGTGCTGTGCTCGAGGGGATCAGAATGCTGGCGAAGAGGCATTCAGGGTACTCCGGGCTCGCGAACGCATGGGAGACTAGCTCCCCTTTGAAAGTCAGCGTGTTGAGTACGGGAACTTTTGGCGAGTAATCTGCCGTTACAGGGAAGAGTTCGGCGTTGGTTGAATTGGAGGGGGCTGCGGCGCCTAACTCGTCGGTGACGCTCTTAAGTTCGATTAACTCGAGTTTGCCAGTGAACGAACCCGTACTGGTGGTGGTCACGGTTAGACGGGCGCGATACGGGTTGCCGTCAGGTAGTGCTGCGAAATTGTGCTCTGCGTATGTCCAAGTGACGGGGCTGCCTTCGGCGCGAAGGTTGGAGCCTGAGGCATCGGACAATGAGGGGAGTATCGACCAGCGGGTATCGGTTTTGGTGTCTGTGAACTGATTATAGCTCAACAGCATTTGATACGTATTAGCCGGGACGGTTTTCTGCGTGATTTGAAACGGAGCGGAGGTGGCCGAATAAAGTCCGCTTACATATTCGCGATCCATTTTAACCGTATAGGTCCCACTTCCAATGGCAGCGGTGTTAAACGAATAGTGACCAGATGAGTTGAGTTCGCCTGTCGCGACTGTTTTCCCTTTGGAGTCAATGAGGGTAGCTGTGTTTAGATTGAGCGAGGTCGCGTCCGGGCCTGGGTTGAGGAATTCCAATACACTGCCTTTCATTCCTTTCCATGTAATGGTGTCGGTTAAAGTAGGCGTCTTTGGCGGGGCGAGTGATTCACCCGTTGTTGCGGGAACGTTAATAGTGACTGGCAGTGTGTGCGTGGAGTCGATAGCGAGACTGCCGTATCCCTGTACGCCACTTGCCGTGTCATCACTTTGGAGCAAGAGGCCACTGAAGGCGGTTGGGCTTGAGCCAGTGTACGCGTATTTTCCGGCAAAGCTTGGCAGTGATTTGTCTGTCGGGCTGGTTGGAGCGGTGAGTGTCAGGCTTGTACCCGATTTTGCCGCGAGCAGGCGTTTGACGAGATTCTGAGTCTTGTCCGGAGTGTTTTGGATAACTGCGCCGAAACCATGAATATCTCCGGGAGCTGTGACGCCGAAGGTAACCAATACATTGGTATCCGCCGTGGGGTTTTCCGCGGTAGAATCGAGGAACAAGTTGCGTGAGGGACTTCGCGCGGACAAGACGGCCGGGCCAATATTGGTGCAGGTGAGGTGACTCCACGAGAGGCCGGCATCTGTGGAGCTAGAGGTAAAGGCAAGTTTTTCGGCTGGGGAACTTGGGGCGGCTGGAGCGGTAAGGTCAGGGGCTGCGGGTATGGTGAGGTTGTAATGCGCCAGGATGGGTGACTTGCCTGCGAGCGTATTGACATAAATAGCGCCGCTAGTTTCGGTTTGGTTAGCCGGATCCACTCGGATGACCGAAGAAGAAGTCCATTTCTGTCCATCCGGCGTTATCCCTGCAAAGACAGCTGTGGCAGGTGAAGTGGCTGCTTTGGAATTAGTGGCATTGCCTGTGAGGATAATGGTGGCATTGCCGTAGCCGAGAAAGCCGAGGAGTTTCAGATTGGCCTGCTGGAGTGTCTTTCGGGACTTTAGCGCCGCTAGTTCTGCCTCGAGTGCTGTTTTTTGTAAGGTGGCATCGTCGTATGCATTTTGTTGCATGGCGATCTCGGCAACCGCGGAGTCGAGTTCCGATTGTGCGGTATCGACTGTAGACAAGTCAGCACTTGGGTGGAGCGCAAGGAGTTTGGCATCTGCTTGAGACGAGGCGTACGCTTTGTCGAAGTAGGCTGTTAAGATCGTTGAAAGCGCTGTGTAGAACGCTTTTTTGGAAGCGATCGGATATTCTGGATCGGCAAAAAGGTTGCTTATTAGATCTAGGCCTACTGTTTGGATGGTGGTGTTTAATTCCGTTTCCCAGGGGGATATGTCATCAGGCCCAAGCGTGGTGCTCTTGCTGTTTGGTTTGGTAAGGGCGTCTTTGAAGGAGGTTTTTGCAGTTGCGACGTCCGTTTCTTTGATTCCATGCGTGGTATCTGCGACTAACGGAAGGGTTGCAATGGAGTTTGTAACAACATCAATTATGCCCCGGGCAGTGCTGGTCACTGTGGTAGAGTCGACGTTTAAAGCGGTTTCTTTAACGAGCCTTTCCTCGATGCTTTTTACGGCGCTTGTTTGTGCCGAAGTAAGATCTGCTGCGGCCTTGGCTGCAGCGGTTTTTGCGGCGTCGTACGATCTAAAATATTCTGAGAATGGTAGCTTTGCTGTTCGCAGCGCTGCGGTCTTTTTGTCTTTGGCCGTTTTTGCTACTGCTAAAGCATCGGAGGCACTTTTGATCGCGGACTTGGTTGTGATTAACGATCCAGTTGGATTGTTTTTGTCGGTTTCATCGAGGATATCCGCGATTTGGGAAGCCGTGGCGCTGATGGCGGTGTTGATTGATTCCTGGGTGACCTGCGTGTTATCCAATCGATAGGCCGTGGCATGGACACTGTTAATGCTTGTTTGTCCTGCCGAGGCTTGGAATGCAGGAAAAGCCGAGGTCGGCGTGGCGTCGTCGCTCGATTGGACGACTGATAGCGACTCCGCCGTTGTTTCCTCGCTGGAGGCAGGCGTGTAGGTTAAGACAATTGGGGCGACTTCTTTTAGTCCGGAAATGGTAGCGGAGAGTTCGCTTGGGTTTGCGGATGAATCTGAAGAGCCAGTGGCTGTTTTTAAGGTTCCTTTGATGGGTTGGGATACGCCTTCCGAGATCACTTTACCGGAGAACGCTCGAGAGAGATCGGATGCAGGAGTGCTTACCATCACTTGAACCAACACTCCTGTAGAAAGACGTGCTTCGAAGTTTCCTGTAACGGCTGCTGCTGAAACAATCGAAGGCGTAGTCAAGAGCGTACCTAACGCAAATGCTCTTAGGGGACTGATTTTGGGATGGGTGGACATGACAGGAAAGAATATGGGGTGGGGAACGTAGCGAACGACATGGCCTACGCTTAGGGGGATGGCGTATGGCGGCTTCAACGGCGGAGTAGATCGTTGTGTTAGGTAAATAAATTAGCACTTTTGGTGCCAAAGTGCAACGGTTTCAGGCGTATCCCCAAGTACAACCGGGAAGGCAAAACGCAAAAAAACGCCCCTTTTGACATTGCGCGTTTGGCGCAGCCAAAAGAGGCGTTTTGAAGTGGATCAGAGACTACGCCTGTGGCGGTTTCCAGGCGACAGGGAGACGGCGTCCGGCTTGTGCCGCACGGAAATGTAGTTGGCCTTCGCTTGTGATGCTTACGTGGCATTCCACGGGTTTTGCCCCTTCACTTTGATCTAGTTCGCCAGCTCGGAAAGTACCGAGAGAACGTGGGGGGAGCTGTCCGTCGGATTCACCCTGTTGGAGAGTGACCTCGACCGTTGCTCCACCTTTGCCGCGTAAGGGGAACGTGCCTTCTGTTGGTAAACGACGTCCGGCTCCGATGACGATTCCGCCATCGCCGTCTTCGAGGGCGATGAGGATTGGACGGGTGACATGTCCAGCGGGATGCAGTTCGAGTGGAACTCCACTTCCGGTGAGTACACCGCCCCAAGCTTCCAGTGTTCCAGAAGCCATGGCTTTGAATTCATCGGGGGCATCGGGAGACGAAAGGCCTCGGCGGAGAACCCCAGAGGCTTCGTCGCGAAGTCCCAGGGAGTAGAGGGTTTGCGCGTAGTTCCAATCGAGGCGTGCACTGTAGCGGCGGCTTTCTACAGCAGGTCGGATTTGAGTGGCCAGACGGTTTAGCTCTTTGGCCTCGCCGAGAACGGCAGCGAGGTGCAGAAGCACTTCCTCTGATTCTGGGGCAATCGCAAAAGACTTGTCGGCGTGTCGCAATGCAGCTTCAGCGTCGCCACGAGCGCGGGCGATGGAACTGGCGATGAGATGGCCCATCCAGGAGTTCTGCTCGGAGGCCCAGCTTGCGAGTTTCTCTTCTTTGAGAGGGTCGTGTTCGCCGTTTGTGAGGCCGAAGAAGATACCGATGGCGGCGTGGAAATTCGGGTCAAGCTCGAGCACCTTGGTTAGCGCGGCGTGTTCTCCTTCGGTGTCCCCCGTGGCATTACAAGCCTGGGCGAGGTGCATGTAGGCGACGGCCTCTGTGGGTTCAAGTTCAGCGAAACGTTCGACAGCTTTGCGGGCATCGTCGTGACGCTCGAGCGCGCGATAGGCAGAGGCTAAAACGAGGAGAGTTCGCGAATGATCGGGGCGTACTTCGCGCGCTTTTTCGAGGGCGAGCAAAGCGACATCGACTACCAAATTGTCGCGCATGAGTTGTTCGGCGAGAGCGACGAGTTGGTCGGGTTCACCGGCCATGGCTTCGATCTGGCTCGTGATCATCTGGCGGAAAGTCGGGAGATCGACGTAGCCCACAGCGTCCGGAGCGGGTTTGCCGTCTTCGGTTTGACGCATGAGTCGGACTAGTTCGCGCAAGCCGGTGAGTCCGTCGAGGGCTAGTTGATCGTTGCCGTTAATTTCCAGGGCTTTCTTGAATGCCTGAACGGCTTTTTCGCGTTCGCCGTGTTGTGCGTAGACGGCGCCCAGGCTGCTCCATGCAGGTCCGATGTTATCGGCTTTTTGGACAACTGCTTCGAAGTGTGATTGTGCTTCAGTGTCGTTCCCAGCGAGACGCGCCAGGTTGCCTTGTTGGAAAAGAACGAAGGGAGAACCGGGGTGAATGCGGTCGATTTCTTCGAGGAGCCTCTGGCTTCTGACGATTTCGCCTTCTTCGAGAGACTCAGAGAGTTCCTGAAAGAGACCGGTGGCAGCCCGGAAACTTGTCCAAGGCTCGCCAGCTTCAGCACCGAGACGGTCGATTGCTTCCAAAAGCGTTTCGAGATCTAGGGGCTGGCGGGTGGCCAACTCGGGGTCAGCATCATCGGGCCAAGGCATACGATGGGGCAGGCCATAAAAATCCAGTTCCCACGAGGTGGATTCAATCCAACGGACAGTAGCGCTCATTTTAAAAAGTCAGGGTCAATTTAGGGTTCAAAGGGGTCAAAACCCCGAAGAAGAGGGCGACTTTAGCGGCTCCCACCTTCGGGGCTACGGTAAAATCTGGGAAATGCGACTACTCTAGAAAATCTCGGAGAGCTTCCCGGAGTTGGGTTCGGGCACGAAAAAGCAGACTTTTGACCGAAGGCACTGTGGTTTGGAGGATTTCAGCGATTTCGTCGTAGGAAAGGCCTTCGAAGCGGCGCAGATGAATCGCGGTTCGCTGGACTTCCGGCAGGGTTTCCATGGCCCGATCGATAGCCTCCTGAAGTTCCGTTTCTTCCAGGGCTTTGGAGGGGGTGTGCGTGGTATGATCCTGTATTTCCCAGCCAGAGGTGGGTTCGTCCTGGCGTTCGTTTTCCAGCGAAACCGTGGCGTGACGATTGCGGTAACGCACCTCGTTTAAAACGAGGTTTCTGGCGATGGTCAGGAGCCAGGTGCTAAATCGGGCGGATGGTTGATAACGTGCCGCAGATTTCCAAACGCGTACAAATACTTCATGTGCAAGTTCGCTGTGATCAAATTGCGGTCCCACCATCCGTGCAATCACTCCGGCGACCCGATTCTTGTGAAGTTCCACCAAATCGTGAAACGCGTCCATGTCGCCTTGCTGCACACCGCGCATCAGGGCGATGTCGCGGGATGCATCGGGATCGTCTTCTGGGGAGGGCGCGGCCGGCATGGGGGTGCCTAGAGTTTTGAGAGAAACTGGCGGACGGCAATCCAATTTAGACAGTCTTACGGCAGGTATGAAATTTTGCTGTTACATGATTGTTACAGCTTGAGTCTTGAGGGTTCGGGTTTGGGAGGGAACATGCTACCTCGTAACTGGCCCTTTTGACCCGTATGAGCACACCTTCCAAGTTGAACCGTAAACGAATTCTGGTCGCCGATGACGAGCCGGATGTTTTGATGCTGTTGAATTTAAACCTACAGCGTGCCGGGTTTGAGGTGATTAAAGCGGAGGATGGGGAACGAGCGTTAAAACTGGCCCGGGAGGAATCGCCTGCTCTGGTGGTTCTGGATCTCATGATGCCGGGGCTCAGTGGGTTGGAAGTGGCTAAACAACTCAAAGCGCAGCCTGCGACTGCCCGGATCCCGATTTTGATGCTGACCGCCAAATCTGACGAAGTGGATCGCATCGTGGGGTTGGAGCTCGGGGCGGATGACTATGTCACGAAGCCGTTTAGTCCGAGGGAAATTGTATTGCGGGTGCAGTCTGTTCTTCGGCGTAGCGAGCCAGCGGAGGCGCAGGTTGATGAATTGGAGGTGGGGCCGGTGAAGGTGGATCGAGTCCGCCACGAAGTGTTGGTGGGCGGGGAGGTTTTGGATTTTACAGCCACGGAGTTTAAGTTGTTGACTGTGTTGATGGAGCGACGGGGGCGTTTGCAAAGCCGGGATGTGCTTCTGAACGATGTGTGGGGGTATGAAAGCGCGATTGATACCCGTACCGTGGATACGCATATCCGGCGGTTGCGCGAGAAGTTGGGCGCAGCAGCAGACATGATCGAGACGGTGCGCGGTTTTGGGTACCGGATGGTCGAAGATTTTCAGTAAGGTAGCGGCAACTTTATGGGGGTGATGCTTTCTTTACTGGTGACGGTGCCCGTTTTTGCGGGATGGCGTTGGCATTACTTAAAGCAGCGGGCGCGTCTGAAACGGTTTGAGGAAGCGCTCGAGCAGGTGAGCGGCAGTGGGACGAGTTCGGAAGCCTTGGCTTTGCTCTCGGGGGACGCTTCCTTGGAGGTTCTGAGAAACCGATTGGAGCGATTGGTTGGGGTTCGTGATTCGATGTTGCAGCGAATTGAGCACGAAGAGTTTAGTCTGCGAACCGTGCTTTCGAGTATGGAAGAGGGGGTACTCGTTGCAGATGACTCACAGATCATCCGGTTGGTGAATCCCGCGTTTAGCAAAATATTTGCGCAAGGGGGGGCATGTGTGGGGCGTTCGGTGCTGGAGGTGTTAGGGGAGCCTGAGATTTTTCGGTTGCTCAAATTGGCGATGGAGAGTGGGGGGGGGCAGCAAAAACAAGTGGAGATGGTGCCGGGGCGGAGTGTGAAACATGTGACAGTGCATGCGGTTCCGATGAGTGATGTGAAGGGGCGTCCCGGGGTGTTGGCGGTGTTCCGCGATGTGACTAGGCTTCAGGAACTGGAGAAGGTACGGCGCGAATTTGTGGCGAATGTTTCGCATGAATTGCGGACCCCTCTTGCGATTTTTCAAGGGTACGTGGAGAATTTGCTGGAGATGCCTGATTTGCCGGAGGCTGACCGGCAGGACATTCTTGGGATTTTGCGGAAGCACTCGTTGCGTCTGAATGCGTTGGTGGAGGATTTATTGGCGTTGGCCCGGTTGGAGGCGGGGCGCGAAGAGTTTCGCTGGGAAGTGATGGATATGGGGCGGTGTGTGAGTTCGCTTGTGAGGGACTGGGGAATCCGAGGGCGGGAACGCGGGGTGGAATTACGAGTGGAGTGTGATTCGGATTTAAGCCCGGTGCGGGCGGATCCCCTGCGGATTGAGCAGGTGCTCCACAATTTGTTGGAGAACGCTCTGAAGCATGTCCCTCAAAAAGGCGGTTCAGTGTCGGTCCATGTGCAAAGAGAGGATGCCGGAGTCCTTGTGTGTGTGGAAGATAACGGGAGTGGGATTGCGCCGATGGATTTACCTCACATTTTTGAACGCTTCTATCGGGCGAACAAGAGCCGTACCGCAGGTGTGGACGGTCATAGCACGGGACTCGGTTTATCTATTGTAAAACACATCGTTGCCCACCACGGAGGAGAGGTCGGAGCGAGTGCCTCGCCGAGTAAGGGGGCCAGGGTGTGGTTCCGTCTCCCTGCGGCGGCGTTAAGCGAATCTTGACCGCTGGGGCGGCATTCAGTTGAGTGCGGCGTGCTCCAAACCAAGCTTCTCCTTCTCGACTGTGATTCTACGTTAAGTGCCATCGAAGGCATTGATGAACTTGCCCGTCTTCGTGGTACGGAAACTTTTGTTGCGGTTGAAAATATGACCCGCGCCGCAATGGAGGGGGGGACCCCAATGGAGGCTGTTTTCGCCAAGCGTCTGGAGTTAATTAACCCAACCCAAAGCGAACTTGAATCGATCGGCGCAAAATACATTGAGCACGTAGAGCCTTCCGCCAAGGAGACCGTGGCGCTTTTGCAGCGCGAAGGGTGGACGGTTATTATTGTTAGCGGCGGGTTTACTCAGGCGATTCGGCCGTTGGCCGATTTCTTGGGGATTAGTCGAGTGGAAGCGGTGCGACTTCAGTTTGATGGTTCTGGCAAATACACGGGGTTTGAACCGGATAGTCCCACGGCTTGTACCAAGGGGAAAAATCAGGTGGCAAATCGGTTGCGGGAGGAGCTCGGGGCTGTCAAATCGGTGATGGTTGGGGATGGTGCGAGCGATTTGGAAGTGAAAGGGGATGTGGATATGGTGGTGGGGTTCGGTGGGTATGCAGTGAGGGAGAAGGTGAAAGCTGGGGCGGATGCTTTTATTATGAACCTATCGGAATTGCCTTTCGCTATAAGCGGGTTGTAGGGGTAATTGTTGGGTTTTGGTATAAAGTGGTCATTGTTTGGTAAAATTACACCGTTTGTAGAGGCGGCGTAATTTCTGGATTGGGGGATAATTGTGTCGTAATTATCGCTCTTTCGTTTGTTCGTTGTTTCTCCCCCCTCGTCTTTATGTCCGAATTTTCGTTTGTACGCGGCGCTCTACGTCGTCCCTGGACAGTGGTTGTTTTGGTGTTGAGTCTTCTCCTCGGGGCTTGGCTCGCGATTGAGCGCATGGCGAGGGATGTTTTTCCCTCGCTTGGGGTCCCAACCATCTATGTCGCGCAGCCCTATGGTGGGATGGATCCACTCCAAATGGAGGGGTATCTGACTTATTACTACGAGTATCATTTCCTCTACATCACCGGAATTGAGCACGTAGAGTCGAAGTCCATCCAAGGTGCCTCCATCATGAAACTGCAGTTTCATCCGGGCACCGACATGAGTAACGCCATGGCGGAAACCGTGGCCTACGTCAACCGTGCCCGAGCCTTTATGCCGGCCGGCGCGCCTGGTCCCTTTGTCACGCGCTTTGATTCGGGGAGTGTGCCGGTCGGGAATCTGGTTTTTTCCACCAACAACCCGAATCGCACAGTGGGCCAGATGCAGGATGCCGCACTCAATATGGTGCGGCCCTTGTTCGCGACTTTACCTGGGGTCTCGGCCCCGCCTCCTTTTGGCGGAAGTGCCCGGACTATTCTCATCAACGTGAAGCCTGATAGGCTACGGGCTTACGGGATGTCTCCAGACGAGATCGTGGCTGCGATGAGCGCAGCGAATACGATTAGTCCAAGTGGGAATCTGACAACGGGTGGCGTCTATCCGATTGTGCCGACAAATGCCGTGGTCAAGAATATCCAGGATCTGGCGTCGGTACCACTTCGGGTGAGTCCGGAAGGAACTGTATTCCTCAGGGACGTGGGCGAGGTCAGTGACGGGAGCGATTTGGTGACCAGTATCGCTCTAGTGAATGGTCGGCGAACCGTTTATATGCCGGTTACGAAACGCAGTGACGCCTCGACGTTACGCGTAGTAGATCTGGTCAAATCGAATCTTCCCAAGTTCAAGGCCGCGTGCCCGGACGACATCAACGTTTCCTTCGAGTTTGACCAAAGCCCGTGGGTGGAGCGTGCGATTCGCGATTTGGTGAAGGAAGGGCTCCTGGGGGCGGCACTCACCGGGTTGATGGTGCTTCTCTTTTTGCGCGATTTCCGCAGCGCGTTCATTGTGGTGTTAAACATCCCGATCAGTATTGCTGCGGCGCTTTTTGGGCTGTGGCTTACCGGTGAAACTGTAAATCTCATGACGCTCGGAGGGTTGGCTTTGGCGGTTGGAATCCTTGTGGATGAGGCGACCGTGGCGATGGAGAACCTTCATTCGCATCGCCAGCGCGGCGCCGGGGTGGCGAGGGCCGCTTTGGATGCTGTCACGGAGACTGCGATGCCTCGTTTCCTCGCGATGTTGTGTATCATCGCGGTGTTTGTTCCGTCGTTTTTTATGCAGGGCGCGGCCCGTGCTTTGTTTGCCCCGTTGGCGGTTTCGGTGGGGTTTAGCATGTTTGCATCGTGGGTCCTTTCCAGCACCCTGCTGCCAGTTTTGAGCGTTTGGTGGCTGAAGGGGGGACGCCATGAGGTTGCTGCTTCGACCGGAGATGGCGTGTTTGCAAAGCTGACGCGGGGGTTAGTCAGTGTTCGTTTTTTTCTGGTTCCCGCGTATTTCGCTGCAACCGTTTTGTGGATCGTGTCGGCTGCTCCGCGGTTGGGGTCTGAGATTTTTCCGCAGGTGGATGCGGGCCAGATTCAGTTGCGGTTTCGGGCACCCAGTGGGACTCGACTGGAATTAACGGAGCAAATTGCGCAGCGCATTTTAGCGGTGATTGCAGAGGAAGCCGGCGCAGACCAACTGGCTATCACGATGGGGCTGATCGGGGTTCACGCGTCGAATTATCCGGTGAATCTGATTCACCAGTGGAATAGCGGACCGGAGGAGGGGATTCTTCAAATCCAGTTAAAGTCGGGCACTTCGCTCAGAGTGGCACCGCTGCGTGAAAAGCTACGTGCCCGATTACAGCAGGAAATGCCGGCGGTGCGTCTTTCCTTTGAGCCTGCAGACATTGTCAGTCGTGTCATGTCACTGGGAGCGAGTACCCCGATTGAAGTCGCCGTGAGCGGAAAAGACTTTGGAGTCACCCGCGCTCATGCGGAACAATTACGAGCGAAGTTGGCGACGATTCCAACGCTCAGAGACGTGCAGATCTCGCAGACCCTCGATTATCCAAGTGTTGACGTGCAGGTGGATCGTGAACGTGCAGGATTACTGGGTGTCCGGATGGTGGACGCCACGCGGAGTCTGGTCACGGCAACTGCGAGTAGCAGATTTACCGTTCCAAACTATTGGGCAGATACCAAAACGGGGGTGAGTTACAGTCTGCAAATTCAGATGCCTCTAGGTCAGATGAAAGGAGCGGAGGATCTTCTGAATCTGCCTGTTTCCGGAGGTTCCGGCCGAACGTCCCTGCTACGGAATTTTGCGAAGGTTTCTGAGGGGACGGTTGTGGGACAGTATGACCGTTACAATATGGCGCGTACTGTATCTGTGACGGCGAATATTCACGGTAGCAGTCTTGGCGCGGTTGCACGTCAACTGGACGCGGCCTTGGCAGAAGTGCTTGCACCGGCTGGTGTGAATGTGGCGATCCGGGGGCAGTTGCAACCGTTGCGGGATTTGGAGAATGGTCTGCGGCTGGGATTGGGCGCGGCTGTGTTGGTTATTTTGCTGCTGCTCACTGCCAATTTTCAGAGCGTGCGTTTGTCGTTCGTCGTTTTGAGCACGGTGCCAGCGGTTCTGGCGGGGGTTATCGCGGCTCTTTGGGTCACAGGAACGACGCTGAACCTGCAGAGTTTCATGGGAGCGATTATGGCGGTGGGTGTTTCGGTCTCGAACGCGATCCTATTGGTGACGTTTGCACATCGCCTTCAGCAGGCTGGTGCAGCGAGTAAGGAAGCGGCCGTATTTGGGGCTCGGGGACGGGTGCGTCCGATTCTAATGACGAGTTTCGCGATGATGGCGGGTATGGTGCCTATGGCCATTGGCGGGACTTCATCGGCTCCTCTGGCGGTAGCTGTGTTGGGGGGGCTTTTGTTTGCGACGTTTGCGACGCTGTTTGTATTGCCGGCGATGTATGTGCTCGGTTCCCGTACAAATGTGCGTTCGGCGTCCCTGGATCCGGATGATCCGGAGAGTGCATTGCCAAAGCAAGCCGGTGCCTATGCAACTCTTGCAGAGTACGGGGGCATTAAGGAGCCTCAATCATCCCGGTAGAGGGTTTGTGGATTTACAAAAATTTGGAACGAAAGACGCCTGTATGTTACGAAACATTGTTCTGGTATTGGGGTTCACTGTGCTGCCGGTTTTGGGGTTAGAACTCCCTGTAGTTCATCCCTCCAGTGGAACCATTTATCGCTGGGTTGCTTTGCCTTCTACATTGGCTGCGTATCAGCAGGTTCATTTACATGCCCGTGTTGCGGGTTACGTGAAGTCTGTTGCGGTGGATAAAGGGGACGTGGTTAAGGCAGGGCAAACGCTCGCGATCATTGAGGTGCCCGAACTGGAGGCTGATTTGTTGAAAACAAAATCCGAACAGGATGCCGCAGGGATCGAACTGAAGAGGCTTCGCGAGGCGCGTGCAAAATCCCCTGATCTCGTTTTGCCTCAAACGGTGGATAACGCCGAGGCCCGATTTGGGGCCGCTAAAGCGAGCGTGGACCGTTCTGAAACATTGTTGGAGTTCGCGCAAATCAAGGCGCCGTTTGACGGTGTGGTGACTGCGCGTTCGGTTGATCACGGTGCGTTTGTGTCTGCCGCAACAGGCGCTCTGCTCAGGGTGGTCGATAGTTCAAAAATTCGCTGTCAGATTCCAGTAACTGAAATGGAAACGCCGCTTGTGAAGGTGGGTAAACCGGTAAAGGTGAATGTGGACGCGTTGGTGGGGCACACGTTTGAATCGAGGCTCACTCGGGTGAGCGGCGCATTGGATTTGCCTTCACGCACAATGCTGGTGGAAGCGGATATGGAGAATGGCGCAGGCAAGTTATTGCCGGGAATGAGCGCCACTGCGAAGATCGGAGTGGAGACGCACGAGAACGCAACCGTGATCCCGGTGGGGGCACTAGTGATGGAGAAAACGAGCGCCTTTGTCTTCAAACATGTCGGAGGGAAAGCTGTGAAGACCCCGGTGAAACTTGGATTCAACGACGGCGTGATGGTCGAAGTGCCAGAGTTGAAATCGGAGGATGCCGTGCTTGTTGCAGGGACAACGACGCTGGTCGATGGGCAGGAAGTGAAGGGAAAATCCGCGGAAGCTGGAAAGTAAGGAATAGAGCGATACGAAAAATTGAGCCGGATAAATTATGAAATCATTACTTCTTCTTTGTTTGTCTGCGAGTGTGGTGAGTGCCGCACCATCGTACGTGGATTTGCCGACCGTGATGCGGCTTGCCGGGGCGAAAAACGAGGAGGTTGAAACCGCTCGTACACAGTTTAAAACTGCGCGATTAGAGTCGGATCAAGCGTGGCAACGGTTCTGGCCAACCTTGAATTTGGGAGCGCAATATCGCGGCCACGAGGGACAGTTGCAGGACGTGGCTGGGAACATTCTGGACGTGCGGAAACAACAATACGGAGGTGGTGCAGGCCTCACTGTGGAGTGGGCGCCGGGTGATATTTATTACTCTGCGCTTGCTGCAAAACAGCGCGCTATAGCGGCAGGGAAAGGGGTTGATAAAGCGCGTTTGGACACGGTACGGGAAGCGACGGATCGATACTATGAGTTGTTAGGGGCGCAGGCCGCTCTTTCGGTGATTGGAGAAGACTTGGGCGTAACCGAGCGTTATGCCTCGCAATTGGAGAGTGGAGTGCAGGTGGGAGCGGCGTTTCGCGGCGATTTGTTGCGTGTGAACACACAGTTGGCCCGGCTCAAGATCCAGACACGGCAGGGAGAAGAAGCGCTGGGAATTGCTGCAGCGCGGTTGGCTGAAACGCTCCGGCTTGCGCCCGATACAGAGTTGCGCCCCGGCAAAGCTGATTTAGTTCCGGTGGCAGTGATGTCAACGAGCGATGTGTCTTCGTTGATCGCGAAAGCACAAGGGCAGCGGCCGGAGTTAAAGTCCGCAGATGCGGTGATTGCGGGGTTAGCTCGAGAGGAAGAGCGGGCGCGGCTGGGGGCGCTGGTGCCGAGTGTGCAGGCTGGGTATAATGCCGGCGGGCTGGGCGGGGGAAGGGGTTCTGCGAGTGGCCATTTCGGTGAACAGCAGGATTATTTTGTGGGGTTCGGTTGGAAGATCGGGCCGGGCGGGTTGTTCGATTCCACGCGTGAAAAGTTGGCGTCGAGTCGCCGGGAATCTGTGACCTTACAAACTGCGAGAATGAAGGCGGCGATTGGGCGCGAGGTGGTCGAGGCTGCGTTGCGCTCGAGATCCTGTCAGGAACAGATTCGTCTGAGTGAAAGCGCTGTGAGTGCGGCTGAGGAGATGACAAAACTGGCAGCGGAACGCCAGGCTAGTCAGGTGGGTGTGGTATTGGAGTTTGTTCTGGCGCGGGAGGAATTGACACGTGCGCGATTGAGTCGGGTTCGCGCGGTGGTTGATTTTAACAGGGCGCAACAGGCGTTGCGTTGCGCTGTCGGGGATATCGGTAAAGGGAGTTTCAATACGGACGCCCCGAAATAAGGCGAATCGATTTCAGCGTTTGGGAATTAATCGAGGCTCTGCCTCCCGGGGAGCGGGGCGTGTCCCGAATCATGGTGAACCTCGAGGGATGCGTTCTGAAACAGCAGCCGCGTTTTGGGGCACAGGTTATTGCCTGAGATGTTTTTGCAGAAAACTGCGAAATTCGTTCACGAATCGATCCTGGTTTGCCTGTTGCTGGAACTCGTGTCCTTCCCCATCAAAGACGATCAGTGTCGAAACCCCTCCGCTCTTTTGTATCGCTTCGTGAAGCCATTCGCTTTGTTGAACAGGAACCACGGTGTCGTTCCTGCCGTGAAAAATTAAAAACGGCGCGCTATTGGAATCTACGTGGCTGATGGGGGACGCCTCACGGTAAGCTTCTGGGCGCTGCTCAATGGTTCCTCCCATAAGATTCTCGATAAGGAATTGCACCCAGCCATTGTCTCTCCCACCGAGTGTTTTTGGGAAACCTCGGCGTAATTCAGCCGGGCCACTCATGTCCACAACACATTGAACACGGCTCGAATGAGCGGCCAACTCTTGGTCCGTGTTGTCCCGAGTATCCATCGTTGCGAGAAGGGCAACAAGGTGGCCGCCTGCAGAATGCCCATAAGCGCCGATTTTCTTAGGATCGACACCGTACTCGGCCGAGTGAGCGCGAATCCAGCGCACCGCCCGCTGAACATCGTCGAGTTGCGCAGGCCAACGATTTTGAGCGTCCTTCATCAAGCGGTAGTTCACTGCAAAACTGACGTAGCCTTCACGCGCTATCCCTTCGAGTAACCAGCGCACTGCATTTTTGTCTCCTTCTACCCAACCTCCACCGTGGACCAATATCACAGCCGGCCGTGGTGTCTTCGATCCATCTTTTGGGACCGCGACATCTAGGAGAAGTGATTGCCCGGCTGCTGTGCCGTAGGAAATGTTGCTCGAAACGGTGAATTCGCCGGCCCAAGTCGAGAGCGTAGACATGAGACAGAATACGGAAGTGAGCAGACAAGAGCGCATCGGGTGATCACTTCCTGATCAGGTTTGAGTTTTCCAGCACAAACCAGCTCTTTATCTTAGTGAATCGTTACTTTGCAGATGGAAGGGCCCTTTACGGTCCCCAAGAGCCGCGGAGAGTATTTCTAAAAGTGGTTTGCCGAAGAAATTCCGGCAGTGGGCGGCTAATGAATGGTCCCAGGGACAAAAAAAGAGGCCCGGCTAACGCGCAGGGCCTCCCTTGTTAGTGATGGATGAAGGTTCGTTAGTGTGAACCAAACAGAAGGATCTGTGTTGGATGGTTCATGCCCGCGATCTGAGAGGAGGTGAATGCCGTCCGTTGGGTAGCACTGAAAACGGCAAGCTCTGCGCTTGAGAACGCATTAATCTGTCTTGGTAAGAACGCGGTGATTTGACTGCTGGAGAATGCCGCGATGCTTGTGCTGGAAAGCTGCAATAGACTCGGGGCAGTAAGTGAACGAATTTCGCTCGAAGTGAGCGCGGTGATTTGCTCGGCTTTCAAAATCCGGGCGACATGATTGAGGGCGTCGGCAGAGAATCCAGTTACCTGCGTTGTGGAAAGCGCCACGATTTGCGATGTCGCTAATGCCTTCACTTGTTCGATCCGAAGCGCGCTGATTTGGTCGGTATGTAGTGCCGCCGTTTGGGCGCTGTTGAGGGATGCGCATTGCGCCGTGCTTAAGGATCTGAGTTGAAGTGTTCCCAAGGCCGCGATTGCGTCCGGAGCTATCTGGGAAATTTGTCTGGGGACAATTTTGTTCAGATGTTCGACGGTGAATCCTTTGATCTGGATCGCGTTAAGCTCGTGCAACTGTTCGTTTGTGATGTTTCGGATCACTGCGCCAGTCAGGGCTCCAATTTGAGTGGAGGTGAGTGCTCTGATTTGGTCTGGTTCCAACGCGGCCAACTGCGCCGAAGTTAAGGCGTTAATCTGATGTGTGCGTAATGCACCAATTTCGTTGGGTGACAATTCGATCAGTTGATTAGTCCGTAATCCTGTAATTTGCTCGGCCGATAGCCCTCTTACTTGATCTGACGAGAGCGCTTGAATTTGATCAGGCGAGAATCCACGAATTCCAGCCGATCCAAAGGCTCTGATTTGAGCGGAACTAAGCGCTTCGATTTGAGTTGGTAATAGTGCGGTTATTTGCCCGCTGGTGAGTGCGTGTATCTGATGCGTTCCAAATTTTGCGAATTGTTCGGGCGAAAATTCGCCAACTTGCTCGGGATGTAATTTCTCGATTTGTTTCTCAGTGAATCCTCTCAGCTGGCTTGTGTTGAGGGAGTGAATCTGTTCGTCGGTCAGGCCCTGAATTCCAGTGGAACTAAAGTTGGCAAGTTGGTTCGGGCTGAGAGCTGCCAATTGATCCTTATGCAAGGCCGCAACTTGCACCGAGCTTAACACACGCATTTCGTGAGTCCGTAATGACGCGAAGCTTGCTGGAGTGATTTCTTCGAGTTGGTGTGGCGACAATACTTTGATGCCGTCTGAGCCGAGACTGCGAATTTGGTCAGAGCCGAGGATCGCAATTTGATCTGGTAACAACGCGCTGATCTGGCTGGTTTTTAGAGCGTGAATTTGGTGTGTCCCCAGTTTCGCAAACTGCTCGGGAGAAAAGTCTCCGATTTGCTCGGGACGAAGGTTCCCGATTTGGCGTGGAGTGAAGCCTTTGATTTGGTCGAGGTCCAGAGACTGGAGTTGTTCGTTTGTGAGGCCGCGAATTCCAGTGGAGCTTAAGTTAGCGATTTGTTCGGGATGAAGAGCCGCAAGTTGGGTGCTATTTAACCCCGAAATTTGCATCGAGCTGAGAACCCCCATTTCGTGGCTTCGTAAGCTGGCGAAGCTCTCAGGGGAGATGCTTTCTAGTTGTTCTGCCGATAATACTTTGATGCCGTCAGAGCCGAGACTGCGAATTTGGTCCGAGCCAAGAATCGCAATCTGATCTGGTAACAACACGCTGATCTGGCCGGTTTTTAGAGCGTGAATTTGGTGTGTGCCCAGTTTTGCAAACTGCTCGGGAGAAAAGTCTCCGATTTGCTCGGGGCGAAGGTTTCCGATTTGGCGTGGAGTGAAGCCCTTGATTTGATCGAGGTCCAGGGATTGGAGTTGATCGTTTGTGAGGCCGCGAATTCCAGTGGAGCTTAAGTTAGCGATTTGCTCGGGGTGAAGAGCCGCAAGTTGGGTGCTATTTAACCCCGAAATTTGCATCGAGCTGAGAACCCCCATTTCGTGGCTTCGTAAGCTGGCGAAGCTCTCAGGGGAGATGCTTTCTAGTTGTTCTGCCGATAATACTTTGATGCCGTCAGAGCCGAGACTGCGAATTTGGTCCGAGCCAAGAATCGCAATCTGATCTGGTAACAACACGCTGATCTGGCCGGTTTTTAGAGCGTGAATTTGGTGTGTGCCCAGTTTTGCAAACTGCTCGGGAGAAAAGTCTCCGATTTGCTCGGGACGAAGGCTCCCGATTTGGTGTGGAGTGAAGCCTTTGATTTGATTGAGGTCCAGAGACTGGAGTTGCTCGTCTGTGAGGCCGCGAATTCCAGTGGAGCTTAAGTTGGCGATTTGCTCGGGATGTAGAGCCGCAAGTTGGGTGCTATTTAAGCCCGCAATTTGCATTGAACTGAGAATCCCCATTTCGTGGCTTCGTAAGCTGGCGAAGCTCTCAGGCGAGATGCTTTCCAATTGTTCCGGAGACAATACTTTGATTCCATCCGGACCAATGCTGATAACTTGATCTGATCCTAGCGCAGCGATTTGGCTGGAAGACAAAGCGAAGATTTGACCCGTTTTTAAAGCGTGGATTTGGCTTGTTCCGAGGCTAGCGAACTGTTCAGGCGATAATCCGCCGATCTGGGTGCTGCCAAGACTCGTAATAAGTTTGCCTCCAAGGGCATTGAGCTGTTCCGGAGAAAGTGCGTGGATTTGTTCTTCCTTCAACAGTCGAATGGTGCCGCTGCCGATGGCTGCAATTTGAGTCGTTCCCAAACTTTCGATTTGATCATGGGTCAAAAGACCTACTTCGTTGGAGGTCAGCTTTTTGAGGTCGGAAAGATCGATGTTTAGCCTAGTCCCGGTATTGATTGAGATGGTTCCTAAGTTCGAGGGGAGGCCGGATTCCTCGGACGAATTGGAGCCAGTCGGAAGACTCGGGGGTGTCATTACAGATCCGCTGATTTGTAAAGATCCCGAAAGGTTGATTGGCGGCTGGGGGCGGATTGTTATAGAGGAAGACATAGATCGGTTCGGTGAAGGGACTCTAGCGCTGCTACTGACTGTAGCTATTTTACGGTAATTAATCTACCTAACCGTTAGTCTAGGATGTCATTGATTTGTTCATTGTTTTACCGGATTAAGCGCTTTCCACATGGGGGGTAGCAGGAACAGTGAAATAAGCGCATCCAAGGCCAATCCCATTCCACATGTTTGCCCGAGGGCGGCCAGGCCCATGTGGTTGGCCCAGCCAATGGTGCCGAAGCCGGTTGCCGCCGATGTGGCGCACAGGAGGATGACCAAAAAGAGTTCCTTCTGGGTTGCTTCCACGTCGTTTCCGTTTCGCTTGAGCGAAAGCAGAATCAGGATGCTGTAGTCCGTTCCAGTTCCGAGCAGGAGAAGGAATGCGGCCATATTAAACAAGTTCCAGCTCATGTCCAAAAGCGACATGGCTGCCGTGAGACAGAGCAGAACGAGCACAGTGGTGAGCACAAAACACACAAGCGCCTTCACGTTCCTGAGCGCAAACGCCAGAAGGAACACGACCAGCGCTGTGAGTGCCGCCATGATGACCACTAATTCCTTCGGGACTACTTGTTGAAGTTCCCGTCCGAGTTGCGGCCAATTCACCAGGAACGTGTGTCCATTTCGAAAGAGAGCCAGGAGCGCGTCTTCATGTCCCGGTTCTGGAGTCACTAATCCAGCGGCTAACACATTGCTCGGAGTGACGAGCGCCATTCGATGCAGTACCCAGCGGCTGCTTTCGTTCTGAGGCCAGATTACCGAGCCGGCTGAATTGTTGGTGGCCCAAGAGTCCCATTGTTGCAGGATTCGTTCGGTGAGTACGAATGCGTCTTCGGTGAAGCCGGCTTTGAGGGCGCTTTCTTTGAGGGACTGGCTTTGTTTCGCGATAGAGGAGGCTTGTGCAAGATTCGCTTGTTGGGCTTCTGGGTTCGGCCAAATCGAGAGTGGTGAAATGAACGAGCGAATGTGGCCTTCATCCTTGGCTCGAGTGAGGATCCGGTCTGCGTCCTCTAATTTTTGGCGGACTTCCCGCTCGTTGGAGCCCTGCACAATCAAATGCAGAAGCCGGCGCGTATCCATGAGGTTCGCGGATAAACGCTCCAACGTGTCGTAGGCCTCGCTTTTTCGCGGCCGCAGACAGCCTGGAGAAAAGTCTGTTTTCGGTGCGCCTTTGAGCCACAACATTCCGAGAAGAAAGACTGTAAGCGCGAGGGTTAGGTAAAATCCGGTGTTTAGAAAACGGGGCGAAACGACAAGCCTTTCAACGGCGGACGGAGCGCTTTGGGTTTGGGATTGTTGGTAGGCAAGAGTCAGTGGTGCAAAAATTGTCAACATGACGATGGCTCCCACGATCACTCCGATTCCAACGAGATTGCCGAGCTGCGAGAGGCCTGGAAGGCTGCTGAGATTTAGTGAAAAAAAGGCTGCGGCGGTGGTGCCCGATGTCCATGCGATGTACTGCCAGCATTGCGACTGGAGCTCTCGGACGGTGCCCTTGTGTTGCAGGGAGCGTTGGTAAACGAAATAGCCGTAATCGACACTGAGCCCGATCATGATGGCGGCGCATCCGACGCCAATGATCGTGAGTTGTTTGAGTAAAAGTCCAGCCAGCCCCAGAGTGATGGCAAAGGTCACTAGTAACATGAGCTGTAGGCTCATCAACGGTTTTGCGCGTCGGTAACACCCCCAAAATACGAGCGCGATCAGTAACATCGTGCCGACCCCGGAACTCGACATGTCCCATTCCATCGTGCTCGAGACGTCGGCGATAAAGGAAGGTTCACCTGTAAACCCGAGACGGAGCCCCGTCTTTCGACGCCAGGGAGCCACGGTCTCTTTGAGTTCCTCAATCCAGCGGATGTTTTCTTTGTAAGTTGTGAAGCGCTTTAGTGAATGAACGTACAAAATCCGCAATAGCCCGTTTGCCGAAACAAACTCTGATTTTTGGGAGTTGGGGTGGAGTCCGAGGCTGTCGAGGGAGGGGAGAATGCCGTAAGGGTCAAACGCGGCGAGTGCTGTTTCTTGAGGGGAAACGGATTCCGCAATGTGTTCGAGAGTTCCCTGAAGAGTTGCCTCCCGCTTCTCGGGGGAGAGCCGTTCGTGGAGTTGGGCGAAATCCTCCGGAGAACGGTTGAGCGCGATGTAGGCTGCGAGCTCTGCGGAGTCGGCGGGGTTTGTTTCCCATGGGGGACTGGAAACGACGGAGCGAACGAGAGCGGGTTGCGATTCGAGGTGGAGCGCGATCTCGGTAGCGGCCGCGGCTGTGGCTTCCGGGGTCTCGCCTTCGACCGTGAGTAGGAGTTGGTCGGGCTGGGAGAAGTTGCGCAAAAAAAGCCCGAGACCCTGAACTTGCGGGAGGCTCCTGGGGAGCAGCTTCAGAATGTCGACATCGACCGTGATCCGCGAAATGCCTGCGATGGTCAGAATGAGACAGCCCAGCAGCGCGATGGTTTTGGGCAGGGAGCGCTTATTTTTTTTGGGGTTCGGGTTGGTATCCATTCAGGTCAAACTCGAAGAGCGATCGTTCCAATTTCTGATTTGCGCGGACGTTCGAGAATTCGTTTCTGAGGGAGGAGCCGTCCTTTGTAACAGCTTCAAAAGATTTCGGATGGCCATTGTTGGTATCAAAAGCGATCCGAATGGTTTGCACGAGTTTCCGGGCCTCCGGATCTTTTGGGAGAAACTCTAGATGACATTCGTCGCCCTCAACTTGCACCTGAGTGATTTCAAAGCGTTTTGTGAAGTCGCTCAGAGTGTGGGCAATGGGAAGCTCCATCATCGGGAAGCTTTGAGGGTTCAGGGGAGAGTCTGTGCCAGGGGTTATTGGGGTGTAGCGTTGTTTTTGGGGGTGAATGAGAAGGGTGGTGTCCTTTTTCCGCAGGAAAATGGTTTTGGGCGGGTTGCCTAGTTCCCAGCGGATCTCGCCGGTACTGTTAAGCCAGACTTTGCCCGGGGTAGAAAGAGGGCTGCGCAAGGCCCGCAGGGAGCGGGTCTGGACAAACTCGGCCTCAATGGAGCGGAGCTCCTTCTGCTGAGAGATCCAGCGTTTGACTGGAGCCAAATCGATGGGCGCTTGAGAAAAAGCCGTTTGGCTCAAGAGAATGAGTGGGAGAAGGGCCGCTAAACGCATGGGAGAATGAAAGGTTTTGCACGAAGAAGATGAGGCAGTAGGTGAGGCTCGTCCATTCCGGGGTTTTTATTGGGTGCGATCAAACGGGAGGTGAAATCAGACTTTCTTCCGGGTCAATTTTGCGTGGGCATTGGGACTATTCACATCCAAGATGGAGGGCTCCGATTTGTTGGGTGAGCCCCCAATATGGAACGAGTAACGATTGGCCCGGATTGGATTGAAGGTAATCGGCGGCTCGAATGGTATCCCATGCACAGGAAGCGGTGAACCCTTCAATCTCCAGTGCTGGCAAATCGGGCACACTGGGATAATTGGCCAATACCGCTTCTGCGATACCTTGAATCCAGCCTGAGGCAGTGTTTGCGACGGGAGTTTTCGGGGGAAATTGTGATAAACAATCGATCGCTGCCGTGCGGCTTGTTTGTTTGTCGCGGAAACAAAAACCGTCCTGGATTCCCAGTATCCGGGGGAGCCCTGGGGTGAGGCATTTGGTTAGTAAAATCGCTCCGGCACCGGGGGTGAAAGCACGAGTGTATGGCTTCCCGAGCCAGCCAGCCGAACGAAATGCGTCGAGAGCGTGTGCTTCAAACTCTTCGGCACCGATTAAAAGCACGTGATCGGCATCGCCTAACTCCAACCAACAACAGGCGGTACGAAGAGCGGTGGCCCACGCCGATTTGTCTCCGATGAGCGAATAGACCGGTCCGCCAATTCCCAATTCAGCGGCTACGTGGCTGAGAGGTGTGTTGGCGACGGTCTCGGGAAAAAGCGCAGGGCTCGCGAAGCGGCGTCCTTCTTTCTGAAATTGGCGATAGAAGCGCAGGGAATAGAGGAGGCATCCGAGGAACGATACACTGACCAATCCGACACGGGAGCGATCGATTTCCGGATAGGGTTCAAGAGCCTGAGCAGCCGCCTCAATCATGTAATAGGAGATGGGGCTGGCGCGGCGCAGTCTGGGGCGTGTCGCCCAACGCTTGAGATATGGGGCTGATAGGTCGATCGTGCCGACGAGGTGTTGTTTGAGTGGCCGAGCGACTTCAGCGATTTCGGAGAGAGGCCATTGGGCGGTACTTTGAAGGGGCCCTGCGCCTGTGCCGCCTGGAGAAACGGCCCCCCAGGAGAGGATGGAAATATCGGTCTTCATGGTTTTGTGAAAACCAGTGCGGCGTTGGAACCGCCGAAGCCCAGGTTGACTGTAAGAACGGCGTTTTTTGTGAGGTGCTCGTTTGGTTGCGCGAGACTTGAGGCGACTAGCTCTTCCGGTTGGGTTGTGAAAATCTGCGGCGGGATTTGGCCCGATTGAAGGGTTTGGAGCGCGAATACGGCCTCAATACAACCTGCGGCACCGAGGGTATGGCCGATCGCAGCTTTTGTGGAGCTGAGTCGGGTTTGTGGTAACGCGTCTCCAAAGACGCGTGAAAAGGCGTTCATTTCAGCGCGGTCGTTAAACGGTGTCCCTGTGCCGTGGGCGTTAATGTAACCGATTTCGGTGGCAGGCAGGTCAGCGTGTCGGAGCGCGGTTCGGATTGCTCGTTCCATGGGAGCGCCGTCGGCTGCGGGTTGGGTGAGGTGGAAGAGATCCGTGGAATGGCCGTACCCAGCGAGGGATGCGAGGATAGTTGCGCCACGGTTTTGCGCGTGGCTTTCGCTTTCCAGAACCAGGAAACCTGCACCTTCACCAAGCATGAGGCCATTGCGGGTGCGATCAAATGGACGGCATTTTTCTGGTGCGAGGGATTGTAGGCTGTCGAAGCCGACAAAGACGAGTTCGCAGAGGATGTCATAGCCGCCAGTGAGCACAATGTCGGCGAGGCCCGAGCGGATGAGGTCGGCAGCGTGGCCGATCGAGTTTGCACCACCGGAACAGGCGTTGGAAACAATGGTGGCGGGGCCGCTAAAACCGAGGTGATTCTGTAGGTCGCTTGCTTGTTGCTGGGATTGATAACGCGCGACACGTGCTGTTTGGAGTTTTGCCGATGGGCCGTTCCATACGTTGCGGACGAATGCCTCACCCAGTTCCATGCCATTTGCGGTCGTGCTCAGGCTCATTTCGAGGCGAGGGAGCGAACATCTGGTGTTGCTGTTGAGGAGCCCCGCGTGCGCCAACGCTTCTTGTGCTGCGGGAAGAGCGAGACGAGATGCACGGCTCAGGCGGCTCAATGACTTGTCCGAAAGTTGGGGGAGAGCGGGGAGGTGTGCCTCTGCACCTTCCGTGACTCGGCAGCCATCTGTCGGAAATACGGTGATTGGAGCCCTCGCAAATTCGCTTTTGATTAACCGAGTCCAAGTGGACCGGGTATCGGGTCCGAGGGCGGATACACAGCCCCAACCGGTGACTGCTATTTTTCTCCCAAGCGAGGATGGCATACTCAAGGGGGAGAAGGAGAACTCAGGCCGTACCGGCGGGCAACCCAAATCGGGAGCCAGTTAACGAGGCAGGCGTGTTTCTCCGAGAAAGCGGAGGATCGGTTAGCTTTCGTCAGTACGGAGCATTTTTTGGAGGAGGTTTTTGACAACGTCCGTTTCAAATGGCTTATCGCAAACACCCGACACCCCTGCCTGCACGACTGCAGCCAGACGGCTTTGATTGCTTTCGCTGGAGACCATCAAAATGGGGACTGTGGTTTGCCAGCTCTGCGTGCGGATATATTCGGTCAGCTCGCGTCCGTCCATTTCGGGCATATTGTAGTCGGTGACGACGAGATCGAAGAATTGCTGATCGATGATGGTAACGGCTTCTTTTCCGTTCACGGCTTCGGTGAAAAGGGTGAGGCCCATGTTTTCGAGCACCCGGCGAATATGCATTCGGGCGCTTTTGCTGTCGTCGACAAGAAGGACTCTGAGGTTTTCGAGGCTTATGCCATCGATTATCTCGATCTTTTTGTTGTCTGGATTGAGGTAATCTAGGGAGGTTGCCAGCGCCTTTTTAAGTTGTTCTGTGGTGAATGGCTTTCCGAGGATTGCGCAGGACCCCCCTTGACGTACGGGTTCGAGGTAGTGTGGGCGTGTTTCGCTGGAGACCAAAATAAACGCGGCGGAGCTCGTTTTGGGGTCCAGGCGCATTTGGCCGACTAGGTCGCCGCCTGTCATGTCGGGTAAATGCATGGAACTGAAAACCACATCGGGGCAGCTTTCACGCATGGCGGCGAGGCTGTCGGTACCGTTTGTGAACAAGGTCACCAGTGAGACACCAATTTTCTGGAGGCGTGTTTTGATGAACAGACCTTGGGACGCCGATGGCTCCACAATAAATACGATCAAGTTACTGATGTCAGCCATAGGGAGAAGGGGGAGCCTGACTGTTTGCTATTTAGCGCCTAAATAAAAGATTATAGAGAGGATGACTAGGTTTGGACTGGCTTGGCTGTGGTGCAGTTGACGGCAGGGCGCTCCTCATTTGCGATTGCTTGGAAGGGGGCGGATTTGTTAAGCTTACGCAAGGTTTCGAACCTTTGTACGGCCCTGCATTTTAGGAGATAACATGAATTTACAGTGTTGCGGAATCACGGATGTCGGGAAGCACCGCTCGTCGAATGAAGATGCATTTCTAATTATTGCATTGGACGGGCAGTCTGTTGTTCCGGATGCGTTGCCGGTGCGAACGGAGTTATCGGCGCAGGTCCCCGTAGAGGGAATGCTTTTGGTTGTCAGTGACGGTATTGGGGGGAGTAACGCGGGTGAGGTTGCCAGCTCGATAGCAGTGAACACCTTGTACGGGGGGCTTCGAGATGCGAGTCAGACAGAGGACGTCGTCCCATTTCTTTCGGGAGTGATTCGGCAAGCGGATGCTGCCGTGCGAGATGCCTCTTCGAAGACTCCGGAGTGCGCTGGTATGGGAGCGACCCTTACGGCACTTTGGATGCGTCCAAGTGGAGCCGCGCTTGCGCATGCTGGGGATTCTCGGTTGTACCGGTTTCGTAATGAGGTGTTGTCTCAGCTTTCTACTGAACATTCCCCAGTTGGTCGAATGAGAGCGAATGGGGAAATCACAGAGGAACAGGCTCGAAATCATCGTCTCAAGCATCTCATTGACCAATCTTTAGGTGGCCCGGAAGAACTTTTCGCTCCGGAAATTGTTCCGGTCGAACTCGCTTCCGGTGATGTTTACCTTATCTGTTCCGACGGGTTAACCGATGCGGTAGCCGACTCGGAAATTCAGGCGGTAATGAAGCAGGTAGTCGAGGGGGCGACGGTGCCTAGTGAGGGTGCTGCTTTTTTGATCCAAACTGCAAATGAGGTTTACGGGAAAGACAATCTCACGGTCGTGATTGCTTATATTCGATAAGAAAAAGGTAACCTTACCCAATGAATATTTCTCAAATTATTGATTGTGCCCCCCGTAATGAAAGTCTTTGTGCGGTTTCCGGTATTCTGATTCTTTTGCCTGGGTGTGCTGATTTCTGTGGGCTGAAAACTTGGAGCTGTTAACGTATTTTAAATTAAGATTCGGAGGTTGTATGGAAACTAAATCTTTAGATCAGATAACGATTAAGCAATTAAGGAAACCAATAGTGCACGATGGTGATGGTGTTGCGGAAGAGACGCGAATGTTGTTGTCGCAAAAAGTGGAGGAATATATGACGCGTATCGGTTATACGAATGCGCACATCTCTGCGATTATGGTCCAATTGCTGACGGTGGGCAAAATTAGATTGGAGTTCAGTCAATATCACGAACGATTGCAGCTTCTTAGTGCTGCTGATTTGATGCCTCGAGCGCAGGCCGTTATTCTTGTGGAGACGTACTTGGCTTCTTTTTATAATCAAACAGAAGCTAATCCTGATTTTGGAATGACTCAGCGGATTATTTTACAGCCGCCAAAGAAGTGATGTTATAGGGTTTATTGTTTTGATGTCTTAGTAGCTAAGGTGCCTCATGGTTGATGGAATGATTCTTGATTAAAGCGGCTTAGTGCGCTGCTGAACTAGTATATTCAAAAACCGACGAATATGTGGAATTTAACACTGCGTACGGCTTCTGATGTACTTGGCCCATATCAAGTGGGGGATGGTGCCTGTATTATCGGTTCCAGCAGCGAGTGTGACGTGGTTTTGGAGGGAGCGGGGCTTTCGCCTCTGCACGCCCGTCTGATTTTTTCGGAACGGGAGGTGACACTACAAGACTTGGGATCTGAAACAGGGTCTTTAGTGAACGGGACCAAGATCGAAGGGATTGTTGCATTGCATGGATCGGAGGTTGTGCGTCTGGGGGAGGTATGGGTGGAGCTTCAGCCTGTTGTTCAAGCGCCTGAAGCTGCGGAGATGGTAATTGCCGCCCCTGAGGTTGCAGTTGAAGAAGGGTTTGCCGGCTCGAGCGAGGCTGTAGATTTTGAATCAGATCCATTTGGCGAGACGCAGGCGTTTAGTTTGGATTCAGTGGATCCCTTTGGTGAGACACAGGCTTTCAGTTTGGGCGTTGTGGTTCCGGAGAGTATCGATAGTGCACCGGTGCAGATGTCTTATGTGGTGAGCTCGCAGATAGCGCGCGGAGGAATGGGTGTGGTCTATACTGCGCACGATCCGATGTTAGAGAGACAGGTGGTGGTGAAGTTCAGCACCGTGCCTCCGGGAGTTGGGCGTGAGCTGTTTGATGTAGAAGCCAAACGACTAGCCCGATTGGAGCACCCGAATATCGTTCCGGTCTACGCAAAAGGTGTGAGCGAGCATGGGTTGCCGTTCTACTCCATGAAGCTGGTGCGGGGGGTCACCCTGCAAGATGTGATTGATAAGCTGGCCGCAGGGGACGCGGAAACGGCTGTGCGTTATACTCCGGAACGTTTGCTGACGGTGTTCGGCAAATTGTGTGATGCGGTTGCGTTTGCACATGCCAAAGGGTTTCTCCATCGCGATCTGAAGCCGGCGAATGTGATGATCGGGGAGTATGGGGAAGTGCTTCTGATGGATTGGGGAATTGCCCAGTACGTCGGTGAGGATCCGGCTTGCAGGGTTAGCGTGGGCCCCGAAATGGGGCCGGATGGAGCTCCGCTGTCCGTTGAGGGGACACCGCAGTATATGTCCCCGGAGCAGTCTGAGGGTAAACCGTTGGATGAACGGACCGATATTTATGCGCTGGGAGGTATTCTTTACGCCCTGCTGACTTTGCGTGTTCCTGTTCAAGGCACGACACTGGCCGAGGTTCTTACTAAGGTAAGGAGCGGCAAGCTCGGGTTGTTTGCACCCATTCCAAGCGCGTCCGGAAAGAATGCGGTAAAAGCGGCTGTTGCGGTGGATCGGGAAGTTGCGCCAGCGCTCAGAGCGGTAATTTTAAAGGCGATGGCCACAAAACGCGAGGGTCGCTATTCTAGTGTACGGGCTTTGGTGGACGATCTTGAGGCATATCAGCACGGCTTTGCGACTCAGGCGGAAGATGCGGGGGCGCTCCGATTGCTGTTGCTGTTAATGCGGCGCCATAAGGCAGCGGCTGCGCTTTTGTTTGTGCTACTGGCTGCGAGTGTGGCGTTCACCGTGAAGCTTGCGGCTAGCGAAAGCCGAGCGGTCGAAAGTGCGCGAGTTGCCGAAGAGAATAAACAACGGGCTGAGGAAAGTGCTCGAGTTGCTGAGAAAAGTGAACAAAAGGCTCTCGAAGAAAAGGAAGCCGTTCGCCGCGCAGCCGCAGCCGCTCAGCTCTCGGTCGCCGATGCGGCTGTTCGTGAAATGGATGGGGAAACGCTTTCCCTGGCATTAAACAATGTGCCTGATGATTTGCGCGATGATACCTGGGCGTATCTCCTGAAGAAACTCGATACCTCGATCCTCAATGCCCATTTGAAGGAGAATGTCTGGTTAAATTCGGTCGTACCGGATTCGAAAACCCCGAGTGTGTTTGTGACGTTGCAGGCCGATGGTTGGATTCGTTCGGTCAATGTGGATACCAGGAAGATAACGGATCTGTTTCAGCATGTTCGTGGAAATAGTTCCCAGGATATGTTGATGGCGCTTTCCCCGGACAGTAGCCGAATCGCCATTTGGTCGCAGTCCCAAACGGGTCACCCAGGCGGGGTCACAGACGCTCGAAATTGGAGTCCCGCGGCACTGGTGGTTTACCGAACTTCGGATGGAAAACGTCTCAACGAATTTTCAAACCTTTCTCCTTCGAATCAACTGGAGTTTAGTTCCGATGGGAAATGGTTGTTGTCTCAAAGTCCTCTGATTCCGGGAAAACGCTTTCAGATTTTTGATGTGGGGTCCGGGCAGCAGGTTTGGGAGGGAGGAGCAGGGCTCGAAAATATTGGCACATTTGCCACCTTCACCAAGGATTGTTCCGGAATCATCGTGGTGACGCGAGACGGCAGTGGTCGAGTTTTGGAAACCAATAGCGGGGCGCTTCGCAGGGAGTTATTTAATGGGACACGGATTGAAATGTGCAGGATGGTAGCCGCATCTTCGGCTGCCTTCCAGTTGGGGAACGGCCTCATCCAAAAACTCGATCTCATCGATGGGCGGGTGCTGTTTGAAAATAAACTCGAAGAGCGTGGACTGTCGGCTAATCCGATCGGTATCGACTATTTGCCATCCTCCAAAGCATGTGTGATGGCTGCGGCTCAGACTCCAAGATGTGACGTAGTGCAGTTTTGGGATGCCCAGACTGGAGGACTCCGGCAATCGCTCCTGAACATGCATGAGCCCAGCACCACTCGGAAGTTACTTGTACATCCGTTATCCGGTGAGGTGATGATCTACGATCAGGCTAGTGCTCTCGTTAAAGCGTGGAAGGGAAGTGCAGAAACACCAGCCGATCAGGTACGCAGCGAAGGAACGCAGGATATAGCGTTCTTGGGACAGCCGTGGCGTTTGATTCGTCATCGTGAAGGGGTGAACGGAAACGTACACGACATTGTCGACATTACAGGCAGTCAGGATTCGCAAAATTTAGTATTCACAATCACAACACCAGGTCGTTCCTCGACCTCAGTGGATCGGGCCGGAACGACCATCGCCCTCTCAAACAGCAAAAAGAGCATCAAGATCATCCAGGCGAGGGGGAATTCTTACGCCTTCGTCGCGAACTGGGAGACTCCGGAAAATCATGGCAGTGTCGCGATCAGTCCCTCGGGTGAGTTTCTGTGGACGGATGATGCAGTCTACTTGACCTTAGCAGGGCAGGTTGTCAGTCGGGTGAGTTCTCGTGCCGACATCTACGAGGAAGTTCCGTCGACCCCAAAATGGGTGAATAAGGATCAAGTCCTCGAGCTTGCCTATATGAAGAAATCCGAGGCCTTGGGAGAGCTAGGAGGTAGTGCGTTAATACTTTGGGACGTCCGAAATGGAACGCGGTTAAAAAAGGTTGATGCACCAGCTGCGTATCGGATCGCTGTTTCTCCGGATGGACGCTTTATTGCGGAGGGGGGAAATCGATTGGATAGAAAGGTGCGGATTCGCAATGCACAAACGCTCGAGGTGATTAAGGAGTTTCGGGCTCACGACGGCGCTGTGACTTCTATAGAATGGCATCCGTATTTGCCGTTGCTTGTGACGGCCTCGGAGGATCTTTCGATTAAAATGTGGAATACGACGGAGTGGACTGTGGCCGAAGAAATTCGCGGCCTGGCATCGAAGCCGGATCAGGTTACGGTGGCTCCGGGAGGCAAGTTAATCGCAGTACGCCAACAAGACGCGAACAATGTGTCTTTCATGGAGCCCAGTTCGTTCCGATAAAATTACGGATTTAGCATGAGTATTCTGCGTCTATGAACGACACCGAACGCCTTACCAAACTGGAAGAAGCCTTTTTGCATTTGGAGCACCATGTGAGTGAGCAGGACAAAGTGATCCTGGCTCTTAGCGAGGATCTCAAACGTCTGCGGCGGGAAGTCACAATTCTTCGGGAGCGCCAGACGGACTCTGAGGATATCGCAAACGAGAGGCCGCCGCATTATTGACTGCGAAGTCCGTCAGCAACGATTAGAGAGAGCGAGAGCCAGTGCACAGGGGGAGTTTAGGGAAGGATCACCGAGAATGTGCTTCCCATCGATAGTCTACTGTTCACTTCGATGCGTCCTGCGTGGGCTCGGACGATGGCCAGGGCAATTGCGAGTCCCAGCCCACTGTGGCCGGATTGCCCTGAGCGAGCTTTGTCCACGCGATAGAATCTTTCGAATATATGCGGCAGCTCTGTCTCGGCGATTCCAGTGCCGGTGTCGGTGACCGAGAATATGGCGCCTTGGGGATCACGGTGAGTGGAAATCGAGATTTTCCCGTCCGATCGGTTATACTCGAGCGCGTTGTGGAGGAGTGCTGTGAACACTTGAGCCAGCCGATTGGGATCTCCGACTGCTTTGCAATCTCTGGGTTCGAAATGCACTCGAATACCCCGTGTTTCTGCGAGGGGTTTAACTAGTTCGATACAGTCAGCCGCGATTTTGGAAAGATCACATTCGGTCTGTTCAGTGGGTTCTAGAGCGTTGTCCAGCCGGGCCAGATCCAGCAGAGACTCGGAAAGGTGACGCATTCGTTGGGCCGCTCGTTGCACGATCTCCAGGCTTTCACGGTAATCCGATGCAGTTCGCTCGCGTCGTAATGCGGATTGGGTTTGTGTTAAAATGACGGATAGTGGTGTTCGCAGTTCGTGTGCGGCATCGGCCGTGAATTGCGCCTGCTTTTCGAATGCAGACTCAAGTCTTGAGAAGGTCGAGTTCAGAACGCTCGCCAATTGGCTGAGCTCGTCATCCGATGTGCGCGTGTGGATGCGTTGGGAGAGATCACCGGCGGATATTTTCGTGGCGGCTTCGCTGATTTCTTTAATCGGTCGCAGGGTCAACGCCACGAAGCGTCCGCCCACCGCGAGCGCAACGACCAGAATAGTGCCGCCGATAGCTAATAACCCCATGGCAGTCCGGTTCATTTCCAGCCGTTCTGAAGTGATCGATTTACCGACCAATAGACAATTCACGGGAGCGGCGAATATTATCTCTTCTCGATAATCCCCACGAAGCCGGGTCATGGATTCTCTCGGGGCAGGTTTTGGAATATTGGGCGGGGCGTGCTGTGACGCGGCTAAAAGCTGCGTTTCATTGATCCAGATGACGTAATAGTACCCGGAGTCTTCGGTGAATAGGTCGGCCTGATCTTTCGACAAGGGCAAGCCGCTTCCTGCCTTTAGGTCTGCCCCCTTTAGCGGGGAAGCCTTGAGTGCTTTGAGAAGCGCTGCAGTTCGCACGTAGAGGCTTTCGTCGAGCTTTTGCAGATGTCTGCTGCGTTCCCACTGGAAAGCTGTAAATGCAAATGCCGTCAGCACTCCAATGAGGAGCAGGCCGTACCAAATTTGGAGCCGCCAGCGGATGGACTTCGGGAAAATCATACCTCCTCAATGCAGTAACCATGGCCTCGGCGGGTTACGATAAAGTCGGGGCCTAGTTTCTTTCGAACGTGAGATACGTGTACATCGAGTAGGTTGGAGAGTGAGTTGTCGTTTTCGTCGAATAAGTGTTCGTACAATTCAGTCCGACTGACGACTTGGCCTAGTCTTAGTGCGAGGCATTCCACGAGGCCGTATTCGAGCGCTGTCAGGTGCAGAATTTCGCCCGCTTTGGTGATTGTCCGTTTTGTAAAGTCGATGTTCACGTCGCCGATTTGGAGACTAGAGCTGGCGGTGTGATTGCTCCTCCGGATGAGCGCGCGGATTCGGGCAAACAATTCGAGGAGATCGAATGGTTTCACTAAATAATCATCCGCTCCGGTATCCAATCCGCGCACCCTGTCTTTGCTGGCATCCCGCGCAGTCAGCATAAGAACCGGCGTTTTTTTTGAATCACGGAGCCGCCGTAAAACTTCCCATCCATCGAGTTTGGGCAACATGACGTCCAATAAAATGGCGTCGTAATTTGCTTCGCTCGCTTTGAAGAGCCCATCTTCACCATCTGCAGCGGAATCGACGGCATAACCTTCTTCGCGTAGTGAGTTGGCGAGTCCGTTCCGCAGATCGGGTTCGTCTTCGATTAGGAGAAGTCGCATGGAAGTTCGTGACTAGGTGTACTGAATGTTATCCGGAATAGAATTCTGGGGCTGGAGCGTCTCGTCGTAGGTCTGAAGTCGGCCATTTAAGCGGTGCGCGGTGGCACGGAGTAGCTGTGGCAAATGCTTCCTTGTTTGTTTTCGGATGTTTCATCCTTGGCCAGGAATGAACGAATGTAATCCACTTTCACACCAGCAGGTGAAACCGTGACGTTTAAAAAGCCGCTGTTTGGAAGTTTGGTGCCTGTGACATAGCGGTCGTCGTTGTAGGCTGTGTAATCTTTGTCCGAAGGCATTGGTAGTTCTTGGTAGATGATGCCGTCTTTCTCCTGTTTGCAGTACAAATGGTCGTGCCCTTGGAAGAAGATCGTCACTTTGTTTTTCACCATGAGCTGGTGAATCGGCAGTTCCCACTTAGGTCGCTTCTGCGCGAAGGAACCTTCCCCTCTTTTTCCTTGGCCTCCCCACTCGTACAAATCCGCCTCTTCCACGCCACCGCGTCCCGACCCCAACACGTGATGCGCGAACACGAATTTGTATTTCGCCTTACTGCTCTCGAGCGTCTTTTTGAGCCACTCGTATTGGACGTCGCCAATTGTGATTCCCCACCAATCCCGATCCTTCTTTCCTTCTCGATTTTTAGGGACAGCTTCCTCGCCCGCAAAACCGCTGTCCACAAGCGCGGGAGAGTGCCAGTAGTTATCCAAAAGAATAAACAATGCATCTCCCCAGGTCCACGCGCAGTAATCTTTGAGTAACCCAATGTCTTTTAGAGGCTCGGGATTTCCGGAGTAAAAGTGATCGGGGCCGGGTGTTGGGAAAAATCGGTTACGCGCGATTTGGGCATGAACCGCAACATCTCTGCGGACATCGCTCTGGTTATAATTGTAAAGCGACGCCTGTTCGTGATTACCGTTCATCAGGAAGACCGGCGCGTTTTGTCCAATCAGACCGAGAAATGGACGCTGCAGGCGATATGGCTCGGCAACGGTTTCCGGAGTGATGGAGGGTAAATGCTCGACGCTGAAATCGTCTCCGATGCAGATATGAAAATCAGGTTTCATGGAAGCTGCGCTCAGGAGTGTTCTGGCATAGAGTTCAGGGTGTGTAACTTTCCCCATGCGTTCGGGATGTGAATCTCCCTGAAGGGTGAAGCTGAAAGTGCTTCCGGGAGCGCGTTGGGTGGCGAAACGGTTTTCCGTCCGGGAAGAGAATGTGGGAGTGCCGACATGGCGGTATTGGACGCGGTAGAGGTATTCCGTGTTGGGTTTTAAACCATCCAGCGAGATCTCTACGGGTTCGCCTTGTGGAAACGGAGTGAGGGCAGTTTTGCGAGTGAGATTTCCGGGAGTCGTGCCGAACTCGAAGAATCCTTCCATCGCGGTTTTAGCGAGTACGCTGATGGTGATGGACTGGTCTGTGGGACGCCCAAGGGTGATCGACAGATCGGCGAATGCAGCCAGGTTTTGAGGAAGTACAAACTCTCCACCGCCGCCTCTTCCTCCTTTTCCGCCTCCCTTACCCCCTTTTCCTTTGCCTCTTTCTCGAGGCTCACCGGGTTCTTCAGCACCACATGTGGACGCTAAACTCCAGCCGAGTGCCATGGTCCAGAGACCGACAAAGTCGCGGCGATCCAAATGTGAAGGGCTAGGGGCTTTGTAGAATGGGTTCGGTTTTCCTTCAGGGGATGGAGTGGGGGTGGATGGCGTGCTCATTTGCGTGTTGGATAGGAATGGCCTTACCGTGGTTTGAGTTCGTAACGATGGGATACAGAGCCATTGGCGGGACTTCCCCGTTCGCCGGGACCCGCCGTTTGGGAGGACCGTACGTATTCTACCACCGCTTTGTCAGAGGAAACACCAACACGGATGTGTCCGGAACTCCCGAACAACGTGCCGCTCTTGTATCCATATTCTTCAGCACTTCGGGTGTTGTCGGTACGTGGGTAACCGGGTTGGGGGACTTCCTGATAGACCACGCCGTCCAGCTCTTGATGAACATAGAGGTGGTCGTGGCCATGGAAGACAGCGGTTACATGATTTTTTACGAGCAAATCGTGAATGGGCATGGGCCAGCCCGGACGTTTCTCTTTAAATAAGTCAGTGCCTTCCGGCGTGTGACCTCCCCATTCGTAGAGCGACGCGGCTTCTGCTCCTCCGCGTGCTTCCCGTCCAATTCCACCGACGAGGTGATGTATAAATACGAAGCGAAATTTGGCGAGGCTCTTCGTCAGGGTGGCGGTAAGCCAGTCGTACTGTTCACGACCAAGTGTCCGGGGCCAGTTGTCTTCGTTGCCGCGTTGCCTTGGCGTGAACCAGAATGGATCAAGCACAACGAACAACGCATCACCCCATTCCCAGGCGTAGTAATTCTCGAGTAATCCGGCATGAGGATCCGGCTTTGCATTGCCTGTGTAGAACGAATCGGGCACCGGATTCGGAAAGCAACGTTTCCGCTGTTGATTCGACCATACGGCGAGATTGTCGGGGGTGCCGTCCAGCCAGCGCCCGGCTTCGCCATCGTGATTTCCTAAAACGAGGAATAACGAAGCCGAGTCAGCGATATGGCTCAGATAATAGCGCTGTGCGAGGTATTGGGCAGCGGCGGTTTCGCGACCACGATGTTTGTCGCACATGAAGGTGTCTCCCAGATCGATGTGGAAGTCGGGGCGGTCCTGAAGCGCGTTGTTCAAGGTTTTCAGATAAACCGCAGGCTCGGTATTGTAATCCAGATGCGGGTCGGCCTGTATGGTGAACGTAAATGAGGAACCGGGGGGGCGTTGGGGGTGAAAGGATTTTAGCGCTTCTGTCGTCCAATTCGCACCTGATGCGCGAGTGCTGAGTTGGTAGAAAATTTCTGATCCCGGTTTTAATCCGGACAGATTAATCTCCAACGGTTGTCCAGCGCTGAGTCGGAAGGGGGCGGTTTTTTCAGAGAGCTTTTCCTTTGTTAAACCGTAGGCGATAACCCCTTCACAGTCCGCGTACGCTAGAATGCTGGCTGTGATAGAGGTTTGAGAGGGGCGCGCGAGGATGATGTCGATGGGGTGAGCTGGAACCTCGGTTTTAAAAAGCGATCGGATATCGTCTACGGGTTGCTCTTGCTGGCCCTTTTTCCCACCGCGCCGCCCACCGTCGTTTTCAGCGGAGTGTAGAATTCGAGCTGGGGACAGGAGGAGGCTAGCGCAAAGAATTAGAGGCGTGAGATACACACTGCGTGATGTTTTCATGTGAAGAGTGGCCACGACCTGAATGTGGGGTATCGAACGTTAAGAGAAGATGAAGGGGTTATTTTTATGCCGCAGTTAGGGCTGATTCACGATGCCGCTGGTCCATTGTTGGGTGTACGGGGATTTCTGAGGAAGTAGTTGAATTCGTTGGATGATATCGAGACGTGTTTTGCAGCAGGGAAAAGACGCCAGCAGTGCGTCCCTTAATCGTATCTTCAGTTTGATTTTAGTAAGATCAATGAGGGGAAACTCCTCATGGCCTATTCAAATTCCAGCAACTGACCTCGTGAAAAAATATATCCACAAGCGCTCTCTTCCGTTCGGTGCGGCGATAGGTTTTTCTTTCGCAATGGCGCCTCTTGCTTCGTTTGGGCACGATCTCAAACCTGAGACGATTCAGCAGATTCGTGCGAGTTTCTCCGGTTCGTTTCCGTCGGATGAACCCATTCGACTAGCGCAGGCCACGCCGTCTGCAGCGAGCGTAGGTGTGTCGTTCAATTCCAAACGTGTGTCCATTGATCCGGCAGAAGTGTTCGGGGTGTTTTCCCCGAGGGTGCAGCTGCGGAGAGAAAACGATTTTTTGTTGATCGAAAGTAACGGGATTCCATCGCACCCAATGATGATTGGGATTATTGCCTGGCAGCAGCAGGTCCCTTTGCCGCAGGCCTACACGGGTAGCAATGCGTGGCGTCTGCCGCTTAATCCGGTGCCCGCAAAACAGCCACAAACTATCCGGAACCACTTTCTGCGTGGTGCCGTGGCGTTGGCCGCAAATGGGATTCCCATTTTTAATCCCCAAAATAATCGAGGCGAAATTTCGCAGGAGATCGGCGAACTGGATCAATGGGGAGGGCATTGCGGCCTTGCCGATGATTATCACTACCATGCTGCTCCACTTCATTTGCAAAAGGCGCTCGGTCCGAATCGCCCGATCGCGTATGCCCTCGATGGTTACCCAATCTATGGTTTGACGGAGCCCGATGGCAGGACCGCTGCCAACCTCGATGCATTCAACGGGCACGACTCGAGTTCGCTTGGTTATCACTATCACGCATCGCTGAAATACCCGTATGTGAACGGTGGCTTCTTTGGAGAAGTCGTTGAACTGAATGACCAGGTTGACCCGCAGCCCCGAGCGCAGCCGGTTCGCCAGGGACAGCCTCCGTTACGGGGTGCGCAGATCACCGGTTTCTGTGCCTCGCCTGATGAGAAGAACTTCTCCGTTCAATACTCGGTGAATTCGAAACCTGCCTTGGTGCGTTATGCCGCTCTTCCCGATGGTGGCTGGAAATTTCAGTTTACGGGAACGGACGGAGTCGTGCGCGAGGAGACCTATCGTGGTGGTGATCGTCGCGATCCTAGGGGCGAGAATGGAACGGGACGACCGCCCAAAGGAGATCGTCCGCCGCCGGGAGACAGGCCAGCCAGAGGTGGTGGTGCAAATCCGGTGGAAGAAGTGGCGCCGGTGTTTGTTCCGAAACGAAGCGGGCAAATGGTTCTTACCAGTTCGGCGGTGCCAGAGAGCGGAGTATTACCGGTGGAATACACGGGTGACGGCGCTGGAATATCACCACCTGTGGAATGGAAAGGGGGCCCGCCGGAAACAAAGAGTTATGCACTGGTGATGCACCACATCGATCCAGAAGGGAAAGCGAAGTGGTATTGGACCCTTTACAATATCCCTTCAGATATTCGGAGCCTCCCTAAGAACGCGCAGGGAATTGGGATTCTTGGAACGAACAGCGTCAACGACCGGATCGGTTATGCGCCTCCACATTCCAAAGGGCCTGGACCGAAAACGTATATATTCACGGTTTACGCACTTTCAGCTGAGGTGAAGTTTTCGATACCTGCCGCGCAGGTTAATCGAGGAGCGCTTTTAGGTGCGATCAAAGACCTCGTGCTCGATAGTGCGGAACTCAAAGTGGCATATTCTCGTTAGCTATATCGCCCTGTCCAGTGGGGCCGCAAATGTGAGTTTAGCAACCACTGGGCCTGGCGGGTTACATTTGAAGCCGTTGCCGGGGGGCGGTCCGCCGCTCCTCCCCCGGCGCACGACAGGCGGTTTTGTTACCTCAGCGCAAAGATTCGATCCATGTTTTGAGTAGTTTCACTCCGGATTCGTCCGTTTGCCGTGTGCCAAGAAGCGGCATTCTGGTGAAGCCGTTGCTTGCGCTCATGCGGGTTAGGATTTGGCTGTGTGCCGGGTCTGAGGGTACGAGGACTTTCCGGGCGGGATCGCCGCCGTTGTTTAGGACCGCTCCATTGATTAGCCCTGTTTGTTCCAGTGCGATCTCCGGGCGAACATCCCAGGCTGTGGGTGAAATGCCTCCGGGGCGATGGCAGAGGGAGCAGTTTACCGCGAGATAACTGCGGGCCTGGTCTTCGATAGTGCCGGAAGAGTTGGTGAGGCCGAAGAAGCGGGGCATCTCGCTAGCCTTCGGATTTGGAGGCGGTGGTGGGGTGTTTGCTTTGGGTTGTGTGACTTTAAAGAAGCCGTCTCTGAAAAAGAGATCGATCTGGTTTAGCGCGAACCCTGGTGCTGGCGAGTCGCAGTTCATTTGACGGGTCGAAAACGAAAGGGCGTTTCCGTTTTGTGGGCTGTGGCACACCAGACATTCGGATTGCCCTGGGTAATGCCACGTTTGTTGGACCGTATCAGCACCGCTTTTGATCAGGAACGTCGTGTCTTCACCTGATTCCGAAACGAGTGTGGCGTCGGTTTGTTCCTGGTTCCAGCGATAGGTTACGCCGTAAGCTCCAGAGTTGTTACGTACGAGTAACCGGGTTTCGATACGACGCGTGGATTTCGGATTGCCGCGTTCCATTTCGAGGTCGAGGTGTTGCACCCAGAGCATGCCGAGTGGTGTTGGCCACGTACCGTTGGGCGTCCACTCGATCTTGATCTTCTGACCATCCTCCGTTGCATAATAACCGAACCAGTGGCGGGTTGTGGCGCCATCGTTCCAGGCTGGGTGGTTGATTGCGTAAGGAACGAGTCCGCGGTTCGGCGCGAGCGCGCTCGTTTGGACGAACAACTGTGTGTCACTGAGTTTTTGCGGAAACGCGCTGCCGGTTTTTGCCGCGACGAGTTTCAGAATGCGGTTGCCGGTAAAGTCAGCTGCGAGGATTGCACCGGTTGCGGGATCGGTTCCAAAAGCACTGATTCCGCTTTTCCCGAATAGCCGTTCAATTTGAGGTGGCTTCTGGTCTTCGCGTCGCAAACACCAGACGTTTCCAGAAAGGAAGTCGGCATACAGATAAGCGCCCTCCAACTCCGGTAATGGCCCGCTTCGTACCACAACACCGCCGGTAACCGAGTTGCCTTCTGTGGGGCCGTTACCGTGTTTGTATTCGGCAATAGGAGCAATGCTGCTAAACGCAGTCTCCGCTGCTTTCGTGGTTTTGACTCCATCGCCGGTTCCCTCCTTATAGGGCCAGCCGTAATTGCCACCTCGCTGAGCGATATTGATCTCTTCGATCTTGTTCCCACCAACATCCCCGACCCAGAGGTCGTCGGTTTTGGAATCAAAGCTCATCCGCCATGGGTTGCGGAATCCGGTGGCCCAAAATTCGGTTCGGACCGAGTTCGGATTTTCAATGTGAACGCCATTGAAAGTTCCGTCCCAATCGCCGCCGTTGCTGTGGTGAATAAACGGATTGTCGTTGGGGATCGCGAATGCGGCTTTCCCTTCACTCAAGGGAATGGCGGGATGCGGGTTCGGCTCGAGGTTTGTAGTACGACGATCGACGTCGATGCGGAGAATCCCCGAGAAGAAGTTCTGATGGATGGTTTGGGCGTTATTGTACTGATCATTTTGGCCGCCTTCATCCCCTAGCGAGATGTAGAGGTAACCGTCGGGGCCAAAGGCAAGGCATCCGCCCTGATGGTTGGTGGCGCGGTCCAGTTGTTCGATAAGGATGAGCTCGGAATCAGGATCTGCCTGATGGGGAGAGGTCCGGTTGACGCTGAATCGGGAGATTCGTTCGTAGGATTTGGAGTCCGTTTTTTTGACGGAATAAAAAAGGTAAAAGAATCCGTTCTTCGTGAAATTGGGGTGGAAGGTCAGGCCGAGAACACCTTGTTCGGAATCGGTTGCGAGGGTTTCGCCTCGGGATTGGAGGAGTGTTATAAGATCCAGAAAGGAGGTAGCCGATGGGATTTTTGCGCTGACATCGGGGATCAGCTTTACGATTCCGGACTTCTCTAACACGAAGAGCTGTCTGGAGGCCTGTGCAGGATGTGCCAGACAGACTGGTTGATTGATTTCTAATCCGGGAAAGGCCTCTACGAATTGATAGGCTGCGTTTGAGGGGGGATCCGAAGGCACGGCAAACGAGACATTTGGCAGGCGCAGACTACTGGAAAAATTGATGGCGACATTGGCGGTTGCGGAGTGGCCTTGGGTATCGTGGATGCGGTAGGAGAAGGTGTCTGTGGTGTTCCCTGAACCGGTGTGCGAATAAAGGATGGCGCCATTTTGGATGGTCGCGGTGCCCTGCGCTGGTGTGGTTTCGATGGAAAGCGACGCGGGGTTGAGTTCCCCGGTTTGGGTGGAGTCGTTGGCGAGAACGTTGAGAAGGACGGTGGTTCTGGGGTGGATGAGAATGGAATCAGGTGATGCGACGAGGTGTGGGGCTGGAAGTGCGGCGAAGAGGTTGGAGAAGGAGAGGGACAGGACGGCAGCAGGGCAAAAGACGGAACGGTTGAGGTGCATATTTAGTACGTGAGCGTACTAAATGCGGGTGTGGATTTGCGCTTGATGTATTGTGGTTTTGCGCAATCGAAAGAAATCCTGTAGAATCGCTCGGGACGTTATGCATGAACCAAAAGGAATGCTGCGAGTGGCTGTGCTGGTGGAGACATCGAGTGCCTATGGGCGGGGTTTGATTCGGGGATTGAGCGAATATACCCGCCAGAATCCGGAGTTAATTCTGCAACTGGAAGAGACGGGGCCAATTAAAGGGGTGCCAGGTTGGTTGAGCCAATGGACGGGACATGGATTGGTAGCGCGGGTCGAGACTAGTGAAATTGCGCAGGAATTATTGGGTAAAAATGTACCTATTGTGAATGTGGCTGGACGGAGGTTGAGTGAAAGTATTCCGCACGTGGATACCGATAACCGTGGGATAGCGGAATTGGCGGTGGGGTATTTCGTGAGGCGCAGATTTCTGAACTACGCGTATTTGGGAAGTGTGGGTTCAGATTGGGCGCAATGGCGACGGCAGGCTTTTGAGGACGTTTTGCGTTCGCACCGGAAATCTTTGTTTTATTTCGAACAAGACGGGGCGGAGCCGGGCAAATCAGCATTGGGTGAATGGTTGAGGTCTCTTCCCAAACCGGTTGCGTTGCTTGCTTGTAATGATCGGTTTGCGCGAATGGTCCTGGATGTGTGTTTGGAAGAGGCACTTGGCGTTCCGGATGAGGTGGCGGTTCTGGGGGTCGATAACGACGAATTACTTTGCACGCTGAGTCAGCCGCAGCTTTCGAGTATTGTGCCTGATGCAGAGGCGATCGGGTTTCATGCGCTGGCCATACTGCATCGGCTGATGCGGGGTGAGGCAGGGGGTGCGTTGCGGCAGTGGATAGCACCGTTATCCATTCAGGCCCGCGAATCCACGGACACTGCGGCCACGGAGGACAGGGTTGTGCGGCAGGCGTTACGGTATATTCACGGGAACGCCTTGAGTGAGATCGGGGTTGGGGATGTTGTTGGGAGGATTGGGGTGTCGAGACGGCTCTTGGAGCAGCGATTTCGGAAGGTTTTGGGGCGTGCGATTCACGAAGAGATATTCAGGGTCCGGCTGCAGGAGGCGCAGCGGTTGTTGCGTGGGACGAAACTTCCGCTCAAGGATGTGGCTTTACGGTCAGGGTTTAAGCGTGCGGACTATCTGAGTGTGGTGTTCCGGGAGAACCTTGGAATGACTCCTGGGGAGTATAGGCAAAAGAGGAGTTGATCCGGTTTGCCGCGTTTGGGCTTTGGAGTGGAGTTGGGAAGTGAAAAGGATTATGTAAGAAGGATGCGCGTATTGATTTTGTTTCTGTGTTCCGGAGTGTTTTTGAGCGGATGTGCAGCTCCTGCTGCCAAGAAGGCCAAGCCTTCGTGTTGCGCTGCGATTAACGTGAGTGCATACATCGTTTCGCAGTAATTGAGCTCTGATTAGGACCTCCTTCGCTTAGAATAAGCGAGGAGGGGCCTTCAGCGAGAGGACTTGTGGGGCAATGGGGGACGTTGTTTTCTAACATCGCCCTTTTCGGTGGGTGGACACTGGGCGTCGAATTTAGCAAGGTGAGCGGCTAGCCCTTTATTTGCATGTTTCTGGATACACTAAGATCAGGTCAGCTTTCGTCTTTAGTTCGGCGTTTTGCGGGCCTTTTGGAACCGGTAAGTGATGCGAGGTTGGAGGAATTGGCGCGTCAATCGGTGACGTTAACCCGGCAGAATTTCGGTCGGGCGATTCGGCTTTTTGCGCCGTTATATCTTTCTAACGAGTGTATTAACTCGTGTGTGTATTGTGGTTTCTCTCGGGAGAACGCGATTTTGCGGGTGACTTTGGAGGTGGATCAAATGCTCGAAGAAGCCCGCCACCTGAAGGCGCAGGGGTTTCGCAATATTTTGTTAGTGGCAGGTGAGCACCCCAAATTTGTGTCGAATGGTTATTTGGAGCGGTGTGTTCGCGCTCTTGCGTCGGAGATTCCGGCGTTGGCGTTGGAAGTGGCTCCGATGGAAACACACGAATACGAGCCGATGGTGAGAGCCGGAGCGGAGGCGTTGATTGTTTACCAGGAAACATACAACGAAGCGCTTTATCCTGAGCTGCATACGGCTGGGCCTAAAAAGGATTTTGCGTGGCGTTTAAAATGTCCGGAACGAGCTTACGCGGCGGGATTCCGGCGGATCGGTATCGGAGCCTTGTTCGGATTAAGCGATTGGCGCAAAGAGGCGTGTGCGTTGGCTTCACACTTGGAGTTTTTGTCAAAGCGCTGCTGGAAAGCGCAGTTTACTGTGAGCACGCCTCGGTTACGGCCTTGTGCGGGTGCGTTTCAGCCGAGTTATTTTCTCGGGGACCGTGATTTTACGCAGTTGATGTGTGCGATACGGATGTGTTTTCCTCAGGTCGGCATTGTGCTGAGTACCCGGGAGCCGGCTCCGTTACGTGATGCATTAATGCCGCTTGGGGTGACCATGATGAGTGCAGGTAGTCACACCGAGCCCGGCGGGTATACCGGCCAGGGCAAAGAAGCGCTTCATTTGACGGTGAAAGGCAAGAAGGTGGATGCCGGTGAACTAGCGGTAAATGCTTCTGCCACGGAACAGTTTTCGATTGCGGATACAAGGTCCCCGGGAGAAGTCGCGGAGGCCCTTTCGAAGCGAGGGCTGGAAGCGGTGTGGAAAGACTGGGATCCTGCGATATTAGCTGCGGTGTAATCTTTTACGAATCCCAGGGAAATGAAGATCAAGCTCAACGGAGAGGTTTATGATGCGGGGAAAGCGTCCAATGTAACGGAGTTACTGGAGGGCTTGGGTATGCCGACGGTGGCTCTTTTGGTCGAGCATAACGGACTGGCGTTGAGGCGGGAGGAATGGGATGGCCGCGTGTTGGCGGAGGGGGATGTGGTGGAGATCATTCGGATCGTCGCCGGAGGCTAAGGCGAGAGGACGGCGCGAGGGATTCTCTGAAAGCTTGGTTTTGAAGGTGGGTCCCTGAGCTTGCGGGGAAAAAGAACAGAGCAGGAAACGTTTCTGTCTGGTTGCGGGGCGGCTCATGCGTGACAGGGTGGACTTTTTCGGGGCAGACTGAGGGCTTATGCAGAAGTCCGATGGAATGAATTATGCCCCTGTTGGCAAGCCGAGCCCGGTTGTCGAAAAGGGGGAGTTTCCCTTTGCTGCAGTCGCCCTGGATCACGGCCACATTAATGGTCAATGCCGGGGGCTAACGGAGGCGGGAGGGGAGTTGCGTTACGTATACGATCCGGATCCCGCGAAGGTGGAACGCTTTCAGGCCACTTTTCCCGGCGTAACAGCTTTGCGGAGTATTGATGAAGTGCTTGAGCAAAAAGAGATAAAGCTTATTGCCAGTGCAGCTATTCCCTGCGATCGCGGCCCGCTTGGGATGCGTGTTTTAGATGCAGGTAAGCACTATTTTACCGATAAAGCGCCGTTCACGACGTTGGAACAATTGGAGTTGGCTCGGAAGAAGGTGGTCGAAACGGGCCGTAAATATGCGGTGTATTACGCCGAGCGGATCCATACGGAGTGCGGAGTGCGAGCTGGACAGTTGATCGAACAAGGCGCCATTGGGCGCGTGGTACAGGTTATGGGCATGGGGCCACATCGCTCCAACCCTTCGACTCGTCCCGCCTGGTTCTGGGATCCGGAACGTAATGGAGGGATTTTGTGCGACATTGGGTCGCATCAATTTGAGCAATTTTTGACGTACGCAGGTTGTAAAGATGCAACGGTAGTGCGTTCGGCGGTGGCGAATTATCACCACAAAGACCACCCATTGTTCCAGGATTGGGGTGATGCAAATCTGGTGGGCAATAATGGGGCCACGAACTACATTCGCCTGGACTGGCTGAATCCGCAGGGGCTTCGGACCTGGGGAGATGGGCGCACGTTTATCCTTGGAACCAAGGGGTATATCGAACTCCGGAAATATCTAAACGTAGGTGCGGAACTGGAAGGGGATCATCTCTTTTTGGTGGATGACAATGGTGAACAACACATGCGTTGCCACGGGGAAGTCGGGTTCCCGTTTTTCGGGCAGTTGATTTTGGATTGCTTGAATGGAACGGAGAAAGCGATGACGCAGGAACATGCGTTTAAGGCTGCTGAATTGTGCCTCAAGGCGCAGGCTGCGGCTGTGAAAATTGAATAGTCGATTCACGTTGGAGCTTTAAAAAAAGGCCGGTGTTTGGAAACAGACCCCGGCCTTCTTTGTAAAAAATGATCTTATGGAAACCTCTGAACTCTCTGCCCTTTGGGCCCCTTGGCGGGTCGAATATTTTAAACAGCCTGTGAAGGAGGGCTTCCTTCTCGATGCCGGGCAATCGCAGGACGATCGGGCGGTTCTGGTTGTGGCGCGAAAGAAGCACTGTTTTTTGATGATGAATCGGTATCCCTATTCCGTTGGGCATTTAATGGCGGTGCCTTATCGGAAAGTTGGGGAGTTGAGCGATCTAAGTGAGGGGGAGCGGCTGGAATTGTGGGAACTAGCGGAGCAGGGGCAACGCATCTTGCGGACGGTTGTAAAAGCGCAGGGGTTTAATGTGGGCTTGAATCTGGGGAAATGTGCGGGGGCCGGTGTGGCGGATCACATTCATTTGCACATAGTTCCCAGATGGGAGGGAGACCACAATTTCATGCCCGTGCTAGGGGGGAGTACAATTTTGTCCGAAGCACTGGAGACTTTGTATGATCGTCTCAAGGCGGCCTCGGATTTGGAGTAAGGGAGTTTCCTATGGCTCTTGCCGCGCGTCTTGTGTTAGCGCAACCTGTTCCTTGATATGAGTCAAAATCGTTCGGGCTGCTTTACCGCCATCCTTGTCGTGACCCTTCTGGTGAGTGCTGTGTTGAATGTGGCATTCTTGCTGCCGCGCGCAACGCGATCCGTGAAGGCGGGGGGCCGGGGTGCAAAGTCTCAAGGTTCGCCTTTTGGGGAGCAGGTGGTGAAGCCTGCCACGCATGGACATGAGGACTCGGAGAATCGGGTGGCAGTGATTTATATTCGAGGGGTCATTAGTTCGGCGACTCCCGGTCAGGTGGAAGAAAGCGGGCTGGAAGATACGCTGGCTGAAATCGAACAGGCGCGTACGGATGAAACGATCAAGAGTGTGCTGTTACGTATTGATTCACCCGGCGGTGAAGTGACCGCGTCGGATATTCTTTATAAAGCAGTGTGTAAGCTTAGGGATAAGAAACCGGTGGTGGTGAGTATGGATTCTGTGGCGGCTTCCGGTGGTTATTATGTAGCCTGCGGTGGCAGTCATTTGTTTGCTCACGAAACAACGATTACGGCTTCTATTGGGGTAATCATGCAGACTTTGAATTACCGGGAGCTATTGGGGAAAGTAGGGGTGGATGTATTAACGTTCAAAAGCGGTGCCATGAAGGATCTGTTAAATGGTGCCCGTGAATTGACGGAAGAAGAGCGTGCCTATGTCCAGGGCATGATTAATCAGTCGTATGACCGGTTTGTGGGAATTGTGGCAAAAGAGCGGCATCTGAACGAGGCCACCTTAAGAAGCGGTATTGCGGACGGCCGGATTGTTTCGGGGGAAGATGCGGTGCGTGCGAAGTTGGTGGATGACCTCGGTGGGTTTGATGAGGCGCTGGAAAAGGCGCGTATGTTGGGAAATGTACCCGGCGGGGCTGCGATTCGTTATACAGCGCCATTGGCCTTCGGTCGTTTGATTCGGATGTTAAGTGAGACGTCTTTTAAAAATGCGAAAGTAGAAGTGGATTTAGGCGGGAAGTTGCAGGGTAAATTACAAAATGGGCGTTTGTATTATTTGCCAGCGGTTTTGGTGCCTTAAGCTTTAGAACGAAAATTCAAGGTTAATGCTGCTGGGGTTTCTCCTATCGTTTTCATCTGTTTCGTTACTGGCGCTATTGGCGGTGCCGGTGATTGGGGGCGCTATTTATTATATTGCAGCAGTTGCGGAACTCCGGGCTAGAGGTGGTTTAGTGGGGGGGCGTTATTTTGGGGTCCCGGATTTGTTTATGGGCGGGGCATTGGCTGCTTATTTCGCATGGAACGGTCTGTTGTCTTTAGCCCAGGGCGACGTGGTGGTGGATGTTCAATCGGGGCGGTTGTGGGATACCGCCATTTTTATGATGGCAGTCCTTGGTGTGGCTGCGGTGTTCGCCAAAGTCCGCAATATTCCTTTTGCGAAGGCGATTGGGTTGGATTGGGCTCAGTTTTTCCCATCCATTTTAAGGGCAGCGGTGGCGTTGGGCACCGCCTTGCCGCTGGTCTGGGCCGTAAACCTGTTCGCTCGGAATTTTCTGCCAGAGCAGGCAAGGGAGCAGGCGATGGTTTCTGTTTTCCGGACGGCGTCTGAAACGGGGGATTGGTCTACGGTCTGGGCGGTTTGTGCATCGGCGGTGATCGTTGCCCCGATTGTGGAGGAGAGCCTTTTTCGCGGGTATTTTTATTCGACGATGAAACGGTATGCCGGACCGAGTGCGAGTGTCTTCTGGACGAGTGTGCTGTTCGCTGTTTCGCACGGAAACGCTGCGGTGATGGCCGGTTTGTTTACCTTATCGGTGTGTCTTACGATCGCTTTTGAGCGTTACGGTTCCCTGTGGGTGTCGATGGGCATGCATGCGTGCTTTAATGCAATGAGTCTCATGCTGCTCTACATGCAGGGCCGTGGCTGGTTGCAGGCATGAAGACGCTGCGGGAACTAGGGGAGGATGCAATAGTCGACGGGCTCGTTCGATTGCTCCCGCCTCAAGCGAACTCGGTTCAAACGGGGCCGGGAGACGATTGTGCGGTCATCCGGGAACCAGGCAGCAAACGGTTGAAGCTGCTCAAAACGGATGTGGTTGTGGAGGGGATTCATTTTCTTGCGGAGGAAAAAATGAGCCGCGTGGGCTGGAAGGCGCTGAGCCGTGCGGTGAGTGATATCGCTGCTATGGGCGGGACTCCTGAGTTCGCCCTGATCACGTTGCTGGCGCCCCCGGAGACGGCTTGGGAACGAGTGAAGGAGCTTTACCGTGGAATAAGCCGGGCTGCGCGGCGTTTTGGGGTTTCCGTGGTGGGCGGCGAAACAGGACGGACCACGGGGCCGCTGGTTTGTAATGTAGCGCTGACGGGGTGGGCGGCGCCTGAGCGCTGTGTATTGAGATCCGGAGGGCGTGCCGGAGACGTCCTGTTTGTGACCGGGCGGTTGGGAGGCTCGTTTCAGAGTGGAAAACACCTCGATTTTACACCTCGACTCAAAGAGGCCGCATGGTTGGTCGAACATTTCTTGCCTAGCGCCATGATGGATTTATCCGACGGGTTGGCCACCGACGGGCGTCGCCTGGCTGAGGCGAGTGGCTGTGAACTCCAATTGGATATAACCCGAATCCCGCGAACGAGGGGATGTTCGGTGGAGCAGGCATTGGGTGATGGTGAGGACTTTGAACTACTTTTTGCGATTGCGCCGGATAAAGTGCCGCGCCTCTTAAAAGCTTGGAGTAAGGTGTTTCCTCGGCTTTTACTGAGCGAAGTAGGGGTTCTGCTGGATCCGAAGAGCGCCCGAAAGAAACCTGACCCATCGGCCCAAACGTTGAAAATTCGTGGATACGATCATTTCCAAGAGTCCTGAACAGACTATCGAAGTCGGTATACGGCTTGCTGAAGGACTGCGTTCTGGGGATGTGCTGGCGTTGTGTGGGGATTTGGGCGCTGGTAAAACCCATTTTACAAAAGGTGTGGTCCGGGGGCTTGGGGGCGATCCTGAGGAGGTTTGCAGCCCGACGTTTACTCTGGTGCATGAGTACAGGGGTGGGCGTTTGCCTGTGTTTCATTTTGATCTCTATCGATTGGAGTCCGCTCGAGAATTAAGCGGAGTCGGCTGGGAGGATTATTTGGACGAAGACGGGGTTATGGTGGTGGAGTGGGCCGAGAAGTTTGAGGAGCGGCTGCCAGCGGGAACTCGGTTTGTCCGCTTTACCATCGGGGACGGAGAAGAACGCACTTTGGAGATAAGCTTATGACGGTTTTAGCAATCGATACTTCCACCGATGTGGCCTCACTCTCGCTGTGGCAGCGGGGTCAGGTTATCTGGACGCGGGAACTGTCTTCCAAAAAGACACATTCCTCTGCGTTGTTTCCCGCGCTGGAAGAAGTTCGTGATATAGCGGGTAAGATTGATCGAATCGCAGTTGGTCTGGGGCCTGGTTCTTATGCCGGGGTGCGCATTGCGATTGCGGCGGTGCTTGGCCTGCAAATTGTGTGGGATTGTGAAGTGGTGGGGTTGCCCAGCGTTTTGGGATTAGGAGGCGTGCACGATTCGTTCCGGGTGATCGGGGATGCGCGTAGGGGAAGCTGGTATTATTCAGAGGTGTTGAACGGCGTTTGTGTAGATGGCCCGCGGCTCTTGGAAAGTGCAGACGCCTTGAAGGAGCTTTTGGCGGCAAGCGAAGGTCTTCTTATTTCAACCGATGAGCTTTCCGCGGACTGGAAAAGTGAGCGGCGGCTTCCGGATGCCAGAATTCTCGCTCAATTAGCAGCACTGGACTTGGGGATTACACAAAGGGACGATCTTGAGCCTTTGTACCTACGGGAGCCGCATATCACTCCTGCGAATCCAACCAAAGTCGGGTAAGGGCTCGTTTGAGATTTTGACACAAGAAAGGGCGCTCGGAATCTAGTCCAGGCGCCCTTCTTTGAATCGTGTAATGAAGTCGATTTGCTACAGACGGCAAATGAGGAGTTCGCGTTCGTAGACCATTTCTTTGGGAAGATGGGCGTGTAAATCGAGGAAGAGTTCTTCGTGGTCTATGACCTCTTTGCGCCAGGCGGCGCGATCGATCCGTTGGAGTTCCGTGAATTTTTCTTTGGAAAACTCGAGCCCATCCCAGTCCAGATCCTCGTAGCGAGGTTGCCAGCCGAGAGCGCATTCGCGAGCGTTGGCGCGGCCTCTGGAGCGTTCGACGATCCATTGCAGAACGCGCATGTTTTCTCCGAAGCCCGGCCAAAGGAATGCACCTTCACTGTCTTTGCGGAACCAGTTCACACCGAAGATTCGTGGGGTTTCGGTGAGTGTTCTTTGCATGCTGATCCAGTGGCGGAAGTAATCGCCCATGTGGTAACCGCAGAACGGCAGCATTGCCATCGGGTCACGCCGGACTTTACCGATGGTACCGGCGGCGGCGGCTGTCATTTCGGAGCCCATGGTTGCTCCAAGATAAACACCGGAGCCCCAGTTGAAGGCTTGGTAGATCAGCGGCATCGTTGTGGCGCGGCGGCCTCCAAAGATAATGGCACTAATCGGAACACCTGCGGGATCTTCCCAGGCGGGGTCGATGGATGGGCATTGTCCGGCGGGTGCCGTAAACCGTGCATTGGGGTGGGCGGCTTTCGCGCCTGTTGTTTTGGCGATCTCTGGCGTCCATTTCTTGCCCTGCCAATCCGTGCATTCTGCGGGCGGGGTGTCGGTCATGCCTTCCCACCAAACGCCGCCTTCAGGTGTGAGCGCGACGTTGGTGAAAATCGTATTTTTGGCGAGGGACGCCATCGCATTGGGATTGGTCTTTTGTGAGGTGCCGGGGGCGACCCCGAAAAAGCCGGCTTCCGGATTAATGGCGTGCAACCGGCCATCTGCATCGGGTTTGAGCCACGCGATGTCGTCTCCGACAGTCCAGACCTTCCAGCCTGCGTTCTGGAAACGGGCTGGGGGAATCAACATGGCGAAGTTCGTTTTGCCACAAGCACTGGGGAAAGCCGCTGCCACGTATGTTTTTTCACCCTGCGGGTTTTCGACGCCTAGGATGAGCATGTGTTCGGCCATCCAGCCTTCGTCGCGGGCCATGTTGGACGCGATTCGTAGGGCGAAACATTTTTTCCCAAGAAGTGCGTTGCCGCCGTACCCGGAACCGTAGCTCCAGATTTCGCGAGTTTCAGGAAAATGAACGATGTATTTCTCTGAATTACAGGGCCAAGGCACATCTTGCTGGCCGGGGGCCAGCGGTGCGCCGACGGAGTGTACACAGGGAACGACGCGTTTCGAGCTTTGGTCGATTTCTTCAAAAACAGGCCGCCCGACCCGCGCCATGATGCGCATGTTGACGACCGCGTAAGGAGAATCGGTGAGTTGGACGCCGAGTTGAGACATGGGCGAGCCGATGGGGCCCATGCTGTAGGGAAGGACGTACATTGTTCGGCCCTTCATACACCCGGCAAACAGGGATTTGAGGGTGCGCCGCATCTGGAACGGTTCGACCCAGTTGTTGGTGGGGCCGGCGTTATGTTTAGAAAGAGAGCAAATGAAGGTGCGGTCTTCTACACGAGCGACGTCGCTTGGATCAGACTTGGCGTAATAACAGCCGGGCCAGAGTTCTTCGTTGAGTTTGATGAATGTGCCACCGGCAACCATTTGAGCGCAGAGCGCTTCGTATTCCTCCTGCGAACCATCGACCCAATGGATGGCATCGGGTTGGGTCAGTGCAGCGATTTTCTCGATCCACTTGAGCAGATTTTTGTTTTTGGTCAGTGGCAGAGCGGAGTTGTAGGTTGGTGCGGCGACGTTGGACGTGGCATTCATAGAACGAACGAGTGGGAGTCGGGTTGGTGAATCTGAAATGGCGTGTGGTGAAGCGCCGTCTTGCGTTCGTTCCGGGGGGCTCGGAGACGGGAGGACTGAGGTGGGGGTGTTTAGTTCCAGTCAGGGTAAAGGATTCGTCCGCACTGTTCGCAATGGGTGAGCACTTTGTTGGCGCGTGTCGCGGCGACGGTCGAAATGGTGAGTTTCATGTGGCACCCGCTGCAGACTTCATTGCGGACGCCGACGACCGCTTCACCGCGGGTAACAAGGAGACGTTGGTAGGTGTCTACAAGGTCTTCATCGAGGCCTTCCAAATACTTCGGACGGGAGGTTTCCAAATCGGCTAGCTGGGACGTGAGATTTTTCCCTTTAGTTTCAAGATCTGAGATCTGTCCCTGAACCAGGGTTTGAGCTGCTACTGCGGCCTTTTCTGAAGCCGCAACTTCGGGCTTTAAGGCTTCGAGCGTCTCCATGAGCTCGAGTTGGCGGTCTTCGATTCCGGAGATTTCTTTGCGAACATGCTCAATCGAATGGTTGAGCGCCTGATATTCTTCGTTTTTACGGGTCTGCAGTTTTTGGACCTCGTATTTCGCAATCTGGTCGCGACGGCTTTTAATTTCGTTGTCGAGCCGGGCTTGTTCGACTTCGGCGGCGCGCTGGCGATTTTTGGCATCGCTCGCCTGCGCTTGAAGATTGGCGAGCTTTTCCTCGAAGGCTTTCCTTTCGGCGGGGATCGTTTTGATTTCGTTCCGAATAGTTCGGGCTTTGATGTCTCTTTCTTGAAGAATGAGGAGGCGTTCGATTTCAGGGAGCATGAGATTGGTTTATTGGAACAGCATGGATTCTTCCGGCGGCTTGGTGGGTAGCACGGAGGTGGCTTCTACAACGGCAGTACGTTTTCCGTTTTCTATTGGGAAAGTGGCTTTGCCGATAATTTTTACCCAGCTCATTTCGGGTAAATCGGCGGCGTTCTCGGCTTGAACCAGGGTTGCCACTGGACGCGCGTCGGCAGCGCAGCAGGTCATAAACATCCGAACCGCCTTAAAACGGTGGCTACCCGCAGCGGATTTTTTATCGGGCATTGCCTGCGCAATAAGCTGGATAGTTTTACCTTCGAAGTCCTTCCGGAGTTGGGAATCTTGCACAGAATAAAGAAGATCCAGAATTTCGGCGACAATGTGACCTTCCGGGGTGCGTTGGAGGTATTCGGGCAAGTTCTGGGGATTGGGAGCCGATTGTGTCGTTGGCAAAGCAGCTGGCGCTGCAGGCTGCACGCTTGGATCGGCAGGGGTGTTGGGCGCTGCAGTGGCGCTGGGTTCGGGGGAGGTGGATTTCGCCGGAGTCGTTGCAGAGTCAGCGGAGGAGGCGGATGGAGCCGCCCCCGTCGGGGCCGGTGCTGGGGCGCGGCGGTTGCCCAATCCGGTGGCATCGGTTGAAATACCACGGTTTTCCATGAGCTGTTTGCTGAAGTTCTCAGGTGAAAGCCAGGCTGCGACGGCTACAGGGAGCACCAAGATTGCAAATGTCAGCCAACGGCCTCCTTGGGACCGAGAAAGAGGATGTGTACACGTGGCGTCGGCGCAGCACTCGGGGGGAGTGGGGCGGGATGCAATCATGAGTGCGAGTCCAGCGAGGACGATACCCGAGATCAGAACACCGAGCCGGAATGACGGGTGCAGGAATGCCGTGACCCTACCAGTGGCGTAGGTGCCAATCAGAACAGCGCTCCAAGTGGCCAGGGTAAACGATGGAATCCAACGGTTGAAGAGGGATGTCATAGAGGGTTCCTGGTTAGAAACTGATGGAAGTCAGGCGCCAACAGATTAGGCCGATTAATACAAACAATCCGAGGCTTAACAAAACCACGGCACGCCGTTTAAAGAGCAGCCCGTACAACCAGTAAAGTTTCAGGTCTACCATGGGGCCGAACACGAGGAAGGCTAGCTTCGCGGTCATCGGAAAGGCGGGGAAGGTGGTTGCGGCAATGAATGCGTCAGTAGTGCTACAAAGCGCTAATACAGCTGCTGCGACCATGCTGCCAAAAATGGCGAGTGGTGTGTTTAGGGCGATCGGATCCAGCAATGCACGTGGGATTGCGGTTCCCAAAACGCTGGTAATAGCCGCTCCGATCACAAAGAAAACCGCGACGTCGAGGAAGTCGGTAGATGCGGAGTATAGGGAACGCACCAGACGCGATCCGATGGAGGGCGAGCTTTCGCACGAGGCCTCTGCGGAACTGGCAACACGCAGCCCCGAGCGGGTACCTGTGGTGCTTGGGGAAGCTGTGATTCCGTCCTGAAGAATTGCGGTGGCGGGTAGGCGTTGCATGAGTAAGCCAACGCTTACCGCGATCACGAATCCTAGACCGAGTCGCAGAATGGTCATTTCCAAGGGGTGTTGCCCTTGAAAAGCCATGTAGGTGCTGAATGCCACAATCGGGCTCACAATTGGAGCTCCCAGCATGTAAGTGACGGCACATCCCACCGGCAGGCCTTTACGAAGGAAACGCCGAATCACGACGACACTTCCGCATTCACACATCGGAAACAAAAGCCCCAAAAGCCCGCTCGCACAGACTGCAGCGATTGGGTTTTTAGGAAGGATCTTCGCCAGTCTTTCAGAGGAAACGAAGGCGTCTACTAATCCGGAAATTAAGGAGCCTAGCAGCAGAAATGGGATGCCCTCGAGCAGAACACTCAGAAACGAAACCGCGAAATCACCGGAGTTAAAGTTAAACCAAGTCATTGAGGGGGAGGAGGGGGCGGAATTCCTTCGAGATAGTTGGTGCGGGGTGGGGGTGGACTCCTGAGAAACTTACCAACTCAAGGAGTCACTTTTGGCGGATCATGACGGCATCGATTGTGGTGCGATGATTGGTGCCGCTGACCACGTGTCCGGGGCGTTGCTCGAGCACGTAAAACGTTTCCACACGTTGACGGGGCTCCCAATGGCCGGGCACACCGTTGCGATCCCGAATCCAGATGGGTTGCGTGATCATACGCGTTTTCGGGACGGAAATGGTTTCTGGCGCGACGTAGTATGAGTAAGGGGTGGTTTTCTCCTCGAGCTTGCGGACCACGACGGCGTCGGCTCCGACTCGGCGTGCATTGTAAATCGCGGCATCCATTGCGAACTGAGAGCCTTTAGGGGTCGTATAAGCGAAATGCCCGATGACCTTACTGCGAGCTGGGATAGTGGTGAGCGTCGGGATCGGAACTTCGTTCGGCTTGGGCACAAAGGAATCCATCGTGCTGGCCCGATAAAACACCTCGGTATCCTTCAGTTTGGTTTGTTTGAGTGCGGCGCAGCTAGTGAGGCTCAGCAGCGACGCGCCAAGAATGAGGCGAGAGGTGATAGGGCTCAGCAGGAGGGAGTTTGCTTGGAGGTTGAACATGAGAACGGGTTCTAGACTGCGTGTTTTGGCGCGCGGACCGTCGCGTCTTCCATTTCGCGAGCGCGGGTTTCGACAATCCGGTTGGAGATGTCGTTCACCATCTGTTCCAGGATGAGCCGTAAATGGCTGCCTGCACGAAAGTCGGCGGGAGCGATGTGGCGGACGCGGTCGGCGTGGGTGGAGAGCTGATAACACTTCTTAAACGACGAGCGGCTAGCGTCTTCGGGGTTGTAAACGGCAATCGCGTGACCTCCATTTTGACGCACAACGGCAAAACAGGGTACGTCCGTTGGGCCGTCCCCGATGTAGATCATGTTTTGGAAAGGCACGGGGCGAATTCCGGCAGGCATATGATCGTTTACGTCCTGGGCCATATCCAAGAGGCCTTTGTTGATGCGGAAAAGGTACTGGGTCTTCTGCGTGTGCGAGATCACACGTTTTGGGAAGGTGATACACCCCTGTTCATCTTCGGCGAATTCACATCCGAAAATCCCCTGCACAAACGGAGCCAGTCGGCTGCCTTCAATGAGGATTTTGAGCCCGCTCGAGATGATGTAGTGTTCGACGCGAATTCCGTGGGCGACGTGTTGGGCTGTGAGGAGTCCCTTGGCGAACTCATCGAACATTTGCGGGAGCCCTGGGTAAAAGCGAAGGCTGCCGCCCAATTCTTTCAGGCGGGCGTTGGTTGGCCGATCCATTCCGAGGCAGTCGAGCAATACCTTCATGTAGGCCAACTCGTTGTCATAGCCGTGTTCGCGTACCAACTCCTGGGCCTTTTTCCAAAAAGCCCGGGAATCGATGCCAAATGCGGGGAAGAGCACCTCTTCCTGCATGTAGTTGGGACTTAGTGTCTGATCGTAGTCGTAAACGATCGCGATGACATTCTGAGGTACGGACATGGCTTGTGGTTTGTGAGGACCTGACATTGGAAGCAGGTTATGGATGGATCTCTTTTAAAGCAGGCTTTTAAGGGCTGGTGCCAGCTCAGGATAGCGGAATGGCATCCCATGCGAAGTGGCAACCGCAGGCAGGACGCGTTTACTGTCGAGTAATTCGTGGGAAAATTCGCCTAACATCTTAAGGGCGAAGCTTGGAACGCTGAAAATCGCAGGCCGCCTCACTTGCGCGGCAAGTAAACGCGTGAAGTCGGTGTTGCGTACCGGCCAGGGGGCGGTTCCGTTTACCGGCCCATGGATATCGCGGTTTTCCACCGCAAAAAGGATCATGCTCACGATGTCATCAATATGAATCCACGACATCCATTGCTGACCCGATCCGAGTGTTCCGCCGAGTCCAAGCCGGAAAATCGGCGACATCACACCTAAGGCGCCTCCTTTTGGGGACAAAACCAGCCCCGTTCGGAGGAGCACAATCCTTTCGGTTTTGGCAAGTGAAGCTTCGTGTTCCCAGGCTGCGCAGGTCTCCGGTAAAAAACCGCTCCCTTGGGGTGATGTCTCTGTGAGTTCAATGTCTCCAGATTCCCCGTAAAAGCCAATGGCGGAACTGCTCACGAGGACCTCTGGCGGGGTTCTCATCGATGCAATAGCTTTGGAAACGAGGCGGGTCCCAATAATCCGGCTTTCCTGAATACGTCGCTTTTTGGCAGGAGTCCAAAGGCCGACCACACTTTCTCCTGCGAGATGGATGATGGCGTCACAACCGTCGAAATCGGGTGGGGTTTCCATCGATTCGGTGGAAAACAGGCGCATGGAACACCCTGGGATTTGGCGTGCCGGGTTACGGGAGAAGGCAATGACCTCGTGGCCTCGACGGAGGGCGAAGTCGACCAGATGTTTGCCGATTAGCCCAGATGCGCCGGTGATCCCGAGGTTCATGGTGTCAATTTAGCTCCGAATGATGCGGATGGCAAAGGCTCTAAAATGGGTGTTTTCGGAGGGTTTATTGAAGTTAGAATTACTTTGCGTTTGACCGTATTAACGACTTACCGCAACCTCCGCCCCCTTTCGCATGCGTCACACCATCTCGGTTCTGGTTGAAAACAAGTTCGGAGTGCTGACTCGTATTGCCGGCATGTTTAGCGGGCGCGGGTTCAACATCGATACTTTAAACGTCGGTCCAACACTTGATCCCGCCACTTCGCGGATGACTATCGTCGTCCGGGGGGATGATTCCGTCTTGGATCAAGTCACGAAGCAGCTTCGTAAGCTCATTGATGTCATAGAGGTTCAGGACTTTCGGGAAGATGAATCCGTGGATCGTGAGCTCGTTTTGATGCGAGTCAACGTGGCTCCTGAAACCCGCGCTGAAGTCATGCAAATTTGCGACATTTTCCGAGCCAAGATCATTGACGTTCAACACCGTAACGTCTCGATCGAGATCACTGGTAACGACAGCAAAATCAGTAAGTTCATCTTCCTGATGGAGCCTTTCGGTATTAGTGACCTTACGCGGACTGGGAAAATTGCATTAGCCCGTCGGGCCGACTGATTCCGTTCAACTTCCACTCTATCTACATCTCATGGCTGTTAAAATCTACACCGATAAAGATGCCGACCTTAGCGTATTCAAGGGTAAGACCCTTGCTGTACTCGGGTTCGGTTCCCAGGGCCACGCCCACGCATTGAACCTCAAAGACTCCGGAGCCAAGGTCATTGTCGGCCTTTATCCCACCAGCAAATCCCGCAAGGTAGCTGAAGAAAAGGGTTTTGAAGTGTTTGATACTGCTGAGGCAGTGCGTCGTGCTGACGTTATTTTCGTAGCGCTTCCAGACACCAAGCAGCCTGCTGCTTACAAAAAGGACATCGAGCCAAACCTCAAGAAGGGCAAAACTCTTCTCTTCAGCCATGGGTTCTCGATTCACTACAAAACAATCGTCCCTCCGAAGGATGTGGACGTGATCCTCGTCGCTCCTAAAGGACCAGGGCATATCGTTCGCCGTCAATATCTTGAAGGAAAAGGTGTTCCTGCGCTTATCGGCGTTTATCAAAACCCAAGCAAGAGCGCTAAGAAGATCGCTCTCGCATGGGCTAAAGGTGTTGGTGGAACACGTGCCGGCGTATTGGAAACCAGCTTCAAGGAAGAAACTGAAACCGACCTTTTCGGGGAGCAGACCGTTCTCTGTGGCGGTGTTTCCGCTCTTGTAACAGCTGGGTTCGAAACGCTGGTTGAAGCTGGCTACTCTGCAGAAATGGCTTACTTCGAGTGTCTCCACGAGCTGAAGCTCACTGTGGATCTCATGAACGAAGCCGGCATCGCAGGTATGCGTTTCTCAATCTCCGAAACTGCGAAGTGGGGAGACGTTACTGTTGGTCCGAAGATTGTGGACGCAGGAACCAAGAAGCGCATGAAAGCTGCGCTCAAGGACATTCAGTCTGGCAAGTTCGCCAAGGGCTGGGTCAGTGAGTACGAAGGCGGCTACAAGAAATACAATGCACTTCTTGCTGCTGGAGAGAAACATTCCATCGAGAAGGTTGGCGCCAAGCTCCGCTCGTTGATGCCATGGGTGCCAAAGCGTGACTTGAAAGGCGCGCAGGCTTCTTATTCCGATGGCGGAAGCGCAGCACCAGCGAAGGGTGCTTCAAAAAAGGCTGCTAAAGCTGCACCTAAGAAAGCTGCTCCTAAAAAGGCGGTGAAGAAGGCAGCCAAGAAGTAGTTTTTGAATTACTAAGAAACGCGGCCCACCTCGTGTGTGCCGCGTTTTTTTTGTGTTGCCCTCAATGTTCAAACGCAGAAGCGTTGGGCGGTTGAAATGACAGGCCTCGGCATCTAGGATTAGACTGTGAACTCGTCTTTGGCTATTGCTGCTCGATACCTTCCGCCGGAACTGAAGCCTATTTATGAGAAGGTGAAGTCAGATGTGCGGATTAGCGAGGAGGAAGCTTTGGTGCTTTTTAAGTGTCAGGACTTAAATGCGTTGGGGTTGATCGCTGATTTGGTGCGAGCCCGTAAAAATGGCAATGTCGCCACTTATATTCGCAACCTTTACATCAATTATTCGAACCTCTGTATCCTTTCGTGTCAGTTTTGTGCCTATGGCGCTAAAAAGAGGGATCCGCATGCATTTGAATTTTCGATAGACGAAATCGTAGACAAGGTACGCGACGGTTTAGCACAGGGGATCACGGAGGTGCATATGGTCGGAGGATTGCATCCGAATCTTCCGGCACAGTGGTACTTGGACCTTCTCGGCGCTTTACGAGCATTAGATCCGAATCTGTTTTTGAAAGCGTTTACAGCGATCGAAATCCGACATCTCGCGGCTCGGATATTCAAAAAGTCGATTCGCGAGACTTTGCAGGAGCTGAAAGACGCGGGATTGGGCGCATTGACTGGCGGCGGGGCTGAGATTTTCGACGAAGGTGTGCGAAACAAGATCTGCCGCGGTAAGGAGAGCGCTGAAGAGTGGCTCGAGGTCCACCAGATCTGGCACGAGATGGGGATGCGAAGTACGGCGACGATGCTGTTTGGGCACGTGGAGACGTTGGAGCAACGCGTGGATCATTTACGCCAACTCCGAGAGCTCCAGGATAAGACGCGTGGTTTTACTGCCTTCATCCCATTTGCCTTTGTCCCGGAAACCACTGATATGGCGCATATTCGTCCGGCAACGGCAGCGGAGGAGTTGAGAACGCTCGCGGTCAGTCGAATCTATTTGGATAACTTCGATCATCTCACTGCTTATTGGATCAGCTTTGGGTTGCCACTTGCTGCGACCGCTTTGAATTACGGTGTGGATGATTTACACGGTACAATTATGGAGGAGAAAATCTTCCATATGGCTGGAGCGACTACTCCGAAGGCCCAGACGCAGAATGCGTTTGAGCGGGTGATTCTTGAGGCTGGGCGCCAGCCCGTGGCGCGGGATACCTGGTACCGGCGTTTGGACGCAACTGGAGCGGTGATGACGATGGAGGAAGTTGGAACGTGAGTGACGGGGGAGTGTTAGAGGGCCTGCGGATTGGGTGTGTTCGGTACTTAAATAGTAAACCGTTGATATACGGTTTAGAGGGAGTGCGATTGGAACATCCGAGCCGGCTCGCCCAAGAGTTGCGGGACGGCGAATTGGATGTGGCACTGGTGCCTGTATTTGAGCTGCTTCGCGCGCCGGGTGAGTATATTGCGGTCGATGGTGTTGGCGTGACGAGTGACGGTCCTGTTTACAGCGTGTTCGTGGCGCACCGAGAGCCTATAGAGGTGGTGGAGTCGATTCTGGTGGATCCTGCGTCACTGACGTCCGTGCATTTACTACAAGTGCTTTTTAAAGGCGTTATTGGTCGGAAGGCACCCCTTGTGGAAATGAAGGAGGAAGGCCGAAGAGGGGATATGGCGAGATTGTTGATTGGAAATCAGGCGATTGCGTTTCGAAATGGCGAAGGCAAGGAGGGCTGGAACTATTGGGATTTGGGAGCTGTATGGAAGGCCTGGACGGGACTGCCATTTGTGTACGCGCTTTGGGTGATGCGCAAAGGGTTGAGGGATCCGATTGCGATTGCGCGTGAGTTTCAACGGATTGCAAGAGTGGGAGAATCGCGGATTGATGAGATCGCGCAAGAGGATGAGGAGGTGGCCGCAAGTGTGGCTCGGGAGTATTTACGCGACTTTATTGGGTTTGCTGTTGGTGGTCGGGAACATCTTGGATTGATTCGGTTTAGGGAGGAATTGTTGTCTGCTGGTTTTTTGGGGGATGGGGAAAAAGTGATAGAGTTTGTGTCCTAGGCTTGCCAAAGCGGTGGAATATCCAGTATGTTCGCCGCCCTTCGGAAAGGGTAGTTAGCTCAGCGGTAGAGCGGCTCGTTTACACCGAGTTGGTCGGGGGTTCGATTCCCTCACTGCCCACCATCTTTAACCCCTGCAACGCAGGGTGTTGTGAAAGGTCAAAGTAAGACCGAAAAATACCAGTATCACCCGCCAGTATCACCCTGTACCCTTTGTCATGGAAAATGGGGATCGGGGGGTCTACGTCAAAGTTTGGGGAGGGGCGTGTTTAATTGTGGATGGTTGGGTTG
>JBAXNG010000029.1:0-62372 GCA_037133875.1 Verrucomicrobiota bacterium | reverse complement strand
AAGGCAGCTCCACGTTTGCCAACATCACAGGCGCAACTGCGGCATCCTACACCACAAGTGCCACTACAACCGCTGACGATGGACGCGAGTTCCGTTGTGTTGTTACAAACAGTGTTGGATCGGTGACTTCGGGTGTTTCCACATTGAGTGTCAACGCGGCTCCAGTCATCACAACGCAACCTGTGAGCCAGCCAGTTCCACGGGGCGAATTTGCTCGATTCAGAGTAGTCGCTTCAGGCACACCGGCCCCTTCCTATCAATGGCAATGGGCACCCAAAGGGTCTTCAGCCTTCAGCGATATTACTCAGGGGACTTCGAACACATGGGGAACAGCGCGAGTCAACGACGCCATTGACGGTCGTCAATATCGTTGCGTTGTGACGAATAGCGCCGGCTCGGCAACCTCCGATATCGTCACCCTGACGATGATCCGCGAGGCCCAACCCACCGTCGGTTTCGTCACAGCAACACAGAGCTTATTGGAAGGACCGGAACCCGTTCCTAATCCACCGATATTGAACTATCCGTATGAGTCGTACCCGAAAGCACCTGAATTAGCATTACAACCCGTCGGATGGCCGCTGACAGAAGAGGAACGCACGTACGTACTCAAATCTGAAGGGCTGCGATTCCCCGGAGTCGAATCCAATAAACATCTCCCACAACTCTGGCCTGTCACCCCTATGGCAGCTTGTTGGGGCCAAACCGGTGATACCCGGTGGCTGGATCATCACACGACGTTGGTGAACACGGTACAAGCAAACAAAGGCGCAATCGACATACTGCTGGTCGGAGACAGCCTCACCGAATATTGGGGAGGCGGATTTAGCGGGGCGCCGTTTAACGCTGCCTGGAAGAGTCACTTCGCTCAGTACAGAACCGTCAATATCGGCATAGGAGGCGATAAGACCCAGAACATCCTGTGGCGCTTGAAACATGGTGCTATCGATGGAGCAGCGCCAAAAGTGGTGGTGCTGCTCATCGGTACAAACAACATCAGCAGCACTGTCTATAACGGGACACCTATTGAGGCGGTGGCGCAGGGAATCAAACTCTGCGTCGATGGACTTCGCGCCAAGTGTCCAAACTCCGAAATCGTAGTGGTGAGGCCGTTCCCAATGGGCCCGGTCGGGACCGCCACATTCGTCAATGGACAGAAGATCAACACGGCAGTCGAAGGGTTGAAATTCGAGAACGATCCAAAGGTACACATCTTGGATTTCTATCGCGAATTCTTCAATGCAGACGGTTCGATCAAGACCGAGTATTTTGATAGTCCCCAGTCGATTCTGCACCTCGACTATGTGAAGGGCTACAACCTGTACGCGGACAAACTGAAGCCGATGGTTGAGCAATTGATGGCTAAAATCGCGGCGGCCGAGGCAACACCGAAAACAACTCCGGTAAAAGTAACGGTCAAGTTATCGGCCGCCTCAACGCAAGCCGTAACGATCCCGTTCAGCGTGGGTGGAACCGCAATAAAAAGCGTGGACTACACGATCAGCGCAAGTCCGCTCACAATCCCAGCAGGAGCCACTTCGGCCGAAATCATGGTCATGGTGAATGATGATGTAGCGGCTGAGATCGGGAAGGAAACCATCGTGATCACGTTGGAAGCGACCAACGGTGCAACTTTGGGCACCGAAGGCGTACACACCATTGTCATCAACGACCACGATCTCCCAACACCGCTGAAGGCTAACTAAAAGTCACTCGTTCAAGTCTGAGGCCGGTGTCAGAGACCGGCCTCAGACCTTCTTATGTCAGACCGTCCCACCCCGAAATCAGCACGTGGCACGGCCAGCACGCAACAACTCACAGCCTCACTCAAAACGAGTATGAGAACATTCCTTTTAACTTTGACCTCTCTCTTTGGATTCGGCCTCTCGAATAGCTTACATGGCCTCCCGTCCCCTAAATTTAAGATCGTTGATGCGTTTCATACGATAGATCCCAAAACCGTGCGGCACGCAGAGCTCAAAGTAAAAGTAGCTTCGACAGGCGATAATACGCACCCGAAGGCATTGGAAATCATCGCAGATTTTGCGAATCCAATGAACGGCGGCTACCTCGTCAAGTCGTTCCCTGCCGGACTGGTAAACCCGAAAAAATACTCCGGAATGCGCATGTGGGTAAGAAGTGAAACTGAAACAGGATTTGGAGTCGGATTCGCGGGCGACAAACCACGCGCCGATGGAAGCCCGATGGCCTACGGTTCATTTGTTAAAGCCACACCAGAATGGACAGAAGTGATCATCCCGTTCAGCCAGTGTGTTAAATCAGGCGTCACCGTATGGAAGGATGGCGCGCAAAAGGTGTTTCCCGGCGGCGCCCCGATTCCCGATGAAGATTACCCACTGTTCACCTCCATTGGATTCAGCTTTCCAATCGAGCACCGAGGAAACAGCACCTTCGGAAAAGTCCAGGTCGAGGGGTTGGCGTTGGTTGAAAAATAGACCCGCTAACCGCGCGAAGACCCGACACGTCCAACACTGCCCTGTGGATCACGGCTGGGGTTCGGCAATTTATTCCGAAAACGGAACACCTTATCCCAGCCGACTTTCCACCTATCCATCCAACTAGCCCCCTTCGCTCAACCTCTTCTTTGGAGCAGCATGTAACAGCGCGTGCGCCTCTTCCAAGATCTCGCCAACTCGTCCCACAAACCGATAGTCACCCAACGCCTTTTGGATTGCCCCAACATCCGCGCCGTCTCCCGTCGCCCCAGGAAACCAATGCCCGGCGTTCCCAATCAGGTTGTATCGCATTTTACCCCATTCCACGAGATCCAGCCCTTTTGCATAAGTCCACAGCCGGAAAATCTCCTGCAGATTCACTTGCCCCGGAACGTCCACCAAAGGCGGCAAACCCTCTGACCAGTGGGCGCACCAATCCGCGCCTAATTGCCGCTCCAACTCGTCATTTAAACGAGCTGCAACCGGTGCCACCACTTCTGCCGCGTGTTCATAGAACTCCAAAGCCTTCACGTGTTCGTCAAAGTCACTGGGGCGCGCTGCACCCACCGACAACGTGTGTACCTCCGGTCGGGACAAACACCAGAGATCGTTAAAAATGATCGGCGAAAACGGCGAGCACAACTCCACCATTTTCGTAGGTGGCGAGTACAACATTCCCCCCTTGTCACTCGGACTGATAATAAAGACACCCATATCCCGAGCACGCGCCGCCAACACGCTGCTCCAATTCAGCTGCCCCACAAAGTACCAGTGCAAGTTCACGTAATCGAACCCATCCGACTCGATTGCCTTCAAAATAATGTCGTTCGTAGCATGGGTGCTAAATCCCACATGCCGGCAACGCCCTTCCTTTTGTAACTGTCGGGCAACTTCCAGACAGCCGCCCTTCCGAATCGACCAATCCAGCGTCTGCGCGTTGTTGATCCCGTGAATGGAAAGCAACTCCACGTGATCCAATTTCAGATTCTTCATCGACTGCTCAAACGTCCTCCGAAATTCTTGGGGATCGGCAAATGCCTCGATCTTCGTTTGAACGATCATTTTCTCGCGAGGCAGTCGCGGAAGTATCCACCCAAGCTGCATCTCACTCGAACCATAACCCCGCGCTGTTTCGATGTGATTAATCCCCAGCTCCAACGCCCGCAATACCGTCGCTTCGAGGTTTAACTGCACACTCTCCTCCACCTTTTCCGGAGCCACGTCATCCCAACTCTGCTGGTAACGCATTCCACCGCACGAAAACACTGGGATCTGCAGTTCTGTTTTTCCAAAGCGTCGATACTTCATACCCTCGGTCTTCTCAGTATCTGATCCCGCTGGCAACGCTCTTTCCCGACTGTCATAAATCCACCTTCTTTGTTTATGTCTCCAGCCGAACGCCAAGACGCCCTCGCCCAAGAACTCCTCAAAATCGAGGATGCTCAAGAACGTCTTTCTTATGCCATAGATCGCATTCGCCGACGTCCCAGCCTACCCGCCGAAAGCCGTGTTGAGGAATACCGGATTCAAGGGTGCGCAACCAAAGTGTGGCTTCGGCCCAGCATCCGCAACGGTCTGTGTTTTTTCGAAGTGGACTCCGAATCCGCCATGGTCCGTGGCCTCGCAGCACTCGTAGCGGATGTGTACACCGACACTCTCCCCAACGAAGCTGCGACTTTTTCTGCGACGATTTTCGAGGCAGCTCGTCTCGAACGAATGATCACACCCACCCGCCAAAACGGACTCGCGTTTCTGCAAGCCGCCATCCGGAACTTTGCGCTCTCGCACTCCTCAAATCCGTGATGCTCTTTGACGCCCACTGTCATCTTCAAGACCCGCGATTGGCCTCCGGCCTCCAGCCCTATCTGGACCGATGCCGCAAAGAGAACATCTCGGGCTGGATGATCAACTCAACACGCGAATCGGATTGGAATGCCGTGTCCAAACTCGCAGCCAATACCCCCGGTATCAAAGCGAGTTATGGCCTTCACCCCTGGTGGCAAGACGAGCGGTCTCCCCATTGGGCCTCGTTACTTGAGCAAAAGCTGAGAGATGAACCAACAGCCGGTATTGGCGAAACTGGCCTGGATCAATGGATGCAGGGGGCCAACTTGTCCGATCAAATCGAGATATTAAACACCCACCTCGAACTCGCTCGCCAGTTCGATCGCCCGATTTCCATTCACTGCCTAAAGGCCTGGCCAGAGCTCAAACGTGTCATAAACCTCTTCGGAAAGCTCCCCAAAGGCTTCTTGCTTCATAGTTACGCGGGCCCGCCCGAAATGACTGCTTTCTGGGTGGAAGCCGGAGCCTACTTTTCGTTCTCCCCCGCGTTTTTAGCGCCGCGAAAAACGCCTCAACGGGCCACTTTTAACAATATCCCACTCGATCGTTTACTGATCGAAACGGACGCTCCCGATATGCCCCCGCCTTCCGAAATGGAGGTTGCGCCGCTCAAAAGCGCCGAAGGCAAACACCTCAACCATCCGGTGAATCTGGTCCTGTGCCTCAAAGCCCTGGCCACAGACCGCGGAATCACTGAACAGAAGATGGCTGAAATTTTACGCACAAACAGCAACCGCCTATTTGGGAGCGTCTAAAGCGAAACTCCGAAGCGCCGACAAAGGCAGACTCACACCCAAACGATTCACGATCATTTGAGGCGTCAGCCTTGGTCGCGAAGGCCCTAATGACAAGAACCGCCTCCAGTCGATCGCTGGCGCCCCTGCAATCCACGCACCATTTGATGAACGCCCCCTACTCGCGGCGTAGAAACACCGCCTCTACCGACGCGCGCTCGGAACGAATAGCCCAATGCTCAGGAACAAACTTCTCGGAGGTTACCTGACGTTTAGCCCTTGGCTCCTCGGGTGGCATGCCCCAAACGCCTCGCGCCGCCTTCGTCTCAAATTCCTTGCGCTTTTCTCGGTACCAATCCCTGTCCGACTTATCTGGGGAGACCCATTTTTCCGTCTTCTCAACATGGTCCGCTACGAAGTACCGATCAGGGAGTCTCGTGATATTTTGCACTACGATCGCATCGGCGCCCACCCGCTTTGCATTGTAATCCATGGCATCCTCCAGGAATTTTGAGGAGTCGGCATAATAGGCGCTGAAATGCCCGATCACCCGGTGGCCTTTGGGTATGTTTTGCAGGACCGGCACCCGCTCGCCCCTTGCCCAGACCCTGCTCGGATAAGTGTCGTTTCCCAGTGGAACGAAACAATACTCGGTAGCCTTCAGCGGAGATACACACCATTGGGCGCATCCTCCGAGACAAACACTCAGGCCGAAAAGCGCGGCCCAAACCGAGAACAGACGACTTTGAGGCATCCAAAAGTTATCTCCGCGAACGGATGGCAATACAATCAGGAACCCTATCTACCCACCTCAAATGGAGCCATCTGCGTTAGTTGCGCCGCAACTTGGGATGTCTACGTAGAATGGATCACCCTAAAGGCGGTGCACGAAGAAATTATTGTGACTATCCCGCTAAGGCAGATCTGTGGCAGCCTAAAGCAATTCAATTTATGGAACCCACAATCGAGCAGGTCACACAAATGGTATTCGAGCAAGCTGTCGCAAAACTCAGATCAGGGTCTACCGCTGCCATGGTGGAGCGAGATTTGCTCGAAATGGGAATGCAACCAATTCCCGCAAAGATGATGCTGGAAAAGGCACTACAAGCGACTGGAACGCAGGAGTAGCGTTAAGAATGCCCTAGGTGCAGTTTTGCAGCCCCGAGAGATAGCGCGATCGTGTGAAGCGGCTGCGGCATCGCTCCGTCGATGTGAACACATACGCCATAACATTTGGCGTATGCGTCGCCACCGCAAAACCGCAGAGGAAATTCTGCCGAACCTCCGTTCTTCTGTGACTAACAGGTAATGAACCCTGCTGGGTAAACAGATTTACTCGGGCCCAGCTCCCACACACGGAGGTTCTTCATACACAACACCACCCGAACAAGAACCCGTCTTTGGTCACCTAATCAACGACCGCAAATTCGTTCGAAAGCAACAGCACATGCGCAAACTCCTCCCAGGCGTTGAGCGGAGCCGGGAGTTTGCTTGGATCCATAAAGTTTCCCTTCGCATCCCAGCGCATCGCCATCCCAGCCATCCCGGGCATCTCTACTTTTGGCATCGTAATCGTCGGTGCCCACCGGAAGGTGTCGCCCTTGGGATCGCCCCGACATTCGGTGAGAAAGTCCAGCGTGTCGCCCACCTTCACCTCCACGTCGTTGAGCGTCGTCTGCACGGCCCGATGCTCCGCCGTCCACTCTCCCAAAAGCCCGTTGCGACTACTCACAATTCGCGAAGTGACCCCGTCGCCTTCTTTACTCAAATGAGCTAATTCGGCGTAGATATCCACTAGTCCGTCCTTTGGCGCGATCCAACGCCGAACAATCGCACCGTCTTTCGCTGGCTGGCCTCCATCGCGCCTCAACTCCATCCCCCCAGCCCCTGCGACTTTGTCTCCGGCGAACTTGAGAGCAGCAAACCCAACCACTCGCTGCGTTTCGGCGTCGAATTTACCGCTCCCGTAAGACCAGTCGTTGACCTCAGGCATGACCACGTCGTTTTTAGGATAGGCGGCGACATACTCCAAAGCCCGCTGAACCTCGGCCTCACTCGGATTCCGTTGAAAAACTAGCTGATACAAACTCCGCACTGCCGTCGCATCCTGCTCTGTTCCGCCTGAAGGATGCGCCAATTTCGCCAGACTCCGTGCACGCTCCACCACAAAGGAGCTGTTTAGCAAAAAGAGCGCCTGCGGTGTCAACGCGGTCCTCGAACGCTGCGGAGCCGTCGAACTCGGATCCGGAAAATCAAAGTTCCGGAACAGGTTTGGGAGCGATTTCCGATCCACCAGAGCGTACACTGTCCTACGTGTAGACGAGACTTTGCTGAGATCGTCGGGTTTGCCTCCCAGTCGTGTGTCAAGTCCTCCGGAAACGGCTAGAGTCGAGTCGCGAAAAGCCTCAAAGTCGAGCGGTTGTGTGCGTTGTTGTTGCTGCCACGCTTTGCTGCTCATGAGCAGACGGTGCAGCTTTTTGAGACTCCAACCATTGTCCATAAACCACACAGCCAGCGAATCCAGCAGCTCCTGGTTTACCGGCCGATCCCCTCGAAGCCCAAAGTCACTCGGTGTCTTCACCAGCCCCTCCCCGAAGTGCCATCCCCACACTCGGTTCACGATTACACGGGCCGTGAGCGGATTGTCACGACTGGCGATCTGCTGCGCCAACTGAAGTCGGCCGCTCTGCTCTTTAGGAAAAACCGGCGTCTCCGGCGTACGCAACGCTGCAAACCAGGCGCGCGGAGCCTCTGCACCGAGGGTTCGCGGATTCCCCCGGATATACACCTTCGACGTTACGGGGACAGATTCCTGAAGCGCCATCAGTCGCACTGGCGCTCCGGCGTGAGCGGCCAGCTCCGTGTGGGCCTTACTAACAGTGCGCCGTAGCCCTTCAGCGACATCACGGTTCAGGTACAGTTTATTGGAGAGAAAGTCTTTCCCAGTGAACACGAAAGGCGACCCGTCGGAAAGCAACGTAGCCCGGAGAGTTTGGGCATCGTGGTCGGGAAGCGGCTGCTCCTTTTCCACCGTGTTCAGTCGGTCGATAGCCCGAGTCTCCAGTTGGGGCGTGGGCAGGCCGAGCTCTTCTTCCGTTGGAGCGGTAGCCTTCACTATTTGAGCCCGCCATTTCTCAGCCCAGGGTCCGTCGACTTCAACCGCCCAAAGGTTATTATAGCAATCGGCAATATCCCGCAGCTCCTTCGGATGAACCTTCTGAAATACCCGCGCCACGGCAGGATGCAGCTTCTTGTCGGTGTTTTTCCCAAAAGCCTGACACAGAACCTCTGCTTTGTTTCCAAAATCAGCTCCATCCAAAGCGGCCAATTCCAGCCAAGGCCCGAAAAGCTCCGGGTGCGCTTTAACCCACTTGTCCCAGGCTTTCACTGTCCGGTTGTAGACCCCTGTGTTCAAACGCCGCGGATTGAGTACGTCCGAGACGACCTTCTTGTTGGTGTAACTGTCCTCGTAGTTGCCGTCCCGAGCGGCCAAGAGATAATCCCCCAGACGCGACCGAATAGCGCTCATGGACCGATCGGCTTCCAGAGCATGCACCCGAATGTATTCCGCACAGGCTACTCTATTTAATTTGTCAAACTCACGACTCTCAGGTGTGTCGGCTTGCGGTTTCAACACAGGATAACTCTCCGGCTCCGTGCAACTCCGCAAAATTCCGAACAACGAATAATAGTCCGTCGTCGGAATCGGCTCGAGTTTGTGGTCATGGCAACGCGCACATCCGACCGTGAGTCCAAGCAGCCCCCGTGAGATGACGTCGATGCGGTCGTCATATACGTTTTCATCAACTCTACGATCGGTACGCCGCCCAAGCGTCAGAAACCCTAGCGCCGCCAGACTGGCGTTCTGATCCGGTTTAAATCCGGGTAACAAATCGGCAGCGAGTTGTTCCATGACAAAACGATCGTAGGGTTTGTCTTCGTTCATCGAGCGAATCACCCAGTCCCGGTACGTGAACGCAAAAGGATAGGAGTCATCCCCGTTGAAAATTGCGCCCATATTGTCGGCATATCGCGCGACGTCGAGCCAGTGCCGTCCCCAGCGTTCGCCGTACTGCGGTGAATTCAGGAGCTCCTCAGTGAGCTCTGCAAAAGCACCTTCGGGATTGCGTGCATAAGCCGTAGTAAAAGTATCTACGCGTTCAGGAGAAGGCGGCAGTCCAATCAGTGTTAGGGTGGCACGCCGGATCAAGGTTCTGGCGTCGGCTGGTGCCTGTTTCGCAGGAAACAGTCCGTCGACGAGATTCCCCGAGGCACCGACCGCAACGGGAGTACGTGGCAGGGGTTGGAAAGCCCAGTGAGTTTTAGCCTGCTCCATCAGCCCCTGAATTACGGACTTTGCAACGGTCCCCGTGCGCGGATCGAACGCACCGCCTTTAATCCATGTTTCGAAGTTTTCGATCTGCTCTTTAGTCAGGCCTTCGCCTTTCCCTTTTGGAGGCATCGCGGTATCGGGATCCTCGCGGCGAATGGCCTTTATCAGGAGGCTCTTTGCGGGTTCTCCTGGAACAATAGCAGGACCAGTATCGCCGCCTTTGCGCAAAGCGTCTCGGGTATCCAGGAGGAGGCCGCCTTTGTCTTTACCCGCTTCGGTGCTGTGGCATTTGTAACACGACTCTACCAACAAGGGGCGGATCTTGGTTTCAAAAAATTCCGTCTGATCGGCAGTCGGTTCAGCAGCGGATACTGTACCGGCTGATAAAAGCACTGTGAGAAATGGGAGGTGGGTCTTCATGTGCAGTAACATTCTTTGGCCTCAGGAGTGTCCATTTCAGGCCAACAGGGCGTGGTTCACATGGCCGGAGACGTCCGTGGGCCGAAAGTCACGACCTGCATACCGGTAGGTGAGTTTTTCGTGATCAAACCCCAGCATATGGAGCATCGTTGCGTGGAGATCGTGCACCTCCATCGCTCCCTCGGCCGCCAGTGCCCCGAAATCGTCGGTGGAGCCGTACGTCAGCCCTGGCTTTGCTCCGCCTCCTGCCATCCACACCGTAAAACCGCCCGCATTATGATCGCGTCCGATGCCTTTTTTCTTGGCGACTTCGTTGTTGTCAGAAGTGGGAGTCCGGCCAAATTCACCGGCCCAAATCACCAGCGTATCTTTGAGCATATCGCGCTGCTTGAGATCCTGGAGCAGTGCCGCAATTGGCTGGTCGGCCCCCAGGCAGAGCTCCCTGTGGTTTTCGTCGTTCTTGTCGTGCGTATCCCAGCCTTCGAGCCAGACCTGAACAAAACGCACCCCGCGCTCCACCAAGCGGCGAGCCAGTAGCATCTGATTTCCCTGACCCGTGTCCCCATAAAGCTCGCGGATATGAACCGGTTCACGAGTGAGATCGAAGGCATCTGTCGCCTCCACCTGCATCCGGAAGGCCGTCTCAAACGATAGAATACGTCCTTCCAGAAATGCGTCACCAACGTGCTTCCCGAGGTGTTCACCGTTGATCTGTGAAAGCAGATCCAACTGCCTCCGCTGTTCGCGAATGGAGGTGCTACCACTACGCAGATGCTCGATGAGCTTGTTTACGTCGGAATTTTTAGTGGCGATACTTGTGCCTCGAGTCCAGGCCGGAAGAAAACCATTGCCCCAATGTTTATCACCTGCCGAACGCGTCCCACTTTCCGAAAGCGCGACAAAAGCAGGAAGATTCTCGTTCATGGTCCCCAGCCCATAGACCGTCCAGGCCGGTATACTTGGGCGCACATTCACCAGCTCTCCGCAGGTCATCATGAGCTGGGCGGGCTCATGGACACTGCTTTTGGTGTGCATCGAACGAACAATACAGAGTTCGTCAGCCTGTTTGGCCAACAGCGGAAACAGCTCGCTGATCTCCGCCCCACTTTGCCCGTATTTCGAAAACTTGAATCCAGAGCGCTGCAGCTTCCCGCTCAATCTACCCATGCCCGAGGCAACTTCCCCGGCCTGCCTTTGATAATCCTTGAGAACCTCCTCCACTGGCCGACCGTGGTACTTCTCCAGCATCGGCTTCGGATCAAAGGTGTCGACCTGCGAAGGACCTCCAGCCGGAAAGATATGGATCACCCGCTTGGCCGTCGCCGGAAAGTGGGGTTCACGGGCATGCAACGGCGATTCAGAGGCTGAGACTCCGGTTTCGTGCAGTAGAGGCGCAAGCCCGAGTGCCCCCATGCCAAGACCGCATCGGCTCAGGAAATCACGACGCGTAGAACAGAGATTTGACGAAACGTATGGTGTCATAGGAGGGAATAAGACTTCGGAAAGATAACCCCGTAGCCCACGATTTTGAAGATGGCTCAAGGGAAAATCTCCCTAACCTCCGTTTCACTGTGCCTAACAGCCAATCATCTGCGCTATTTGCAGAAAAACGCTCGTCAGAGTCCACCCGACGGCTAGATGTGACATTCGAAACCCCAGCCATGAAACTCACACGATCTATCCCGGCACTTTGGATACTGGCGACAGCGGCACATGCCGCACCAGTTTTCACCAGCCAAACAGCAGAGAACGAGGTTCGCATTCTCGCTAATGGTAAGCTTCACTGCGCCTACGTCTTCCGTGGATCCGCAAAACCCTATGTTTACCCGCTTACCGCTCCTGACGGAGTCACGCTCAATCGTGAATTTCCAATGCGCAACATCGCAGGAGAGTCTCATGATCATCCCCATCATTCGTCGATGTGGTTCGCTCACGAGAAAGCGAATGGTCAGGACACGTGGAATATCAAACACGGCACCATCGAAACCCTCGGCACTCCGGAAGTGACGATTGAGAACAATGCAGTTTTGGTGAAATCGAAGGCTAGGTGGATCGGAAAGAACGGCGTCCTTTTAGGCCTGGAATCGACGCTCCTTCGCTTCGGCGCATTAACGGGAGATGAGCGGTTTATTGATTTTGCCATTACGCTGAGCGGAGATAACGGTCCTCTGACATTAGGCGACGCGAAGGACGGCGCAATGGGGTTGCGCTTACGCGATGAGTTTAACTTCAAGAATCCAGAGACCACCGCGAGTAACAGCGAAGGTGACGATAAGTCCTCGCTTTGGAGCAAACGCGCGAAGTGGGTTTCCTACGAGACGAAGCTGGAAGGTGGCTATCACGGGGTCGCTTTGCTAAACGAACCCACAAATCCGTTGTCGCCACCACGATGGCATGCCCGTGATTATGGGCTATTGGCAGTAAATCCGTTTGGTGAAAAGGCCTTCGATCCAAGTTCCACAAAAGAGGGCGGCATCACAGTCGAGTCAGGCAAATCGATCACATTTAAGTACCGGGCGGTTTTGTACACGGGGAAGAAAGGCGCGACAGAGGTGGAGACGCTATTCAAGGAGTTCGCGACCGCTTCCGACTCGCACAAGTAAACGTGAACGATCTCCCGTACAAACATCACTCGAGTACGACACACCGAACCACAAATCCCGATTCGCTCCTTCCTGATTTGAAACGCCAAAGATGCGCCGGCAGCGATCAAGACGTGCTCGTTTACCGCGCACGTCTTAGTGCGGAGGCGCGGCATTGATCATCACCGTGCATTTTTCCTGAGCCAGTTGGAGTAACTGTTTGGGGGTAATAATACGCGCCCAGTTCAAAAAATCCGGCGCGTCTTTGTCACTGCGCGGTTTTATTTCGAGATGGAGTGTGTCAATGCCTGCTTCAAACAGCGTAGCAAAACAGGCCACTTCAGTCATGCCGGTGGAGGCGTGTAGATGGACTGCTACATCTCGGGTTTCAGGCATTGCACGGAGTGCTTGAACCGCACGTCGAACTTCCCAGACTTGCATCCCGGCCAGCGTTCCTCCCAGTTGCATAAACCGTCTGCGAACATGTGCCCCGTACAGTTTATCCGCACTTAAGGATCCCTCGCCTGCACCACTTGGGGTTAATACAGCCCACGCCGAATCGGATCCAATCCCCAGGGTTTCATGAGTCATTGCGTCCTCGGGTTCCTTCACAATCAAATGTACAGACTTGGGGCCAGTATTGCGAACGGACTGCGAGCATTGCAGCCTCAGTTTGATTTCTGGATAGCCCTGAAACTGCCAGACTTCATCACCCCCCTGAGCAGCAGCCGAATCCCCCAATTGAATTTCGACTGGCGCGGATTCTTTTGGCCATGCACCGAAAGTCTTTAGGTTTAACTCAGCGAGAACTTTCTTGGTATCGATCGGATGGATATCCGACGCCAAATGGGTGAAGGTTTCGAAACACTGACTGGTGATTTCGTCAGAAGGAATTTTGTCGAAAACCCGAAGTTGTTGGGGACTGAAAAGTTTTTCGGCATAGTTGCTCAAGGGTCCGTCGTCTTTTTTGAGCCACTTGTTGAACCAACGCATCACCGGCACCTGTAAGTCCTGCGACTCTTTGTGAGCTCCTTCGGCTATGAGTAATCCTAGTTTATCAGGCGCGTTATACAGTTCGTAGATCCCCCGAATTTTCTCGTGAAGCCGGCTCACACCATCAAGAGGGAAGATGGTGTCTTTATCGGTATTACAGATCAGAAGAGGGCGAGGCGCGACAAGGGCTGCGATCTGCGGGTAGTCCCATCGGTATGTATTCACAGTGAACATACAACCGCAGTGGCCTTCGATACAGCCGTCCACCACATGGTTCTGCATATCGGTCATTCCGGCGGTGGGACAGGCGACCTTGATCCGATCGTCCAGTGCGGCGATCATCCACGAATAAGAGCCACCGCCACTGCGCCCGGTAACTCCGATTCGAGTTCTGTCTACTTCGGTGCGGGTCTCCAGATAATCAAGTGCGCGAATGCAGTTCCACGCTTCGGCGCCAGCGGCAGTGTAACCTCGCGAATTCCACCACCACTGTCCCTTTTGGAAGGCACTATGAATGCCTTCGATCTCACCGAGTTGTACAGAATCGAGAATCAGGCATACATAGCCGTTCCGGGCAAACCAACTTCCCCAGTGCTGATAGTGAGTTTTATTCCCGTAACTAACGCCGTCTATTTTCACCTTCGCATGCCCGCAAAGATACAGAACGGTCGGAGCAGGTGCTTGGATGTTTTTGGGCACATAAAGATTTCCAGTGACGTACAAGCCAGGCATGGACTGGAAATGGAGCGTATCGACCGTAAAGTCCGGTTGTTCAAGTGTGCCGGTGATTGTTGCCTTCAAATCCGATCTCGGCGGCATCGGATCTAACCCTAGCATTTCCTGGAGTTGCTGGCGCCGAACGGGCCGGCCATTTTCAAGATCAGCGACCTCGTGGATGTCCGCCAGACAACGTTCCTGTAGTCTCAATGTTTCAGTTCGAAAGTACGCCGCAAATGCTTTGTCTGCGTCAGTGGCGTCGGACGGCATCTTTCCGAACGGGTTGGGGTAAGGTGTCGCGCTCGCATTAAAAACGGTCAAACCGAAGCCGAGTACAAAGAAGACGAGAATGGGGGATCGAAGTATACTCATGAGCAGTGGAGATTTGCGGCTTTGGGATGAACCTGCAGCAGGCGTACGTTGAACTTCAATGGTCCCTGTCGTACCCCCAACTACGTAAGAATTCCTTTGATTACTTTCGCGCCCTCCACTCCGGTGAGCTTTGCATCTAACCCTTGGAACTTCACGCTGAACGCGTTGTGTTGAATTCCGAGCTGATGCAGCATCGTTGCATGTAAATCGTGAACGCTGCACACGTTCTCCACAGCCGCATACCCCAATTCGTCAGTCGCACCATAGACCAGGCCACGCTGGATTCCGGCTCCAGCCAACCACATCGACATCGCCTTATTGTGATGATCTCGGCCGATGGGTCCCTTATCCCCTTGCTTCATCGGCGTTCGCCCGAACTCCCCTGACCAGACGATCAGTGTATCCTCAAACATTCCCCGTTGCTTGAGGTCGTTGATGAGCGCCGCACACGCTTTATCAATTTCCCCAGCACGCAACGGAAGCTCCTCTCTCAACATGCTGTGATGATCCCAATCGCGGTGATACAGCTGGATAAATCGCACCCCACGTTCCGCCAATCGCCGTGCCAAAAGGCAATTGGAAGCAAACGAACCATCACCCGGCTGACACCCGTATTGCTCCAACGTCGCAGAAGATTCACCGGTGATATCCATTAAATCGGGCACACTTGCCTGCATTTGAAACGCCATCTCGTATTGCGCAATTCGAGTCGCAATTTCCGAGTCCATCGCGTCGAGATCGTGCTGTTTGTTCAGAGCGTTGATCGTCGCAATGTCCACCCCCTGACGTTCACGGCTAATACCAGCCGGGTTATTCAGATATAATACGGGATCTCCCTTTGAGCGGAGTTGCACGCCCTGAAATTTACTCGGCAAGAAACCGCTGCTCCACTGTCTGGCGGCAATTGGCTGCGGTGTCCTGCCCTTCCCAGTGGATATAAGCACCAAGAACCCGGGCAAATTCTGAGACTCACTACCCAGCCCATAGGTGATCCAGGAACCCATGCTCGGACGACCCGCAATTTGCGACCCCGTGTTCATAAACATATGCGCTGGGTCGTGATTTATCGCATCGGTAGTCATCGACTTGATGATACAAATGTCATCCACCACCGAACCCAAATGAGGCAGCAGTGTCGACAGCTCGGTTTTGTTTTTCCCATACCGATCAAACCGAAATTGCGCTCCCTGACAGATCAACTTCTGCCCCTGCAATTGCGCCAATTGTTGTCCGTTCGTAAAGCTCTCCGGAATCAATTCTCCATCCATTTCAGCCAACTTCGGCTTGTAATCGAACAGCTCCAATTGCGACGGACCACCCGCCATCGTGAGCCAAATGACGCGTTTCGCCTTTTGTGGGAGAGGCAGCGCCGCTAGTGCTCCAGTCGATGCAGCCTGTAACCCACCGCCACACAACGACGCTAACGCGGCTCCTCCGATGCCTTGCAGGCTTTTTTTAAGAAACGCACGACGGCTATTTAACAAAACTGGGTTCATGATTTAGGAGCGTGTGATGGTTTCGTGAAGGTTTAAGAGGACGCGTGCCACATGTGTCCACGCAGCCAGTTCGGATCGATTGATGTCAGGGCGTACCGTGGACAAACCCGTCTTCAGGATCTCCTCGGCTGACTTAGGATCCTTCCTGTAATCCGCCAAATGGCGTTCCAGCATTTCCGACATCGTCTTCATCTCGCTCTCTGTCGCATCGCGCTGTAATGCCCTATTCCAAGCCCACTGGATGCGCTTCGACGTCGATCCGGAACACTCGCTCAAGACATGCTGTGCGAGAACTCGAGCGGCCTCCACGTAAGTTGGATCGTTCAGTAAAGCGAGTGCCTGCTGCGGAATATTCGAACGCGTACGTTCCGCGCAACATTCCTCCCGACTAGGCGCGTCAAAGGCCGACAGACTTGGATGCAGAAAGCTTCTCTGCCACCACGTGTATATACCCCGCCTATACTGGGAGTCCCCTTTATCGGCCAAGTAATCTCGTGTAGGAAAATTCAAATTTTCCCAATATCGTTCCGGCTGATATGGCTTCACACTCGGGCCGCCTATCTTTGGAACCATAAGTCCTGCGACAACCAAAGCGTTGTCCCGAACGAATTCCGCATCCACTCGGAATGGGCTTTGTCTCGCGATTTCACGGTTGTATGGATCTGCAGCGTTCAACTCAGGAGTGCCAAACGAAACCTGCTTATAAGTTTCGCTCAACACAATGAGCCGGACCATTTGCTTTACATCCCAGCCCCCGTCCCGGAATTCGGCGGCCAACCAATCCAGCAACGGACCGTTGGGTGGCAACTCTCCCTGGGCCCCCAAATCATCCAGGACTTTGCTCAGACCGGTGCCGAAAAACTGTTTCCACAACCGGTTCATCACGGTGCGAGCGGTTAACGGATTTTCCTTCGAAACCAACCACTCTGCGAGATCCAATCTATTCAGCTCGCGACCTTCGATCTTCGGCTGCGGTAAATAGTGCGGGATCTGGGGTTTCAGCACCTCGCCAGTTTCATCCATCCAATTACCTCTTGGGAGGATTCGGACCGTACGCTTTGCTGCGGTGCTGCTACTCACCAGGCACTTTGGCAATTGCGCGTAATAATCATTCCGTGCCTGAGTAGCCCGTTTTAAGCTCTTCCATTCCTGCGAGTGGAGTTCTGTTGCGTGTTCTCGAAAATAGTCCTCTATGATCGTGCGTTCGGTTTTATTTCTTTTCGCCGTCGCCTTCTTGAGCGCCACAACGAGCTCTTTAGATCGCTTCTTTTCAGCACCGTCATCCTGGTCCTCAGCCCGTTTTTCAACCGGGCTAAAAGTATCCAAATTGAGAGATGCCTCCCACTTCTCCTGAGCCAGCTGAAGCTCGGGCTCCACTGTTTTCAACGCCTTCTTTGCCTCCTCCAAAACGGCATCCAGATCCGCCAAACGCGCTTTCTCCTCTGCGCTTATAACGAGCATTCCGTCCTCGCGACGTCCGATGATTCCTTCCTTAATGTCTGCGAAAAATGCACCCAACGCGTAAAAGTCCCGCGTCGTGAAGGGATCAAATTTATGGTCATGGCACTGTGCACAGCCGGTAGTTTGACCCAACCAAGCCGCACCAATTGCACGAACCCGATCGGTCATCATCCTCGCTTCATAGTCCTTCGCCTGGGCTCCTCCCTCTTCTGTCGAAAGAAGCAACCGATTGAATGCAGAACCCACGCGGGTGCCGTCATCCGCATCTGGCAATAAATCCCCCGCGAGTTGTTCGATAGTAAATCGATCGAACCGCTTGTTTTCATTAAACGCTCGGATAACCCAATCCCGGTAGGGCCAAACATTCCGAGGATTATCACTGTGATAGCCAATGGTATCCGCAAAGCGCACCACATCTAACCAAGAGAGCGCCATTTTTTCGCCGTAATGAGGATTGGCCAGGAGCCGCTCCACCAACCGCCCGTAGGCATCCGGAGCTTTATCACCAAGGAATTCATGAACTTCTTGAGGGCTCGGAGAAAAACCAACGAGATCCCAATAAAGACGCCGGATCAAGGTCCGCCGGTCGGCCATTGGAGAGGGTTTCAAGCCGACTTTCGCAAGCCGGGTTCTCACTAGATAGTCGATCCCATTGGTCTCCGCAGGAATCTCGGATTTTACGATCGGCTCGTAAGACCAGTGCAGCTGGTATTCCCCTCCTTGGGCAATCCATTGCCTCAATACCAACTTCTGCTGCTCTGTGAGTTTCTTGTGCGAATCCGCCGGGGGCATTAACTCATCCGGGTCGGAGACACTGAGGCGTTTTATCAACTCGCTCTCATCAGGGTTACCGGGAACGAAAGCCTCCTTCTTTAAAGCCTCTTCTCGGATATCCAGACGCAGCTTTCCTTTTCGATGACTATGATCCGGACCGTGACAGTAAAAGCAGTTATCGGAGAGGATTGGGCGCACATCCCGGTTAAACTCGACCCTTGTATTGGGTGACGCTTGCGCCCCGTGCAGGTACGACCCAAGACACATCAAATGACTCAAAAGGAAAATTCGGGATAACGATTTCATTCAAGGACGAGAAGGTGACGTTTGAAACAGGTTGTTGGGTGAATAACCCGAGGTGAGGACAGATCTCCGTTTTTAAATTGGGATTTTTTCCGAACGCTCGTTTGCCCCAGCCTTACGAACTCCATTCGCCGCGGGCTGCCGATACAACAGCAATCCCAACACGCAGTATCTTTTCGTAGGATGCCAATACAAACACAGGACCGATCTCGGTTTCCACAAGCTCCGTTTGGCTCGGAGTTCCCTCTTGGGTGGCCGCCGTGCCGAGCGGAGAATGACGCTGTGTAAAACAGGGATCCGAAGGAACAATGGCAGTCATAAGGAAAACGTATCTCTCGGAAAGATAGTCCCGCCCCCGAATTTTTGAAGATGGCGCAGTAAAAAACCTCCCTAACACCCGTTTCACTGAACCTAACAGCTAAGAGCCCGTGCTGTGTGCAGAAAAACGCTCGCCTCAGTCCATCCTGCGGCTAGATGTGCCATCAACCCTATCCATCAAATGCCTCGCCCCCCTGCTTCCGAACCTCCACGTCGCTATTTTAAGGAACTCCGATTTCGCCAATTCCGGGCGTTCCGGGAAGTGGCCCGTTCGCTCAGTTTCGCAACCGCCGCTCAGGTCCTCCAAATCTCGCGCCCTTCCCTTTGGCAACAGGTCCGCGCCCTCGAGGAGGAACTCGGCACGGAACTATTACGCACCGAAAGCCAGCAGCTCTCCCTTACGGAAGATGGCGCCATGCTCCTGGAGATGATCACACCCCTTGTGGAGAGCTTCGATTCCCTTAAAGCAGTCTTTTTGGACAGGCGGCGTGACGTGGTGCGCCGCCTGACGGTGGCAACAACGTCCACCTTGCTCGCCAACGAACTGCTGGAACCCGTACGCCTCTATCGCCAGCAACATCCTGATGTTCGGTTTACTTTCATCGAACGCCCGTCCCTTGAAGCGTTGTCTCTTCTCGAATCCGGGCAAGCGGACCTCGCCTTCGTCGGTCTTCTAGAAGATGCACCCCGACCGGCTACCCTCGAATTCGACAAATGGCTGAGTTTCCCATTTGTACTCATCTGCCCCCCCGAACACCCGCTCGCCACCATTCGCCGGGTGAGCCTCAAGGACCTTGTCGGACATCCGCTTCTGCTCCCAGCCGAGGCCACAAACGCCCGCACACGCATCGAGGACATACTGCAAAAAGCAGGCCTTTTTGGAAAAGCAAACATCGTCCTGGAGAGCTCTACTTCTCTTGTCCTGGGCCGTTACGCGGAAATGGGACTTGGTGTGGCTCTGACTTCGCTGAGTCCCATTATGGTCGATGAACTCCGAGCCGGCAGTCTCGGGCACGCCCCGCTCGTCGTGCGTGAACTCTCCAGTCTTTTCGGCGAGGAACCCGTCGTGATCGCCCACCGAAAAGGCCGACACCTGCTCAACCACATCCACGAGTTCCGGCAACTAGCCCTCTCTGCCCGAACCAAATCGAAGCCCTCTTAAGCCCGGGAGAAGGAGAACCGCACCAAGGCCATCGCTACCGCAAAACCAAACCCGCAGGCAAAACGGTCGATACGCAGGACGGTATCCCCACGTTTTTCCCTCCAGCCTCCCATCGCGCCCATGACGAGCCCAACCACGATGGGCGTCCCTATTAGATTGGCCAGTCTCCCAACTTGGGAAGTGATAAACAAAGCCGGATGAACCCAAATGCTCAAGGCTCCGGCAGCGGCTCCTAGCAGGATATAGCCGAAAGCCGACAACCAGGGCTTCGGTCTTGGAGATCGGAATGAATCAAAACGATCACAGAGGGAGCGAAGTCCTATCTCCACGAGCATTTCCACAAGCAATTGCAGAATGAGTTCGCAAAACACCTCCACAATAACCTGAAGCAGCCCAATAAGCAATTCAGCGAGGATTTCCATGCGGTGTAATGCATCAGAGCCGCTGCGATTCATACCTGAATCCCTGGGGCCATGGCTCTCTCTATATGTAATGAGGGCTACACAGTCGGCCGGGGGAAAAAGCCGACCTGCTGCGAAATTCTTTTTGCATACGTTCGGGGAGGGGCTGAATTTCCGCGGCAATGTAAACCTCCAATTCCGGGCTTTGTGACCCGGAATTGCTCGTCCCAACGACACGTTCGCTCCTTAAACATTTCCCCCCTCGTGCTGTGCGAGGGGGCCAAGACGCTTTGTCGTGATGTTCACGGTGAGAGATCGTCCAATTCCTGATAACCCGTTAAATCCACCAGTGACCGGCATCACTCCGCGAGGATGATGGCTCACTCCTACGGCAATATGCCCGGATCCAACCCTGCTGCCAGTGGAAGGGTCGTAACCAGTCCATCCCCGATCCGGTAAATAAATTTCAGCCCAGGCATGAGTGGACCCCATTCCCACTTTGGAATCATCGCTCTCTAGATAACCACTGACAAAGCGCGCTGGATACCCGAGCGACCGACTGATTTCGATCATCAATACCGCCATGTCGCGACACGACCCCGTTTCCAAGCGCAACGTTTCGATTGGCAGTTGCACCCCCGGTTCCTCCCTTCGGTTATAACGAATGACCCGATGAATCAGGATTGCGAGATCATCAAAAATAGCACTCGTTCCGCCGGGCGTTGGAGCCAAACCAGTGGAGGCAAACCAATGCCGAAGATAACCGACCTCCGAAGGATCGATATACTGTAAATACGGCATCGCCGCTATTTGTTCGGTGCCTGCGACAAGCGACGGATGCGGGACAAAAATTGGCGCGTTCCCCACCGCAGACACGGGTGGAACACTAATCGTAAATTCCATGTGGATACGAAGCTGATTCGCGGTTTCGCGAAACTCCGCGATGGCAATGGAGTTATCCAACATATCCCTATGCCACCGGACAGACGAAGCTGGGGACGTTTTGAAATTGAGCGAGTGTAACAACACATCGTGTCCTTCCCTTGGACGTAAAACGAGTCGATGGGGAAGAAATTGAACCGGCTGGGAATAGGTATAACACGTCTCGTGCACGAGATGAATCCGATCCCAGCTCCCTTGAGGTGAATTAAAAATCTTCATCGGTAGTTACCTTCTTATAAGAGCGCCAAGCCTTCGTTCGCATCCCTCAACATCTCCAAAGTAAGGGGATGAAAATCCGTCTCCAGACAGCGAACCTGCACCAGGCTGCTCGTGAGCTCCGGAGTCCCAAACAAAGTACACACGGCTGCATCTGCAGCGTCCCGCCCAACAGCTATCCGAATAAGACCGTTTAATGGCGCCAGTCCAGTGCCGTCAAAAACATACCAATTACCGTCAATGAACGCTTCAAAATAGGCATGAAAGTCTGGAGGATTCAGATTGTACGCGTAACAACTTACATAACGGGCGGGCACACTCATCGCTCGACAAAAAGCAATCCCGAGATGAGCAAAATCGCGGCACACGCCTTGCCTGCATTGCAATGTTTCCATTGCAGAGCAATTTTCCCCCGAACTCCCGCTGACATACGCAATATTCGCCAAGATCCAGTCGCGAATCTGCAACGCGATATGATACGGGCTTTCCAAGTGCCCAAATAAACTCAACGCTTCGTGCCGGAGCCTATCAGACTGACAATAACGGCTCGGAAGTAGAAACTGGAGCACCGGCGGAGGAAATCTCCCTGGGCTATCTCTCTGCATCGAAGCAATCGGCACTCGCCGACTACGGACACAAATATCCGCACTGTACCCCAATTTAAACGTCCCTGAATCCAGTAACGAGATTCGCGAAAACCGATTTAACGAATCCCCCATGACGAGAGATTCAATAGGCACACAAGGCTCGGAATAAAGGTGTTCCAACATCACATCACGCCCATTCGAATTACGGCACTGGAGTGCAAACAGTAACGTCGACGGACCGTACAGGTGGTACTCTAGTTCACTACTAACATGAAATTTCATTGGATAATCGAAGCCTCACACCCGCTAAGTCCACTAACAACCGGGCTACACTATAATCCAATTCCTAGTTACGCACTTCATAAGCAGCCCCTAAAATAGGCACGTCGCCTGTCCTATGCCCGATCAAGCGTCTGTTCCTTTCTTAAAGAATACGCTCCTTTCAAATCCACGAAACTACCAGCCCTAGGGCTCACAGGCCTCCCTATCCATGTCGCAAATCAACTCCCGGCGATAAGCCCCCGCCTCCGAACCATCCGTTAGTCCTGACCTAACCTGCGTTAGGATCTATTTACAGCACCCGGATTGAGTCACCGTTCCGCCACAGGTAAAGTCGCCCCGATTTTCCTATCCTCATGAGCCACGAACAACGTCTTTCCGCCCTACACCTCACGCTTCCACCCGCCCCAAAACCCGTCGCCGTCTATCGCCCCGTCGTGGTTTCCCACGGCATGGCCTACGTCTCCGGTCACGGCCCCGTCTGTACCGATGGCTCTCTGATAAAAGGCCGGGTAGGAGCCGAGCTTTCCCTGGAAGAAGGACACGCTGCGGCACGGCAGGTGGGCTTGGCGATTCTCGCAACGTTGCGCTCCCACTTCGGTTCCCTAGACCGAATCGGACGGGTGGTAAAACTACTCGGCATGGTCAATTCCGCCCCGGAGTTTTATGAACACCCAAAGATCATCAACGGTTGCAGCGAACTCTTCGCCGAAGTCTTTGGTGAAGAACACGGGATTGGAGCCCGCAGCGCGGTGGGTATGGGCCCTCTTCCCGGAAACATTGCCGTCGAAATCGAGGCCATTTTCGAACTCGTCTGAGCCATGAAATCCCCCGACTGGATGCGATTCGAAAATGAAGCCGACGTGCCATCGCCAGCACTGGTGCTACACCTTGAACGCATTCAGGAGAACTTGCGCCGGATGGTTGCCCTCATCGGCGATCCTGCTCGTTTGTGCCCTCACCTCAAAACCCACAAACTCCCACAAATCCTAGCACTCCAGCTCGCACTCGGTATCACCAAGTGCAAAGCGGCCACCATCGCCGAAGCCGAAATGGCAGCAGCAGCCGGTGTCCCTGATGTCCTCCTGGCGACCCAACCCGTGGGGCCCGCGATTACGCGTTTGATCCGCTTGATTCAAACGTTCCCACAAACCCGTTTTTCCGCCCTTTGCGATACTCCTGTAATCGTGGCGGAACTCGGCCATGCCGCTGTTCAGTGCCATAGCACCTTGGAATTACTCGTCGATCTCGACGTCGGCCAGGCTCGCACCGGGATCACTCCGGGCCAGGAGGCGACACAACTTGCCCGCCAGATTCATTCCACCCCGGGCCTGCGTTTTGGCGGACTCCACGCCTATGACGGTCACCTCCACCAGAGCGATCTCGCCGAACGCACAAGCGCCTGTCACCTGGCTTTCGAACCCGTCTGGACCCTGCGCGAATCCCTCCTTTCAGCCGGGCTTCCAGTACCTCGCGTTGTCGTTGGCGGCACCCCGACGTTTGCAATTCATGCTCGACGACCAGATGTCGAATGCAGCCCAGGCACGTGTGTTTTGTGGGACGCCGGATACGGCACGAAACTCCCCGATCTCGATTTTCTCCCGGCCGCCACTCTCCTGGCTCGAGTCATCAGTCATCCCGGCAAGAACCGGCTCTGTCTGGATCTCGGCCACAAAGCCGTCGCCAGCGAAATGCAGCATCCGCGTGTGGTGTTCCCCGTCCTCCCCGAGGCCACAGTGGCGGCGCACAATGAAGAGCACCTCGTGCTGGAGACGCCGATGGCAGGTGAGTTTCCAGTGGGCACCGTGCTCCACGGGATTCCCTGGCATGTTTGCCCCACTGTCGCGCTGCATCAGGAAGCCATTGTGGTTCAAAACGGCAAAGCCGGAGTGAGTTGGCCCGTCGTCGGCCGGGCACGGCGAATCACAATCTGATCCCACATCTTCTCCACCACATTCCCTCCCCCTTATGCTTATCTTAGACGCCCATCTGGACCTCTCGATTAACGCCATTGAATGGAACCGTGACCTCACTCTGCCCCTTGCGCAGATCCGCGAATCGGATGTAGATCTTCCCGGAAAATCCGGCTGCGGCCACGGCACCGTGAGCCTGCCCGAAATGCGCAGGGCTGGGATCGGCCTCTGTGTGGCAACCCAACTTGCCCGCGTCGAGCTGAACGCCTGGAGCCCAGTAAAAGGCTGGCGTTCGCAGGCACAGGCCTGGGCCATGACTCAGGGGCAACTCGCCTGGTATCAGGCCATGGAACAGGCCGGCGAAATGCTTCAAATTCGCTCCGCATCCGTCTTAAAAAAACACATCGCAAACTGGGAACAAGCGCTCGCCAGACAAGACGACTCGCACCTCAGCCTTCCGATCGGTTACGTCCTCTCGCTCGAAGGTGCCGACTCGCTCCTCACTCTCGACCACCTACATAACGCCTATCAGAACGGTCTGCGCGCCATTGGCCCGGCGCATTACGGTCCTGGGGTCTATGCCAACGGAACGGATTCCTCCGGGGGCCTCACCCCCGCAGGTCTGGCCCTGCTCCGCGAAGCCGGCTCATTAGGAATGATTCTCGACGCCACGCACCTCTGCGATGACGCCTTCTGGCAGGCACTCGATTTGTACGAAGGCCCCATTTGGGCCAGCCACCACAATTGCCGCGCGCTCGTCCCTCACAACCGCCAGCTCAGCGACGAAATGATTTTAGCACTCGCTGCACGCGGGGCGGTGATCGGAAGCGCCTTCGACGCCTGGATGCTTTCGCCAGGCTGGATCCGGGGTGAGACGACACCCGAATCGGCAGGCGTCACCTTGTCCACGGTAGTCGATCACATGGACCATATTTGCCAACTGACCGGCACAGCTCGGCATCTTGGGATTGGTTCGGATTTGGACGGTTGTTTTGGAACAGAACAGTCCCCAGCCGATCTCAACAGCATCGCCGATCTCACCAGACTCCCCGATCTGCTCTCAGCCCGGGGTTACAAGGAAGCGGATATCCAGGGGATTATGAGCGGTAACTTTATCCACTTTCTGCTCCAGGCTCTCGACGGCCCCGACGCCCCTGCTTCTGAACCACTACTTTCCATGTCAGAGCACCAAGTCGTCGGAACTCGATGAGGACCTTCGAAACGCTCCCGCACAGTACCTTCGCCGAAGAGCAGGGAGGCAGAGTCGTCAGAACATAGAAATCAATTCCGGAGAACGGCACGATGTCTGATAACACCTTTCTCCTCGCCGTTACGCTGATCGCAATCGGGCTGCTGGTCTTCCAGGTGGCCCGACTAAAACTCAACGCATTCATCGGACTCACCCTTTCGTCCCTGTTTTTGGGTGGAATGGCCGTGTTTTGGGGACTGCCGTACACTCCTGCGGACGGGACCAAAAGGGCGCTGGCGCTTACCGACATCGTGGAAATGTTCCAGACCGGCATGGGGAAAACCCTCGGGGGAATCGGTGCGATTCTTTGTTTGGGCGCGATGCTCGGTAAACTGTTCGGGGAATCCGGAGGGGCGGAGGTTTTGGCGAAACGGTTTGCAGACATGCTCGGGCCAAAACGAATCGGCTGGCTCATCCCGATTCTAGCCCTATCGATCGGACTGACCACCTGGTTTGCCGTGGGACTGCTGCTGTTGCTACCGATTCTCCTGACTCTGGCCCGTGAAACCAAACGTCCATTCCTGCTACTCGCCCTACCCCTCCTCTCTTTCCTGTCCGTGATGCACGGGATTATGCCCCCCCATCCCGGGCCCGTTATTGCCGTGGCCAAACTCCATGCGGACACCGGCAAGGTCCTTCTTTGGGGGCTCCTTTTGGGAATTCCCGTGGCGGCTATTGCCGGTCCGCTATTTGCACAAATTGCAATCCAACGGATCTCCGTCAATCCGCCGGCGTTTGATGCAAAACTCACGGCGCAACAGTGTTTGCCCTCGTTTGGGATCACACTTACGGCGATTCTCGTACCGGTTGCCCTGCTGTTGCTGGGCACCATCGCCGAACTGGCGCATGTCGCAAATCCGGATATTCGCGGAATCCTCCTGTTTATGGGGAATCCGACCATCGCTTTGCTTTTGACGGTACTCTTTGCCATGTGGGCTTTTGGAACCCGCTGCGGACGCTCCTTGGCGCAGCTTCTGCGAATGTGCGAGCAATCCATTGCGGGCATCGCGGCGCCCCTTGTGATTATCGGGGCGGGAGGCGGCTTCGCCCGTGTCATGACCGAGGTTGGAGTAGCCCGGCTGATGGGGGAACTTGCCTCTCAGGCACATCTCTCCCCCATCCTGTACGGCTGGCTTGTATCAGCATTTATCCGTGTATCCACGGGATCCGCCACGGTGGCGATCACGGTCGCAAGTGAGCTGTTGGCTCCAGCTTTGGGAAACTCACCCGGCACCAGCAAAGAATTAGCCATTATTGCGATCGGGTGTGGCTCCCTATTTCTTTCTCATCTCAATGATGGAGGCTTTTGGATGGTGAAGGAATGCCTTGGACTGACCGTCGGCGAAACGCTACGGACATGGACTGTCACCGAGACTCTCATTGGAGTGACGGGGCTCGTAATGACCCTGATCGCCCAAGGGCTCCTTTAGCAGCGCTGATTCGGCACCAGCTTCCACGCGTTTAGAAAAGTGATATCGATCGATGGCTAAGGCACACACACTTTATTCGCACCTAACGTTGGCTCTCCTCGGGTTGCTCTTTGGAGTCGCCTCCACTCAAGGCGAACTCGTTTGGGAAAATCCCCCCCAAAGCATCGCAGCTCCCCCCAGCGGGAAAGAAGCACGCGTGCTTTTCCCGTTTCAAAACACCGGCCTCTCCCCCCTCCACATTGAAACGATCCAAACTTCCTGCGCCTGCCTCACTGCCGAACTTTCAAAACGCGTGATTGCCCCTGGAGAACGCGGGACCCTGACGGCATCGATCCGAACCATTGGCAAACCAGCGGCTAGAACCGCCAGAATCGAATTGGTAACCGCCGAGGCGCCTTCACAACCAATCCGGCTCCAGTTTCAGATTCAGGAACCGTTCACCCCAAGTATCGAACCGGCTCTGCTTTGGTGGAAAGTCGGCGGTGATACACGGCCCCGTACCGCAATCATACACCTGCCAAAAGGCGCAGTTCTGACGACGCCACAGGTCCCAGCAGAGTCTCCATTTCACTCTACCGTTACAGGTCCGACGGACGACCTCGTTTGGAAGATCGAGATCACGCCGCGCCGCATCGACACATCAGCCGAGGCTCAACTTTTACTCGAATACCAACAGCCAAGGAGCGACACCGCGGAAAAGCTCACGCTTTTCCTACGGATACTACCACCCGAGTAAAAACGGCGCCCTGACGACTATCGATTCGGGCGAACACCAGTGGGGTCAACATCCACATCCAAATAGGTCGGTTCACCACCGGCTTGAGGTGATTCTATCCGGAGCTGTTTAAGCGTGGTCATCCCATTCACCGTTCCCAAAGAGCGCACGGTTAAACGGCGCAGCAAAACCCCACCCGCGCCGTAAGCCTCACTCTTGAGGAAAGCGCCGTTGGATTGCCCTACCCACAGCACCACCTCATGATAGCCGGAAGCACTTCCATTTGGGCGTTTCACCCGGAGCTTCCAGCACTTCGAAAGCATCAGCCGTTCATCCCCCTCCGCAACGGCACCGGGCCAGGATAAAAAGCGCAACGCCAAGTCCTCGTAGGTCACGCCCATACCGGCCACCTCTTCATCAAACCGCACCGGAAGCAACGCACCATCCCGGTCCCGTACTTCCAGGGAAACGTCAAAAGCACCAGAACGCACCACCACAACACTGGGCTCCTTGGCTTCCGCCGCCGGAAACTCAAACCTTAGCACTGAGCCGTCCATCACCATCCGGTACGCCAACTGACGGTTTCCTTTGCGCAATTTCCCCTGAAAGACTTGATGCAGCGAGGCCTGCGCCTGTCTGACCGACTTCAAAATCGCAGCGCCGTCGGGCAGCGGCTCGGTTTCCTGAGCCAAAAGACGGGCGTTCGGACCAGCAACTCCTCCGAAGAGCAAGGCACAGCACACGACAGCGATCACCCTTGTCCGAGTTTTCGGTTTTACTTGAGAAAATGCACTCATAGCGTGCTCCACTCTTTCATGGTGAGCCTAGACCAGCATCTTCTTTTTCTCATTAACCAGAAATGGACCAACCCAGTGTTCGATCGAATTCTGGCGACCCTGGCCTGTCTGGAGTTTTGGACTCCGCTGCTCACCATTCTCTGTGTGTGGCTCATCTTCAAAAGAGGCATCCGGGGGCTGACCTTCGTGGTTCTCTGCTTTTTGGGTGTCGCCGGCAACGAAGTGCTTATCTCAAGCCCGCTTAAAACCTGGACCAATAAACCGCGCCCCCACGAATCTCTGGAGAATATTCGCCGTGTCGACCTCGCTCCAGCGCGCCCCAGGCTTTTAGCGGTGACCAAACCGATCGCTGTATCTTATTCGGGGCAGCCGCCCATGAAAGTGGACCGCGGCCGTTCCTTTCCATCTTCGCACACACTCAACGCAGTGACTTTAGGTCTCGTATCGTTCTTCTGCTTCCGGGCGTGGGCAATGCTACTGCTTCCATTTCTAATGGCATGGTCCCGAGTCTATTCGGGCTCCCACTGGCCAGTGGACGTCCTCTCGTCCATTGTCATTGGAACCATCTTTACAGGACTCCTTCTAAAGACAGCAGAATACATTTGGCTCAAGCACATTAACCGCTTCAAACCGAATTGGACGGCTCAACTACCCAGCCTAGCCTTCCATTCAGCCCCCAAAGTCACCCAAACTCCCCCCCCCTAGCCAACACCCCGGCGCCCTAATTCAAAATGAACACCAAACGCTGGCTCTTTCTCGGACTTGGCCTCCTCACTCTGATCCGACTCTGTCTCATCGGGAACTTCGAGTTATCCCCGGATGAAGCCTATTACTTCCAATGGAGCCAGCATCCCGACATCTGTTACTACAGCAAAGGCCCCGGCGTGTCCGTGGCGATCTGGATCGGCACCCATCTTTTTGGAGCCACCGAATTCGGGATACGAGTTTTCAGCCCTTTTCTTTCTCTGGGAACCAGCCTCCTGCTTTATTTCTTCACACGCCGTTTGTACGGTGAATCCGTTGCCGTCTGGGCAACCATTGGCCTGAATTCGCTCCCGATTCTGCATGTGGGCAGCGTTTTGATGACCATCGACCCGCTCTCCATTTTCTTCTGGATGGCGGCGATTTTCACTCTGTGGCTGGCCCTCGAAAATCATGCCCATGAAGATAGCGATTCCGATCCTGGCTGGAGTTTTTGGTGGCCGGTCACCGGAGCCATTATCGGACTGGGCTGGCTCTCGAAATGGACCAATGCGATGCAGCTTGTTTCTATCCTGCTCTTCCTGAGCTCCACCCCCAGACTCCGCACTCATTTCCGCAAACCAGGCTTTTGGAGTTTGATACTCGTATTTCTGGTCTTCGCAATCCCACCCATTCTTTGGAACTACAAACACCACTGGATCACGTTCAGTCACGTCGGCCAGCGGGGCGGCTTCTCGAAGCCCTTCAAACTCAACATCGGAGAACCCTTTGTGTTTCTGGGACTGCATCTCGGCGTCTATTCACCGATTCTTTTCTCAGCCCTCTTAGTTGCGCTTGGAAGCAACCTCAAGAAATGGCGTAACCATTACAAAGCCAGATTCCTTCTCTCGTTTACGCTCCCGTTGTTTGTCATGTACGGGTGGCTTTCCCTCCAAAAAGCCGGGCAAGCGAACTGGACCTCTCCCGCAATGCTCTCGCTTGGGGTGCTCGGTGCCGCTTATTGGCATGAACGTGCCCTTCAGAGCGCCAAGGTGCGCCGCTTTCTGGGAGCAGGCTTCGCCTTGGGCCTGATCCTCAGCGTAATCATCATCGACGTCGATCTCGTCCGCAAAATCGGCATCCCATTCCCCAGAAAAGCCGATCCCAGTGCCCGTCTAAGAGGCTGGAATACGGCAGCCGAAACCGTCGGAGCACTCCGCTCAAAGCTCGAAAAGGAAACTGGCCGTCCCATTTTCCTGATCGCGGACACGTATGGAGCTGCCGCATCGCTCGGATTTTACCTTCCAGAAAAGCCGCTCGAAGGCGAAGGTCACCCGCCGGTTTACATCCCCGAATCGCAAAACATCGAAAACCAGTTCTCGTTCTGGCCTCGATACGACGAATTCATCGCCCTGAAACCCGGCCAAAAACCGAGGGATTCCCTCTTTACGGAAGAATCGGGCATCAACCCTTTCCACGGCAGAACCGCCCTTTTTGTTACCGATAACGATGAAGAATTTCCACCGACCGCCATCAAGGGCGGGTTCGGAAAGGTGGAGCTTATCGCTTGTTACGATGTCGAGAGACGAGGTCAGCGACTCAGACAGTTGCGAATCTTCCGCTGTGACAATTATCGGAGCCTGTCCCTTTAGCTTCGAAAAAACGCGAGCCAGCTTTGCCTAGCCCTGATCGCTTCTGGCTTTCGGGTTAGACTTATCCGCGCTCTAGGCTTAGGAGCTTTCTCTCCATGCTTTCTGTCGTAGTCCCACTCTATAACGAAGAAGACAACGTCGCTCCTCTCTGTGAAGAGATCAGCGCCGCTCTGGCCGGTCGTGAATTCGAAATTGTCCTCGTTGACGACAAATCCACCGACTCGACCTTGAGTAGAATCCCCAAGGATCCTCGCATCCGTGTTCTGGAATTTGAAAAAAACACCGGCCAAAGCGGTGCCATGTACGCCGGAGTGAACGCCGCCCAAGGCGACATCATCATCCTCATGGACGGTGACCGGCAGAACGACCCCGCCGATATTCCGAGACTTCTGGCAGAGCTGGATAAAGGCTACGACCTCGTTTGCGGGTACCGAGCCCATCGGAAAGATACTTTCTCCAAGCGACTCACCTCGAAATTCGCGAACGCCATTCGCTCCCGTTTCACCAAAGACGGAGTGCGAGATACCGGCTGCACACTCAAGGTCATGCGAAGCCAGTGTAAGGAAGCCTTTATGCCGTTTTATGGCATGCACCGCTTTATTCCCGCTTTAATCAAGGGCATGGGGTATCGAATCACTGAGATGGCGGTAAATCACAGGCCACGCGTGGCCGGGGTGAGCAAATACGGTTTCGGGAATCGGGCCATCAAAGCGACCCTCGATATGTTTGCGGTTCGCTGGATTCTCTCCCGCCAGATCCAGATTCGGATCAAACCGCCCCACGTATAAACGTACCGCAGAGCAGTCCGTCAGGGGACGTCCATCTGAGAGCAGAACGTCCGCCACTCCAATGAGGCCCAAATGATCTACCTCGACTCCAACGCCACCACTTCTCTCGATCCCGAAGTCCTCGAAGCCATGCTCCCCTATCTTCGAGAGCATCATGGCAACCCGTCCTCCGGACATCGTTCCGGTCGGGAAACCCGAGCAGCTATCGATTCCGCTCGAGATTCACTAGCAGCCCTATTGCGTTGCCGGCCGAATGAGCTCGTTTTCACATCCAGCGGTACCGAAGCCGACAATCTAGCCATTCTCGGTCTTGCCCGGACAACAAACGGCCGACACATCATCAGCTGCGCTACCGAACATCATGCGGTGTTGCATACGTTGGAGTATCTCGAAAAACACGAGGGCTACTCCGTCACGCTTCTGCCCGTGGCATCCGATGGGCGACTGGAACCAGCGGCACTCAAAGACGCCTTTCGCGCAGACACAGCCTTTGTATCGATCATGACCGCCAATAATGAGACAGGCGTCCTGCACCCGATCAAAGAGATCAGCGAACTTTGCCGCGAACGCGGCGTGTTGTTTCACAGCGACGGGGTTCAGTCGTTTGGCAAAGAAACCCTGGAAGCGGCGCCGTTTGATCTCCTGAGTATCGCGGCCCACAAGTTTTACGGCCCCAAAGGTGCTGGGCTTCTGTTCATTCGAGGAGGTCTTCCCATTAAATCGATCCAGCTGGGTGGGGCTCAAGAAGGCCAACGCCGGGCGGGAACGGAAAACACACCCGCAATTGTCGGCATGGCGAAAGCAGCGGAACTGGCACTTGCGAAAATGCCGGAGGAGAATGTGCGACTGAAGAGTTTACGCGACGCTCTGGAATCGGGATTGGGAGAGCAATGTGATGGACTTACGTTTAACGGCAGCCGGGAGCATCGTCTTTCAAACACCAGTAACGTGACATTCCCTGGCTCGGATGCAGAAAGCCTTCTCATGGCTCTGGATATGGAAGGCGTCTGCGCATCCAGCGGGTCTGCGTGTATGGTGGGTTCCCTTCAGGCATCGCATGTTCTTTTGGCAATGGGCCTCCCTCACGCCCGAGCAGGTAGTTCGTTACGATTCTCCTTATGTCGGACTACCACCGAGACTGAGATTCACGAAACAATACGGAAGGTAGGCCGGGTTTGGGAACGACTCCGCGAATGAAACTTACTTCCAGAATTTCAAAACGCATCAAAAGCCTCATCGCGCCCGCTACACTGGGAACACACAAAACCTTACCCAAAGGTCACCCAGCTCCAGATCTCACTGAGTTTGCCAGAAGCAAACTCCAAAGCATAGGCCTCTCGAATCTGAGATCGGAACTCACGGTCCTCTGGAATCCTAGAATGCGAAGCACAGCGGGGCTCGCTTATCCCGGCATCGCCCACATCGTTCTCAATCCAAAGCTTCAGGAATTCGGACTCCCCGAAATCCACCGGACGCTCCTTCACGAACTAGCGCATCTTCTGGCGCAGCACCGGGCGGGTCGGCGTAAAATCCCGCCACACGGCCCCGAATGGCAGCAGGCCTGTATTGATCTCGGCATCGAAAACGAAACTCGCTGCCACGATCTGCCGCTCCCTCGGCGCACCCTGCAGCGCCAATACGTCTACCAGTGCCCCCACTGCACGACTCTGCTGGAACGCGTTCGCCCGTTTCGCCGCGCTGCGGCCTGCCTGCCCTGCTGCCGCAAATTCGCGGCCGGTCGTTACGATGAACGCTTCAAGCTTTTCCGTATCCCTGCTCCCAGTGCCCCGAGCGCTCCGATCGATCCGACAAAGGGAGAATAGCCCGCCAGTTCGTAGTTCCTACTCACGGGAGACTCACGGCGACATGTAAACCCCGTAGGATTCCCCTTAGGATGCACCGCGTTTACCCGCTGACCGAGCGGAACGCTTACGCTCCGCCGCGAGTTTCGCCTTCCGTTTATCACCAGCGCCCCCTTTAGCCGGCCCCTCCTGACGCATCCCTTTGCCGCTACCGCCCCCAGCGCCACGTTTAGCTCCAGTACGAGGTGCGCGCTCCCTCAATATCAACTTCAACGGCAGTCCCTCCCACGGTTCAACCTCGCGGATCCGGCTTTCCAGAAACCTACGATAGCTGTCATCGAGCAGTGCCTTTTCGTTACAAAAAAGCACAATCTCAGGAACCGGGATCGGCGAAGTTCCCCGGGGCTCCGGCTGAGTTCCGTACAAAACCTTAAAGCGGCGCCCGCTTTTTAACGCTGGCGGATGATTCGTCATCGCCGTGGTAAAGACTCGATTCAACGGACCTGTCCCCAACCGTCGCCGAGATGCCTCCCGCACATTCTCAATCCGCTTAAACAAACGATCCATAGCCATCCCCGTCTTCGCGGACAGCATCACCATCGGAGCGTAGGGAAGAAAAAACAACTGCTGCTGAATCTTCTCCAATTCCTCACGCATACCCTCTTTCGTTTTTGTGCGTTCCTCAATCAGGTCCCACTTATTCAGAACAATCACACAGGGCTTCCCTGCTTCCACGATCATCCCCGCAATTCTTTTATCCTGACTGCTCACCCCCTGATCCACGTCCACCACCATACAACACAGATCCGCTCGCTCGATACTCGACTCAGAACGCATCACCGAAAAAATTTCCACCGAATCAGACCTCTTGCTCTTTGGGCGAATACCAGCCGTATCAATTAACGTATACCTCTGTTCTCCACGCTGATACGGCACATCAACGGCATCTCGAGTGGTACCCGAAATCGGCGATACCAAAGTACGCTCGTCCTGGAGAATCGCATTGGTCAAAGACGATTTCCCAACATTAGGTCGCCCAACAATCGCAATTTTCAACGGAATCAGGCGCCGCTCCGCTTCCTCCTCCGGTGATTCAGAAGGTAACAAGGCCCCCATCCGGTCAATCAGCACATCCATCCCCAACCCGTGTTCCGCACTTACCGCTAAAACTGGGTCAAAGCCCAAACGCGTAAACTCAGCCGGTAACGTCTGGTGACTGGAATGATCGATTTTATTCACCACTAAAATCAATGGCTTCGAAATCCGACGTAACCTCTTCGCAATCTCAGCATCCACCCCGGTCAAACCAGTCTGCCCATCTACCACAAAAAGCAATAAATCACTTGTTTCAAGCGCGATATCAACCTCCGCACGAACCTGGTCCGTGAACTCCAAATCTACATCCGCTCCGATCCCCCCCGTATCGATCACCTGAAACGGAGTGCGTCCCTGTTTACAAACAGCCACGATTCTGTCCCGAGTCACCCCAGGCATATCATGGACTATAGATATCTTCTTACCGATTAATCGGTTAAAAAGAGCCGACTTCCCCACGTTGGGGCGACCTACTATGGCAACAGTACGCATGTGTCCCTAGGAGGTACTACCCATCGGTATGTTTGGGCGAACTATTTGCGCTTTCCCACAACGCTATTCGCGCCTTCAGCGTCCTTCCCCGGCCATGGCTTAGGATCCCCATGCCCTCCCAAGTGCATCTGAGTCAGTCCTCTAGCCGAGTAACCAATCCCCGAAACCGCAGTAAACAACGCCGCAATAATCACCGGTAAGTCCAACCACACCACATGCCACCCCTTTGCCTCGAAAAAGCGCCCAATGGCTCCATCTCCCCCCACGGGTAATCGCAAAAATGCCGGCTGCCACATCACCGCCACCAAAGTCACCATCTGCAGTGCTGTCGCCATCTTTCCTGTCCACGTCGTCCGAACCGCAATCGTCGTTCCCTGCAATAGCACCCAAACTAATGCTCCCATCCCAACAATCAAATCCCGCGCCACCACCAAAATCGCAAACCAAACCGGTAGCTCATACGCCCACCCCGAAAAACTCAGCGTAATAATACCAGCCAGTAAGAGCCCCTTGTCCGCTATCGGATCTAACAGCACCCCGAGCTCAGTCCGCTGGTTATATCTTCTCGCGATAAACCCGTCCAACCCATCACTCAGCGCTGCAAGCCCAAAGGCCCCCACACCGGCCCACCGTAACCATTCCTGCGGCTTGCCCGCAGCAAAACTGATCCCGTAATAAATCGTAAAAAGCACAAACACAGGAATCAGCGCAATTCTCGTCAATGTGATTTTGTTTGCCGTCGTCATGAACTTTTAAATCCCCCTCCGGATGCCATCTGCAATCACTCTCCTTACTATCCACCTCGCTTTCTAGCTCGTTTTTGGATGTATTCCACTCAATCAAAACCTTCTTTTTCCAACTTACCCATGTCCAAGCTTCAAATTGGTGACCCCGCTCCTTCTTTCGAATCCATTGCTGTTGGCGGCCCTTACGGCGACGGCACCTCAGTACGCCTCGCTGACTTCGCTGGAAAAAATCTCGTCCTCTATTTTTATCCAAAAGACGACACCCCAGGCTGCACCACTCAAGCCTGCGGTCTGCGAGATGGATGGGCTGAAATCAGTGAAAAAGCCGTAATTTTTGGCGTCAGTATTGACCCTGCAAAAAGCCACCTCAAGTTCATCGAAAAATACGGACTGCCATTCCCGCTCCTCTCAGACGAAAACCACGCTCTGGTAGAGTCCTACCAAGTCTGGGTCGAAAAAAACATGTATGGAAAAACATCCATGGGAACCGAGCGCTCTACCTTCGTCATTTCGCCGGAAGGCACAATCAAAGCCATTTTCCGTAAAGTAAAACCCGACGAGCATATTAATATTCTCTTGGAAGTATTAAGCTAATCCCCTCTAGTTATGAGCTACTCGCGATTGATCCTACTCAGTTGGGTCCTCCTTCTCTCGGCTTGTTCCACACGTAAGCTACCGAAATACGAAGAGCCCATACCACGCGCACGTTTCCAAACAATCCGCACCACGGCCTACACCCACACCGAATCCGATCATCTCGCTTACGGCAATAAATCCGCCCTCGGCACCCCGTTAAAATCCGGCCCCGACATTCATAGCGCCGCTGCAGACTGGGCCCGTTGGCCAGCAGGAACAATTTTCCGAATCTGCAGCACTGGAGAAACCTACTTCGTGGATGATTACGGATGGGCTCTGGCCGGCCGTAATACCATCGATCTGTACAAACCATCTCGTTCCGCGATGAACGCCTGGGGTGTCAGACGTGTCCAAATCGAAATATTACGTTGGGGAAGTGCCTGGGAAAGTTACCGCCGCATGCAACCCGTCGCGAAACACAAACATATCGAGCGAATGATGAAAGAAATCAGAACGTTCTATGCCAAAAATCGAGAACCCGAAACACAGCTTGCGGAACCAACCTATCTAACCATGGCAGTCCCGGTAACCTCGCAATCGACCGGGCGACCGTAGTCCGCGTCTCCCGTAATCTATCGAGAAGAAAAAGCCGTCCTACCAAGGGCGGTTTTTTTTTGCCCTAGTTGTCCGCTCCGCAACAAGCCTCCCTGATACCGCTAAGCTCATCCCTTAACCGGAAATCAGGCGCTGGCTAGTATTGGAGCCACACCGCCCATGCTAAATTTCCAGCATGCAACGGGGATATTCATGGGGCGGCGACAACGCACTAGAAAACACCCCTCTTAAACTACCCACATTTCCGTACCCACACTCACCTCACACCCACCCCAGCTCCGAAACACCATCGCTGGACAAGATAACCTTAAAGGGCTCCCTCATAAGGTTTTTTTTCGCCCTTATGCGTTTAGCCCTGGCGGCTAAAACACTTCTCCAGCCGTTTCTTGGAATTTCCACACACTGCGGTATCACTCTCTCTTTTATTCTGCTCGTAAGCACGGCTTTCAGCCGCGGCACGCCTCAACCGGCAGTATCTCACCAACCCGACCACACAAGGGAAAACGACTCTCCCCTTGAGTTTCTATTTACAACCACCCCGCTCCTTGCAGCCAACCGTCCTGAGAAAACTGCAAAGCAGTCCATTCCCGACTCCGTTTTTCTTACCGAACCCTTTCCGGAAGGCGTAACCAAGGCGGACACAGACCTTGAGCTTCCTATTCTTCCAAACCAGCCCCAACTCCCAGAACCTCCCTCTCGCGAGTCAAAAACCAGCCAAGCGCTTTTCGACACCTCGCCTTCCAACTTCCTATTCGAACCCCTCTATTCCACTAAGCCCCCAACCGACAGGTCTCCTGGAGCAGACTACGATTTACTCGCAACCGCATCCCCAATCCCAAAAGCCATCCCGACTAACTGGCAGCAGCACCCCCAAACCTATCTGTTTTCGCAAACTGCCATCATCGACGCACGCCCCTCAACACTATCCCTTGCGAGTAGCAACGCACCTCTCCAAGAACCATTTCCCGCATACTCCAGTTTCGAAAGCGGACTGGCTGACCTGACCCGAATCTCTGATCCGTCCAAAAACTCAAACCGCACCCCTGCTCTCCTCTATAGTTTCCAAATCCACTCCGCGGCGACCTACGACAGCAACCCCGGTCTCGTATCTTCGAATCCGAAAGCTGACTATCAGCTTAGCATCGGCCCCGTCGCCCAGGTCAGCATCGGCAACTCCGAGACTCCCCTCAGTCTTAACGCGGGATACGCCGCCTTTAGCTCCCGTTTTCTAAAACATCCCGATCCTTTTAGCATCGATCAACGCGGATTCTTAGAGGCCGTTTGGAACACCGGAAAATCACGTGTAAATCTGCACTCCGGGATTAACACTTCATACGCTGGAACTAGAGACAGCGGCAAACGCGACACTCAAAGCTCATTTGCCGCTGGCGCCTCTTTCTTCTATCAGGCTTCCGAGAAATTTTCGACCGATCTCAGTGCAGACATCTCACGCACTGGGTTCGAGACACTGCTAAGTTCCTCTGAGATTCGCGGGCAGGCTTTCCTCAACTATGAGCTCTCACCCAAAACTCAAATCAGCGGTGGCGCAGGCACAGGTGTTCTGAAAGCCGATTCCGGCCCCACCCAAACATACAATCAGGCACTTGTTCGATTCATCACTCGACCACGCGAGAAACTGTTCATCACAGCCACGGGAGGAATCGAATTGCGCGATTTCAGCGGACAGTCCGACTCAACAACCTCCCCAGTTTTTTCTCTGGCAGGCTCCTGGCAACCCACCGCCAAAACAACCCTCAACCTGCAAACCCAACTCAGACGCTTCGCATCAGCCTCACTCCAACAGCAAGACTATGCATCCTCCAGCATAAGCCTGCGAGCCACGACTCAGCTCACCCCCTCTCTCTACTCGGTCTTATCCGGAGGATACGAACACGCCTCTTACTCTGCCACGTCATCCAGCATCAACGCGTCCCGTATTGATCATTTTTACACAGCTCGAGCAGAACTCCTCTGGGCCTTTCAACGCTGGTGTGATCTGGGGCTATTCGTCGAACGAACTACCAATTCGTCTACCGGAACGAAGAACTACTCATTCCAACGCGAACGCATCGGTTTGTCCCTCAGTCTCAGATTTTAAACTCTAAGCATGAAAATTCCGGCACCACAATTCATCGGTCCATTCAGGAGATTCACATCAGGCAAATTCACTTGGCTGCATTCGACCTTGTTCGTGCTATTTTTAGCGAAATCAGCATTTGCCCAATCGGGCCCGCCGCCCGCAGGCATCCCTTCCGCAGTTCCCGTAGCCTCCGCGGTTGCGAAGCAATCAAGCCAACCGTCAGGAATTGCAACACCCCCGTCATATAGACTTTCGCCAAATGATGTCATCCACATCCGAATTTTTCAGGAAGAGGAACTAGAAACTTCTGCACGCATCGCAAAAAATGGGACGATCCCATTTCCTTTAATAGGAACAGCCATTCTCGGCGGACATACCGTTCCCGAAGCAACCTCGATTCTAGAAACCTCCCTTCGCGAGTATTTAACCCATCCTCAGGTTGTCATTCGGATCGTTGAATACGCCAAACGCAAGTTTACAGTCCTCGGGCAAGTCAGTCGCCCCGGCACCTACGATTTTCCGGACGATTCCCCCCTCACTCTACTGGAAGGGATCGGGATGGCCGGCGGATACACCCGTATCGCCAACTCCTCAAAAATCACAATCAAACGACTTACTCCAAATGGAGAACAAGTATTCCGTCTCGACGGGAAAAAAATGGCAAGGGATCAGACTGTCTCCCCCTTTCCCTTAGCGCCTGGAGACACCGTCGTAATCGAAGAAAGCCTATTTTAATCCAATGAATACCCTCGCACTAACAACACCGGATTTGGCTCGTGATGGATCTCCTCCTATCGACACCGAGCAACTCGGTATCATTTTTCGCGAAAACCTGTGGCTCCTCGTTTGCACCGGCCTTCTTGGGATCGGAATTGTTTTTTCCCACCTAAAACAGGTTCCGGATATCTACTCTGCAACGACGGTTTTACAAATCACGCAACGCCATCGCGTGCTCAGCTTCGAAACCACGGCGACTACAACAGGGTCCGATTCCGAAATACAAACAACACTGGAGCTTTTGCGGAGCCGCCCGCTTTTGTTGGAAGCAGCCACCAAATTAGGATTAGCCAACGACCCCGATTTCGCTCCTAACCCGATCTCTACAGAAACAGCGGCAGACATCCTTCGAGGAATACTTCAAATCAGGCAACGGCGCGGTTCTGAGCTTTTGGATATCACCGTGACACACACTAATGGAGCGGTAGCCAGCCGAATTGCGAATGGTATCGCTGAAGCCTTTCTCTCATTTCAGAACCAACGCCGAGCAGACAACGTTCGCTCCATCATGGACTCGCTCATTACCGAAGCCGATCGATTAAAAGCTCGTCTTCAAAAGAGCGAAGAAACGCTCCAAACTTACATTGAAAACAACAACGCAGTTTCTCTTGAAGAAAAGCAAGACACCGTCACGTCAGCCCTCAAAGCACAAGCCAACAACCTCATCTCGGCTCGCTCTAACAGGATTCGCCTGCAAACCGACCTAGCCGACATGGAGAGGTTCCGATACCAAGTCCCCCAGCTACTCACCGTCGCGAGCATCGCCCAGCACCCGGCCATCATCTCCCAGAGAAACCTGATTAACGAACTACTCTCCAAAGCCGCTACCTTAAAACTGCGATACACCGAAAAACATCCAAAGCTCATTCAAGTCCGGCAACAACTGGCTGACGCCGAATCGACCCTGCAACGAATTACCCTTCAAATTCCAAGCACGCTCAAAGCAGAGTTAGAACGAGCAGTGGCAACGGAACGCAGCTTCGAGACCGCGTTACGAGATCAGGAAAAACAGTCTCTCACGTTAAGCCGGCAATCGATGTCCTACTCCGTGCTCGCCCGCGATATGGAAACCGATCGAGGTCTATACCAGTCCATTTTAAGACGCCTCAAGGAAACCGATATCGAACGCGGTATTCCTGCCCAAAACGTTCAAATCCTCGAAACGGCACTGATCCCAACATCCCCACAGAAACCAAAACAACTGCAATTCCTCCTGTTGGGATTAGGAATAGGAATCGCAGGCGGCGCCGCCATCATATTCCTCAGACAATTTGTAAGTGGACGATTACATTCCTCGGCCACAATCGAGGATATCACGCAGCTTTCAGTTTTAACGTCCATTCCGAAGCAACCTCGCCAAAGATTGTGGGGCGCGAGATCCAAGTCCGCCTCAGTCCAATCTCAGCGACATCTTCTGGAATCATTTCGTTCCCTCCGAATAGCACTTCAGCTCAGCGCTCAACGGCACGGCAAACACTGCTTCCTTTTCACCAGCCCTCTCCCCGGGGAGGGAAAAAGTTTTTCAGCAACCGGATACGCAACCGTACTGGCAAATCAAGGGCTACGCACACTTCTCATCGACGCAGACCTTCGTAATCCATCCCTTGAACGGATGTTGCTCACTAAAGGCGCAAACCAAGGTCTTGTTGGCATTCTCGAAAACAAACTCTCTCTACTCTCCGCCATCCTGCCTACCAACACCCCAAACCTGGATCTACTGCCTGCAGGCCCCCTCTCCTCGAACTCGGCCGAACTTTTATTAATTTCAACAATCGAGAAACTAATCACCGAGGCAAAATCTCACTATGATTGTATCATAATAGACTCCCCTCCAGTCCTCCCTGTGAGTGACGCTGTTCTACTTTCTACAGTTGTCGACGCTGTCTGTATCGTTGCCAGGTACGGCAAAACCACCCAAAAAACGCTACGGCAAACCATTCAACTGCTTGAAGAAGCCCAAGCCCCCATTGAAGGAATCATTTTCAACGCCGTCAGCGCCACTGCGCTCCCACGTTATCCTAGCTACTCTCCACAAACGTCCCTTCTGCGGTTGTAATTCCCTCCCTAACTAGATTTAGCCCCAGCCCCAAACTTGAACACCGATCTCGGCATTGATTACCCCACATGGAACTCAGCTTTAAAAACCTACAGAGAAATCAATGTTTCCCGATTGACGGGCAGGCCCATTAGCGTCGATATTTGCGCCCTACTGCTGGTGAGGTGGCTGAGTGGTCGAAAGCAGCGCTTTGCTAAAGCGCCGTACCCTTTAAAGGTACCGAGGGTTCGAATCCCTCCCTCACCGCCAGTAGTTGCACAAGCCGTTGAAAACGCGGAAGTCCCTATGAATTCAGGGAATAACGAGGACCGTTTGGGACACAACAGTGGGGCACAACCCCACTCAACTCCTATTCCCAAACATTCCGATATTCAGAAACGCGGTAGCGTCTACTACTACCGTAAACGCATCCCGACAGACCTTGTGCGTGCAGGCTGTTACGGCAAGAAAGAGGAGATAAAGAAATCTCTCAATACGAGCGATCTTACGACCGCCAAGCGTCTTGCACTAACTGTCGCGATAGAAGTGGACGAAGACTTTGAATCGAAGCGGAAAGAGCTCAACCGCACAACTCCACCGACTGCAAACGACAGGAACCCTCCAGCAAAAAGAAAATTGGTGGATTTGTCGGAAATCGAGCGCCGGGATTTCATCATTCGTGCGTTCATCACTAGCGAAAAGGAACAAACGACCTACCGGGTGTTTGAATCCGATCCCGAAATCCGTGAACAGATGCTGGACACTGTGCGGGAAGACTTGGCAGTTACTCAAGGTTCTAGCAGTTACGCGCCGGTAGACTGGCGTGCGGAAGCCATCCAAGCACTAAAGGCAGAAGGTATTTCTGTTGAGACAGCGGATGAAGCCCTACTGGCCGAATTCACAGACAAACTTCAGCGGGTGCGACGGGAAAGCGCATGGCGTACAGAGCAGGCGTTAAACGGAAATCGATTCAGAACACACGACACATTTTTTAGAGACTTCGACGCGGACAGCTCGATACAGCCACCGGCAAATGCCGTACCTCCTCCGGCGAATGTCGGCATGACTATTGGCGGTTTGTGTCGTGAATACCTGACGCACAACGAAGCAAAAAATGAAAAGGGCAAGCTAAGGCGCAACACACTTTCAAAAATGCAAATACGCTGTCGATTGCTGACTGATTTTTTCGGCACTGCAAGGTCGCTGAATTCAATCACCGATGACGATGCCATTCGTATGGTGGATTTCCTCGCGACGATTCCAGCGAATGCAGCCAAGCGTTACAAGGGGGCGTCTCTTATTGATGCAGCGAAACAGGAAGCAAAATCAAAAAGCAAAGAACTGATTCACCCCCGAACAATAGAGGACTACCTGACTGGACTCGTGGCAGTGCTCAACTACGCAAAGGAAAAACGATGGCTGAAAGAGAATCCGTTTGGCGGACGACTCATTAGCGAACGGCTACCAAAGCATTTCAAGAAAAAGCGGCAACCTCTGTCTCCCGATGAAATGATACGAGTGTTTTCATCTCCGGAATTTATCGCTCATAAAGAACAAGGTGAAGATGAGGCGCGCTTTTGGCTGCCTCTGCTTTGCTTGTTCCACGGAGCGCGAGCAGATGAGGTTGCAGGACTGCGCGTGCCCGATGTGAGGAACATCGAAGATATTATCTGCTTAGACTTCCATGAAACGGAAGAACGTAGATTAAAGAACGACCATAGCGTGCGTATCGTCCCCGTTCACAAACAACTCATCGCTTTCAAATTTCTCGATTTTGTCAAAAGGCGGCGCGAAGAAGACGCCGATGGCTATTTATTCACCAAACTGAACCAGAACAAAAATGGCAAAAGAGCGGACTCTGTTTGCAAATGGTGGCAACGATTCGTTACGCGTCTTTTAGGTCCAGCTCCATCTGATGCCACAACCGGAGCGCGAGGTATTCATAGCCTACGCCATTCTTGGGCCACTGCAGCTCGTTCCGCAGGCATAGATGAATCCATCCGTAAGCAACTTGGCGGATGGTCACAAGACGACGCTGCAGGAGAATACGGCCAGTCTTCTGATGCCTTGCCCTTGCTGAAACGAGAAATCGACAAGATCGAATTTCCCAAAGTTGATTTTTCGATTCTTTGTACACAGAAGAACGAACAATAGCAGCAGGGTATCTCCCACGCGGAAGACAAACGTATTCGGCTAATACCCCTCTCCAAACTGCCTCCCCCTTCAATAGCAAGTCGGAGCTCGACTGTTTTATTTCGCAACTGCCGGACGGCATGGAAAGCTGTTGAATTTAAGTATTCAACCGGGGCGACTTGATTACACAAATTATTCGATATATCTATTACGTCCAACGGTCACGGGCAGGCCACTAAAGCAAAACGAAAAGGAGGAACCTCCTTTTCCTAAAAAATGGAATATGCAATCTGACCGTGAGCTAAGACGAAAATCCGGACGCCCCACAAAATATAACGCGGTAACGGTAAAGCGAATCTGTGCCGCTATCGCGAAGGGAATGCCATTTGTACGAGCCGCAGCCTCGGGCGGAATCTCCCAAGATACGTTTTGCACGTGGCGGAACATCCATCCCGAATTTTCCGAAGCCATAGAGCAGGCTGTCTCGAAGGGAATGGAGACGAACCTAGGAATCATCCAGAACGCTGCCAAAAAGGGCGATGTAGGCTCGGCAAAGTGGTTGCTGGAGCATGTACACCCCGAGCACTTCGCCCGGAACCGGATGGAGGTAAAGCATGAGGTGGAAGGACACCTGAAACATGCGATCATTGTTTCCCCCGAAGTGTTGGAGCAAATCGCAAAAAGCCGGGCACGCTATGAAGAAGGAGGGATGAAATGAGCGACCTCCTTTCCACTCCAGTAGGCTTTGCTTTGGGCGTTCTTGGAATGGCCCTTCACGATTGGCAGGAGAAGATTCTTTGGGATGCTAACCAGCCCGGAGCAATCGCCTTAAAGGCTGGGAACGGTTCAGGCAAGACCACCAGTATAGCCGCGCCTCTTGCGCTCTGGCACACCGTCGCCTATCCGAACTCCCTTACCATTATCACGGCGGGAGTATATCGGCAGGTTAAGGAACAGCTCTTTCCTGCCCTCCGGCTTCACGCTCGGAAGTTTGCGGAATGGACCTTCAATGACACGGACATTCAAGCGCCAAACGGATCACGGATCATTGGATTTTCGACCGATGAAGCAGGGCGCTTCGAGGGGTGGCATAACAAGAATTTGCTCGTGATTGTGGATGAGGCGAAAAGCGTCCCGGATTCGATTTTCGAGGCCATTGAACGATGTCAGCCGACACGCCTCCTTACCATGAGTTCTCCCGGAGGATGCAGCGGCTTCTTTTACGAAGCGTTTAATTCCCGGAGGAAGTTCTTCCGCCAACACACCGTGACCTCGATGCAATGTCCGCACATCTCCCGTGCGTGGATTGATGAGCAAATCGAGAAATATGGGGAACAGTCTCCCCTTATCCGAAGCATGATCTTTGCGGAGTTCATGGCTACGAATGAAGGCAACACAGCCATTCCCTTAACGCTGCTAGAAAGATGTTTGACCAATCCGCCCGCTTTCCAGCCCGGAAAGGTTCGAGCGTTTTGTGACTTCGCGGCCGGGGGCGATGAGAATGTATTGGCTCTAGCGAGAGGGAACCGAGTGGAGATTGCGGCCGCATGGCGCGAGAAAGACACCATGAGTGCGGTAGGGCAGTTCATCCGGTTGTTTCACCAGCACAATCTCACGGCAGAGAACATTTCATGTGATGCGGGAGGGCTGGGAATCCCCATTTGTGATCGTCTCCAAGAATGCGGGTGGAACGTCCGGCGAGTGAATAACGGCGTGCCTGCGAGTAAGCCTGAAATTTACGGAAACGTAGCGGCAGAAATGTGGATACAGGGGGCGCGGCTGATCGAAAAACGTGAAATCATCCTTCCAGACGACCGGGAGCTTTTCGCCCAACTCACTACACGTCTCCTAAGGACAAGCAGCCGAGGGCAAATCGTGCTCGAAGCCAAAGACCAACTCCGCGCACGCGGGTTGCCCAGCCCAGACAGGGCCGACGCTGTGCTAGGGTGCCTATATCAACCGAGAGTGGACCGTCTCATGATTGCGTGAAGGCAAACTATGATTTTAGAAGTTCAGCTTTTTTTTCAGTCGTATTTCTCGCACTGCTATCTGTTCTCCACAGCTAACTGCGATTAGTTTTGCACACACACCTACTGAGCCTGATGGCTGCCAAGGTTGCTGCTATATACAGACTCGCTTTTATACAATCCAACGCCAGATAACGCCCCAGTTTTCAAGTGGTCCCTCCAAAGCATTAACCGAGCATGAATGAGATTGAAATAAATCAACGCGCATCCGAAGTAACATCCGAAATTACATCAGGTCTTCAAGGTGGCCTTTATGAAGGAATACAAGGGACATTGCGTATTTTATGGGATACAAAAGAATTAAATGCTTGGGCGGAATCCACCTACATCAACAATAAGCAAGCAAATCACAAAATCACAATAGGCTACAAGCTTGCCCAGCAGCTTTATGGCATCTCGAAAGAGTATCAAAGATTCATGCAACTCAACCAAGATTGTGAAACTTTCAAGGATTCATTTTCCTACCTCAACACAATACCAAAATTACCAAAATTTGATTCAATAGATTCCAGTATAGAAAACATGTTTTTGGGTGGACTAACTTGGGTTTACTTTCATGAATTGGGGCATTTAACTCAAGAACATCAATATATTAGAAATAAATTTTCCACCAATAAATCCACGTCGCCTCACATTGAAGAAAGCTTCAGTAAATCTTACAATCCCCCTCAAGGAAAAGATGCTGCCATTTCACACGCCACGGAGTTCGCTGCCGATCATGAGGCTGTCAGTTATTGTTTAGGCGAATTATTTAGGCACTTTATCCCACGGGAAGAAATTGAAAATAATGCAATCACGGCAAATTCCCGCAGCGAATTTTTGAATACATTGTTTCTTTTTGTCTGCGGATTATCATGCACGATGTATTTATTTCACGGGGTTGACACTAGAGAGCTAACTAAGCTGCCTGAAGGAAGTCATCCTGAGCCCATCCGACGCCTTGAAGCTTGTATTCCCCAATTAATTGAAACGCTTGATTTATTTTCACAAAGCATATCCTCCCTGAAGATCAATCGCAAAGAAATCGCCAATTTATGCATTGGCGCCGCTCATAGTTTTGGATATTTCTGGCGATCTCGAAACGGCAATCCTAATACTGAAATTATTAATGGAATCCTACAAGACCCTCATCTTTGTTCCTATTGGGGAGAAGTCATTGCAGCTTGGGATGAAATAGAACCTTTCATTGTTAGCATTCGATGGTTTGGCACCAATCTTGGCCTCTTGCAATTTACTGACACGATCCGCCATAAGATTTACAACAATCAACAGCCAGAAAATACAAATTAATACACCACTAGCAACAGGCCCCTAAAGGCGATAACGTTTCGCAGTTCATGGGCACTTCGGCGTATTTCCCCATCTCCCTTGCTTCTTAAAAATTCATTAATCCCCTCGAACTCGGATCATACTTATCATCCTTGTGTTTCACGCTGGTCCGATAATGCATTGCATTTAACTCGCTATCTGACAGACCGTTACTCTCAAAAGGCGAAATCGCTGATTTCGCAGCGAGCGTTCGCAGCGAGCGTTCGCAGCGAGCGTTCGCAGCGAGCGTTCGCAGCTGAGTTGCGGCATAGATAACTCCCATGAGCGTACCAGTATTGTTCGCACAAACAAACCGTGGTCAGCCAGTTTTTCCCGAGTCTTTCACCGAGCAAGAATGGCTGACACTCAAAGGCTCTTATCAAGTTGGCGACTTTTTAATGCCTTGCTGTGGAGCCTCAGCTATTCCCAAGGTAAGCATCAACGGTGTGAGGTTCTTCGCTCACCAATCCGACGAATGCGCGTCAGCGCCGGAATCGCAGTGGCACATCGCAACAAAGAACCAGTTGGCAAGAACGCTGCTACAAGTTGGGGAACAACCTATCATCGAACAATCAATCGACGATAAGCTTGTGCACGCCAAGCCCGACGTCCAGTTCGTTTCAAAGGATCAGCGTATCGCCATTGAAGTGCAGCATTCTTACCAAACGTTAGACGAGTACCTGAGGAGGCAGAAGCGTTACAGTGATGCCGGTGTTCGATGCTATTGGCTGCTATACTTACCCCAATATTCAACACTCGCGAAAGCAACAGCTCGACGTAGGATTAAGCGCGAATTTGCCGGGGCACTCCCTCCTGGAGGTATGTTCCCGACAATTCCTGAACTACCTGTCGCGATCTTCGCACCGGATGAATGTGGCGGAAGAGTGACAGGAGCCGGCAACTTAAACCTGCCGCTAACACATTGGCTCACAGCAATCACTGCACGTCAATTTCAGTGGGTAAATGGCGTATGGATAGTCGCTTAATCGGGTAACATCCGCTTACTGATGGCGATTGTCTGGCCGGGCACCTCACGAAAGGGTCGAAAGAGGTGAGTCTAGTGAGAATTACTCCTTACCAGTTTGCACGCCGTTCAAAAATGCGAGGGGCCGTCTGGTTTGCGAGAGAGCATCCTGCTTTTACGGCAAGGGAGCCAACGGAACTCCCTTCGCAGATAATCGAACAAAAAGACTAAGCTATTGGTTGAATGGCTCGGGGGCTTTTCTTCAGTTCGTTAAATTTACTCCCTGAAAAAATCTGCAATCGGGACACGAAAACAGTCAGCAAGTCGCTCAACTGTTGAGATTTTCACATCTTTGGCACCACTCTCGATTTTTTGGTAATATTTGTAAGTGCATCCAACCAGCACAGCCGCTTCCTCTTGAGTGAGTCCACGTGACTTCCTTAAAGCCCGTAAATGGCTAGTAAGAAGCACTCTTATTCGCGATTGCACAAACCAAGTTCGCGTCCTCCGCACACTCTTTACACCTCACTTAAGGGAGTAGTTTTTTCGCTTGTAGAGAACAGGATGAGAAATCAGGCTTCCTTCAAATCGTATATGTCAGCTATTAAAACTACTGGGATAGGCTGTTTTAGTGCATTTATCCTCGCTGCATTTCCCTGTTCCGTTCAGGCCGAGAAACACAAACCGGAGCACACTCCTGCCAAGTCTCAGCCCGCCGAAGCCGCGAAGCCGGACAACAAGCCATCCACCCGACTTTCCAAATTTTTGGACAAGCACCTCAACGAGGTACTAGCACCGAGCAACGCGGTAGGATTCAAGCACCCGGAACAGATTTCCGAGCTGCGCGAGTCCTTCGCCGATTCCCTTGCCAAGGCAGAGGAATCACAAAAGCCCGCTTACCGGGCGGCCATTGCGGTTTGCGCTGCTCTTTCCAATGCCGTGGATGTTCGCCAGCAAATCCTCCCACATATTCACATAGAGGCATCCAGTGCGTTTGATCCCGCTCGAAAAAAAGAGTCGCTTGAGCGAGAAGAGTATCATGACACGCGAAAAGACGTTTCTAAAATGTCTTCCCAGAGTGCAGCTTGGGAAACTAGAGCCGTCGAATTACGCAAAAGTATTTTAGCCCTCTATTCGCAACAACGCGAAGCAGAGCGGCAAGGCAACTTCACCCCCTAATCGAGCGGCAGAAGGAAATCCCCCCTCTTGCCTAGCCATGAGCGAGCAGTATTACGTTTACCTTTCGGAACAGACCGCTGGCCCGTTCACATTGGAACAACTTGCCAAGCTGCATGGTGCAGGCACTGTGACCGACGACACGTTATTCAGTGCACCGGGGGCGGTGGAATGGCTGCCGCTCAAAACAATCCGCCCGCTTTTCCCTTCACCAGAAGCGCCCCCAGCAACTCAACCAGTGGCGGCGGTTGTCGCTCCTGCTGAACATGCTCCCAAACCTCCGTCCCCACGCCGTAAAGCATACAGCGGAGATTGGATTTGCCAGTCCTGTAATCACATTGACCGAAGCTCAAACACTCAAAGCGGCATCAGCGTACTTTCGGTGCTGCTTTGGCTCGGTGGGTTAGGGTTAACGGTTATAATTTTTCCGGTCGGCTTATTTGTCCTAGGTGTTGCAGTCTTGCACTCCGTAGCTCGGCACTTCTCAAAGCGGCAGGTATGTTCTTGCTGTAAAAGCACTCAAATTATTCCAGCCGACTCTCCCGCAGGCCGTCAGCAAGTGGACCTAGAGCCGGGTCTTTCTCCAAGTGCCATTGGCTGGATAATCATTTTATCGGCACTGGCGCTTTTATATTTTGTCGTGAAATCTCAGTAAGTCACTTCCTTACAGCTCGGCGGAAAAGGCGTCCCAAGCCACTCTCCAAGTGTGCCCGCTTACCAAGCTGGCTCTCCCGTTATATTTGGCGTTTTCTCTCGCCGTCGATATTCGGCAGCAAGCCGCTTCACACCTTCATAAGGGAACTCCGTCCCGATTCATTCGATAAAAAGAAGGTCTTCGATGGGCACGCCACAGCTCAGAATAAAAAAGAGATGTACCGGGAAGCGGCGCAGAACGAACAGCGCGTCTTCGAGTCATGCTTCAGTGTACTCTTCATTCTAGGGACATTATAAAACAAACCGCGCCCCCTCATTCTTCAGCATCTGGAATGTCCTAACGTAGGAAACCCCTAGGGTTCGGCAGATCGTCGGAATCTTCACCTTTTTCCTCTCTCCTTCCACGTGTACCTCATGGGTCGCAAGCGTGCATCCATGTGTTAACGCGTAGGCAATAAGGAGCGGGTCGGCTTTTGCTAAAAACTCGCTTTTCGCTTCAGGCTTAAAATCTCCCTGCTGCACACAAAGGACTACTTTTTGAACCGTTGCAATCGATGCGGCATCCATAGGAACAAAAAACTTTGCAGCACGTTTGCCTGCCCAAACCGTGAGGTCGTCAGCACCTTCGCGAATTTCGGCGAGTACAGGTTCGATGCTATAAACGTTTTGCCCAACGTTCTGAGCATCGAGCCAATCCCAGAATCCCGGACAAAGATGAAACGCGTAGTACTCGTTTTTGGCCTGTATAAGTGTGTTGGTATCTAGGAGGTAGGCCATTACGGAATCTGAAAATGAAGTTTACGGGCCAATTCGTTAAAAGTCGCAGTTTTACGGACTCCCAGCAGACTAAAAGCCTCCCTGTACGGAGTCCTCCCCTCTAACGCACTTCCGATTAACGCTCGCGCGAAGCGCCGACCGGCGCGCACTTGCTGCGTTGCGTAATAATTACCGCCACTCTTCTGCGTAGCTTTTCGCGCGTGAAACTTCGTTTCCTCTTCCCGATAAAGTCCCCGATACGTTTCCCAGTTGATCTCTTTCAAATCGTGCAAACGGCGCAAAATCACGAGCGAACTTACCTTAAAATAACGGCAAAGCGCAGGGACGGGATTATCAGTGGCCGTAAGCTCCGCCAATTTGTCCCGAATCTCCGACATCGGCACCAGCAACTCTGCCGCCACTTCATTGCAAAATAACTCAACCCGTTTGGACGGTTCCGCCCTTTGCTCCGGATTGGAGACGCCGGATAGTCCCAACCAGATATGAACTAACTCATGAGCGGCAGTGAATAGTTGAGCGGCTTGGCTATCGCGTGTGTTGATAAAAATCACTGGCGCATACGGATCACTAAGCGCAAACCCACGAAACTCCTCCACACGTAAAGGGCGATGCGTGTTTCCATCAGCCACGCCACTACGAAGCACAAGAACTCCCTGATCTTCGAGACGCTCAAACATTAAAGTGAGTGCCGCCTCCCAATTAGACGCCCCAGAACGCCAACTGGTATCGAGAGAAAATTCTCTGCCGATTTTCTCAGCCACTTCGGCAGCAGGCTGCTCGATCCGTGCACTTCCAACGAACTCCAACCGCGACTCACCCGCTTCTATCAGGAAATCCCGATACCAATTCTGCTTCCGCATCGCGTCAAAAAGAACATCCAATAGCTCAGGGCTTGGGCGCCCGGCCTCATCACTCCCGAGGGTTCGGAAATCCGCCACGGGTAATTTTTCCTCCGGAGGTTCCGGCAAGAACAGATAACCGAAAGGCGTGTGTGTCTTTTCTGCAAGTTTCTCGGCCCGCTTGTAAGTGATTACCCCGTCCGTTTCCCATTGCTGAACCTGCTCCAAATCAGCCGAAAGCTTTCGCCCCAAATCCGCTTCACTGAGCCCAGCTCTCCGGCGGGCCCACTGTAAAACGGTGGGGCAAAGCGTCACATTCATAAGGAAAAATACATCAGAAAGCGGAACCCATCAACGCCGGACAAAGACGTTAGATTCAGAAGCGAACAGTGCTTTTAGCAGGTAATGCATAACAAATGTAACTCAACAGAGTTAGTGCCTTAACAACAAGGACGGGATGCGAAGACCAAGACTTGAAAAGCGGGCCGTCTTGAAATGTGTCCAAGAAACGTCTGCTCCTTTTTCAGGATGCCGAATTCGCCAGCCAGAGAACGCGCATACTGGGCTTTAATCTTGGCGATTTCGGTGCAGGAAGGCCCATTGCCTTTGCCGTAGTCACCGCAAAGGTCGCGTAATCGGTTGTAGAAGGTCTCAAGCAAATCGTCCCCTTAGGCGGGTTGTCCTTGGTTGCTCGTGTCTGCGGATGTGTTTCTCCCGGATTCACCTGACGCGCAAAGTACACCCCTTTGCCTTCTCGGTCAATTTGAGACGCCCCCCGGCGATTTGAACGCCGTGCAAACCAGCTCTCTATAACAAGAGGCACGCACTCAATTTGATAGCGCAAGAAAAGAGCTAAAATTTAGTTCGGGCATAGCCTACCATAAAAACAGAGACGCCAAGACTTGGAAGCGCCCCAGCATTCGCTTCAAATAACCTCGCAACCTTCTGCTCCATCTTACCTCTTTCGATCCCTGCCCCGCCCCCCGCTGCTCCGTCTAGCCGTTACCACCTCTTGTCATGTTTGAGCCCACCCCTGAAGCCGTATCTCAATTCATCACACGCTGGGAAAACTCCGGCGGCTCCGAGAAGGCAAACTACGCGCTCTTCCTCACCGAACTCTGTGACCAAATCCTTGGCGTCGATCACCCGGACCCCGCCGGACCGGATACCGCCCAAAACCGTTACACCTTCGAGCGCACCGTCACCCACAAGGAATCCGACGGCACCACCGCCACCGGCTTCATTGACCTCTACAAAGCGGGCGCCTTTGTGCTCGAAACCAAACAAGGCACGTTTGATCGAGCTAACAAAGACGGCACACTCGTCGATTTCCTCCCGAGCAAGCCCCAACACAAACTCGGCCACGGTAAACGCGGCACCGCTTCCTTCGATAAAGTCCTCGAACGTGCCTACAATCAGGCCCGCAAATACATTACCTCTCTCCCGGCCGCTGACGGTCGCCCGCCTTTCCTCATCGTCTGCGACGTCGGACACTCTTTCGATTTATACGCCGAATTCTCCGGCACCGGCGGCCATTACGAACGTTTCCCCGACCCGGTTTCCCACCGCATCACCCTGTCGGATTTGCATCGGCCCGAGATTCGCGAACGCCTGAGACGCGTCTGGGCTGATCCGCTTTCGCTCGATCCCGCCAAACACGCCGCCGCCGTCACCCGAGAAGTCGCCCGCGCCCTCGCCGAACTCGCAAAGTCCATCGATAAAGACGGCCACAACGCCACCGTCACCGCCGGGTTCCTGCAACGCTCCCTCTTTACCATGTTTGCGGAGGATGTGGGGCTTCTGCCTGAAAACTCCTTTCTCCAGACCTTGGAGAAGGTGAAGGACAACCCCACCGGTTTTCCCATCATGATCTCGGCTCTGTGGAAGGAAATGGCCACCGGCACCCCTTTTTCCACGATCCTCTTGAGCGCCATCCCGCATTTCAACGGCGGGCTTTTTGAGGACACCACCGCTCTCCCGCTCCGCACCGACCAAATCGCGCTCCTTATCAACGCCGCCAAATCCGACTGGTCCGCCGTCGAACCGGCCATCTTTGGAACCCTTGTCGAACGCGCTCTTGATCCGGTGGAACGCCACAAGCTCGGAGCCCATTTCACGCCCCGTTCGTATGTGGAACGCCTTGTCCGCCCCACCCTCATCGAGCCCCTTCGGGAAGAGTGGGAAGCCGTGAAAGCGGCCGCTTATCTCGCCAGTGAGCAGGGTGCAAAAGCCGAAGGCACCGCTGACGCCATTGCGGAAGAAGCCAAGCCCCACATCCAGACAGGCAACAAAGCGAAGGTCACGCAGAGCGAAAAACTACGCAAAGAGGCTTTGAAACAAGCCGCCGCTTATCGAGAAGAGGCGCTTGGGGCCGTCCGCGATTTCCACCGGAAACTCTGTACCCTCCGGGTGCTCGATCCTGCCTGTGGTGCCGGGAATTTTCTCTACGTCTGCCTCGAACTCATGAAACGCCTCGAAGCCGAAGTGCTCGAAGCGTTTGAGAATCTCGGTGGGGATGCCGGATTCGAGATGGCCTCCTTTAAGGTTGGACCGCGCCAATTCCTTGGTCTCGAACTCAACCACCGCGCCGTGGCCATTGCGCAACTGGTGCTCTGGATTGGGTTCTTTCAGTGGCAGAAGAAAACCACCGGCAAAGCCGACACTAACGAACGCCCGCTTCTCCCCAAAACCCCGTCTATTCTCCAACAGGACGCAGTGCTCGCTTACGACAGCACCGAACCCGTCCTCGATGCTTCCGGGCTACCCGTCACCCGCTGGGACGGTCGCACCCTGAAACGGCATCCCGTCACCGGCGAAGAAGTCCCGGACGAAACCGCCCGTGTCCCGCTCCTTTCCTACCTAAACCCGAGGCCCGCCGTTTGGCCGGAAGCCGAGTACATTGTGGGGAATCCACCGTTTATTGGGACTTCGAGAATGCGGGACGCGCTAGGGGATGGTTACACAAAGGCGGTTCGGGCGACGTATCCCGACGTGCCGGAGTCCGCCGATTTTGTGATGTATTGGTGGCATAAAGCCGCGCTTCTCGTGCTGGAAAAGAAGTCCACCCGGTTCGGGTTCATCACCACAAATAGCCTTCGACAAACATTCAACCGCCGCGTGCTCGAACAGCATCTCGGCCCGGATAAACTCAGCCTGCTCTTCGCAATCCCAGATCATCCGTGGGTGGATAGTGCCGATGGCGCGGCGGTCCGAATTGCCATGACGGTAGGTGTTCTGGACGGCAGCAACGGGCGGCTAGTGGAAGTCATTGAGGAAATTGAATCCGGTGACGAGACAGCCACGGTAACTCTAACGGAACGCGTTGGATTGGTGCACGCAAACCTCGCTCTTGGGGCTAATGTCGGTGCGACAGTGGCATTGGAGGCAAGCAACCGGATAGCGAATCGTGGTTTTGAACTCGGGAGCCCCGGCTTCATCGTTACACATGAACAAGCCATGCAATTCGGGTTGGATAGCAACCACGCTCTTACCCGGCACATCCGACCTTATGTGAATGGAAGAGACCTCATGGGCTCATCTCGCGGTTCCTATGTAATTGATTTATTCGGATTGAATCACGACGAAGTTCAACAGCATTTCCCCGAAGTCTGGCAGTGGTTAAGAGAGCGCGTTTTGCCTGATCGGTCTCAAAATCGTGATCCAAAGCTAGTGACCTACTGGTGGCTCCATCGACGTTCTCGTGAAGATTTACGTACCGCCCTCACTGGCCTTCCCCGTTACATCGCCACCGTCGAGACGGCCAAGCACCGCACTTTCCAGTTCCTCGACGCCTCCGTTGCTCCCGATAACATGCTTGTCGTCATTGCTACCGACGACGCCTTCTTCCACGGTGTCCTTTCAAGTCACATTCACGTCGTCTGGGCTCTGGCTTCGGGCGGCACACTGGAAGACCGCCCTCGCTACAACAAAACACGTTGTTTCGAGACGTTCCCATTCCCAGAGGCAACAGAATCACAACGCACCCGCATCCGGGAATTGGGCGAACGGCTGGACGCACACCGCAAACGGCAACAGAGCCTTCACCCGAAACTGACGCTCACCGACACTTACAACGTGCTCGAAAAGCTACGGTCCGGTGAGGCGCTCTCTGCCAAGGAAAAGATCACCCACGAACAAGGGCTCGTGACTGTTCTCAAAGAAATCCATGACGCACTCGATACCGCCGTTGCCGAGGCGTACGGCGTCCCGGCAGACGCAGACGACGACACGATTCTCACTCACCTTTGCGACCTCAACGCCCAAAGAGCCGTTGAAGAACACTCGGGCCTTGTCCGTTGGCTCCGCCCGGAGTTTCAGAACCCGACCGCCACGGCGAAGGATGTCGAATTGGCAGGCATCGAAGAGGAAGAAGCCGTGGTAGCTGTTGCAAAACCGGCGGTGAAATTACCTTGGCCAAAGACGCTCACGGAACAAGTCCAAGCCGTACAATCAGGGATGGCGGCGTTTGGAGCCCCCACGGATGGCGAGACATTGGCGAAGACGTTTAAGGGGGCGAAGGGCGAACGTGTGGGCGAGATTCTGGAGACACTGGCGAGCCTTGGCCGAGCACGGGCAATAGGAGCCGGGAAATACGCGGCGGTGTGAGTTTTGAATCAAAGGGAGGATACAAAATGGAGGGGGTCTGCCACTCCCTGAATGCCATTCACATTCGGCTCTGGGGAAGCCAAGACGCCGCGATTGAGGGCACCCGCCACTTCAGACCATCCAGATTTCGTATCCTTACCGAAGCCCCAGAGTAGGAAACCTACATGCAGTTATTCTGGCTCTTGGCGAATCATAGCTTGGAATACCGTGTCAACAGCCTCCAATAAGTCTGGAGTTGGAGGTAAAACGGAGGGGGAGCCAAAAGGTTGCCATCCTTTCTTGATGAGTTCGTTAACTTTGGCGGTCATTTCAAGCGCAGGTTCAACCAATAGTTTGTATTCAGTGATTCTCATAAGGTGAAGAATCTGGGGGCCTTCACTTTTGTTCAATCAGTTTTGAACGCCGTGCAAATCATTCCGCCTTCTCGCTTTTAGTGAATCAGGAAAGCGGGGCGGTCCAATTACCGCCTTACGCCTTTGCTCGAATCCGGGGGATTTTGGATGTGGTTTCTCGAATCGTCCGCTCCTCGGCGTGGGTGTACCCGTCGTTTACACGCGTGGAGGAAAGCCCCTATGTAAAAACGGGGAGTCGGCAGTCGGGCTTCAACCGACGACCTGCTGATTACAAATCGGCTCAAATCACTCTCTTCAGCTCTGTTTGATAAGTCGCGTTTGGATTCTTGGGCCCAGACAAATTGTTCTGAAAGCTCATAGCTCGTACTCTGCCTCCGGCTTCGCTCTGAACGTGTATCCAGCATTCCTGTAGTTGGCGAATGTCCCAGAGTGCCGTGCCTGACGATTTGCACGCTCGTGCAAATCATCACTTCTAACTACATGCAAGCCGTTTACGCTTATTTTTTACTACCTTTTACACATAGTTCGGCGTATAAAAGATGATGCCCGGTAAACCTTCTATTTCGCAACGTCGTCAGCATGTAAAACAACTGGCTTTCCTCTCGCATTTTGAGAAATCAGGGAACGTTTTGGCCAGTGCGAAGCGGACCGGCATTTCTCGCCAACTCGTTTACTACTGGCGAAATAGTTCACCGTCCTTCGCGAAGAAGTTATCAACAGCAACGGAGATTGCTTTCAAAGACTCCATGCTCGCTTTGCCGCTTGGAAATCATGGGGCGAATTAAATGAACAGCGGCGACACCCAGACTCGTCTTATCACGCAACCAACATGCGAAGAGTTCGCCATGTAATCGACAGCTATTGACGCCAAAAAAAACCAACCCGGCGCGAAGGGAAATTGCAACCGGGTTGGCTTCTAAGTGACGATGCAAACTAGCAATATCTTAACTGGATCGCAAGAGCCGATCCAATCGCCCCCCACGTACAGAACGCGGCAACCTAGGAGAGATGAAAGGCCCACTGTATCAGTCTCGTTAACCAGTGGACATACGGGAGCTGACGATAGTGGGACACAGAATACAAATACTCTACTTCCCTTATTCTCACTGAATTCACGTGTAGAAGCTAACACAGGTTTCAATGACCATTTGGAAATCGCAGCAGAACATGGCGACGTCATTGGAACACGCGAGGAGGTTGAACTTTTTAGGCAGTATGTGGGAGCGGCACCAACAGACCTCAGAGCCGAAACTGCCTCCCGAATGTATGGGAGAATCTTCACCGTCGCTCCGCATAACGGCAGAGGGAATTACCTCACAATTCGTCAACAGCCAACTGAATGGGGGGGGACCTCACTTGCGGCTCCGCCTTTCTCCGGTCAGCTAAAAACTCGCTTAAGCGCGGCGAATGGAGAAAATTTCATTTGCAAAATCACGTCGCGATTGCACCTGAACCCAACACGAGGATTGAACCTCTGCCCCGCCCTTGCCAGTGACGATGCACTTTCTTGGGAAGATGTTTTATTCAGGGGGCGCACCGACGCAGAACTTGCGAAGGGACTGGACGCAAAAGACAACGTGATTTCGGATGAAGCATTAGGACGCCCCGCGCTTAGTTCAACTTCAGTCACGCGGCGCTACCTAGAGGCCATTTACGACGGAATCCGGAGTGAACTCCAACGAGCTTCATCGGCAACAGATTCTCTGCCGATGCCCGGCACACTCCGTACAGAGAATTTTAGTTTGCGAAGGGCTGAAACTTATTGGGAATTCCTCGCCCTCAATGCAGTGGAACTGGTTAGAAAATTGGCCCGATCACTCCGAACTTTTCACAGGCAGAATCGAATTCGAGAACATGGATTAGATTCAGAAACGGTCGACAACTCCCCCTCGATCACTCTGTTTCTCAGTAAAGGGGAAGCAATCCGTATCTACGCAAAAACGGCCAATCGAATTCGATTTGAAGTTATTCACCATCCGAAGAAACAGAATGGCCTTTTATCGGGCGGCTACTGTGCAGCAACCTTGCCGGACTGCATGGCAAAGCTCAACGAGCTCCGGCAAAAAGCAGCAACTCTGGTGAATCGAGTTTTGGCCTTCCTTTCGGAATGGGCCGAAGAACCCCCACAAGACCGCGCCAGCTCCGCTCGCTTCGCGTCGCAATGGTTTCAACGGTTGGGACATTGCGAAACATCAGTGAGCTTTTTGGAACAGCTCAGGGTGAACGGACGGATTATTCAACGATGTCTGTCCGATAAGGAGAAAACTTTTGCACGCCGGGCAAAACACAAAGGTTTGCTGTACGTCGACGAAAGCGCATCCGCCCTCTACCCTGTGAGTTTCGGAACTGCCCTCCCTCTCCCTGTACATACCTTGACAGAGGAGGCAGCTCCTCCTAATTATCTGGGACACAACACTGAGACACAACCCGTCCCAAACGGGTCCAGTTTTCCTTGTTTTTCAACGACTTGCGAAGATGGGAATCGAATCCCTCCCTCACCGCCAGTAGTTTTCGCAAAACCTCTCAACCGCGTTCAACACTCGGAAACCGCCATCGAATCAGGAAAAGGCGGCCTGTGAAATCCAGTCCGCCGTTGTATCTCGGGTCTGGAAAACTTCTACCAACCTTGTAGAATCTCTTCCCCCGCTGACCAACGGAAATCCCATTGGAAGTAGCACCGCGTTTCCAATTCTATCGCTATGAGCCAAATCATCGTCGCCGCCTTGTACAAATTCGTAACCGTTTCCGACTGCGAAAACTACGCTCCAAAATTAAAGGCTGCATGTGATCAACTCGGCATCAAAGGCACCTTGTTATTGGCCAAAGAAGGCATCAACGGAACCGTTGCAGGAACAAGGGAAAGCATCGATAATCTCCTAGCGTTTCTCCGCGCAGATCCTCGCTTTCAGAACATCGTCCATAAGGAGTCTGTGTACGATGAAATGCCTTTTTACCGAATGAAGGTAAAAATTAAAAAGGAGATCGTCACCATGGGAGTCCCCGATATCGACCCCTTAAAAATCGTCGGGACGTACGTAAAACCAAAAGATTGGAACGCACTCATAAGCGACCCGGACGTCACTCTCATCGACACTCGCAATTCATACGAATTCGATATCGGAACATTCAAAGGTGCAATCGACCCAAAGACCGACTCGTTCCGCGAATTCCCAGCCTACGTCGCAAGCCATCTCGATCCGAAAAAACACAAAAAGATCGCCATGTTTTGCACTGGCGGAATCCGTTGTGAGAAATCTACGGCTTTCATGAAAGCACAAGGCTTCGAGGAAGTATATCATCTCGAAGGAGGCATTTTGAAATATCTAGAAGATGTCCCTGCCCAAGAAAGCTTATGGCAAGGTGAATGCTTCGTTTTTGATAATCGCGTTGCCGTAAATCACAGTCTCGAGAAGGGAATTTACGAACAATGCCACGGATGCCGCTATCCCATTAGCGAGCAAGACAAGCTGTCCGAACAGTACATTCACGGCGTCAGCTGCCCTCGGTGTTACCCCGCGTTGAGTGACGAACAAAAACAACGTTTCAGCGAGCGCCAGAAACAGATCCAACTCGCAAAACAGCGCAATCAACTCCACATAGGGGCCCTCCCTCCAGATCGCAAACAGCGCGCGCTCGAAAAGCTTCAAAAAAAGGAAGAACAACGCCGACTCAGTCAATCGCAAGCGCAAGCAAGTAACCCCGAAAAGCCATAGCAGCGCTCCCCCATTGGTTTTGCTTGGCCCTTTTACCCCAAGCAAAACCACCATCAAGCCAAGTCACTTATCATCTGACTTCAGGCTGGGCTGGATCGGGTCAATATCGCTCTCCTTGAAGCCTGGGAGTTTCATCTCCCCCCTCATAAACCGCTCATAAAGACCTGCATGCTTATCGGACGCAAACGGGTAAGCATCAAATTCATGGCCTCTCCCTAATACACGAGGGTCCTCCTGCGTACGCAGCTCCGAAACCATCTGCTCTCCCAGCGCCTGCTTAATAGCTAGATACACAGGATCCGAGGCTAAATTCCGAACGCAATCTGGATCATTCTTCAGATCATAAATTTCGTCTTCCACTCTTTTCCCAAAACACAGGGCCCAGAATGGATCCTGCGCATTTTTTCGATGCGCCTCTAAAATAGACGTCTTCGTCGGACTCGAATCGCAGTCCAAATAACCCGTTTCAGGATTACACGTAGGCCAGCGACTCGCCTCAAAGTTGTGGGAATACAAAAGCCCCCCCTTGATAATCGTGCGAATCGGATACCCCTGATCTCCGGGACGCCCGACATCGTTACGCTCCCGCCCGAGGAGAACATGATCCCGACTCGGATCCACTTGACCGGTCTTTTCAGAGCGTAAGACATTCACGAAGCTCTTACCCGTCATGGCTGCCATACCCGTCTTTTCCCCAGGAACCTGAGCAACCTCCGTCAAGGTCGGAGCGAGATCGATAAAGCTCACAAAATCATCAACCGTCCGGCCTGGTTTAGAAACTCCCGCGGGCCAACGAACCGCCATCGGTAGATGATTGGAGATCTCGTAATCCTGTCCCTTGGAGCGAGGAAATGGCATCCCGTTATCTGAGGTGACAAGAACAAAGGTGTTATCCAACTCCCCCTTCGCTTCCAGTGTCTGGAGAATCTTCACGAGATGCTTATCGAAATGCTCCAACTCGAACGCGTAATCCAACATGTCATTTCTAACCTGCTCGTTATCGGGCCAGTACGCAGGCACTCGGTCAATATCGCCTAATTGCTTTCCTCCTTTTGCAACACCAGAACCGAATTCGTATTCGCGATGAGGTTCGGTTCCTCCGTACCAAAAGCACCAAGGTTGCCCTTGAGGCGCAGCAGCCAGAAAATCCTCAAAATTCGCGGAATAGTCGTTCTTACTAATCATCGAAGTAGGAGGCTCCGCCGTACGTTTCTGAAAGGAACGTCCCGCCATCTCCCTGGGTGTACCGGCCGCATCTTTCGCGACTCCCGGCCCCCATCCTTTACCCGTCATACCCACGAAATAACCATTCGAAGCCAACGCCTCTGGATACGTTTTAAACTCAGATGGAAACACAGGCCAATGATTCGCCGCAGCCTTGAGTTGCCAGGGGTTACGTCCTGTTAAAAGCGCGGACCGCGAGGGCGAACACTTGGCATCCGGCGTGTAAACCCTTGTAAACAAAACCCCCTCCTTGGCCACCCGATCAAATCCAGGAGTTTTAACCCAACGACAACCGTAAATCCCAGCGTGGCCAAATGACCAATCATCCGCCACCGCGATCAGGATATTCGGTCGCTTCGCATCCGCGGCGTAAGATTCACACAGGGGAAAAGCCACACAAGCAGCCAGGAAGAAAGACCATCGGGGGAGAACATTCATAAACGTGAAAAAAGGTTCAGCACGAATAGTGCGTAAGGGCCTGCATCCTTAGGATTGGAGTGCCAGGCAATCACTTTTATTTTTCCCAGAGAGTAAGAAAACTTTTCGAAAAATATTGCCCGAGGAGGCTCTGACTGCGTATAAAACCTCTCCGCTTTTGCGGGAAATTCCTGAGTAGCTCAGTGGTAGAGCAATCGGCTGTTAACCGATCGGTCGTAGGTTCGAATCCTACCTCAGGAGCCATTTCCAAGAGTCAAGGTTACGCAACCCCGCTCGGGTCTACGTCAAAGTTTGGGGAGGGGCGTGTTTAATTGTGGATGGTTGGGT
>JBAXNG010000028.1:0-65459 GCA_037133875.1 Verrucomicrobiota bacterium | reverse complement strand
AGCACCAGCATCCCACACTATATGCTTCCCTGTCCCTGCTGCAATATTAGCACCCGCATCCCCACTTACCGTCTTCGCAAGCACCCCATAACTCTTCCCAATCTTGCCATACGTCAACCCGCCATCCAACGAAATATCCAAACCTACTAAACTCGCATCGACGCCTAAATCATAATACACATCCACCAACTTCGTACCCGCTCGCTGCGTAAATATAACATTTTTTACACTGCCGCCCGTTGCGCTATCAGTAGGATTAGCGGTTCCATTCGCGACAAAATTATTTGGATCTGTAACTGTAACCGTAAAAGTCCCACTTGTGATATTCCCTATACCATCAATTGCCTTCACTGTCACTACCGTTGTTCCCACTGGGAAAGTCGCCCCGCTTGCCTTGGAATAAGTATAAGTAATCCCAGAAACATCATCCACATTATCCATTCCTTTGATAGCAGGGTAAACAACCTTTGCGCCCGTATCTCCAGAAGCACTCACGGTCATATTAAGCGGCACTACAAAACCAGGAGCTTTTGTATCCACTACTCCATTTGCGGAGGCCTTACTTCTTGCCAGATAGTTTCCCGTGCCTCTTGCAATACGAAAACCCACTCCGTCGTAGTAGTATGCACCGGGATCTAGTGACGATCTGTCTGCGCACCGCAATGTAGCTGCGTCCGAATTCCATGCCCCGCCACGAGTAACTCGCCCGCCACGAGAACTCCTCTGAGATGGCCCTCGCGCATCCATTTCAATTACATAGTCATCATACCAATCCCAACACAACTGAGATACATTCCCAGCCATATCATACAACCCATAACCATTCGGCGCAAAACTCCCAACAGGACTAGTAAAAGGTCTCGAACCGACATTAAACAGTGGGTGATTGCCCGAATTTGTCGCGCTATTGTTAAACGCCCCATAATTACCACTCAAATCATATGCATTCGGGTAATAAACGGGGCCATAGTTTGCCTGATTTATTGAAACCGTATTTCCAAACGGAAAACGCTTTCCAACTAATCCTCCTCTAGCAGCGGCCTCCCATTCCAATTCAGTTGGAAGCCGATACCCATTTGCACTCCAATCACACTCCACCGCATCTGAACTGTCTGTTCGGTACACCTGCCCTATCACTGTATAGCACGGGTTTAATCCAGCTTTCTCACTCGCTGCATTCGCCCATTTTACTACATCACGCCAATTTACATTTACTACAGGATGATCGAACCCTTTCCCGCCTCCTTCGCGCAAATCCGCATACCCATTCAATAACCCCCATGCACGCACTTCATCCCACTGTCCTTTCGTAACCAGATTAGCCTGCATATAAAATTGGCTAACATCCATCCTTTGTACGGGCGCATCCGCTCTCCCATCTAAATTGTCTCCTCGCTGATACGTGCCTGCCGCTATCTTTACCATCCCATCAGGAGCCACATCTGTACTTCCCGTACTCGCAACAGCAGTAACGCGCATCTGAACCTTACTGCCGCCCTGCCTGTCCCAGTCAGCACCAGCATCCCACACTATATGCTTCCCTGTCCCTGCTGCAATATTAGCACCCACATCCCCACTTACCGTCTTCGCAAGCACCCCATAACTCGTCGCCGTCTTGCCATACGTCAACCCACCATCTAACGATATATCCAGACTTACCGAACTCGCATCAGCACCTAAATCATAATACACGTCCACTAACCTCGTACCTACTCGCTGCGTAAATGTAACGTTCGTTACGGATGACCCCGCTTGCGCACTAAATGTAAGAACACCACAAAATATCACCCAAGCGGCGATCAGCCTTAAATTCACCCCATTGCACAGGCATCCGAAAATATTACCCATAGAGATTTTTTTAAAATTGAAATAAACGTAACATTCATACGACTTCTTTAAAAACAATTATTTCAACTCACACAAAACACAAAAAAAACAACTGAGCCAGTCGCTTCATGAAAATAAGTCCCTCACTGCGGCCTCTCCCTTGGAATGATGTTCGTGTCATAAAATATCTAATTTCGAGTTCTTGTTTCCTTGCAGGACGGGGCCGTGTTCACAGCCCCGCTATCCCATAGCCTATTGCGGCGACTATTTCACCACCCACTGGCCCGCTCCCGCTTCCGTGATGTACACACCTCCCGCCAGTCCCTGTTCCTGCAACACTACCCCGCCTACGGCTCGTTTTTCCTTTGTCTTCTCGTCAGTGACCGCCCCGCTCACTACCCCTGTCGATCTCGACACCGTCAGTTCCACACTCGCTCCCGCTGGTTGATGCACCAACTCCACCTTCGCTCCAGCTCCAAACACCACCACAGCCGGTTCACTGTACCCACTCAGCTTCAGGGACAGCTGCCCCGTCGTCGCCGCCAACACGGGCGCCTTCTTTTCCGGCACCACATAACGTGAGCTTTCCAGACTCAACGTCTTCAAGAAACCAGCCGTTGTCGCCTGTTTGCTCGTTTGCTCAGGCTTAAACCATTCCACGGAACCAGTCACGGCCACGTCGGCCTCTGTAAACTCGAGTTCTCCTCCCAAGTATCCTCCGCTCGACTTCAGCACCGAATACAACGGGAAATAACACGCCACGCTTCCGTCCGCCTGCAATACCGCACTTCCCGTGAGCTCATCACCAGCTGCCGTCATCCCGACAAACATCACCTGCCCCTTGGAACTCACCTCCGTTGCAAGATAACCCGCTCCTTGAGTGACTCCTTCATGGAACAACATCGTGTATCGCCCCGCTTGTGCTGCTCCACCCTTCTTGTAGTCAGGTGCAACCGCAAGCGTCGCTTCACTCACAAATTCACGCCCCTCTTCACTCACTCTCGCAACCAGAGTCTTCGACTCCGGATCCAACTCTAACGAGAAATCCAGGGCGCTTAGTCCGTTCCTCTCAATCCGGCTTTCCATCCGTAAATCCGAATCCAGCGCGTCGTTAAACCGAACCATACTCCCGAGATACTCCAGCTGCCCACTCAAGGCCCCTGTCTTGTTTAAACTCACCGTCACTCGCGCGGGTTTTGTCCCCTGTTTGAGTCCACCCGCTGCCACGTGGCTTAACAACCCCTGATACGTGCCTTCCAGCTCCCTCAAGCTCACAAAACTCAACTCTGCGCCGTGGCTCTCAAGACTTCCCACCTCGTTACTCACTTCCACCGTGTAAATCCCGGCATCCGAAGCAAACGCTTTCTTCACTTCATAGAACGCCTTATTCCCCATCGGCAGCGCCACCCCGTCCTTTTTCCACTGGTAACGCAACTCTCCATACCCCTCGGCAACCACGCTAAAACTCGCTTTTGATCGGTTCCACGCCCGCGCATTTTCAGGCTGGCTCGTGATATGCGGAAACGCCCTGACTTCTACCCCTTCACTCAACATCGCAGCTCTCCCTGCCGCATCCACAACCGATAACACCACCTTCGTCTTTCCGGCACCCACTAACGTCCCAGCCGCCGGATTTTGTTTTACCCCACCCACGACATCACTACTCGTGACTACCTGCGCCGTGTAATCAGGCAAAGCCACTTTGCCTGAGGCATCGGTTTTCAGGACCAGCGGCGTCAATATCCCATCAAGCGCCGGCCCCACCGTATCTTTCACAGTCACGGTAAACCCAGCGTGACTTGTGTTGTGAGCGGCATCCGTTGCCGTAAACGTCACAGTCGTCACCCCCACAGGGAACACACTGCCACTAGCTTTGCTCGCGGTCACTTCCACGACACTTCCATCCACCACGTCGGAGGCCGTCGGCTTCATGTATTGCACAACGGCTCCAAGTTTGCTCGTTGCCTTCGCAATGATATTTTTCGGCACACCTGCGATCACCGGGGCGGCATCATCCTTCACCGTCACCGTAAAACTCCCCGTCGTAACATGCCCTGCGGCATCCTTCGCTTCCACAGTCACCACGGTTGCCCCGATCGCGAACACGCTGCCGCTCTCCTTACTAGCCGTCAGCGACGTCACTCCGACAGCGTCCGTGGCCGTCGGCATCGTATAACTCACCGTCGCTCCACTGGCACTCGTAGCCGGAACCGTCATATCCTTCGGTAACCCAATCAGCACTGGCGCGGTTGTATCCGATACAGTCACCGTAAACGACGCCGTTACGGTTTTTGCCGTCGCAGCATTAGTAGCCGTAAACGTGACTGTCGTCACCCCCACAGGGAACACACTGCCGCTTGTTTTATCAGCCACCACAGTCAGCGCCCCAGAAGCATCACTTGCGGTCGGCATAATGTAATCCACCAATGCCCCGGACGCGCTCGTTGCTTCGACAGTCCGGTTTGTTGGCACCCCTTCCAATACGGGCGAAGTAGCATCCACCACCGTTACATCAAAAGACGTCGTACTCGTGTTATTCGCCGCATCACGCGCGTTAAACGTCACCGTGGTAGTTCCCATCGGGAACATGCTGCCACTAGCTTTGCTCGCCACCAGAGACACCACACCCACAGCATCCGTTGCGGTTGGCATCGTGTAAGTCACAACCGCTCCGTTCGTACTCGTGGCTCTGGCGGTAATATTCGAAGGCACGCCACTAATGACAGGGGCAATCGAGTCGATCACGGTTACATCAAAGGAGCCTGTGCTGGAATTACCTGCCGCATCTGTCGATGTTACAGTCACCGTAGTGGTGCCAATCGGGAACGTCGTTCCTCTCTGTTGCGAGTACGAAGTCGGTGGACTCGAAGTCACCGCATCGGAGATTGTCGCCCGTGGGTATTTCACGATAGCTCCGCTAGCGCTAGTGGCCTGCTCGATCACATTCGAAGGCACAATCAATAATGGGGCTGTCGTATCCCTTACCGTTACGACAAATGAAGCCGTACTGGTTTTATTCGTGACAGGATTGTTCGCACTAAAGGTAACTGTTGTTGCCCCAATGGGGAATACACTCCCACTTGCCACACTACTTACCACAGCAACAGCACCCGTATTATCGCTCGCAGTCGGAGTCGCAAAAGTCACTGCAGCTCCAGCGGAACTAGTGGCTTCGACAATTAGATTTGTCGGAACTCCTACAAATGTCGGAGCAGACGCCTCCGCCACCGTCACGTTAAACGTACCTGCGCTCACGTTGCTCGCGGCATCCGTGGCATTCACCGTCACGGTAGTCACCCCAATCGGGAACGTCGTTCCACTCGCCTTCGAGTACGTGATCGTTGGATTGATCGTTACATTATCCGTAGCGGTCGCGGGTGAATACACTACCGTCGCTCCACTCACACTCGTCGCCTGAGCTGTTACACTCGAGGGTAAGTTCAACACTGGCGCCGTCGTATCAGACACAGTCACAGTAAACGTGCCGCTGCTCACCTGACTTGCTCCGTCCGTTGCTGTCACCGTCACAGTCGTCGTTCCAAGTGGAAACGTGGTTCCACTCGCCTGCGAATAGGCGATCGTCGGGTTAACCGTCACGTTATCCGTCGCGGTTGCCGCGGTGTAGTTCACAACCGCTCCACTCGCATTCGTCGCGGATGCCGTTACGTTCGTTGGCAGCGAGAGCACTGGCGGGGTAGTATCAGACACTGTCACAGTGAATGTTCCGCTGCTCACGTGGCTTGCGCCGTCCGTTGCTGTGACAGTCACTGTGCTCGTCCCAAGTGGGAATGTCGTCCCACTCGCCTGCGAATAGGCGATCGTCGGGGTCACAGTGACGTTATCCGTCGCGGTTGCCGCTGTGTAGTTCACAATCGCTCCACTCGCACTCGTGGCGGAAGCCGTTACGTTCGTTGGCAGCGAGAGCACAGGAGGCGTGGTGTCGGACACTATCACGGTAAACGTTCCGCTGCTCACCTGGCTTGCTCCGTCCGTTGCTGTCACAGTCACAGTCGTCGTCCCAAGCGGGAATGTTGTGCCACTCGCCTGTGAATACGCGATCGTCGGATTAACCGTCACGTTGTCTGTCGCTGTTGCTGCGGTGTAGTTCACAATCGCTCCACTCGCATTCGTCGCGGAAACCGCCACGTTCGATGGCAGCGAGAGCACAGGAGGCGTTATATCGGCCACAGTCACAGTGAACGTTCCGCTGCTTACGTTGCTCGCAGCGTCGGTTGCAGTCACGGTCACTGTCGTCGTTCCAAGAGGGAATGTCGTTCCACTCGCCTGTGAATACGCGATCACAGGACTATCAGTCACTGCATCCGTCGCGGTTCCCGCTGTGTAGTTCACAACCGCTCCACTCGCATTCGTCGCGGAAGCCGTCACGTTCGAAGGCAACGAGAGCACAGGGGGGGTGGTGTCGACCATCCAAGTCGTCGTCGCCGGGCTGGCATCCGTATTGCCTGCTGCATCAACCGCACGAACGCTGAAAGAATGAGACCCATCGGCGAGACCGCTTAGAACCACTGGACTCACTGCCGTGACATAGGTGCCGCCGTCGAGACTCGCTTCAAAGCGAGCCACAGCGACGTTATCAGTCCCGCTGAAAGTCACAGTCGCCGTACTACTGTTGATCAAAGCGTCCGGCCCGGACACAATCGCTGTATCCGGAGCTTCTGAGTCAGTCACCGTTATCAGCTGCGTAAAAACCGGGGAAGCAGCACCAGCGTTGTCTGTTGCAATCACTCTAACCGCGTACTCCCCCGCAGCCGAATAGGTATGAACGGGGTTAGAACTTACCGGCGATCCATCCCCAAAGTCCCAACTGTAAGAGATTGTATCGAGGACACCGGGGTCGGTTGCCGCGACTGAAAAGCTCAATGGATAGGTCGCCGGAGTGCTCAGGGGAACGGTGACGGATTGGACGCTAGGAGCAACGTTATTAACTGTAAGCTGGAAGCTTACAGTGGTTGGCACATCATAATAATAATAATAATAATACCAGCCCCCCCCCCAGAAGCCGCCGGAGTAGTAAGACGAAACCCCAATGTAAGTCGAAGCCCCAACGAATGAGACGGTATAGGTACCATTGTCGGCATAAACATGAGTCCCGATTGCATTACTGCCTCCCGGGCATGAAATTAAGGAACTGCTGCCGTCACCCCAACTGACCGTTCCTGACACCCCCTGTGTTCCAGCCCCATCCACCGTTAGGGTTGTCTGAGACCCCTCGGCAATTACGGAAGGGGAAATTCCTGACACAGCCAAGGCGCTGGCGCCACACAGGCCGGCGATTAGCAGGGAAAGCAAGAGATTGAACAATCGTTTCATAAAAGTGAGTGAGATGGATGCCCCGGGGAGAACGGATCACATCAACAGCACCGGCAAACGCGCGCACCTGCCCTGTACTCCTTACGGCGAGCTCATTTCCGCACCCCGATCAGAGTAGGAGTGAGTAGATAAGCTGCCGTAAAACGGCACGGAAAATACACACATTCAACGCATCTACAATGTAAAAACGGCTAAAACGCACTCAATCAGCGAATTCAAAGCACTACGGCCATGACAATTCCGCACGGCTATCTCCATTTTGAAAAACGATACACCCTTATCAAAACTGAGACACCCCATCCAAACACACGCCATCTCGCGCTCCTCTCTAGCCCATCCCAGCTCCATTAGAAACCTTAACCAAATTCGACACACATCAAGACGCCCTCGTCCTCAGTTCCATCCATTCCTGCGTAGCAATAGGCCTGTCGGCATGCTCCCCACCCCGCACTTGTCACCTAACCCTAGCACGGGAGCTGCTATTTTAGCCGATCCAAAGCTGGTTACTCCTGCTTCAGGAACCCCAGTCATTGAACCAAAACCACAACTGTATCATTCAGATATGACCACCCTCCACAAACTACCTCTCCTTCTGGCCACCGGTTTCCTCAGCCTCGGAAGCCTCGCCTCCGCCGCCGACCACGCAGCGTTCACTCCAGTCAGCGCCGATAGCGCCCTCAAGAAACTCGTAGCCGGCAACGCCCGTTTCGCCAAAAACGATGTCACCTCCGGAAAACCCGTAGCCGCAAAACGCGCCGAAACCGCTCAGACCCAGCACCCATTCGCCATTGTCGTCGGATGCGCCGACTCCCGTACCTCACCCGAACTCGTTTTTGACCAGAACATCGGCGACCTTTTTGTAGTCCGTACCGCTGGTAACCTCGTAGACGACTACGCACTAGGCAGCATCGAGTACGCCGTTGCACACCTCGGCTCTCGGCTCATTGTGGTTCTCGGTCACGAACGTTGCGGCGCAGTGAAAGCCGCTGTCGCCAGCGGAAGCGCTCCCGGCCATGTGGGTTCCATCGTCAGCGAAATCCGCCCCGCCGTCAAAGCCACCAAGGATATGGCCGGCGATGCACTCGTGAACGCGATTCAGGAAAACGTGAACCGCGTCGCCAAAAAAATCGCCAAAGAATCCAAACTCGGAGAAGCCGCGCCTGAGGTGAAGGTTGTGAAAGCCTACTACGACCTCGATTCCGGCAAAGTGAGCTGGCTCGAATAACAAACCCTTTGAGGGCGTGCTGATCTCAGGCCCTCACAGAGTTTTGTTCAGATTCCAAAAACCGGACTTCGAAAGAGGTCCGGTTTTTTAGTGCACGCAAGTTATCCTCCGATGCCCTTTGTGAATTTCAACCACCTCGGGCATCTCGGCCAACCGTGCCAAAATTCCCCGGTGGAGTTTGTGGTTCGCGCAAAAACGGAGGGTGATCCCGAAGCTATCATCAAGCGGATCGACTTCTTCAGTATCCAAACGGATCTTGGCCGGAAACTCGTCCGTCAACTGCTCCAACTTGAGCATCGTTTTACCGCCATCCACCCGGCAGCGCACATGGATATCTACGAAATGACAGTTCCCCAGAAACGCGTGCTCGATCAGCGTCGTGAGCGTCAAAACTCCCAATACAAAAAAGGAAATGCCGAGCGCCGATCCAGCGTACCCCAAACCCGCCACCGTACCAATCGCCGCAGTCACCCAGATAGTCGCTGCGGAAGTCATACCGGCGACACTAAATCGGCGATGCATAATCGCCCCCGCACCTAGAAATCCAACCCCCGACACAATCTGTCCGATGACACGGCCGCTACTATCACCCGCCTTTTCAGAAATCATGGTAAATACCGCCGCGCCTAAACAAACCAACGTCAGCGTCCGGATACCGGTGGGTTTATCCTTTTTTTCCCGTTCCATACCCACGATTGAGCCGCAAAAAGCTGCCACAAACGCAAAAAGGAGATTCGCAAAAGGCTGTGGCACAAAAGCCGTCCAATTACCTGAAAGCTTCAAAAACAAATCGTACATGGGGTGTTCCTGATGCCAGTTATACTCGCAGAATCCGTTCCCCGTTAACTCAATTTTGCGATTTCGCCATCCCTTGCAGGCGCACTATTAAATCAATGGCCACAAATTACTTAAAAGTGACTTCACGCATAATCTGCGCTAATTTAACCCACCGACGTCCATGATCTCTAAACTTCCAAAATGGGTTTGGTTCGGCAGCGCTGTTTTAGCGTTAATTGCAGGAACGGTGAATACCGTCGGCTTTTTGGGATTTCAGCATCAGGGCGTCACCCATCTGACAGGAAGTACCACCTTACTTGGTATCGCTGCGGCAACCGGTGACATTCCCGAATTAATCCACCTTCTCGCGATCGTCGGCGCCTTTTTAATCGGGTCCATATTTGGAGGCATCCTCATTCCTGAAGATTCCTTAAAATTAGGAAACAGCTATGCCATGGCTTTACTCATTGAATCCGCATTATTAATCGCAGCGGTTCCAGCCCTGGAACAAACAAGTAGCCTTGGTGCCTACCTCGCATCTTGCGCATGTGGTCTACAAAACGGAATGGCAAGCAATTACAGTGGCGCCATTCTCAGAACTACACACGTATCCGGCATCTTCACGGATCTCGGCATCTTTATCGGCCACATTATTCGAGGCACCCCCGTAGATATTCGCAAAGTAAAGCTTTGCATCCTTTTATTAAGTGCATTCCTCGGAGGCGCAACTGCAGGCGCGTTTGGCTTCCAATTCTTCAGCTATAAAACACTCTATTTCCCAGCTCTATTCACTGGCGGCACCGGATTAGTCTTTTTATATTACAGCCACACCCATCGCAGCAAATAGCCATCGTTATTCCATGACGCTATTTTAGCCGAACACTCTATTCACCCTCTAGTCTAGGCTGCACAGGAACCCGCTCCAACGCCGTTAACTCCGGCAAAGGCGCATCTGAATTCGCCGCTTTTAAGTCCTCAAACCGCCGCGCACTCACCAAAACCCGCGACTCCAACGAACCCGTCGCCCGGTTGTAATGCTCCACCGCGCTACCGAGACTGTTTCCCAACTTTGCGAGATGCCCCGCAAAATCGCCCAGTCGTTTATGCAACTCTCGCCCTAACGCACTAATCTCAGCCGCATTCTCCGCCAAAGCTTCCTGCCTCCAGCCGTGATGCACCGCCCTCAATAAGGCGATTAATGTCGTCGGACTCGCTAAAATGATCCGCTTTTCGGCTCCGTACGCGATCAACTCCGGGTCCACCTCCAAGGCCGCGCTGAAAAACACTTCTCCCGGCAAAAACAACACCACAAACTCCGGAGTCGCCTCGAACTGTTCCCAATACGCCTTGCGCGAAAGTTGGTCGATATGGGTTCGAACCTGCGTCGCATGACGAGCCATCCCCCCTTTGCGTCCGGCATCATCCCCTGCCTGCAACGCCTCCAAATACCCCATCAACGACACCTTCGAATCCACCACAAGCGAGTGCCCACCGGGTAACACCACCACCATATCCGGCCGTAACCGTCCATCGAGAGTCTCAACCGACTGTTGTTCGAAAAAATCACAGTGCTCCACCATTCCGGCCAGCTCCACCACACGCTTTAACTGAATCTCGCCCCAACGCCCCCGTACAACCGGCGATTGTAACGCCCTCACTAGATTCCCCGTTTCCGTCCGTAACGCCTTCTGCGACTCCTCCATGCCCCCCACCACCGCCTTCAGGGATTCGTAAGCCCCAACCCGGTTCTTCTCCATCTCCGCAATCTTCAAATCCACCGCCGCCAACGATTCCCGAACCGGAGCGACAAGCGACGCAATCGCTTGCTGCCGCTTCTCCAACTCCACTTTCGATCCCTCCGTCACCTGAGTCATCGTGGACCGCGCCAACTCCAAAAAGGAACGATTATTGTCCTTAAGCGCCTCCGCCGAAAGTGCCCGAAACGAACCCTGCAATTGCCGTTGCGCCTCCTCAAACGCCAACTGCCTCTCTTTGGCGCCTGCCAATTGCGCCGTTAAATCTCGGATCTCGGCTTCGTAGTCACCCGAAACTTCCTGCCGTTCTCTGAGTCTCGCCAAGGCAATCGCCTGTTTAGCCCAAAAATAGGTCGTTATGACCCCAACTAACAACGCCCCCGGCCCAATAATTAGAGGATGAAAAAAGAGGTCTCTCACAGTCGTGCTTTTAGTATGCTCGAAATCATGCTTCCTGCCCACTCCCAGAAACCTGTTTGGTCTTCCCCAAAAACAGCGTCTCGACTTCGCGGGCCCCGCACAATCTCCTGATCCCGTCCCGATCCCACTCTCAAAAGCCTCGCCCCATGTTGTCGATCTACCGCCGCGTTTTCTCTTATTACCTGCCCTACTGGTGGCAGACGCTTCTGGCAACCGGCCTCACCATCCTTCAGACCCCTTTTAACGTTCTCAAACCCATCCCCCAGACCTTCCTGTTATTTAAGGTTCTCCCGGCGATTGGTTCCACACCCCACAACCTCAAGCTCGAGTTCGGCACCACATTCTCCCTGTCGCTCGCGCAGTGGTCCATCCCTCAGATCATTGCGGGCTGCTCGATCTCCATCGTTCTCCTCCATCTTCTGTCTGCTTGGATCGGCGTCATCTCCACCATGATGTTCTATAAGGTCGGTCTGCGCGGACTGCTCGCCCTTCGCACCGATCTCTACGCCTATCTCCACACGCTCCCGCTCAAGTTCCACGACGCTCGCCGCAGCGGGGACTCCACCTCTCGAGTCGTTTACGACTCCATGTCGCTCCAGGCTTTCTATTCAAAATTCATCTTTCTTTTTCAGAGCGCCAAAGACCTCTGCACTTACGTCGCAGCCATGTGGCTCCTCGACGTCAAGTTGACCTTCCTGGCCCTCACCGTCGTTCCGTTGATGGTTATTACCTTCCGTGTCTACGCCCAACGCATCCGCGATCGAGCCACTCACATCTCCGAACGTGAAAGCGCCGTCCTCAGTCTCGCTCAGGAAGGTCTCAGTTCCGTGAAAATGGTGCAGGCCTTTGGCCGTGAACCTCATGAGGTTCAACAATTCTCCATCACTGCCAGGCAGAGCCTCGAGGCCAACGTCCGGATGCAGTACACCTCGATGCACAGCTCGCTCATTACCGCGACGCTCATGATGTCCAGTCAGGCGGCTGTCCTCTGGATGGGTGGAACCCACGTCCTGGCCGGCACTCTAGCCGTCGCAAGCCTCGCAAACATCATGTACTACATGAACATGTTGTACACCCCAATCGACTCTATCACCACCGTCGGATGGGATCTCGAAAGGGCGGCGGGGGCAGCCAAACGCTGCTTCGAAATTCTCGACCAGCCCGATGACGTTCCTCAAAAAGCGAACCCCATCAGTATCACAGGCACTACCGGGGATCTCGTGTTTGAAAATATCAGCTTCGGCTACACTCCTGAGCGGAACATCATTTCGGGAGTCAACCTGCACCTTGTTCCGGGACAAACCGTCGCATTTGTAGGCACCACGGGAGCTGGTAAAAGCACCCTGCTTTCGTTGGTTCCAAGATTCTATGATCCAACCGGCGGACGGGTTCTTTTGGACGGAGTCGACCTGAAAGATCTCGAGAAGAAATCGCTCCGCGCACAAATCTCGATAGTTCTCCAAGATACTCTTCTTTTCTCGAGCACGGTCCGCGAAAACATCGCTTACAGCCGTCCGGAAGCGACGGAGGAAGAAATTATCCATGCAGCAAAGCAGGCTCAGGCCCACGAGTTCATCATGGCGATGCCGGATGGATACGATTCGTTGGTGGGCGAACGGGGAGGCCACCTCTCTGTGGGACAACGGCAACGGATAGGGATCGCACGGGCTTTTCTGAAAAATGCGCCCATTTTGCTCCTGGACGAACCCACCTCGGCGCTCGATCCCACCACGGAGTCGGCCATCATGCAGACCATCGAAGAGCTCATGAAAGGACGGACCACACTGATCATCACCCATCGGATTGCCACGATTCATAACGTAGACAAAATCGTGGTTCTTGGCCCTGGAGGTGTGGTGGAAGAAGGACGCGGCCCTGAACTGGTGGAGCGCGGCGGATTTTACGCGAATCTTTACCACTCAGCTAATCTTGGCGAAGGCGCCCGAAGTGTCTAATGTCTAACTTTCCGCATCCTGTTTATGAGTAATATTCGCCCAGACCGCACAGTAGAACACGATTGGTGGCCCAAACCGATTCCGTCCAACGTCACCTATGGTGAAGGCTGCTATCTGGAATCTGCTCAGATTTTTAAGAATTTCCGTGGAAAAAAGGATCCCGCCGTCGAAATCGGCTCCTATGTATCCTGTTATTGCGGGTGCTCCTTCTCTGTAGGGGAAGAGGGACACGTTAAAGTGGGCGATTACACGCTGCTAAACGGCGCACTCATTATGGCCGATGAATCGGTGGAAATCGGGTCCCACTGTCTGGTTTCGTGGAACGTGGGAATCGCCGACGGTGATTTTCACCCAATCGACGCGGCTCTACGGAAACAGGACGCTTTAGCACTTTCGCCTTATTTACCGAACCGGCCTGAACGTCCGAAACTTAAAACTGCGCCGGTAAAAATCGGTGATAATGTGTGGATAGGAATGAACGCCATCATCCTAAAGGGGGTCACAATTGGGGATAATGCCGTGATTGCAGCAGGCGCGGTTGTCACCCGAAACGTTCCCGCAAACACGATTGTAGCGGGTAACCCTGCGGTCGTGGTGAAAGAGCTGCCGTAATATAAACAGCCATCACTATTCTCCATCGCCGCCACCTCACGCACACGCCAAGATTACGCCTTAAGCGCCCCGCCCTCCCCGGAACCTCACTAGAATTTTTGTCATGCAGAAGAAAAAGATCATCGTCATGGGCTTCATGGCCGGCTGCCCCATCGCCGGAGTTGTCTGGCAACACATCCACTACATTGTCGGGCTACAACGTCTTGGCCACGAAGTCTATTACATCGAGGATTCAGCTCGTCTGCCCTATGACCCTGTGGCTTACGAGGTCAACGAAAGCTACAAATACGCCGCCAAAATTCTGAAGAAACTCAGCGCGGAGTTCGGCTTTGAAGAGCGTTGGGCTTTCTGTGCGCGTTACCTCAAAACACCGGAATGCGTCGGGATGCCTCTATCCCGCGTACAAGAGCTCTACAAAGAAGCAGATGCTATTCTGAACGTCTGCGGCGCTCAGGAAATGAACGAAGATCTGCTCAAGAGTGACCGGATCATTTACGTCGAAAGCGATCCCGGTGTGGAACAAATGAAGATCGATAACAATCACGGTAAAGTTCCCGAATACCTCCGCCAACACCACAGCTTGTTTACCTTCGGAGAACTCGTGGGCACCCCGCAATTTTCGGTCCCTACCCACGGGGTTCGCTGGATTCCGACTCGTCAGCCCGTGGTGACGGATTTTTGGAAAACGAACGAGGCACCTCGTCCAGACGCCCGCTTTACCTCCGTTGCAAACTGGAACACCAGCGGACGAAAAGATGTTATCTGGAGAGGCAGCACCTATCTGTGGAGTAAATCGCTGGAATTCCTGAAATTCGTCGAGGCTCCAACCCGCTCTGGCGAAGACTTCGAGTTAGCGACGGAAATCAAAGATCCACACGCGCTCGCCAAATTTGAGAGTAACCGCTGGAAGTTCACTGATCCGAACCCGATCTCGATCGACTTGCACCAGTACCGTCAATATTTACAGGGCTCCAAGGGAGAATTCACGGTAGCCAAGGATCAATACGTCCGCCTCAACACCGGATGGTTCAGTGACCGGACCGCGTGTTATCTCGCCTGTGGTCGCCCTGCGATCACACAGGAGACCTTGTTCACCCAGTTGTATGGTGGAAACAAAGGCTTATTGGCATTCAAAACCTTGGACGACATCGCCGCAGCTGTTGAATCCATCAACGCCGATTACGCCGGCCATTGCAAAGCAGCCTACGAAGTGGCCGCTGAATACTTCGAAGCTACGAAAGTGCTGGCGGATCTTCTAGACCGCGCTGGCATCTAACCCAGCTCTGAATCAATCTGTTTATCCTATCTATCCATCCACCTCTTATGCGCTGGAAAAACATCTCAGTCACCGCAGTCGTTGCAACCTTGGGCGTCCTAGCCTGGTACGTTCTGCGTCCCATTGCCCCAATCGCGGAACTTCCAGCCAAGCCCAGCGAGCACGTCGCCGCACAACCAGAATCGCTACCTCCCCTCAAACCCACAGCTGAAAAGGCGCCCGACAAAGCCCCTGCCCCAGCACTCAAAATCGAGGCACCCGCGACTATACCGGCTTGGGAAATGAAGATCGATGAGGCTCTCCGATCTCAAGCGGAACACGGTGCGATCGCAAAATCGCTTCTCCAGCAGGTCCCGTCCATGCCTCCGGAAGGTCAACACGCAGCGGCCCAACACATCGCAAATTTGATGGCAGATAAGGATTACCTGGATGTGTTGCCTTACATCCAAAACATGCAAATCGCCGCCGGCTTTCAGGAAGTCATCGTGGCCGAAAGTCTGAACCGTCCCAAAGAAGTCAAACTTCCCGTCCTTTTGGCCGCCGCGCGCACCCCGCAACACCCAATGAAAGACACCGCCCTTTCAGTCCTCAGTGTGCTTCTGGATCAAAACTACGGCACCGACTGGACGCAGTGGGAAAACGCAGTCCAAAAATCGCTCAAAGAACCGCAAAACTAGGCCTCCTTCGTTCCCATACGAGAGCCCATCACTCTACCCCGCTCTAACCCAAAGCTAGAGCGGGGTTTTTCTATTAAAACACCACCCGCAATGTCACGCGCTATTCACTGGTTCCGCCGAGACCTGCGCCTCAGCGACAACACCGCTTTACGAGCCGCAGCAGACGCCCATACGGAAGTCATTCCCGTATACATCGTCAGCCAGTGGAAAAACGCGCACCGCTGGACCGGTCCGTTGCGGCAGCAATTCCTTTGCGATTCCCTGAAAAAACTCAGTCTCTCGCTCGAATCCATCGGTAGTCATCTCCTAATCCGTCAGGGCAATGCCTTGGATGCACTCGAAGCTCTCGTCAGAGAAACCGGCGCGGATGCCATCTACACCAATCGCGATCCAGACCCTTTTGGCCAATCCGTCGAAACCCAACTCGAAACACTCGCTAGGCGATTAAACGTCCGCCTTCATTTGTTTAAAGACGTGGCCCTGCACGAACGGGACGAAGTCCTCACGGGGAGCCAAACTCCGTTTCGGGTTTTCACCCCGTATTCGAAGGCTTGGGCGAAACTGGAAAAACCCAGCCCCGTCCGTCCGGTCACACGCCTCCTGACACCCGAGTTCCCATCCTTACCGCTTCCCACACTCGCCACTTGGGGACTTTCCAACCCGGCCAACGAACCACTGATCGGCGGCGAATCTGCGGCACTCAAGCGACTGGATGATTTTCTGGAGCGGCGCATTCTCGCTTATGCGAATACACGCGATCTCCCAGCCGAAGACGGCACTTCCCGGATCTCGCAAGACCTCCGCTTCGGGCTCATTTCGATCCGCCAAGTCTACGCGTCTGTTCAAAGCCGAACCCAGAACATCACGCTGGAACAACGCCGCTCAATCCAGACCTTCATTAACGAACTCTGTTGGCGCGAATTCTACTTCCAGGTCCTCTGGCACAACCCACAAATCCTCGAACACGAATTCTCGCTTCCGTTCCGAAATCTCCCATGGCGCTCCTCTCCTGGAGCATTCGACTCTTGGACTCGTGGCGAAACCGGTTTCCCAATCGTCGACGCCGGCATGCGCCAACTCCAACAGACTGGGTTTATGCACAATCGAGTCCGGATGATTGTCGCGATGTTCCTCACGAAAGATCTGCACCTCGACTGGAGGCAGGGCGAGCAGTGGTTCATGCAAAACCTGTTGGACGGCGAGATCAGCTCCAACAACGGCGGCTGGCAATGGAGTGCCGGAACAGGAACCGATGCCGCCCCGTATTTCCGGATCCAAAACCCGTGGACACAGACCGAGCGCTACGATCCGGACGCCGCCTACATTAAGCGATGGATTCCCGAGCTTGCAGGGATTCCCGCCGTGCGTCTCAAGACACCGCCGTCACCCGGGCTAAAACTAGTCCCATCGTACCCGCTCCCGATGGTCGACCATCAGCGGGAACGCGACATCGCCCTAGCCGTATACAAACAGCACTTGGACGTTTCCCGCGCGCCCTGATCTGTAAAGCAGCGTCGGGGGGGCGCGAAAATGTGTATTCAGTGGATACGGCAACACCGTTTCCACTGAGCCCCGCAATCGGATCTCTATTCACCCCGGTTATAGCCGTCTTCGTTAACGCGCCAATCTGTGCTCTGGAGCATCTTCACCACTAAGACACCACGGCCACGCAGACTTTCCACTCATACGTGCGTGAAACGGATTCTTCATCGATTTTAGAACTCAGCTATCCCCCTCCTTATGTATTTCTCCTACTGCCACCTCCTTTCTCGTATCCCCAAGGTAGGTGTTACGTTCTCCTTGCTGATCGCATTGACAGCCGCTGCAGCCGAAATCCACGTCCAGCCCGACGGTCCAATTCGCACGCTCGCGGAAGCGGTACGCGAGGCACGGAATCACAAAGCGAACGTCATCGTCCACGCGGGTACCTACCACCTGCCGGAGACACTTGTGTTTACAAACGAAGATTCAGGAACGGAATATCGCGCAGCCGACGGCGAAAAGGTGGTCATCAGCGGTGCGAGCCCGGTCGAGCTAACCTGGGAACCTTACCAGAACGGCATCATGCAGGCGAAGACTCAGCCGGGCCTGATGTTCGATCAACTCTTCGTCAACGGTCAGCTCCAGCACATGGCCCGCTACCCGAACTACGATCCGAGTGCAACTAAACCAAAGCGCTTCGGAGCTGGTGCTAATGGGGACCCTGATGCCCCGAAATTTAATGGCTCTTCACGAGACTCGACTTCGCCGGAACGCGTGGCCCGCTGGGTGGATCCTGTGGGGGCATATCTTCACACCATGCAGGGAGCACTGTGGGGCAGCATGCATTACAGAATCCTTGGCAAAAAAGCAGATGGCACACTCGACTTGGAAGGCGGTTGGCAAAACAACCGGCCGGACAAAGGCGCTCACAAGGATTTCCGATTTGTCGAAAATGTCTTCGAAGAGCTGGATACTCCCGGCGAATGGTTCCACAACACCAAGACTAATATTCTCTATTTCTATCCGCCCAAAGATGTGACTTTGAAAACCGCGAAAGTTGAGATCGTGCGGCTCCGACATCTCATTGAGTTTGCAGGGACTAAAGAACACCCGGTGAAATCAGTCTCACTCCGTGGGATGACCTTTACTGGAGCAAGTCGCACTTTCATGGAGAACAAGGAATCGTTGCTACGTTCCGACTGGACGATCTATCGCGGCGGCGCAGTGTTTCTGCAGGGTGCGGAGGATTGTTTCATCGAGAATTGCGACTTTGAGCAACTCGGTGGAAACGCCATTTTCATCAGCGGCTACAATCGCAACGTAGCGGTACGCGGCTGCTTGATTCGTGAGTGCGGAGCGAATGGTGTAGCGATCGTCGGCGAGCCGAAAGCAGTGCGCAGTCCCATGTTCTCATGGGGCCCGGGTAATCCGTACAGTGGAGGCAAGCCACAACTCGAACCGCAGGAGATTGACCGTACGCCGGGACCGTTAACTGAAGACTATCCCGCGAAGTGCCTGGTGGAGGACTGTTTGATCACGCGCATTGGCCGGTTGGAAAAACAATCCGCCTGCGTGGAAATCTCCATGGCGCAAAACATCACCGTCAGGCACTGCTCGGCCTACGAGGTACCTCGAGCTGGGATCAACATTGGCGATGGCTGCTGGGGAGGTCATGTGATCGAGTTCTGCGATGTCTTCGACACGGTGTTCGAGACTGGAGACCACGGCAGCTTCAACTCCTGGGGTCGTGATCGTTATTGGTCGGGGTCGGAGACTTTCTTGAAGAGGCTCAATGCAGTCACCCCCATCGCAGTGCTCGCTTTTGCCGATGTGATTAAACCGATCCTTCTCCAGAACAATCGCTGGCGTTGCGACTATGGCTTCGATGTCGATCTCGATGACGGCTCCACTAATTACGAAATCAGGAACAACCTGATATTGGGCCGTGGACTAAAACTACGGGAAGGTTTCCGTCGGATTGTGAGAAACAACATCATAGTCAACAACGGCATGCACCCCCATTGCTGGTATCCATCCAGCGAGGATGTCTTCACCCAAAACATCGTGATGCGCCCCTACTCACCAGCTGCGATGCAGACCGACATTTGGGGTAAACCAGAGGATCGGAACAAGTGGGGCAGAGAGATTGACCGAAATCTGTTCACCACAAGCGAAGCGGATCGCGTCAAGTTTGCAGCCAACGGATGTGATGCCAATTCCCTAGTCGGCGAACCGATGTTTGTGGATCCAGAAAAGGGAGATTTCCGCGTGAAGGAAGGCTCCCCAGCACTGCAACTCGGCTTCAAGAATTTCGCGATGGATAAGTTCGGTGTGACCTCAGCACGCCTGAAAGCCATCGCTCGCGTTCCCGAGTTTCCAAAGGCTGACAAGCCGCACACTTCTGCATCGCTTGCCCAGAAGTTACGAGACTGGCAGGGTGCCAAATTGCGAGAGTTAGAAGAGATGGAATTCTCGGCGCTCCAGATTTCAGAAAGCGACACCGGAGTGATCGTCTCGGAGTGTCCGACGAACAGTGCCGCCTACAAAATGGGCATCCGGCCCAAGGATTTCATCCAAAACATTGACGGTCGTGCAGTGAAAAACCTCGGGGATTTCCTCGGTGCAATGAGCCGTGTTGGGTCCGGCAGGAAAATGAAGATCAAGCTCTGGCGAGCGAAACAGGAAATGATCATTGAAATCGGAGCCGATGTCCCCGAACTGCAGAAGCCATAACGTCACCATCGACGCATTCGTCCACTCTGTACCCTGCGTCCGCCTGCATCGTGTAATCCCACGATTTTCACTGCGGGATCTCGAGATATTTCCCAGCCACTATTGATGTTAACGCGACGCAATCACCCACCAGCGCGTTGATTACAGGATTGGCGGTTATTATCGCATTATACGAGCCCCAATAATCCTAAATACCACGCCATCTCTTTTGAGCACTCGCAATAAAACTCACTAAATTACCGCATAATTAAAATCGAACTTAGACCAGGCGCGCAGCCACTTCTTATCACGCGCTTTTCGACAGGGGAAGATGGCTCACCTCTTACTGGTGCGCCTGTTCTCTCGAGCAACAGATAGGGCTCGAAAGCCTATTCGGATGCGTCCGGGGCCCTGATCCAGCAGAGCTCCGGACACCCGAAATTTTCTCTATTCTTTTTCTCTACACGTCAAACTCAGGCCACCTTGCGCCCGTGCAAAAGCCGTTCCTTGGCCTTCCGCATCTGTTGGGCGATTTTGGTGAATGCTGCGTCGAGGGACGCGTACAAATCATCCGTCGTTTCGGATGCCTCCAGAGTAATGTGATCCGCGCAGCGCAAGATCACTTCGGCGATATGCCGGTTGCCGTGTTTTTGAACATCGGTAATCACGTGCACTTCGATAATGCGCGGATAATCCAGATGTAATTGACTGACTTTATGCTCCACATGCTGACGGAGCGCTTCAGTGACCGTAACGTGACGGCCATCTACTCGAACAGGAACATTAACATTTGCAGTTTGCATGGTTCTCTTTTCGCTAAACACACCCTTTTCTGGCGAAAGAGTGCGCCTATTTTTGTTTTGGGGTTCACTACACAACTACATCCGAAAGCCCTCCCCGAGGTACACCCGGCGGGCTACCGGATCGTTGACCAGAAATTCTTTGGTTCCCTGCGTTTCCACGCGACCTTCAAAAATCATATACGCGCGGTCCACAATCGAAAGGGTCTCACGCACGTTATGATCGGTGATCAAAATCCCTAAACCAGAAGCACGTAGCTTGGAGATGATCTGCTGAACATCCGCTACAGCGATGGGATCTACGCCGCTGAAAGGTTCATCCAGCATCAGGAGACTAGGATTCGTAACCAGCGAACGAGCAATCGTTAAACGCCGTTTTTCACCTCCCGAAAGAGTCAGTGCCAGTTGCCTAGCCACGTGTGTTATTCCAAACTGTTCCAGCAGCTCTTCGCAACGTTCTTTTCTCTCTTTTTTACCCAATGGTAACATTTCTAGTATTGCCATCAGGTTTTCCTCCACCGTGAGCTTTCGGAAAATCGATTCTTCCTGAGGCAAATACCCCATGCCCATCCGGGCCCGTTCGTACATGGGAAGATCCGTAACATCTTCCCCCTGAAAAATAACACGCCCCCCATTGGGACGCACGAGCCCCACCATCATGTAAAAACTCGTTGTTTTCCCAGCCCCGTTTGGCCCCAGCAACCCCACAATCTCCCCACGCGAAAGCTGGATATCGACACCGTTCACGACAGCCCGCCGCCCGTAAATCTTCACGAGCTTCTCGGTCTTCAAAATCGGTTGTTTATCCCCACCCCCGCCGCCCACGGCGCCTCCATCACTCCACTCAGCGCCCATCGTCAATCTTGGTGTTACGAAGCACCGTTTTCGAATGCCCCTGCACGTCCATGGTGCCTTTGCGGTTTAACACAATCACTGTCCCCTCTTCCAACGCCACAATCGTATTCATCTTCTGCTCCACCTGCGGCCATCCGCTCAACGTAATGTCCCCCGTATCCGCATCATAAATCACCTTCTGCCCACGTCCCACGCTGCGCTCCAGTTCCCCCTTATCATTCCGCTTCTCTTGTGCAATCACCACATGTCCCTCCGCTATAGCCTTTTCGATCCCGCCTCCACCTTTCGCCGCCCCCGCTTTTTCCCCGCCCGCTTTTTCCCCCCCACCTTTCTCCGCGCTTTCCTCTTTCACCACATCCTTGGCCACATCCTTCATGGAACGCTTCATCACCGCCGTGAGCTTATCACAATTCAATGAAAAGCGCGAATCCAACACGACTACGTCCCCAACAAACACCGCTTGGTTCCCTTTCTGATCAAAAACCAACCGATCCTTCGCCGTAATCTCAGTCACTCCGTCCTCCACCGCTCCACTTTTCGCAGCCCCCCCCTTCTTCCCTCCCTTATCCAGACTCGGCAAAGCCTTTTTCGTTCCGTCTCCCAAAATCAAAGACGGCCCACTCTTCTGTTGCTCGGTCACCGACTTTCCAAACGGATCCGACACCTGCGCACGCAAACTTGAGGAAAATCCCATGAGTACCAGCGGCACCCATATTCCAACCGCCAAAAAAACACGCTTCACGTTCACTCGGTAACACATTGAATTGAATTTATTTACTCTCACTTACCCCTTCAGCCTTCGGCGACTCAGTCTCCCCGCCTTTGCTGCTGTCCAAATTATAAAGCAACATCCGGACCGGCCCACCAAGCCCCCCTTCCCGAGTCACCGTATTAAACTCCATCGTGGCCCCGGTCACCTCAAACTCATCCCTCCGAATCGTTACCGGTACATGCGCCACCAAAACGCGAGTCATCCGATCCAACCGCGCCTCCGGAAGCTCAATCGACATCTCCCGGCTTCCATCCGCCGCGTATGTCTCCACCACACTATCCTTAATCTCCACCTCCCGCTCATTAACCCGAGACACTGATCCAATCGAAAAAAACGAACGCAATTTCCCCTGCTCATCCAAATCAGGAAGACGCACCCCAAAACTCGGGAAACCTTCCACCAAGGGAATCGAAATCGGCGTCACCCCCGTCGCACTTCCGTTCTCCACAGTCGCAGCAGCTCCAACAGCAGATGCAGTTGGAGTCGAGACGGACGATCCTCCCGACAGCGCCGATGCAGCAGATTTTTCAGGCTCCGTTTTGTTTTTGGAAACAGCCGAATCCGCCCCTGCCTTTTTCGGCTTCGGCGTATCTGCCGCAAACGATGTCGCCACGCACAGAACTGCGGACAACATACCCGCAATGGTCATTTGTTTACTCATGCACAAGAGAATGAATCCGGGTCAATTTACTCAGTAACGCCGGTAATTGATCCAACGGCACCTGATTGGGTCCGTCACTCAACGCCACGCTTGGATCTTCATGCGTCTCGATAAAAACCCCATCACACCCGGCGGCAACTGCAGCCCGTGCCAAAACAGGCGCCAAAATGCCATCCCCTGACGTTTTATCTCCCCCGCCCCCAGGACGCTGTACCGAATGCGTGGCATCAAACACGATCCTGTAACCGAGCTCCCGAATCCAGTAGAGCGAACGCATATCCGCCACCAAATTGTTGTAACCAAAACTCACACCGCGTTCGGTGAAAAAGAATCGTTCATTTCCAAAAGCCAGGAGCTTCTCCGCGATGTTTTTCACGTCACCAGGAGCCAAGAACTGCCCCTTTTTCACATTCACCACACGACCCGTTTCCGCAGCCGCCTGAATCAGATCGGTTTGTCGGCATAGGAAAGCCGGAATCTGGAGAATATCGATCCACTCCGCCGCAATCGTCGCCTCCTCGGGCGAATGCACATCGGTAGTCACAGGCACACCCAATTCTTTCCCGATTGCCCCTAGCAACTTACAGCCTTCCACGACACCAGCGCCGCGAAACGAACGTACCGATGTCCGGTTGGCCTTGTCGTACGAAGCCTTGAAAACGAACGGGACGTTTAATTGCTGGCACATCCGGTGAATGGAGCGGGCTATCCTCCACGTAAACTCCTCGGACTCAATCACACATGGCCCAAGAATAAACAACGGTTTGGGGCCACCCAATGTCACCGATCCGATCTGTAATGGAGACACGCTCATTTCACTCCAGCCTCCAATGAGTTGTGGAATAACACGTCGCATACCGAAGAGAGCTCTGAAGGAGCACAGTGAGTTAAGGGGTAAGTCTCCATGACCGTCCTAACGCTAGTATAGCATGCCCCGTTTCAAAGCAGAAATCTGCGCCCTGCCGTTCGATCACCCCTCCTTTCTTTCACTCGTGTCGTTCTGGATTCGATTGAGGGGTTTTACCTCCCGAAGTCGTCTTCTAATCGCACAATATCGTCCTCATCCGAAGGAACCGCAGGGTCCGTGTGCTGCCAGATCTCAGCCACAACTCCCCACGTTTCGAGCCCGATTAAACGATGACGCTCGCCTTGAGCCAATTGAAGGACCTCCTGCTCTTTTAATATCACCGGATCGTTTTGTTCGTCGGTATCGCTGGTAACCACACCGACATCTCCCCCCATAGACCGCCAAAGCTCAGAACGTCTATGATGATATTGCCAGGACAGTTTCTTATGCGGCTCAACGATTAAGATCTTCGGACTTATAGAGCCGTTAATTTGCTCCTCTTGAAACACCAATTCCGGAAAGAACGCCGAACAAAATTCCCGAGCGTGAGTTTCGTTAATCGCATAAAACCCACCCCACGGTCGACATTGATCCATCCGACTTATAGGAAGACTTAAGAGGGACAATAACCCTTCTATCTCTTTAAAGATATCTCCCCTCGTGTTCTGTTGATTAAAACGCAATCGCATACCTAAGCCATCCGAGTATTTGGGTTTCTATTCACAAAACTAAAGCATCGAGCAAAACTCAAAGAACCCAACCTTATCGAGTTCCGCATGTAGCTCCCGTTCTTTGGCTTCGGAAAGTGAACGAAGAGGTAGACGGCAGGGCCCGCAGTCCAGCCCAATAAAACGCATCATAGCCTTTCCAGCCACCAATCCTCCAAACCGCACAAAAACGGAAATCATAGCATTAGCACGTGCTTGCTCCGCCTGAGCTGTAGCTAGATCCCCTTTTTCAAACGCAGTGAGAATCCGGTGATAAACGGGTGCAGCAAAATTGTACGTACTCCCAATAGCGCCCTTTGCTCCAAGCGATAAACCGGCGAGCAGTATTTCATCCCGCCCGAACACGACGTCAAAACGGCCATTATCCAGTCGGGTACATTCCGCAAAATCCATGAGGTTCTCGAACGTAAATTTTACCCCAGCCAGATTGGGAATCCGGGCTTGTCCGACTCGAAGGAACTCGGCGGCTGGGAGCTGAACGCCTGTCATGGACGGAATTTGATAATAATAAAACGGCAAAGCAGGAGCCGCGGCAGCGATCTCCGCACAGAAACTCACGAGGTCTTCAGTTTGAGTAGGCTTAAAGAAGAACGGCGCAAAACAGCCCACCCCTGCCGCTCCGATTTTCTGGGCGTGGCTCGCCAAAGCCTGACATTCTGGCAACGCAGTGTGCCCCACATGTACAATCACACGCAGATTAGGGCCTGCCACTTCGCACCACCTTTGTGCAACAGCCATACGCTCGTGAATACTTAACGAAACACCTTCTCCGGTGGTTCCACAAACGAACGCGCCAGTGACACCATTACGGATCAGGGATTGCGTCTGCGCTTCGATCAAATCCAGATTGAGGCTACCATCAGGATGGAACGCCACAAAAGGAGCGGCGATAAGGCCAGTAAGACGGGGATAGTTCATAATGAGGTTTATTTAAAAATGGCTTCAGATTGGGGTGAACCGACGGACTTGGGTTTTATGGCCAGAAGCAGAAGGCCAAGTAGCACCAGACTAACGGCGGCAAATTGGAAGATACGGCTCAGATCCACTTGTGCGTCCTTCAGTAGTCCCCCGACATAGATCATGACTCCACCCGCCGCACAGCTGGTGAAATTCAGGAACCCATAGCCAGTGGCGCTGTAACGTTCATCGATGAGCTGCCGGAGTACCGGCATTTGATTGGCATCAAAAAAGCCGCGGCCAAGGCCGTAAACACTCAGACCAATAATGGCGATGGCGAGAGTATCGGTCATTGCTGCAAGGAATAGAAATGGTCCGGCCACCCAAAATCCCATTGCAGGAACAAGGGCCCGAGCCCTCGGGTTTTTACGGCTCCAGCGATCTGCCAAAACGCCTCCGAGAAGCACCCCGATAAACGAGGCAACCTGAATGTAACCCGTGGCGGACATTCCAGCAGCGCCGAGGCCGAGGTGAAAATGTTCCCTCAAATAAGTCGGCAACCACGCGCTAATGCCCCAGTTAGTCACGCCAAAGAACACATTCAAGAGAAGCAAAATCCAAAACCCGCGGACTCCAAAAATCGCTACACCCGCCTCCTTAAAGGACGGCTTCGGGTTTGCGACTCTCGCCTCCGGTGAATCCTCGAGAGGTGCGTCCTTTAAAAAGGCCACCAAAACCAACGCATATCCGACTCCGATCGCCCCAAAAATGGCGAATCCGGACCGCCACCCCCAATTATCAGCAACGACGCCACCGAGCCCCCCAAGAGCCGCTCCGGTATAAATCCCGCTCATGTGAAGTCCCGTTGCCAGGGAACGCGTCGAGCCACGATGATAGTCCGTGATCAGAGCCAGTGCCGCCGGGATGTAACAGGCCTCGCTGACTCCCATCAGCGCTCGGGAAGCCAGTAACGCTTCAAAACTGAGTACCCGGCCGGTTACCCAAGTCACCCCAGACCACACAGCCAAACTAGCCAGAATCACCGCCCTCCGACTGAAGCGATCGGCCAAATATCCGCCGACAGGGCTCAGCGCTCCGTACACCCATAAAAACACAGCCGTTAACAACCCAAACTGGGCATCCGTCATGGCTATAGCCTCTTTAATCGGCTCACGCATGGTCGTTAGCATCAACCGATCCAAGTAGTTCAGGAGGGCCACTAGCCACAAAAGCCCCACCACCAACCAAGCTCCGGTGGGAAGTTTTTTCATCGCACACCTCCAAGTTCCAACGCCCAAACCTCCGGCGTCCGAACTCGCGGCCTCACTTCGCCATTCACAAACACAGCCTGATCCAACCAGGAAACAACCGGTACGGTAGCTCGGCTAAAGGGTGCAGCCCCCATGTTCGTCCACTGATTGGAGTGGATTTCGTAGGAAAGAATATCCTTGGGAAACCCTGGGTGTTCCTCGATGGGAGCGAAATCGACATTAGTGCCATCATCCCCGCTCAGAATCAGAAGTTTTGAATCACCAAGGGACGGTGCAGGGGAAGGTCCGGCGACCGCAGCACGAGGAAGATCGGCTAGCCGCTGCCAGCCTTGGCCGGGGGTAAAACAATAAGCGTCACGAAGGAAATGGCGTACGGGTTTACCCTCTTGATCCGCTGACAGGCCTGTTCCACTGAACAGAAAGAAGGAGCCGTTTTGAGAACCCGCAATCGCCAGCATTCGGCCGGGGCCTGGCCAGGGTTCCAGTTCCTTCCAGCTTGGAGAAGGTGCACTCAGGTCCAGCGCCCAGAACGTTTTCAAAGTCACCGTTGCCGTGGGCGAGACGAGACCACCGGCGACATAAACCGTGTTCCCAACGAGCGCTCCACAAGCATTCGCGCATGGCCTCGGGAGTGGCGGAAATTCGCGGGACTCGATTTTGCCATTTTGCCAGCGAAGCAGAAACACGTCCGCGAAGTGTTGGGTGGCGTCACTGCCACCAATACAAAGCAAACCATCCGGAGTCGTGATAGAGACTCCGTAACCTAAGGCTCGCGGCAACTGAAATCCCGTGAGCCAAGCGCCTGAAGGACGTTCGAGGACAAACACACTCTGATACCACTTCTTCTGAAGCGGGTTAGCCCAGCGTTCCCCAACGATGTTGGCGCCTCCGGCAACCACGAGGGCCCCGTTACTGACGCCCGCAAAAGCACCGGCGAATCCCTCCTGGTCGGGAATTGCAGGAAGTTGGCTCCACTGAAATGAAGAGGGCATAGGAGGTTGGGCTAAGGAGGAATGCACTAGAGAAATTCCGAGCACCGCCAAAAGGAACGAATGGTGCAAAGGGAGTCTGGAGAGGTTCATTTCTGAACAGCCTGAGCCCCCCCATTCGCAGGAACAGGAGCCGTCGCGGGTTTGTTCAACCAATCCAGAGGCAAGCGGGCAATGGAGAGCAGGTTCTTGCGTTCGTAAAAACAAAGAACCGTGCCGTCCGGTAACTGGGCCAGATCGGAATAGGCGCTGGTGCCCTCTTCGATCGTTTTTGGAGCAGCCCAGGTTCGACCATCGTCTTCGCTGATTTGGATCGAGAGGTTTTTGCGGGGACCATGTCCACCTGGGATTTCATCACCGTTTGCGTCCCGTTTGAGCGAATATGGGTTACAAAAAAGGAGTCGACCACGCGGCGCCGGTGAGGCTATCCGAATAATGCTGCCCATACACATGGGATCCAGGAGGGCAGGATCGAAACTCGGGGTGGACCAACCAGTGGCACCGTCCGGACTGACACTCACTAACCGCCGGTTAGCAAGAGCGCTGGTGCGGGCATTGAGCATCACACGACCGTCCGAGAGCTCCACGAGAGCGGTCTCGTTGGGATTTTTCCAATCGGCGGTATTCGGGAAAGCGATCTCGCCAGCGTGCCAGGTCAACCCGTGATCATCGCTGTAGATCGTGCCGCTCATCGAAGGGTCATGTGCACCAATTTTCCCGTATGCGAGCCAGATGGGAACAACCAGACGCCCATTTTTGAGCTGCAACCCATGACCCGGACCTGTAGCGAGAACTTTCCAATCACAGGTCGCCCGAAACGCTTCAAATGCTTGGGTAATCTCAACCGGTTTCGAAAACGTGAGACCGTCGTCCTCACTTTTCATGTAAAAACAACGGGCGTAATTGATGCAGTACAGGAAATGGATAACGCCTGTTTCCTTATCCACAATAGCGACTGGGTTATTAACCGTTTGCTCATTTTCGCCACCCACAGATTTACGCGGGTTCCCAGGAAAACGTTGTCCGAAGTGGGCGATTTGGCGGGCTTCCTCCCAAGTTTTTCCAGAGTCCGTGCTGCGTCGAAGCACCACTTGGATTTCACCCCAATCGGATTTGGCATCACTGCGAGCTTCGCAATAAGTCAAAACCGTGCCTTTGGGGGTGACGACCATTCCCGGGATGCGATAGAGGGCGAAGCCGTTTTTGCCACCGGCAAACAGATCGATCTTTTGCAGAGCCGGTTCTTCAGCGGGACTGGAGGGTGGAACGGAGAGGAGAAGTGCTCCGAGGAGAGTGGAGCGAACACAGGCGATCATGGAGGGGAAGCGCATGAAGCGAAGATAAGCCTAAGTGTATTGAGTTCGATACTGGATCACTGGTAATTTTATTTTACCAGCAGATGCCTAATTCTCCGCTTCCCCCCCATCGTCCTTCTCTGATTGAACACACCGTTGGACTGCTCCGTGAGGCGCTTTTACAGGGTTCTTGGGTGAATCGGCTCCCGGGAGAACGCGCACTAAGCAACGAATTACACGTGAGCCGCCCCACCCTTCGAGCGGCGTTGGCGCTTTTGGAAAAGGAAGGCTGGCTGGAGTCCCGACACGGGTTACGGCGTACGATCATAAAGAAGACACCAAGTCAGGTTCGGGAGCAGCCGAAGGTGATTGCGTTACTGACGCCGTTGCCTTTGCAGGAACTTGTTCCGTTCACACAAGCCTGGACGGATAGCTTACGCGCATTTCTGGCCAAGGAAGGGTATGAGTTACAGATCCATAGTGGGCGGCGGTGGTATGGAACGAACCCGGAGCGGGAATTGGCGAAGCTGACACACGAGATGCCAGCGGCTGGGTGGGTGTTGTTTGTGACAACGGAAGCCATGCAGCGTTGGTTTTGGGCAAGCGGCTTGGTGTGTGTGACATCGGGTTCACCTCATGTGGGCATTCCGCTTCCCTCGGTTGATTTGAATCATAGGGCGACCTGTCGGCATGCTGCTGGACAGTTTTTAGCCAAAGGTCATGAGAGGGTGGTTTTTCTGCGACAAGGGCCAACTAATGCCGGAGATAAGGAAAGCGAATTGGGATTTCTCGAAGCATTTCAGAAGAAACCAGAGGCCACAGCCCTAGTTGCCGAACATGATGGGACGCCGGAAGGAATTCGCAAACAGGTGGACCTGTTATGTCGGAGGAAGGAGCGCCCGACAGGCTTTTTGGTGGCACGAGCCATGCCCGCTCTGGCGGTGGCTAGTGAATTAACAAGAAATGGGCTGCGAATTCCGGAGGATGTATCTGTGATTTGCCGGGATAGAGACCATTTCCTGGACTACTTTTCACCCGCAATTGCGAGATACGGAGTGAATCCACAAACCCACGCACAACGGTTGGCGCGTCTGATTCTTCAGTATGCCAGGGATGGTTCCCCAAAAACGAAACAGGTGCGTCTCACAACGCAGTTTTTCGCGGGCGAATCGGTTGGCACCAGCACTAAAACAGCATAACAATCACCCAATTTGCCCATAATCTGATACAAAACGACCATCTAATTACTGGCTTCGTGTTGTGGCCCCCTATCTGCTGTCTCATAGTAAGCACAGAACCTTTCCCGAGATGAAAGACGACCAAGACTTGTCGAGAACCTGTAAGATCGATCTGAGAGAACTCACCCAAAGCATTCGGGAACTCGATAACGCGTCCGTTACTGCCCCTGTCACTGCGCCCCCCCCTTCGCCTTATCCGAAGTCACTAGTTGATCTCTTTGGGGAAGAAGTCCGGTCGCTCCGGTTCAAAAACGCCAAAGTGTCCGAGATCGTCATCTCGCTTCTCGAAAAACTGAATCTGCCGGATAGCCACGCCCACCTGATTCTTGCCGGGAAACGCATCGGCGAGATTGTCGACAACAGCACCATCGACCAACCTTCTTACCACAACCAATATCATGTTGCCGAAGTGGTTATGGCTGCTTTTATCCTCGGAAAACGGGAGCGCCTCTCCAACATTCAAATTGCGGAGATTGTAGTCGCGGCAGCTGGACACGATCTGGGCCACCCAGGCAAAAACAATACCTCGCCTTTTGAAATCGAATCTCTCTCTTGCGATTTAGGCCTTCCTATCCTGAAAGCGTTTCAATGGGCGGAATCCGAACTCGAGCGTTTCCGCCAAATGCTTCTAGCGACGGATTTTGTAAATGGAGTCCCCAAAGCCCGAGTTGCCTACCTCACCTCTAGAGGCCTGCCCCCAGACCACGAAGAACGTGCCCTGGCGGCCCAATGCCTCATTTTAACCGAGGCCGACATTTTATTCTCCTGCTTCAACACAGAATACAACGAAGAGCTCAGCAAACTGCTCTCGCGAGAGTGGAATCTTCCAACCGACAACCTCACGCTCAAACAACGCCTCGGTTTCCTGAATTCGGTCATATTTCTTTCCGACGCAGCCAAACAGCTCGGTCTGGATAACCGTCGGCAAGCCCTTGTTAAAGAACTCGAAGCAGCACTTTTACAAAGCTAAAAGGCGCCAGCACGAGACATCAGGCACAGGCCCCCCACTCGGCCGCTGCTATTTTAGCTTACCGGAAAACGAGGCCGGCTCCCAGACGTCCACGGCCGAATTCGAGTAACGTACCGCGAACGCTACACCATCGGAACTCAGACAAAGCTGAATCGGCAAAGCAGCTCCTGTCCGAATGGTTTCAACTAGCTGAAACGTGTTACTGTCCCAAACCTTCACCGTGTGATCGGCCCCCATCGTCACGAGCAACGGAAGTCTGGGATGCCATAAAGCGCCAACCACCTCTGCGTCATGTACCCGAAACTCGCGATCCACCTCCAGAGTGCGCGCGTCCCGAATTCGAATCCGAAAGTCTGATCCCCCTTCAGCGATCCGATTCCCATCGGGCGAGACCCCTATACAGTTCGCCGCTGGGGATTGGGAAAACACCTCCATTTTCTGGGTGTCCACATTCCATAGTGCGATTCCTAGTCGAAAAACTTCCGATTCGATCGTGCCTACGGGATTCTTGATAGAAACCAATTCCGCAAATCGGTCTTCCCCCACCCAAGCATGACCATTCGAGTTGGTTCGATTGGGGGATGTTCGTAATGAATCCAAGGAAACAAGTTTCCCCGTCTGCAAGTCACAAAACGCATAGCCCAACCACAACTTTTTCGCCTGCGGACTTAAACACATCCGGCTCGGTATTACCCCAACTGCAAACGTCTTCTCAACCTGTAGCTTTCCGTCCTCATTTCGCAAAAGCTCAATATTTAATGAACGCCCCCTTTGCAGCTGCCTGGGGCCACCGAGAGCAATGAACTTTCCATCCTGACTTGAGGTTACCTGTGAAACAGCCGAGATGGCCTGAGAGTGATACGTAAAGGTTGGCGAAAAATCAGCGCGATGATTTTGCAAATCCAAAAGCTCCAGCTTGGGGCCGTCGTCTTCATAGACGCTTCGGAACATCCACCGCGAATCCCCCAAAAAACCAACGGCGTTGATATTTGGAGCAAATTTCGCCGCTCGAATCGTGCGAATTGGCTTCGGTGCTTCAAACTTCCAAATCTTCAAACTCCGCCCCAGAAGCATCACCACCTCGTTGGAGCGCGGATTCACGACAAGTCGCATCCCTCCGCTGAAACGCCCCCCCGCTCCAAAACAAAGTTCCGAGCGTAGAATCGCTCCCGTTTTCCCGTCCAACACACTAATCACCGCCCACTCCTTGTCATCCAGGCCTGAAGCCGCCACAAGAAGATCCCCCTTTGGAAGATAGCCAGCCCCAATGGAAATGCCTCCCGGAGAAGCCCCATCCCCACCCGTAAATGGCTGCTGCCACAGGGTTGCCCCATCACTCCCGTCACATCGCGACAGCACTTCATTCTGCAATGAAAAATAGGAGGACCAATCAGGCACAGCGCGATACCAAACGTTCATCTCCCGCTTTTTCCCGATCGTACGAAGTAACGAGCCACTCCAAGCATCGCGCTCTTCCATGACACCCGCATTGGGGATCATCACCCGGCGTCCATCCGGACTAAACACGTCCTGTGTACCCTGCCCTCCCTTTACTGACCCAGTCTGCAACCCAGTGCGCCATAAAAGCTCACCAGTCTGGGCATTCCACATCTTGCCCTCACGCGGCAATCCCCCAAATAGAAGCGACCCATCGCGACTAAACGCCACGTTCCACAACTGCAGGCTTTTATCCAAGCTGTCGTTTTCATCCAACACAATCTGAACCACCTTTTCCCCGTCACTCACCCGATAAACGCCAAGGTTCACGCCTCCGTTTCGAATACCTGTCTCCCGTGGGACTCTGGCAATCGCAATCTGAGACGCATCCGCATTCACTGCAATCGTCCATTTATCTACATAAAACCGGCCATCTTTCTCGCCGGCATCTACTTGGAACAAATCAGTCACCTCTCCACTACGTACATCCACACTCCGCACCCAGCCGTCTTGTTGTACCGTAAAATACACCCCCGTCTCTTTCGGATGTGGCACACTGGCTCCAAATGGGATCCCGCCTTTGGCTTCCACGGTCACCTCGGACGTATCAAGACTTCGCGTAAGATAATCCCACACGTCATCTCGTAAATCCTCCGGCACATGTAACAGCGCATCCCGAGTCGCCTCTCCGTTTCGTTGCCGAAAAGCAGCTTCCGCCACCGCCAATTGCGCCTTCGCTCCCGCCCGACGAACAGTCTCCTTTTCTTTCAAGGCTACCTTAGCATTTAACGCCGCTCGCCGTTCGTTCGACTCAGCCAGCCCACGCTGTTCCTCGGCAATCCAACGCTGCTCCAGAGCAAGTCGAGCACTCTCCATCGCCGCCTTCTGGCTTGCCATTAACTCCAGCGCAAAACCAATCCCCCCTGCACACATCACACCCAACATAGCCGCAATCGCTTTGTTTCGACGCACCCATAACACCAACTGCCGCACCACTCCGGCGTGTTCGGCATCCGTCGCAAACCCGTTTTCATACGCCTCCACATCAACAGCCAACTCCAACACGCTCCTATATCGATGCTTTCGATCCAGCGCCATCGCCTTCATCACCACCGCTCTCAGCGCCAATGGCACAGCTCGCTTCGCCCCCCCAAGCTGCGCGCTTTCAACGTCATCCACTGTTTTCATCGGGCGCAGCTCACCCCGCCGCACCTTCGCCAAAACGTCCACAACCGACTTTCCGGCCACCGGCGCCCGCAGCATCAAAATCGCAAACAATATCCCCCCCAACGCATACACGTCGCTTCGTTCGTCCAGTACCTCTCCCGCCACCTGCTCAGGCGACATGTATTGAGGGGATCCCTCCACCCATTTTCCACCAGCACCTCCTCCGGCATCTTCCGACTCCAATACCAGCGTTCCGCCCCCCTCATTCCCTTTGGGATCCAGCATCTGCGCCAATCCCCAGTCCATCACCAACACTTCCCCATACTCCCCAAGCATCAAATTCTCCGGCTTTAAATCCCGATGCAAAACCCCTTTCGCATGGGCAAACGCTATACCATCACACGCTTTCCGAAAAATGGTCAGCAACCGCTTCCGGCTAAACGTCGCCACAACCTCCGGGTCCCCTGCCAACAAACCGTCGAGCACATCGCTCAGAGACCGACCATGCACCAACTTCATCGAATAAAACGGTTCCCCTCCGCCATCCCGGCCCATCGCATAGACCGGCACAATGTTCGGATGCTCCAGGCGCGCCAACAGTTGCGCCTCGCTCAACACCTCGTTCCTCTCCTTTGGCGTACTCGCCAGACTCATCTTCACTGCCACATCCCGACCCAAAACTGGATCCTCCCCCAAAAAAACACCCGCCATGCCCCCCTTAGCCAGACGCCGTTTTAGATCATACGAGAAATCCACCCGTGCTTTTCCCTTCTCATCATGTGCTCCACGCAAGCCCACAAATCCCCCCTCTTCAACAACCTCCAGCTCCAGAAGCACACTACCCAGCAACAACGTCACCGGCCCATCCACCCGCATTCGTCCCTGTACCACCACCCCATTCAACAAAGTCACCTTCTTCGTCCCCAAATCCTCCAACTCCACCCCATCCGCACCCACCCAAAGCCTGACATGCCGCTCTCCCACTCCTTCCCCAAGCACTACAAAGTCACACTCTTCGGACGCCCCAAGCACAAAAACCCCTTCAGGCAGAAATTGCGCCCACCGACCATCTCCCGCTCGCACCCTCAAAACCCGAGCCATATTCCATCCAGTTTAGAGTCAACACCATCCACCATTTGCCGCCTCGCCCTCACAGCGTTCCCAGTGAATACACCACGAAACGACGCGTACACTGCCATCTCGCGCTGGGTTCTCTGGGTAAAATCTCGATTCATGGCAACACCGACTGACTCAAAGTTTTTTCTCGTTTCTTTCTATTGGGATACTGAATTCCCATAAACAGCAGTTTGCATTCCAAATCCACTCTGGCGAATCCAGCGTCCCCTCCCCAAAAGCCGACTTAACAGACTTCCGTGGAAGTCAAAAACTGCAATGCCCAAGCCATCTTTGATCATGGCGATCCGAGTGATGATACGGCACCATAACCATCGATTCCTATGAAATCACCGCACTTCTCCCTGAAACCATTCACTCTAGTCTTCTCCCTGGCTTTAGCTCCTCTGTGCCTGCTCTCGGCTGAAGAGCCCAAACCCGTTCAAATCCTCGTTTGGGACGAACAACAGCCCTCACAAAAAGAAGCCTACGGCGACCTATTTCTGGGCGAAACCATCGCAAAACACCTCGCAAAACAAAGTGGCCTAAACGTCAAAACAGCACGCCTCGACGACCCACAACAGGGACTGGACGACGCTACCCTCGAAACAACAGACGTACTCGTTTTCTGGTGCCATCGCCGAGTCAAGGAACAGGACGATGCACGTATGGAAGCGGTCGTCCAACGGGTTCTTGACGGGAAGCTGGCGCTCATCGCGATTCACTCCGCGCATTGGGCAAAACCTTTCGTACGCCTCATGCAAGAGCGCGCAAAAGCCGATGCCCTTGCCCAAATTCCCGAAAACGAACGCGCTTCGGCGAAGTGGGAATTCTCCAACGAGCAACCTTACTACACAGGAGTAACGTTCAACACACCTCCAACTCCCGCTCTGTCCCGCGAAGGCGAAGTGTGGCGGCTTGCCCTACCTCGGTGCGTATTCCCTGCCTGGCGCGCTGACGGTGCCCCGGGACACCTCACCACTCTGCTCCCCAAACACCCAATCGCTGCCGGTTTACCGACACAATGGGACATTCCTCAAACCGAAATGTATGGCGAGCCCTTCCACGTCCCGGCACCGGACGAGGTGGTGTTCGAGGAGAAATGGGACAAAGGCGAACACTTCCGTAGTGGGTGCGTCTGGAAAGTCGGTAAAGGGCGTGTTTTCTACTTCCGCCCCGGCCACGAAACGTATCCGGTCTTCCAGCAAGCGGAGCCGTTGCGAGTCGTCGAAAACGCCGCACGCTGGCTGGGAAAACACTGATTGCGGTACCCGCAGCAGCGGACTGAAGGAGGACAAAAACCGGGTGAATAAAAAGGGATTTCTATCCTTGGTCGTTGTGATCCGATAGACATATCCGCGATCAGATTTCGGCTGAGACCGCTTAACCGGGGCTCAGCCGAGTTTCTTTCTACCACTTATGATTATCCGCTCAATTTTGACCCTTCTAGTGATTCTGGGGTACAAGGTCGTTACCACCATGCTCCGCACCTCCTCTGCTTTGGTTGCCGGCAGCACCTCCACGGCACAACTGGACAACTCCAACTCCGGATATCTCACGTCGACACTTGGCGCACAGCTAAACGGAAATCCATTTCTCCTCGCAGGAGCCCTGATTCTCGTTCTTATAGCGATTTGGGCCCCTGTTTTTCTAAAAAAGAAAAATACATCTGCGGGCATCAAAGTCCTCGGCATCGCGCTTTTTCTCGCCCTCTCAGTCCCAGCACACGCATATTACTCAGAGAAGGATGATGTGGAGGTTCGCACCATTAAACCGAATTGGACAGCCTTCTTGGTTCCAAATCGCGGCGCAAACGTGGACACCCAAAAGCAGTTTGATTCCAAAGCATACCTTGGGGTTTCGAAAGTAGCCGCCAAGACGATTCAAATCCCACATGAAGTGCTTCCAAAGCGCGGCATGTTGACGATGAACATGTATATCCCTGCCTCCACGCTCTACGTGATTGAACGTTCGCCCTATTCGCGCTCGTGGACCAAGGAATCCACCCGAGGCACCTCCAAGAGGGACGAGGCGACCTACGTCGAAACAGCAGAGTCCATCAACATCGATTTCGGCACAAATATCGGAGCCAGTATCCAGGAAGATGATGCAGCCGTGTTCCTCTACACATGGGGATGCAGCTCGTTAGTGGACCAAGGGGACAACGCTGAATATCCCTCAGTGGTGTATGCACGCAAGCTTGAGGAGATCATGGACATGTACGTCTTTCACGATGCCCAATCCATGCTTTCTCTGGAATTCGGAAAAAACACGTTGGAATACGACATCCTCCACAAAGCCGAAATCATGGAGAAGGTGAGTAAAAACCTCATTCAAAAATACAAGGCCTGCGGAATCAGTATTCAATTTTTCGGGTACGCCTCCCCGTTAAATTTCGATGCGTCCATTCAAACATCGATTAACAACAAATTTATCGCTCAGAAAAACGCCGAGGCGGCTGCTGACCAGCAGAAAGCAATCCCTGTTCAATCAGCTCTGGCCGACATCGAGATCAAACAGAGTCTCGCAAAAGCGCTCACTAAATTTGACGGGAAGCTAACTCTACCGAGTCTGGTGGTGTTACCCGAAGGGATGCTAAATTCGTTAAATACGATACTAAATCCGAAAACAGTAGCGCCGCAGAATCCGCAGTCGGCTCCCTCGAAGGATTCGCCGAAATAGAGGAACGAGAAGTCAAAGACGTTTGATGCGAGTGGATCAGCATGGACGTCTGAGTCCCTTTCACTTGCCGTAAACTTCTCGTTCGAAAGGCAAACCGTCACGATTTTGAGTTCGTGGTGCACAAGCTGCGCATAACTCATAGCGCATTACATACGCCTTCTAGCGCTGACCTGCGTTTGCCCAAATGTTCGCCATCGGATAAACCACGAGCTCTTCAATCATAGCATCGCCTTCGAGCCCCAGTGCGGGCCCGTCGTCAGTGTGCAGCGACGCGATCGAATAAGCCGCTTCCCCAGCGTTCCAGAAGCTCTCAACAATGCCATGATCGATCAGAAACCGCGCATCCAACGATTGCCCTGGATGAAGCGCAGTGGTCTGTTTAACGCCCTTCAACATCTTGGTGCTGGGATCATAACTGAAGTCGGTCCCGCGAGTTTTCACATTCACCAAGTTGGCTCCTTCAACACGAAACCGAACCACCACATCGACAGCCGCATCTTTGGGAAGAGCCGCAAGTTTACTGTTCGCTTCTGCCACTGTCACGTTATTGAGCTTCACGATGGGCTCACCCCGCAATGTATTGAGTTCCTCCGCTGGCTCAAAACACAGGGTATCTTCCCCATTCAGCGCCTTGAGCTGCATCCGCAACGGAACACTTGCACATTGGTTAAAAGGCTCACCCGGGAACTTGGTCCCAGCGGCCCAGCCCATCATCACAGAACGGCCCTTCGGCTCATTCATGAATACGAGCGCTGCGTAATAGTTCGGCCCAAGATGTGCGCTGCGCAGCCCACTAATCGGAGTGAAGGTCTTCCCGTCAAAGCGTCCCAACTGGTAACAGGATCGAATATTGATCTTCTCCGGTGCGTCTTTGGGCGTACGGTAACAGCCGTAAAGCAACATGAGGTCTTCGCCGGTAACAGCGGACTTCACCGGAATAAACTCAGGGCATTCATACCAATTTGAAAGTTCGCTGGTTTGCTCCCAGTGAGTGAGATCCTTCGATCGCAGAAAACGGTAAGTGTCGGTTTTGTCTCCGGTCCCGCCCACATAAAGCACCATCACGTAATGCTGCGATGCCTCGTGCCAAATCACCTTTGGGTCCCGGTCACCATTCCCAATATTGGGCACGACGGGATTGCCAACGAATCGCTTCCACGTGCGCCCACCGTCGGGTGTTGTTGCCAGATGTTGTGAAAACGGTGCAGTAGCCGCAAAGAACATCGCGGGAGCCGGAAGTTTGACACCTTCATTCAGTCCGCGAATCGGATGCTGCTGCATCACCGTCGAACCGGAGTAACACTGACCACTCGTATCCGGGAAAAGCGCAACGGGCCATTCTTCCCAATGCACCAGATCTTTGCTGACCGAATGCCCCCAAAACATATCGAACCCTGCGCCGCCATTGCCGCTGTACGTCGGATTGGCCTGATAAAACAAATGATACAACCCGTCCTGGTAGTAGGTCCCATTGACGTCATTCATCCAGCCAAGCCTCGGGCTAAAATGAAAACGCGGACGATGTTCTCCTTTATAAGCATTCGGATCGATCAGCTCATTGTTACTGAACTCCAAACGCTCAAGCACAGCGGCATCGTCTGATTTGAATCGAAGCGTTATCGTACGCCCCTTGAATTCCCGTAAATCGTAGGAATAACGAAAATCGGGTTGCTGTCCCGCTGCAGGAAATTCCGCATGAAAATAGCGCACCATTTTACCATCCACCTCAATTGAGAGCTTCTCCACCCCAGGCTTCGTCTTCTCTGTTCGACCCAATAGCGGCAGTTGGAGGAAGTCAGCGTTAACGATGAGACTTCGTGTGCGTTCGGTTTTTTGCGCAACGGTATCGGCGGCATGCAACGCCACAATCGGGGTCAACAAAAGACCAGTGAGGAGGGAACGTGTGTGTGTCATAAGCAATGGAACTGAGGTTGTTGATTACTGTGAGTCGAAGAGAACACGTCTGCCGTGTTCGTCACCTGAAGAGTTGCTGAATGGGAAAGTTGTGAAAACGATGCAACAGGTTCTCAGGCAGTGCTGGTGTGGCTCCGGATTGAGAGCACACAAACGCGGCCACCTCGTTGGCCGTTTGATGAACTTCGGGAAGCGGCATTCCGTTGAGTAGCCCCATCACGACAGCCGCCGTAAACGAATCCCCCGCACCAACCGTGTCGCGGACTTCCGTTGAAATGCCCGAATGCTCGTCGAGAACACCATCCACCCACAACAAGCTCCCGTGCGCCCCACGCGTGTAAACTACACCCCGCAATTCGAATCGACGCGCTAGCTCCGCCAACTGCACAGCCGGCACGCCCTTCAAATTGAACAACTCCGCCAGGACTGGAAGTTCGCCATCATTGAGTTTCAACACATTCGCCAGCTCCAAAGACGCCTCTATCACCTCCCGCGAAAAATAATCCTGCCGCAGATTGATATCAAAAACACGCAAAGCCTCCGTTCGGCTCACCCCAACCAGCGTCCGAATTGTTTCTCGCGAAACCGGCGAACGCTGTGCCAACGAACCGAAACAGACCGCATCCGCCCGCTCGACTTCCTCCAGAGCAGCGCGTTCCACTACCATTTGATCCCATGCCACATTTGGAGCGATCCGATACATGGGTTGCCCATCCGCTCCGAGATCCACTGATACCACTCCTGTTTCGGCGAGTGGATCCACCGCAATAAACTCGGTCGGAAAGCCACTTTTACGAAAATCTTGAATCACCTGAAATCCCAGCGAATCGTTTCCAACCCTCGATATAAGTCTGGCATCACCACCGAATGCTCTGGCATGCAGCGCAAAATTCGCAGCTGCCCCCCCGAGAACAGCTCCTTGTGGAAACAAATCCCACAACACTTCACCAATCGACACGATCCTGGGTTTCATAGACGTAAAAAAGCGGTACATGATGGATTCTCTAGCGTTTGATCCCCAGCAGCTCTTGGATTTCCTCCAATGTCCGCCCCTTGGTTTCTGGCACCATCGTTTGCACCCACACCAGCTGGAGCACCATCATACCGCAGAAAAACAAGAACACTGTGCCAGGCGAAAACGCGCTCACCATTTTGGGAAACAACGTCGTCAACGCCGCAGCAAACACCCAGTGCGTGGCGCTTCCAAGTGATTGCCCTGTCGCCCGAAACTCACTCGGAAAAATCTCCGAACACAAAACCCAAATCACCGTCCCCTGCCCAATCGCATGAGCCGCGATAAACGCAAAGATACAAGCCGGCACAATCGCGAAATGCTCCGTATAAAACGCCCAGGAACACAATCCTAACGACCCGATATATCCGAACGAACCCAGTGTCAGAAGGGTTCGGCGCCCAAGCCGGTCAATCAGCGACAACCCCACAAACGTAAATACCAGGTTCGTAATTCCAATCCCAACGGACTGCAAAAGCGCCGCCTTCGCGCCAAGTCCCGTCATTTCAAAAATCCGGGGCGCAAAATACAGGATCGCATTGATCCCAGACAGTTGGTTGAAAAACGCCACCAGAAACGCAATCGCAATCGGCGTCCTCAATCGCATCGCCCAAAATCTCCCCGAACTCGTCTCCTGCTGAGACACGGAGACAATGACATCCGCCTGCGCCTCTAATTCAGCAGGTGACGCGCCTGGCTCGATCCGAGCCAACACATGGAGCGCTTCCTTACGATCGCCTTTCCTGCACAAAAGCCATCTTGGGCTCTCAGGCATCACAAAACACAATCCCGCATAAACCACCGATGGAAACGCCGCGACACCCAGCATCCAACGCCAGGCATTTTCACCTATTCCACTCATCAGGGCATTGGAAACAAACGCCACCACAATACCGAACACGATGTTGAACTGAAACATCCCCGCAAGCCGCCCACGATGGGCTGGAGGCGCAATTTCCGAGATATAAAGGGGGGCAGTGACTGTCGAAACCCCGATGCCGATTCCTCCTATAAACCGAGCGACAAAGAACGAAGTCAGATCCCACGCAAACCCACATCCGATTGCAGAAAGCACATAAAATACCCCGATCCAAATCAGCGTTGTTCTCCTCCCCAACCGATCCGTTGGCCAACCTCCAAACAGGGACCCTAAGACCGTTCCATAAAGTGCAGCCCCCATCGCTAGCCCATGTTCGCCCGGACTCAGCCCCCACAAACTTTGAATCGTTTTTTCGGCTCCGGAAATCACAACGGTATCGAACCCAAACAAGAATCCGGCCAGAGCCGAGGTCACGGCCCAGACGAAAAGGCGGGCACGCATTTTGGCACTGGATGCGGCAGGCACACCGCGGAGTCCAGAGGACACTTCACTCACATGGATGCTCATATTTTCGAGGGGAAGTTTGGGAGAAACGGAGCTTCTTTTTTAAACAGCGCAGCTCCTGAACTGTGTCCCGAGAATCGCATCCTTAAAATTTGCCCGCAAACAAAAGACCGCAGTGCTTTCAACTTCTAGCCATGACAACTTTAAAAGCTGCCAGTATAACCGCTCCATGGCCTCGGAACCCAAACACCGCTCTATCTCCCAACAATTACAGACCGAGATTGCCTCCGGAAAGTATGGTGCAGGCGGAAAGCTACCAAGCGAATCCAAACTGGTAGAGCGGTTTAACGTATCTCGACCAACGATCGATCGCGCCCTTCGAGATCTTCAGACTGATGGGTTAATCGAACGAAAAGCGGGATCGGGCACCTACGTTCGCAACTCCCAAAGCGGAGCACTGAACACCCGACAGCTCGGTTTACTGATTCCAGGCCTCGGTAGCACCGAGATCTTTGAACTCATCTGCGGGGAACTCGCGAGCCTGGCCCGAGTTCACGAGTACAGCTTGCTTTTGGGAGGTCCAAATACCGGCCCGCAGGACGGTGATTCCAACCTCGATCACGCTACGGAGCTCTGTTCTCATTTCATCGACCGAAAGGTAAGCGGTGTGTTTTTTGCCCCTTTCGAACTCCGGCGTGAAAAGGAAGGCGCAAGCCAGCGTCTCGCGGAAAGACTCCGCCAGGCTGGTATCGCCGTGGTCTTGCTCGATCGAGACCTCGTATCGTTTCCGCGTCGAAGTGACTTCGATCTGGTGAATATCGATAACTTCGCCGGTGGATATCTGCTGGCGGAACACCTCATCAAACTCGGAGCGAAACGAATTGCATTCGTCGCCCGCCCATTTTCAGCGCCATCCGTGGACACTCGCATCGCGGGCGTACGGGAAGCGCTCGCGAGATTTCACATCGATACCACGCGTAATTGGGTGCAATTCGGAGACCCTGCCGACATCAAGTTCACACGAAATTTAAGCGCAGGAAATCCATGGGACGCTATAATTTGCGCCAACGATCACACCGCTGCGGTTCTGATGCGCTCCCTCGAACAACAGAAAGTTAGAGTCCCTCGCGATATCAAAGTCGTAGGATTCGATGATGTAAAATACGCCACTTTGCTTGGTGTACCGCTAACCACAATCCATCAACCATGCCGCGACATAGCACTGAGCGCTTTCCGCGCCATGCTGGAACGGATCGCTGAACCGATTCTTCCGGCTCGTAACATTTTACTCTCCCCGAGTCTGATTGTTCGCGAATCCTGCGGCGCCTATTTGCCTCGCTGAGACAGAACCCATTTTTTGGACAATTTCGCACATTCACCATCGCACTGGGGATGAATTCAACACAGACAGAAGATTCACCAACAGTCCGGCGGGCTACTGCGATTCAGGAGTATGCTCGCGAAGGTTTTCTCTGCAGCGGTACACGGCGTGGATGGATTGGAGGTTGAAATCGAAGTTAATTCCTCCGGTGGCACCACCGGAATTGTGATTGTCGGCCTCCCCGATACCGCCGTCCGGGAAAGCCGTGATCGAGTCACAACGGCAGTCTCGAACAGTCTGTTTCACTGGCCTCGTGGCCGCACCACCATCAACCTCGCCCCAGCCGATGTACGCAAGGAAGGTCCTTCCTTTGACCTGCCCATCGCACTCGGCCTGATTGGGGCCTGTGAGGAAACGCCACTCCCAAGGCTGCGCGATTTTTGTGTGGTCGGAGAGCTAGCTCTGGACGGTTCGGTGCGATCCATTCGCGGCGCTCTCCCTATAGCCATCGCGGCTCGCCGAAGGCGTAGACCTAATCTGATAGTACCCATAGAAAATGCCGCTGAAGCCGCATTAGTGGAGGGAATTCAGGTTTTTGGCGTCGGTTGCCTGAGCGAGACCATCGCATTTCTTCGCGGTGAGCTATCGCTCCAACCGGCCCCAGCAAGCGCCAGATCTTTGCTGGAGAAAATCCCGGAATTAAATACGGACGACTTTGCCGACGTGCGAGGCCAGCACCATGCCAAACGCGCCATCGAAGTGGCCGTTAGTGGTGGACATAACATCGCAATGTTGGGCTCACCTGGCTCCGGCAAATCCATGTTAGCGAAGCGGATTCCATCGATTATGCCGCCGATGTCTTTGGAGGAGGCAATCGAGACGACCAAAATCCACAGCACTTGCGGGCTTTTAGCAGGCAAACAGCCGCCGTTTATTGCAAGCCGACCGTTTCGTTCCCCTCATCACACAATATCTGATGCAGGCCTGCTAGGTGGATCCAGCACCCCGACACCCGGCGAAGTGAGCCTCGCCCATAATGGAGTTCTATTTCTAGATGAACTGCCTGAGTTCAAACGCCCCACACTGGAAACCCTGAGGCAACCGCTCGAACTTTCGACCGTAACCATCTCACGTGCCTGCGGCTCGATGACATTCCCAGCGGACTTCGTGTTAGTGGCCGCATTTAACCCCTGTCCTTGCGGCTACTACGGTGACCGTAAAAAACAGTGCCGTTGTTCCATCGCACAGATCCAGCGTTATCGTGCACGTATCTCCGGCCCGCTCCTCGACCGGATAGACATCCAACTCGAGGTGCCTGCGGTCACCTATCACGAGATGGCTGGTGTGCAGTCCGGGGAATCTTCGGAAACAATACGGCAGAGGGTATGCGCCGCCCGAAACATCCAAAGAGAACGGTTTGGCACGGGCACCCGAAGTAACGCGAGGATGAGTGCACGACAAATCCGAGAGTTTTGCGGACTCAACTCCGAAGGAGCAGGCCTTTTACAACACGCGGTACAAGCCCTCCACCTGAGTGCACGCGCTTACGACCGTATACTCAAAGTCGCCCGCACTATCGCAGACCTGGCTGACTCAGGGCCGATCGAGCCGATTCACATTCAGGAAGCGATCGCGTACCGGGCCCTAGACCGCCAGATCCACATATGAAGCGCAGGATTCAATCTACGGAATTCCCGGAACTGAGAATCCGCAGAGCGTTACGGTAAAGTAATGCAGCGCAATGATTCCAAATACGACTGTACCACGGACTGGCTACGTGTTCGCCCGCACAGACCCTCGTGCTATCCTCCAAAGCACGTTCAATCTCTGAACGAAGAACCCGTGAAAAACCAGGGTCGAATACGAGGACATTCGCTTCATGATTCACAAAGAGGGAAAGTCCGTCGTGATTAGTCGACCCAAACGTCGCCCAGTGCTCATCCACGACCGCCACTTTTCCATGCAGTTGGGTTTTTCTGTACTCGAATATTCGCACTCCAGCCGCAAGCAACTGCGGATAATACGACTGCGCCACGGCATCCTGTAGATGGTACTGGCCAACGCCCAATAAAAGCGTCACCTCCACCCCTCGAGAGGCGGCATTCACCAGAGCATTGCGTAACTTACGGCCAGGCGCAAAATACGGATTCGCTAAAACAACGGATGAACGCGCCCCAGCGAGGGCCTGTAAATACGCTCGATAAATGGTCCGGCGATTCCGAAAATTGTCGCTTACCACAAGCGCTCCAACGATAGGCTTCGTATGTAACTTATGGATCGTTTTACGTCGAAACTTCCGAATTCGATCGGTTATCCGCTCCCTTAAGGAAGCGCCCAACTTCCAGTGTGCACTGACTGCCCGGTGAAGTTCCTCAACCAAAGGGCCCCGAATGCGAGCAGCAATGTCCCACCGAGGTGAAGGAAGACGAATACTCGAATCGTGATCCGCACGTAGATCATCAATAATGTTGATCCCCCCCAGAAACGCAACCTGCCCATCAACCACGACAATCTTCCGATGGTTCCGGGAGATCCCCCGCCTAAACCAGGGATTAAAAACACGACACTGCACCCCAGCCGATACAAATGTTCTACGAAGCGCGGCAGCCTGTGCACTCCCGGTGCCCGCCCAGTCTAGCGTCACGTGTACAGACACGCCTCGCCTGGCGGCCCTGATCAGCGCTTCCATAATCGGCAGCCCAGCCTCGTCCCTCTCGAAAAGATAAGTTTCGAGCCAAACCTCCTGTGCGGCGATATCGATCGCCGCAACCAGTGCCGGGAACAACTCAGCTCCGCACCGTAATAATTCGATCTGGTTATTCTCAGTGATCCGGACAAATCGCATGGAAGGAAGAAGGGCCACTGGTCTAGTTCCCCCGGAAACCACCTCAAGGAAATTCCACTCGGCCTTTCCCCCCAATGGTGCCACTCCAAAAAAACGATCCTCGCGTACCCCTCCGCCACGCCCATCCCGCAATGCGTACCGTCCGCAACCGATTCTACACCCAGTGCACCGCGATTTTCCGTTTCAGGAAATCTACGCTCCGCTGCAGTTGTTCAATCCCGTCCACTCCATCTTCTGTACTGATCCACCCATCGAAACCGACCCGAACAAGTTCGCGAAAAATGGCGTCGTAGTCATTTAACCCACACCCGATTTCGCCATGTCTTAGACGAGCCGCATATCCAGCCGCCCCATTCTCCTCACGTCTCAGGTCTTCAAGCGTTCCAGAAGCCAAGTACCTGTCACTGGCGTGCATCGTAACAACTCTGTGCGAGACACGACGCAACAGTTCCAATGGATCATCACCCGCTATGAACGCATTGCTCGGGTCGTAATTCACCCCAAACGATGGATGATTAATCGCTTCCACGAGGCCACAGAACGCATCCATTTTTTGAACAAACTCCGGGTATTCCCAGAAATCGTCCTTGTAGTGATTCTCCAAAATCAGCGTGACTCCCCTCTCCTCCGCATAAGGCAGACATGCATAAATGCTCTCAGCAGCTAAGCGGATACCTTCCTCCGTCGATAACTCTGGACGCCGTTGCCCGCTCAGCACCCGACAGTAAGTCCCGCCCAATACCAGCGTCATGTCTATCCACTGTTTCTGACGCTGAATCTGTTCTCGCCGAAACTTCGGATCCGGATGCGTAAAGTCGGGGGAACAACACAACATCGGAATCTCCAACCCCAAATCGTTCACCTGCCGCTTTAACGGCGCCCAGTTCCGTTCATCCTGCATTTCAATAAACCCCGAGTAGAACTCCAACCCTTGAACATTCAGAGTATCCGCAAGAGCGAACCACTCGGCTAATTTCATTGTCCCGTCTTTGCACAGAGCGTGCATGTAGGCTTTGGGAAAGGCTGCTAGTTTTGGCATAATCATTATCGCTGTTTATAGAAAGCACTCTTTGGACAGATTCCGGCCGATTAGTGGATACTGCTCGAGCTCGCATACTTGCCCACTCACGGGCCCCATCTCATCCGAGATCCAACCGATCGCTACAGCTGCAATTTCTTTCGGATGAAGAAGCCGCCCCGCTGGAGCAATCGTCCTCGGAAGCTTTGTCTCCCAATCCGCACAGAACCCCTGAGCCAACTTTCGCGATGCTTCGTTCTCCGTCAACACCCACCCCGGATTGATCTGATTCACACGCACACCGTACCCCTGCATTAGGGCATCTCCCAAATTACGAGTCAGTGTTGTCAACGCACCTTTTGAGATGCTGTAGGGAAGCAACCCCGCCTCCCCGCACCACGCGTTGACACTTCCAATATTCAACACGCTTCCACGGGCTGATTGAAGGTACGGAAGCGCCGCTTTAATTAGCAAAAATGGCGCCACTGTATTCACCGTCAGCATTTGCTGTAACAACTTTTCATCCGTAGATTGTATGTTCCCAGAGGCAACGAGCGCCGCGTTATTCACCACGACGTCCAAACGCCCAAACCTCCCTATTGCGCGGGACACGAGCCGATCGGCACACCCCTCCCGCGCTAAATCCTCCACATGACACACCGCATTCGCGTCTCCCAACTGGCGCACACAATCATCGGCTAATGACTCCTCCAGCCCGTGGATGATCACACGCGCCCCCTCCTGCACACAACGTTCCGCGATCGCTCGTCCGATACCCGTCGTGCTTCCTGTAATCAGAACGACTTTATTGGAGAGTCGCATAGAATTAGTGGGTATTGAGAATCGACTTCACCACTTCACCACGATGCATCTTTTCAAATGCGTCGTGCCATTCTTCAAGCGGCCAAACACCACCGATAATCGGCCGAACCTCAAATCGCCCACTAGCCAGAAGCGCTATCACTCGTTCCCAGATCGGCCAGTTGTGGCTGAAACTCCCTTGCAGACGGATGTTCTTTTGCACAAGCGCATCCAGATTAAATCCGAGTGGTTGAGGCCCCCAACCCACTTTACTAATCCACCCAGACGGACGCACCAAATCCAATGCGATCTTCAATGTGACACTCGCACCCGCCGCATCAATCACACCGTCACATCCAAGCCCATCCCGCTCGAATGCCCACTGTTTCGCATCCCCTATGATAATCTCGCACCCGTATTGTTTGGCAATTTCCAGGCGATGCGCATCCTGTGGCAATCCCACTATAGCCACTTCCGCTCCACACAAACGCGCCATTCCCGCACACAAAATCCCAATGGTACCCGGTCCAAGCACTACAACCCGGTCTCCTGGCTCGATCCGCGCATTCCGCACAACCGCGTTGTAAGCCACACAACATGGCTCTGTCAGGCAGGCCTGTTCCATGGAAAGATGGTCCGGCACGTGATGCAGGATTCTGGAAGGCACACGAACATAACGCGTCATCGCCCCGTTCACACCGTATCCGAACCCCTTCCGGGTCGGGTCCAGGTTGTATTGCCCTTGTCGGGACATGGGATTGTTCGGATCAATAACCGCCGCGGTCTCGCTGACAACGCGGTCCCCTTCTCGCCAACCCAAAACCTTGGATCCTACCTCCACAACGTTGCCGGCGAATTCGTGCCCTAACACCACTGGATACTCGACGTGCCACGAGTGATCCGCCGTCCATTGATGCAGATCACTTCCACAGACTCCCACACTTGAAACTTCCAGAAGTACATCGTCCTCTCCAATTGATGGACGTGGGATTTCACGAATTTCGACGGAGCCTTTAACCGATGCAAAATTTACAACAGCTGGTGAATTCATAACAAAATCAGTTCAATGTAGCGCGGGATCAACGAGTGCGAACTGCCACGTCTCCATAGGCGTGCACCTTCTCACAGATCAGACGCAACGAACCCTCGAGGTCGCCATTTGCTGTTTTGAATGCGTCCGCATCGATCGTTAAAGGAGCCCCAAGCACAACCAGCGGCGCCCCGTATTCCGGACAGCGAATCGCCTGCTCAAGCGTTAACCCGCCCACAGCCTGCACCGGAACACATACAGCCTCGACCACTTCGCGCAGCTGATCCAACGGGCTAGGCATCCGATTTCCGGCGGACGCAATTCCACGACGCTCGTCATATCCGATGTGATGAATGACGAAGTCACAACCGTGGTCCTCGAGTAATTTTGCCCCGTCCACCATGTTAGGACATCCGAGATTGTCCCCCATCACCTGCACTCCGTGATCTTTTCCGGCTTGTACCACAACTTTGATGGTCTCCGCATGTGCACGTGCCATAACCACCACATGCGTGGCACCCGCTTTCGCCATCATTTCGGCCTCAAGATAGCCACCATCCATCGTCTTGAGATCCGCCACAAGCGGCACATTCGGAAATGCACGGCGCAGTGCTCGCACACCATGCAACCCCTCTGCAAGGAGCAGCGGTGTACCGGCCTCGAGCCAATCAGCACCGGCTCTGATTGCGATAGCGGCAGTCTCAAGGGCTTCGTCAATGTTAGTAAGATCGAGTGAAATTTGAACGATAGGTTTCATAGTCAGGGAGAGGAGGAACACGAAATCGGTCAGGTGAACCGACGCTTTCCATTGAAACAAAGTCCACGTGAGCGGTATGTAGAGCACGTGTCGACTTCTATGCCAAAAACGCCAAGCAACAGACAAATGAGACTCAAGCGACAGGCTGAGTTCCTGAGCTTAGTCACTCTTGACACCATTGTTATGTCGCTCTTCGAGGTCTTCGATGACGTAAATTACTTTATCAAAAACCGCGACGGCGAAACCATCTTTGTAACACGGGCCTGGGCACTCAGACACGGGTTTGAGAACCCAGAGGAGATGTACTTCAAAACCGATTTGGACCTGACTCCCGGATCCCTCGCCAGTGGCTATCTTGCTGACGATGCGATTGTGTACGCAACAGGTCAACCGCTGCTCGGGAAGGTCGAGTTATGCTTGGACGAAGTAGGTTTACCCGATTGGTACATCACGCACAAATTCCCTCTGCGGAATCGTAAAAAGGAAGTGATCGGCCTGATCGGTGTTTCCATTGCATGTCAGGGAAAAGCACCGAAGGATTCACCAAGCGCACGGATCTCACGTGCGACGGATTTGTTGCGCGAAGAATTGAGCGAGTTTCCAGGCCTCGAACGACTGGCGAAAGTGTGTAATATGTCAGTGCGACACTTACAGCGGTGCTTTGAAGAATCGCTTCAGATTTCACCTCACCAATATTGGACGAAATGTCGTATTCGCAAAGCTTGTGATGAGCTTCGAGGCGGCCAGCACAGCCTCTCTGAAGTAGCGCAAGAGCTAGGCTTTTGTGATCAAAGCAGTTTTACCGCGCAGTTTCGAAAACACACCGGCATGACTCCAAACGCATTCCGATTACGGAACGTACACCACAAACCCGAAGACCTCCACGGCGTCACCTAACCCTTACGAGTTCGCTCCCCGGAGGTTCTTGGATTCTGCACACCTCTAGATTGCACGGATAATACAACGAGCCGGTGCTCCATCCCCTTTTTGAAAACGAATGGGTAAACAAATGAGCTCGTACGATCCGGGCGTCACATCGGCAAAACAGAGCCCCTCGATCACCCATATTTTTGCTCCCAAAAGAGCATGATGGGTCTCAATTCCGTCATGGAAAAACCCGCCCACACTCAGATAGTCGATTCCGACTGTTTGGATCCCAGTGTCAGCAAGGTACCGTGCACCTTCTTTGGAGATATAAACGAAATCCCGATCGAATCCGGGCAGACTCCAACTTCGCTGAGAATTTTGTGTTTTGAACAGGATCCGCTCGCCGGCTTGCAGATTCAGGCCTTTCAGCTCCTCCACCTTAATCGATTCGGGATCCTGAATTTCAACAAGCCTCGCCGGCCCCACGACTGCCTCCCATGGCAAATCATCCATGGTAGCCCCATTAGGAAGAAAGTGCGCAGGCGAGTCCATGTGGGTTCCGCAATGGGAGCTCATTTGAAGCGCGGAAACGTTACAAACATCCCCTTTAGCGAGGCCCGCATGCATTGAAATAAACGTGGGCGGATCACCCGGCCACGTGTGCATGGAGTTGTTCACCGGGATCGAGACATCGATCCATTTGGATGAGGGTTTCATAGCGACGCTGTGGAAGATTCTATGCGGTTGTAAACGGGCCCGCATTCTTGCGGACCAACTCCTCCCGGACTTTGACCCCACTAAAGCCACCAACCTCGCTCTTGGCTTCCAAAGCAAGCGCGGACGCCACACCTGCAGCCTCGCCCATAGCCATCGCTGTCACGGTTACACGAGAAGACGCATGTGCGCCTCGTGTAGCGGAATGACATCTACCCGCAACCAACAGATTTTCGATCCGTTGCGGAACAAGCGAAGCATACGGGATGTCGTAGGGTTCAGGCTGCACCTTCTCGGCCTTAAAATCATTCGCGGAACCAATGGTGGTTTTGTTGGGGTGCAAATCGAGGTACCAACACCCCGTTGCAATCGCATCATCGAATCGACGTCCCGTCATGAGGTCATCTTCGTTGAGCACATGCTGCCCCACAATTCGACGGGACTCACGCACGCCGATCCACGGATACGCCTCTAAGAAATACGCGTCGGCGAACGCGGCGATATCCTTCTTCCAAGCGCGGAACATCGTGAGTGCGTCTGCTCTCCCCTGAATCTCAGCTCGCGTGAGATCAGCCGCATTAGTCGGGTCAGCGGGGACTCTAACGCCATGAACGTAGACTTCATTTTTGGCGAACAGAAACATGATCCCCGGACCATAATAAAAAGGCAACTCACCCCGAGTTTTGGCAGCCTCAAGCGACTTTTGGCACGCACTGCCAATTCCCGGAACATTCTGCACATTGCCAATCCGAAAATGCAGCGTTAGGGGTTGGACTTCTGCGTTCTGTTCAAATGGAGCTCCAGCCCATGCCGCAACATCAGCGTCACCCGTACAATCGATGACCGTTTTCGGATGGATCGTCACCAATCCATCCTTATTCGCAACAGTGACACTTTGGATTCGGCCATTAGCTGCTGCGACATCACACACCACCGAGTTAAACAACACGTCCAGTCGGCCGCCTTGCTCCCGAAACAAACTATCAAGCAAAACCTTAAATTCGAACGTATTCGGAATCGTCGGATTGTGCCGGGATACTGTTTTGGCATCCATCGCGCAGACTCCAGACTTGGACAGCAGCTCCAGAGCAATTCCTCTAACCACAATTCGATTGTCGCGTATGTTGGCAATACCGTCGAAGTAAGGTAACCCGACACTTGTCACAATTCCGCCGGCAAAAGGCGCTTTTTCCACCAGCAAAACTCGGGCACCGGAACGAGCCGCTGCCAAAGCCGCTGCGCTGCCAGCGCAACCTCCTCCGCACACTAAAACATCCGTTTCAATTCGACGTCTTTCGTTTTTGGAGGGGGCCACCGTCGCTGCAGTTGCCCGCATTGTTGCAACTGCCCCGGCTGCGACGGATGCAGCGGTTGCGTGCAGAAAGCGGCGGCGGGAATGTGAGTCTATTGCGTTCATAGGAGGGGATGACAGTGAATGGCTTAGATTTTAAGAAAATCACACGCTGTGATTCAGGGTATCAGTTTACGAAAAGCACAGCTGCGGTATGTAAGAAAAGAGCCCTGCTCTATACCAATCACGACATTACCAAGCGTGAAGCGCACGCCATCGCATCCTCGTAGCGCTGCTGTAATTTCGAATCACATCCGTCCAGCGGAACTGTATAAGCCCTCCGCGTCTACTCTAAAAATAAGTGTCTTCGTGGGAATACGGCGGCGCACAACAACAGAGAAACCGCAGCGTTTCTTTTGCCGAGATGGTGTGCCAAGACCCAGCCGGAATCAAAATCGCGTCTCCGGGGAGTGCCGGTTGGCGGATCCCATCGATCTCTATCTCTCCATGCCCCTCGAGGATAAAATAAAACTCCTCCGAGATTTTGTGATAATGCCGCTGTGTGGCCCCACCCGAAGGCACGGTCGCTTCCGCCAGACTCTGGTTTTTCACAGGTGCATTCGCGAGATCCAGAATACTCCGAATCGTAGAGCCATCTTTCGTAGTAAACGGCACCTGCTCACTAATATTCAACCGAGTCATAGGGCACTTTTAGGCAACCAATACGTACTGGGAAAAGGGTAAAACAGCTCGTCGAGAAGCATCCAGTCCGAAAAATCGGTGTACTCTCTAAAAAAACTCAAATTCCAACGTGATCCAATCGTATCAGCTCTGTCTTATTACAGATGGCACGCCCCGCTTACCCCACTCCCGAAATGGATACGCCCTCCCACGGACAATCGCACCCGGATGGAGAACCGTCGGATCTTTCGGCTTTTGATGCGATCTACGAGGAGCATGCCAAACCTATCTATTATCTGGCCCTCAGGATGCTAGGTAATGCCTCTCAAGCCGAGGACGCCGCCCACGACGTACTGCTCAAAGCATACCGGAACCAACATCAATTCCGGGGCGAATCGGGTGTCCGCACTTGGTTGTACCGGATCACAATCAACCATTGTCAGAACCTACTCAAATCCTGGCATCATCGGACGATGATCAACAATCTGGAGCCAGGCTTCCTGGAATCCTCACCTGGTGATACGGAAAGCCCCCTCCGTGTCCTGGAAAACACGGAGTTAGGAGAACGAATCCAAACCACGCTACAAGCTCTTCCAGACGAATATAGACTACTTCTTCTTCTAGTCGCGGACCAACAGCTCTCCTACGAGGAAATGGGCGAGCTTACAAACCAAAGCGGCGACGCCGTTCGCGGCAAATTACACAGAGCCCGCAAAGCATTCAGTGCCGCGTTCCACCGAACCGAATAATCCTATGGATCCCCAACCTCAAAAACTTCAGCACCGAGTGAACCTCACTAACGATCAGGAAACTGAAAGCACTCAATCCCATATTCAAGAAGGACAAACATTCGAAACGGTCGAGGATCTCCTCAGACACGATCTAGCCAACACTCCTCTTCCCAGTTCAATCGAAGAGCGCCTCCGTAAATCCATCGCTGATTCTCCCACCGCCCCGCAACCCTGGTGGCGGCGGATTCTCGGAAAATAACGTTCCGCTGGGTATGCTCTCGCGACTACGCCCCACCATTCCTTCCAGGATAACAAACCGCGCCGAACTAGCCGCACACCGCCACCCATCCGCTCTCCAATCACTCGAAAACTGCCACCTCTGTGCGCATCACTGCGGAGTCAATCGCCATAGAGGACAACGCGGATTCTGCAAAGTAGGAGCGCGATCCAACATCTTCTCGTCACAAATCGAAGTCTCCGACGAACTCGAACTCATTCCCACGTACGCCATCGCCTTTAGCGGGTGCGATATGAGGTGTTCCTTTTGTATCACAGGTGCAGACAGTTGGAACCCATCTGCCGGCACTCCCATGAACGTCACCCAAATCGCACACAAGGCAACCTCAGCACTCGAAAACGGCGCACGTTCAGTGATGATTCTCGGCGGCGAACCCACAGTCCACCTTCCGAACGTCCTCGAACTCGTCAGCCTCCTTCCCGAAGAGGCCTATTTGATTTGGAAAACAAACGCTCACGCCTCCAGCCAGTCCCGCGACTATCTACAGGGCCTTTTTGATTGCTGGCTCGTCGACTACAAATTCGGCAACGACACCTGCGCCTTCCAGCTTTCCGGCGTTCGGAACTACTCCGAAGTCGTTCAGGAAAATCTGCAATTCGCACATCAGGACAGCGAACTCATCGTGCGCCACCTACTCATGCCGGGCCACGTTTATTGCTGTTGGCAGAAGGTCGCAACCTGGATCGCCGCGTGCTTACCTCAGGTGAAAGTACACCTCATGTTTGGATTCTGGCCCGCTTGGCAGTCCCAAAAACACCCAGAGTTCCAGAAACAAACGACTCCTACGGAACTGGACGATGCGCGAAAGATCGCAGAAACGCTCAACCTTCGCCTGATCGAATAGACATGACCACTCCCGAGCAAACGTCCGAGATTCTGATTCTCCCCGACGGAACAATCTACGTGCACAATCTCACCCGCGAGATAGCCCAATTACTGCAACTATTGAATCCGGACGATTTGCAACTCAAACAGCGCTATCTCACTCAATTTGCAGAGCCCCCTGAACCAACATCTCTCAACACCTCTTTACCCTTGTGAAAATTCAAGACGAAATCGAAACACTCATCCGGGCTCGTTATCCCCTTTTATACATCGTCTCCACCGAAGAAACGCGGGTCCAGGAAGTCATTAATGCCATCGCGTTGCGGCGCCAGAAGAAGGTTTACGAATGGTCCTACAGCATGGGCATCGTGCCCGCAGGCACCTCCATTCAATCTCAAAAACACAGGAACCCCCAAACCAAAGATCCACTCGCGGCTCTCGATCAAGTCATAGAACAAGTCGAGCCTGCTATCTTCGTATTCAAAGATTTTCACCCGTTTTTGAAACCGAACAATTTCGCGGTAATTCGCCGGCTCAAAGAAATTGCGATCCACCTGAAGAACAGTTTCAAAACCATCATCCTCGTGTCTTCGACACTGGAAGTACCCGTTGAGTTAGAGAAGGAAGTCACCGTCTTAAACTTCCCACTACCGGATCGTGAGGAACTCGCGCTTCTTCTCGACCGCATTATCGAAGATGTAAGCCAATTCAAGCAGGTCAAAATCGACCTCGATGCGGCCGGTAAAAATCGGCTCTTACAAGCCGCCCTCGGACTCACCCGCGGCGAAGCAGAAAACGTATTCGCCAAAATTATCGTCTCGGACCAACGCCTCAGCGCAGAGGACGTCAGCCTCGTCTTTGCTGAGAAACAGCAAATCATACGCAAGAGTGGCCTTCTCGAATATTACGAAACCGAAGAAGACTTTTCCAAAATCGGCGGCCTCTCGGTTCTCAAAGACTGGCTCCAAAAGCGTGCGGTGACCTTTACCGATAGCGCTCGCGAGTTTGGTCTCCCGCCACCCAAGGGGATTCTGATCCTTGGAATTCAGGGATGCGGGAAGAGTCTTTGTGCCAAGGCGGTTTCGAGCATGTGGCAACAACCCCTCCTCCGTTTCGATATGGGTAGAATGTTTGGCAGCCTCGTCGGTTCCTCAGAAGAGAATGTCAGGCGCGCCATAGCCGTCGCTGAATCCGTCGCTCCCGCAGTCTTATGGGTGGACGAGATAGACAAAGCCTTCGCGGGAGCCCAAGGCTCCGGCGGAAGTGACGGCGGAACGGCCTCGCGAGTCTTCGGCACATTCCTCACGTGGTTGTCGGAAAAGAAGTCCCCCATCTTTGTCGTCGCCACCGCAAACGACATCTCAAAACTGCCCGCTGAATTGCTCCGCAAGGGACGCCTCGATGAGATCTTTTTCGTGGATCTCGCGGCTGAAGCTGAACGTGAGGAGATCTTCAAAATTCACCTTACCAAACGACGCAGAGACCCTGCCGACTTCGATCTCCAAACACTGGTCCAGGCTAGCAAAGACTTTAGTGGCGCCGAAATTGAAGAAGCCATCATTAGCGCACTCTACGACGCATTCTACGAAAACACCCATCTTACCACCCAACATATCCTCGGTGCCCTTCGAGAAACCGTGCCTTTATCCAAAACGATGGACGAACAAATCAACGCTCTACGGAGCTGGGCTGAAGGCCGCGCTCGGAATGCCAGTGTTCCCAAAGCGCACGAGGAACCAGCGGAGTTGCGCCGCAGAATGGAGTTCTAGTTCGGACCATCCGGATGGTTGCCTCCAAAACTTTTCCAAATTCCCTCGTGAGACATCCGCACCACCCCGGTCTTATTTACTAAACCAATCTCATGAGTGTTGTTTGTATCATCACCCCGATTGTCGTGTCTTCATGGCCCGGATTCGCAAGTACCGTTCTCGCCGCGGCAACATCCCTTGGCTTTCGTGAAGTCACTCACGCAAAAGACGCATCAGTCCTATCCAGTCAGACCGGACAACGAGGCGTAACCCTCGATATTCAAAACAGCGATATCGTGACCAACACTTTGGAACGGGACCAACGTATTAGTGTCACCAAAGACGGTGTCACTGTCACCTTCGCCCGGGACCCGAGAGGCAAAGCAAGCATCTGCGTCACGGGCACAGGCCAGCCGGATACCCTCCTGCGCACGATCGGAGAGGAGCTCAGCAACCGAGTCATTCAAACACATGTGCACCGCCGCCTAGTGGAAGAAATGAACACACGCGGTTATGCGATCGTGGAAGAATCCACCGAACCGAATCAATCCATCCGACTCAAAGTTCGTCACTGGGAGCAATAACATCATGAAAGCACGTGAATACGAAATCGTGATTCTTACAGACGGCAGCGTTGAACTCACGGTGCAGGGGCATCCCGGAAAGAGCTGTTTAGATGTGGCCAAAATGTTTGAGGAAATAATCGGTTCGACATCCCAGCACCAGCTCACCCAGGAGTTTTACGAACCCGATGACTCGGTTCATATCAACCAGGAGCGATATCTCTAGCGTATCGCATATGGCCTCGGACCCGTATTACCCGCCCAGGGCCAATTGGACACGTCACCTCCACATGTTCGTATGGAAACTCCGTGCATACATTCAATCCCACAATATTCAAAACGGGACGAGCATCTCGTTAGGCACCTTTGATCTCAGCATTGGCAATTTTATCTCGCTACTGCGAGCCCTGATTCCTGGCCTGCGTCTCCTGGATGCTGGCTATTACCCAGCCGGAAGACTCGTTTGGTGGACCTGGCTCTCTTTGTCTCTAATCGCATTGGTCTGGATTGGGAGGCCGCTCGGCAACACAGCGTATGCCCTCATGATCTCGCTACACGCGAGCAGCCTCATCTTCTTACTCACCAGCCAATCACCACAGCAGCGCATACTTCGGAGAATATTACAGCCTCTGCTGATTGTTCTGCTTTTGGCGCAAGTTATCTATCCTTTGGCTGGATATCCCATACGCCACTATTGGCTCCTGCCGCTCGCCCTGAACGGAAAACACATTCTCATCAATCGCCTTGATGGCGCAGACTCGATCAAAAGAGGCGATTACGTAGCGTACAAAATCGACGAGAGAAACCGCGCAGGCATACTTCGAATCGGGGGCTACGCATTCGAAAAGATCATCGCAGGGCCCTCAGACCGTATCGTCTTCGAAACGCAGACCTTCACAGTCAATGGGGAGTCATTCCCGACCATCCGGGGGATGCCACAACGCGGGAGCCGAGTGGTTCCCGAGGGCAGCTGGTTTATCTGGCCGACTGAGAGTTTTCAGATCAACCGCGGGGGCCATGATCCATTTAACATCGGTGAGAATGGGTTCCTTGAAAAACTTTTACTCGGATTGGCAATCGTCCCGAATACGAACATCATCGGAAAGCCCTTCAATAACTGGTTATGGCATCCACCAACCCCATAAGTCGCTTCACCAACCTCGAACTAGGTTGCCAGCCCGTTAGTCACAATCAGGAGGTATCCCAAAGCTCTGATGAAAACCTCCATCTCGAGGAGGCAAGCCGCCTTTTTGATGAAGGCCTTTTCGAACCGGCTCTCCGTTCATTCGCAAAGGTTCTCGAGTTCAACCCGCAAAACACCACAGCTTGGACCCGCCAGGTCCAAATGTTAATCGAGCTGGGAGAGTTCCACGAAGCCAAACTCTGGGCAGACAAAGCCCTTGAGCGCTTTCCTCGATGCCCCGAACTGCTCGCTACAAAGGCGGTAGCCTTGGCACGTCAAGGTGACCTTGCAGCGGCGCTTGCGTTCTCGGATGCCTGTTTTGAAGAGCGCGGCCAGGGCGCCTATCTTTGGCTCGCTCGAGCTGATGTCATGTTCGCAAGAAAAGAAAAGCGCGCTGACTACTGCTTCGAGAAAGCGGTCACGCTCGCGCCCTCCGATTGGAGAACCCATTGGCAGGCTTCGCGGGTTTTCTTCTATTACCGCAAGTTTACGTTGGCCCTAAAGTCCGCCCAAGCCGCTCTAAACATTACGCCCACAAACGGGATTCTGTGGTGCCAGGCTGGTCACTGCCAAGTGGAACTCGGCATGACTGCGCTCGCCGAATCCTCATTCCAACACGCTCTCGATTTAAACCCCAGGTGCGACGAGGCACGCACCGCACTCACCCAAATTAAATCCACCAATATGTTCACGAAACTCCGTGGATACTGGAACCGATTTACTTCTCGATGAATCACCATCTTAGCACCCTTCTCCTGCAAGCCACGCAACTGCACGCTTCGGACCTTCATCTAGTGGCTGGTGTGCCGCCCACATTCAGGATCAACGGCGAAATCATATTTGCGGATGCCGATGCACTCACACCATCCGAAAACACCGAGATGGCGATGAGCATCCTAAACGATGAACACCGCAAGACATTCGAACGCGACTGGGAACTGTGTATTTCTCTACCACATTCTGCAGCAGGTCGCGTCCGAATCACTCTCTACAAACGAAATGGATCTCCCGAAATTAGCGTCCGATTCTGCGGCGAACGCATCAAAACCCGTGAAGAACTCGGGCTGCCGCAAAAGCTCGAAGAGATAGCGAGACGCACCAGCGGACTTATCCTCATCACAGGGCCGACCGGATCGGGGAAAACAACGACGCTCAACAATTTAGTCGATCAAATCAACAGGGAACGCCGTTGTAAGGTTATCACCATTGAGGATCCAATTGAATGTGTTCACCAAAACAACCGCGCCATTGTTATTCAGCAGGAGGTGTTAACCGACACACACTCGTTTAACCGAGCTCTGATCCACGTACTAAGACAGGATCCAGATGTTATTGTTGTTGGAGAAATGCGCGACCATGAAACCATCGCCACCGCTTTGACAGCGGCTGAAACAGGGCATCTGGTGCTCGCCACTTTACATTCACCAACGGCAGCATTGGCCATTGAACGCATTGTTGGAGTTTTTGAAGGGAACGCTCAACGACAAGTAATCCTTCAGCTGTCCAACTCACTACAAGCCATCGTGGGACAGGATCTCCTGCCGTCCGCTGACAGACAAAAGCGGGTGCTTGCTTATGAACTCCTGGTCGCGAATCCAGCCATCCGGAATAACATTCGCGACAACAATCTCCAGCACATCGAAACCACCATGCAAGTCTCAGGAAAAGACGGAATGGTACTGATGGACCGCTACCTCCACCAGTTGTACAGCACCTGCCAGATCACTTATGACACAGCACTGAGCCGAGCGCGTAACCCGGAAGCGATTCAGAAACTGTTGAACAAATAGTTCCCCCTCGCGCCCGTCGGTTGCCCTCCACTTTAGACGATTTTAGGAATTTGCTTTGGGCCAAATTCCGCATGGCGATTAGCCTATTTTGTCGTGAATCGAGCTCAATTCATTTTAGGGAGCAGCGGAGCTGGCCACTTCATTTCGATTGAAACTCCCGGCTCGTTACGAGGGCATGTACGAACTCACGAACCGCTAGCTCTTTGCCGGTCGCACGGTGAATCATCTCAGCAACCAAAGGTTCGTCAAGAGAGCTGAACGGCCTGCCCAAAGCATACTCGACTAATGACTCACTAAAGCCTCGCGCAAATCGGTCAGCCCTGCTGGCGAGATGCTCGCGCAGTTCGAAAAAATCGTGGAACTCAGGGCCTTTATAAAAGGCACCACTAGGGTCAATTGGCCAATCCTTACGCCCACCCTTAGCTTTAGTGTACAACTCGGTCGTGCGCCATTGGCCCGTGGCGTTGAAATTCTCCAACCCAAATCCGATGGGATCAATCTTCCGGTGGCATTGGCGGCACTGCGCCTCCTCTTGGTGTGCAAGAACTCGTTCGCGCGGACTCAGCGCTTCAGAGGAAAGGCGACTAAGTTGAGGAACATTAGGCGGCGCCGGGGGTGGTGGGTCGTGTAACAATTTACGCAACACCCAGGCTCCACGCTCTACGGGGCTGGTTCGTTCGCCGTTGCTTCCCATCGCCATAATGGCAGACATCCCTAGCAAACCGCCGCGTGGAGATTCCGGCCCCAAGAACACGGGACGAAACGCGTCACCACTCACTCCCTCAATTCCATAAAAATTTGCGAGAAGCCCATTGATGACCACCTGATTACTTTTTAGTAGATCCTTCAAGCTTCCCCGATTCCGCACAAGATGGCTGAATGTTTCAAAAACCTCGCTACGCGCCGCCATTTTCACACTGTCGTCGAACTTAGGAAATAACTTCGCGTTAAATCGAAAGAAATCGAGTCGATCGAGCCCTAGCCATTGCTGCACAAAACCGGTGACAAATTCGCGTGATTTTGGGCTGGCAAGAAGGCGATCTACTTCGCATGAGAGAACCTCAGGCTGGAACAATGTCCCACTTTGGGCATGGGAAAGCAGGGTTGGATCTGGTGGTGCACTCCAAAGGAAATAGGAGAGTCTGGTGGCAAGTTCATATCCCGAAAGTTGCGCGCTCTGATGAGCGTTTTTCTCAGCGATCACAGGGGTCAATACGGATGTACATTCCGGCCGATAGAGAAATCCCGGTGCAGCGAGCACTACACTGAGAGTCGCCTTGAGCGCCGATTCAAACGATTCCCCTGCGTTTCGCCGGGGCATAAAGACACGCTCGACGAGACTCTCACAGAAGCCTGGCTCGGGCTGGATCTGGCGGAAGGCTCGCAGAGAAAACCTTTCGACAATTTGTCGTGCTTGCTCGCGTTCGGGAATGGACGAATTTCTGTCTTCGAATAGCTCCGGAGCACTTGATTGCGGCCCATTTGCGCGGCGATCTGCCTCAAGTTCCATCCAGTCAATCCACATCGCCGGCGGATACCACGTCTTATGTTTGTTCCGATATCCGACAGCTATATCGACTTCATGCTCCCGCGAGTTGAGGCGCTTTTCACGAATAGCAAAGGTACGACTTCCAGTGCTAGTGAGGGTAACCGGAACCTCGATGGTCTGGGGCTGTTCAATCGTACCCGTGACTTGATGCGTACTGATGATGTCGAACGCCCCTGGCTGACTTGGGTGGCCCACCTCGATGAAGTGCCGATCCGCAGAGGTGTCTTGCAACCCGGCAATCCGGACACGCAGCGTGTATTGGCCAGGCGGCCAGTTCTTAGGCACAATGACGCTTTCCTGCGGTCGCAGGATAAATACGAACAGATAGGAGCCTTTATCGACGTGTGGCAGCTGGAAGTAACTCGCCACGTCATTCGATGTTTCATCAAAGTGCTGCTTCGCAAACTCGCCCTCAGCGGCGTCTTTTAATCCGAACTCAACCGGCGATGGAGCATCCCTCAACTCTGCCCAATGACGATAGAAACGCTGCGGTTCCTTTGTGACCTCATCCAACTTACGAATATCTGCCGCCTTGCTCTGATTCTCCGGGTTCTCACAAGAGGCATCCACAGCCGCGATCCACTGCCGGTAGGGCGCGAGTTTTTTGCTCAAAAACTCCTGTGCCGAGCGGAGCTGGGAATCTGCAACCTTTTCCATTTCGGTATGGATCTTGAAACTCTTCGCGTGCGTTGCGTGCACTTCGAAAGCGTCATCCAATGCACGTCGACCAAGCGCCAGATATTGCTCCACTTGTTCACTCGACATAAAGAGCGACGAACCCACCGTATCAAAAGTGCCCGCGCCACCATCAGAAGGAAGATCACGCACATCTATCTCCACTCCGAGTAGATCTCGGATAGTATTCTTGTACTCGCGCCGATTCAACCGCCGCACGACGATCTTCCCCCTTGAGTCTCCTAGCGTATGCCGCGCCTTGACTAGGGTCTGCGATAATGCCTCTAGAAAGTCCGCCTTTAAATTGGCTCCAGGCTGCTTCGCATCGTCCGGCGGCATTTCACCGGAGTTGACCTGATTAAGGATCTTCTGCCATTGATCCGCACGTTCCACGGTGTCCAACCCAAAGAAAATATCATCCAGACGGAGTTTGCCTTTCTGTTTCTCCGCACCGTGACACTCGACGCAATGCTCCTTCAAAAATGTGCGCTGACTTTGGTCTAGAATCGCCCCAGAGGTATCGGCAGCGAACGCAGATGTCTGTGCTAGCAGTAACACTGCAAAGAGGGGAGACCTGTTCATCTGTGATTTCTTTTGGTTATAGGCCCTCGTGCGTTAAGCGATCAGCTGCTTTACAACGCCACTGCTATCGCCATGTCGTTCTGCCTTTACTCCGAGACCATTCAGGATCGTCAGCCAGACGTTACAAAGAGGGGTGTCTTTGGGCAGAACGAGGTGCTCTCCGAGCTTGATACCTGCTCCTCCACCTGCGATCAGCGTCGGACAGTTATTAAGAAAGTGCACGGAACTGATGTTGCTACCGAATACAATCACTGTGTGATCGAGGAGGCTCGAACCATCGGGTTCCTTCGTAGCTTTCAATTTATCAATCAACCCGGCAAGTAAGGCGCTTTGAGCCGCGTCCTTCTTTTGCGAGAACTCCATACGATCACCTTGGGAGCGCTCATAGTGGCTAAGGTCGTGACCGCTATAGGGAACGTCTATGCTGCTTAACAAACTGTCCACCGGCTGGCGATAGGTCACCACTCGGGTACTGTCCGTCTGCATCGCGGCGAGTATGAGATCATACATAGCCTTAATCTCCTCACGCCCGGCAAGTCCCGGCTTGGGCTCAGTAATGGGAGGCTCTGCTTTCGGTCTGCTAAGCCATTGGTCTTCCTTACCAATCCGTGTTTCGATGTCGCGAATGCTCTGCGCGTACTCGTCTAGCTTCGCAACGTCATCTCTCGATAATCCGCGTTTCACCCGCACCAGATCTTGCATCAGTGCATCGAGGATGCTGCGTTTTTCTACAAGCATCGTCTGACGTTGTTCGAGTGACGTGTTCTCGGCGGAAAAGAGTTTGTGGAATGTAGCAACAGGGTTGTCGTGGCCAGCCACTGGCTTACCCCGTTCATCCCATGCAAGCGAGAGCCCAGGTCCGTGTCCCTGCTTCTCTGCATCAACTGCATTGAGTTGCAGCGAAGTAAAACGCGTATCCTTGCCCAGATGTGCAGCCGCAACCTGATCCGCACTAACACTATTACAAAAGCTCTGGCCTGGCTCTGCATAGCGGTTTGCACCCGTAAGCCAGAATGTGCTGCCCCAATGGGCCTCGTTGCTAAACTTGTTGGTGCAGCCCTGCACGATCGTGAAATCACTCTTGTGCCGCGCGAGCGGAGAAAGGCCTTCCGGCAGAACGTAGTCAGACCCTTGTTGCTTCACATCAGGAAACCAGGTTTCGCGTGTCACACCCCAGCCAAACCCTAGGAAAACCACCCGTTTGGGTCGTGCAACTACAGGCTCCGCAGATGCGAACCGTCGAAAGCCGAGTGACTCGAGAAATGGAAGCGCGAGGAGTGTAGTGCTACCGCGTAAAAAATGCCGCCGTGAAAGTGTGGGTGTGGAATACGACATAGATGGTATCACGATTTTGAATTCCTATCGAAAATGGCAATGGGTTAGCCACTGCAATTCGCACGATGAATCGCCGCAAATCACGCTTAATCTGACACCTGCATTATCTGCGCGAGACTTTGCACCGCGGGTTGCGCAGTGACAACGAAGTGCGCCAAAAGCCAAATACAAATGGAGGCAACAAACGAAGTTCACACCAGTAGACTATTGCATTCAAGAATCGTTGGGTAGTTACGTGAACGCGTAACCCCTCGGTGACAGGGCCCTAAAAATGGCCCAAACTCACCTCAACACCATTACAAGAAATTCCCACACAGCCGATCCAAAAACTCAAATGCGCCAACCGTAATACGACATCTGCAATATCAATGAGGTGCAGTTGGCGTCCCTGCCCTGTGTATGGGGAGTCAATACACACAAACCGCTCGTCGCGACTCAGCCGCGGATGCGTGTCCACTCGCCATTCCCGTTTGTATGCGGGATGCAGCTTGAAGTTGCCCAGATCAACGCGGCGTTGTGTTTGAACTTCAAACAAATGCGGCGTTTGAATCCAGATCACCTCAACCGAGCCTCCGGGGATCCATTGGAGCATGCAGCCCTGCTGCCAGCACCACGCTAGCGAGATACCAAGCGGGATCCACTTGTCGTTGTCATGTAAATCACACCATGCCGACCTCAATCACATCGTCGGCTGTCGGAGACCGGTGCTCGAAGCTCACCCTGTTGCTAAGCACGAATCGGTTATCTGGAGAAAATTGGTGTTTGTCGTAGTACGCGAACCAGTAAAGAGATCCTCGGGGCAAGCCCCGAGGCATTCATCAGAACAATCCCAGTG